>CAVRIE010000018.1:0-100551 GCA_963721165.1 uncultured Actinomycetota bacterium | reverse complement strand
ATGCGTGAAGTCCTAGCCGGCCAGCACGAGCCAGGCGGGCACCAACACGATCACCAGAGCGGCGACCGCGAAGGCTGCCCACATCCAGCCCGACCGTGCCGCCTCGGGCTCTGGCCGATCGACGAATGCCTGGAACATCTGCGTGCTGGCGCCGGGGTCGAGCTCGTCTTGAGGCATGGCCAGAACCATACATACCGACGGAATGCTGCCTGTCGCGGCCCGCAACCCCGCTCACCTCCGAGCCGCCGACCCGATCCACGAGGCCGTTTGCGCGGCTAGCTTTGCGTTGTGACTCCAGGGGCGTGGCGAGTTGCCGGTTTGCTGTACGTCGGCGTCGTGGCGGCGCTGGCAGCAAGCGCATTCTCCGACCGAAACGCCACCTTCACCTGGAGCGCCGAAGGCGCAGCAATGCTGCTCACACTTCCAGCACTCGTTCCGGCCCTGCCAGTCATCTACGTCCTGGGCGCAGCGATCTGGAACATCACCAACGCTGACAGCGGCGGCCCGATGTGGCCTGTCACCCTGGTGTACACCTTGATGTTCGCCGGCGTCGCGGTTGCGAACCTCTGGATCCTTCACTGGCTGCTGTTGCGGCGTCGCCTCCACCGCGCCACCCAATCTGGGCGCCCAGAAGTGACCCACTAGCCGAGGGCCAGCAAGCCCCCAAGCGTGGACTCATTTTGGCCGTACAGCCGCCGAAACTAGGCCCCGTCACCGCTCGCGGTTCGCACGTTTCACGTGGGAATCGTCAACCAGTGCTAGCGAAACCAGTTCCTGCCGACGCTCGTAAGAACAGGTCGTCTGTTTGCGTTCTGTGTCGGTACACCGAACTCAGGGAAACTCAGGGTCTAAGCGGTTCTCCTTCGCCGACGAGCACCCCTCGTCGGTCGCCGGTGCGATAGTGGGCGCATGACGACGTGGCAAGACGTCGAGCAGGCCGAGCCGGGTTTTGCGCAGCGCGTGCGGGGGTTGTTCGATGCGCACAGGCACAAGACGATTGCCACCTTGCGAGCCGACGGGTCGCCGCGGATCTCCGGGATCGAGGCGGCCTTCGAGGACGGCGAGCTGGCCTTCGGCTCGATGCCGAACGCGCGCAAGGGCGCGGATCTGCGTCGGGATCCGCGGTTCGCCCTGCACAGCGCCACGGTCGACCCGGTCGAAGGTCAGGAGGCGAAGTGGCCGGGCGAGGCGAAGATCTCCGGGCGGGCGATCTACGCCGGGCCGACCACAGAGGGACCCGATGGAGACCTCTTCCACGCCGACATCGCTGAGGTCGTGCACACCCACCTCAACGAGGGGGCCACGAAACTCGTCGTCGAGTGGTGGACGCCCACGCATGGGCTGCGCAGGATCGAGCGCGAATAGTCCTCGATCGAAATCAGTCCACTGCCGGCCTCGCGGTCACGCAGCAGCGGGGGCGCTTGGGTAACCGCTGCCTCGCCGAGGACCGCAGCAACCGGCGCCATCATGAATGCGCAGACGTCGGCGCCTCGGTGAGGTCCTCGTCGTGGTCGGCCGCGAGCCGTTCGGTCGCGTCGAGCCGGTAGAGCAGCGCCAGGGCCGGGCCGACCAGCAGCACGGCGACGACGGTCACGACGACCAGCCAGCGCATCGTGTCGGGGTCCCCTGCCGCCTGGTCGATCGTGAGCGTCGTGGGCAGAGCGTAGGGGCGTTGCGCGAACCCCCAGGCGAGCACCAGCGAGGCGACCGCGGCGATGGCGGTCAGTCGGGTCCCGCGCAGGATCCGTCCGGCTCAGCAGCAGCGCCGTCAGCGATGATCGCGACGACGGCGACGACGCGCGAAGACCAGGCCCCAGCCCGAGGTCAGTCCGTCGTAGAGTCTGGCGGCGTCCTGCGTGCACCACGATCAGGCCGACGCCCATGATGAGCACCAGCAGCCCGGCCGACGCGACCGAACGCCGGCGGAAGTAGGTCTCCAGGTCCGGCGCCCCGAAGCGGCGGGCATCCGAGACGAGGAACGCCGCCGCGAGGAATGCGGCCGCCGTCAGCGCCACCAGGCCGAACAGCACCGAAGTGGGGTTGAGCCACGACGTGATCGGGTCCCCCTGCCGGTTGCCAGGCGGGACGCGGCCGGAGGCAACGCCACCGAGTCGCTGACGCGAGGAAGTACGGGGTCAGCACCGACGCAACGCCGAATACGACGCCGAGGCGGCGCCGGCGGCGGACACTGACACTGGGCTTGCGTATGGCGAAAGCCGCGCCACGCAGCACCAACCCGAGAGCGGCGATGACGAGGGCGACCCAGGTGGTCGACATCACCGCCTCGAAGACCGGTGGGAAGCCCGTCCACGTCACGACGAGCACGAACACCAGCCAGACGTTGTTCGCCTCCCACACGGGAGCCAGCGCGTAGTCGACAAGCTCCCGGGGGCGGGCGCCGCGGTACTTGTCGCCCGCCAGCAGATCCCAGATCCCGGCACCGAAGTCGGCGCCGCCGCCGCAGCCGTACGCGGCGATCAGCAGCAGGAGGACGATCGCGACAAGATCCGTGCTGCTCATGGCTTCACCGTTTCTCGGGGCTCAGCGCGCCGCTGCGGCGGGATGTCACCCGCGACGCGGCCGGCCCTGGCCAGCTCCGCGTCCTCGTGCCGCCAGCGGATCTTCATCCGCAGCAGGAGCCCCAGCATCGCCCACGCGACCAGGGCATAGACAACGACGATGATCGCGAACGAGGTCCAGATGGGGCCCGCGCTGATGTCCGTCACGGCTTGGGACACGCGCATCTGCTCGTAGACGACCCACGGTTGCCGGCCCACCTCGGCGGTGACCCAGCCGGCCTCGAGAGCGACCAACGAGGCCACTCCGGCCAGGGCCGCGCATCGGTAGAACCAGCGGGATCGGGGAATGTCTCGTCGCCGCACCCAGGCCAGGCCGTACCAGAACGCCAGGCCCATGAGCAGCGTGGCGATCCCGACCATGGTGTCGAACGCGAAGTGGGCGATGTTGGCCTCTTCGATGCTCGCGCGATCGCTCGCGGGTGTCTCGGAGAGCCCCTGGACGACGGTGTCCCGGCTCATGCCGGCCAGGAAGGAGTCGAGACCGGGGATCTTGATGCCGCCGTCGACGGTCCCGTCCGGTTGCAGCCGTCCGTAGAGGTACTCCGGCTGGTCTGCCCCGGTCTTCCACACGATCTCGATCGCGGCGAACTTCACGGGCTGGTGCTGGTACACGTCGCGGGCGAGCGTGTCGCCGATCATGAACTGCAGCGGGGTGACAAGGGCGGCCACCGTGAAAGGCACCAGGAAACCCAGCCGGTGGTAGCGATCCCGTCGGCCGCGCAGCCACCCGACGGCGTACACACTGGCGACCACGAACCCCGCCGTCATGTAGGCCGCCCCGATCATGTGCAGGAACTGCGCCGGACGATCGGTGTGAAGATCACCTTCGCCGACGTCGACGGCGGTCGGGTTGCCTTGACTGTCGAGCGTGAAGCCCTGGGGCGTGTTCATCCAGGCGTTCACCGACAGGATGGAGAAGGCGCCGACCAGCGCGATGACCGGAAGCGGAAGACCGACGAGGAAGTGGGCCCGCGGACTCATCCGCTTCCAGCCGTAGATGTAGATGGCGATCAGGATCGCCTCGAGGAAGAAGGCCCAGCCTTCCACGCCGAAGGCGATGCCGATCACGTCGCCCCATTTCCCCATCAGCCCTGGCCAGAGCAGGCCGAACTCGAAGCTGATCACGGTGCCGGTGACGGCACCGACGGCGAACTGGATCGCCATCACGGTGGACCAGCGCCTGGCCAGCTGCATCGCAACGGCGTCGCCGCGACGCAGACCGAGGTAGTTCATCACCAGCGTGATGAACGGCAGGGCGACGCCGAACGGGACCAGGATCACGTGCACCATCAGGGTGAACGCCATCTGCTCGCGCGCGGGCAGCAGCTGCGACGGACCCTCCGCGAGGACGTAGTCGAGGTTCATGACCGGGTCCGTTCACGGGCGGAGAGATCCGGCTGAGGGTGGTAGAGGTCCTGCCCGGGCACGATCTGCGTCATGGTCACGGCGCGCTCGCGGCGTGTCTCCCGGCTGAAGGCGATGGCCCAGGTCAGGACGGCTCCCAGCCGGTTCCGGAAGGTGGTGAGGAACGCGAGGTGGATGCCCAGCCAGGCCAGCCACCCGATGAGGCCGCTGGCGCGGAACGGGCCGACCGAGACGACGGCCCGGAATCGCGAGATGTAGGCGGCCGATCCCAGGTCGTGGTAGCGGAACGGCTTCTGCTTGTCGACGCGCTGCTCGACCTGGCGCCTGATCCGGCGGCCGGCGTAGAACCCGCTCTGCATCGCGACCTCCGCGACGCCGGGAAGGTGTCCCAGGCTCATCACGTCGCCGACCACGGAGATCTCCGGGTATCCGGGCAGCGTCAGGTCGGGCTGGACCTCGAGGCGCCCCGCCCGGTCCTGCTGCGCGCCCGTCCGTTTCGCAAGCTGGTTGGCAACGGCCGGAGCGGCCACGCCGGCGGTCCACAGCACGGTGCCCGCGTCGTACCGCTGGGTCGTGCCATCGGGCCCCTTGACCTCCAGACCAAGGGCATCGACCGTGGTCACGATCGAGCCCATGTGCAGCTCGACCCCCATCCCGGTCAACGACTTCGCCGCGCGGGCAGCGAGCTTCGGCCCGAAGGGAGCCAGAGGTTCCTTGCCGCCGTCGAAGAGCAGCACCGTTGTCTCGTTCGGGTCGAACTGCCGGTACTCGTTCCGCAGCGTGAGGGTCGCGACCTCGTGGATCTGGCCGGCGAGCTCGACCCCGGTCGGCCCCGCGCCGACGAGGGCGAAGGTCAGCCAGCGCCGACGCTCCGCAGGGTCGGTCGCGGTGGAGGCCATCTCGAACGCGCCGAAGACCCTGCGCCGGATGGTGAGGGCGTCGCTCAGGGTCTTCATGCCGGGCGCGAAGCGGGCGAACTCGTCGTGACCGAAGTAGGACTGCTGCATCCCGGCGCCGACGATCAGGTCGTCGTACGGGATCTCGATCGGGCGGCCGGTCGGCCGCAGCCCGATCACGCGCCGCGCCGCGACGTCGAAGTCGGTCACCTCGGCGAGAACGCAGTCGACGTTCTCGTAGCGGCGCAGCACGCCGCGCAGTGGCACGGCGATCTGCCCCTCGGACAGGATGCCGGTCGCGCACTGGTACAGCAGGGGCTGGAACAGGTGGTGCGCCGCGCGGTCGACGACGGTCACCTGCACAGGGAGGTGTCGGAGAGATCGTGCGGCGAACAAGCCGGCGAAGCCGCCCCCGACGATCACCACGCGCCGCGGCGTGATGTGGTCGGCCAGCCCGGCGGGTGCGCTCATCGGAGTCGTTCGAGCAGGTGGTCACCCACCCGCAGCGCGTTGGCGATGGCGGTCAGCGACGGGTTCACTGCCCCGATGCTCGGGAAGAAGCTCGTGTCGACGACATAGAGGTTGTCCAGGTCGTGCGCCTTGCAGTTCGTGTCCAGTGCGCTGCTCGCGGGGTCGGTCCCGAACCGCACCGTGCCTGCCTGGTGCGCGGTGGCCCCGATCGGCATCGTCTTGTGCAGGTAGAGGCTGTGCTCGAGCAGGTGGTGTCGGTGCAGGCCGAGGTCGCTGAGCATGTCGTCGAGCTTGTGCCGCAGCCGCCTGACGCCCTCGATGTTGTTCTTCTCGTCGAGGTCGAGGTGGATCGCGCCCTCCTTGTCGACGGTGACGCGGTTCCCGGGCTGAGGCAGATCCTCACCGCAGAGCCAGAAGTCCACCGCGTGATGTGCCAGCACCTCGAACGGGAGGTCGGGAGAGAGTCGTCCGGCCCAGCGCGGCGCCTCGGCGTGGATCATGGCCTCGTCGGACTTGCCCAGCATCTGGATCCCGCCGAGGGGGTAGTCCCAGTCGTCTGCGCCCAGGTACCAGTCGTTGACGGCAAGTGTCTTCTGGAACCGGGTCGGGTTCGGCTCGGCGGAGACCGCCATCAGGGCGAGGTTGTTGTGCCGCATGTAGTGGCGTCCGACGACACCGGAGCTGTTCGCGAGCCCGTCCGGATGACCGTCGCCGGCCGACCTGAGGAGGAGTGCGGCAGAGTTCACCGCTCCGCAGGCAACGACGACGATGTCACCGGTGAACCTCGTGACAGACCCGTCGCCCAGCTCCGTCACGACACCGGTCACGGAGTGCCCCGACGGGTCGGTCTCGAGTCGTCGAACGTTGGCGTTCGGTGACCAGCGTGACGTTCTCCCGCTCCAGCACAGGATCGACGCAGATCACCTGCGCGTCGGACTTCCCGTTGACCAGACACGGGAAGCCGTCGACGCGGCTGCAGCGAATGCACACGCTTTTCCGGTTCGCCTGACCGGGCGAGTCCTCGTGCAGGTTGACGCCGATCGGCAAGTGGAACGGATGCAGCCCCTTCTTCTCGAGGTCGTCGCTGATCTGCTGGATCCGCGGCTCGTGCGACACAGGAGGGAAGGCGTACTGCGCACTCGTCGGGCCCTCGGTGGGGTCCTCCCCGTGCCGTCCGTGCACCAGGTAGAGGTGCTCGGCCTGGGTGTAGTAGGGCTCGAGGTCGTCGTACGAGATGGGCCAGGCAGGCGAGATGCCGCCGTGGTGCCGGATCTCGCCGAAGTCCTCGGGGCGGAGGCGGAACAGGGCCGCGCCGTAGAACTTGGTGTTGCCCCCGACGTAGTAGTTGACCTCCGGCTGGAACTCGTTGCCGTGCTGGTCGTACCACATCTCCCGCGCGAGGTACCTGCCGCGCACGAAGACCGCCTTGGTGTCCCAGTTCTCGAGCTCCCGGGGAAGGAAGGACCCCCGTTCCAGCCAGAGCACCCGCGCCCCGCCCGTCGCGAGCCGGTGCCCAAGGGTCCCGCCCCCGGCGCCGGTGCCGATGATGATCACGTCATAGTGCTGGTCGTCCGCCATGAGGCCTCCCGCTCATCGGGGGTTGTGCCAACGGTCCCCGGGGTCGAGCAGGCGGTCCGCCTCCGCCGGCCACGTCCCCCGGGCGTAGGTGGTGGCGGGCACGACGTCACCCAGGGCCGGGTCCACGACGCGCCAGGCAGCCTCGACGGTGTCCTGGCGGGCGAACAGCCATCGCTCGCCGTCCAGCGCGGCGCCGATCAGCCGGTCGTACGGACGCATGTCGGAGCCTGCGCGCTCGGCGAAGACCAGCTCGTGGGGCTCGATCCCCATCGTGGCGCCGGGCTTCTTGCCGGCCAGCAGGAGACCGATCTCGGTCTCCGGCCAGACCCGGAACCGCAGCGTGTTCAGTGGCTCGAACGGGTCGAGGTCGAACACGTTCTGCGGTGGACGCCGGAACCGCAGGGTCACCTCGGTGGCCGTCACGGGCATGCACTTCCCGGCCCGGATGAACACCGGCACGCCCTCCCACCGCCAGGTGTCCACGGCGAGCCGCAGGGCCACGAAAGTCTCGGTCGTCGAGCCCGCAGCCACGCCGGCCACCTCGTGGTACCCCTCGTACTGGCCCCGGACGACATGGTCGGGCGCCAAGCGGGCGGATCGCCTTGGCGATGCTGGCCCGCCCGTCCCTGAGGCCCTCCAGGTGGCCAGCCGGCGGAGGATCGATCAGGCACGTGGCAAGCACCTGGAGCATGTGGTTCTGCACCACGTCCCGGATCGCGCCCGTCCGGTCGTAGAACGCGCCACGATCGGAGACGTCGAACGCCTCGGCCATGGTGATCTGGATGCTCTCCACGTGGGTCCGGTTCAGCAGCGGTTCGAGAACGCTGTTGGCGAAACGGGCGACCAGCACGTTCTCGACCGGCTCCAGGCCGAGCCAGTGGTCGACCCGGTAGATCGACTCCTCCGGGAAGACCGCGTGCATCGTCTCGTTCAGAGCCTGGGCGCTGGCCAGGTCCGTGCCGAACGGCTTCTCGACCATGATCCGGGCACCGCCGGCCAGCCCCGCCCGCTGGATGCCCTGCGCGATCGTGCCGAACAGCGGCGGCGGCACCTCCAAGTAGAACAACGTCGGCGCGCCGCGGGGGAGCAGCTCGGCCAAGGCCTGATAGGTCGAGTCGGCCGTCAGGTCGCCGTCGACGTACTCCAGCAGGTCGAGCATCCGCTTCGCCGGGTCGCTTGCCGGGTCGATGTGGTTGAGCCGCAACGAGTCGGCGGCGTAGTTACGGAACTCCGCAAGTCCCCAGCCGCTCTTCGCGACGCCCACCACAGGGACATCCAGAACGTCGCGCGACACGAGGCCGACCAGCGCCGGAAACGTCTCCAGCTTGGCCAGGTCACCCGTCGCCCCGAAGATCACCAACGCGCCGAGCCGGTCCGATGACATGCGAGTCTCCTCCCTGCCGCCAGAGCCTCCACGACAACACCGGCAATCCGGGGGCGCATCGTCCCCCGCGGATGAATAACACCGGCAGGGTCCGGTCCGACCGCGGAGAGGACTCGAGCAGACTCAGAGCACCGCGATGGGGTTTACCGGTGACCCGGTGCCGGTGGGAAGGCGAAGCGGCGCGATGACGCACAGGAACGACCAGCGCCCCGCTTCCTCGCACGCGGACGCCAGGTCCGCGAACTGCAGATAGTCCATCAGCATCAGGCCCAGCGCGTTGATGGCCAGCACATGCACCGGGAATGCCACCCCGTCGGTCAGGCTCGGTGCGGTGTCGCTGTTCCCGTCACTGCCCAGGGCAGCCACCTGCCGGTCGGCGAGCAGCGGCAACGTGCTCGGGTGCAGCCCGGCCCGGCGGGCTGCCACGTCCCAGGGGCCGAGCTCTGTCCGCCGCTGGCGGTGCCCCACCCGGACGAGCGCGATGTCTCCGCGGCCCAGGTGGACGCCCTGGTCCCGCTCTGCGCTGAGCAGGTCGTCGGTGGTGACGCAGTCCCCGGGCTCCAGCCACGGCACCCCGCGCGAGCGGGGTACGTCGAGCAGCACCCCGCGGCCCACGATGCCGTCTGCAGCGAGCCCGATCGACAACTCTGCCGCTCCGCCCTCGCCGACGGTGTCAGCGGCCACCCCGTTGTACAGCTCGCCGTCGAAGATCACGTGACACAGCGCGTCGAGATGGCTGTCCGCGTTGCCGTGGATGTTCATCAGGATCCGGTCCATGCTGAACGACAGCCCGGTCCCCGCCTCCGCACCCAGCGGGCCCTTCATCTGGTGGCGGGCGGGGTCGGGGTTGTCGCGCGTCACCCAGCCCTCCACCGGCGCACCCAGGGATACGGCGCGGCCGAGCCTGACCTCACCGGCCGCAGCGACTCGCTCGACGGGGGTGATGTAGTTCAGCGCCCCCATCCGGTCCTCCGGTCCCCACGGCAGACTGCTCCGCAGCCGCCCGCGGAGCGAGCGGAACTCCGCCTCGGTCATCCGGTCCGGCGCGGCTACGGGAGGTGCAAGGCTCCGTGCCACATCACCCACAGTGCCATCACCTGCGCCGATGGAGAATCGACCGTCCCCTCTTCGAACTCATTCCTGCGGCAGGTCCCTCTTCGCCTGCTCGTAGGAACCGGTTGGCGGGTTGGGGTCCGGCCCGTACACCAGGTACACCACACCCGTCTGGAACGGCCGTGCCGAGATCAGCCTGAGGTGTCGAGCGGGCCCACCGTCCTCGAAGAGCCTCAGCCCGGACCCGGCGGTCGCCGGGTGCACGAACAGATGCAGCTCGTCGAGCAGACCGGCGTCGAGCAGCTGCCGCACCACCGAGACCGATCCGCTCAGTGCGACGCGCCGGATCCCCGGGTCGTTCTTCAGCTCCGTCACGGCCTCGACGAGGTCGCCCTGCAGCTGCTCCGAGTTGCGCCAGCCGAACTCCAGGCGGCTACGTGACGCGACGATCTTGCGCATGTCGCCCAGCCGCTTGGCGAACAGCGCGTCCTCCTCGCCGGCAGCCTCCCGTTCCGGCCAGGCGCCGGCGAAGCTGTCGTAGGTCACACGGCCGAAGAGCATGACGTCGGCGTCGTGCGTACCGTCCACGGCCTCGCCCATCTCCTCGTTGAAGTACGGGAAGTGCCAGTTGCCGACGCCGGGGTCGACAACGCCGTCGAGCGCCGTGAAAAGGCTGGCCGTGATCATGGCCATCGGACTCTCCATTCCTTTCGGTGATGCCCTCTGATCTTGCCCCCTTACGACCGCCCAGGGGCGCCGGACTCATCGCGACGGCGCTTGCCATCCGCTGTCCGAGCAGGTCGCCGGCGTCCTCGACCCAGCCTCTGCAAGCGCAGACCTGGCGAAGGCCGCAATTTGCTTGACGTGTCCGGCTCGTCGCCTAACCTTCTCGCCATGGTGTGAGACCCCGACGGCCCCGACTGCTGCGTGCTGGTGCACCTGCCCGCGGCGGTTGCTGGGTGTGCCGTCAACGTGAAATCCGCTCACCTCACATCATGGAAGGTTCTCTCTTCGTATGTCTGCGTCTTCTGAGCTGCACGCGATCCACCAGCACCCGCTGGCCTACCTGCTCGGTCTCGAAGGAGTCGCCCTCCTGCGGGCCTTCGCCGGCGAGTACGACCGGGACTTCACGCAGGCCCGGATCCGGGAGATCCGCGACCTTCTCGACAGGGCCGACGAGTTCGGAGCCGGTCACGACGTCGCGGTCATGCCGACGGCCCGGGGCTACGACGGCTGGGCCGCCACCTACGACGGCGAGATCAACGGCGCCTTCCCGCTCCAGGACCGGGTCCTCTTCCCCCTGCTGGACGAGCTCGAGCCGGGAGTGACGATCGATGCCGCCTGCGGGACCGGCCGGACGAGTCGCGAGCTCGTGCAGCGCGGGCATCGCGTACTCGGGTTCGACCTCTCGCCGGGGATGCTGGCGCGTGCTCGCGAGAACGTTCCCGGCGCCGAGTTCGCGGAGGCGTCGTACACCTCCCTGCCCGTCGAGGACGCCAGCGCGGACCACGTCGTGTGCACGCTCGCGCTGTCACACCTCGAGGACCTGGGGCTGTTCTTCGCGGAGGCGGCCCGCGTGCTCAAGCCGGGTGGGCACCTGGTCATCTCCGACACCCGTGGACACTTCATCGGATCGAGGCTCTACCCGATCCCGGAGTGGGACGTCGAGGGCAACGTCGGCTACATGCCGAACTGGCGGCACTCGACCGGGGACTACGTGCGAGCCGGGCTCGAGCACGGGTTCGTGGTCCGCGCCTGCGAGGAGCCCAAGCGACCCGCCCTGACGGTCGAGCCCGACGAGCTCCCAGAGCCGCTGGACCTCAGCGAGCCGCCGGACGTGTGGGCGCTGCATCCCTGGGTCGCGGACGCCGCCAACGCCGCGCGCGCCGGAATGACGGCACTCGTCATCTGGCACTTCCAGCTCTCCGAGTGACGTCCGCCAGACCGCGTCCGCTCACTGACCGGTGCGGCCGTCGATGCACTCGCGCAGCAGGTCGGCGTGGCCGGCGTGGCGGGCGTACTCCTCGATCACGTGGACGAGGACGTCGCGGACGCTCACGGTGTCATCGTCGAACGGCACCTCCCGCCCGAGATCGTCCTGGTCGAGCGCGTCGAGCCACTCATCGGCCGCGGCGATCTCCGCCTTCCACGCAGCGAACGCCTCCTCGACGACCGCGGGGTCGGCGACCGCGCCGTTGAAGTCCGCGTCCTTGTCGTCGTCGCGTTTGAACAGGCGGGGCCGGTCGGTCTTCCCCTGCAGCACCCTCTGGAACCAGTGGTTCTCCACCTGGGCCAGGTGCCGGATCAGCCCGAGAAGGCTCATGGTGCTCGGTGGAACAGAGCGGCGGGCGAGCTGCTCGGCGTCGAGGCCGCCGCACTTCATGTCCAGCGTCAACCGGTAGTTGCCGAGGTACTCCCGCAGCGTTGCCTTCTCGCCCTCCGGGTTGCCGTAGGTTCTCGGATCGTCGGCGAGGTCCACCCACATGTTGCTCATGGCTCCCGACTTTTCCGACAAACCGCAGCCGGCGCAAGCGAGTTACCGCTGCAGCGTCTGCGGATCCGGAGCGTCACTCGGAGCCGACCGAGTCGAACACCTCGGTCCGCACGTCGTGTCGCACCCGGACCGACCCGGCGTAGCCGTCGACCAGGCCGACCACGACGTCGTACTCGTCACCGGCGAGTGGTGCGCAGTCCGACCGTCCAGGAGTTCTCGGCAAGGTGATGCTCCTCCGTGCTGAGCGACAGCGCGTCCGGGTCCAGGGCGTACGCCGTCGCGGCGCTGCGTCGTGCCCGCTGGATCGCGGCGTCCCGGGGTGTCGGTGTCGGTGTCGGTCGACCGGCCATCTCCAGCAGGTCGCGGAAGGCGCGGGTCACGCCGTCGAGCGCCGCCTCCGAGACGGCCGCCGTCCGGGTCCCGGTGGTCACGAGGAGCCCGATGTCCAGCGCACCCGGACTCACTCCCCAGCTGGTGTGCCACCGGTGCTGGTGAATGGAGTAGTGCCGCGGCGCGTCGGCACCGACGTACACGACCGGCTCCAGGGCCTCGAGGACCCGCGACTCGTCGAAGGCGTTCCGGTCGCGGGCGCTACCCGCCTCCGGGAGCGGCAGGTCGAGCAGGAACTGCTGGTACGCCGGGCCGTCGGGTCGGGCACGGTAGCCCACCTGCACCCGGACCCGATCCACTCGGCCGAGCGTGAGCACCGGGCGCGATGAACGCTCGTCGACCGGATCGCTGGGCATGTCCTCAGCGTTGGACGCGAGAGGGAACAGGTCAAGCCTCTCGTGTGGACCGCGACCCGCTCCCGCGCTATGAGGAGCTCGTGGCGTTCCGACGCAGCGACGCCCGACTTCGCCTTCGGGTCCCCGCCCAGATGCGGCGCAGCATCGCCAGGATGATCCTGGCGTTCTGACGAAACCCCGTTCCCGGGACCTGACGCGGCCACGGCTCCGGTGCTGTGCCCCGGTACGACGTAGCCCATCCGGGGGAGTTGGGCGCGGCCACTTCCGAATGCCCCAAGGGCTGCCGCCGTGTCGAGTGCGGGCAGATGTCACCAATCGACCTTGACAAGGTGATTGATTCGGCAACCCGAGCCGAGGGTTCATCCGCTATGGAGGAAGCCTCCCGACTCCAGCCGTTGGTCACCGCGAATCATCGCCCTAACTCGTCATGGCCGCCGCATCGCCCTGAAGGTAATTTCGAGAACCGACGGCTGGCCGGGTCCTGGCATGTCGTACTCCTCGGGGGAGAACTGGGTCGGTCGGATGGACATCGATGAAAGCCACACGACGGTCGACTGCGCATCCACAGCACAAGAACTGCTCGCGGCCGCGAAGTTCGGGATCCCGGAAGGTCCCGCATCCCACGTGCAACGTCCACGGCTGATGAACCTTCTGTCACGAGCAGACAATGTTCCACTGGTCCTGGTCAGCGCACCAGCAGGCACGGGCAAGACAACCCTGGTCGCCGATTGGGTGCGGCGCAGCGATGCACAGGCAGTTTCGACCGGCTGGGTTACGTTCGACGAGGGCGACACTGCCTTTTGGGGACTTCTGCTCGAATGCCTGGGTCGATTAGGCGTAGACGTCCCAACGGGGGTCTCCGCGGACCATCTCTTGGGCAGGCAGCGTCTGATGGAGCTCGCTGAGGTGATTACCGAGAAACCCAAGCGGTGGACGCTCGTCCTGGACGGATACGAGTTGGTCTCGCGTGAACTGGCCAGCGAAATCGACTTCCTGGTGAGACGCACTTTCGGCCACCTGTGCGTGGTCTTCGTCGGACGTGTCGACCCGGCACTGGCTCTCTACCGCTACCGGCTCAGTCGACAGATGGTCGAAATAAGAGTTGATGACCTGGCGTTCACCGACGATGAGGCATATCGGCTCCTGAGATGCGATGGGGTGCGGCTGAGCCGCGAGTCGGTCCACGACCTGAACGAGCGCATCAGAGGCTGGGTGGCCGGCCTGCGGATTGCTGCACGCGCTCTCGCTGGTAGGGAAGACATCGAGGTGTCTACGGCGTCGGTGATCGCTCAGGCCGGGGACATCAACGAGTACCTGCTCGGCGAGGTACTGGAGGTACAGACCCCGGAAATCCGGCGTTTCCTCCTCGACACGTGTGTGCCAGACGTGCTGTGCCGCGGATTGGTGGAGGAGCTTGCAGGTGCCAAAGCCGTTCGTATTCTCGCTGAGCTCTTGAAGTCCAACGCCTTCATCGAGCCTTTGCCGGACCAGCCAGACTCATTCCGTTACTACCCCTTCTTCCGCGACCTGCTTCGCGCGCAGCTGGCATGTGAATCGCCTCAGGTGATGGCCGAGCTACATCTCAGGGCGGCCGGCTGGTTCCAGCGTCACGGCCTTGCGGACCAGTCGATCGCTCACCTCGCCGCGATCGCGGCCTGGGATCGAGTCGCCGTACAGATCGTCAACGATTCGATGATCGGGCGCCTGCTCCTGGAGGGGGCCGGCGGGACTCTCAGCGACTTGGGACGTCAGCTCCCACCGGACCTCGAACACCGGGAAGCGTGCGTGGTCAGAGCCGCCGTGGCGCTCGTGATCGGGGACTGGGCTGCTTGCTCGGACGAACTTTCGCGAGCACGTCGGAGTTCTCCGGCTGATGCCGCACGGGAGGACGCCGCCCTTCTGTCGATATCCGTTCTTGGCGCCCTCTCGGCCTGCTTTGCCGACGATGCGAGGTCGGCAAGAACCCTCGCTGAGGAAGCGGAACAAGCACTGGCGTGGGCGCAGCCGAGCTTCCGAACCTCGCCAGGTTCGGAGATGTATGCGCTCATGCAGTTCAGCCACGGTGTCACTCTGCTTCGTTGCGGTGAAGTCGAGCATGCGAGGACGGAGCTGTTGAGCGCCGCCGAGTCCGACGCCGGCCTGGCCTTCCCGTTGTTCCGGGCCGACTGTCTCGGTCACGTCGCTCTCATCGACTCGTTGGAGGGCTACCTCGCGCGCGGGAGTCGGGCGGCAGTTGAGTCGTTGGTCTTGGCGGCGGACGCGGGCGTACCGCTCGAGGAGCGACCCTCGTCAGCACACGCCGCCCTCGCCCGCATCGGACTCGAGCGCTACGACCTCAACGCTGCACGAAAGCACTCCACACTTGTGATGGCTTCGCGAAGCCCTCAGCGCGAACGCTTCTCTTGCGGCATCGCCGAGTCAGTCATGGCCGGCCTGGAAAGGACTGGCGGACGGTTGCAGCCGGCTTTGGCCAGACTCGACGCTGCATCCAAGCGCGCGGCTAGGACAGACCCGTGGATGGCCAACTGGTTGCGCAGTCGAAGCCGCGAAGCTCAGCGTGGCGAGTGGCAGTGCGGAACTCGCCCTCGAGGAGCTGAACGCAATCGAGGAGTACGACGATCCTGAGGTTGCCCTCGTGGCAGCGGCGGCATACGCGGAAAAGGGTCAAGAGCCTGCGGTCGAGCGTTCACTGGCGCGGGCGCACCACGCACAGTCGCCTCCAGGAGCGCAGGTGTCGCGACTACTGGCCGAGTTCGCCCAGGAGTCGAGGCGTCGATCGCCCGGCAGGGCTCGCGTCGTACTCGACCGCTCACTGAAGCTTGCGGCAACAGAACAACTGCGCCGTCCGTTCCGCGAAGCTGGGCCGTCGGTCCGCCGACTGCTCATGGCAGACCCACGCCTCCTGGCTGACCAGAAGTGGCTGAGCCAGTCCACAGCCACTCTTGCCCGCCCCGGGCCCGCTGACGGCTCAGAGACCGGAAGATCCACCGGACCGGAGTCCAGCGTCGTCGTCGACGCGCTCACTGCGAAGGAGCTCGAGGTTCTCGGCCATCTCGAAGAGCTGCTCACGACCGAGCAGATCGCCGAGAAGATGTTCGTGACGGTGAACACCGTGCGGTCTCATGTCCGCAGCATCTTGCGCAAGCTAGGAGTCGCCCGGCGAAACGCTGCGATAAGGAAGGCCCGCGAGCTCGGGTTGCTCGACGGTGACCCACGCCGTCGCTTCGGTGGAGCAAGCCGGTAGTCGGATCCCCTCGACCCGCTCAGTCACCGTCAACGCTGGCGGCCTGTTCCTCGTGCACTCGTTCTCTGGCGCTCTGCTCGGCGACCCAGGTGCCGGCGGCGATCGCTGCTACGACCGGCCAGTCCACCGCACCGAAGACGGCGAGCGTGCCGAGGCCGCCGTACCAGAGGATGCGTCCGCGAGTGCTGCTCGCCGGAGGAAGAAAGCTCGGTAGTGGAATCCTGGTGTGGACCACGGGCAACGTGAGACCGCCGTGCTTCTCCTCGGGCTCGCGGGTCGCCTTCTCCTCGGTGGCGGTGCCTTGGGCGCCCTCAGGGGTGCGAGGCTTGGGCACGGAGGCCTTCGTCTTCTGCTGCTGGCTAGGGCTCATATCAGTTCCTTTCGTGGCTGGAGATGGGTTTGCCGGGTTGTGGGTGCCGGCGTCTGTGCGGGTTGGTGCCGTGCGGCCGCTGCCGCTTGCTGGTCGCGAGCTGCAGGCTCGGACCCGAAGGAGGGTGGAAGCAGTCGGGGCAAGGCCGACGATGCGAGCGTCCCGGCCGCGGCCGCGGACAGGGCGGTCGACCAGCCCAGGGGGCCGAGTGGACGGCAGCCGAAGAAGTGGCTGAGGCCGGGTGTCTGCACGATCGCCGACAACACGCCGGCTGACGCTGCGCTACCTGCCAGCACCAGAGGACTCCGCCAACCGACGAGCGCGGTCTGGCCGAGCTGGGTGCCGACGAGTGCGACCAACCCGACCGTGCTCGCGTGCGCGCGCGTTCCGGTGCTGCGTGCGACCACCCAGGCGCCGCCGGCAGAGGCACCTGTAGCGAAGGCCCGGACAGCCACGTCGCGGGTAAGTGCCCCGGCCAGCGAACGGTCGGGTCCCTCGCTGAGGAGTGCCTCCGGATCGTGGTGCGCGGGCGGGCGGACCGACAGGGCCAGGGAGGGCAGCAGGTCTGTGAGCAGGTTGACCAGGAGCAACTGCCGGGCGTTGAGCGCTGAGCCGCGACTCGACGCCAGACCGCTGCCCAGCGAGTAGGCGATCTCGCCGAGGTTGCCACCGACCAGGACTGACACCGCGTCACGCACGGAGATCCACATCGATCGTCCTTCCACGATCGCATCGATGAGAGTCTCGATGCGGTCGTCGGTGACCACCAGGTCAGCCGCTTGTCGTGCAGCGTCCGTGCTCCGCGCTCCCAAAGCGACGCCGACGTCGGCAAGTCGAATCGCGGCGGCGTCGTTCGTGCCGTCCCCGGTCATCGCGACGGTGCGTCCCGCCTTCTGCAGCGCGGCCACGATTCGCACTTTGTGCGCCGGGGTCACTCGGGCGAAGACCGAGACACCGCTGAGCCGGTCGACGAGGTCATCGTCGGTGATCCTGTCCATCTCAGGGCCGGTCAGCACGGCGCCACCGTTGAGGATGTCGAGTTCGGCGGCGATGGACTCAGCCGTGGTGGGGTGGTCGCCGGTGATCATCACGATGTCGATACCGGCGCGGCGCAGCGCGGCGACCGCTTCCTTGGCCTCGTCGCGCACGGGGTCGGCGAGAGCAAGCAGGCCGAGGAACGACAGGCGTTCGACGCGGTCCTCGTCGAGGTCGGCCCGGCTCGAGGCGGCGCGCTCCGCCACCGCGAGGACCCGGTAGCCGCGGCGGGCGAGAGTGTCGACCTTCGCCTCGACTTCCGCGAGGTGCCGGACGCCAAGGTCGATGGTGCGTCCGTCCCGCGTCCAGGTGGTGCACAGGGGAAGCACCGCCTCGGGTGCCCCCTTGATGGACAGCAGGTGGCCCTCGGTCGTGGCTCCAAGCGCCGCGTGGTAGCCGCGGGCCGACTCGAAGGGTACGTCGTCGACGGCGACGGCTTCGGCCTGGACGGAGGCACGTCTGGCGGCCTCGACCACCGCCGTGTCGGTCGGATGAGCCCTCTCACCGCTGGTGGGATCCGGGCTGGCGCGAAGGGCTGCGGCCAGCACCCTGCTGCCGAGTTCGGTCAGTGCGCCGACCGGTTCCTCGTCCTCGCCGTCCGAGACCAGACCGACCCGGACACGTCCCTCTGTCAACGTCCCTGTCTTGTCGAAGCACAACACGTCGACGCGGCCGAGCGCCTCGACCATCGCCGGGTTGCGCACGAGAGCCTGACGTTGGGAGAGGCGCCTCGCCGCGGCCAACTGCGCCACGGTCGCCACCAGGGGAAGACCCTCCGGGACCGCCGCCACGGCGAGGCTCACCCCGGTGCCGAGGGTCTCGCGCAGCGGACGTCCCCGGAGCAAGCCGACTCCCACCAACGCTGCGCCGGATCCGAGTGCAGCCGGAACGGTGGCCCGGGTCAGCCGGTTCAGGCGGGTGTGGACACCGATCGCGGGCTGCTTGGGGGTGCTGGCGAATGCCGCCCGTGCCGCCTCGGTCTGGATCCCAGCGGCGACCACGACGGCGCTGGCCCGGCCTGCGGCGACGACGCTCCCTTCGTAGAGCATGCTGCTGCGGTCAGCGACGCTGCCGGCTGCGGTGGGAGCCGCCTCCTTGCGGACAAGTTGTGACTCTCCGGTGAGGCTGGCCTGGTCGATCTCCAGGCCGGCCGCCTCGAGGATCCTGCAGTCCGCGGGGACCGTGTCACCCGCCTGCAGCATCACGACGTCACCGGGGACGAGCAAATCTGCGGTCGTCTCGCTCGTGGCTCCATCTCGCACCACGCGGACTCGCCCCGCCGTCACATCTCTCAGTCGCCGGAGAGCGCGAGAGGCACCGACCCGCTGCGCACCACCGAGCAGAGCGTTGAGCCCCAGCACCGACCCGACCAGCAGCGCGTCGACGGCCTCACCGGTCAAACCGGACAGGCCAGCTCCGGCAGCCAGGATCGGAGTCAGAGGGTTGCGTAGCTCCTCCACCGTGGCCCGAGCGAGGTCCAGGTCCGCGGGCTGATCCTCGCTCGAGTGCGTCCGGCGACGGCGGCGCGCCTCGTCCTCGCTGATGCCCTCGGTGGTGGAGCCGACGCGTGCAAGCGCGCTCTCGGAGGTCAACGCGTGCCACTCCGTCCCGTCCGCGGGCAACGGCTCGGGACGCCGGTCCAACGTTGCGGCAGACACGGCGCCGAGAGCCACCCCAGCCGCGGCAGCGCCGTTCACGCCGACCAGTGCCCGAGCGGTTGCGCCGCGTTGTGGACCCGCCAGTGCGAGCAGCGCAGCGGCAACCGAGCCGTACAGGGCGACGAGCGTGCCTCGCTGTGCCACGCTGTGCGCCGCGGCAGACGAGTCCAGGATCCGGCAGACGTCGCCCAGACCCGGGCCGCAGAGCAGGTCGGCTCCCCAAGCGGGGTCCTGGTCCTCGCGCAGCACGCCGATCCCGCAGTCCGCGGCCCGTAGCGCAGCATCGCCGCGATGTGCGACCAGCGCCACGACGTGCCCATCCGCCTGCTCGGCACGGATCGCACCGGCGAGGTGGGAGCCGGCGGGTACGGCGCCCTCGGCCCCGATCCGCTCGGCGAGGCCGCTCGACTCCCCGGCCACCAGCAGCCGTCCCGCCGTCGCCGCCGACGAGGCCAGCGCCGACGCAAGGCCGTCCAGCTCCGGCTCGGCGCAGAGCACTGCGACCAAGCGCCGACCTTCGAGCAGCCCGAGAACGACACCGCCGAGCCGGCGTACCCGGCGTGCGGCAGCTCGCGTCGAGGATGACGCGGACACGACCTTGTTCAGAGGTCCGAGCGTCCAGCTACCGACATGACGAACCTCCCGCGGTCGCTCGGGATCGAGCAGGTCAGCGGCCCGGACGCGGAGCTCGCTCTCGGACTCGACGGCGTCCTCGGTGACCTCGAGCGCACCGATCATGGCCCGCCCCGTGAGAAGAACGTCGGAGTCGAGCACCACGGTGTCCAAGCGGTCCAGCCGCCGTAAAGCGGAGGAGTCCAGGGGGATGACGCCACGCTTCCACAGCGAGCGGCCCAACGTAGACGCGAAGACCTCTTTGGTCATCCGGGCGCCCTTCGGCGTACCGCAGACGAGAGCCGTCACCGCCTTCGACTGGTTCCGTGTCACACCGAACGTCGACAGCGCACCCACCATCGCGGCCAGAGCCGCGGCGTCGGAGTAGCGCTCGACAGGGCCCGGAGGAAGGGGGGTCGGACGTGGCTCGTGCGCCACCGCCTCCGTCCCCGTGCGACTCCGGATGCCGTGCAGCTCGGGTTCACGCGTTTGCCACACCTCGCGTCGCGCTGTGACGTCACCGATCAGCGCCATGCGGTGCGCTGCGTCCACCAGGAGGCCGAGCGGGCCCTGAGAAAGACCTTGGCCAATGGCGTTCGCTGCGGCCAGCATGAGGTCGGCCGTCGCCGAACCCACCCGCCGCTCGAGCAGGGCGCGCAGGCGAGGTGTGGAGTCGACGAGGGACAGCAGCGAGGCCAGCTCCGCCGGTAGAGGGCTCCGTCGCGTGAGCTGTCCGAACCCGACGAGACCGAGGCCGACAGCGTCGGCCGCTACGGAGAAGATCTGGCGGTGCAAGGGTTCGACGTCCCCGGGATGCTCCGGCTGCTCCTCGGGGAACGCCTCCTCGTGCATGTCGTGAGACTCTTCGATCCCTTCGATGACCTCGATGAGGTCGTCGAGCTCCACCTGGTCCCCGTCGAAGGCCACCACCACGCGGCCGACGACCGCGTTGACCTCAGCCCAGTGGACGCCCTCGACAGCTCGCAGCTCGTCCTCGAGGTGGCGCGCGAACGGCTCTGTGCCCACCCGGTGCGCGCCGCGGACCTCGATGTGCGCGCGGTCGTGACCGACCCACATCCGCCGGACCTTGCGCAGGCGACCAGGCATCAGGCGCGACATAGCTCGTACCGGCCCTAGCGAACCGACGAAGGACATCCGGCCACGGTAGAAGCCGACGCTTAGGGGAGCATCGTCCTCTGCGGACGAGGCACGGCAACGAGTTCGAGCGATGTCGCGCGTCCCCTTCCGCTGCGCCGACTCATCAACAATGAGGATGCCGCAGCCTGACTCCTCAACGAAACGACCTCATCCGCGGCGTGGGATGGAAGCACCGTCGCTGGCGCGAACAGTGGCAGATCACCGCCTCGAACGAGCAGGTGTCGGGGCCAGACCAGAAAGGGGAAGACTATGGCGATAGGGCCTGTACAACTCATCGTTCTCGGATTCCGCAATCCAGACTTCCACGGCGAGATCATCGCCGAGCTGGAGCGCCTCCGTGAGAGTGACACCGTGCGGGTGATCGACTCGCTGGCGGTCTACAAGGACGCTGAGGGAGAGATCGAGGTCGAGCATCTGAGCAACCTCTCACAGGAGGAGGCAGCGGAGCTCGGCAGCAAGGTCGGCGCCCTCATCGGTCTCGGGATCGAGGGAGAAGAGGGTCTCGCGGCCGGCGCCGAAGCAGGTGCTCAGGCAGCATCGGAAGGTGTGGAGGTCTTCTCGGACGAGGACGCGTGGGACGTCCTCGAAGAGATTCCCAACGACTCCGCAGCAGCACTCCTCCTGCTCGAGCATCACTGGGCGGTGCCGCTCCGCGACGCCATCGCCAGAGCAGGCGGTTTCCGGATCAACGACGGCTTCATCAGTCCCCTGGACCTCGTCGAGATCGGTCTGCTCACCGCCGAGGAGGCCCAGGAACTGCACGAACGCGAGAAGTCGCTCGCCGCACGCACGCAGCCCACCGTTCCTACCCAACGGCAGGAAGCCGCCATGCCGCAGAATGTGGAGGCCTGACATGTTCGGTTCATCGCGAAGAGTCGCCCGTCGCACATCCCGGCGTACCGCACGGCGTGTGAGTCGCAGGCGTCGCTAGACCACCACGGCCTCTGGAACATCACCTCGCCAGCGCGCAGCAGGGCCCAGTGTGCAGCCGGACCTGGTGTGGTCCGGCTGCCCTTGCGCGTACATGCCCATCTCACGTGTCCACGCGTTCCCGCCACTTCGACCGGCTGGGCGGACAGGCAGCCCACCCGCCAGCTTTCGGTCGATGGCATGAGGATCACTCGTTGCGGAGGATGCGAGCACGCAGGTGGGCGGCCGATCGTGTTGCGATAGATACATCCCCAACTCTGGAGGACTGACATGAGTGATGTTGGGCACCAGGCACAAACGGGCACACCGAAAGTCCCGCAGCAGGCACGCGGACGTCCTGAGCCCACCGAGGCCACCGGCTGGGTCGGCTGGGTCGCCTTCGGGGCGATGATGATGGTTCTGCTGGGCTCGTTCCAGATCATCGCGGGGCTGGTCGCTCTGTTCGACGACGGTTACTACCTCGTGGTCAGCGACAAGCTTCTGGTCTCGGTCAACTACACGACCTGGGGCTGGGTCCACCTCATCGTCGGCCTTGCCGCTCTGGCGGCTGGCTTCGGCCTCTTCACAGGGGCGATGTGGGCGCGGATCCTCGGTGTTTCGGTGGCATTGGTGAGCGCCATCGTCAACCTGGGTTTCATCAATGCCTTCCCCGTGTGGGCGTTGACCATGATCACCTTCGACGTGATTGTCATCTACGCCATCATGGTCCACGGCGGCGAGCTGAAGGACGCATGACAGTCGGGGCTCGGTCCCAGGCTGATCTTCTCGAGTACGACGGTGGCCAGGGGCCGCCGTCGTACTGTTCCCTCGTCGAGTTCCTTGCAACTCACCCCTCGTGGATCACCAGGTCGCGCCCCCGCTCCTGACTTAGCCGGGAAAGTCGTCCTTGTCGGGTGATGCGAGCCGGCTTGGCGGGATGGACCCTGACAGGCAGACATCGATGGTTCCTGTTGCGCTCGCCTCGATCGGCGGGGGCTGGACCGCACACGGCGTGAGCGCGCGGCCCCTGGCCAAGAGGTACGGCGAGGCGGGCGACCGGCGTGTCAGGGCATGTCCGCCCGCTTGCCAGATGATCCTCCGCCTTGGATGAGGCCAGCAGGACGGATGATGCGTTGTGCTGGAGAGGCTCTCGCACTTGGACTAGGAGATGCGACCCTGATGTCTTGCCGCACGTATGAAGTCCGCATCACTGGCCACCGGCCGACGCAGGAACTGCTCGACGAGTTCGGTGAGGTAGAGGTAGCCGCACAGGAGATGAGGACGGTGCTCAGTTGCCGACTACCCGATCAAGCTGCTGTGTACGGGTTCCTCAAACGGCTTCGCGCCTACGGCCTGGAGGTTGTGGAGATCAGACGGGTGGTGACGTACGTCGAAGAGCCCGCGGCGCACGCGGGAGTGAACCGATGATTTCCCACAGGCGGTCGGAGTCGGCGGTCTATGAGTTCACCATCGTGGGGATGCTCGGGCCCGTTCTCACGGGGGCCCTCCGGCCGTGCGTAGTGGCGCCGCCTGAGTTCCAGACGATCATGCGCGCGGGCATCCCTGAAGGCTGCGATCTCGCCGAGCTCGTGCTCTGGCTTGACTCGCGGGGACTGCTGATCGCGGACATCCTCGAACTGACCTGAACTGGCTCCCGACAAGCGGTGTCTCGCAGAGACTTTCTCGGCGCGTTGATGCCTTACGCCCGTCAAGAATCGCCGTTGGGTTGGCTCCGGCGGACCCAGCCAGGGTGCTCGCAGTTGGCGGCTGGGAGGCAGCAGACTCGGCACCACTGTCCACTCAGCCCACCTGCACCCGGACCCGATCCACTCGGCCGAGCGTGAGCACCGGGCGCGAGGAACGCTCGTCGACCGCATCGTTGGGCATGTCCTCATCGTTGAACGCGAGGGGGCACAGGCCAAGCATACTTTTGTGGACAGACCCCACCGGTGGCGGAGGCGGCCATCGCGTAGCGACGCGAAGCGAACCGTGCAACCGTGTCGTTCGAGCTGACTCAGCCGAGGACCGTCTTGCCGAGGTGGCGTGCAAGGGGCCACGCACCTTCGCTGGTGTTCGACACCACGGTCCACGTGAGGCGGGCTGAGGGGGCGTGGAGGCTGTAGAACGAGACGCCTGCGTCGTACCCCTCCACGATCACCGCGTCCCCTGACTGGTGGAGCCAGAAGCCGAGTCCGTAGCGCCGCGACTCCCCGGGCACGTCACTGCGAGGCCGCACCATCTCGTCGACCCAGCGTGCCGGGACGATGCGACCGTCGAACAACGCCTGCCACATCGCGTGGATGTCGCCGACCGTCGAGTAGATGCCACCGTCGCCGCTGCCGCGGACCGGGAGGTGGAGGACGTTGGTCCGCAGTCCGTCGGGTGCGAGGTAGCCGCGGGCGGCGCGGCCCGGGAGCTCGTCAGAACGCAGGAAGGCCGTGTCGCGCATGCCGGCCGGCCGGCAGACCCGCTCGGTCACCAGGTCGTGGAAGGCCGTGCCGGTGAGGCGCTCCACCATGAGCGCGAGTACGACGTAACCGCTGTTGCAGTAGGAGAACCTCGCACCGGGTGCGAACTTCGACGGCCGTCCCTCCAGCACACGTAGGTAGCTCTCCGTGGTCGCGAGCTCGTGCACCGGTACCCGCATCACGTAGTCGGCGGCGTCGAAGCCGGCGTCCTCGTCGATGTAGTCCCCGACTCCTGACCGGTGTGCGAGAAGCTGCTCGACGGTCACGTCGTCGTCGATCTCGGGGAGGTCCTCGCGGAGTAGGGACCTGGCGGTGGTGCTCAGGTCGAGCCGGCCCTCGTGGATCAGGCTCACGACGGTCAGGGCGGTGAGTCCCTTGACCCCGCTGGCGATTCCGAACTGGGTGTCGAGAGCGTTCGGGACCTCGAAGGCACGCTCGGCGAAGCCGAAGGCCTCAGCGATCTCGGTCTGACCGTCGCGGTCGACGCGCACGGCTCCTGAGAAGCCGTGTTCGGCAACAACCTGCATCAGTGACTCCCGGAGCGGCTCCATGGGCTGAACGTAGTGCCGTGACGCCGGAAGCGCGACGGACTTGCAGCCAGGCCGACTCGGGGTCGACCCCGATCGGCAGCGGCCCGGCGACGTCGGGCGGGCATGTCGGCGCGAGGTGGTTTGCTCGACGTACCGCTCTCGATGCAGGAGGACCGAATGTCTGTCCCATGGACTGTGACGATCGACTGCGCCGACCCGCCCACGGTCGCTGCCTTCTGGAAGGAGGCACTGGGGTACGTCGACGCTCCGCCGCCGGAGGGACATGACACCTGGGAGGACTGGCTCAGGCACTTCGGGGTCCCGGAGGAGGAGTGGGACGACGGAGCCTCCCTCCACGATCCGGATGGCGTCGGACCCAGGATCTCCTTCCTCAAGGTGCCCGAGCCGAAGGTCGCGAAGAACCGCCTCCACATCGACATCCAGGCCGGTGGGGGTCGCAGGCAGCCCTGGGAGCATCCGCTGGCAGCGGGTGACCGAGACGGTCGAGCGGCTCGTTGCTGCAGGTGCGAGCGTGATCCGGGAGGACATGCTCGATGGAAGGCCGGATCACGTGGTGATGGCTGACCCTGAAGGCAACGAGTTCTGCGTCGTCTGACAGCACTCCGCCGTCACGTAGGCGGTCGCGGAGTCGGGCCGTCACCTGCTCCGCTCTTGAGCCGCGCGGCCCGCGTGGCCAGGTAGTGCTGTTCCGGAAGCGCTCGTCGTACGACTGGCCGCGATGCGGTAGTGCGCCAACGCGGCATCGGTGTCACCGGCCATCTCCAACAGGTGCGCACGGACCGCGTCGAGGCGGTGGTGGCCGGCCAGCCTTTCGTCGACCTCGTCGAGGACGGCCAGCCCCGCGGACGGGCCATGGGCCATGGCGGCAGCGACGGCCCGGTTGAGCGTGACGACCGGGTTGCCGGTCATCTGCTCCAGCAACCCGTACAAGGCAAGGATCTGTGGCCAGTCGGTGTCGTCGGCCTGCGGAGCCTGGTCATGGATCGCAGCGATGGCGGCCTGGAGCTGGTACTCGCCGACAGCGCCGTTGCCCACTGCGCGGTTGACCAAGGAGACCCCTTCGGCGATGAGCTCCTGGTCCCACAGCGTCCGGTCCTGTTCCGCCAGCGAGACCAGCTCCCCGGCAGCGTTGGTGCGCGCGGGGCGTCTTGCATCGGTGAGCAGCATGAGTGCGAGCAGACCCGTGACCTCGCCGTCCTCGGGGAGCGCCCGGTGCACCATCCGGGTCAGCCGGATCGCCTCCTCCGACAGCTCGGTTCGCTGCAGGTCGCGGCCGCTGCTGGCGGCGTACCCCTCGTTGAAGATCAGGTACAGCACGTGCAGCACAGAACGCAGTCTGGCCGTCTGCTCGTCGTACGTCGGCATGCGGAACGGCTCACCGGAAGCCTTGATGCGCTGCTTCGCCCTGCTGATGCGCTGGGCCATGGTCGCCTCGGGCACCAGGAAGGCGTGGGCGATCTCTGCCGTGGTCAGGCCGCCGACCGCCCGCAGGGTCAGCGCGATCGCCGAGGCAGGGGTCAGCGCTGGATGGCAGCACATGAACAACACGGTCAACGTGTCGTCCTGGTCGGGAACCTCTGCTGCGGGTGGCTCCCGCAGCGCAGTCAGGCTCTCGCGGTGTCTCCGGGACTGCTCGCTTCTCCGCTGGTCGATCATCCGCCGGTCAGCGGTCTGGATCAGCCAGCCGCGTGGCTTGGCCGGAACGCCGTCTCGCGGCCAGTGCGTGGCGGCGGCGAGCAGCGCCTCCTGTACGGCGTCCTCGGCAGCGTCGAAGTCGCCGTATCTGCGGCTGAGCGTGCCGAGGACCTGCGGCGCCAGCCGGCGCAACAGGTCCTCGACCTCGGACGGCACCTTCAGTGGTCGTCACTCACCTGTGAGAAGTACGTCTCGATCTCGGCGACGTCGGACGGGGCTTCGTCCATCACCTGTCGCACCTGGATCGGCTGCTGGAGTGCAACCCCGTCGGGTCCCGGGACGGCAGAGACCTTCGCGGCGATCTCGATCGCCCGCGCCTCCGACTCCACGTCCACGATCTGGTAGCCGGCGAGCCACTCCTTGAACTCCAGGAACGGCCCGTCGGTGACCACCGGCGCAGAGCCGTCCGAGGTCACGATCTTGGCCAGGTCGGGCCCGGTCAGAACCTGGGAGTCGACCAGCTCGCCACTGCTGACCAGCTCATTGTGGAGCGCCTCGTAGTAGTCCAAGTGCGCCGTGATCTCCTCCGGCTTCCACTCCGACATCGGCGTCTCGACGACGCCACCGCGGAAATCGACCGCCAGCAGATACCTGGTCATCTCACTCCTCATCCCTGTGGTGTGCCCACTTTGGCACTCTCACCAGTAGAACGGAGCACGTCGTTCGTTCTCGACATCTGCGTCCGGCGAGACTGCCTGGGATCTACGTTCGGCGTGTCGCGAACTGATACTCCGACCATCGGAGTATCAAGGTGACATGACCAAGCCAATGCAGGAACCCACATTCCTGGTCCTCACAGCCCTGGTGGCACAGCCGTTGCACGGGTACGCGCTGATCTCCGAGGTCGAGCGTGTCTCCAACGGCCGTGTGAGTCTCCGGGTCGGGACGCTGTACGCCGTCCTCGACAGGCTCGCCGAGGAAGGGCTTGTGGAGGTGCAGTCAGAGGACGTGGTGCGTGGCCGCCTCCGGCGTACCTACCGGGTCACCGCCGCCGGGGCGCAAGCGTTGGCTGTCGAGGCCGAGCGCCTGGCGGACCTCGCCCGATCCGCGCGGACTCGACTACGCGGCGCGGCCAACGGCTGGAGAACGGCCGGCACGGTGGCCACGCGATGACCCTCGAGTCCCGCTACCGGCTGCTCCTCCGGACGTACCCCAGCAGCTATCGCGCCCGTCGGGAAGAAGAGATGCTCGACGTCCTGCTCGAGCTTCATCTCACTCGGGGCCGTCGGGCCGCCCTGGGTGAAGCCTGGTCACTCGTCGTCCATGGCATCGCGGTGCGACTGGCCGCGCGCAATCCCTCCCAGGCGGCGCATCGAGCGGCCGGCGCTGCCGGGGTCACGCTGTCCTGTCTCGTACTGGTCCTCGCGATGCAGGCCGCGCAGGGCGTGCTGACCGGCTACATCGAGTACACAAGCCGCTCGGAGCAGTGGCAGTCGCACGTGCTGTGGGTCGATCCGAGATGGCCGGTGCACCTCGCCTGGGCCATCGTGGGAGCAGCCGTCCTGATGAGGCTGCCCCTGGTCGCGGTCGCGGCCGCATGGGCGGCGGTCGTCCTGCATGGCTGGCATCTCGTGGCCGCGGGATGGCCGGCGATGCCGTGGCCCGGCAATGTCGGCCCGCACTGGGTCGCGCCAGGGGGTCTGGTCGAGGCGGGATGGCTCGCTCTGACCGTCGCCACGGCCTGTCTTCTGGGAGGACCGAACCGAGTTCGAGCCGGACTGGAGATGGTGAGCCGCAGGGCGCTGGTGACCGCCGCGCTCGCGGGCGCGCTCGGCATCACGCTGAGCACGTGGACGAACCCGGTCCTGCCGGCAGTCCTGTCCGGGGCAGTGCTCGGGTTCGCACACCTCCGTGCTGGTGTTGCGCCGCAGACCGCACCGCTCCTCGCCGTCGCCCTCTGTGGCCCGCTCGTCGTCAGGTGGCCGGAGGCGACTCTCACCGTGACGGGTTCGCTGCTTCTCTTCGCGGCCGGGTTCTTGGTGATGCGCCTCGCGTCACGCAGGGGCGCCCCCGCGCCCGCCGGCGCACAGCCTGGATGATGGCTCAGGGACCTTCGCCTCTGCTGCGCTGTTCGAGGGCGTCCCACCGTGGTTCGTATGGGTGCACTGGTCAAGACCGCCCATGGCGAGCTGCGCGGCAGCGTTGCCGACGGGGTGCACGCGTTCCTGGGGGTTCCCTACGCGGCGCCGCCGTCCGGCGCGAATCGGCTCCGTCCACCCCAGCCGGTCGAGTCGTGGGACGGCGTGCGCGACGCCACGAGGTACGGCCCGTCCCCGCCTCAGGTGGCTCCGCCCGAGGCCGCGGGTCCGGAATGGGACACGTCCCTGGCCGGTGAGGACTGCCTGATCCTGAACGTCTGGACGCCCGATCCGGGGGCCGCAGGGTTGCCGGTGATGGTGTGGATCCAGGGGGGCGCGTTCGAGATCTCGTCGTCGGCGTCGTACGACGGGAGCCACTTCGCCCGTGACGGGGTCGTCTGCGTGGTCATCAACTGGCGTGTCGGAGCCGACGGGTTCCTGTACCTGGGCGACGGGATCGCTAACGTCGGCCTGCTCGACCAGGTCGCGGCCCTGGAGTGGGTGCGGGAGAACATCGCCGCGTTCGGCGGTGACCCGGGCAACGTGACCGTCTTCGGTGAGTCGGCCGGTGCGATGAGCATCGGCACGCTGCTGTCCATGCCCCGCGCGGAGGGACTGTTCCGCCGAGCGATCGCCCAGAGCGGCGCAGCTCATCACGTGTCGTCGGCCGAGACCGCGCTGCGGGTCGGGCAGAACCTCGCCGAGAGGCTCGGCGTGCCACCGACCCGCGAGGCGATCGCCGCGGTCCCTGTGGAGCGGCTGATCGAGGCGCAGGCGGCGCTCGGCGCAGAGCTCGCACATCCGGACTTCGACCGCTGGGGCCGGGAGATGGTGACCACGATGCCGTGGCAGCCGGTGGTCGACGGGGAGGTCCTTCCCGGTCCGCCGCTCGAGCGGGTCGCAGCCGGCGCCGCCGCGGACGTGGACGTCATGGTCGGCACCAACACCGACGACTGGCGGCTGTTCCTGGTCATCACCGGCGAGATCGGTCAGATCACCGATGAGGAGCTGGCCGGACCCGTCGACGTGCACGGGCGTCGTGCTGTGGCTGCCTACGGGCTCCCGGTCGAGTCGGCGCTCGCGGCGTACCGAGCGAGGTATCCCGACGCGGGCCCTGGGGACCTGCTCGCGGCAGTGCAGACCGACTGGTGGGTGCGTATCCCGGCCCTCCGTCTCGCCGACGCGCACGCGGACGCTACGGCGGGCACCTACATGTACGAGTTCGCCTGGGCCTCACCGGACCTCGGCGCGGTCCACGCGCTCGAGGTCCCCTTCGTCTTCGACTCCCTGAGCCAGGACGCCCGGCTCTTCGGGCCGCTGCTGGGGGAGAACCCGCCGCAGGAGCTGGCAGACACCATGCACGCCGCCTGGGTGTCCTTCGCGACCACCGGTGACCCGGGTTGGCCGAAGTACGACCTCGACCGCAGGGCGACGATGCGCTTCGACACGACCTCACAGGTCGTGGACGATCCCAGGTCCTGGGAGCGAACCCTGTGGGAAGGCGTCCGCTAGCTTGCGGGCGCGATTCGATCGCCTCGAGTGAGGGGGAGTCATGCAGAAGATCGGTGAAGCGGCAGCGGAGTTCCTGGCCAAGAAGCGAGTGGCCGTCACGGGAGTGTCCCGGACCCCGGCGAACCACGGGAGCAACGTCGTGTACAAGCGGATGCGCGAGCGCGGCTACGAGGTGTTCGCGGTCAACCCCAACGCGGACCAGGTCGAGGGTGACCGCTGCTACCCCGACCTCCGCTCGATACCCGGCGGTGTCGAGGTCGTGGTGATCGCCACCCGGCCCGAGACCGCGGAGTCGACGATGCGCGAATGCGCTGAGCTCGGCATCAAGCACGTGTGGATGCACCGCCTCATGGGTGCCGGCAGCGTGTCGCAGGCGGCCACGGAGTACGGCCGGCAGCACGGGATCACGGTCATCGACGGCGGCTGCCCACTGATGTTCCCGCCCACCTCCGACGGCGGGCACCGGGTGATGCGGTGGATGTCCACCCTCGCCGGCAACGCGCCCAGGCAGGTCTGACCTCAGCGCAGGAGTGCTCACCGGATGAGCGCGCCGGAGATCCTCTCGACCTGAGCTCGCGGCAGCCCCTGGGCGACCAGGACCTGGAAGCTCCCGTCGGGCTGCCTGACGCCGATGGCCGCGTCTTGATCCAGGGCGTCGAACGACCAGACGTCGACCTTCCGTGGGTCCGCTGGGAAGGACGAGCCATGCGGGGCGTTCCCGACGTCGTCGCAGTCCGCCTGCTCGGCCAGGCCGATCCTGGTCGCGGGACGCTGCGAGACGCCGACTCCGACGTAGACATTCGCCTGGCGACGTACTGCTTCGGCGCAGTCGCTCGAGGCCCGGGTCGCGGTGCCGCCACACGCAGTCATCGTGACCGCGCAGAGCAGACCGACGATGGTCCGCTTCATGGTGCTGACTCCCGCGGTAGTTGCAGGTTGGACGCTAGGCATACGGATTCCGTTCCGGACGGGCTGACGGGCGTGAGATCACGAGGCCTTCCGAGCCTCGATGAGGAAGCGCTCGGAGTGGGCAACGAAGGAGCCCTCGGCCTGGATCAGGCCGTGCATCTCGGCGAGCCTGTCGAGGTAGGGGGCGACCTCGAAGCCGGGCACGGTCCAGATGACCTTGCGAAGGAAGTGCACGACGGCGGCGACGTCGAAGAACTCCATCCGCAACGACTCCTGCCGCAGGTCGACCACGGTCAGACCAGCAGCCTCGGCCAGAGTGACCGCCCGCCTCGGGTCACGGGTCGGGCTGACCGGCTGAGGGCCCATCATGAAGTCGGTCAGCTCCCGAGCGGAGCCCGCACCGACGGCCTGGGACAGGTACGTCCCGTCTGGCCTCAGAACGCGGGCGATCTCGTCCCAGAGCGTCGTCGTGGGGTGCCGGCTCACGACCAGGTCGAACGCCCCGTCCGGAAACGGGAGCGGACCGTCGTCCGCCGACTCCACCACCTGGCCACCAAGGGGTTCCAGGTTGCGGCGGGCCATGTCCAGGTTGGGTGGCCAGGACTCCGTGGCCCGGCCCTCGAACCACGAGAAGTCCCAGCCGTCGACGGGGACCTCCGCGCCCTCGGCAACAAGCGCGTCGAAGCTTTCCTGCCCGGTCATTCGGCGGAGTATTCCTTTACCTTGGCCCGATCGGCAATCCTTCACCGGCCCGTTTACGGTCGGACGCCCTCACCGAGCACCTAGAGTTCCGCCGTGCACATCACATCGCTGGGCTACCAGACGGATCTCGCCTTGCTCGCCCTCGGAGGGAGTGAGATCGAGGATCGGGGCGACCACCTCGTCGTCCGCTCACCGCACAACCCAAGGCACTGGTGGGGCAACTTCCTGCTCCTGCAGTCCCCGCCCGCGGCCGACGACACCGACCGCTGGCTCGAGGTGTTCGCGAAGGAGTTTCCCGAGGCAGAGCACATCGCCCTTGGCTTCGACGGTGTCGACGGTACGGCGGAAGCCCTGCTGCCGTTCACCCGAAGGGGGTTGGCTGTCGAGGGCCAGGCCGTCATGACCGCGACCAGCGTCCACGCGCCACCGCGTCCGAACCACGACGCCGAGTACCGCGCCCTGTCGAGCGACGACGACTGGGAGCAGCTCGTCGAGCTGAGGATGTCGTGCATCGACGAGGGGCTCGATCCGCAGACCTACCGCGAGTTCGCGGCCGCAAAGGTGACGACGATCCGGGGCCTCGTCGAGGGCGGGCACGGCGCCTGGTTCGGAGCCTTCGAGGACGACCGGCTGCTCTCGGGGATGGGGCTCTTCCGAGCAGGTGCGGAGCTTGCGCGCTTCCAGTCCGTCGAGACGCATCCCGATGCGCGCGGCCGCGGGCTTGCCGGGACGCTGGTGCACCACGTGAGCCGTCACGGCTTCGACGAGCTCGGTGCGCGCACGCTCGTCATGGTGGCCGACCCGGAGTACCTCGCGATCCGGGTCTACCGCTCCGTCGGGTTCGCCGAGACCGAGACACAGCTGCAGGCGGAGAGGCCACCCACCTCGGGCACCTGACCCCTCAGCCTGCGTCGAGGAGCTTGTGCAGCATCGTGCGCAGCTGCCGATGCCCGCGTTCATGACCCCTCGGGCTTGATCTGCGCGAACACCGCGGAGTGCGACGGCTTCTGCGGGTAACCGGCCCCGACCAAGGCTCATCGTCGCTGGACCTTCGTCGCAAATGACCGGTTTCGCCCCTCACGCTGACGGGTAGAAGGCGCGTGACTCTTGACGGGCCTCCTCGTTGTTCGTGTGGATGACCCAACTAGGTCGGTCTCCAGTGGTGCCGGCGCACGGGTGATCCTCGACGCCGTCGAGAGAGGACCCGCAGCTCATGATGTCTCCACGTCGACTGATCCGAACCCGGGCGCACGCTTCGCAGCTCTCGGTGCACTGCTCGCCGCAGGCTTGACGGTGAGCACTGCGGACGCCGCTACTCCGACCGAGGCCTCGATCTCGGACACGGAGACGACCGCGTCCTGGACCGGCGGCCCGTTCGTCGCCGCCAACACCACCGGCGCGGTCCTCGACCAGCCGAGCTGTGACCTGCCGACCTCCTGCGACGACTTCACCCTCCACGTGAGCACGCCCGCCGGCTACGGCACCGACCACGACCTCGTGATCAAGGTCAGCTGGGCCAACACGGCCGCCGACTTCGACGTCTACCTCCTCGACGCGCAGGGCAACACCGTCGCCACCGCAGCTTCCAGCGCCGATCCCGAGCAGGTCATCGTCGCACCGACGAGCGGCGACTACACCGTGCGCGTGGTTCCCTTCGCGCCGCTCGGTGAGACGTACGACGCCACCGCCACCCTCGAGGCCAAGCCCGCGAACCCCGCCCCGGGGACCGACACGCCTCCCGGCTTCACCAACTACGCCGCGCCCAGCTCGTTCGCCGGGGCCAACGACGCAGGGGAGCCGTCGATCGGCAACAGCTGGAAGACCGGCGCGACGATGTACCAGGCCGGTCTCTCCACCTTCAAGGCACTCTTCGACGACTCGGTCAGCCCGGCCAAGGCCACCTGGTCCGACGTCTCGGCCGGCGCGGCCAACGGGTGCCCGCAGGGCAGCACCCTCAGCCTCGACCCGATCCTGTTCACCGACCACGAGACCGGCCGGACCTTCGAGTCCCAGCTGTCCGGCGTGGACTCGCTGACCTGCTGGACCGACGACGACGGCGAGACCTGGAACCCGTCCGAGGGTGGCGGGATCCCCAGCGGCGTCGACCACCAGACCCTCGGCGGAGGCCCCTACTCAGCCGACGGCGGCATCGGTTCCCTTCCGACGAGCAGCTACCCGAACGCGGTCTACTACTGCAGCCAGGACATCGCCACCGCGTTCTGCGCGGTCTCCCGTGACGGCGGTACGACGTTCGGCGCCGGCGTGCCGACGTACAGCCTCCTCGACTGCGGCGGCCTGCACGGGCACGTCAAGGTCGCACCGGACGGCACGGCGTACCTGCCCAACAAGGGCTGTGGCGCCGACCAGGCGGTCGTGGTGTCCAGGGACAACGGCTCGACCTGGACCGTCCAGCACGTCGCGGGCAGCACCCCGAGCGACTCCGACCCTTCGGTGGGCATCGGTTCCAACGGGACGGCGTACTTCGGCTATGTCGGTGCGGACGGCAAGCCGGGGGTCGCGGTGAGCACCGACCAGGGCAAGACCTGGACCCATCGGCAGACGGTCGGCTCGGAGTTCGACATCCAGAACGCTGTGTTCCCGACGATGGTCGCCGGGGACGACGATCGCGCCGCCTTCGCCTACCTCGGCACCCCGACCGACGGGGACTACCAGGACACCGCGAACTTCAAGGGCGTCTGGCACGTGTACGTGACCACCACCTACGACGGCGGCCGGACCTGGGTGACCAGCGACGCCACGCCGGACGACCCGGTCCAGCGCGGTTCGATCTGCACCGGCGGCACGACCTGCGGCGACGACCGCAACCTGCTCGACTTCATCGACATGACCATCGACGACCACGGCCGGGTCGAGGTCGGCTACGCCGACGGGTGCATCGACGCCTGCGTCACCGACCCGACCAAGAACAACCACGACGCCTACGCCACGATCGCCCGCCAGAGCAGCGGCAGGACGCTCTTCGCCGCCTACGACCCGGCGGTCACCAACGTGACGCTCTCGTCGCTGGAGGTCACGAAGACCCCGTCGGGGAGCTTCGTCGCCACGATGGTGGTCAAGAACACCGGCAACCAGGCGGTCGGCGGGATACGCACGCAGGTGCTCGACGAGCGGAAGCAGGTCGGCCTGACCGCGCCGACCGACCTGGCCGCCGGCGAGTCCAAGACGGTCAGCGTCACCTGGAAGCCCAGCGGCAAGAAGTCGCACAGCGTCACCGCCGTGACCGACCCGCAGAACGCCCTCGCGGAGTCCGACGAGAGCGACAACAAGCTGTTCCGGACGGTCGGCCCATGACCCTTCGACGACGGGTCCTCGCGGCGACCTGCGTCGCGGTGGTCCTCACCGGGTCGACGTCGGCGTGCGAGAGCGCGGAGCAGCGGCGGGCCGAGCACGACATGAAGCAGGCCGCCGACGTGAGCACGTGCGGCGCGGACGCGAAGGCCGCCCCGACGCCGTACGGCGACGGGTTCCCCGACGACTGGCCCTTCCCGCCGGAGACGACGGTCTACCACGCCGAGGACCGCGGCGGCGACGGCACGATCGTCACCGGCATCTCGTCGGCCGACTTCAAGTCCATCCTCGACTTCATGAACCACGACGTCGTGGACGCCGGGTTCGCGATCGAGAAGGGCGAGACCGAGGAGCATGACGCCGAGGCGGAGTGGAAGGGCAACAGCTTCCGCGGCCGGTGGGCCATCCGCGAGTCGGCCCAGTGCCCCGGTGAGACCGTCATCCAGGTGCTCTCCGCCGAGGACTGACGCCCGGTCCGGGTCGTCCCCCTACGGGCCCGGCTCGGGCCCGATCGTCAGCTGGCGGCGGTGATGCTCGAAGTGCTGGGTCCCGTAGTGGTAGACCTCCGCCAAGGTCATCACGTCACGGAAGTACGGGTCCCACGCGACCGGGAAGTGCATCCCTCGAAGCAGCTGTGCGTCGTCTTCGGCGTCCAGGTGCCGGTGCAGCGAGTCGATCGTGCGGTCCATCCTCGCGGCCAACCGGGCGCCCCGGAACACCGTGGCCCCGCCACAGGACGCCCAGGTAGTTGATCCAGTGGAAGGGCCGCCTGCTCGCGTTCAGAACCCTCGCGAAGCGCCGGCTCACCCCGTCGGGCAACCGGCTCATCGTGCGAACCAGCGGCAGCAGCCTCAGGACGATCAGGTAGCCGAAGAGCATGTGGAACAGCAGCTGTCCGTTGCTCCAACGCGTCCCGCGAGTTCCTCGTCGGAGGTCCTGCGGCGACGCCCGGCCCAGCAGCTCGTGGAACTCAGCCCGGGCCCGCTCCATCTCCTCGTGGATCGCTCGACGATCCGAGAGCCTCCGCTGCCATCGCACACCCCCGTCCAGCAAACCACTCCTCAGCCCAGTCCGTCAGGGTGCTCGAACGACGATCTCCTCGCCGACCCGCACCGGCCGGTAGCGGTCTCCGAACGTCTCGTTGAACGCTGCGAGGGTCCACGGCGTGCTGTCGTGCCCGGAAAGGGCGACGAGCCCCGGACCTCGCTCCTCGATGGTCTCGATGACCGCGCGGGCGTCCGCCTCGCTGATGGGACGCCACGGCCAGTTGGGGCTGCCCAGAACGGCTTGCGGCACCAGCGGAGTACCGACTGCATGCACCGGCAGGTGCAGCCCGCCGATGACGGCGTACACCGGCGCGTCGACCACCTGCTCGGCAGCGGCCAGCATCCGCTCGATCTCCGGGTGCCCGCAGCCCGTGACCACGACGAGCCCGCGCCCCCTGACGTTGACCACCAGCGCCTGCTCGGCGATCTTCCCCATCCAGAAGAGCATGCGAGTCATCGGAGGAAGGACGGCGACACCGGGTCCGAGCACCATCGCCCGGTCGACGACACACACGTCGGCGCGCGAGTGGGTCATGTCCGTGGGCACGTACGCCGGCAGCGACAGCGGCACCTCCTGGGCCTTCCCGAGCCGGAAGGTACGCCGGAGCTGCCCCTCGACCCCTCCGACATGGTCGAGGTGCAGGTGCGAGATGACGAGGCAGTCCAGGTCGTCGAGCGTGATGCCGAGGGTCCGGACATTCGCGTCGAGGACCGCCTCGTCGCCGCCCGTGCCCAGGCCGCAGTCGAAGAGCAGCGTCAGGTCGTCGGCCCGGACCAGGTAGGAGACACCCGGCTCACCGTGGAGGCCCGGCCCGCCGGTCAGCCGTTCGACGAGCGGCAGGATCGACAGGGACTCCACCTCTCCGAGGTCGGACAGGCGGCGTTCGAGCGCTGTGACGGTCTGCCTGCTCGCCGCGTTGCGGCCGGCGACGTACCGGCCCGCCAGGCCCGCTGCGACAGAAGCAGCGACGGCGATCGTCCCTTGGCCACGCATGCTGTCCCTCCCTCTCGTCAGCTCCTCAGCCCCGCAACCAGCGCTTCAGCCCTCCCGACGGGAGACGGTCGAGGACCACGGTGAACTCGCTCTCGACCTCGTGGGCCCGCGCCTCCTCGAGCGCGTGGAGACGGCCGAAGGTGAAGCCGTTCTCGTTGGCGAGGTAGGCCTGGACGCCGAGCTCGCGGAGAGTACGACGGGCGACGACGGTGTCCTGGTGCTCCCCGAGCACCTCCTGCATGCGCTGGGCGCGGGTGGCGAGACGCTCCGCGCGACGACCGAGGACGGGGGTCGCCGACTCGGCGGCGTAGCGCAGCCGCTTGGCCGCCTTGCGTGTCTCGTGCAGTGCCGCGTCCCGGTCCTCCGACCCGACCGGCGCCTCGACAGTCGCGGCGCGCCGTCGTACGCGCTTCAGGTCGCCGCTGAGCAGCCCGGGCAGCTCCGCGTGCGCATCCCTGGCGGCATCCCTGCTGAACGGCGGGGCGCCGACGAACGAGTCGACGCCCTCCATCAGCAGCAGGTAACGCGGGGCGTCCAGGGCGTCGAGCGCCTGCTGCCTCCCCGCCTGCCGCCGGTCGGACATCTCCATCTGGATGCGCCGGCTGACCGGTCCCATCACCAGCTCGACCGGCTCGTCACGGAGGAGGGCCTCGAGACGCTCCTGCATCACCTGGGCGTCCCGCGCCGCGGACAGCTCGTTGCCGAGCCACTTGAGCTCGTCCCGAAGGTCGTCGGTCGCGCCGGGGACCAACACCGGTCGGTACGTCGCGAGCAGCGACCGAAGTCGGCGTACCGCGATCCGCATCTTGTGGACCGCGCTGTCGGCGTCCCCCCGCACCCGCCGCTCCTGCTTCCGCAGCTCGGACAGATGGCGCGCGAGTTCCTGCTGGAGCAATGCACCGACGGAACCCTCGCCCACCCCGTTCACACTCTCGATCGTGACAGCGCCCCACCCGCCGGGCAAGGCTGCTGTTACCCCAGGGTCACAGCGAGCCGCCGACCCGCCACCCCAGACCTGTTGCCATGGTGGCGAGCCTGCGCCAGTCGGTGTAGTCGGCCGTGCCGCCCGCTCCACATGGCGTGCCGAGGACCTGCGGCACGTCCCAGCGGGGTGCGGTGAGGTCAGGACCGCGGGAGAAGTCCATGACCTCGGCGAGGTTGCGTGCCGCCTTGTCGCGAGGCGTCAGCGGAGCCAGTCCCCAGCGCCACTCGATCATCTTCAGCACCGAGGTGTGGTCGTACACGTTGTGCGACACGTGCCGGCGCCGGGCTCTCGGCGAGATGAGCATGGCCGGGGTGCGGAAGCCGCGCAGGCCGGTGCCCGCCTCCGGGGTCGCGTCGGGCGCGGTGGCCGGTGCGACGTGGTCGTAGAAGCCACCCCACTCGTCGTAGTTGATGACCAGCGCCGTGCGCTCCCAGGCCGGGCCGCCCGTCACCGCCTCGTAGACCTGGTTGAGGAAGGACTGTCCGGCGCGGATGTCGGCGTGGGGGTGGTCGTCGGCCGAGGAGCCCGTGCCCTCGTCGAGGAACTTCGGGTCGAGGAACGACACCGCCGGGAGGTTGCCGGTCGCCGCGTCGGCGAGGAACTGCGGCCAGGTCCGGGCGATCGACAGGTACTTCTCGCCGTAGAGCGCCAGGAACGGTACGTCGACGTAGTAGTAGGCCCGGGAGACGCCGCGCTCGGCCAGCCGGTCCCAGATGGTCGGCAGGGTGGAGACGTCGTACGAGTTGTGGATCCGGTCGGTCCGGGCGCTGTGCTGGTAGAAGCGGTTGGGGTAGGTCTCCGCCATGGTGGCCGAGAAGTACCGGTCGAAGGTCGTCCAGTACGGCGCCGCGTGGCCGTAGAAGTCGAGGTCGCCCTGCTCGTAGTAGCCGATGGCGAACTCGTCGTTGTCGCCCGAGCGCAGCCAGCCGTCGCACCTCCCGCCGTTGTACTGCACCCGACCGCCTTCGAAGGAGTGGTCCGGGTCCGGGTGGTCGCAGCCCTGGTAGTCGGTCAGGTGGTGCGTCTTGTGCGGTGCGCCGTCGCGGTCGACGTACGTCAGGCCGGCCTGGCGGCCGTCGGCGCCCTTCATCCAGCCGAAGTAGTGGTCGAACGACCGGTTCTCCATCATCAGCACGATGATGTGGTCGACGCCCGACTGCGACGGCGTCGGCAGTGTCGTCGCAGCCGCCGACGGCGAGCGGACCCCGCCGAGTGCGACTGCGCCTGCCGCACCGGCAGCTCCCGCGAGGACCTGACGGCGGCTCAGGCCGTCCCCGGGCGTCATCGGGCGGCCCCGAACACGTCGTAGCCGAAGCCGCGCGCCTGGGAGGCGTAGCCGAGTGGCTTCAGACCGAAGGTGTCCTCGATGCTGCGCAGCAACGAGTAGTGGTTGTACTCGGTGTTGTTCCACGAACCGGGTGCGATGAAGGGAGAGAGCAGGACCGCGCCGGTGCGGCCACCGCCCATGCCGTAGATGCCGGGCAGGGCCGCATTCGGGCCGGGGCCCTCGCCGCAGCAGGCGTCGGCACCGCTCGGGCTGTTGCTGTCGGCCTCGTCGAACGTGACCACCAGCAGGCCGTCCTGCTGGTAGGCAGGGGAGGCGAGGATCTTCGGCACCCAGGTGCTCAGCCACTCGTCGGCGCTGACCAGCCCGCCCGGACGGCCGTCGACGCACGGGCTGTCGTGCCCGTCGTTGCACAGGTTCGGCGTGATGTAGGTCAGGTTCGCGGTGGTCGAGGTGTCGGCCAGGTCGCCGGGGAGCTGGCCCAGGTCGACGTTGTTCTGCTGGCAGCTCGCGCTGTCGCGGATGCTCTTGAAGTACACGAACGGGTTGTGGCGGGCGGCGTACTGGTCACCGACCTCGGCCTGCTGGGTGTCGTCCTGGGCGTTCGGCTCCGGGTGACGGCAGGGGGTGCCCATGTCCTCCATGTAGCCCTTCCAGGTGAGGCCCTTGTCCTGGAGCTGGTCGGCGACGGTCTTGACCGCTGCGGGATACACGCAGCCGTTGCCCACGGCCTGCTCAGGTGCCACGGTCCCGGTCTGCACGAAGTCGGAGTAGACCTGGCAGTCGCCCTGGGTCTGCGGGTTCGGGCCCTGGCCGCTGATCTGCGCGATGTAGTTCGGCAGGCTGTTGTGCGCGGTTCCGTAGTACTGCGTGAGGAGCTGGCCCTTCGCGGTCAGGGTCTTGCTGAGGTACGGCGCGGGCGAGTCGGGCCCGAACGTCTCGTCGTAGCCCTTGTTCTCGAGGTTGATGACGAAGACGTGCCCGATGGGCGGGGGAGCGGCCTTCGCCGACGGGCGTGACGTCGAGGTGGCATCCGCGGGCGCGCTCGCGAGGCTTGCTGATGTGGTGCCGGCGGCGAGCGTGACGGCGACGCCGAGGGCGAGGCTGCCCAGGATGCGTGGAGCAAGGGTCAGGCGTGGCATGTGAGTGAGTCCCTTTCACGAGTTCTCTTGAGAGGCCCCCGCCCTCCTAGCCGGACGTTTCCCCACTTTGGTAACGAATCACTCGCGAAAGGGTTAACAGAGGTTGTCGTAGGGTCGTTCGGTGAGCTGCTCAGGGAGCATGCCGTGGTCTGGCTGAACAACCCGGCACACCATCGCTGGCTCGAGGCCGAGGGAGACCGTCTCCTCGGCTTCGGCCGCGCCTCTCGTCACCCCTCGGGCGGTTTCGCGTGGCTCGACGAGGCCGGAAAGCCCGACCTCGACCGCCCGGTGGAGCTCTGGATCACGTGCCGGATGACTCACGTCTACGCCCTGGCGCACATGATGGGCCGGCCCGGAGCAGGAGCGCTGGTCGACCACGGGCTCGCCGCCCTTTCGGGACGCTTCCACGACGATCGCCACGGTGGGTGGTACGCCCGGGTGTCGGATGGAGGCCCGACGACCAGGGACAAGACCGCCTACGAGCACGCGTTCGTGGTCCTCGCCGCCGCCAGCGCGACAGCCGCGGGTCGGCCGCACGGTCGCGAGCTGCTGGACGAGGCAGTCAGGGTGCTCACCGAGCACTTCTGGGACGAGGAGTACGGCATGGTCGTGGAGGAGTGGGACGAGTCGTTCTCGCACCTCGACGGCTACCGCGGCGTGAACGCCAACATGCACGCGGTCGAGGCGCTGTTGTCCGCCGCGGACGTGCTCGACGACGCGTCGTTGCGCGAGAGGGCCGAGCGGATCCTCACCAGGGTCGTCCACGAGCTGGCACCGCGCGAACCGATGGCGTATCCCGGAGCACTTCGACAGCACGTGGACCCCGCAGCTCGACTACAACGTCGGCGAGCCGGCGCACCCCTTCCGGCCCTACGGCGCGACCGTCGGACACTGGCTGGAGTGGTCCCGGCTCGCCCTCCACCTACGGGCCTCGCTCGGCGACGACGCTCCGGGGTGGTTGCTCGACGAGGCGAGGGCGTTGTTCCAGACGGCCGTCGACGAGGGCTGGGCGGCCGACGGCGCGGACGGGTTCGTCTACACGGTGGACTGGGAAGGCGCGCCGGTCGTGCGTCAGCGCATGCACTGGGTAGCGGCAGAGGCAACAGCCGCAGCCGCGGCCCTGTACGCCGCGACAGGCGAGGCGTCCTACGCCGGGTGGTACGAGACCTGGTGGGACCACATCGGCGAGTACTTCGTCGACCCTCGGCTCGGCTCCTGGTGGCACGAGCTGTCTTCTGACAACCAGCCGAGCGGGATGACCTGGGACGGGAAGCCGGACGTCTACCACGCGTTCCAGGCGACCCTGATCCCCAGACTGCCACTCGCCCCGATGCTTCCGGCCGCGTTGCGAGACGGTCTCCTCGCCTGAGTGACCTTCGGCTCTACTCGGGGGCCCGCGACCGCCGGATGCTGACAGTGGAACCGGTCGTCGGAGGTGGTCGACGTGACCGTTCTGGAACACGATCCCCCACGGACCGGACCAGTCGACTCGTGCTGTGGACATGGATCGCCGTGGTCCTGGCCCCGGTCGGCCTCGTGCTCGGTGTCGTGCTGGCGTTCGTGCTGGGCGAGGAGGTCGACCACTGGTACCTGGGCCCGGTCCCCGCGCTCGTGGCACTGGCCGCCCCGACGACCGCTGCCGTTCTCGCTGCCCGGACGGCGCAGGCAGGTCACAGGTCCGGCCCGGCCGCTGTCGTGGTGTCGGGTCTGCTGATGCTCGCAGCGCTCGTGGCCCTGCCCACCTTGGTCTACAGCTTCGAGGGCTTCCTGCTCGTCGTCTCGGCGGTGGGGCTCGCGGCCGTCGTCGTCGCATTCGGTGTCGAGACCGCCCGGGTCACGGGTCACGGCCGGCACCGCACTAGTTGAGAGGAGGCTGCTGATGAGCACCACCGCAATCATCGTGCTGGTCGTCGTACTGCTGCTGGTCGTCGTCGGCCTTGTGCTGGCGCTGAAGATCGTCAAGCAGTACGAGAAGGGTGTGCTGTTCCGGCTGGGACGGCTGGTCGGTACACGCGAGCCGGGCCTGCGGATCATCATCCCGGTCGTCGACGTACTCCACCGGGTGTCCTTGCGGATCGTCACCATGCCCATCCAGTCGCAGGGCATCATCACCAAGGACAACGTGAGCGTGGATGTCGCCGCCGTTGCCTACTACCGGGTGGTGGACGCGGTGAAGTCCGTGATCGCGATCGAGAACGTGCAGACCGCGATCAACCAGATCGCGCAGACCACGCTCCGCAACGTCGTGGGACAGCACAGCCTCGACGACATCCTCGCGAAGACCGACCGCATCAACGAGGACATCCGGAGCATCCTCGACCGCACGACCACGGAGTGGGGCATCGACGTGACGCTGGTCGAGCTGAAGGACATCCAGCTTCCGGACACCATGAAGCGGGCCATGGCACGACAGGCGGAGGCGGAGCGGGAGAAGCGCGCCAAGATCATCAACGCCGAGGGCGAGCACCTCGCGGCCGCCAAGCTGGGTGAAGCCTCGGACATCATGGTGGCGCACCCGCTGGCGTTGCAGCTGCGCAACCTGCAGACCCTCGTGGAGCTCGGCGTCGACAAGAACACGACGGTCGTGTTCCCGTCGCCGTTGATGAGCACCATCGAGGAGCTCGGATCCTTCCTCGCCCGCGAGAAGGAGGCCGCAACCGCCCAGGCGCCCGCGAGCGCAGAGGCCTCCGTCCCCGTGCAGAGGGCGGCCTCGACCCCGAGAACCACCGAGACGCCGGTGGCCCCTGAGGTCAGGGTTCCGTAGCGGTCGCCTTGCGCCAGGCGTCGTGCCGGTCGGCGACGAGGGGTCCCGTAGGCGCAGTCAGGCGGAGCCCGTCACTCGTCGGGCATGCCTCGCAGCAGCGTGACAGCCCTGTCACGCTCGGTGTCCGTGAGCCGGCGAGACGTTCCGGTGGCCACGTCGCGCAGCACCGTGACCACCCGGCTACGCGAGACGACGCGGCCGTCACGGGCGTGCATGGTCTCGACGAGGGTGAGGCTCGTCCTGCCGATCCGTTCGACCTCGAACGTGGCACGGACCGCCTCGTCCGCGAGGACGATGCTGCTCACGTAGTCGATCTCGACGCGGGCCAGGACGTAGTCCGTCGGGTTGTCGATCGCCATGGCGTCGCGGAACCAGCGGGTGCGGGCCTCGTCGAGAAGGGTGAGGAACTCCGCGTGGTACACGTGCCCGAAGGCGTCGACGTCGCGGAAGCGGATCGGCAGCCACACGGCGTCATCACTGGTCTCCATGACCACATCGTGCCCGAGAGGGGTCGACCGAGCGGCCGGCGTCCCCGCAACGCCCGCTACGTAGGCTGTGGCCCGATGAACGCGAAGCGCGGCCGCCGACCAGCGGCTCTCCTGGTGGCGGGTACGACCTCGGACGCCGGCAAGAGCGTCGTGACCACGGCACTGTGCCGGGCGCTGTGGCGACGCGGGCTTCGGGTGGCGCCGTTCAAGGCGCAGAACATGTCGAACAACTCGATGGTCACCGCCGACGGGGCCGAGATCGGTAGAGCCCAGTGGGTTCAGGCGATCGCAGCCTGTGCGGAGCCCGAGGCCGCGATGAACCCGGTCCTCCTCAAGCCGGGAAGTGACCTGCGCAGCCACGTCGTGGTCATGGGCCGCCCGCACGGGCATCTCGAGGCGGGGGAGTTCGCCGGAGGTCGTGGCGAGCTCGCCCGTGCCGCGTTCGACGCGTTCGACGACCTGGCCTCCCGCTACGACGTCGTGGTCTGCGAGGGCGCCGGCAGTCCGGCGGAGATCAACCTCCGGCACCACGACTACGTCAACATGGGCCTCGCGCAGCACGGGCAGATCCCGACGATCCTGGTCGGCGACATCGACCGCGGCGGTGTGTTCGCGGCCATGCACGGGACGCTGGCCCTGCTGGACGCCGCCGACCAGTCCCTGGTGAGCGGCCTCGTGGTCAACAAGTTCCGCGGCGACCTGGACCTGCTCGCACCCGGGCTGCGGGCCATCGAAGGGCTGACCGGCCGCCCGGTCCTCGGCGTGCTGCCGTGGCAGTCCGGGCTGTGGCTCGACTCCGAGGACAGCCTTGCGCTCGAGTCGCGACCGCGACCCGACGTCCACCGAAGTGGGTCCGTGCTGCGGGTCGCGGTGGTGATGCTGCCCCGGGTCAGCAACTTCACCGACATCGACGCGTTGAGCCTCGAGCCGGGTGTCGAGGTCACGTTCGTCCGCGACTCCCGCGAGCTCGCAGGCGCCGACGTCGTCATCCTGCCCGGGACGCGCGCGACGCTCGAGGACCTGCGCTGGCTCAGGGAACGCGGGCTCGCCGAGGCCGTCTGCACACACGCGGCGCGCGGCGGCGTGGTGCTCGGGATCTGCGGCGGCTTCCAGATGCTCGGCCGGTCGGTGGAGGACCCCGACGGCGTCGAAGGTCCGGCGGGTTCGTCGGCGGAGGGCCTCGGGCTGCTCGACGTACACACGCGGTTCGACCATGCCAAGGTGCTCCGGCTGCCCAGGGGCGAGGCCTTCGGGGTCGAGGCGACCGGTTACGAGATCCACCACGGCCGCGTCACGGTCGGGGAGGCCGAAGCGTTCCTCGGCGGAGCACGCGCGGGCGCGGTGTTCGGCACGATGTGGCACGGCAGCTTCGAGGGTGACGAGCTGCGCAGGGCCTGGCTCGCCGAGGCTGCGGCGTTGGTGGGGCGAGAGGGGTTCTCGGCCGGTACGACGAGCTTCGACTCGGCCCGCCAGACAGCGGATCGACGACCTCGCCGACGCGGTCGAGGAGCACCTCGACATGGAGGCCGTGCTCCGGCTCGTCGAGCAGGGCGCCCCCGACGACCTGCCGACCGTGAAGGGCGGCGTGGTGGCCGCGGCGCCAGGCGTCGCTCCGGCTCAGCCCTTCACGTAGGAGAGCTTCTCGCTGACCTTGCCGTCGCGGAACCGGAGTACGTCGACCCCGCGGACGTGTCCCGGCGAGCCGTCCGCCTCGGTCCAGCTGAACCGCCACCTCAGCACCCCGCGGTCCTCGCACGCGAACGCCTCCTCCGTGGCGAACGAGGCGTCCGCGGTCCCTGTGAAGAGCTCCTCCCAGACCCGTCGTACGGCGGCGGCGCCCTCGTGCCGACCGCCGTCCGGCGCGGGAGAGGTGGCTTCGAAGACACAGTCGTCGGTCATCAGCGACATGATCGCGTCGACGTCCCCGGCTCCGAACGCGTTCGAGAAGCGGGTCAGGAGGGCGTCGTTCCGGCCCCACTGCGCGCGGCGGCCGAAGGCGGCGAGCAGGTCCGCCTGGGCGTCGCCGGTGAGCGGGCCGCGCGGTCCGATCGCACCCGCGGCCCGGTAGATCTCCTCGCGGTCGGCGAACCAGGCGGCCACCGCGGTCACGAGATGCGGCTCCATCCTGGTGTCGCCGCCGATGGCAGCGGCGAGGTCCCAGCCGTGGACCAGATGGTCCGCGGCGAGCTGCCGGATGTACTCCGCCGGGTCCTCGTCGCCGTACGAGAGGTGCACCTTGCCGCCCTGCGGAAGCCGCTCCGCGACCACCGAGACCGCCTCCTTGGCGGCCTCGAGGGCGGAGGCGATCGGGTCGGCGCCGAGCAGGTCGCCCTCGAAGCGGGTCCCGACCTGCTCGATGGTCCGACCCTCCATCAGCGGGACGGTCCACCTGTCCTCGCCGACGACGTGGGTCACCAGGTCCCGCACCGTCCACTCCTGGCACGGCGTCGGGTCGTCCCACTGGTCCGCCGCGACCGAGTTCACGAGCGACGCCCAGCACTCGACCGTCCGGTGATAGAGCGTGTTGAGATCCATTCGAGCCTCCTCGGTCCCCGCACTCCTCAGGGTGCTCCCACGGTTTCGCACCAGTCCATAGCGAGGTTTGACGGCAGAGGCGCCAGCTCACGGCAGAGCATCTCTCCACGACGACCGGGTACGACGAGGCGTGCCCTGCCTGACGGGTGGGGCGGAATGTCCCGAGTCAGGTAGGTGTTCCCCTGATATGGCTGAGCTCTTCACCCCTGTCCGGCTCCGAGGTGTCACGATCCGCAACCGTGCCTGGGTGGCGCCCATGTGCCAGTACTCCGCTGTCGACGGGATCCCGAACGACTGGCATCTTGTGCATCTGGGCTCCTTCGCCCGTGGCGGCGCCGGGCTGGTGCTGACCGAGGCAACAGCCGTCTCGCCGGAGGGCCGGATCTCCCCGGCCGACACCGGCATCTGGAACGACGAGCAGCGCGCGGCGTGGTCGCGGATCGTCGACTTCGTCCACGGCCAGGGCGCGACCGCCGGCATGCAGCTGGCGCACGCCGGCCGCAAGGCGTCGACCCGGCCACCGTTCGAGGGTCGCGGGCCGGTGCCGGTCGAGGAAGGTGGCTGGGAGACGGTCGGCCCGTCCGCCGTGGCGTTCCCCGGGCTGGCCGAGCCGCGTGAGCTGACCGTGGCCGAGATCGACCAGGTGGTCGAGGACTTCGCCCGGGCCGCACAGCGGGCGCTCGAGGCGGGGTTCGACCTGCTCGAGATCCACGCTGCCCACGGGTACCTGCTGCACCAGTTCCTCTCGCCTCTGTCGAACCAGCGGCAGGACGAGTACGGCGGCTCCTTCGACAACCGGGCGCGCCTCGTGCTGCGCGTGGTCGATGCGGTGCGGTCCGTCGTACCTGACTCCATGCCACTGCTCGTGAGGCTTTCCGCGACCGACTGGGTCGATGACGGCTGGAGCGCCGACGACTCCGTGGCACTCGCCCGGCTGCTTCGCGAGGCCGGTGTCGACCTCGTCGACGTCTCGTCCGGAGGCAACGCGCCGGCCGACATCCCGGTCGGGCCCGGCTACCAGGTGACCTTCGCCCGGAGGATCCGCGAGGAGGCCGGCATCCCCACCGGGGCGGTCGGTCTGATCACCGAGCCGAAGCAGGCGGAGGACATCATCGCGGACGGTGCCGCCGACGTGGTCCTGCTCGCCCGCGCCATGCTGCGGGACCCGCACTGGGCGTTGCGTGCCGCCCACGAGCTCGGGGTCCCGGTCGGCGACGGGATCGACTGGCCGAAGCAGTACCTGCGCGCCTCTCTCGGCTGACGCGCGGGGCTGACTCGCTGGGCTGAGCAGGGCCTCCCGGCTACTTCGGGACTTCCTCGGGCGGGACGTTGTGCCCTGCTGCGCCGGGCAGGCGCCGGCGCATGCTGAAGGTGATCGCGGAGGTACGCCATGACCTCATCGCAGGAAGCCGTTGTCGCCAGCCGTCGGCGAGAGCTCTGGGTGGACAACCTGCGGGTGGTGGTCATCGCCGGAGTCATCGTGATCCACGCCGCGACGGGATACGTCATCGACATCGCGGGCTGGTACTACGACGACGAGCGCGACGCCTCCGGCATCTTCTCCTTGGTGCTGACCGTCCCGGGTCTACTGGGTGCGCTCTTCTTCCTCGGGCCGCTGTTCCTGGTCGCGGGGTGGTTCTCTGCTCGGTCGCTGGCGCACCGCGGTACGGGTGGTTTCGTGCGCACGAGGCTGCTGCGGCTCGGTGTGCCCCTCCTCGCGTTCGTCCTGTTCATCCAGCCGCTCACGGACTACGTGGGCAACATCTGGGACGAGCGGGGAAGCTTCGTCTTCTACCTCCGCAGCACGGAGGTCGGTGCGATGTGGTTCGTCGCCGCCCTTCTGGTGTTCTCCCTGGTGTACGCCGGACTACGACATGTTCGTCCGGCGGCGCAGTCGCATCGGCCACCCGGACTCGGGCTCCTCGTGATCGCGATCGTGACGATCGCGGTGACCTCCTTCGCGGTCTGGCAGATCTGGCCACTGACCAGCGAGGCGGTCCTCAACCTGAAGTTCGCAGAGTGGCCGCAGGGCGCTGTGCTGTTCGCGCTCGGTGTGCGGGCGGCCGAGGCGGGCTGGGTGGACGAGCTGTCCCTGGACCGGCTGCGATGGCTCGGCTGGGCGGCCGCAGCCGGGATGGTCGCGTTCGTGGCGCTGCTCGCAGTGGGCGTCTCGGCCGGCGCGGAGGACCTCGGGCCGGGGACCGGATGGCCCATGATGGCCGTCGCGTTCCTCGACGGCGTCATCGCCGTCACCTTCACGGTCTGGTTCGTGGTCTGGTTCCGGGGCCGGTGGCCTCGTCACGGAGTGTTGATGGGCAAGGCGGCCCGGGGCTCCTACGCGACGTACTTCATCCACCCTCTGGTGCTCACGTGCCTCATGCTGCTCTGCGCGCCCGTGGCCGCCGGGGTCTGGATCAAGTTCCTGCTCGTGGCGGCCGTGGGGGTGCCCGCCTGCTTCATGGTCGGCTACGGGCTGACCCGGGTACCGGGCCTTTCGAAGGTGCTGTGAGGCCTCACACGTCCCTGTGGACCACGGTTGCGGTGCCACCGGCGCGCTCGATCCGTGCCTGTACCCGCCGCGCGCTCGCCTCGCTCAGGCCGGCGGCGACAGTGCTGGGGACGTGGTCGACCTCGTTCTTCGCGTCGGCCAGGGAAAGATCGGTGACCTCGCGCAGCGCCTTGATCACCGAGATGGAGTGCTTACCTGTGGCGTGCAGCTCGACCCGCCACGTGCCGGGCTCGGTGTACTCCGCCGGCGGCGGGGCCGGCTCGGGTGTGGCCCCGGTCATCACGTAGCGCCACCAGGCCAACGGGTTCGGAGGGAGGCTGAAGACCACCAGCAGGACGGCGAACCAGAACACCAGGCCCCGCTCGGTGCGCAAGCCCAACGCCACGCCCACGACGACCCCGGCCACGCGTGGAAGCGCGCGGTACACGCGGTCCCACAAGCGCTGCGGCTCGCTCGGCTGGTTCATGAAACGGGGTCCCCCTCTGCACACGAGGCAGGAGCGGTTGAACGCGGCCCCGTGTCGGTCACGATAACGGCTTTCGGGCATTCGAGGACGTAGGTTTCCTCGCATGGAGATCGTGACCGCGGCTGACCGACCCGACCTGGACGACCAGGCCGCGGCGGCCTTCCGGGAGAAGTGGCCGGAGTTCATCTTCCACGACGAGGTGCCGGCGAAGTACATGGGACGCGTCGAGGAGTACTTCTCGCGCTACAACATCTTCGTCCTGGACGAGGGAGCGGTCGTGGCGGGTGGATGGGGCGTTCCTCTGGCCTGGGACGGGACCATCGCGGACCTGCCGGAGGGGTTCGACGGCGCCCTGGTGCGCTCGGTCGACGGTCACGAGGCGGGTCGTCCCGCGACCACCCTCTCCTTCATGGCAGCGGCGGTCGGGAAGACGCACGACAAGCGGGGGCTGGCGACGGTCGCCCTCACGGAGCTGACCCGTCGGGCCGCGGAGGACGGGCTGGAGCACGTCATCGCACCGCTGCGACCGACCTGGAAGCACCGCTATCCGACGTTCACCATGGCCGAGTACGCGAGCTGGGTTCGCGACGACGGCCTCTCGGTCGATCCGTGGATCCGCACGCACCAGCGCATGGGAGCAACCGTGCTCGCGCCTGCGTCGCGGTCCATGGTCATCGAAGGCACCGTGACGGAGTGGGAGCGCTGGGCCGAGATGTCGTTCCCGGCCAGCGGCGACTACGTGGTTCCCGACGCCCTGGGACTCGTGCGCATCGACCGCGAGCAGGACCGCGGCGTGTACGTCGAGGAGAACCTCTGGGTCCAGCACCGCTGACCGTGGCGCATCGACGGGGTCGAGCACCTGCGGTCGTGGCTAGTCGGGAGTCCGCTCCAGCTCGGCCCGCATCGCCTCGGCGACCGCCATCGCCCCGGACAGCGGACGGATCATCACGAAGAACTCGTCGATGAGGCCCGCCTCGTTGACGTGCAGGAAGTCGCAGCCCTCGACCTCGCGGTCACCGACGCTCGCCCGGAAGACCAAGGCGTGGTCCGGTGCACCCTCCGCGCCGATCTCTCGGTCGTACCGGAAGTTCTCGAAGACCCGCGCGACCGCGTGCAGGATGACCGAGACCGCGTCGCGACCCTGGTACGGCTTGTGCACGACGGGGCTGCGGAACGTCACGTCCTCGGTCATCAACGACACCGCACGGTCGATGTCCATGGACTCGACGGCTTCGCGGAAGGCTCGCATGGGGTCACGGTAACGGTTGCCCGGCGGCCTCGCGGCCCGGGTCGTCTGGACGTCTCGGGCTCTCCTGGGTCGCGCCTGAGACGGTTGTCCGTTCAGGGGACGTTGTGCCGGTCTGGAAGGCAGACTGTGCGCCATGCCCGCTGTTCCGACGCGTAAGCGCGTTCCGCTGCCTGAGATCAGCTCCCGGGCGTGGGAGCACCCTGCCGACCAGGGCGCCCTGGTCGCGCTCCGGAAGCTGCGTGGCTTCGACACGCTGCTCAAGAAGATGTCGGGACTGGTCAACGAGCGGGCGGTCCGGCTGGTCTTCCTGGGCTCGGCGATCCGGGTCGACGAGCGGCAGTACTCGAAGCTGCACCGACTGCTCGGCGAGGTGGGCGCGGCGCTCGACGCACCGACGCTTCCTGAGCTGTACGTCGCGGCGAACCCGATGCCGACCGCGATCACCGTCGGCATGGACAAGCCCCTGATCGTGATCTCGTCGGGGCTGGTGGACCTTCTCGACGAGGAGGAGATGCGCTTCGTCCTGGGACACGAGATGGGCCATGTGGCCAGCGGGCACGCGGTGTACCAGACCCTGCTGCAGCGACTGGTCCTGCTCAGCGGCGTACTCACCGCGATCCCACTCGGAGGACTCGGCGTCCGCGCGATCGTTGCGGCCTTGATGGAGTGGTCCCGCAAGTCCGAGCTCTCGGCCGACCGGGCCGGCCTGCTCGCCACGCAGGACCCGGCGGTCGCGTTCCGGGTGCACATGAAGCTCGCCAGCGGCGGCAACCTCGAGAACCTCGACCCGACCTCGTTCTTCGCCCAGGGTGCGGAGTACGACGCCTCGACCGACCTCCGCGACTCGGTGCTCAAGCTCCTGCTGATCGAGGCGCGGTCGCACCCGTTCGCGGTGGTCCGGGCGAGCGAGCTGCGCAGCTGGGTCGACTCCGGCAGCTACACGAAGATCCTGTCGGGCGACTACCCGCGCCGGGCCGACGACGCCTCCGCCGACATGAGCCAGGCGGCGCAGGAGGCAGCGCGAAGCTACGCCGAGAAGTTCCGGCACAGCCAGGACGCCGTGGCCAAGCTGGTCCGCGACGCCTCCACCGTCCTGGGATCGGTCAAGGACTGGGTGGGAAGCGCGTTCAACGGAGGCAACGACGGCAAGGACAGCAACGGCGCCTGACCTACCTTGGCAAAGTGCTGTCCGGCGGGCCGTCCCTACCGGGGCTGGTCGGGACGGGGTTCAGCGGCGTCCCCGGGCCGATCGCCGCGCTCCTGTCCCGGGCTGCACGAAGCGCCGCGACGGGGTGTCGCGGTGCGGCGTGCTGTTGCGGTTGGTCGGGTGTGCTGGATGCTTCAGGCCGTCTGGGCCAGCGCCGTCTCGGGGAAGCGGTGGTCGTCCGGGGGCGTCTCGGCCGAGAGCGTCTCGGTGGGGAGCGGATCGTCCGGGAGCGTCTCGGCCGGTGCCGGATCGGCCGGGAGTGGATCGTCCGGCACTGTCTCGGCGTGGAAGTGGTCGTCCGGGGTGGTGAGGTTGGTGGTGCCGGTGCAGTCGACGAGGTAGCGGCGGCCGAGGGGTGATCGCCAGAGGTAGAGGCCGGGTTCGGGCATCTGGTAGGTCCAGCCGCCGTGGGTCTTGAGCCGGTGGTGCCGGCGGCAGGGTTTGGCGAGGTTGTCGGGCCGGGTCTGGCCGGGTGGGCCGCCGTCGGCGGGTGGGACGTATTTCTTGATGTGGTCGGTGTCCTTGTTCCGGGTCAGGTTGTTGCACCACGGGAACGGGCAGCAGGGGGAGATCAGGTAGACGGTCTCGCTGGTGGGGTGCGGGGTCTCGTAGGCGTCGACGGGGGTGTTGTCGGCGAGGTCGAGCACCGGCTGGACCTTCAGGTCGGTGCGGCCCAGCCAGGCCATGACCTGGCCGGCCAGGACCGGGCCGGCGCCCTCGACCCGGGCGACCGCGTTGGGTCCGTGGGCGGCGACCGCGTCGGCGTGCAGGTGGATGTAGAGGACCGGCTTGCCGCGCCGGACCAGCCCCCGGCCGGCGCGACCCGCGCGGTCCGCCGCGCTTCTTCGCGGCCGCTGCGCTGCCCTGGTCGCGGCGCCCTCTCGTCGCCGCCCGGGTCGTCGGCTTCGTGGCTCGGTGCCGTCTGGTGGCGTGGGTGGAGGAGGTCGAGGGTGGCCTGGGGGTCGGCGATCACGCCGATCGCGGTGGCCCGGCGCAGGTCGGTGCGGTCGGTGTTCCCGAGGCCGGCGAGCGCGTCGGCGATCGCGGTGATGGTGGCGTCGAACTCGGCGACGTCGAGGGCGTCGGCCTCGATCCGGATCGTGCGGGTGCCGTCGTGGGTCTCGTCGCCGACCTGCACCCCGCGGCCGTCCCGGGCGGCCTTGGCGCGGCGGGCGGCCTGCTCGGGGTCGAACCTGGCCAGCGCGACGGTGACCAGGTCCAGGACCCGTTTCAGGCCGATCTTGTGCGCGAAGCCGACCACCTGGTCGTCCACCCAGGCCGCCGCCTCGGCGGGGAGGGTCTTGGTGTGCTCGGCGATCTTCCGGGCCCGCCACGCGGGCAGGGTGCCGGCGGCTCACCCGGGCCCAGAGCCTGGGCAGCCGGTGCCGCAGCTCGAGCGCGTCGCCGACCAGGCAGGCGCCGGCGAACGACGACATGGACAGGGCGGCGGCGAGCTCGGCGGGCGCGAACTCGGCGACCTCCGGGGTGCCCTCGCCGGCGAGCCGGACCAGCCGCTCCATGCCCGGGCACCGCGATCCGGGCGGCGTCGGTGCCGGGCAGCACCGCGTGCAGGTCCGCCCAGTGCGCGGCCAGCGCGAGCAGCTCGGCCTCCGCGAGGTCCGCGGCCCGACGCCGGTGCACCGCCGCGGTCAGCGCCGCCTGCGGGTCCAGGTCATCCATTCCTTCGAACATGTGTTCGAGTCTAGCGGCGACCACCGACACTCCGGCGAGCCGTTCGAGCGCCTGTGGACAGCAGCGGTCCCGGTTCCGGACCGGTGCCCGCCGGTCAGCAGACGCGTCCACTCGGCGCCGCTCGTAGACCGACAGGCACAAGTGTCCGCGGAAGCTCCCGCCCAGCGGGCGGATGGCAGGTCGCAGCGACTTCTGCCCGTCGGCGTACGACAAGTGGTGGGAGCGTCGGCGCCTCGGTCGGCGCCTCGGTCGGCGCCGCGTTCTTCCGGCCCTCCGCCGGCCGCCCGCAACGGCATCGTGGTCGGAGCCGGTGGCAAGCAGATCCTGACTCTATGACCCGTCGGGTCAACCCGGTCGAGCTGTCGAACCGACTCCGCCCGAAGCCCGTCTGTGGAGCGAGACAACCCACGCGGCGCGCAGCAAGGAGCTCAGACGTCCTTGGTGTGTACGGCGATCCCCCGGCCGAGGTGACTGCGCCGGTAGCCGTAGAACGCGTAGATGACCACGCCGATCAGGAACCAGATGACGAATCGGATCCAGGTCACGATGTCGAGCTGGCTGATCAGCCAGATCGAGAAGCCGATGCCGATCAGCGGAAGCACGGGCATGAACGGGGTCCGGAAGGTGCGCGGGAGGTCGGGGGAGCGGTAGCGCAGCACGATCACCGCCGCCGACACCACGATGAAGGCGAGCAGGATGCCGATGTTGGTCAGCTCCGCCGCCTCGGCGATCGGGACCAGTCCGGCCATCAGGGCCGCGACGATGCCGATGATCCAGGTCGGGCGGTGCGGGACGTGGTTCCGGTTCGTCTCGGCGAACCACTTCGGCAGCAGACCGTCGCGGCTGATGGCGTACCAGACGCGGGAGGCGCCGAGCATGAACGAGAACAGCACGGTCAGGATGCCGACGATCGCGCCCACGGCGATCACGTCGGCGAACCGCTCCAGGCCCACCGACTTGAACGCCGTCGAGAAGCCGCTCTCCTTGTCGATCTCGTTGTACGGCTGCATTCCGGTCAGCACCGTGCAGGCCAGGACGTACAGCACCATGGAGATGGCAAGGCTGAGGATGATCGCCTTCGGCAGGATGCGCTGAGCGTCCTTCGACTCCTCTGCGGCGGTGCTCATCGCGTCGTACCCGAAGACCGCGAAGAAGACGGTGGCCGCACCGGTGACGACGCCGCCGAAGCCATAGGGCATGTACGGCGAGAGGTTGTCCTTGCTGATGTAGAACGCGCCGACCACGATGACGGCGAGCACGATCGCCACCTTGACCACCACGAGCGCCGTCTCGGCGCGGGCACTCGCCCGGATGCCTCGGTTGAGCAGCGCCGCGATCAGCAGGCACAGGATCATCGCGAACAGGTCGACCCTGTGCCCTTCCCCGGTCCCGGGTGCGCCGAGCATCCAGCTCGGGAGAGTGACGCCGAGGCTGTCGAGGAGGAAGGAGAAGTAGCCGGAGATGCCGATCGCCACCACGGCGACGATGGCGGTGTACTCCAGCAGCAGGTCCCAGCCGATGAGCCAGCCCGCGAACTCCCCGAGCACGGCATAGCCGTAGGTGTAGGCCGAACCCGCCTGCGGGATCATCCCGCCGAACTCGGCGTACGACAGGGCCGCGCAGGCGCTCGCGACGCCGGCGATCAGGAACGAGATCGTGACGGCCGGACCCGCCGTACCGTTCGCGACCGTGCCGGCCAGCGTGAAGATGCCGGCGCCGATGATGGCGCCGATGCCGATCGCCGTGAGCTGCCACAGCCCGAGGTGTCGCTCGAGGCCGCTGTCGGACTGGGAGGAGATGGGCTTGCGCCGCCAGATGCTGCGGTCCGCGGGGACTCGGGATTCGGTGGTCATGGGACTCCTCTTCGCCGTGTGGCCGGTGGAATCGTGCCTGCACCACATCATGCGCCCGAGATGCGCCACTCTTGAAGTACCCAGGTGCGGCGAATGTCCATCCTGCCCCGGCGCACGTCGTCGGTCGGCATCATGAGGCCTATGAGAAACGAGCCGAGCCGCGTCGACTTCGAGAGCCCCGGTGGCGTGACGGTCGCCGCCTACCGCTGGGACCCGCCGAGCGAGCCGCGAGCCGTCGTGCAGATCACCCATGGGATGGGGGAGCACGCCCTCCGGTACGCCGACCTGGCCCACGCCCTGAACGAGCAGGGGTACGTCGTCTACGCCCAGGACCATCGTGGGCACGGGAACACCGCGAAGTCGGACGCCGAGCTCGGGCAGATCGGTGAGGACGGCTGGGCCGAGCTCGTTGCCGACATCGACCGGCTCCGCCAGAAGGCCCGCGACGAGAACCCGGCGGTTCCCCTGGTGCTGCTCGGCCACAGCATGGGCTCGTTCGCCTGTCAGCAGTACCTCCTCGATCACAGCCGCGACGTCCACGCCGCGGTGCTCACCGGCACCGCTGTGCTCGACCTGCTCGAGCCCGCCCTCGACCTGGACCAGCCGATGGACCTCGCCGCCTTCAACGCGCCGTTCGCCCCGGCGCGGACCGACTACGACTGGCTCAGCCGCGACGAGGACCAGGTGGACAAGTACGTCGCGGACCCACGCTGCGGGTTCGGCCTGGACGTGGCGGGCAGCAAGGCGATGTTCGTCGCGGCCCGCCAGGTCGCCGAGAACGACCGGCTCGAGGGCATCCGGAAGGACCTTCCCGTCTACATCGCGGTGGGTGAGCAGGACCCGGTGAACGGCCAGCTCGCCCTGCTGAACCCGCTGGTCGACCGGTTGAAGTCGGTCGGCGTGGAGGACGTCACGCTGAGGACCTACCCGGACGCCCGTCACGAGGTGTTCAACGAGACCAACCGCGACGAGGTCTATGCGGACCTCCTCGCCTGGCTGGACGAGAAGGTCCGCAGAGACAGCTGAGCCCGCAGGTCAGCGTCGACGGCGCAGCAGCCGCCAGAGGACGAACAGGACCAGCGCGGCCCCGGCCAGCTGCTTCCAGTAGTTCTTCAGCAGGATCGGCAGGACGGTCGCGCCGAGGTCGAGGGCCTCGGTGGCCGCGGCCGGTGCCTTCTCCGCAGCGGCGCCGACCGGAGCTGCAGGCGCGGCGGCAGCGCCCGCCGCAGCCCCTGCGGCTCCCGCCCCCGCAGCCGCAGCACCCCCGGGGGCCTCGGCCGGCACCGGCTTCGGCGCGGCCGCCGGGGCCCCCGCCGCAGCGCCCTCCGCCGGTGCCCCAGCCGCTGCCTCGGCAGGTGCCGGGGCCGGCGCTCCGACCTTGGACTCCAGGCACACCATGAACTGCTGCAGCAGCTTGTCGGACACGTCCTGGATCACGCCGCGGCCGAACTGCGCCGGCTTCCCGGTGATGGACAGGTTGGTCTTCACCTCGACGTCCGTGCTCTTCGCCGCGGCCTCCGTCATCACGGCGGTGACCGTGGCGCCCGCAGTGCCGTTGCCTCGCTTGTCCTTGCCCTTGGCCTCGAGCACGAACCTGTGTGCCGCCTCGTCCCGCTCGAGGAAGGACCCTGTCCCGGCGTACAGCAGCGAGATCGGGCCGAGCTTCACCTTGCAGGTGCCCTTGAAGTCGTCGCCCTCGACGGAGGTGACGGTCGCACCGGGGAAGCACCCGGCCACGTCCTCGATGTCGAGGAACGCCCTCCACGTCTCGTCGAGCGAGGCGGGCACCGTGAACGAGTGCGTCAGGTCCATGACCTACACCCCCGCAGCAGCGAGAACCGCTCGCCTCGTGAGCACGGTCGCGAGGTGCTTGCGGTAGTCCGCGTCGCCGTTGAGGTCCGAGGGCGGGTTGGTGCCCTCCGCCGCGGACGCCGCCGCCTCGCGAACCGCCTCGTCGGTGGCCGGCTTGCCCGCAAGGGCCGCCTCCACCGAACGTGCCCGCAGCGGCGTGGAGCCCATGTTGGTCAGGCCCACCCGTGCCTCGCTGATCGTCCCACCGTCGACCTTGACCGCCGCCGCCACCGCGACGATCGGCCACTGGTGCGCGACGCGGACGAACTTCTCGTAGTGGCCGCCCCACCCGGTGTACTTCGGGATCCGCACCTCCGTGAGGAGCTCACCCTCCTGGATGGCGGTCGTGAACAGGTCCTCGAAGAAGTCGTCCGCTTCCACGGTCCGCGTCCCCGAGGGCCCGGCGATCGTGAACGTCGCGCCCAGCGCCAGAGCCGGGGCGCCGAGGTCACCGGCCGGGTCGGCGTGGGCGAGCGCGCCGCCGAACGTGCCGCGATGACGCACCTGCGGGTCCGCGAGCTGCTCGATCGCCTCGCGCAGCACCGCGACGTGCTCCCCGACCAGCGGGTCGTGGTAGACGTCCGAGTGCGTGGTCATCGCGCCGATCACGATCCCGTCACCGTCGTCGCGCACGCCGCGCAGCGACTCGATCCGGCCCAGGTCGACCACCACGGAAGGGACGTTGAGCCGCATGCGAAGCACCGGCAGCAGGCTCTGCCCGCCGGCCATCACCTTCGCGTCCTCGCCGCCCTCGGCGAGCGCCGTCAGCGCCTCCTCGACGGTGGCCGGTGCGACGTACTCGAACTGTGCCGGGATCACTGGCCTGCTCCTTCGCTGCGGTCTGCGGTGTCCTTCTCGTCGAAGTGCGGCATCGCGCCGCTCTCCGTCGGCTCGTACCCGCCGGCTCCGCGATCATGGATCGCCTTCCAGATCCGCTCGGGCGTGCAGGGCATGCGTACGTCGGACACCCCGAACGGCCTCAGCGCATCCACCACCGCGTTCACGACGGCAGGTGTCGACGCGATCGCCCCTGCCTCACCCACGCCCTTGGAGCCCAGGGCGTGCTTCGTCGCCTTGGACTCGGTGTGGTCGGTGTCGTAGCTGATCGCATCGGCCGCCGTCGGCATGAGGTAGTCGACGAACGACGCGGACACCAGGGTGCCGGCCTCGTCGTACACCGCCTCCTCCCACAAGGCCTGCGCGATGCCCTGCATGACCCCGCCGTGCACCTGGCCGTCGACGATCAGCGGGTTGATGATCGTGCCGACGTCGTCGACGCAGGTGTACTTGCGCAGCTTCACGCCACCGGTCTCGGTGTCGATCTCGACCGCGCACAGGTGCGTGCCGTGGGGGAAGGAGAAGTCCACCGGGTCGTAGGTCGCCTCGGAGTCGAGCGTCGGCTCGATGCCGTCGGGCCAGTTGTGCGCGGTGAACGCCGCGAGCGCGATCTCGCCGATCGCCATGCCCTTGTCGGTGCCCTTGACCCCGAACCGGCCGTCCTTGAACTCGATGTCGTCCACCGAGGCCTCGAGCAGGTGGGCGGCGACCGGCTTGGCCTTCTCGACCACCTTGTCCGCCGCGAGCACCAGGGCCTGTGCGCCGACCGCGAGTGAACGCGAGCCGTACGTGTCGAGGCCCTTGACGGAGACCTGGGTGTCGCCGTGGAGCACCTCGACGTCCTCGAACGCCACGCCGAGGCGGTCGGCCACGATCTGCGACCACGCCGTCTCGTGTCCCTGGCCGTGGGGCGACGTGCCGGTGACCACCTCGACCTTGCCGGTCGGCAGCATCCGGATCGATGCCGACTCCCAGCCGCCCGCGCCGTAGTTGAGCTGGCCGAGGATCCGTGACGGGGCGAGGCCGCACATCTCGGTGAACGTGGAGACGCCGATGCCGAGCTGGACCGGGTCGTTCGCCTCGCGGCGCCGCTTCTGCTCGGCCCGGAGGTCGTCGTACCCGAAGATCTCCTTGGCCCTCGCCGTCGCCGCCTCGTAGTTGCCGGAGTCGTACTCGAGGCCCGCCACCGTGGAGTACGGGAACTCCTCGTGCTTGATCCAGTTCTTCTCCCGGATCTCCAGCGGGTCCACGCCGAGGTGGTCGGCGAGCTCGTCCATCAGCCGCTCGATCGCGAACGTCGCCTCCGGCCGGCCTGCGCCGCGGTAGGCGTCGGTCCACGTCTTGTTCGTGAGCACCGGCGTCACGTTGAACTGGTACGCGTCGAACTTGTAGATCCCGTTGAACATGAACGCCCCGAGCACCGGAGTGCCCCCGCCGAGCAGGGAGACGTAGCTGCCCAGGTCGGCGAGGAGGTCCACCTTCAGACCGGTCACGGTGCCGTCGGACTTCGCGGCGAGCGTGAGCCGCTGCCACTGGTCGCGGCCGTGGTGGCTGGACATGAGGGACTCGGAACGGGTCTCGGTGAACTTGCAGGGCTTGCCCACCTTGCGGGCCGCCAGGAAGGTGATGAACTCCTCCGGGTTGACCTGCAGCTTGCCGCCGAAGCCACCGCCGACGTCGGGCGCGATCACCCGGATCTTCGACTCCGGGACGCCCAGGCACATCGAGAACATCAGCCGGAGGATGTGCGGGATCTGCGTGGACGACCAGACGGTGATCTGCTCGCCGGTCGGGTCGACCACGAACGAGCGCGGCTCCATGAACGCCGGGATCACGCGCTGCTGGCGGTACTCCTTCTCGAGCAGGATGCCGTTCTCGCGAGCCTCGGCGATGGCGTCGTCGACCGACGACCCCGAGCCCGCGTTCGCGGAGTCGAACTGCCAGAAGGCGACCTTGTTCGTGCCCAGGTCGGGGTGGACGAGCACCTTGTCCTCGGCGGCCTCCTTGAGGTCGAGCACCGCGGGCAGGTCCTCGTAGTCGACGTCGACGAGCTCGGCGGCGTCACGTGCCTCGGCCGCGGAGCGTGCCACGACGACCGCGACGACCTCCCCCGCGAAGGTGACCCGGTCGACCGCGATGGAGGGGTGGTTCGGCGTCTTCTGGTCCGTGGTGATCGGCCAGGCGTTGGGCAGGCTGCCCTGCTCCTCGGCCACGTCGGCGCCGGTGATCACCGTGACGACGTTGGGTGCCGCCTTCGCCGCGGAGGTGTCGATGCCCGTGATCCTCGCGTGGGCGAAGGGGCTGCGGACCATCGCCAGGTGCAGCATGCCCGGCAGCACGATGTTGTCCGTCCAGCGGGTGCGGCCGGTGATGAGGCGCTGGTCCTCCTTGCGGGTGCGCGCGTTGCCGACCTCGCGGGTCGGGGTGTCCTCGGTGACCGTCACTGCCTCACTCACTGGGCACCTCCCGCGCTCGCCGCGGCCTGCACGGCCTTCACGATGTTGTGGTAGCCGGTGCAGCGGCAGAGGTTGCCCTCGAGCCCGAGCCGGATCTCCTCCTCGGTCGGGTTGGCGTTCTCGTTGAGGAGGTCGACGCTCTGCATGATCATCCCGGGAGTGCAGTACCCGCACTGGAGTGCGTGGCACTCGTGGAAGGCCTTCTGCACCGGATGCAGCTCGCCGTCGGTGGCGAGGCCCTCGATCGTGGTGACCTCGTGGCCGTCGGCCTGCACCGCGAGCACGTTGCAGGACTTCACGCTCTTGCCGTCGAGATGGACCGTGCAGGCCCCGCAGTTGCTCGTGTCGCAGCCGATCACCGTCCCGGTCTTGCCGAGCCGTTCACGGAGGTAGTGCACGAGAAGCGTGCGAGGTTCGACGTCATCGGAGTAGGACGCTCCGTCGACGGTCACGTTGATACGCGTCATGGATCAGATCAGCTCCCTGGGAGGAGGGACAGGTGCTGTCGATACTTGCGCGCGCGACGATGTGTGACAAGGGTCACTCAGGTGAAGTTTGGGCTGTGCAAGTCCCGGGTCAGCGCTCGGCGTGGTGGTGGATCGGTCCCGCGAGCTCCGCGAGCCGCTCGCCGTTGCCTCCCCAGCGCCGCGCGATGATCTCGGCGGCGATGCTCACCGCGGTCTCCTCGGGGGTGCGGGCGCCGAGGTCGAGCCCGATGGGTGACGAGAGCCGTGCCAGCTCCTCCTCGGTCAGGCCGGCCTCGCGCAGCCGCTCGAGCCGGTCCTCGTGGGTTCGCCGTGATCCCATGGCGCCGACGTAGGCCACCTCCGGCATCCGCAGGGCCACCTCGAGCAGGGGTACGTCGAACTTCGGATCGTGCGTGAGGACGCAGAGCACCGTGCGCGAGTCGACCTTCCCCGAGTCCACCTGCTCCTTGAGGTACCGGTGCGGCCAGTCGACGACGACCTCGTCGGCGCCCGGGAACCGCGATGCCGTGGCGAAGACGGGCCGGGCGTCGCACACGGTGACCTGGTAGCCGAGGAAGCTGCCCATGCGGGCCACCGCCGCGGCGAAGTCGATCGCGCCGAAGACGATCATCCGCGGCGGCGGGGCGAACGCCCACACGAACACCCGCATGCCCTCACCGCGACGCTCGCCGTCCGGGCCGTAGGACAGGGTCGCGTTGTGTCCCGCGGCGAGGAGGCCGCGCACGTCGTCGGCCACCGCGTCGTCCGCTCGCTCGCTGCCGATGGACCCGGTGCGCGGACGGTCGGCGTCCTCCGGGCGTACGACGAGCCGCCGACCCACCCGCTCGGGGTCCGGATGGTCGATGACGGTGGCGAGCGCCACGGGACGACCCGCCTCGATGTCGGCCGCGATGTCCGCGAGCTCGGGGAACGTGGACCGGTCGACCTTCTCGACGTACACGTCGAGGATCCCGCCGCAGGTGAGCCCGACCGCGAAGGCGTCGTCGTCGCTGACGCCGTACCTCTCGAGCGCCGGGACGCCCGAGGCGATCACCGACTCGGCCAGCTCGTAGACCGCACCCTCGACACAGCCGCCGGACACCGACCCGACCGCCTCGCCTCCGGGACCGACCAGCATCGACGCCCCCGCAGGTCGCGGGGCGGACCGGAAGGTCGCCACGACGGTCCCGACGCCGACCGTCTCCCCGGCCTCCCACCAGCGCATCAGCTCAGGCAACACGTCACGCATGGGCAACCACCTCGACCAGGTCCGCGAACGTGGCCATCGAATGTCCGGCCACAAAATCGTCAACGTAGGGCAGAGCCGCCACGATTCCCTGCTGCACCGGCTGGTAGCCCTCCTTGCCGCGGTGCGGGTTCATCCACACCACGCGATGCGCGAGCCGGTGCAGCCGCCGCATCTGCTCGGCGAGCAGCTCGGTGTCCCCGCGCTCCCAGCCGTCGCTGACCACGACGACGACCGCACCCCGTGCGGTGCCGCGCTGGCCCCAGCGGTCCAGGAAGACCTTCAGCGTCTCGCCGAGCCGGGTCCCGCCCGACCAGTCGGGGACGGTCTGGCCGGCGGCGATGATGGCGCGCTCGGCGTCCCGCATCCGCATCGCGCGGGTGATGTGCGTGAGCCGCGTGCCGACCGTGAACACCTCGACGTCGCCGGGACGCAGCGTCCCTCCGGTCGGCGACGAGGCGTGGGTGAACGTGTGTGCCAGCCGCAGCAGCGCGTCGGCGTACGGGCTCATCGAGCCGGACACGTCGATGAGGAGCACGACGCGGCGGGCACGCAGGCGCCGCCGTCGCCAGGCCACCGGGCCGGGCTCGCCCATCCGGGCGCGCATCCGGCGCAGGGTCCGTGCCGCGTCGAGGTCGCCGCGGTGCCAGGAGGTCCGCCGGTTCGCCGTACGCCGTGGGGCCCGGGGGTGGAGCCCTCCGAACATGGCGGCGAGCCGCGCCTTCTCCCGCGGGTCCATCGCGCCGATGTCGCGGTGGCGCAGGACCTCGGCGGCGCTGGCCATCGCCCGGAGCTCCTCCTGGGAGTCCATCTCCTGCTCGCCGCCCTCGTCGCGGTCGTCGGCGAGGTCCGCCTGGGGTGAGACCAGGTCGGGCTGCTCCCGGGGCGCGGTCTGGTTCTGCTGCGCGACGAACCAGGAGTGGAAGACCTGGTCGTACCTCTCGAGGTCGTCGGGGCCCGAGCACAACGTGGCCCGGCCGGCCCAGTAGGTCGCGCGGCGGTCGTCGAGCCCGACCACCGACACCGCGCGGAGGAAGCTCTGCGCCCGGTCGGGAGTGACGCCGACGCCGGCCGCGCGAAGTGCCCGGGCGAACCCCAGCAGGAGCTCGTCCGCCTCGTGCCGCACCTCGACGTCCATGCCTGACCTCAGCTCGCGAGCATCCGGTCGAGGGCCTTGCGGACCCGCTCGGCGTCCTCGCGGTACTTCACCACGGCGCCCAGCGTCGCGGCAGCGCGTTCGACGTCGAGCTTGGTCGTGCCCAGGCGCTGGAGGGCCCGGGCCCAGTCGAGGGTCTCGGCCACGCCCGGCGGCTTCAGCAGGTCCTCGCGGGTGCGGAGCTGCTGGACCAGGGTCACCACCTGGGCGGCGAGATCCTCGGAGACCTCGGGCGCCCGGGACCGGACGATCGCGACCTCCCGCTCCAGGCCCGGGTGGTCGATCCAGTGGTAGAGGCAGCGCCGCTTCAGCGCGTCGTGGATCTCGCGGGTGCGGTTCGACGTCAGCACCACCAGCGGCGGCGTCGCCGCGGTGATCGTGCCGAGCTCGGGGACGGTGACCTGGTACGTCGACAGCACCTCGAGCAGGAACGCCTCGAACTCGTCGTCGGCCCGGTCGATCTCGTCGACCAGGAGCACCACCGGACTCTCGCGGAGCGCCCTGAGGACCGGCCGGGCCAGCAGGAACCGCTCGTCGAACAGGCTCTTCTCGACCGCCTCGACGTCGGTCTCGTGGCTGGCCGCCTCGACGGCGCGCAGGTGCAGGATCTGGCGCGGGAAGTCCCAGTCGTAGAGCGCCTGGCTCGCGTCGATGCCCTCGTAGCACTGCAGCCGGATCATCGGCAGGTCCAGCGCCTCGGCGAGCGCCTCTGCCAGGGCGGTCTTGCCGGTGCCGGGCTCGCCCTCGAGCAGCAGGGGCCGTCGCATCTGCAGCGCGAGGAAGCCGATCGTGGCCAGCGCCTCGTCGCAGAGGTACCCGGTCCTCCCGAGCCGCTCCGCGAGGTCGGCGGCTGACGTCACGCTCTCAGCGGGGTCCATGACGCAAGCATTGCTCACCACCCGTGACGGGTCACCCCGAACCGGCGTTCCGGCGGGTCTCAGAGCGCGTCGGGGGTGTCCACGTCGTGGCCCGAGGCGAGGTCGCCGCACTCCACCAGGGCGGGCGGGTTGGCCCGGAGGTAGTCCCGGGCGCCGCGGTCGCCCGTCGCCGTCGCCACGACACCGGCCCAGTGGTGACGTCCGAGCAGCACCGGGTGGCCGGGACGGCCGTCGTACGTCGCGCGGGCGAGCGCCTCAGGCCCGGGCGGCACCTTCTCGAGCAGCCGGCGGACCGTCTCGGGGCCCACGTCGGGCAGGTCGACGAGGCCGACGACGACGGCCTCCGCGTCCCCGAGCGAGGGGTCGCTCAGGCCGGTGCGCAGGGATGCACCCATCCCCTCGGCCCAGTCGTCGGCGACCGTGACGGCCACGTCGAGTCCGTCGAGGAGCGAGCGCACGTCCTCGGCGGATGCACCGAGGACGACGGTCACCCCGTCGCAGCCGCCGTCGCGGAGGACCTGGACCGCCCGTACGACGTACGCCGTGCCGGACTCGTCGCGGAGCAGCGCCTTCGGGCCGCCCATCCGCCGTCCCTCGCCTGCCGCGAGCAGGAGGCCACGAGCCGCCATCAGTCGATGATGCGCAGGCGCACCGTCTCGGGCAGGCCGCTGAGCTCGTCCACGACGTCGGCGGAGTAGTCGAGGCCGATGTCGGTCAGCAGGTACCCGAGCTCGCCGCGGGTGGTCAGCACCTGGCTCTCCACGTTGACCCCGCGGTCGGCGAGCACACCGTTCACGCGGGCGAGGACGCCGGGGACGTTCTGGTGCAGGTGCGCCAGCCGGTGCGTCCCCGGCAGGTGCTCGAGCCCGAGGTTCGGCAGGTTGACGCTCATCGCCGTGGCCCCGGTGTCGAGGAAGTCCTTGAGCTTGCGGGCGACGAACCGGCCGATGTCCTCCTGGGCCTCCTCGGTGGAACCGCCGATGTGGGGGGTCAGGATCACGTTCGGAAGCCCGCGCAGGGCGGAGGAGAACTCGTCGCCCTGCCTCTTGGGCTCGTCGAGGAACACGTCGACCGCCGCGCCCGAGAGGTGGCCGCTCAGGATGTGGTCCCGAAGCGCCTCGTGGTCGACGACGAACCCGCGCGAGAGGTTGAGGAAGATCGCGCCCTTCCGCATCTGCTTCAGCTGCGCCTCACCGAACAGGCCGGCGTTCCCCGCTCGGCCGTCGACGTGCAGGGAGACGATGTCGGCGTCCTCGAGGAGCTCCTCCAGGGACGAGCACCGGTGTGCGTTACCGAGGGCGAGCTTGTCCTGGATGTCGTAGAACGACACCGACATGCCGAGCGCCTCGGCCACGACCGACAGCTGGCTGCCGATGTTGCCGTAGCCGATGATCCCGAGCCGTCGGCCCCGGATCTCGTGCGCGCCGGCGGCGGACTTGTCCCAGACCCCGGCCTGCAGCGAGGCGTTCTTCTCGGTCAGCCGCCGGGTCAGGGCGATGATCTCGGCGACCGCGAGCTCGACGACGCTGCGGGTGTTGGAGAACGGTGCGTTGAACACGCCGATGCCGAGCCGCGCCGCGGCGGCCAGGTCGATCTGGTTGGTGCCGATGCAGAAGGCGCCGATGGCGGCGAGGTGCTCCGACTTCTCGAGCACGCCGGCGGTGACCTGGGTCTTCGACCGGATCCCGAGTACGTCGACCTCCGCAAGTGCCGCGGCGAGCTCCTGCTCGTCCATGGCACCGGGCGCGGTCTCGACGGACAGGCCGGCCTCGGTCAGGATGTCGCGGGCGACGGGGTGGACGTTCTCAAGGAGCAGGGCACGGCGAGAGGTCACGGCACCGCCTTTCGCGTCGAGGGGCGTGTCAGGAGCACTCGCAACGCTACCCTCACGGGGTGTCCCAGCCGATCCAGCGCCGTTCGGGTCTCGCCCGGTGGAACCCGCTGACCGTGGGTATCGACATCGGCGGGACCAAGGTGCTCGGTGGGGTGGTCGACTCGAGCGGCCACGTGCTCGCTCGCGAGCGTCGGGACACGCCCGGTCACAGCGTCGCCGCCGTCGAGGACACGATCGTCGAGATGGTCGGGTCGTTCGCTCGCTCCTTCGACGTGGCCGCCGTGGGGATCGGTGCCGCCGGCTTCGTCGACGCCTCGCGTGCCACCGTCCTCTTCTCGCCGCACCTCGCCTGGCGGAACGAGCCGATCCGCGACGCGCTGACGAGCCGGATGCGGCTGCCGGTCGTGGTCGACAACGACGCGAACGCTGCCGCGCTCGCCGAGTCGCGCTTCGGGGCAGGCATCGGACGTCGGTACGTGCTCTGCATCACACTCGGCACCGGCATCGGCGGTGCGCTGGTCATGGACGACCGGGTCTACCGCGGGGCCAACGGCATGGCCGGGGAGTTCGGGCACATGCTGGTCGTCCCCGACGGACACCGATGCCAGTGCGGCAACCGCGGCTGCTGGGAGCAGTACGCCTCCGGCAACGCCCTCGTGCGCGATGCGCGCGAGCTCGTCCTCTCCGGGTCGCCCGTCGCCGACAGCCTGCGCCGGCTCGGGGGCGCGGACGCATCGGGGCTGACCGGCCCGCTCATCAGCGAGGCGGCCAGGGACGGCGACCCGGTGGCCGTCGAGCTGATCGCCGACATGGGTCGCTGGTTCGGCATCGGGCTGGCGAACATGACCGCGGCCTTCGACCCCAGCTGCATCGTGGTCGGGGGAGGGGTGTCGGAGGCCGGAGAGCTCCTGCTGGGTCCGACGCGCGACGCCTTCTCGCGCCAGCTCGTGGGCCGGGGACACCGACCCGAGCCGCCGATCCTGTCCGCCGCGCTCGGCCCGGACGCCGGGTTCATCGGCGCCGCCGACATGGCCCGCTCCGCCGCTCGTCGTTCACGCCGGTCCCGTCGTCGCTCTCGGCTTCGCCAGGACCGTGTCACCCGCCGCTCCCGCTTCCTCGACGACCGCGACTGAGGTGACTCCGCTGCTCGAGCTGCGCGCCGCCTGACCGGGCCCGGAAACAACAGGGGACGGGCTTCGCAAGACCTCTTGATGACTTGATGTGGAGGTTCTCCGGCACGTCGCGCCGGAGAACTTCCCGTCACGGCGCGAATTGGGCCGCCGGCGTCGTCTCTCGGGTCCGTGTACGACATCTCGGCGGCCGGGTCGACGACCGCGACTGACCAGGCCCGCGCCGGCCGGGCAGTTCTGCACGATCGTGCACTGCTCAAACACGCAGCCCCGTCTCCATAGGCACGCCCGGTTTGCCGGGATTACGTTCCTCCCCACCGTCGTACCGGTTTCTACCGAGACGACCCAGCGCGACCACGGGGGCCGCGCGATCAGCGGGAGTCAGGAGACCCCATGAAGTCGAACCACAGAAGACGCGTGACAGCTGTGCTGGCAGCCGGCGCAGCAGCAGCCCTCGCACTGCCCATGACCGCCACCAACGCCGTCGCCGCGCAGGACCGGGCACCAGTCCGCGGCGCGGGGCAGGCGGATGCGATCCCCGGCGAGTACATCGTCGTGATGAAGCAGAACGCCCCGAAGCAGGCCGTCGGGAACGCCAAGGAGCAAGCCCGCGGTCAGGGCGGCAAGATCCGGTTCAGCTACACCCACACGATTTCCGGGTTCTCCGCACACCTCCCGGCCAAGGCGCTCGAGGCCATGCGCAACAACCCGAACGTCGACTACATCGAGGCCGACCAGCAGGTCGCGCTCAGCTCGACCCAGTCCTCGCCGACGTGGGGCCTCGACCGTGTCGACCAGCGCAACCTCCCGCTGAGCAGCAGCTACACCTACAACGCGACCGGCAGCGGCGTCACCGCCTACATCATCGACACCGGCATCCGGGCCACGCACAACGACTTCGGCGGCCGGGTGGCCAGCGGCTACACCGCGATCAGCGACGGCAACGGCTCCACCGACTGCAACGGCCACGGCACCCACGTCTCGGGCACGGTCGGCGGCGGCACGTACGGCGTAGCCAAGTCCGTCACCCTCAAGCCGGTCCGCGTCCTCGACTGCAGCGGCAGCGGAACCGACTCCGGAGTGATCGCGGGCGTCGACTGGGTCACCGGCAACAAGTCCGGGCCCGCGGTGGCCAACATGAGCCTCGGCGGCGGTGTCTCCAGCGCCCTCGACTCCGCGGTGCAGCGCTCGATCAGCGCCGGCGTGACGTACGCCGTCGCCGCGGGCAACGACAGCGGGGCCGACGCCTGCAACGGCTCGCCCTCACGCGTAGGGGCGGCGCTGACCGTCGGCTCGTCCACCAGCAGCGACGCCCGCTCCAGCTTCTCGAACATCGGCACGTGCCTCGACCTGTTCGCGCCCGGCTCGAGCATCACCTCGGACTGGTACTCGAGCAACACCGCGACCAACACGATCAGCGGTACGTCGATGGCGACCCCGCACGTCACCGGGGCCGCGGCGCTGTACCTCCAGAGCAACCCGAGCGCCTCGCCCTCGACGGTCGCGAGCGCGATCGTCAACGGCGCGACCAGCAACGTGCTCACCGGCGTCGGCACGGGATCGCCGAACAAGCTGCTCTACACGCTCACCGACGGCGGCACGCCTCCGCCGCCCCCGAGCGGCAACCTGTTCGGCAACGCCGGGTTCGAGTCCGGCAACACCGTGTGGTCGGCGTCCACCGGCGTGATCGACAGCTCCACAGGCCGCCCGGCCAGGTCCGGCTCGTGGAAGGCGTGGCTCGACGGCTACGGCTCGTCGCACACCGACACCCTGTCGCAGTCGGTGACGATCCCGTCGACCGCGACGAGCGCGAGCCTCTCCTTCTGGGTGCGGATCGACAGCGCCGAGACGACCACCTCCACGGCGTACGACACCCTGCGCGTCCAGGTGATCGACGGCGGCGTGACGTCCACCCTCGCGACGTACTCGAACCTGAACAAGAACAGCACCTACACCCAGAAGTCGTTCAACCTGAGCAGCTACCGAGGCAAGACGGTCACGGTCCGCTTCACCGGCACCGAGGACTCCTCGGCGCAGACGAGCTTCGTCATCGACGACACCGCTCTGAGCGTCGGCTGACCCACCCGAACGAGAGCGCCGGTCCGGTCCTGCCCGGGCCGGCGCTCTGCAGTCCGGACACTCCACCTCTTTGCCCCGCGGGTGCCGAAAAGGTAAGCCTGGACCCATGACGTTCACGACCCGACCGACCCTCCAGGGCACCTTCGGCATGGTCTCCTCGACGCACTGGCTGGCCTCCCAGGCGGCGATGGCCCAGCTCGAACGCGGCGGGAACGCCTTCGACGCGGCGGTCTGCGGAGGGTTCGTCCTGCACCTGGTCGAGCCGCACCTCAACGGTCCCGGCGGCGAGGTGCCGGCGATCATCGGCACGGCGGGCGACCCGACGCCGCAGGTCCTGTGCGGGCAGGGTGTCGCGCCGGCGGCCGCCACGATCGAGCACTACCGGTCGCTCGGGCTCGACCAGATCCCCGGCTCAGGACCTCTCGCGTCGGCCGTGCCGGGCGCGGTGGACGCCTGGTTGCTGCTCCTGCGCGACCGAGGCACGAGGACGCTCGAGGACGTCCTCGCCCCGGCGATCTCCTACGCCCGCGACGGGCACCCCCTGGTGCCGAGGGTCGTCGACACCATCTCCGCCGTACACAAGCTCTTCGAGCAGGACTGGCCGACCTCGGCCCAGCTGTGGCTGGACGGCGGCCGCCCGCCGGAGCCCGGCGCGCTGTTCCGCAACCCCGCCTACGCCGCGACCCTCGAGCGGCTCGTCGCCGAGGGCAAGGCCGGAGGCGGGAGCCGGGAGGAGCAGATCGACCGGGCACGCCGGGCCTGGCGTGAGGGGTTCGTCGCCGAGGCGGTCGACGCCTTCTCCGAGCAGGCGATCCCGACCGCCGGTGGGGAGCCGCAGCAGGGCATCGTCCGAGGCTCCGACATGGCCGCGTGGCAGGCGAGCTGGGAGGACGCGGTCACCCTCGACTGGCACGGGCACACGATCGCGAAGACCGGGCCCTGGGGTCAGGGCCCCGCGCTCCTTCAGACCCTCGCGACGCTGGACGCGCTCGGCGCTCCCGAGGCCCTCGACCCGGACTCGTCGGTGGGCATCCACTACATCATCGAGAGCCTGAAGCTCGCCTACGCCGACCGAGAGGCGTGGTACGGCGACGGCTTCGACACCCCTCTCAAGACCCTGCTGTCGAAGGAGTACGCCGACCGAGCGGGCTGCCCTGGTCGGGCCCGAGGCCTCGCGGCAGGTCCGCCCCGGGAGCCCGGACGGTCGCGAGCCCCGGATGTCGCACCACGTGACGGAGACTCCCGAGGTGCCGCGCCTCGTCGACGCGACGACGGGCGAGCCGACCGTCCGCGAGGACGGCGTGACCCAGGGCGACACCTGCCACATCGACGTGGTCGACCGCTGGGGCAACATGATCTCGGCGACGCCGAGCGGGGGCTGGCTGCAGAGCGCGCCGACGATCCCCGAGCTCGGGTTCTGCCTGGGCAGCAGGATGCAGATGTTCTGGCTCGAGGAGGGTCTCGCCTCCTCCCTCGCCCCCGGCCGCCGCCCGCGCACGACGCTCACCCCGACCCTGGTCCACCGCGACGGCGAGCCCGTGATGGCCTGCGGCTCACCGGGCGGCGACCAGCAGGACCAGTGGCAGCTGCTGTTCCTGCTTCGCACCATCGCCGGCGGCCAGTCGCTGCAGCAGGCCATCGACGCACCGGCCTTCCACACCACGTCCTTCCCGAGCTCGTTCTGGCCGCGGGTCACCGAGCCGGCCGGCCTGGTCGTCGAGGCTCGTGTGCCGGAGCAGGTCAGAGCCGCGCTCACCGACCGTGGACACGACGTGACGGTCTCAGGCCCCTGGAGTCTCGGCCGGCTCTGCGCGGTGACCCGGGAGCCGGCCTCGGGGATGCTCGCGGCCGGCGCCAACCCTCGAGGGATGCAGGGCTACGCCGTCGGCCGGTGACCCGGCCACCGCTGCGCAGCGGGGGTCGCCTCGTCTGGACATGGTTGCCACGGATGGTGGCCCGGAGGAGCGTGAAAGCTTCGGTGGTGCCGCCCGGGTACCACCCGAAGGGAGGCACATCGTGTTCGCACGCACTACATCTCTCATCGCCACCCCATCGAAGATCGACGAGGGCATCGCGTACGTCCGCGACCAGATCCTGCCCGCCGTCACCTCGATGGACGGCTGTCTCGGCATGTCGATGATCATCGACCGCGAGGGTGGGCGAGGGATCGCCACCACCTCGTGGGACTCGGAGGAGGCGCTCGCGGCCAGCCGGACCATGGTCATGCCGATGCGCGACCGTGCGTCCGAGGTGATGGGCGCCGCCCAGGCGCCGACCGTGGACGAGTGGGCGATCGCCTCCATGCACCGCAACCACGCGACGCATCCGGGCACCTGCGTGCGGGCGGCGTGGTCGCGGATTCCCGTGACTCACATCGACCAGGCGATGGACTTCTACAAGCACACGCTGCTGCCCCAGATCGAGCAGCTCGACGGCTTCTGCAGCGCGAGCCTGCTCGTAGACCGGGCGACCGGCAGGGGAGTCACCTCAGTCGCCTACGACGACCGGGAGGCGCTGGAGCGCACCCGGGACAAGTCGGACTACCTGAGGGAGAGAAGCACGAACGAGGCCAACGTCGAGTTCCTCGACGTAGGGGAGTTCGAGCTCGCGATCGCGCACCTGCGCGTGCCAGAGCTCGTCTGAGTCCCACCCCCACGACCCCTGGAGACAGGCCTGTGGGCGCGGTCGTCGTCGACCGCGCCCACGACTCGTCTGCGAGAGTGCCGACCCGGAGGTCAGCGACCGTCGACCACGCGGTCGACCTTGTTGTGGTAGCGCTGGCCGACCTTCGCGCCGGTCATGGCCGCCAGCAGGGTGCCGGCCAGGACGACGGCTGCCGTGACGACGCCGCCGGGCCCGAGCTGGTCGGTGGGAATCGGCATGCGCGGCAGGTTGACCCGGTCGAGCAGGTTGTACTGCGACCCGAAGATGACGCCGAGAGCCACCGCGACCAGGGTGACGACCAGGCCGATGAGCCAGACGGCGAGGCCCTGGCGACCTCCGTCGAACCGTGACATCCGTCCGGCGACGTACCCGCCTGTGTAGTAGGCGATCAGCATGATGGCCAGCAGCACCGCGGCGGCCATGATGCCGATGATGCCCGCAGCTCGCTCGGCCTGGGTCTGGGTGACCTGGCCGGAGGCGCCGAGCGCGGCGGCGACCGCGCCGACGATGCTGGTCAGCAGGATCGCCATCGCGACCGAGACCAGCCAGCCGAAGAAGGCGGCTCCCCAGTTGGTGCCGCCGAACCTGTCGCGTGCGTCGACCTCGCGGTACTCGTCGCGGCGGTCCGTCCCGGTGGTCGTCCCGGATGACTTCGGTCTGGTGCTCGGCCTCGCCGGGTCGGTCGGTTGCGTCGGTGTTCCTCATGGATGACTCCCTCGTCATGGCCGGGCAGCTGCCGGATGCAGCCGTCTGGCGCACCTGGAGATGAGTGTTCCCAGATCGACACAGACCTATGCCTAACGGACATGGCTGTGCCGGAGCCCCGAGGCCCCGGCACGAGCGCGGAGGGTCAGATGAAGAGCAGCTGTGCTCCCTCGGTCAGCTCGATGAAGTCAGCGGCGCTGATGATCCCCTCGACCTCGTCGTAGAGGTCCTCCTCGGTGAGGTGGTTCATGTCCGCGGACATCCGGCACGCCCAGAGGTGACCGCCGGAGGCGACGATCTGCTCGAGGAACTCGGGGACCTCGGGTACGTCGAGCTCGGCGATCGACTTCCTGAGCTTCGACGTCGCCATGTGAGTGATGCCCGGGAGGCCGCCGAGGCCCTGGGGCATGTGGGTGGCGGTGTTGCCGAGCGGCGTGAACTTCAGGTCAGCCATCGTCTTCTTGTTGATCATGTCGAAGCCCCAGAACGTGAAGAACAGGTGCGTCTCGACGCCCTTCGCCGAGTGCCGCGTTCGCGAGGATCAGGCCCGGGTAGGCCATGTCCAGGCTGCCCTTGGAGCAGATGATCGCCAGCTTCCGGTCGGTGGGACCGCTCGTCGAACGACGGGCACGATCGGGGCGGTCTGGGTGGTGGTGTCGGTCATTTCGGCCTCTCTCGTTCGTCGGATCCGGACCGGGCGCTCACACGCAGCCGTGAGGCTTGGGCAGGCCGGCGATGTAGGCCATCTTCTTGGCCGGCTTCTGCGGGAAGAGCTTGAAGAGCTCCTTCGTCGGGATGCCACCGACCGTGCTGACCCGCCGGAGGGTCGCCGTCTCGCCCTTCTCCGTGAAGTCGCTGCGGAGGAACCGGATCGCCTTCCAGTGCTCGTCGGACAGGTCGATGCCGATCTGAGCCGCGAGCGTCTTGCCGAGCTCCTCGGTCCACTCGTCGTACTCCGTCATGAAGCCCTCGTCGTCGACGTGGATCTCGTGGCCTTCGAGGATGGTGGTGGGCATGGCTCCTTCTCCTACTTCTCGTTCGTGGTGGATGTGACTTTCCCGGCCATCGACATGTGGGTCGGGAGCGGTATGGGTCGCCCGGGCAGCAGGACGTTCCAGTAGACGTGGCGGAACGCGAGCTTGCCGAGGTGGTTGGCGCGGGTCTCCTTGAGCAGGTCGAGCGGACCGACCCACGGCAGCGGGAACTTGCCGGGCAGCGGCTCGGTGTCGTAGTTGAAGTCGATCAAGAGGCCCTTGCCGTCGCCGGACTCGACGAAACAGTTGGCGTGGCCGTCGAAGGACGCCGTCATCGGCCGGCCCTCGATGTACTCCATGAAGTTCTCGACGAAGATCTCGACCGCGAAGTGCGCCACCGAGCCGGCCTTCGACGTCGGGATGTCGCCCGCGTCGCCGACGGCGAAGACGTTGGAGTACTCCTTCGACAGGAACGTGTGCTTGTCGACCGGCACGTAGTTCAGCTCGTCGCCCATGCCGGAGCGTGCGACGAAGTCGGCGCCCATGTTCAGCGGGACCGTGACGAGCAGGTCGAAGGGCACCTCGCGCTCGTCGTACGACACCAGCGTCTTCCGCTCGTTGTCGATGCGCTCGACCATGAAGTCCGGCTCCACCAGGACCTTGCGCTCGTCGAGCATCGACCCGAGGTGCTCGGAGGCGACCGGCTTGGTGAACGCTCCGGGGAGCGGGGTCACGTAGGTCATCTCGACCCGGTCGCGGATCCCGCGCTCGCGCAGCCACGCCTCGGCGAGGAACGTGAACTCGAGCGGTGCGACGGGGCACTTGATCGGCATCTCGGTGATGTGCACGACGAGCCGGCCGTGGTCGAACGTCTCCAGAGCCTCGGCGAGAGCCTTGGCGCCGTCGAGGGTGTAGAAGTCGAAGATGCTCTTGCGCCACTCGGGGCCGAGCATGCCCGGCGTCTGGTCCGGACGCGGTGAGGTGCCGGTGGCGATCACCAGGTAGTCGTAGGGCAGCGTCCGTCCGTCGGCCAGCGAGACCGTGTCTGCCTCAGGCTCGACCCGGTCGACCTCGGCGACGACGTAGTCCACACCGTCGGGCAGGAACGTGTGGCGCGACCGGACGACCTGGTCCGCGGTGTAGATGCCGAACGGCAGGAAGAGGTAGCCGGGCTGGTAGTTGTGGTGGTCGTCCTGGTCGACGACGTTGATCTTCCAGTCCCCGATGGTCCAGGCGCTTCCTGAGCTTGTTGGCGATCATCGTGCCGGCGGTCCCGGCGCCAAGGATCAGCAGGTTCGTCACGGCTCCTCCTACGGCAACATCTGCCTCGTCCTCCACGTTAGGCAGCGGACAGGTCGGCCGTGAGTGCCGAAGGTCCCTACCCCCGGGGGTATTTTGCCGGGCGCCAGGTCCGGCATTTCCGGAGTGTCCGGATCGGGAAAGAGGTCCCGCGTGAGGTGACGATCGAACCTGCCTCGGTGACGGCGGTCTAGCGCAGTCTGAGAGACAGGAAGAGTCCGTCCTCGAGGAGATCCCATGGTTGCGCATGCCTACCCGGTCCACGTCGACGCGAGGCTCGACGGCCACCTCAGCCGCTGGTTGTGGCTGGTGAAGTGGTTCCTCGCCATCCCTCACTACTTCTTGCTGGCGTTCCTCTGGCTCGCGTTCATGGTCCTCAGCGCGGTGGCGTTCTTCGCCATCCTCTTCACCGGCCGCTACCCGCGGGCGATCTTCGAGTTCAACGTCGGGGTCATGCGCTGGAGCTGGCGCGTGGCCTACTACACCTACGGCGCGCTCGGCACGGACCGCTACCCGCCGTTCAGCCTGAACGAGGTTCCGGACTACCCGGCGCACCTGACCGTCGACTACCCCGAGCACCTCTCCCGCGGGCTGGTTCTGGTCAAGTGGTGGCTCCTCGCCATCCCGCACTACCTGATCGTCGGACTGCTCGTCGGCAGCGGCGTGTGGGTCGCCTACGGCACCACCCAGGGCGGTGACGGCACCCAGTGGACGTGGGGCGGCGGGCTGATCGGCCTCCTGGTCTTCATCGCGGCTGTCGCACTCCTCTTCACCGGGCGCTACCCCGAGCAGCTCTTCGACCTCGTCCTCGGCCTCAACCGGTGGGTGCTCCGCGTCGCGGCGTACGCCGGCCTGATGACCGACGAGTACCCGCCCTTCAGGCTCGACCAGGGCGGCCCGGACCCGGACGGCGGGAGCCACGTCGCTGTGCCGGCGGCACCCGCTCCTGGGCAGACGGCGACGGTCGAGGGACAGGCGCCTCCTGAGCAGGGACAGGGCGGCGTCACGTGGACCACGGGCCGCATCGTCGCGGTGGTGATCGGCAGCGTCGTCTTCCTGATGGCGGCCGGCTTCCTCCTCGGAGGTACGACGCTCGCGGTCGCCGACCGGACGCTCCGCAACGACCAGGGCTACCTGATGAGCCCCACCCAGTCGTTGAACACCGCGACCTACGCCGTGTCGAGCGAGCCGCTCACCATCGACGCCGGGTCGTCCACGGACGCGGTGCCGCAGAGGCTCCTCGGTGACGTCGCCCTGCGGGCACAGGCGGCCGACGGGGGTGACATCTTCATCGGCGTCGCCCCAGCGGCAGACGTCAACGCGTACCTCGCGGGCGTGCAGCACGCGACTCTCGTGGACATCCAACGGGTGGACGGACGGTCCACGCCGTTCTACCGGGAGAGCCAGGGCACTGCCCCGTCCGTGCTGCCGGGTGACGCGAACATCTGGACCGCGTCCGCGAGCGGCCCCGGACGGCAGCAGCTGAGCTGGGAGCCGAGGAACGGTGACTGGGCCGTCGTCGTGATGAACGCCGACGGCACCCCGAACGTCGCCGCCAACGTGGCCGTGGGCTCGAGCACGCCCGTCCTGGGCTGGGTCGCGGTCGGGCTGCTCGTCGCGGGCGGAGTCCTGGTCCTCGTGGCGATCGCGATCGTCCTCGCAGCGGTGCAAGGAGCTCGGAACAAGGCATGACCGTCCGGGCCGTGACGCTCCCCGGAGAGAGGCAGGAGACATGAAGGCGCTCATCGTCTACGAGTCGATGTTCGGTAACACCGCGAAGGTGGCCGAGGCGGTGGCGGAGGGGCTGCGCGGTCACGTGGACGTCGACGTCATGGCCGCCCACCAGGCCGCGGCGCCGCTCCACGAGACCGTCGACCTCCTCGTCGTAGGTGGCCCGACCCACGCCTTCTCGATGACCCGGAGCAACACCCGCGAGGACGCCGTGCGCCAGGGGGCGACCGAGGGGGCGGCGGCCACCGGGATCCGGGAGTGGATCGACCGCCTCTCCACGGGTCCGCACTCGGAGCTGGCAGCCACCTTCGACACCCGGATCGGGAAGGTCCGCCACCTGCCCGGGTCCGCCGCGAAGTCGGCCGCCAAGGCGCTGCGCAGGCAGGGGTACGACATGGTGGTGAAACCGGAGAGCTTCTGGGTCGGGGACACCAAGGGCCCGCTCCTCGACGGCGAGCTCGAGCGGGCGAGGCAGTGGGGCGAGCACCTCGCGATGACGGTCGAGCACAAGGCTGGAGCCAAGTAGAACCTGTTACGATTTCGGGTCGTGACCCAGGTTCCCGACGTCTTCGCGCCGGCCACGCTCGGCCCCGTGCGCCTGCGCAACCGCATCGTGAAGGCCGCGACCTTCGAGGGCGTGACTCCCGATGCACTCGTGACCGACGAGCTGGTCGAGTACCACCTGAAGGTCGCCCGCGGCGGGGCCGGGCTGACCACGGTCGCCTACCTAGCCGTCTCACCCGAGGGACGGACCGACCGGCACCAGATCTACCTGCGTCCCGAGGCCGTCCCTGGCCTGCGGCGTCTCACCGAGGCGGTCCATGCCGAGGGGGCCGCGGTCGCCGCGCAGCTCGGCCACGCCGGCCCCGTGGCGAACGGGCGGTCCAACAAGGCGCAGGCGCTGTCGGCGTACCGGATGCCGAGCCCGCTCAGCCTGCAGATGGTCCGCACCGCCACCGAGGCCGACATCACCCGAGTCACCCGCGACTACGTGCGAGGCGCCGAGCTCGCCGCGAGCGCGGGCTTCGACAGCCTCGAGATGCACCTCGGCCACAACTACCTGCCGAGCTCGTTCCTCAGCCCCAACCTGAACCGGCGCAAGGATCGCTGGGGCGGATCGCTCGAGAACCGTGCCCGTTTCGCCCGGCAGGTCGTGCTGGCCGTGCGCGACGCCGTGGGGGGCGCCGTGGCGGTGACCGCCAAGCTCAACATGGTCGACGGCGTGCGCGCGGGCCTCAAGATCGAGGAGAGCCTCGACGTCGCGTCGATGCTCGAGTCCGACGGCGGGCTCGACGCCCTCCAGCTGACCTGCGGCAGCTCGCTGACCAACCCGATGTTCCTGTTCCGCGGCGACGTGCCGCTCGAGGAGTTCGCCGACGCGATGCCGCCGCTGCAGCGCTGGGGCATCAAGGCCGTGGGGAGGAGGTTCTTCCGGAGCTACCCCTTCGAGGAGGCGTACATGCTGCCCATGGCGCGCCGCTTCCGCGAGCGGCTCGACCTGCCGCTGATGCTCCTCGGCGGCATCAACAAGCGCGAGACCCTCGACCTCGCGATGGCAGAGGGGTTCGAGTACGTCGCCATGGCGCGTGCGCTGCTCCGGGAGCCCGATCTCGTGAACCGCATGCGCGACGAGGGCGTCACGTCGGGGATCTGCATCCACTGCAACAGGTGCATGCCGACGATCTACTCGCGGACCCACTGCCCGATAGCCGAACAACCATCTGTGGCGGTCCAGACCGTTTGACCTAAACGTTACTGTTGCGTCTCGGATCGGGGTAACACTTGGGGTCCAAGCTCGTTCGCCCCCAGTCCCCGGGAGAGCATGTGCCTGTCGAACAGCACCAACGACAACTCCGGCACGACGCCATCTTCTACGACGACGAGTGCGCCTTCGCCAGTGCTGCAGTGTCCTTCGTGCGCGAGGGTCTCGCCCGCGACGAGATCGTCATGGTCAACACCGGCAGCAACCCCGTGACCTCCCTTCTCCGCGCGCTCTTCGACGGCGAGGAGCAGGTCGCCTTCGCCGACCGAGCCCTCTACACCACTCCGGCCAACGCGCTCGACGGCTACCGCCGCACGATGGAGCGCGGGCTGGCCGCGGGCGCCCGGGGCTACCGCGCGATGGGCTTCATCGACTTCGAGAACAGCCCGCTGCCCTGGCAGGAGTGGCTGCGCTACGAGGCCTCCGTGAACCACGTCTTCGCGGACTTCCCGTTCCAGACCCTGTGCCCGTACGACACGTCCGCCCTGCCGCACGAGATCACCGACGCGATCATGCGTGCCCACACCGGGCTGGTCGACGGCGCCGGCTGGCACCTGAACGGCAACTACGTCGACCCGGACAAGCTGATCCTCGCCGACGGGCTCGTGACGCCGCCGCACCCGCTGCAGGAGACCCCGCCGCGCATGGTCCTCGAGCCGGGCACCGACCTGATGGAGCTTCGGCTCGAGGTCTACTCCGCGACCATGTTCACCGACCTGTCGCCCCGGAAGGTCGACGACTTCGTGGCCGCGGTCGGCCAGGTCGTCGAGAACGCCCACCAGCACGGCCGGCCGCCGGTCCACCTGCGGCTGTGGGCGGCCGACGCGGCGGTGGTGTGCACGGTCACCGACCAGGGCCCGGGCATCGAGGACCCGCTCGTCGGCTACGCCCGTCCCAAGGACCCGGTGGAAGGCCTCGGCCTCTGGGCGGTCCGCCAGCTGTGCGACGTGTTCGACTACCAACGTGACGAGCACGGCTTCACCGTCCGCCTCGCCTCCTACCTCTGACCCACCCCCCACCCCCCTTGTAACGCGGGGTTATGGACGCTCCACAAGCGGCATACCGCTTGGGATGCGTCCACACCACTTGGGAAGGCGGGCGGTACGACGGGCCTGGGCACGACAAAGTAGAACCTGTTACATTTCTGGCCTCAGAACCAAGGCTGGAGATGCTGTGATTCTTGATCGGTTCAAGGTCGACCGTCAGGTCGCCGTCGTCACAGGTGCGGGGCGCGGGATCGGGGCCGCCACCGCTGTGGCGCTCGCCCAGGCGGGCGCGGACGTCGTCCTCGCGGCACGCAGCCGCGACCAGCTCGAGAAGGTGGCTGCGAAGTCGAGGAGGCTGGTCGCCGCGCGGTCGTCGTACCCGCGAACCTCATGCACCTCGACGCGGTCGCCGCGCTGGCCGACACCGCCTACGAGCAGCTCGGCCGGCTCGACATCGTGGTCAACAACGTCGGCGGGACCATCCCGAACACCCTGCTCGACACGGATGCGGCGTACCTCGAGGAGGCCTTCCACTTCAACGTGAGCACCGCCCACACGCTCGTCCGAGCGGCGGTGCCGCACATGCTGAAGAACGACGGCGGGTCGGTCGTGAACATCAGCTCGGTCGTCGGACGGGTCTCGGGTCGCGGCTACCTCGCCTACGGCACGGCGAAGGCGGCGCTCGCCCACTACACCCGGCTGGCCGCGAGGGACCTGTCGCCGAACATCCGGGTCAACGCGATCGCGGTCGGGTCGGTGATGACGTCGGCGCTGGAGTTCGTGGCCTCGGACGACAGGACGCGCGGCGAGATGGAGGCGATGACCCCGCTCGGCCGGATCGGCGAGGCGGAGGACATCGCCGCCGCGGTGCTGTACCTCTCCTCGCGGGCAGGTGGGTACCTGACCGGCAAGGTGCTCGAGGTGGACGGCGGCCTGGAGCAGCCGAACCTCGACCTCCGCCTCCCGGACCTGGAGCTGGGCTCATGACTCTTCGCGTGGTCGCGTGGTCGACCGGCACCGTCGGACGCCACGCCATCGCGGGCATCGACGCGAGACCGGAGCTCGAGCTGGTGGGCGTGTGGGTGTCCAACCCCGACAAGGTCGGGAAGGACGCCGGCGAGCTCGCCGGTCTCGGCCGGGATCTCGGGGTCGTCGCGACGGATGACCGGGACGCGCTGCTCGCGCTGAAGCCGGACTGCATCGTGCACACCGCGATGACCGACGACCGCATGTTCGAGGCGATGGACGACCTGATGTCCTTCCTCGAGCACGGGGTGAACGTGGTCTCGAGCGGCCCGGTCGTCCTGCAGTACCCGCACGGCATCCTCCCCGCCGACATGGTCTCCCGCATCCACGACGCCGGCGTCAGGGGCGGCGCGTCGCTGCACGTCAACGGGATCGACCCGGGCTTCGCCAACGACGTGCTGCCGCTCGCCCTCACGAGCGTGTGCCAGCGCATCGACGAGGTGCGCTGCTACGAGATCGCGGACTACTCGACGTACTACCAGCCGGTCGTCATGCGGGACATCTTCGGCTTCGGTCAGCCGATGGAGGAGGTGCCGATGCTGTTCCAGCCCGGCATCCTCTCGATGGCGTGGGGCAGCGTGGTCCGCCAGATCGCCGCCGCCCTCGACGTGACCCTCGACGAGCCGCTGGTGGAGAACGTGGAGCGGGTCCCCGCCGACCGCGACGATCGCGACCGCGTCGGTGGAGATCGCCAAGGGCACGCTCGGTGCCGTCCGGTTCGAGGTGGTCGGCCAGGTCGACGGTGTGCCGCGGGTGGTGCTCGAGCACGTCACCCGTACCTCGCCGGAGCAGATGCCCGCGTGGCCGCAGCCGTCCGACGGCGAGGGCTGCTACCGCATCAAGGTCACGGGCGAGCCGAACATGGTGCTCGATCTCGTGCACCGCGGTGAGACCGGCGACCACAACGACTCGGGGATGATCATGACCGCGATGCGGCTGGTGAACGCGGTGGAGGCGGTCGTCGCGGCGGAGCCCGGTCTGGTCACCGCCGCGGACCTCCCGATGATCACCGGCCGCGGCCTCGTGCGAGGCTGACCGGTGTGACAGACGCACCGCACTGGAGCGACCCGGGTGCTCACGAGGTCGCCCCCGGTATCCACCGCATGCCGCTGCCGTTGCCGATGGACGGCCTGCGCGCGGTGAACGTCTACGCCCTCGAGACCGAGCGCGGCCTCGTCCTCGTCGACGGCGGCTGGGCGGTGGAGGACTCCCGCAAGCAGCTCGAGTCGTCGCTCGCCTCGATCGGCTACGAGGTCGGTGACATCACGCGGTTCCTCGTCACGCACGTGCACCGCGACCACTACACGCAGGCGGCCGTCGTACGCCGGGAGTTCGGGTCCCACGTCAGCCTCGGCGTGGGGGACAAGCCGACCCTCGACCTGATGCGCGACCGCGACGTCATCGAGGACCCCACCGTCGTGCAGCTGCGCCGCTCCGGAGCCGCCAAGCTCGGTGCGGCGTGGGCCAAGGTGATGCACGGCGACCCGCCGGACCTCTCCATGTGGGGCTACCCCGACGAGTGGCTGTCGGCGGACGTGACCCTCGACGTCGGCGGCCGGGACCTCGAGGCGGTCTCGACGCCCGGGCACACCCAGGGGCACTACGTCTTCGCGGACCTCGCCGACGGGCTGCTCTTCGCCGGCGACCACGTGCTCCCGACGATCACGCCCTCGGTCGGGTTCGAGCCGGTCTACGCCGAGCTGCCGCTCGGGGACTTCCTCGCCTCGCTCGCGAAGGTCCGGGCGATGCCCGACATGCGGCTGCTGCCCGCGCACGGGCCCGTCGCCGAGAGCTCGCACACGCGGATCGACGAGCTGCTGGTCCACCACGACCAGCGGCTCCAGCTCTGCCTGGACGCGGTCGAGTCCGGCCTGGAGACGGCGTACGACGTCGCTCTCGTGCTGCCCTGGACCCGCCACCAGCCGTCACATGCGCGAGCTCGACATCTTCAACGCGACCCTGGCCACGCTCGAGACCGCCGCCCACCTGAACCTGCTCGCCGCCCAGACCCGGGTCGTTCGCTCCGAGGTCGACGGTGCCTTCCGCTACGAAGGATTGCCCGCCGGCTGACCCGGGTACCGCCCCCGGATGAGCGAAACCCTGCGTGACATGGCGCGTAAGCATGCCGAGCACACCCGTGAGCGTTTCGCGGAGGAAGCCCAGGAGTACGACGAGCAGGGGCGCGTGCCCTTGCCCGGGTACGCCGGAAGCCTGACCGCCTTCGCGCTCGCCGTCGGGGCGGTCGCTGTCGCCGGGAGGGCGACCGGCCGGGGCCTGCCCGAGCGCTACGCCCTCCCCGACCTCGCGCTGGGCGCGCTCGCCACGCACAAGTTCACGCGGCTGGTCTCCAAGGGTTCGGTCACCAGCCCGATCCGCGCACCGTTCACGGAGTTCGAGGCGCCGGCCGGGTCGGCGGAGCTGAACGAGAAGGCCCGCGGCGGTCGCGTGCGCCACACGGTCGGCGAGCTGCTGACCTGCCCGTTCTGCCTCGGCCAGTGGGTCGGCACCGGCTACGTCGCGGGCCTCGGCATGGCGCCGCGGCCGACCAGGGCGTGGGCGGCGGTGTTCGCGGTGACCGGCGTCGCCGACCTGTTGCACCAGGTGTACGCGCGGCTGCGGGACGACTGAGCCCACACCGAAGACCCGGCGAGGAGTGGCCGATGGCGGCCGGTTCCCGGCTCGGGAGTCGACCGCCATCGGCCACTCCTGAGAAGCGAATCGACCAGGGCTGCCTCAGAAGCGACTGACCTCCGACGGGTCGCCCGGCCGGCGCATCGGAACGTGCGGGATGCCGTCGTCGAGGAACTCCTCGCCGCTGGGCTCGAAACCCTGCTTCCGGTACCAGTCGACGAGGTAGGTCTGCGCGTCGAGGCGGCACGGACGCCCGGCGACGATGTCGAGCGCCGCGCTCATCAGCTCGCCCGCGAGGCCCTGGCCGCGATGCGTTCCGGCGACGACGACCCGGCCGATCCGCAGCGTGTCCGGGTCCTCCAGCAGCCGCAGGTAGGCCACCGGACGGTCCGCGTCCTCGACCCAGAGGTGGCGCGTCGTGGGCTCCAGGTCCCGGCCGTCGAGGTCGAGGTAGGGGCACTCCTGCTCCACCACGAAGACCCTCTCGCGCAGCTGCCAGAGCAGGTACGCGGTGCGGGCGTCGAGGTCGTCGAAGGCTGACGCAAGAACTCGGGTCACCGACACATTGTGCGTGCTCCGTCCCGTCGGGCCGGGAACGATCGGGCCGCCCGAGACGTTCGGCACTCGGACGAAGGGTGGCGTGTGTGAATTCCAGGACCCACTGCATTCCAGGAACCCGGTGCATTCCATGACAGCCGAGCTCGACCGGCAGGTGCGCAACCTGCACGAGCTCGGGTACCCGAAGCTCGCCGGAATGAGCAAGGGACAGCTCGACTCCCTCGTCAGACCGCTTCGCGACCTCGTGCCGGACGTCTTGTCGGCCGAGGGGCCCGACGCCGGGACTGACGCCGGGACTGACGCCGGGGCGGGCAGCGGACGGATCCCGTTCGTCGTCGTGGTGACCAGCGCACTCGTGCCGACCGTCGACGCCGTCCATCGCTGGTCGGTCGGTGACCGGGCGGGGTTCACCGACATGGAGGCCGAGCTTCCCGAGTACCGCCCGATCGAAGGGCTCGAGGTCCCGGCCGACCCGGTGTACCTGCTGCTCGACGTGGACACCGGTGCGGACACCCTCGGCATACGGCCCGACGACGCCTTGCCGAGGATCCGAGAGGCCGGACGCACTCCGCTCACGATCGACGAGGGGGTAGCGCTCGTCACGCACTTCCCCGAGGTGTTCGGGGAGCGCAACGCCTTCCAGGCCCTCGGGTCCCGCGCCCCGAACAAGCGCATCCCGAGCTTCTGGATCAGCAAGGGCGCGCCACGTCTGGGCTGGTGCTGGGCGGGCAACCCGCACACCTGGCTCGGCGCCGCCTCAGCCGGTCGTCGCCGGGGGCAGCGCGTAGCCGCCAGGGAGCGGTAGCCGTCAGGGCAGCGGGTGCACGGAGAACTTCTCGCCGAGCCGGCCCTCGCCGAGGGCGTACTCCACCGCGGTGGTGGTGAGCTTGCTCCGCATGGCCTTCTCGACCCACCCGAAGTCCGGGTGCTGGCTCTCGTGGCACATCAGCGCCGCCATCTTGGCGTCGAAGTGGTCGGTCACGTCGACGGCGTGGTTGGACGTCGGGTGCTCCATCACCCAGACCTCGCGCGGGGACCACGCCTCGAGGCCCTCGTCGCGGGCGAGCTCCTCGAAGGCGAACGGGTTTCCCGCCGCGGGGTAGAGCGCCCGGATCGACGCCTCGCCTCCGGAGAGATGGTCCGGGTGCGAGGGCCCGAGGCGTTCCCAGTTCCGCTCCGGGCTCTGGATGAGCACCCGTTGAGGACGTACCCGCCGGACCACCCTCGTCAGGTCGCGGACCAGCTCCCGGCTCACCACGAGCTCCCCGTCGACGTACCCGAGGAAGACGAGGTCCTCGACGCCGACCTCCCGTGCGGCGGCCGTCTGCTCGGCCCGCCGGATGCCCGGCATCTGCGAGCGGTCGAGGTCCGGGTCGAAGCCGCCGGCCTGCCCGTCGGTGATGACGCAGTAGGTCACGGCGATGCCGGCCTTCGTCCAGGTCGCGACGGTCGCCGCCGCGCCGAAGTCGACGTCGTCGGGGTGGGCGGTCACCACCAGGGCGCGCTCGATCTCCTCGTCGGGTATGACGTTCATGCCCCCAACCTAGGCGGGGCCTGGCATCATCCTCGCCATGTCCACGCCCTCGGCGCTCCCGGGTACGCCCAAGCGCGTGCTGCTCCTCGTCTACGACACCTTCGCCGAGTTCGAGGTGTCGGTCCTGATCACGGCACTCACCGGTACGCCGCACACGCTGACGACCTTCGGCCTGACCGGCGGCCCCGTGACCTCGACCGGAGGCCTGAGGGTCGTGCCGGACATGGCGATCGCCGACGTCGACCCCGGGGAGTTCGACGCCCTCGTGGTCCCCGGTGGGGAAGCGTCGCGCCTGCTCGGGCGACCCGAGCTGCAGCGCCTTGTCACGGCACTCGACCGACGTGGTGCGCTCCTCGCCGCCATCTGCGGTGGGCCCGCCGTGCTCGGGGACGCCGGTGTCCTCGACGGGAGGTCGTTCACCGCGGCACTCGCTCCGAAGGACCCGGCCTGGCCGGGTGTGGCGGACCGCGGGAACCGGCTCTCCGAGATGGTCGTCGTCGACGGCAACGTGGTGACCGCGACGGGGTCGAGCTACCTGTCGTTCGCGGAGGAGGTGCTCCGCTGCCTCGACGAGAAGTCCGACGTGGAGCCGCTCACGTTCTTCCGCGAGCCGTCACTCGGCTGAGTCCGGCACCAGCCGTCCGTCCGACGTACAGAACGCACCTGGACCAGGCCGATCGACCGTCGGCGTGCGGTGTAGCCTGACCGCAGAACGACAGGGGAGCGCCTACCGGCGCTGAGAGTGCGGAACGGCCGCAGACCCTCGAACCTGATCCGGCTCATACCGGCGAAGGAAGTCGAGTCTCGATCGCATGCGTGCGATCCCCTCCCTGAACCTTCGTGGGAGATCTGCATGACCATCAAGTCCGAGGCCTCGCGCCACTCCGTCACCAGCCGGCTCCTGGGCCTGTCCCTGGGCCTTTCGCTGGCGATGACCGCCTGCTCGCTCGGCTCGTCGGGCGACTCCGAGTCGTCCGGCTCCTCCGACGGCGGCGCCAAGAACAAGGAGGTCGTGCTCGCGACCCACGAGTCCTGGGCGGTGCCGAAGGAGGTGCTCGCGGAGTTCACGCGCGAGACGGGCTACCGCGTCAAGGTCGAGGCCGCAGGGGACGCCGGTGCGCTGACCAACAAGCTCGTGCTCACCAAGGGCTCGCCGGTGGCCGACGCGGCGTACGGGGTGGACAACACGTTCGCCTCGCGCGCAGTCGACGAGGGTGTCTTCGCCGACTACGCGCCCTCGAAGTCGCCGGCGTCGGCTGCCGCCTTCGAGATGCCCGACAAGGCCGACGCGGCGGCTCTCACGCCGGTCGACTTCGGGGACGTGTGCGTGAACATCGACGACGCGTGGTTCGCGAAGAAGGGCATCGAGCCCCCGCGCACCCTCGACGACCTGGCCGACCCGACGTACAAGAACCTCCTGGTCACCCCGGGCGCGACCACGTCGTCGCCGGGGCTCGCCTTCATGCTCGCCACGATCGCGAAGTACGGCGAGGACGGGTGGCAGAAGTACTGGGAGAAGCTGATGGCCAACGGCACGCGGGTCACCTCCGGGTGGACCGACGCCTACACCGTCGACTTCACCGCCGGCGGCGGCAACGGCGACCGGCCGATCGTCGTCTCCTACGACTCGTCGCCGCCGTTCACGATCCCCAAGGGCGCGGACAAGCCGACCACGAGCGCGCTGCTCGACACCTGCTACCGGCAGGTGGAGTACGCCGGCGTCCTGGACGGCGCGTCGAACCCGGCAGGCGCGAAGGCCCTGGTCGACTTCATGCAGACGAAGACCTTCCAGGAGGCGCTGCCCGAGAACATGTACGTCTTCCCCGTCGACGACGCCGTGAAGCTGCCGGAGCTGTGGGCGAAGTGGGCGAAGACGCCGGCGAAGCCGTACAGCGTCGACCCGTCCGAGGTCGCCGAGAAGCGCGACGACTGGCTGACGGCCTGGGGAGAGATCACCACCCGGTGAGAGCGCGACGCGGAGCCCGGCTCGGGGCCATCGCCCTGGCGGTGGTCCCTGTCGCGTTCCTCGGCGTCTTCTTCCTGCTCCCGCTGACGGGCATGCTCGCGCAGGGGTTCTGGGTCGACGGGTCGCTGGACCTCTCGGTCCTGGCCGAGACGCTGTCGCGGCCGCGGGTGCACCGCGTGCTCTGGTTCACCGCCTGGGCGTCGCTCACCGCGACCGCCGTCACCGTGGGGCTCGGCCTGCCGCTGGCGTACGTGTTGTACAGGCTGCACTTCCCGGGCCGCCAGGCGCTCCGGGCGCTCGTGGTGATGCCCTTCGTGCTGCCCACCGTCGTGGTCGGCGTCGCGTTCCGGACCCTGCTCGCGCCGGCGGGCACGCTCGGCTTCCTGGGCCTGGACGGCAGCGCCGTCGCCATTCTCGCGGCGATGATCTTCTTCAACCTCGCCGTCGTCGTCCGGACGGTCGGCGGGCTCTGGGAGAGCCTCGACCGACGCCGCGAGGACGCCGCCGCCGCGCTCGGTGCGTCGCCGTGGCAGGTCCTGCGCACCGTGACGCTTCCGGCCCTCAAGCCCGGGATCGTCTCGGCCGCGACGGTCGTCTTCCTCTTCTGCTCCACGGCGTTCGGCGTCGTGCTCACCCTCGGCGGCCTGCGGTACGGCACGGTGGAGACCGAGATCTACATCCTCACGACACAGTTCCTCGACCTGCCTGCGGCAGCGGTCCTGTCCGTCGTACAGCTGCTCGCCGATCGTCGTGCTCCTGCTCCTCGCCGGACGCACTCGCGGCCAGCGGTCGCAGGCCCTGGAGCGGACCGGTGTCCGGCGCTCGCGGACCCGACCCGGCCGGCGGGACCTCCCGGCGCTCGCGGTGACCGCCGTCGTGGTCGTCTTCCTGCTCGGTCCCCTGGTCGCGCTCGTGGTGCGGTCGCTGCGCACAGGCGACGGTTGGGGCCTGGCCAACTACGAGAACCTGGGTACGACGGGCAGCGGCACCGCCCTCGTGGTGCCCGTGTGGACCGCCCTCGACAACTCCCTGCGGATCGCCGTGGACGCCACCGTGCTCGCGCTGAGCCTCGGTCTCGCGGTCGCCTTCCTCGTCTCGCGTCCCGCGCACACCCGGACGGAGCGTCGCGGCAGGGCGTTCCTGGACGGGCTGTTCATGCTGCCGCTCGGCGTCTCCGCGGTGACCATCGGCTTCGGCTTCCTGATCACCCTCGACGAACCGCCGCTGGACCTTCGCTCCTCACCGCTCCTGGTGCCGATCGCCCAGGCGATGGTGGCGCTGCCGCTCGTCGTCCGCACCCTCGTGCCCGTGCTCCGGTCGATCGACCCGAGGCAGCGTCAGGCGGCGGAGACCCTGGGCGCCTCGCCGTTGCGGGCGCTGCTCGTCGTGGACGTGCCGGTCGCGTGGCGACCCGTGCTCGCCGCGGCCGGACTGGCCTTCGCGGTCTCGCTGGGCGAGTTCGGCGCGACGAGCTTCCTCGCGCGGCCGGACCGGCCGACCCTGCCGGTGGTGATCTACCAGCTGATCTCCCGGCCGGGGCCGGAGAACTTCGGCACGGCGCTGGCCGCCTCGGTCGTCCTCGGCGTGGTGACAGTGACCGTGATGGGGGTCGTGGAGCGGTTGCGGGTCGGGTCGATGGGATCGTTCTGACATGTTGACCGTGCGCGACCTGACCGTCCGCTTCGACGGCGTCACCGCCGTGGAGGACGTGTCGCTGGACCTCCCGACCGGCGAGGTGCTGGCCGTGCTCGGACCGTCCGGATGCGGGAAGTCCACGCTCCTGCGAGGGATCGCCGGGCTCGAGGTGCTCAGCTCGGGGGCGGTGACCTACGACGGGCAGGACCTGGCGGGGGTGCCGACGCACAAGCGCGGGTTCGCCCTGATGTTCCAGGACGGTCAGCTCTTCCCGCACCAGAGCGTCGCGGCCAACGTCGGCTACGCGTTGCGGTTGCGGGGGACCGGGCGCGGCGCCGCCTCAGCCCGGGTGGCGGACCTGCTGGACCTGGTCGGACTGCCCGGCCACGGAGACCGCCTGCCGGCGCAGCTGTCGGGCGGTGAGCGGCAGCGGGTCGCGCTGGCGCGGTCGCTCGCCGCGGACCCGCGGCTGCTCCTCCTCGACGAGCCGCTCTCGGCTCTCGACCGGGAGCTGCGCGAACGGCTCGCCGGCGACCTGCGCGACATCCTCACCAAGGCCGGGACGACTGCGATGCTGGTCACCCACGACCAGGACGAGGTGTGGACCATCGCCGACCGGGTGGCGGTGATGCAGGCCGGCCGGATCCTCCAGGCGGGCACGCTGGACGACGTGTGGCGGGCTCCCGTGAGCGGGGCGGTGGCGCTGCTGCTCGGCTACCCGACGATCCTCGAGGGCGCCGCCGCGCAGCTCCTCGCTCGCGCAGGGGACCACCCCGACGTCGGGTCGGTCGGCGCGATCGCCCTGCGGCGGTCCGCCCTGCGCCTCGATCCCGGCGGCAGGCTCGGGGGCCGCGTGGTCGCCGCGACGCTCAGCCCGGACGTCGTACGGCTGCGGGTCCTGGTCGAGGGACTGGGCGAGATGCACGCGGTCGCTCAGCAGGACGAGGACGTCCGCATAGACCATGAGGTGCGCCTGGCCGTGGACCTCGCGCGCACCGCCGTACTGCCCGCGTCCTCGCCTGCGCGCTGAGAGGCCTCGGCGGTTCGTTAGACTCCGCGCTTGTGAAGCGGCGGGCGTACGGACTCCTTGTGGGAGTCGCACTCATGACAGGGGTGCTCGCCGTCATCGCCAGCCGGTCGCTCGGCCTTCCGATCCGTGACCCCGACGGCTTCCTTGGCCCCGCGTGGATCCGGCTGCCGCTCCTCGTGCTCGGCGCCTTCCTCGCGGACGTCGTGCCGCGCTCGGTGTGGCGGTCGAGAGGGAGCATCTCGCAGTTCAGAGCCGAGGCGCGCACCATCGTCCGGGAGCACTGGACCCGCGAGCGGATGATGCTCGTGGTGATCGGGCTGGTCAGCTTCTACGTGACCTACGTCGGCTACCGCAACCTCAAGAACTTCCTGCCCTTCATCCGTGAGGGCACCCGCGACCCCATCCTCAAGGCGATCGACGAGGCGATCTTCTTCGGCGGCGACCCGGCGATCTTCCTGCACACCGTGCTGGGCGAGGGTGTGACCGCGCACGTCCTGTCGTTCATCTACCTGATCTTCCTGCCGTTCGTGCCGCTCTCGGTGACCGCGTGGCTGGTGTGGTCGCGCAACATCAGCTTCGGCTACTGGTACGTCACGGCGCAGTGCCTGGCATGGGCGCTGGGCACCGCCAGCTACTACGCGGTGCCCTCGCTGGGCCCGGCGTTCTACTACGTGTGGCTCTACTCCGGGCTCGAGAACACCGGGGTGACGCAGCTCCAGGACTCCTTGTCCTACGGGCGCTCGGAAGTCCTGTTCGACCCCTTCAACTCCGACAGCGTGCAGAGCGTGGCGGGGTTCGCGTCCTTGCACGTCGCCATCACGCTGCTCGCGGCGCTCGTCGCGCACTACACCGTCCGGCACGCGTGGATCCGATGGGGCCTGTGGGTCTACGTCGGGATCACGGTCATCGCGACGATCTACTTCGGGTGGCACTACATCGCCGACGACGTCGCGGGCGCCCTCATCGCGGTCGTCGCGGTGTACATCGGTGGCCTCGCGACCGGCCAGAAGTTCGACAGACACGGGCTCGCGTCCCATCCGACGACGAGCACCGCCGACGTCCCCGTCGAGGAGACACCGGTCGCGCGCTGAGCCCCACTCCGCGCCGCTCCGTCCCCGCCGCTGGTCCCCGCCCGCGCTGAGTTCCGCCCGCCCCACCGCGCTGCTTCGTACACCGACAGGCACAACTCGCGGAGTCGCCGCTGCGTGAGCGTGCGTCCGAGGCGACCACCCGACTTGTTCCTGTCCGTCTACGCGGCGCAGGTGATAGTCACCCCCTCGCCTGCCTCGAGTGAGCCCCGGACAACCGCGGCAGAGGCCTCAAGTCGGGCATGTCCGAAAATTACATTCATGTAGTTTGTCAAGAGGACTCGCCGTGTTACTGATGTTTTTACTGAGAAAAGTGTTCCATATGTGACTGATGGGGACTAGCGTTCCTGCGACGGCGCTGCTCGGGAGGCTCCGTAGCTCGCCGGCGACTGGCTTGGGAGGGCCAGTGGTCGGGCGGGGTCGGACCAGAGAGCGGTCTGCGAGCCCACGGGGATCGGGCTCGCGGACCACACCGAAAGGAACGCAGATGCGCAACGCCGGGAGTCGCAGGAGCCGGAACGGACAGCACCGTTCCCTGGCCCGCCTCGTCCTTCCGGCGCTCCTCTCGGGCGTGCTGGTGATGTCCGTGGTGCCGGCCGCCGTCGCCGACAAGTCCCACGACAACTCGCACCGGGTGTTCCCGAGCAAGGACGAGGTCGCCGCGGCGAAGGAGCGGGTCGCGCAGACCGCCCGCGACGTGGGTGCCATCAAGGCCTCGCTGCTCCTGGCCAACCAGCGCCTCGAGGCGGCCGCGGTCCAGGCCGAGATGGCGTCAGAGGCCTACAACGGCGCGATGTGGCGCCTCCAGACGGCCAAGAAGGAGCTCGCCGACGCGAGGGCCGAGGCGGCCAAGGCGCGCCGTACCGTCGCGGAGCAGCGCAAGGCGATCGGCGCACTCGTGGCGTCGTCGTACCAGCAGGCCGGTGAGATCACCGCGCTCAGCGCGATGATGGGCGCCGACGGGCCCGAGGGCGTGCTCGACCAGTACGCCACGTTCCAGGGCGCCTCCGACTCGCTCCAGGCCGACTACGACCGGTTCGCCGCATCCGACGCCCTCGCGCAGGTCTTCGAGAAGCACGCCGAGGAGGCTCGCCTCAAGGCGGAGCGTCTCGCCGACGAGGCCGGCGCCGCCAAGCAGAAGGCGACCCAGGCGGCCGCCGCCGCTCAAGCCACGGCCAGCGAGATCGCGGCCGAGAAGGACCGCCTGATCCGCGAGCTCGCGAAGGCCCAGCACATCTCGGTGTCCCTGGCGCGCCAGCGGCAGACGGCACTCGAGGAGATCGCCCGTGAGCGCGCCGCAGCACGAGCCCGCGCCGAGGCCGCGAAGGCGGCACGGGAGCAGGCCGCCAAGGAGGCCCGCGCTCGCGCCGAGGCCCAGCGAGCGGCCCGCGCGCAGGAGCGAGCCCGTGCGGCGCAGGAGAAGCGACGCGCCCGCGACGCCTCGCGCAAGGAACCGTCCAACAACCCCCCGCCGGCGTCCCCACCGCCGGCTCCGGCTCCGCCACCGCCGTCCTTGCCCCCAAGCGGCAGTGGCGGAGCCGATCGGGCCATCGCGTTCGCCAAGGCACAGCTCGGTGAGCCCTACGTCTGGGGCGCCGACGGCCCCGACTCGTGGGACTGCTCCGGCCTCATGCTCGGGGCGTGGGGACAGGCAGGGGTGTACCTGCCGCACTACTCGGTGGCGCAGTACTACGCCGGTACGCCGATCTCCGCCGGCGACCTCCGCCCCGGCGACCTGGTCTTCTGGGGTACGTCGAGCAGCCCGGAGTCGATCCACCACGTGGCGATGTACATCGGCGACGGCATGATCATCCACGCGCCCCGCACGGGCCGGCCGGTGGAGATCGACAGCATGTACTACTGGGTCCCGCCGAACTTCTTCGCGCGTCTGTGACGGGCGGCCTTCACTCGAAAGGGTGAGGGCTGACAGGCTTGGGCCATGTCGCCCTCCTCGAGCTCGTACGTGACCCCTGCCGTCGACGTCCCCGCCCTGACAGAGCTGCTCGACGGCAAGTACGCCGACGTGCGGCAGCTGGTCCGGAAGAACCTCGCGGAGTTCTCCGACGTCCTCGTCGACGCCGAGGAGATGGGCCGCGACGACTTCAGGCAGCGGGTCCTCGAGGTCCTGCGGATGATGGCCGAGACCGGCCAGACCGGCATGGGCTTCCCCAAGGAGTACGGCGGGGGCGGGGACATCGGGGCCTCCATCGCGGCCTTCGAGACCCTGGCCTACGGCGACCTGTCGGTCCTCGTGAAGGCCGGTGTCCAGTTCGGCCTCTTCGGCGGCGCGATCCTCCATCTCGGCACCGAGGAGCACCACCAGGCCTACCTGGCCGACACGATCACCGGCCAGCTGCTCGGCTGCTTCGCGATGACCGAGACCGGCCACGGCTCCAACGTGCAGGCCCTCGGCACGACCGCGACCTACGACGCCGACACGGGCGAGTTCGTGATCAGCACCCCCGACGACTCCTCCCGCAAGGACTACATCGGCAACGCCGCCATGCACGCCCGGCTCGCGGTCGTCTTCGCGCAGCTCGAGGTCGGCGGCACGTCCCACGGCGTGCACGCGTTCGTCGTACCCATCCGTGACGCGGAGGGCAACGTCATGCCGGGCGTCCGGATCGAGGACTGCGGCCCGAAGATCGGCCTCAACGGCGTCGACAACGGGCGGATCTGGTTCGACCGGGTGCGGGTGCCGCGCACGTCGATGCTCAACCGGTACGCCGAGGTGCGCGAGGACGGCAGCTACCACTCGGACATCGAGAACCCGGACCGGCGGTTCTTCACGATGCTCGGCACGCTCGTGCAGGGCCGGGTCAGCGTCGGCGGAGCCGCGATCAGCGCGAGCAAGGTGGCGCTGTCGGTGGCGATCAAGTACGGCCTGGTCCGCCGCCAGTTCGGCTCGCCCGGCTCGGACCGGGAGGAGATCCTGCTCGACTACGGCATGCACCAGCGCCGGCTGTTCCCGCTCCTCGCGCGGACCTACGCGCTGCACTTCGCCCAGGAGCGGGTCGCCTCGGGTCTGCACGACGTCTTCTCCGACCCCGACGCCTCCGAGCACGACCGGCGGGCCCTCGAGTCGCGGGCCGCCGGCACGAAGGCACTCGGCACCTGGCACGCCTCGCGCACGATCCAGGAGTGCCGGGAGGCCTGCGGAGGCGCGGGCTACCTGCTGGTCAACCGGCTCGGTGCGCTGCGCGCGGACACCGACGTGTTCACGACGTTCGAGGGCGACAACACGATCCTGCTGCAGCTCGTCGCGAAGGGCCTGCTGACCAACTTCGCGGACGAGTTCGAGAACCTCGACCAGTTCGGGATGATGCGCTTGGTCGCCTCGGTCGCCGTGGAGACGGTGATCGAGCGGACCAGCGTGCACAAGCTCCTCGACCGGGTGCGTGACGTGTTCCCTCCCGGTGACAGCGACAGCGACCCGGACTCCGGTCTGCTCGACTCGTCCTACCACCTGAACCTGCTGCGCTGGCGGGAGGAGCACATGCTCGCCGCCGTCGCGCGCCGGCTGAAGAAGGGCATGGACGACGGCGGCGACCCGGCGAAGGTGTTCAGCATGGTGCAGGACCACGTGATCGCCTCGGCCAACGCCCATGTCGAGCGGCTGCTGCTCGAGGGGTTCCTCGACAAGATCGAGACGATGCCCGACGGCCAGAACAAGCTCGCCATGCAGCTCGTGTGCGACCTCTTCGCGCTGTCGACGATCGAGGCGGACCGGGCCTGGTTCATGGAGCACGGCCGGTTCTCGAACGCGAAGTCCAAGGCCGTGACGGCGATGGTGAACGAGCTGTGCCGGCGGGTGCGTCCCGTCGCCGACGAGCTCGTCGAGGCCTTCGACATCCCGCAGGAGATGCTCAGGGCCGAGATCATCCAGCCGGCCCGCTGAACGCGAGACGCCGCCCGTCGTGCTGGCGGGCGGCGTCTCTAAGGCTGGGGCCGGGTCGGCGGGGCGTCGTGCCGGGGAGCGTCGGCTTGGCCGCGGCGGCGAAGCCGACGCGCCGCCCAAGCGACCGGGTACGGCGCACAGCCGACCCGGACAGCCCCAGGCTCAGTGGCCGCCCTGCTCCTTGAGGCGGTCGAAGGAGGCCCGGACCTCGGCCTCGGCATCGTCGCGGCCGACCCACTCGGCACCCTCGACGGACTTGCCCGGCTCGAGGTCCTTGTAGACCTCGAAGAAGTGCTGGATCTCGAGGCGGTCGAACTTGGACACGTGGTTGATGTCGCGCAGGTGCTCCAGGCGCGGGTCGTGCGAGGGCACGCACAGCACCTTGTCGTCGCCGCCGGCCTCGTCGGTCATCCGGAACATGCCGATCGCGCGGCAGCGGATGAGGCAGCCGGGGAACGTCGGCTCCTGGAGGAGGACCAGCGCGTCGAGCGGGTCGCCGTCGAGGCCCAGGGTGTTCTCGATGAACCCGTAGTCGGCGGGGTACTGGGTGGAGGTGAACAGTGTCCGGTCCAGGCGGATGCGGCCGGACTCGTGGTCGACCTCATACTTGTTGCGCTGACCCTTGGGAATCTCAACCAGGACGTCGAACTCCACAGTTCCTCCAACTCACAGTCTCCGATGCGGTTTGGCTAGTGTCGCGCACGAGCGGTCAAAATGTGCAGTCGAGAGGGGTCTGACGTGGCTGGAGGTGACGTACGCCACTCCGAGGTGTCTCCGGCGCCGTCCGAGGAGGCGCCGTCCGGTCGTCGCGTACACCTCTGGAGCAGCGGGCTCGTGCTCCTCGTCCTGGTGCTCGCGGTCGTCTCGTACTCGTTCGACCTCGGTCCCCGCGTGCTCGGCTGGGACCGGCCCTCGCCGGTCACCGCGCCGGCCGAGGTCGCTCCGCCGCCTGGCCTGACCCTGCCGTCGCCCTCGGCCGCGCCCGCGGTCGCCGAGCCCGAGCCGGACCAGGCCGGGGACCCCGTGGCGGTACGACGGGCGCTGACCAGGCTGCTGCGCGACAAGGACCTCGGGCCTCGTGTCGCGGTCGTCGTGGGCCAGCTCTCCGACGGCGCGACCGTGTTCAAGACCGGGCCCTCCCCGATCACGCCCGCCTCGACCATGAAGCTGCTGACCACCACGGCAGCGCTGGCCACGCTGGGCCCCGACCACAGGTTCAGTACGACGGTCGTGGCCGGCGCCTCGCCCCGCGACGTGGTCCTCGTGGGAGGCGGGGACCCCCTGCTCGCCCGCACGCCGCGAAGCGACGCCTACCCTGCGCGGGCCGACATCACCACCCTGGCGAAGGCGACCGCCCGCTCGCTGAAGCAGCTGGGCCGGACGCGGGTCCGCCTCGGGTACGACACGACGCTGTTCGCCGGTCCCGCCGTGAACCCCGCCTGGCCGGCGTCGTACACCGCGGACGACGTGGTGAGCCCGATCTCGCCGCTGTGGGTCGACGAGGGGCGTGAGCGTCTGGGCCTCTCGGCGCGCGCCGCCGACCCGGCACTCGCCGCCGCCACGGACTTCGCACGGGCCCTGGCCAAGCAGGGGATCGTCGTGCGCGGGAAGCCACGCCCGGCGGCAGCGAAGCCGGACGCCCAGCAGTACGCAGCCGTGCAGAGCGCGCCCCTGGCCCAGATCGTCCAGTGGGTGCTCGAGGTCAGTGACAACGAGGGAGCAGAGGTGCTCTCCCGGCAGGTGGCGGTCGCCGAGGGCAAGCCCGCCTCCTTCACGGGCGGTGCCGCGGCTGTCCGCGACGTCCTCACGCGTCTCGGGGTCGACACGACGCACGCCCGGATCCTCGACGGCAGCGGCCTCTCCCGGGAGGACCGGCTCGCACCCGAGACGCTGCTCGGAGTCGTCGAGCTCGCGGCCTCCGACGAGCACCCCGACCTGCGAAGGGTCGTCTCGGGACTGCCGGTGGCGGGCTTCACCGGGTCGCTGACCTACCGGTTCGACAAGGGCGACGCGGCGGGCCTCGGCCGGGTCCGGGCCAAGACCGGCACCCTGACCGGCGTACACGTCCTCGCCGGCATCGCCACGGACCGCGAGGGCACCGTCTTCGCCTTCGTCGCCGCCGCCGACCGGGTCAAGCCGATCCACACCCTCGACGCGCGGCAACGGATCGACCAGGTGGCCGCCGCGCTCGCCGGCTGCGCCTGCGGCGCCTGACGGCCCGCCGCCTGACCACGCCCGCCGGCGGTTGTCGGAATCGCCAGGACGGCGGTTGCTCGGAATCGCCGGGCGCTGTTGAGGGGGCGGCGTAGGGTCTGAGCCATGTCCAACCCCACCCCGATGATCGACTGGGACCTCGCCGTCCTCGCCGCGTCGAAGTTGTCCGGGCCCGGCCCGATGGTGAGCCGCGACGAGGCTGCGAACGCGGTCGACGAGCTGCGCCAGGGAGCCCACCGGTCCACCGCGCTGGTGCGGGAGTACACCGGCCTGCACGCCGAGGAGCGCACCGCACCGATCCTGATCGTCGACCGGCCCGGCTGGATCCAGGCCAACGTCGACGGGTTCGCCACGATCATCTCCCCGCTGGTGGAGAAGCTGCGCGAGAAGCGCGGGGAGCCCTCGCCGTTCACCGAGGCCATCGGGTCGCGCATCACCGGCCTCGAGCTCGGCGGCCTGCTCGGGTTCATGTCGAGCAAGGTGCTCGGTCAGTTCGACCCCTTCCACGTGCCCACGGGGCCGGGCTCCGAAGGCACAGCGGGCCGGCTGCTGCTGGTCGCGCCGAACATCGTGCACGTCGAGAGAGAGCTCGACGTCGACCCCACCGACTTCCGGCTCTGGGTCTGCCTCCACGAGGAGACGCACCGGGTCCAGTTCACCGCCGTGCCCTGGATGCGCGACCACATCCACGGGCAGATCGCCGCGCTGATCGACACCGTCGAGGTCGACCCCGCCAAGCTGGCGACGATCCTCGGCGAGGGCGTGAAGCGGCTCGGCGACCTGTTCCGCGGCGACGACGAGGTCAGCCTGCTCGACCTCGTGCAGACGCCCGAGCAGAAGGAGGTCCTCGACCGGATCACCGCGGTGATGTCGCTGCTCGAGGGGCACGCCGACGTGGTCATGGACGGGGTCGGTCCGGAGGTCATCCCGTCGGTCGACGAGATCCGCGGCAAGTTCAACAAGCGCCGCAAGAACGCGAGCGGTCTGGACAAGGTGATCCGCCGGCTCCTCGGCTTCGACGCCAAGATGGCGCAGTACCGCAACGGCGCCGCGTTCGTCCGTGGAGTGACGGACAAGGTCGGCATGGACGGTTTCAACCAGGTGTGGGCGGCCCCGGAGAACCTGCCGTCCAGGACCGAGATCGGCGACCCGGACGCGTGGGTCCGCCGCGTGCACGGCTGACCCACCCCCGATGGGACCCCACCCCGCCGTGGCGGCGGTCCGGCTCGCGGTGCGCCGCGCGCTCGCGGACCTCGACCCCGGTTCCAGGGTGCTCGTCGCCTGCTCCGGCGGGGCCGACTCGCTGGCGCTCCTCGCGGCCACGGTCTTCGAGGCGCGCAAGCCGGCGCACACCGTCGTCGGCGTGACCGTCGACCACGGCCTCCAGCCCGGCTCAGCCGAGCAGGCGCTCGCCGTCGTGGAGCAGATGCGTGCTCTGGGCGCCGACGCTCACGCCGTCAGGGTCGAGGTCGGTACGACGGGCGGTCCCGAGGCCGCGGCGCGGACCGCCCGCTACGCGGCGCTGGACGCCGCGGCCGCCGAGCAGCGACGCCGACACGGTCCTCCTCGGCCACACCCGCGACGACCAGGCCGAGACGGTGCTCCTGGGCCTCGCCCGAGGCTCCGGGGCCCGGTCGCTCTCCGGGATGGCCCCTCGGCAGGGCCGCTACCGCAGGCCGCTGCTCGAGCTCACCCGCGCCGACACCCGGGCGGCCTGCGCGGCCGAGCGGCTCACGCCCTGGGACGACCCGCACAACGAGGACCCGGCGTACGCGCGCGTCCGGGTGCGCCGCGACGTGCTCCCGGTCCTGGAGCGCGAGCTCGGTCCGGGCGTGACCGAGGCCCTCGCGCGCACCGCCCGGCTGCTCCGGGACGACGCCGACGCGCTCGACGCGTGGGCCGACAGGGTCCGCGCCGCCGCGACGAGAGCCGGCGAGGGCCTCGACGCCGAGCTCCTGCGAGACGAGCCGCCTGCCGTCAGGCGCCGCGTGCTCCGCCGTACCGCTCTCGACGCCGGCTGCCCGGGCACCGAGCTGTTCGCGGTGCACGTCGACGCCATGGACGCGCTGGTCACCGACTGGCGTGGCCAGACCGGCGTCGACCTGCCGGGAGGCCTGCGGCTGCGGCGGCAGGGGGGCAGACTCTCGATCGCCGAAAGCCCTGTGGCAGGCTGACGCCCATGGACGAGAAGCACGTCGAAGGCGATCTGGTCAACGTCCTCTACACCGAGGAGCAGATCCAGGAGCGGCTCGCCGAGCTGGCCGCCGAGATCGAGGTGGACTACGAGGGCAAGGAGATCCTGCTCGTCGGGGTCCTCAAGGGTGCGGTCATGGTGATGGCCGACCTCGCCCGGCACTTCAGCCGCCACGTCGAGATGGACTGGATGGCGATCTCGTCCTACGGCTCGGGCACCAAGTCCTCCGGCGTCGTGCGGATCCTCAAGGACCTCGACACCGACATCAACGGCCGCCACGTGCTCGTCGTCGAGGACATCATCGACACCGGCCTGACGCTGTCCTGGCTGGTGTCCAACCTGGCCTCCCGCGGCCCCGCCTCGGTCGAGATCTGCACCCTGCTGCGCAAGCCCGAGGCCCAGCGGATGAGCGTCGACGTGAAGTACGTCGGCTTCGACATCCCGAACGAGTTCGTCGTCGGCTACGGGCTCGACTTCAACGAGAAGTACCGCAACCTGCGCTGCATCGGCACCCTCGCTCCGCACGTCTACTCCTGATCCGCGGCCGGCTTTCCCTGGGCCGACCCGGTCTCGATCCGCGTTCGATTCGCTCCTGGGTGCATCGCGCGGGACAATGAGTTACGACGCTCCCGTACTGTCCTAGTCGACGGGCGGTCGCGCGTTGCCTTCGGCGTGTACCGTCGAAGGTCTCAAAGAGTGTGATTGGGCAGGAGGAAGGGACCCCGGGTCCCGGGACACAACGTGAAACGCATTTTCCGAGGTCCGTGGCTGTGGATCGTGATCGCCGTCGTAGGCGTGCTCGTCGCCCTGCAGTACCTCGCCCCGAACGGTGGCTACCAAGAGGTCGACACCTCCCAGATGACCTCCTACATCAACGACGGCAAGGTCGAGAAGGTGACCCTCGTCGATGGTGACCAGGAGATCCGGGCAACCCTCGACAACGGCAACGAGGTCATGTCCTCGTGGGTGACCGGTCAGCAGCGCGACCTGGTCAACAGCATCCAGAAGCAGGTCGACGCCGGTCAGATCGAGGAGTACAACGTCGAGGTGCCGAAGCCGAGCCTCATCGGCTCGATCCTCGCGACCCTCCTGCCGTTCGCGCTGATCATCCTGCTCTTCCTGTTCCTGATGAACCAGGTCCAAGGCGGCGGCGGTCGGGTCATGCAGTTCGCCAAGTCCAAGGCGAAGCTGATCAGCAAGGACATGCCGAAGACCACGTTCACCGACGTCGCGGGCTGCGAGGAGGCGATCGAGGAGCTCGGCGAGATCAAGGAGTTCCTCCAGGAGCCCGCGAAGTTCCAGGCGGTCGGCGCGAAGATCCCCAAGGGCGTCCTGCTCTACGGCCCGCCCGGCACCGGTAAGACCCTGCTCGCGCGCGCCGTCGCCGGCGAGGCCGGGGTGCCGTTCTACTCCATCTCCGGCTCCGACTTCGTCGAGATGTTCGTCGGTGTGGGTGCCTCGCGTGTCCGCGACCTGTTCGAGCAGGCGAAGGAGAACGCCCCCGCGATCGTCTTCATCGACGAGATCGACGCCGTGGGCCGTCACCGCGGCGCCGGCATGGGCGGTGGCCACGACGAGCGCGAGCAGACGCTGAACCAGCTGCTCGTGGAGATGGACGGCTTCGACGTCCGCGGCGGCGTCATCCTGATCGCGGCCACCAACCGGCCCGACATCCTCGACCCGGCGCTGCTGCGTCCCGGCCGTTTCGACCGCCAGATCGGCGTCGAGGCC
>CAVRIE010000017.1:0-126438 GCA_963721165.1 uncultured Actinomycetota bacterium | reverse complement strand
GGCCTCCGGCCACCCTTGCCCTCAGACACCGACGAGCAGAGGGCTGGCTACCGGGTCGATGGTTCTCCCCACCGTGAGCACCGACGTACGGTCCTGGACCGCATGGCACGCGAAGGCGAAGCCGACGGACTGTACGGGGCCACCGACGGGCCTCCCCGCCGCACCCGCTGACCCGGCATGGCGTTCCCGGCCTTCCTCGAAACCTGCGTGCTGTCCGGGGGCGACTCTCACAGACACCCTTCTGAGAATCGCCGAACAAGGTGCGTTCCGCCCTCAGTGCTCGAGCGACGTCCTCGAAGAGCTTCGCCGCAACCTCGACGCGATCCCAGGTCTGCCTCCGGGCGCAGCCGACCGCCGAATCCAGGCCATGGTCGAGGCGTTCCCGGAAGCGATCTTCCAACCGCACTCACAATGTCGAGACCCGCCCGTCGGCCACGTCCCTGGAGTGGATCGACAAGACGAGTACTGGAGGATGGACCGCATGTCACACGCACGACGCTTCGACCATGTCGGCATCACCGTCGCGGACCTCGACACGGTGACGGCGTTCTTCGTCGGGCTCGGTCTCGAGGTCGAGGGCACGCGGACGTTCGTGGAGGGCGAGTTCCTGGACACTGTCATCGGCATCCCCGACTCCCGCACCGAGATCGTCATGCTGCGGCCGCCCGACGGAGGTACCCGGCTGGAGCTGTCGAGCTTCGTCCGGCCCGACCACGAGCCGGGATCACCGGCCGCGATGGCCAACGAGCTGGGGCTGCGCAACGTGGCCTTCGAGGTCGACGACCTCCAGGCGGCCGTCGACCGGCTGGCCGCGGACGGCTACGGGCTGGTCGGCGGCATCGGCCAGTACGAGCACATCTGGCGCATGGCCTACGTGCGCGGACCGGAGGGGATCATCGTGTCCCTGGCCGAGCGCATCGGCTGACACGGCGTTAGACGTCCGCTCTTGCCGCGTTCCGCGCGCTCCTGCCCAAAGTCGGGCGTTGCGATCACCGGCATAATGCCGCGGAGAGTGAAGCTCACTCATACCGATGAGCGGAAAGCTTCAGGCAATCGGTCAGTGTTCGCGCATCCAAGGCGTGAAACAAACGCCGACCAGCGCCGTGTAGCCGAGGAGCAGTCCGACCGCCAGCAACGGAGGCCACACTCTTCGTGGTGGCCGCCGCCGTGGGGGTCTTCGGTCGCCGTGGTCTCGTACGTCGTTCGCCTCTACGACTTTGCGGGCTCCGACTGTTCGCCGGCGACGATGCGCCATGTCCGGGGTAGCGTGCGGTGTGTGGCTGACGCCGAAGTCGATACTCGGCCCTTGGGGCCAGCTGGCCTGGCGGATCTCGCAGCTTTGTTCGAGGCCCACAGGAACACGCGTCGCTGCTGGTGCATGGCATTCTGCGAGAGCCGCACGAGGTTCGCCGTTGGCTGGCTCACGGGCGACAATCGGCACCGGTTCGAGGCCATGGCGACGGCCGACCGGACGCCGATGGGGATCCTGGCTTCGGTCTCCAACGAGCCGGTCGGATGGTGCGCCTGTGGCCCCCGGTCCCGGTACGTCGTCGCCGACCACGGACGCGGGGAGATCCTACGTGGTCGAGAACCCAGCGAAGACGATGTCGTGTGGTTGCTGGCGTGCCTCTTCGTCCGCCCTGCGTTTCGAAACCGAGGAGTCACCTATGCCCTCATGCGTTCGGCGGTCAGCCTGGCCCGACGCGAAGGTGCCGTGGCTGTCGAGGGTTGGCCCACCACAGGCTCCGATGGCCGTCGCGCTGACGCGTTCCTCGGCCGGGAGAGCGCCTTCGAACGTCTCGGTTTCACCTGCATCGGACGGCCCACTTCAAACCGCGCCATCATGCGGCTCGAGGTAAACGGATCCGGGGATCCGCGACCCCGCTGAACGTCCGCATCTGCTTGATATGCGGGTGATCTTCGTTGGACATCTCGCCGGGAGTGACCCGGCACAAGCCGACGATCCGAGGCGTGTCCGGATGCTCACGGTTGACCGTTTGTACGGCGAGAGCATCCAGGTCTCGGTGTCTCGGTGCCCGTGGCGGCGTCCCGCCGGGCTCGGTGGTCGAACGCTCGCAACGTGACACGCCGGACGTCACTCCCTGCGCGTTCACCCAGCGGCCCGGATACGGAAGGGGTCAGCCGCCCCAGATGTCCTCGACCAGCCTTCCCGCCGACTGAAGGCCGGCCAGCCATGCCTGGGCGTCCCCGTCACCGGCGCCCGTGCGCTCGCGGAAGATCGCGGTCAAGGAGGCTCGCACGCCCGGTGCGATCGTGGCCGCGTTGCCGCACACGAGCACCACGGCGTCGTGCTGCAGCAGGTCCCACACCTCGTCGGCGCACTCGAGCATGCCGGCCTGGACGTACCGGCGCTGCTGCCCGGGAGCGTTCGAGAAGCAGTTCTCGACCCGCACGACACCCTGCCGCTCGAAGTCCGCCAGTTCGTCGGCGTAGAGCAGATCCGTGTCGGGGTTGCGGCACCCGAAGAACAGCAGGGAGGGGCCGATCGGGACCTTCTGCTCCTTCAGCATCGCACGCTCCTGGAGGAAACCGCGGAACGGCGCAAGGCCGGTGCCGGCCCCGACCATGATCATCGGCACGTGGGGGTTCTCCGGCGGCTGGAACGGGATCGAGGGCGGCCGGACGAAGACGAAGACCGTGCCCCCGAGCGGGGCTTGCGCCAGGTGGGTCGAGCACACACCGGCGTAGGTGCCGGCACCTGATCGTGCCGGCGCCTCCAGCACTCCTGTCGTGATGCTGCAGACGTCGGGACTCGCCAGGGGCGAGGACGAGATCGAGTAGAAGCGCGGACGCAGCGGGTGCAGCAGGTCCAGGTACACCTCGAACGGTAGCCGGCAGGACGGGTGCGCCTCCAACAGGTCGAGGACCGATCGGTTCCGGTCGTACACCCTCTCTCGGTACATGGTGTGCGCCTGTGCGTCGTCGCCGGCCATCGCCTCGAGCGCGGCCTTCTCGTCGGGATCTTCGGTGTACTGAGCCATGACCCCCAGGTCATCCCGGCTCGCGACGTCCTGCAGCTCGACGCAGCTGCCCAGGACGCCGAGGAGGGGAGTGGGCTCGTCGATCGGCAAGTGGGTGTGCGCCCCGCTGTTCGGGATGATGGTGACGTACTGTCCGGCATCGAGCCCGAAGTGCGCCATGACCCGCCGGATTGCGTCGAAGCGGTTGCGCGGGAGCACCCCGAGGTGGTCTCCGGCCCGGTAGCTCGTTCCCGGCGGCAAGGCGACCGCGATGTGCCGCACCGACCGGCTCGGCGGCTCGCCGTCGCGGGAGGCGATGAGCTCCCGGTTCTCCCGTACCAGGCCCGGATGGGCCTCGTACGAGACGATCACCGGGTTGGTGACCTGTCGGTTGGTCAGCGTGACCGCGAGGCGGGGACCGCTCGGGGCGGCCTTGGCGATCTCCTCGGGGAGGTCCAGCGCCTGGGCGATGTCGGCCCACGCCTCACCGTGCCAGGCGCGGTAGTCGGCGTCGAAGTCGCCGGCGGCGTTGCCGGCGCCGCGCGGATGGATCCGTTGCCCGCCGTGCTGCTCGAGCTGCTCGTCGATCAGCGTGGGGATCGCCTGGTACGTCGCCGCCCACTCCGTGTTGCCGCACCCGAACACCGAGTACGAAACGCCCCTGGCGGCGTCGGCGTCCGCGCCGGAGATCCAACGGCAGAAGGCGGCGGCGTTGTCGGGTGGTGTGCCGTTGTACGACGCGGTGACCACGATCAGCGCGCCGCCTTCCGGCAGGTCGTCGACGTGGTCATCGAGCGGACCGACGGTCACGTCGAAGCCACGCTCGGCCCCCTCCTGCGCGAGCCGGGTCGCGATGGACTCGGCCGTGCCGAGGTTCGACCCGAAGAGCACCGACAGCTTGGTGCCGTGGTGAGGGACGAGGAGGGTCGGTGTGGGCGTCGGTGCCGCGGTGGGCGACGTGGCGTCCTCCCGCCGTACCTCTGGCGGGGCCTGCCGGTCGATGTGTCGTCCCGGCCTCGCGCGGACCTGGATCCGGAAGTCGGCGGGCTTGACCGTGAGCGTGGTCTTGGTCCTGAGCTGGTAGTCGAGGTGGTCGACGAGCTCGAAGCGCTGCAACAGCATGCCGAGGACCAGCGCGGCCTCCTGCAGCGCGAACTGCCGACCGATGCAGGCACGCTGTCCTGTGCCGAAGGGTTTGTAGACCGCCGGGGACACAGTGGCGAGCCGCTCCGGTGCCATGTGCTCGGGGTGGAACTCCTGGGCATCGGGTCCCCAGACGGAGGTGGCGCGGTGCAGGGCTGGGGTGAGCACGGTGATGGCGGTGCCCGCCGGGATGTGATAGCGACCGCCGATCGTGGTGTCCTCGAGCGGACGGCGCGTGAAGCCCGGGGCGGTCGGCCACAGGCGCAAGGACTCGTCGAGCACCTGGCGGACGTAGGTGAGCCGGTGCACCTGCTCGAAGGTGGGAGCGGAGGTGTCACCGAGCACCTCGTCCACCTCGACTCGTGCACGCTCCATGACCTCCGGGTCCTTCAGCAGGTAGTAGATGGCGAAGGAAAGCAGGCCTGACGTCGTCTCGTGGCCGGCGATCAGGAACGTGATGCACTGCGCGCGGATGTTGGAGTCCGGGAGCCGTTCGCCGGTCTGCTTGTCGACACCGGTCAGCATCCGTCCGAGCAGGTCGGTGCTGTCAGCGGCGTCGCCCTGGGCGCGACGCTCGGCGACGAGACGGTCGACAAGGTCGTTCATGAACGCCTGGTCCTCCTCGACCTGCCGTTGCGCGCGGATCTTCAGACGGGTCTGGATCGGCAGCTGGCGTGCCCTCGCCTGCGACTCGGAGAGGGTGCGGACCATTGCCTGGACGAAGGGGTGCGGCGTGTCCCGGTAGAAGGAGTTGAAGCGGTAGCCGAAGCCGCACAGGGCGATGGTGTCGAGCGTCAGCCGGGTCATGTCGCCGGGGACGTCGACCTCGTCGCCGGGGTTGAGTCGCATCCACTTGTCCATGAGCTGGTCGGCGACGTCGATCATCTTCGGCATGTAGTCGCGCATCGCCTGCAGGCTGAACGGCGCCATCAGGATGTTGTGCGCCCGGCGCCACAGTGGGTCCTCGGTCTCGGAGGTGAACAGCCCGTTGTCCGCTGCTCCCTTCCTCAGGTTGGCGAGACCTCCTCCGACGAGCTTGTCGAAGCGCGCGTCGTCACACACCTCCTCGACCAGGTCAGGACCCGAGACGATCAACCGGGTGCCACCCGGGACGTGGAGCCTGAAGATCGGGCCGTACTCCCGCGCCATCGCGATGAAACCTTCGATGGGGTTGTCCGCGTCGATGTCGAACGCGTTCCCGACCAGGGGCAGTCCGTGCGGCCCGGGGATCTCGTCAAGTTCGATCGTCGTGCTCATGAGAAGTCCTCTGAGATGGCAGTGGAGAAGGCAAGGTCGCTGTCGTGGGCTCGTCGGGGCCCGTTCGTGGGGGAATGGCCGCGGCGCGGCGGGCGGCACGGCGTGGGGACGCGTTCACGAGGAGTGCGCCGCTGAGCAGCAGCACCCACCCCGGGAAGACCAACAGGGTCGCCGGGTGGAAGGTCGTGCTGACGAGCAGGAACGTGGCGCCCAGATAGCTGACGAGCGCCACCCAGCGAGGCAGCATGGCGCGTCGCCTGGTCAGGGTCGTGGTGGCGATCATGTACATGCCGGCCGCACGGACCCCGAAGACGAAGACCATGCCGTAGCCGACGCTGGTGAAGGTCCTCGCCACCTCCGGTGCGGGCAGCTGGGTCGAGGACAGGACGGTCAGCAGCGCCACGGCGGCCACGGCCGCGGTTCCTGCGAAGAGCATGCAGACGAAGAGCACCCCGGAGGCGACCTGCAGCCAGCGAGGCACCTCGGACGTCGCCCCCGGCAGAGCGTCGACCAGGGTACGGGTGGCGCCCATGTTCCAGATGAAGGCGATCCCCGCAAACGGCACGATGTACAACCCGGCCGTGACGAGCACGTTGCCCTGGCCCACCGTGTAGAACGCCGTATAGACGCGGTCGGCAGCGTCGAGGGCGGGCGCCTGCCGCACCAAGACCAGGGCAGTCACGAAGAGGCCCGCGAACAGGATCCCGGAAACCGCAACCGCGCGAGCGAGCGAGCGAACCTCACGCGTCCACGCGCCTGGCTCTGCCGCGCTGGCCGGCGCGGGTACGGTCTTCGGCTTTGTGCGTGTGCGGGACATGAGTCGGCTGACCTTCTTCCGTCTACGCTGACGCGGCCTCGACCGGAGACACCGCGCAATCATCAGCGTCACACCGGATGACGACATGTCGTAGACCCCTTCGGTGAGTGGTCCAGATAGTCATTCGGTGAGTGAACGGGGTGGTCCTGGCGGCGCGGGCCCGATGACCGCCGGGCGGTGCCGAGGATCGCGGCTGCGGCCTCGGCGGTCAGGTGGTCAGCCACTCTGGGGACTGTCTGTCTCTGCTTCGGTTCACCGGGAGCGAGTCTCGACGCTCGCCTGGACGTCCACTCACGCGTTCTGCGCCTGGTCTCGTTATGCCTTCGGCGTTGTGTCCGCGAGGAGTTCGGCCACGGCCGCGCGCTCGATCCAGTCGGCGTACTCGTCGCGCGTCCAGCCGTGCTCGCGGACCAGCGTGCGGTAGACGGCAGGGTCCATGAGCACCAGGGCGACGGCCACGGCGCGTTCGGTGGTCAGTCCGGGTCGCAGGCCATCGATTGCCGCGAGACGGGCCACGAAGGCCGCCGCGCCCCCGAGCCGGTTGCGTTCGGACTGGGCGTGCACACCGGCGGCTTCCGGGTCGGCGTCCGAGGCGACGACGAGTACGGCGGCCAGTGGTGCCGCCCGCTCCTCGACTCGGCGACGAACTGTGCCCAGCGGGCCACGAGCTGGCGGGGGTCGGTCATCTGTTCCATCTCCGCGATGACCGGTCGTTCGGACATCGGCACCGGTTCGTCGTCACCGACCAGCGCCCAGTCCAGGGCGAGCTTCAGGAGGGCCGCTTTTCCGCCGACCGAGGTGAACACCGTCTTGCGGCTCACCTCGGCACGGGCGGCCACGGCGTCGATGGTCGTTCGCGACCACCCGAGCTCGACGAACAGGTCGCGGGCGGCACCGACGACCGCGCGCCGGGTCGCCCGGGCCTGCTCCTCCCGGAGCGTCGACCGGTATGGACGGCGTGCCTGGGACATCTTGACACCCAACCCTCTTGGAGTGACTCTCGGTGTAATCAAGTCACTCACAGTGTAGCGGAGGGCAGCCATGCGGACACTCATCGTGGGGTCGGGCCCGACGGGACTGCTGCTCGGCGCTGCCCTCGCACGTCGCGGTCACCAGGTCACTTCGGTGGACCGAGACCCCGGCCCGACGGGAGACAACTGGGTCCGGCGGGGCGTCATGCAGTTCGAGCACGCGCACGGCTTCCGGCCCCAGGTGCCGATGGTCCTTCGGGCGGAATGGCCAGAGGCCCTCGACAGCTGGCTGTCCCTTGACGCCGAGCCCGTCGAGGTGCCGAACCCCGTGGGATCCCGCCAGGTGCTGGGAGTGCGATCACGTCGGTCGACCTTCGAGCGAGCGCTTCGCCTCGAAGCGAAGAAGCAGCCGGGCCTCACCTTGCGCACCGGGCACGTCGACGGACTCGTCCTCGACCACGGACGAGTCGTCGGCGCTCGGGTCGACGGATCCCTCGTCGAGGCCGACCTGGTCGTGGACGCCTCGGGCCGAGCCGGGCGCCTCGGCAGATCGAGGGCGCTGAGCGGCGATCCCGACCTCGACGGCGACTGCGGCCTCGCGTACGTCGACCGCACGTACCGGCTGCGCGCCGGAGCAGAGCCCGGCCCCCTGACGACCCCGGTCGCCTACGTGGCCGAGCTCGACGGCTACCAGTGCCTGATCTTCCTGCACGAGTCCGGGCACTTCTCGGTGGTGCTGGTGCGCCCTACCAAGGACGCCGCACTCAAGGAACTTCGGTTCGAGGCCGCCTTCGAGGCCGCCTGCCAAGCCATCCCGGCGCTCGCCGAGTGGATTCACCCTGCCCGCGCACACCCCACCTCGGAGGTGCTCGTCGGTGGGGCGCTGCGCAACGTCTACCGCCGACAGGCAGGGACACCAGGACTGGTCGCCGTAGGGGACTCGGTGGCGACCACGACCCCGACCCGAGGACGCGGGATCGCCATGGCCTGTATGCAGGTCACCGCGCTCCTCGCGCTCCTCGACGAGGGCGCAGACCCCTGCACCGTGGCCGAACCGTTCGGCACCTGGTGCGACCACAACATCGAACCATGGGTGGCCGACCACATCGCGATCGATGGCGGGACGGTCAGGCGCTGGCAGGGTGAAGACCTCGACCTGAGCGTCCCCCTGACCTCTGACCTCATCGCCGCGGCAGTCGAGGCCGACCCCCGGATCGGGCCGTACGCCGCAGGCTACTTCGCCATGACCGCGCTGCCCGAGACACTCAGGCCGGCCGAGCCATTGGCACGGGCGGTCTACCAGGACGGCTGGCGACCGGCGTACGCACCTGGCCCAACGCGCGACGAGCTCGTCGACGTCATCCGCGAGGGCCGAACCGGCCGCGTAACCGTGGTGCAGGGTGGTCCCTGGCGGCGGACATCGCTCCAAGAGATTTTGCTTGAACGCTCTTGTAATGAAAACGAGCCGGTTCCACCATGAGGGACATGGGCGCGGAGGCTCCCCGCGCAGCAGCGGGACCGGGGCGAACACGGCGGTACGACAACACGTTGCGCCGACGCATGGCCAAAGAGAACCGACAGGCAGTTCTGGCAGCGGCGACGACTCTCTTCACCGAGCGCGGCTGGTCGGCTTCGGTTCGCGATATCGCCGCCACGGCAGGGGTGTCTGTCGAGACGCTGTACGCCCACTTCGGGTCGAAGGTCCAACTGCTCAACCAGGTGCTCGACGTTGCAGTGGTCGGCGACGACGAGCCCGTCGCCCTGATGGACCGCCCTGAGTTCACCGCCCTCGCCATCGGCAGTCCCCGACAACGGACCGCGGCGGCGGCGAAGCTGAACACCGCGATCAACCAGCGCACCACACGGCTGCTGCATCGCGCCCTTCGTGAGGCTGCGGCCGTCGAGCCGGAGCTGGCCCAGAGGCTGGATGACACCCGGGATCGGCAGCGAATGACCGTGCAGATTGCAGCGGCGCGGGTGGCAGGGCGGGAGGTCAGCCCCCGTGAGGGCGATGGACTCTGGGCAGTGCTCAGTCAAGAGGTATACGAGCTCCTCACCGGCACCGCCGGTTGGAGCCCTGCGCAGTACGAGGAGTGGCTCAGGGAGGCCATCACGAGGCTTCTCAGCCTGGAGAGTTGAAAGGAGAGGCCCATGGAGGCGAACCTGCATGCGCCCGCAGACACGCGCAGCATGGGCATCGTCCACAGCGCGCTCCGCCGTGACCTGGAGCGAACCCGGATCGTGCTCACCAGCCAGCCGTACCCCGAGGGGAAGCGGCGCCGAGCACTCGCATCCCACCTCCTTTGGATGATGCACTTCCTCCACGTGCACCACACCGGGGAGGACGTCGGGCTGTGGCCGCTCGTGCGGGCCAAGAATCCGGCCGCAGGAGCGTTGCTGGACGAGATGGACGCCGACCACCAGCGGATCGCGCCGGCGCTCACTGCCCTGGAGGAGGCAGCCCGCGCCTATCGCAATGACGGCTCAGCCCGGGAGCCGGTGCTCGATGCGATGGCCGGTCTCACCAACGTCCTGCTGCCGCACCTCGAGCGGGAGGAGCTCGACATGATGCCCGTCGTTGCCGCGACGCTGACCGATGCCGAGTACCGCGCGATCGAACACGAGCAGTTCGTCAGACCGAAGAGCTTCCTGGAACTCGGTGCCGAAGGGCATTGGATCATCGACGGACTGACCCCGGAGGGGCGAGAGGTGATTCTCCACGTCGTTCCCGCCGTGCCACGGTTCGTTCTGCTGTACGGCTTTGCCTGGAGCTACCACCGCAAGGCAGCCCTGCGCTGGGGTGAAGGGACAGCCGCGTCGTTGCCCTCGCTGCAACTCTCGGCGAGGCAGGAAGAGTCGTGATGGGCACGTTGGCCAGGCACGGACGGACGGAGGCCGTGACAGGTGCTCGCCCAGAGGTGGTCTGGGAGATCATCGCCGACGTGACGAGAGTGGGTGAGTGGAGCCACGAGTGTCGCGAAGCCCGGTTGGCTCGAGGAGCTCACGCTGCGGCACCGGGCGTCCGGTTTCGCGGTAGGAACCGGTCCGGCAAGTACCGGTGGAGTCGATCGTGTGTGTTCACCGTCGTCGAGCCCACACGACAGCTGGCGTGGCGCACCGGAGGAATCTGGGGTCGAGTGGACAGCACCGAGTGGCGCATCACGCTCGAACCAGCGGAAGGTGGCACTCGGATCGTCCAGGAGTACGACGTTCTCCACGTCGCGCCTGGCTTGGACCGGGTCTACTGGCTGCTCGTGAAGGCACACCGCGATCGAAGCGCCGCGCTCGCTCAGGACCTCCAACGGCTCGCCGCTCTGGCAGAGATCGAGACCGAGCCACCGGTCCGCTCAGCCGGGGCTGAGCCCGGGCCAGACCCGGGTGCCGCAACGTCGCCCCTGCGCGTCATCGGAGTGGACGAGTGATGACTGACAAGCACGCATTGACGCGGACCGGAAACAGAATCGGCGTGTGGATGTACCGAACGCTGAACGGGCGACTCTCGAGCGGCAGCCGGAGAGTCCACGTACTGATGATCACGACACCGGGCCGACGGACTGGCGTACCTCGGTCCACCTGCGTGCGCTACCTGGAGATGCGCGACGGGTTCGTTGTGTGGGGGACGGGTTCCGGTTCGCCACGTGACCCCGACTGGTTCCGGAATCTGCGCAAGGCGGAGCTGGCCGAGGTGCAGGTGCGGGCAAGACGGTTCCAGGTCCGACCCCGGGAACTGGTCGGGGACGAGCGCGATGCCGTATGGGCCGACATCGTGCTCGCCCAGGCACCAGAGGTCGAGAAGTACGCGCGACGAGCCGGCCGGACGATTCCGGTGGCCTTTCTCGAGCCGGTGGGGCCAACCCAGCGCGGGGAGGCGGATGTGAGCGCCGGCGGGGCCGCGTGAAGTCCGGCAGGCCCTGCCCTGCCCTGGCGGGAGGATGGTTGCCGTGAACGTGCGACGGTTGAAGTCGCTGACCTTGGCGCGCCGCTCAGTCTCCCGCAGACGGCTCGACCGGCACGAGGTACTCGGTCTTGGTCTGGAACGCCCTTCGGTGGTTCGGGCAGGAGATGCGACTGACGTCGATGTCACCGCCGACCCAGCTTCGGAACGTGCACACCTGCATGTTGTAGACGACCCGGTCTCCTCGCTGGAGCTGGGCCAGCGGCTTGGTCATCAGCCCTTGCTGAAGGTTGGCACTGCTCGGTCCTCGGGGCGGCGACGCTTGCGTGGCGGAGGGCGGGGCCTCGGGGGCGGACGGCGACGTCTGCGTCGGGGACGGCGAGGTCGGCGGAGGGGTGTGACGAGACCGCCGACGGGGACAAGGAGGGTGCCTCTGCGGACGTCCGGCTCGCAGTCGGTCCTGACCCCGTCGCGACGCTGACCGCGATGCCGGCAACCAGCGCCCCGGCCAGGAACGCGACCACCAGGGACAGCCGGGGGCCAAGGCGTCTCGGGCCTGCGTGGCGATGCTCAGGGGTGCTCATCTACCCGTCCGCGTTCGGTTGCGAGGCGACGGCGACAGCTCGCCGTTCATGACCACTCCGCGGCCCCATCACGACGCCGCCATCCCCCGGCTTCTAGGGTGGCGCGCCCGCCAGGTCGCCGCAATCCCTGGAACCCGCGACGCCCAGTGACGCCGTACACGTCCTCGGTCTTCAACCGCAAGCATCGGAGGACTGTCGGCACGCGTCCGAGTCTCCCGTGCCCGTCCGGTGGCGAACCGTCAGCAATGTGCCACTTCCCAGGCCTGCATCCGCAGAAGTCATTCCTTGCCGAGTTATATGGAATTGCAGGGTTTCTGTCCGCGGACCGCGCACTTATACCTGAAGGCGGTCGGCTAGTCATCCTGACCGCACAAATCTCCCCCAGTCTGGTGATACCCCGTCCCCGCGGGCTCCGCGCACTCTAAGAAGTGACACAGATCACAGGACCACGCTCGGCCATTGGCGGCCATTGGGGGGCATGGCCATGATCGCAAGTGCAACGGGATGACCCTAGGTGTCGCATCCCGCGGCCTCGGACCATCGAGCGCGGCCCCACAACACGGGGGAAGAAAGCAGGGGAGCGCCATGGCACGAACGGCGCACTACACAGCCTTGGGCCTGGCTTCGTTAGGCCTGCTGGGCAGCAGTCTGCTCTTCTCCGCCGCGGCGCACGGCGGAGACCACTACAGACACGATCGGTACAAGGAAGTCGACGGCTCGGACTGCATCGACTCCGGACACGACCGCGAGTGCAAGTCGAAGACTTCGCTCGAGGTCGACGAGTGGCGCGTTCACGGTCACTCGGGATGGAAGAAGGTAAAGCTCAGCGCTGACGTCGACTTCTTCGAGAAGAAGTCCGACCACAGGCGAAGCCGCCACGACGACCACCGGAACCGCGACCACAACAAGTGTGACGACTGGAACCGGAACCGCGACGACTGCAACCGGAACCGCGACCACAACAAGTGTGACGAGTGGAACCGGAACCGCGACGACTGCAACCGGAACCGCGACCACAACAAGTGTGACAACTCGAACCAGAAGCGGGACGAGTGGAACCGGAACCGCGACGACTGCAACCAGACGGATCGGCCACACGAGAACAAGAGCACGTGGACGGACCGGCCGCACGAGAACAAGAGCACGTGGACGGACCGCCCGAGCGAGAACAAGAGCACGTGGACGGATCGCCCGAGCGAGAACAAGAGCACGTGGACGGATCGCCCGAGTCGACGAGAGCAACAGCACGTGGACGCCCAAGTCGCACGAGCAGCACGTGGACGCGAGACGCGACGAGACGCGAACGGAGCGGCGACCGAGACGAAGACCTACGGCGGTCCGAGCGAGACGAAGACCTACCGCGAGCGTGGCGGAGACCACCGTCCGGGACGACGAAGACCTACGGCGGTCCGAACCCGGGCGACAGCGGCCAGTACGGACGGCTCGGGACGACCGAGCGAAGACCAACACGCAGTGCGACAGGAGGAACCCCAACGACAAGACCACGCGGTGCAGCCAGAGCGACAGCGGGAACACCTACACCCAGGCGGGCGTGAGCCGTGGCAACAGCATCAAGCGCTACCGCAACCACCACCGCGACGACCTCGGTGAGGTGAAGTTCCAGTACTGGAGCGACCGCAAGGACGAGTGGGTCACGTTCGCCACCGAAGACGTCGACGAGGACGGTGAAGCCGACGTCACGATCAAGCTCAAGAAGCATGACGAGCTGACGGTGCGCGCGAAGTACTCCGGTGTCGAGGACGAGATCAGGGGTTCGACGTCGGACGAGGTGGACATCGACTGACCGTCGTCGAACGGCTCGAGAACGGCAGCCCTGCACTGACTGCGCAATCAAGGGCGGCTGACCTGACGAGGCCCTCTTCCTCGGGCGAAGGGGGCCTCCGCGTGCCGGGCTTGCGCATCTGGACCCCCCTGCCGTGCGCCTTTACCAGGCGCAAGGCCCGGCCCATCAGGGCTCGACGATGGCGCCTAGGGACTCGGCCAGCACGATGGCTCCGTTCAGGTCGACTCTGGTGTCGTGGAGTCGCGCCGAGCCGAGATCCACGCCGTCGAGCGTCGTACCTCGAAGGTCGGTCTCGTGGAGCGTGGCATTGCGGAAGCTCGCGCCCGTCAGGTCCGCTCGGTGCAGCGAGGAGCCGCTGAGGTCGGCCTCCGACAGGTCCGCTTCCTGGAGCGAGAGACCAGCGAGATCCAGCTTGGTCAGGTTCGCCCCGCGCAGCATCACCGACCGCCACTGCCCTCCGCGCACCGTGATCGGGCGCAGAGTGCAGTCCACGAAGGTACTGCCGGTCAGCTTGCAGCCTTCGAAGCTGGCACTGAAGAACGACGTCCTCCGGAAGTCGCAGGCCACGAAGGCGGACTCGGTGTGTGTGGACGCGTTGAACCGGCAGTTCGCGAACTCACAGGACTCGAAGCTTGCGCCGCGGCTGACCGACTCGGTGAGGTCGACCTCGCGGAAGGTGCAGCCTCGATAGGTCTCACCTGACAGGTCGCGGCCGTACCAGTCGAGATCGATGAACTTCTCGTCCACCCACGTCGGGTCGCTCGGCGTCATGGAAACACCCTTGCAGAGAAGGCGGACAACTCTCGGTTGGCGAGGCCGGGACCCGCATCCGAATGACGCTGGACGACTAGCGCTCCGTCGACTCCCACGCGCCGGTCGGCGGGTTCGACATGCAGGTCGAGCCGAGAGGTCTCGGGAGCAGCGAGGACGCAGATCGCCGAGACAGCCAGCATCGCGACCACGTACACCGACACGACCAGGGACGTGTCGAAGCGGTCGAGAAGCGCGACGGAGATGATCGGAGCGACGGCGCCGCCCAGGATGCCTGCCAGCTGGTAGCCCATGGAGGCTCCGCTGTAGCGCACCTTGGTCGGGAACATCTCGGCGATGAACGACGCCTGCGGGCCGTACATGGCCGCGTGGAAGAAGAGCGCGACGACTGTCGCGAGGACGATGAGCGCAGGGCTTCCGGTGTCGAGCAGCGCGAAGAACGCGAAGATCCAGACGGCCGCGCCGATGGTGCCGAACAGGTAGACCGGGCGTCGCCCGTACCGATCCGACAGGACGCCGAACCACGGGATCAGCAGCACCTGGAACCCGGCCGCGATCAGGACGGCGTTCAACGCGTAGCTCTCCGGCAGCTCGAGGTAGGTGGCGACGTAGGTGGTGATGAACAGCACGAACGAGTAGAAGGCAACGTCCACACCGATCCTCGCGCCCACGGCGAGCACCACCCGCCTCGGGTACATCCGGAGCACGTCCACGATCGGCGCGTTCGCCTTGGCGTCGGTCTCCTCCACCTCGTGGAACAGCGGGCTCTCGGCGATCGTCAGCCGGATCCACAGCCCGACGACGATCAGCAGGCCGCTGAGCAGGAACGGCACCCGCCAGCCCCACGACTGGAACGCTGCGTCAGAGGTGAGCGCTCCCATCAGGGACAGCACCCCGTTGGCCAGCAGCAGACCCAACGGGACCCCCACCTGCGGCCAGCTGGCGTTGAGACCACGCCGCTTCGCGTCGCCCGACTCCAGCGTCATGAGTACGGCGCCGCCCCACTCCCCACCGAGGCCGAGCCCCTGGACGAACCGCAGCGCGACCAGGAGGACGGGCGCCCAGAGACCGATGGCGGCGTACGTCGGCATCAGCCCGATCGCGAAGGTGGCAAGACCCATCATCAGCAGGGTCACCACCAGCACGTTCTTGCGACCCAGCTTGTCGCCGTAGTGACCGAACACCACTCCGCCCAGCGGCCGTGCGACGAACCCCACGGCATAGGTCGCGAACGCGAGCAGGGTTCCTACCAGCGGCTCGAAGCTGGGGAAGAACAGCTTGTTGAAGACCAGGGCGGCGGCGGTGCCGTAGATGAAGAAGTCGTACCACTCCAGCGAGGTGCCGATCAGGCTCGCCGCGATGACACGGCGCAGCGACGACAGTCGGGGAGCGGCTTCGGAGCGCGCATCTGAAGGTGGCATGGGGAACTCCTCAGGTGACGCCGGCAAGGATGATCCGGCGGTACATGTTGGTTACCCCGCGCCACCTCGCGAAAACCCGGCAGAAGTCCCGCCCGCGTGCAGTCGGCGCGAACCCCCTGATCGAGCCATGGCTCCCGGCCGGACGTTCGAGCAGGCTCGTGACGACGGACTGTCCGGTCCGTTCATGCCCCAGGACTGACGGAGAGGACGCACATGATGGAGCAAGCGGCGTCGTTGCCCGCACGGGTAGCGGCCGAAATGCTCGAGGCGCTGAAGAGGCACGACCTCGAAGCGATGCGGGCGCTTCAGCACCCTGACATCGTCGACGACTTCGTCGCGGTCGGGCAGTTCCGCGGGAGAGACATGGTCCGCGGTTTCTTCACCGAGCTCCTCGGTGCCTTCCCCGACTTCGACGTCGATGTGCTCGACATCGTCGCCGACGACCAACGTGCAGTCGTCCAGTGGCATGCCAGCGGCACCTTCACCGGAAGCCCCTTTCAGGGTGTCCACGCGACCGGTCGCCCTGTCGACCTGCGAGGCTGCGACGTCATGCTGAAGTTCGTGGACGGCCTGCTCAAGGAGAACACCATCTACTACGACGGCCTCGGCTTCGCACGGCAGATCGGGATGCTTCCTCGCGAGGGCTCCTCGGCTGACAAGGCGATGACCGCTGCCTTCAACGCCGGCACCGATGTCAGGGCGCGACTGCGCAGGACCTCCAAGCCGCTGGCGCACGCCGGCTGACGCAGCAGCCGACGCCCCGGAGTTCAGGGGTGGCGGCCGATGAAGGCAAGCAGACGTGTCTGTACGTCGGCGCCCTCGGCCACCTCCACGCGCTCGCCGTACTGGCCGCTGGTGCGCAGCAGGCCGTCGATCGGGAGCATCCCCTCGAGCAGCCGGCGGCACCTCTCGGGATCGAGGCGCTCGTCCTGGCCGGTGGCCCGCGCCAGGTCCCAGGTGTGCATGAACACGTCGGCCGTGTAGAAGCGGTCGACGGCCTGGTCCAGCGGAACCTCGCCGATGTGCTGGTTCACCAGTACCCGCTCCGCGGTGGCGGGGTCGTCGAGCAGGGCCTGCACCCCGTCGCTGTGCACCGTCCAGGCCCTCACGGGGTCCTCGTCGACAGACGGCCCCTTCGGCAGCTCGACGCCGGCGCCGGCCTTCAGGAAGTCGGGAAACCACTCGACGAGATGCCGCACCACGTCTCGGGCGGTCCATCCCTCGCACGGAGCCGGGTTGTCCCAGGCTTCCGGGCGCGCGCCGCGAACGCGGTCGGTGAACCCGGAGGCGATGGTGCGGTGCTCGTCTGCTGCGCTACTCATCCTGTTGGCTCCCTCTGATCCTCGGACACGCGGACTCAGGCACCCTCGGACAGTAGCTCCTCGAGGCGGTCGTAGGACTCTCGGAGCCCGCTTTCCATCCCACTCGCGATGATCGCGTCGCGTCCCTCGACCGAGTCGACGACCGACGTCGTCGTGACGCGGGTGCGGCCGTCGAGGTCCTCGAAGGTGGCCGTCTCCAGGCTGACACCGTCCGGGTAGCCCTCGTACGTGAAGGTCTGCACGATGCGCTCGCTGGGGCGCACCTCGTGGAACACGCCTCGGAAGCCGTACTCCGTCCCGTCCTCGTCGACGTGGACGTAGCGGTAGGAACCGTCGGTGCGCGCGTCGTACTTGTCGATGCGCATCGCGAGCCGGCGGGGACCGAGCCACCGGGCTACCAGCTCGGGTTCGGTGTAGGCCCGGAAGACGCGCTCCGGCGGGGCGTCGAACTCCCGTGTGATCACGATCGTCGGGAGGTTCGGGTCGGCCACGATCTGGGTCTCGTTGCGGTGGTTCGTGCCGGTGGTGCTCATGATGCTGCTCCGTTCGCTCGGGACCCCGTGTCCGGGGCCTCCTCCATCTCTTCGAGCACGGCGTCGAGCCGGCGGAATCGATCCTCCGCCTCGCGCCGGTAGCGCTCGATCCACTTGGTCATCAGGTCGAACACCCCGGGCTCGAGGTGGCACGGCCGCCGTTGGGCGTCCCTGCTCCGACTCACCAGCCCGGCGTCTTCCAGCACCCGCAGGTGCTTCGACACGGCTTGCACGGTGACGTCGTACGGCTCGGCCAGCTCGTTCACCGTGGCGTCTCCCACGGCCAGCCGGGCCACGATGTCCCGCCTCGTCGGGTCGGCCAAGGCCGCGAACACCCGGGAGAGCCGGTCTTCGGTCACTTCACACCCCTGTCTTAAACCGCTTGGTTGAATACAACCTACGACCGCCCCCGGATGGCTTGTCAACCGATCGGTTGAATAAGTCTGGACCGGGTCGCGCGAGTGGCTATGGCCGGGGCCGACGATCCGCCGTATCGTTGAATGATCATCGACTTCTCGGGGAGGAGTCGCCACGGAACCCGGCACGAGGCCGTGGCAACCCGCCTGACATCCACAGACTCACCCTCACTGACGTAAGGGAGTCGACATGAGCACTTGGAACGCCATGTCATACGAGGGCAAGGACACCATCCTGCGGGTGGTCCGTCACGAGGCGGAGCGGTTCTTCGCCATGGTCGACGCCGACGACGTCTGGGAGGCGCCGACCGGTGCCGGCCACTGGCAGGTCCGCGACATCGTGGGCCACATCGTCGACACCACCGAGGCCTACTTCGGCGCCTTCGACGTCGCGCGCAGCCACGGCGACTTCGAGCCGGCCTACGGTCTGCCGGGCATGGCGGCCCGGGTCGACAAGCAGGCACTCGGTCTCCGGACCGAGCCGCGCGGAGCGCTCGTGGAGCGGCTACGCGGCGACTTCCACAAGATGATGGAGATCTTCGAGGCGCTCACCGAGGACGACTGGTCCAACCTGCTGGTCCCGCACTTCTACATGGGGCCGCTGCCGGCGTTCTTCTACCCGGCCTTCCAGCTCATGGACTACGGCGTGCACTCCTGGGACGTCCGTCAGGGAACCGGTCGTGCGCACGGCCTGACCGGCGAGGTGGCGGACCTGCTGACCCCGTTCATGTTCGTGCTGTGGAAGTACACCGTGGGCTCCACCGACCAGGAGCCGTGCGCGCTCGGGATCCGGATCACGAGCGGCCCGAACGCCGGTGACACGCGCGTCTCGGTCGGACCTGACGGCATGGACTACCAGCCCGGGGACGTCTCGGACCTCCCTGCGGTGATCGAGTTCGACCCCGGCAGCTTCGTGCTCACCGCGTTCGGGCGGAGCAACGCCGGCACGATCCGAGGTGCCCGGACGGTGGCCGACCGCTACCTCAACCTGTTCTTCCGGATCTGAGGTGACCGCGTCATGACCCAGCTGGACCTGCCGGCCATCGAAGCAGAACGCGCCCGCATCCGGTCGACGTACCTGCGGGAGTCCGAGCGGCCGGCCTCCTCCGCGCGGGGGCTGCACCACTGCGCGCTGCTCTGTGCCGACGTCGAGCGGACGGTGCGGTTCTACCAGGAGGTGCTGGAGTTCCCACTGACCGAGATCTTCGAGAACCGTGACTACCGCGGGTCGAACCACTTCTTCTTCGACATCGGCAACGGCAACCTGCTGGCCTTCTTCGACCTGCCGGGCCTCGACCTCGGTCCCTACGCCGAGGTGCTGGGCGGCCTGCACCACCTCGCGATCTCCGTGGAGCCCGAACGCTGGGCACACCTGAAGCAGAACCTGGAACGCGCCGGGGTCGAGTACCAGACCGAGAGCGGCACCTCGATCTACTTCCGGGACCCCGACGGGGCCCGCCTGGAGCTGATTGCCGACCCGCTCGGGGAGATGTACGGCGCAACGGTCCTGTGACCTGCGCCCCGCCCGTCGGTCCTCCGTGAGTCGGGGAGCCGTGGGGCTCGAGCCGCCCTGGTCTTTGGCCTCTGCAAATGTCCAGACCAGTACAGGAAAAGGCATTTCGGACGCGTGGCAATGATGCAGCGGCGTGTCTCGCGGGTACAACGGCGAGGGAGGAAAGAGGTCCCACATGACAAGGAAGCTTTGGGCGGCCGTCCTGGTCGCCGTCGCCCTCGACGCGCTCATCACCGGCTACGGCGCTGTCGCGGCAGGTGAGGAGGGGCGCATGACCTGCTCCCAGGACCACGGCACCGTTCGCCATCACGAGTGCGTCAAGGACGGGCGCGTCATGTTCACCGTGCCGCTCTGACCCCGGCCCGGTCCGGTCGTCCGCGTCGGGCGACTCCGGCCTCGTCGGGAGGCCGGTGCGGGCGGCCCAGGAGCCGGCAAGGGGTGCGTTAGCCTTCACGGCGGGGGAGACGAAGGACATGCATGGCCCGACAGGGCCCCGCCCGAGGTTTGAGGAGTCAGACGCATGGCAGGTCGCCGGATCTATCTGGTCGGGTCGTCGGGATACCCGTACTACGGAGACGAGGCGGCGGCCGCGGCTTGGCTGCGCCACCTCGCCGCGACCGAGCCGGACGCGGAGGTCTACCTGGACTGCCCGAACCCCGGCGGCGCCCAGCTCTTCCTGGCCGACCTGCACCCCAACGTGCGTTTCGTCGACACGCTCTTCCGGCTCAGCCTGGCGTCGCCGTCCGACGACGCCGAGGAGGTCGCGCAGTTCACAGCCCAGGCGGCCCGGCAGCCGGGCTTCGGCTACGCCCACCGCGCCGCGGGCGTCGAGCTCCTGCACACCGCGGACGTCGTCCACGTCATCGGCGGCGGCTACCTCGCCTCGATCTGGCCCCGCCACATCGGTGTCCTGGCCGCGTGCCAGGTGCTGGCCGAGGAGCACGGCAAGCAGGTCGCGATGACCGGCGTCGGCCTCCTCCCGAACGCCGCGAGCGGAGAGATGCTCGACAAGCTGACCGCGGGGTACGCCGTGGTCGACGTACGAGACGCCAGGTCCCGCGAGCTGCTCTCCGCCGACACCGTCACGGACACCGGCGACGACGCGTTGCTCGACCTCGGCGAGGAGGCGTACGACAAGCGCGACAGCGTCTCCACGATGATGTGCCTCCAGTCCGACCTGGTCGAGGGGGACGAGGGCCTCCAGGCGCTCGCGAGGAGCGCCGTCGAGACCGCCAAGGCATGGGGGCTTCGGCCGGAGAAGATCGGCTACATCGAGGCGATCCCCGGCCAGGACCGCGTCGTCTTCGAGATGATCGAGTCCGAGCTGCCCGGGATGCGGTTCTACCCCTTCACCGAGGTGTGGCGCGAGGGCCTGCCGGCGCGGCGTGGCCAGCGCTGGATCACGACCCGGGAGTCCCTGCACCTGGCCGCGGCCGCCGCCGGTGCGTGGGGCGTCGCCTTCCCGGTCAAGCCCGGGTACGACGACGTCACGCACCAGGACCTCATCGACAAGGGCTCGCGCTGGGTCATCGGCACCCTCGGCGAGGCGGCTCCCGAGACCCACGGCGAGGCCGGCTTCGGCTCCTCGCTCGACGGCCTGGTCCAGGCCAAGAAGGCCGTCGCGCAGCGCGTCTACGCCCGCTGACCTGTCTGGCCCGTCGGCGTCCACGCGGACGGTCAGATCCAGGCGTGGAACCAGATCCGCTGCAGCCACTCGCGCGTGGTGATCAGCTGGTCGGTGTAGATCGGCCAGAACCAGGCGAAGTTCACCGCGACGAGCACCAGGAACGAGCCGGCCGCGACGGCGCCGAACATCCGCCGCCGGTACGACGCCGTCGGCCCGCCGAGCAGCCGCCCCATGGCAAGGGCGACCGCGATGACCGTGAACGGGATCGTGGCGACCGCGTAGAACGAGAAGATCGGCCGGTCGGCGTACTGCATCCACGGCAGCCACGTCGAGACCGCACCCACCACGGCGACCCCGAACCGCCAGTCCCGGCGGGCGACCCAGGCGAAGACCCCGTAGAGCAGGGCCAGCACGCCGCCCCACCAGAGCACAGGTGTGCCGAGCAGGATGATCTGCCGCAGGCACGTGCTGCCGCGGGGAGCGTCGCACCCGTCGACGCCCGGCTTGATGTCGAGGTCCGCGTCGACCCCGACGGGGCGGTTCAGGACGAGCCAGCCCTTCGGGTTGGACTGGTAGACGTGCTCGGAGCGGATCAGCCCGCGGGTGTGGAACGTGTAGACGTCCTGGTGGTAGTTCCACAGCGAGTGCAGCGACTGGGCCAGCTCGGGGACGAACCCCTGGGCGTCGTGGTCCGTGTAGGAGCCCCAAGGCGCGCCGTACTGGGTGTCGGAGAGGTTCTGCTCGTACTCCGACGCGTGCATGAGCCACCCGGTCCAGGTCATGACGTAGACCAGCAGGGCGACGACGACGAGGTGGAAGAAGGCGGGCAGGGCGTCCGCGACGGCCGACTTCAGCCAGGCCCATGGCACGCCGAGGGAGCGCCGGGCACCGGCGTCCCAGGCCCACACGAGGAGGCCGAAGGCGGCGAGCGGGTACACCGCGTTCCACTTGGTCCCCACTGCGAGGCCGAACATCACCCCTGCGAGCAGGCGCCAGGGTCTGAACCACAGGCCGCGCAGCGGTCCCCAGTCTCCGGCCCGGGCGACCCATCCCGCGGGCACGCGCCGCGCCATCCGCAGGCGCGACCAGTCGCGGTCCACCACCAACGCCGTGACGGCGCAGAGCAGGAAGAAGCTCATGAAGATGTCGAGCAGCGCCAGCCGTGACATGGAGTACTGCAGGCCGTCGAAGGTGAGCAGGAGCCCCGCCGTGCACCCCAGCAGCGTCGACCCGGTCAGGCGGCGCACCAGCCGGATCAGGACCAGCACCATCAGCGTGCCGACCACGGCGGACGCGACCCGCCAGCCGAAGGGGTCCATCCCGAAGACGGCCTCTCCGGCGCCGATCAGCCACTTCCCGACCTCGGGATGGACGATCATGCTCGGGGTCTTCTCGAAGATGCCGGTGACCCGGCCGGCCAGGATCTTCTCGTCCGCGCCGGCGACGTAGCCGGTCGTGAAGCCGTGGTGGATCAGCGACCAGGCGTCCTTGGCGTAGTAGGTCTCGTCGAAGAGGAACTCCTCGGGCCGGCCCAGGTGCCAGAAGCGCAGGAACGCCGCGAGCGCCGTCACGGCCAGCGTCGCCGCCCAGCCGGTACGACGGTCGAGGTGACGGATCGCGGGCACCATCCGGCGACGTGCGCTCGGCACGGGCCGGCCGTCGGCGGTGCGCGAGAGCCCCATCGTGCGCTGACGCACCCGTCGGGGCGGCTCCGAGGTCGTCGTCACGCGCCCATGCTACGGACGCGGCCACGCCCCGGAGGCGGATGGCATGATGCGCGGCGTGACCGACTCCGGAGTGCTCGTCCTGGCCGCGACACCCATCGGGCGGGTCGAGGACGCGCCTCAGCGGCTCGCGACCGAGCTCGCCACCGCCGACGTGGTGGCTGCCGAGGACACCCGACGTCTCAAGCGGCTCTGCGCCGACCTCGGCGTGACGATCAGCGGCCGGGTGGTGTCCTACTTCGAGGGCAACGAGTCCTCGCGGACCCCCGCCCTCGTCGAGGCACTGGAGTCCGGGCAGCGGGTCCTCGTGGTGACCGACGCGGGCATGCCGAGCGTCTCCGACCCCGGCTACCGCCTCGTCGCCGCGGCGGTCGAGCGCGACATCGACATCACCGCAGTGCCCGGCCCGTCCGCCGTGCTGACCGCGCTCGCGGTGTCCGGGCTGCCGGTGGACCGGTTCTGCTTCGAGGGGTTCCTGCCGCGCAAGGCAGGGGAGCGGGCCCGCAGGCTGGCCTCGCTCGCCGCCGAGGAGCGAACGATGGTCTTCTTCGAGGCGCCGCACCGCACCGAGGCCACGCTGACCGCGATGGCCGAGGCGTTCGGGGCGGACCGCCGCGCCGCCGTGTGCAGAGAGCTGACGAAGACGCACGAGGAGGTACGACGGGCAGGGCTGGCCGGCCTCGCGGCGTGGGCCGCCGAGGGCGTGCGCGGAGAGGTCACGCTGGTCGTCGAGGGTGCGACCGCCACGTCCGACGTACCGACCGACCCGGCCTCCCTAGCGGCTCTCGTGGCCGAGGTGGAGGCGGAGGGAAGCACGCGCAAGGACGCGATCCTCGACGTGGCCCGGCGTGCGGGACTGCCCAAGCGGGTCGTCTACGACGCCGTGCACAAGAAGTAGTGCCGCCCTCGTAGACTCCGCCGCATGGCGCCCGACGCACCCACCCGCGAGCGGTCCTCGAACGGCGAGGAAGGGGGCCGGCGGGAGCGAAGCCGTCCACCTGCACCCGAGCCGCTGCCGCGGCCGGTCGTGGACAACCACTGTCACCTCGACATCGCAGACGGCTCCTGGCTGGCGGTCGAGGACGCGCTGGCCGAGGCGACGGCCGTCGGGGTGCCGCGGATCGTCCAGATCGGCTGTGACCTCCCCGGTGCGCAGTGGGCGGTCGACGTCGCGGAGCGGTTCGACGCGATCGTGGCCGGGGTTGCGCTGCACCCCAACGAGGCCCCGCAGCTCGCCGCGGACGGGAGGCTCGAGGAGGCCCTCGACGTGATCGAGCGGCTGGCCAGCAGCAGCGACCGGGTCCGTGCCGTGGGCGAGACCGGGCTCGACTACTTCCGCACCGACGAGGCCGGTCGGCCGGCGCAGCACGAGTCGTTCCGGCGGCACATAGACCTGGCCAAGCGCCTGGACAAGACCCTCGTGATCCACGACCGCGACGCCCACGACGACATCCTGCGCCTGCTCGACGAGGAGGGGGTGCCCGAGCGCTTCGTCATGCACTGCTTCTCCGGCGACGCGGACTTCGCGCGAGCCTGCCTTGACCGCGGAGCCTGGCTGTCCTTCGCCGGGACGGTCACGTTCAAGAACGCCGAGCCGCTGCGCGAGGCACTGCGCGTGACCCCCCGCGACAGGATCCTCGTCGAGACCGACGCGCCGTACCTGACCCCGACGCCCTACCGCGGCAGGCCGAACGCGTCGTACCTGGTCCCGGTCACGCTCCGAGGGATGGCGGAGACGCTGGGGGCCGACCTGGAGGACCTCTGCGTGGCCGTCGACACCAACACGAACGACGCTTTCGGGGGCGAATGGGGCTGCTGAGACGACCCTCTCAGACCTCGTCCCATGGCCTATCCGCCCCCGCTCGTCCCGGTGAGACGAGTCACGATTGGGGGGTTTCGACTTGGTGTGGGCGGGCATCCTCGTTATCGTCTTGTGACTGTTGGCCGGGAGTGGGGAAGCTTTCGGGCAGCGCTTGGGGGTCCCTCACGGATTCGGCCGGCACCGTCCGGCCTTCATCTTGGGGGGATCGCTGTGCCGTTTCACGCAGCAGGAGTACCCCTGTGTACTCCAGGAACGAGCACGTGCGCTGCACGTCCCGCGGCCCGGGGAGTACCACCATTGGAGCATCGTGCGGAGTTCTATCGCACTACTCAGCAAGAGCAAGCTTGCCCTCGCCGTCCTCGTCGCCGCGGTGATCACCGCTGTCGTCGGGACCACTGTCGGCTACGCCGCGATGAGCAAGACCGTCACGCTTTCGGTGGATGGTGAGGCCGACCAGGTCAGCACCCTCGGCGGCACAGTCGGCGACGTGCTGAAGGACGAGGGCATCGACCTCGGCGAGCGCGACGTGGTCGCCCCCGGACTCGACACCAAGGTCAACGACGGCACCCGGATCGCGGTGCGCTACGCCCGCGAGCTGCAGGTCACCGTCGACGGCAAGCAGAGGCACTACTGGGTCACGGCGAGCGACGTCAGCTCGGCCCTCCAGCAGCTCGGCCTCCGGTACGCCGGCGCCGACCTCTCCGTCAGCCGCAGCGCCGACGTCCCGCGTGAGGGTCTCGACCTCGACGTGGTGACGCCGAAGAAGATCAAGCTCAAGAACGGCCCGGAGAAGGCCCGCACCCTGTCGGTGCCGGCGCTCACCGTGTCCGACGCTCTCGAGAAGCTCCACATCGACCTCGGTCGGCACGACGAGGTCAAGCCCGGCAAGGGTGCGAAGCTCGCCGACGGCGACAAGGTCGTCGTGACCAGGGTCCGCCTCCTCACCAAGAAGGCCGTCGAGGACGTCGCCTACGACACCGTGGAGAAGTCCGACTCCTCGATGCTCGAGGGCAACCGCAAGGTCGTCCGCGAGGGTCGCGCCGGGTCGCGCTCGGTCGTGTACCGCGTGCGCTACGAGAACGGCCAGCTCGTGAGCAAGAAGGAGCTGCGCTCCAAGACGCTGAGCGAGCCGCGCGACGCGGTCGTGCGCGTCGGCACCAAGTCGAAGCCGGCCGCCACGAACTACGCCAGCGGCAACAGCGTCTGGGACCAGATCGCGCAGTGCGAGTCCGGCGGTAACTGGGCGGCCAACACCGGCAACGGCTACTACGGCGGCCTCCAGTTCAACCTCGAGACCTGGCACGCCTACGGCGGCACCGGGTACCCCCACGAGAACAGCCGCGAGGCACAGATCGCCGTGGCGGAGCGGGTCCGCGACGCGAACGGCGGCTACAGCGCCTGGCCCAACTGCGGTGCGGGACACTGACGACGATCTCCCACCGTCTAGGCTCACGCGAGTGGTGAGCGAGCAGGACATGGCATCCGCCGGACCGAGGCTTCTCGGTCCGGCGGATGTTCGTTCGCTGGCTGCCGACCTGGGCATCCGGCCGACGAAGCAGCGCGGCCAGAACTTCGTCATCGACGCCAACACCGTCCGTAGGATCGTCCGTGCCGCCGGCCTCGAACCCGACGACGTGGTCGTCGAGGTCGGCCCCGGCCTGGGGTCGCTGACCCTCGCGCTCCTCGGTGCGGTCTCCCGGGTCGTCGCCATCGAGGTCGACCCGCTGCTCGCCCGTGCACTGCCGGCGACCGTCGAGCGGTTCGCTCCGGCGTACGCCGACCGGCTCGAGGTCGTGGAGGCCGACGCGCTGCGGGTGGGCGAGCTGCCCGGCCCGGCGCCGACCGCGCTGGTGGCCAACCTGCCCTACAACGTCTCCGTGCCGGTGCTGCTGCACCTGCTGGCGCTGCTGCCCTCGTTGCGGAAGGGTCTGGTCATGGTGCAGTCCGAGGTGGCCGACCGCCTCGCCGCGGCGCCCGGCTCCCGCACCTACGGCGTGCCGTCGGTCAAGGCCGCGTGGTACGCCGACGTGCGCCGCGCCGGAGCGATCGGGCGCAACGTCTTCTGGCCCGCCCCGAACGTCGACTCCGGCCTGGTCGCGTGGGAGCGGCGCGAGCCGCCCGCCGTGTCGGTGACCCGCGAGGAGGTGTTCGCGGTGGTCGACGCGGCGTTCGCCCAACGGCGCAAGACGCTCCGCTCGACGTTGAAGAACATGGCCGGGTCCGCGGAGGCTGCGGAGGCGGCCCTGGCACACGCCGGCATCAGCCCGATGGCCCGCGGCGAGTCGCTCGGGGTGGAGGACTTCGCGCGGGTCGCCGAGGGGCTCGCGCAGGTCCGGTCCGGAGGTGCGGCATGAGCCGGTCCGTGACCGTCGCGGCACCCGCGAAGATCAACCTCCAGCTCGGTGTGGGCCCTGCCCGGCCGGACGGCTTCCATACCCTGGCCACGGTGTACCAGGCGATCGGGCTGTACGACGAGGTCACGGTCAGCCCTGCCGCGGCCACGACGCTGACCGTGCTGGGCGAGGGCGTGGACGTGTCCGACGTACCGACCGATGCGTCGAACCTCGTCCTGCGCGCGGCGTCGCTGCTCGCGTCCCACGCGGGAGTCGACGAGACGCGTGGAGATGACGATCCGGAAGCGGATCCCCGTGATGGGAGGCATGGCCGGAGGCAGCACCGACGGCGCGGCGGCGCTGCTGGCCTGCGACACCCTGTGGGGGCTGGCGACTCCCCGCGACGAGCTGCTGTCGCTCGCCGCCGAGCTCGGCAGCGACGTCCCGTTCTGCCTGGTGGGCGGCACGGCCACCGGGTCCGGCCGCGGCGAGGTCGTCGCGGCCATCGAGGACACGGGCGCCTACTGGTGGGTGGTCGCGCTGTCCGACCGCGGCCTCTCGACCCCGGCGGTGTTCGCGGAGTTCGACCGCCGCCATGCGGGGGCGGAGGTCGCCGAGCCGGAGGTGTCCACGGCGCTCGTCGACGCCCTCGCCGCCGGTGACGCGACGAGGCTCGGCGGGCTGCTGCTCAACGACCTGGAAGCGCCCGCGCTCAGCCTGCGGCCCGACCTCGCGGAGCTGCTCGACCTCGGGGGCAGGCCACCCGCGCTGGGCGCGCTGCTGTCCGGGTCGGGCCCGACCTGCCTGTTCCTCACCGCCGACGAGGCGGACGCGCGGAAGGTGCGCGACCTGCTGACCGACGCCGGGACGACCGCGCTGGTCGCCTCGGGCCCCGCGCCCGGCGCGCACGTCGTGTCGGCGCTGTGATGCGATAGCCCCCTGATGGCCTCTCCTGCAGCGAACCTCGTCAACCTCGAGCGAGTCCACAAGTCCTACGGCATCCGGCCACTCCTCGACGGCGTCAGCCTCGGCATCGGCACCGGAGAGCGCGTCGGCGTCGTGGGCCGCAACGGCGACGGGAAGACCACGCTGCTGCGCATCATCGGGGGCCTGGAGGAGCCGGACGAGGGCCGCGTGTCCCGCGGTCGCGGCCTGCACCTCGGGTACCTCACCCAGGGCGACGACCTCGACCCGTCCGCCACGGTCGGCGAGGCGGTGATCGGCGACCGGGCCGAGCACGAGTGGGCCGCCGACCCCTTCACCCGCGAGATCGTCGAGGTCCTCCTCGCCGGTGTCTCCCTCGACCGGGTCGTCTCGGGCCTCTCCGGTGGTGAACGACGCCGCTGCTCGCTCGCGCGCCTCCTGCTCGAGGACCATGACCTGATCGTGCTCGACGAGCCGACCAACCACCTCGACGTCGAGGCGGTGGCGTGGCTCGCCGAGCACCTCGCCCGTCGTACCTCTGCGCTCGTCGTCGTCACCCACGACCGGTGGTTCCTCGACGAGGTCTGCGACACGACCTGGGAGGTGCACGACGGGGTCGTCGACGTGTACGACGGGGGCTACGCGGCGTTCGTGCTCGCGAAGGCCGAGCGGCAGCGACAGGCCGCGGCGTCCGAGGCGCGACGGCAGAACCTCATGCGCAAGGAGCTCGCCTGGCTGCGCCGGGGAGCACCCGCGCGGACCTCGAAGCCGAAGTTCCGGATCGACGCGGCGAACGAGCTCATCGCCGACGAGCCGCCGCCGCGCGACAAGCTCGAGCTGCAGCGGTTCGCGACGCAGCGGCTCGGCAAGGACGTCCTCGACGTCGAGGACGTCACGCTCGTTCGCGGTGACAAGACCTTGCTCGACCACGCCACCTGGCGGCTCGGGCCCGGCGACCGGGTCGGCCTCGTCGGGGTCAACGGCGCCGGGAAGACCTCAGTCCTGCGGCTGCTGTCCGGCGACCTCCCGGCCGCGGCGGGACGTGTGAAGCAGGGTCGGACGGTCGCGCTCGAGCAGCTCACCCAGGGCCTCGACGAGCTCGACCCGAACGAGCGTGTCCTCGACGCCGTCGAAGCGATCAAGCGGGTGACGAAGACGGCGACCGGTGAGATCACCGCCAGCTCCATGCTGGAGAGGTTCGGCTTCACCGGCGACCGGCTCACCGCGAGGATCGGCGACCTGTCGGGTGGGGAGCGGCGCCGGTTCCAGATGCTGCGCCTGCTGCTCTCGGAGCCGAACGTGCTGCTCCTCGACGAGCCCACCAACGACCTCGACATCGAGACGCTGAACGTGCTCGAGGACTTCCTCGACGGCTGGCCCGGGACGCTCGTGGTGGTGTCGCACGACCGCTACTTCCTCGAGCGCGTCTGCGACACGGTGTGGGCGCTGCTCGGCGACGGCACCATCCGGATGCTCCCACGCGGGGTGGAGGAGTACCTCGAGCGGCGGCGCGCCATGATCGCTGCCGAGGTCGCGTTCACCGGTGGCGGGCTGCGCCCCGAGACGGCGCCGTCCACGTCGGCCCCACGGCGCGGGCCCGTCGACACCCCTTCGTCGCAGGGGTCGCAGGCGCCCCAGGTGTCGCAGGCGTCACAGGCGGAGCAGCGGGAGGCGCGCAAGACGATCGCGCGGCTCGACCGGCAGCTCGCCAAGGTGGCCGACCGCGAGGAGAAGATCCACGCGCAGCTGGTCGAGCACGCGACCGACTACGAGAAGCTGGGCGAGCTCGACGCCAAGCTTCAGGAGGTCCTCGCCGAGAAGGAGGCCCTGGAGGAGGAGTGGCTCGAGGCCGCCTCCCTGCTCGAGTAGCGCTTGCCCCTTGCCGCGCGATCGGCGCCGCTTGGCTTCGCACCGACAAAGATCGTGCACGTGCCCGATCGTGACCGCGATCAGGGCGTCCGCGACGTCATAATCTCGCACGTGTCCGATCGTGACCGCGATCCGGGCGTCCGCGACGTCATTACTTCGCACATGTCCGATCGTGACCGCGATCCGGGCGTCCGCGACGTCATTACCTCGCACGTGCCGATCGTGACCGAAGGGCGCGAGGTCCCGGCTACAGCTCGGGCTCGAAGGGGGCGACGAGGCGGCGCAGCAGCGAGGCGAGCCGGCCCTGCGAGGAGTCGTCGAGGTCCCCCAGCAGCTCGCGCTCCCGGTCGAGCAGGCTGGCGAGTGCGCCGTCGACCTTCGCGCGGCCCTCGTCGGTGAGCCGCACGAGCACACCCCGCCGGTCGTGGGGGTCGGGCAGCCGCTCGACGAGGCCGCGGGCGACGAGACGGTCGACCCGGTTGGTCATCGTCCCGCTGGTCACGAGGGTCTCCTTGATCAGCCGGCCGGGGGAGAGCTCGTACGGCGTGCCGGCCCGACGCAGGGCCGCGAGGACGTCGAACTCCCAGGACTCGACGCCGTGGTCGGTGAACGCCGCACGCCGGGCCCGGTCGAGGTGGTGGCTGAGCCGGCTGACCCGGCTGAGCACCTGCATCGGCGCAAGGTCGAGGTCGGGCCGCTCGCGTTGCCATGCTTCGACCAGACGGTCCACTTCGTCGCGCATGACTTCGATGTTACCCGTCGAGATTCTTGACATCGAGACATTTGACCAGTTGTATTTATCTTGACATCAAGAGACTTGCTCGAGAGTGAGTCGCGCAGAGGGGAGCCTGCACATGAGCGCGCACACCTGGGACCCGGACCGTTACCTGACCTATGCCGACGAGCGCGGTCGGCCGTTCGTAGAGCTGCTCGCCCGGGTCCGGGCGACCGACGTGGACCGCGTCGTCGACCTGGGCTGCGGGCCCGGCAACCTCACGGGCCTGCTCAAGGAGCGCTGGCCCTCGTCGGACGTCCGCGGCCTGGACTCGTCGGGAGAGATGATCGCCCGCGCTCGGGAGTCGGGCGTGAGCGGCGTCCGGTACGAGGTGGCCGACCTGCGTGAGTGGCAGGCCGACCGGCCTGTCGACGTACTCGTCTCCAACGCGACCCTCCAGTGGGTCCCCGGCCACCTCGAGCTGCTGCCCGGGCTCGTCGAGCAGGTGGCGCCCGGAGGGTGGTTCGCCTTCCAGGTGCCCGGCAACTTCGACGAGCCGAGCCATGTGCTGCTGCACCAGCTCGCGTCCGACGAACGGTTCCAGCCGTACGTCGACGGGGTGGCACGCCCCGATGCACACGGCCCGGAGGTGTACCTCGAGGCGCTGCTCGGCCTGGGCTGCAGCGTGGACGCGTGGGAGACGACGTACCTGCACCTGCTCGAGGGTGAGGACCCGGTCTTCGCCTGGATCAGCGGCACCGGGGCGCGGCCGGTGCTCCAGGCGCTGCCCGACGAGCTGAGGGCGGACTTCGAGGCGGAGTACAAGCAGCTGCTACGAGACGCCTACCCGCCCGGCCCGCACGGCACCGTACTTGCGTTCCGGAGGGTCTTCGTCGTGGCACAGCGGCGCGCGGGCTCGCAGGTGTGATCATCGGTGGCACCTCGATCTGAGGTGCCGACAGAGAGGAGAGCAAAGGATGAGGTTGCACCACGTGCAGGTGTCGTGCCCGGCAGGCGGCGAGGAGGCCGCCCGGAAGTTCTACGGCGAGGCGCTCGGTATCCCCGAGGTCGAGAAGCCGCCGGTGCTCGCTGCGAGGGGTGGCTGCTGGTTCCGCGACGCCGCGGTGGAGATCCATGTCGGGGTGGAGCAGGAGTTCCGCCCGGCCGCGAAGGCACATCCGGCGTTCCTGGTCGACGACATCGACGCGCTGGCTGTCCGGCTGGTGGAAGGCAACTTCCCAGTAACGTGGGACGACGACTTTCCTGGGTACCGGAGGTTCTACACCGCCGACGGGAACGGCAACCGGGTCGAGGTGCTCGCCGCCGATTGAGTCCGGCGAGGGACGACGCTTCGCTCACCTACGGCGGCGTAGGTTACGGTGCCGTAGGTTGAGTCGATGGGACTTGGCCGGAGGGAGCAAGCGTGAGCAAGCCACTGAGCCAGACCCAGATGCTGATCGAGCTCGAGCAGGTCGTCGAGGAGAACCTCAACCGCCACCTGACGGTGGCCAAGGAGTGGTTCCCGCACGAGTACGTCCCGTGGAGCGACGGCCGCAACTTCGACGGCCCGCTCGACGGGGACCCGTGGAGCCCCGAGGACTCGAAGATGTCCGACGTCGCGCGTTCGTCGCTGATCGTGAACCTGCTGACCGAGGACAACCTCCCGAGCTACCACCACGAGATCGCGATCCTCTTCGGCCGCGACGCGGCGTGGGGCGACTGGGTGCACCGGTGGACCGCCGAGGAAGGCCGGCACGGCATCGCGATCCGCGACTACCTGCTGACCAGCCGCGCGGTAGACCCTGTCCAGCTCGAACGGCTGCGGATGGACCACATGTCCACCGGCTACGAGTCCGCGCACAGCGCGGACCTGATCCGGTCGCTGGCGTACGTGTCCTTCCAGGAGCTCGCGACCCGGGTGTCGCATCGCAACACCGGCCGGCTGACCGACGACCCGGTCGCCGACGCACTGCTCGGCCGTGTCGCCGCGGACGAGAACCTTCACATGATCTTCTACCGCAACCTGCTGGCCGGGGCTCTCGAGCTCTCGCCGAACCAGACGATGCGGGCCATCACCGACGTCGTGAAGACCTTCCAGATGCCGGGCACCGACATCGCCGGCTTCCAGCGCAAGGCGGTGGAGATGGCGATCGCAGGGGTGTACGACCTGCGGCAGCACCGCGACGACGTCGTTGCGCCGGTGCTGCGCTTCTGGAAGGTCTTCGAGGTCGAGGGCCTCGACGCCGAGGGGGAGCAGGCGCGGAACGAGCTCGCCGCCTTCATGGACGAGCTGGACGCCCAGGCGAGCCGGTTCGAGGAGAAGCGGGACAGGCTGCAGCAGCGGCTGGCCGCGCGCGCCGGCTGACGTCCCCGGACAAATCGTTCGACAGCGGCCGAGACCGCCCGCGACGATGGCGGCATGGACCTTCTCGTGATCTTCGGCCCGCCCGCCGTCGGCAAGATGACGGTCGGCCGCGAGGTCGCCCGGCTGACCGGGTACAAGCTGTTCCACAACCACATGACCGTGGAGCCGGTGCTGGAGCTGTTCGACTTCGGCTCGCCGCCGTTCGAGCGGCTCGTCTCGGAGTTCCGGACCCGGGTGATCGAGGAGGCCACGGAGAGCGACCTGCCCGGGCTCGTGTTCACCTTCGTGTGGGCCCTCGACGACCCCGGCGACAAGGAGCTGGTCGACGGGTACGTGCGAGATCGTGGAGTCCCGCGGGGGTACGGCGCGCTTCGTCGAGCTCTACGCGCCGCAGGAGGAGCGGCTCGCGCGCAACGTCACGCCGGACCGGCTCGACGCCAAGCGGTCCAAGCGCAACGTCGAGGCCTCGAACGGCTGGCTGCGTGACGCCGACGAGCAGTGGGTGCTGAACACCGGCGGCGACCACGACCTGAAGTCGATGGTCGACGGCCGGCCGCACATGAGGGTGGACAACACCAGCATGACCCCTGGAGCAGCCGCCCGGCAGATCGTCTCCGGCCTGGGACTCCCGCGCGTCGCCGGGTGAGGAGCAGCCCAGTCGGCACAAGTGGTCACAAGAGGTAGGTTCAGCACTTCAGAACCTGTCACCTCTGCCCACTTGGCGTGGGGTCGGCCCGGAGCGCTGACGAGGTCAGGGCTTGGTGCGCAGCCGGGGGTTCTTCTCCATGCCGGCCAGGCCGTTCCAGGCGAGGTTCACCAGGTGCTCGGCGACGACCCGCTTCTCAGGCTTGCGGGTGTCGAGCCACCACTGGCCGGTCGTGCCGACCATGCCCACGAGCATCTGGGCGTAGAGCGGTGCCACCTTCGCGTCGTAGCCGCGTGACTTGAACTCGGCGACCAGGATGTACTCCACCCGGGAGGCGATGTCCCCGATGATCGACACGAACGACCCCGTCGCCGACCCGACGGGGGAGTCCCGGACCAGGATCCGGAAGCCGTCTGGGGTCTGCTCGATGTAGTCGAGGAGCGTGAACGCCGCCTGCTCGAGGAGCGCGCGGGGGTGCTCGGCCTTGAGCGAGTCCTGCATCTTGCCGAGGAGCCGTCGTACCTCCCGGTCGACGACCACGGCGTACAGGCCCTCCTTGCCGCCGAAGTGCTCGTACACGACCGGCTTGGAGACCCCTGCCCGCGAAGCGATCTCCTCGACCGAGGCGCCGTCGAAGCCGCGCTCGGCGAAGAGCCCGCGGGAGATGTCGACGAGCTGCTCGCGGCGCTCGGCCGCGGTCATCCGCCCTCGACCAGCCCGTTTGGTCTTGTCCTCGCTCACGTCAGCCACGCGGCCCATGATGTCAGGACGCGCGGACCGGGCGTTCAGGCCGCCTCGGGGAGCTGCTGGTTCTTGACCAGCTTGCCCTCGATGCGCTCCTTGACCGGCCAGCGGACGTCCTTGACCCAGCCCATCTTCTCCATGAACCAGATGACCCGGGCGGAGGTGTCGACCTGGCCGCGCAGCACGCCGTGGCGGGCGCAGGTCGGGTCGGCGTGGTGCAGGTTGTGCCAGGACTCGCCCATCGACGGGATCGCGAGCCACCAGACGTTCGCGGACTTGTCGCGGGAGAGGAACGGCCGCTCGCCGATCGTGTGGCAGATCGAGTTGATCGACCAGGTGACGTGGTGCAGCAGGCTGATCCGGACCAGCGAGCCCCAGAAGAAGCCTGTGAGCGCGCCCTGCCACGACATGGTCAGCAGGCCGCCGAGGACGGCCGGGAGAAGCAGCGACACTGCGACCCACACGGGGAACTGGCGCGAGATCTTGACGATGTCGCGGTCCTTCATCAGGTCCGGGGCGTACTTGCGCTGCGGGGTCTGCTCGGGGTTGAACAGCCACATCATGTGGGCGTACCAGAAGCCCTTGGCAAGCGCCTTGATGTCGTCGCCGTAGCGCCACGGCGAGTGCGGGTCGCCGTCGCGGTCGGAGAACTTGTGGTGCTTGCGGTGGTCGGCGACCCAGCGGATCACCGGACCCTGGATCGCCATCGAGCCGGCGATCGCCCAGAAGACCTTGACCGCCCGGTTGGGCTTGTAGGACTTGTGGGTGAAGAGCCGGTGGAAGCCGACCGTGATGCCGTGGCCGGTGAGCCAGTACATGGCCGCCATGATCGCCAGGTCGGTCCAGCCGAGCCAGCCGCCCCAGGCGACCGGGATGGCCGCGGCGACGGCGAGGAACGGCACGACGATGAAGATTGCCAACGCCACCTGCTCCTTGCGGGACTGGGTGTCGCCGCCCCAGGTCGCACTGGGCTGGCCGAGCTGGGTCGGACTGTCGCTCTGTGCGGGGGCAGCGGTCACAGCAGGTGGTGGTGTCATGGGGTTCCTTGCAAGGGGAGACGATCGGTCACGCTTACCTACGCAACCGTAACCTACGGAAGCGTAAGTAGCCAAGGCGTCCGTCCCCGAGTGGACCGGGCACCCGATTGCGTAAGGTGTGCCCCGGCAATCCCCGGTTGGTCTGTCGGCAGGGCCCGCCGCACTTTGAATGCGGACAAGCGACGTAGGTTCGACTCCTACCCGGGGAGCGAGAACTGTCTCCGACAAGTCATGGAGGGCCGAGCGTGTCCGAGCCCGTCACCACCGCCGCGCCCCGTCCGGCGGCCGTCGTCCTGCTCGCGGCAGGAAGCGGCACCCGCATGAAGTCCAAGACCATGAAGGTGCTGCACCCGATCTGTGGGCGGAGCCTCATCGGTCACGTCATCGCCGCGTCCCAGGCACTCGATCCCGAGCACCTCGTCGCAGTGGTGGGCAACCAGCGCGAGCAGGTCGAGCCGCACGTGCTCGAGCAGGTGCCGGACGCGGTCATCGCCGTGCAGGAGACCCAGGACGGCACGGGCCACGCGGTGCGGATCGCCGTCGAGACCCTGCAGCAACGCGCCGGTACGCCGGAGGGCACGGTCGTCGTGATGTTCGGCGACACCCCTCTCCTCGAGGGCGACACGGTGGCCGGGCTGGTCGCCGACCACGCCGGTTCCGGCCGAGCGCTGACCATCCTCACCGCCGAGGTGGAGAACCCCTTCGGGTACGGCCGCATCGTCCGCGACGCCAAGGACGAGGTGGTCGCCATCGTCGAGGAGAAGGACGCCACGCCCGAGCAGGCCGCCATACGGGAGATCAACAGCGGCATCTTCGCCTTCGACGGCGCCTTCCTCTCCGACGCGGTCTCGAAGATCACCAACGACAACGCCAAGGGCGAGTACTACCTCACCGACGTCGTGGCGATCGCCCGCGAGCAGGGCTTGACCGTCGGCGCCTACTCCATCGACGACGTGATGCAGACCGAGGGCGCCAACGACCGGGCCCAGCTGGCCGGCCTGGCCGCGGAGATGAACCGCCGCGTGCTCACTCGCTGGATGAAGGACGGCGTGACCGTGGTCGACCCGGCGACGACCTGGGTCGACGTCACCGTCGAGCTCGCCCGCGACGTGACCCTGCTGCCTGGCGTCCAGCTCCACGGCACGACGCGCGTCGAGGAGGACGCCGTGGTCGGCCCCGACACGACGTTGACCGACGTGATCGTCGGGGAGGGAGCGAGCGTCGTGCGCACCCACGCCTTCGACTCGGTCATCGGTGCAGACGCCACCATCGGGCCGTTCACCTACATCCGTCCCGGCACCGTGGTCGGCGAGGGAGGCAAGCTCGGGGCGTTCGTCGAGGCGAAGAACTCTCACCTCGACCGAGGCGCCAAAGTCCCGCATCTGTCCTACGTGGGTGACGGCGACATCGGAGAGGGCACGAACATCGGCGCCGGCACGATCTTCGCCAACTACGACGGGGTGAGCAAGCACCGTACGACGGTCGGCAGGCACGCCAGGACGGGGTCCAACAACACCTTCATCGCCCCGGTCGACATCGGCGACGGCGCCGTCACGGGCGGCGGCACCGTCGTACGCCGCGACGTGCCACCCGGCGCGCTCGCCGTCTCGACGGGTCCACAGCGTCACATCGAGGAGTGGGTGCTCCGCAAGCGGCCCGGCTCCGTCGCCGCGGAAGCAGCCGCGGCGGCACTGGCCGAGCGTGCGTCGTCTCACAAAGACAGCGCCGAGTTTCCGTCTGGGGACTCACCTGAGTGACAATCGAGATGCGGCGTGCAGGGCATTGAGCGAGGAGACGCAGGCGTGAGCGGTATGAAGCGGACGACCGAGAAGAACCTGATGGTCTTCAGTGGTCGGGCACACCCCGAGCTCGCCGAGGAGGTCGCCGAGCAGCTCGGCACCGGGCTCGTACCGACCTCGGCGTACGAGTTCGCGAACTCCGAGATCTACGTCCGGTTCGAGGAGTCGGTCCGCGGCTCCGACGCCTTCGTGATCCAGAGCCACACGGCGCCGATCAACGAGTGGATCATGGAGCACCTGATCATGGTCGACGCCCTCAAGCGCGCGTCGGCCAAGCGGATCACGGTCGTGCTGCCCTTCTACGGCTACGCCCGCCAGGACAAGAAGCACCGCGGGCGCGAGCCGATCTCGGCCCGGCTGATGGCCGACCTGTTCAAGACCGCGGGTGCGGACCGGCTGATCGCGGTCGACCTGCACACCGCCCAGATCCAGGGCTTCTTCGACGGCCCGGTGGACCACCTGATGGCCCTGCCGATCCTCTCCGACTACGTGCGCCGGAAGTACGGCGACGAGCAGCTCGCCGTCGTCTCGCCGGACGCCGGCCGGATCAAGGTCGCCGAGCAGTGGTCGAACCGCCTCGGCGGCGCGCCGCTGGCGTTCATCCACAAGACCCGCGACATCAACCGGCCCAACGAGTCGGTCGCCAACCGCGTCGTCGGTGAGGTCAAGGGCCGCACCTGTGTGCTCGTCGACGACATGATCGACACCGGCGGCACGATCGTGAAGGCCACCGAGGCGCTGATGGCCGATGGCGCGAACGGCGTGATCGTCGCCGCCACCCACGCGATCCTCTCCGACCCCGCGGTGGACCGGCTCAAGAACTGCTCGGCCGTCGAGGTGATCGTCACCAACACGCTGCCGATTCCCGACGAGCGGCGCTTCGACAAGCTGACCGTCCTCTCGATCGCGCCGCTGGTGAGCAGGGCGATCCGCGAGGTGTTCGAGGACGGCTCGGTCACCAGCCTGTTCGACGGCCACGCCTGAGGAGCGCGTCCAGCCCGCGAACAGCGGATTTCTCGTATCGCGCAACCCTGGCTAGGATTGGCAAGTTGCCTCGGCGAGGGAGTGACCACACTCCGTGATCGACGCGGTCGTCCGCCCCGGAGTCTCCGGGGTCTCGAGCCGCGCATCGCGCGAAGATCTCCTCGACCGGACCAGTCGGCTCGCCGTCCTGCGTCTCTGGGGCAGCCACCAGACGTTGCACGTTTGATCTATTGCATTGAGTCGATTGAGGAGTACCCCCGTGTCCGAGTCCAAGATCCAGGCCGAGTCGCGCACCGAGTTCGGCAAGGGCGCCGCCCGCCGCATCCGTCGCGCCGACAAGGTGCCCGCCGTTCTCTACGGTCACGGCGCCGACCCGATCCACATCACGCTCCCGGGCCACGAGACCATGCTCGCGCTCAAGCACGGTGGCGCCAACGCCCTGCTCACGATCGAGGTGGGCGACACGTCCCAGCTCGCGCTCCCCAAGCAGGTCCAGCGCGACCCGATCAAGGGCTTCCTCGAGCACCTCGACCTCATCGTCGTGAAGAAGGGCGAGAAGGTCACCGTGGACATCCCCGTCCACGTCGTGGGTGAGCCCGCCCCCGACTCGCTTGTCGTGACCGAGCACCCCACCGTCTCCGTCGAGGCCGAGGCCACGCACATCCCCGAGTACGTCGAGGTCTCCGTCGAGGGTGCCGAGCCCGGCACGCAGATCCTCGCCAAGGACCTCCAGCTGCCGAAGGGGTCCACGGCGCACGTCGACGACGAGACCCTGATCGTCAACGTGACCCACGCGCCCACGGCCGAGGAGATCGAGGAGGAGCTCGCCGCCACCGAGGGCGAGCTCGGCATCGAGCGCGAGGAGGCCGAGGAGGCCGCCGAGGGTGAGGCTGCGACCGCCGAGGGCGAGGGCGAGGCAGCCGCGGAGTCCGAGAGCGAGTAACGCTCACTGCAAGGCCAGGCGTCGAGTCCATGTGGAACGCCGTCTGGCGCGCGCTGACACGTGGAAGGGCCGGGAGCTCCCGAGAGGCTTCGATGACAGAGAACTTGTGGCTGGTCGTCGGGCTCGGGAACCCCGGCCCTTCGTATGCCGGTAACCGTCACAACGTCGGCTACATGGTCAACGACGAGCTCGCCTCGCGCGTGGGATCGAAGTTCCGGCCCCACAAGACCGGACGTGCGGACGTCGTGGAGGGCCGGATCGGGGGGCCCGGCGGGGCGCGCGTCGTACTGGCCCGGCCGCGTTGCTACATGAACGAGAGCGGCGGACCGGTGTCGGCGCTCGCGAAGTTCTACAAGGTCCCGGTCGAGCAGGTGATCGCGATCCACGACGAGCTCGACATCGCGTTCGACACCTTGCGGGTCAAGCAGGGCGGCGGGGACAACGGCCACAACGGGCTGCGGTCGATGCGAAGCTCCCTGGGCTCCGGGGACTTCCACCGGGTCCGGGTCGGCATCGGTCGGCCGCCGGGTCGGCAGTCGCCCGCGGACTTCGTGCTCTCCGACTACTCCTCGACCGAGCGCAAGATCCTGCCGTTCCAGATCGACCGCGCAGCGGACGCCGTGGAGAGCCTCATCACCGACGGCCTCGAGAAGACCCAGAGCCGCTTCAACAGCTGAGGTCTCTGGTGTTGCTTGGGTGGCCTTTCGCGTCTCGTCCGCTATGCCGACGCGACGGCGGGGACGAGCCTCCCTTGTGACTCAGGAGCAAGCAAGGCTGCGACAGCGAGATCAAGGGAGAAAGGCGAAGCAGTGCCCCGGCCTGTCTCTGTGATCGAGGTGACCAGGCAGTACACAATCAGAAACAGAGCGGTCGCTCGTTGAGGGCCCCGCTCGCGCGTGATTGCCATGAGAAGCAGCTGCTGAGAGGCCGTCTCCGAGCTGACCCGCTCGGAGATCAGGGTGGCCACGGTCTTGGGAAAGGTGTGCGGGGTCACCCAGTTGAGACCGGTGTCCTAGCGGATCTGGCGCCACCGGCGCTCGACCCAAACGCGTCTCAACTGAATGGGTATCAGTCTGGTCCTACGCGTGGCCTTCGGTGGAAGGAGTGTGCTCGACCCGCGAGGCCGCCTCCTCATCGCTCAGTCCTCGATGTGCGCTGCCCCTGGCGCTTCAGCGAGTCCGGCCAGACTCGGCGCAGGCGTTCGGAGGCATGCTCGTCATGCTGCTGTCCGCTCTTGCTGACGATTTGTTCAGGAGTTCCGTTTCGCCGCACTCACCAGCCTGGTCCTTGCCGCCTCGCGCTGCCGGGGCCCGGGCAGCCGGTCAGAGGCCATGTCGGTCCGCCCACAACGCAGCCTGAGTACGGTCCTCCACACCCAGCTGAGAGAACACCGACGTCAGGTGGGCCTTGACCGTTCGCTCGCTGATCCCGAGCCGGCGGGCGATCTCCTTGTTGGCCAGCCCATGGCGGAGCAGCGCCACCACTTCGAGCTCGCGCGGTGTCAGCGGCACCCGGCCATCACGTTGGTCCCAGCCGCCCGGTCGCGGGCTTGCCTCGGAGTCACCTGTGGCAGCGGACAGTGTTGTAGTGCTAGAGCCCGGGTGCAGTCCCTCGGCAGCCAACTCTGGCTTGGCACTCGGCTCTGGGCTGGGATTCGGCTCTGGGCTGGGATTCGGCTCTGGTCTGGCAGTCGGCTCCGGCTTGGTGGTCGGCTCGGTCCGCGCGTCGACGCGGCCGACGGCCGGCGGCGACTCCAGCAGGCTCAGGTTCTTCACCCGACGCCCGTTCAGCCACCAGGCCAGTCCGGCCGAGACGACCAGCCCCACGAAGGCGCCGAGAACGGCGTTGCGAAGCGGCTTGGGCTGGACCGGGTCCTTGGGGACGCTGGGCGACTCGATCAGCGAACTCGGCCACAGGAGCGGGGCGGGCCGCGAGGCCCTGTCGCGGACCGACTCCAGCTGGCTGGCGACTTTCACCAGCTGGACCTGCTTGGCCCGCTGGATGGCCAGCAGCCGCTGGTTCCCGGGGTCGGCGCGGAGCTGCGCGTGGAGGGTGTCGATCTCGTCGGCGAGCTGCTCCTGGCGCTGGACGAGGGCGGCCACCTCCAGCCTGGCCGCCCCGACACTCTGCCTGTCCACCGACTCCCGGTAGGCGCGGGCCACCGACTCGGCCAGGGCGCCGGCCCGCGCCCGGGTGGCGTCCAGGACCGTGATCGTGATCACGTCGGCGTTCCCGGCCGGCTCGACCGTGAGGCGCCGCTCCAGCTCCGTGCGGCTCATCCGATTCCCGTCCAGGGCGAGGGTCCGGTCCAGGACCTCCGGCGAGGTGAGGAAGTCGGACTGGGTTTGGATGATGCGACCCGGGTCGGTCTGGTTAGCGCTGGTGTCCAGGTACAGCCGGACCACGCCCTGGTAGAGGACCGGCTGGGTGAACGACCACACCGAGGCTGCCACCGCGGCCAGCAGCGTGATGGAGGCAACCAGCCACCAGTAGCGTCGCATGGAGTCGACGAGACCCGGCCCCTCCTGCCAGTCGTCGATTCGGCCGTCCAATGCTCCCCCAGTTGTCGTTCGGCTCGCACTCAGCATGCGCAATTGTATCGGCGCACCCCGGCGATTGCGGCGTCCACGCGAAAGGTCCGGCGCCGCTGGGTAGCGCCCACCCGACAACCGCTGTGGGGACCGTTGGACGCATCATGGGGACCAGCGCGCTGTTGGAGCTGCGGCGCCACCATTCGGGTGTCGACCGACTCACGGCCAGGCGGCGCTGCCCGAGGCGCCCGGCTGGCCGAGCTGCGGGCGGCCTGGTCCCGACTTGGACGTTCCGGGCGCAGCGGGATGGCGAATACGCGGTCTTTCAAGGGGGGTCTCCCACTCAGCGGCTAGTCGCTCGCGCGGCTCGTCGCGCCTTGTAACGGACGCCGGAAGATGACTTCACCTACCTCAGCACGTGGGCCGGGTTCGTCTCCGTCGCCTTCGTCGTCCGAGGCACCCCGTATAGGCGCGGCGGAGCACCCGTGACGATCCGTCCGTGGACAGTTAGGTGGCACCGCCTCGACCAGTTCCCTCAGACCCTCCGATGATCGCAAGTGGCGTCGCTGCATGATGCTCACCGCCCTTGATCGCAGCCTTCGCACGATCCGATGCCGGCAACAGATCCTGCCGCTCCCGGAACCACTCAATGGTCCGGCTCAGTCCGTCGACCACGTCGACGCTGGGAGACCAGCCGAGCATATTGCGCGCGAGTGAGATATCAGGCTGACGGACACAGGGGTCGTCCTCGGGACGAGCGATGAAGCTGATCGGCGATTGGGACTGGCACAGATCTCGGATCATCTCCGCCAGCGTCAATACGGGTAGTTCATCAGGGCTCCCGACATTGAGCGGCCCTGCATGGGGCGAATCGAGCAAGCGAAGGATGCCGTCAACCAGATCGTCGACGTAGCAGACCGAGCGGGTCTGCGTTCCATCGCCAGCCACGGTGATGGGTTCTCCGGCCAGCGCTTGCAAGATGAACGTCGGGACGGCGCGTCCGTCGTGAGGGCGCATTCGGGGACCGTAGGTGTTGAAGATCCGGACGATGGTCGTGTCGACTTTGTAATGCCGCCGGTACGCCACGGTGGCCGCCTCGGCAAAACGCTTGGCCTCGTCGTAGACGGACCGTGGCCCCACAGGGTTCACATTGCCCCAGTACGACTCTGGCTGGGGATTGACCATGGGATCTCCATACGTCTCAGAGGTCGACGCAAGCATGAAACGCGCCCGCTTCTCCCTCGCGAGCGTCAATGCGTTGAACGTGCCAAGGGAGCCGACGGCGAGCGTTTCTACGGGCAGTTCAAGGTAGTCCTTCGGCGACGCGGGCGACGCGAAATGAAGCACGGCATCCAACGGACCCGGGACATCGAGACCTGCAGTGGCGTCGACATGGAGGAAACAGAACTCTTTCTCGCTCTCAAGATGCTCGATGTTCTCGTAGCTGCCCGTCGAGAGGTTGTCCGCGCACCACACCTGCCAACCATCGGCCAGCAGTCGTTCGCACAGGTGTGACCCGAGAAAGCCAGCGCCGCCGGTGATGAGCACCTTCATAGTCATCGCCCCGTCCCCAACAGGTTGAGCCCCGCGGCCGTCGCCTGGCCTGCGTTCAGGGCGTTGCGGCCGTCGACGATCAAGTTGCCGGCCATGACCCTTGCCAGTTGCTCGAAGTCGAGGTTCCGGAACTGTGCCCACTCCGTGGCCAGTACAACCGCGTCCGCGCGGTCCGCCGCGTCGTAGGGGTCGGTTCCCAGCCGGACGTCTGACAAATGGGCAGGAAGCTCCTTGACCACAGGGTCATACGCAGAGACGAAGGCGCCGGCCGCCAGAAGACGGTCAGCCATCTCCACTGCCGGCGCATCACGCAGATCATCGGTGTCCGGCTTGAACGCCAGGCCAAGCAGCGTGACTCTCTTGCCTTTAAGCACCTTCAACGTCGTCTGGAGCTTGCGGAGCACGGCTGCACGTTGTGCCTGGTTCACCTCCACGGCCGCTCTGAGCAACGACGAGTTGTACCCGTACTCCAGGCCGGTCGCGATCAGGGCCGACACGTCCTTGCCGAAGCATGAACCCCCCCACCCGATCCCAGGTTCGAGGAATTGCGGTCCAATCCGCGTGTCGGAGCCAATGGCCGGGAGCACCTGTCGTGCGTCGGCGCCCACGAGCTCGCAGAGTGAAGAGATCTCGTTCGCGAAGCTGATCTTCGTCGCGAGGAACGCATTGGCGGCGTACTTGATCATCTCAGCGGACGCGAGCTCGGTGACGATCAGTTCAGGCCTGCACGCGGGGCGTCCGCCGTCGAAGTCTTGAAGCAGAACACGTCGGTAGACGCGAGCGACCTTCGCAGATGCATCTTCCTGCCCACCCAGCACGATGCGGTCGGGATACAGGAAATCGTCGATCGCGGAGCCTTCGCGCAGAAACTCCGGATTCGAGACCACTGAGAACCGCGGTCCACCTGCTCGCGGGAGACACTCTTGCAACAGCGTTCGTACCCAGTTGCCGGCGCCCACCGGGACGGTGGACTTGTTGACCACGACCACATCGTCGCGAAGGTGTCTTGCTATCGCCCTTGCTGCTTCCTTGAGCTGCGAGAGATTCGGTTGCCCGCCCGTGCCGCGTGGAGTGCCGACACAAAGGAAGACCACGTCGGCACCGGCGAGGGCCTCCTCGCTTCGGTCGGTGAATCGCAGCCTGCCGGTCCGCATCGTGCTCGCGAGCATCTCTTGAAGGCCTGGCTCATAGAACGGGAGCTGCCCCGATTGCAGCTGGCCCGCGCGCTTGGAGTCGGCGTCCAGGCCCCGCACCTCGTGCCCCAGCCAAGCGAGGCATGTTGCAGTAACAGTTCCGACATAGCCGGTACCGACGATGGCAATTCTCTGCATGGTATTCCCCTGCGAGGTGATGAACGAACGGCTTAGCCGAACGAGGCGTTAATAGGCGCCGCGACTATGGGCCACCGCCAGGACGGTCCTCCAAAGGATGCTGATGTCCAACGAGAAGGACCGGTTGTCGACGTAGTACAGGTCGAGTCGGACCGCCTCTGCCCATGTAGTGTCCGACCGTCCGCTGATTTGCCAGAGGCCCGTAATGCCTGGCTTCACGAGGAGACGCCGGCGCTCCGACCCTTGAAAGGCGTCGGGAGATACGGGGAGCGGTCGGGGACCGACCAGGGACATCTGTCCTAGCAAGACGTTGATCAGCTGAGGCAGTTCGTCGATGGACCAGCGGCGGAGCCATGCCCCGAGACGAGTGACTCGAGGGTCCGCCTTGAGCTTGAACAACAAGCCGTCAGACTCGTTGGCCGTCTGCAGCGTAGGGGCGAGGGCTTCCGCGTCGGTGACCATGGTTCGGAATTTCCAGACTGGGAAGAGCTCGCCATTCTTGCCAACTCGCGGCTGCTTGAAGAAGACAGGCCCGCGGCTGTCGAGTCGAATCAGCAGGGCAACCGCGGCCAGCAAGGGTGATAGCGCGATGAGCGCGAGTCCGGCGCAAAGGCGATCGGTGACAACCTTGATGGCGTCGCGGTATCCACCGAGGTTCCGTTCGAAGACCAAGAGAACCGGTGGCCCTGCCGCAGTGCGGCGTACCGAGACGCGCGATCTCGAGACGTCGGTGAGCGGCGGGACGACGAGGAGTTGAATGCCGGTGCCTTCGAGGGCCCATAGGAGTTCGCGAATGTCGGCTGGAGACATCTCAGGCGTCGCGGTGACGGCCACCATGTCAACGTCACGGCATGTCGCAACCGACACGACGTCACTTGTCCTCCCGAGGACGGGGACACCGCTCACGACATCCTCGCAAGCGTTGGGAGTGCAAACACCAACGAGTGTCAACCCTGCATCATGACTGTCCCGGAGAGCAGAGACCACGTGTGCTACGTGCTTGTCGTCTCCGACTGCCAATACCCGAGAGGTCCACTTTCCGACTCTTCGCTGCCTGTTTACGATCTCTCTCGCAATACCACGTTCAAGGAACAGCGTGGTGAGCCCCAACAGCACGGCAACTGCCACGAATCTCTCGTCGACCACCCCAGGGGCGACAAGAAAGACCGCCGCTAGAGCGGCCATCACGTAGATGCAGGCGCGAACTATCGATCGGTATTGGTCAGCCCTTCCGGTGACAAAGGCGGCTCTATAGGTACCCTGGAATCCGAGTGCCGCGATCCAAGCCGCGGCCAAGGACAGCGTCGCAGCGAACCAATAGAGGGTATTTCGCCCCTCAGCGGTGAGGGTGGCTGCTATGAAAGATGCGAACAATACCGTCAAGGCATCGGCCACTAACAGAGCCGAAGCGTATGCGTAACGCCAACGTGTACCTCGGGAAGCCATTGTGAACTTGCCGAGATCCCGATCAACCAGTTGAGGGAGGTCCGGATCCGGCACCTCCGCGGAGTGCAAGAGCAATGGTCTACCCCCTAAGGCTCAGATCAGGACGACTACCAGTGACAGTAGGACCGGGATTGACAGTTGGACCGGGATGTTGGGACCGCCCCCCCAAAGTTGGGGACTTGGCATTCCCCTGATCTGATGGACGCCGTCACGGGGAGGTTTGGCGACGACGCGTGAAAAACTGACCGTGGCGGAAGGCGGTGGCGTGCGCTGGCCAGTGACTCGCCGCGGTCGTATTCGCCGCCGGCGAAGGGGTTGGTGGTCGACGCAGCCGAGCCACAGATCCGTGAGCCCCTGCGTGTGACTCCGACGATGCGGGCCACGGCGATCGCGGTTGATCGGCTGGGAGCACGGGCTGACGGTGCTCAACGACCGGGTGCGTCAGCTGCGGCCGTACCACCTGCCGCCGAACCCGGCCAGCCGCACCGAGTACGACCCGGGTCACCGGGTGCAGTGCGACCTGTGGTTCCCTCCCGCGTGTTCCCGCTCGAGCTGGCCAGGAGGGCTCGCCGCCGGTGCTGGGGATCGGGGTGCCCCTGTGCCGACCGCGGGACCCAGAAGCCAAGGGACTGACCGAACGCAACAACGGCTACTTCGAGACCTCCCTTCCGGCCCGGCCCGCGGCCAAGACCACGGCCTCCCGCAGCGTGGGCTCATCCTGGGTCCGCTCGGCCAACCACGCCAGCGGGGAGGGGCCTGGTTGGTGAGCGAACGGCCACCGGAGATCACTTCACGACCTCACGTCTCCGGGGCACCTGCGCGGACCGACGGACACATGCCCCGACTTGAAGGGTCAGCGACCCGTGGTGGAGACAGGCTTGGGACATTTCGGATCTGACCGCACGTTCTGGCCGGGGAGAGGCCGAGCCGCATCCGGACACGGTCGCGATCGTCGACGACTACGACGCACCTCCCAGGCCTCCCTGCGACCTGCTCGTGGCAGCTCGGGTGTAGGAGAGCCGTCACGACACGCGTACCCGTAATAGGGGACGATTGCCAGGGCGGTCCTCGAATAGGTTGTCGACGCATGTCCAACAGCCCGTACCGTCGCGGACGAACTCGGCTCAACCTCGACGGCGCCATCTCACCGAGACAGGACACCGACGACAGGCCGAGACAGCCACCGGGGGAAGTGGCTACAGGGGACACAGCGGGAAGTGGCTACAGGGGTGAAGTGTGTGCGGCATCCTCGGCGCCTACGACGTCGGCGCCCGCGACGACCCGTGCGTGGCCGTCGTGTCCGAGGCGATCGTCCACCGCGGTCCGGTAGCCGTCGGCGCCTGGCGGGACCCCGGCGATCCTTCTCGGGCGCGGCTCGGGCAGCGGCGCCTCGCCAACCAGACCACCGGCGACTCGCTCGCCCACAAGAAGCTGTTCGGTGTCACCGCGGACGGGCAGGTGGCTCGGCTCTACAACTTCCAGCGCACCGAACTGTGGCGCGACGACCGCCGTAGCCTGACCAGTCGCCGCGTGGAGGCGGCCGAGGGAGGTGCGGCCGAGTGAAGTTGGGGTGGTATGCGCGGCGCCTGGCCAGCATGTCGCCGGCCGAGATGGCCGGGCGGGCCCGCGACGAGCTGACCAAGCGCCGCTGGCGCCTGCGGCAGATCACCGACCCCGCCTCTGACGCGGCCGACGTGCCTGTGGCCGCCCCGGCCTTTGCTGCGCCGCTCCCGCCGGGCGGCGACGACGTCCCCGAGGAGGCCCAGGTCCGGCTCAAGGAGGCCGCCGAGGGACTGCTGGCCGGACGCTGGCCGGTGTTCGCCCTCGAGCGTCACGACATGGCCCCGGCCCCGGACTGGTTCCTCGACCCGAGCACCGGCCGGCGGGCGCCGGATCGCGCTTACTGCTTCGACATCGACCAGCGCAACCCGTCGAGTGTCGGCAACGTCAAGCACGTTTGGGAGCCGTCTCGCCACCAGCACCTCACCGTCCTGGCCGCGGCCTACCACCTGAGCGGCGACGAGCGTTACGCCGAGGCCGTGGCCGCCCAGATCCGCTCCTGGTGGGCGGCCAACCCGTTCCTCTCCGGCATTCACTGGACCAGCGGCATCGAGCTCGGGGTGCGGTTGCTGTCCTGGGTGTGGATCCGCCGGCTGCTGGACGGCTGGTCCGGGGCCGGGCCGCTGTTCGAGGGCAACCCCGTCTTCCTCCGGCAGCTCCACCACCACCAGGAGTGGCTCGCCCGGCTGCCCAGCCATGGGTCGTCGGCCAACAACCACATCCTCGCCGAGATGGCCGGGCAGTTCGCGGCCAGCTGCGCCTTTCCCTGGTTCGCGGAGAGTGCCGGCTGGCGGGAGCGCTCTGCGGCCAGGCTCGGCCGCGAGCTGGCCCGGCAGACCTTCGACGGCGGGCTCAACCGCGAACTGGCCAGCGAGTACCACGGCTTTGTGCTCGAGCTCGGCCTGGCCGCCGCCCTGGAGGGCGAGCTGACCGGACACCCCCTCGACCACCAGGTCTGGGACGTCCTGCGGCGCATGTCCGACGCCCTGGCCGCCGTGGTCGATGTTGGCTTGCGTCCACCTCGCCAGGGCGACGCCGACGACGGCCACGGCCTGCTGCTGGACGGGCCCGGCTACGACCGCTGGGCTTCGCTGCTGGCCACCGGGGCCGCCCTGTTCGGGCCGGCCCCCTGGTGGCCGGCCATCGACGGCGGCGACATCCGCACCGCCCTCCTGCGCCCCCTGGCCACCCGGCCCCTCCCTGGCGGACCCCGGCCGGCGCGCCGGCCGTCGCTGTTCCCCGACGCCGGCATGGCTCTGCTCCGCGACCTCGAGCCCGGACCCGACGAGCTGTGGTGCCGGGCTGACCACGGCCCGCACGGTTACCTCTCGATCGCCGCCCACGCCCACGCCGACGCCCTCGCGATCGAGGTGCGGGTCGGCGGGGTCGACCTTCTGGCCGACCCGGGCACCTACTGCTACGCGGCCGAGCCGGACTGGCGGGCCTACTTCCGCTCCACCCTGGCCCACAACACCCTGGAGGTCGGTGGAGTGGACCAGTCGGTGGCGGCCGGTCCCCACCTGTGGACCCGGCAGGCCCGGGCCGAGCTGGAGGAGGCCAGCGGCCTGGACGAGGGCCCGGTGGCGTCCTGGCAGGCCACTCACCAAGGCTACCGCCGCCTGCGCCCGCCAGCCGTCCATCGCCGCCGTGTCCTGCTCGACCGCCGGGCGCGCCGGCTCGTGGTGGAGGACCGCCTCGACACCGAGGGCGGCCACGACTGCCGTCTGGCCTTCCACCTCGGCCCGGAGGTCGCCTGCGCGCTCGAGGGCGGCCAGGCCGTCCTGGAGTGGCCCGGCGACCACGACCGCCGTCGGGCGACCCTGGCCCTCCCGGGCGCGCTGACCTGGTTGCGCCTGGAAGGCGAGAACGAGCCCAAGGCCGGCTGGTATTCGCCGGCGTTCGGCGTGCGCGTGCCCGCCGTGACCCTGCTCGGCACCGGCCGGGTCGGGGGCGGCCAGGTCCTGCGCACCGTCCTGCAGCTCGACCCTGGGAGCACAGCATGAGAATCAGCATGTCCGGTCCGGCCGGCGCCGTCTCGGCCGCCTGCCTCGCTGCCGACGGCCACATGGTGGTCGGCGTCGACGTGGCCGAGCGGCCCCGGCCCGGGCAGCGGATCGATCGTCGATCTGGTCCGGGTGGTCGACCGGCACAGCGACAGCGACACGGCTGAGATGGCATCCGCCGGAAGGGCCCGCCGGGTCCTGATCGTCGTCCAGAACCTGCCCGTCCCCTTCGACCGCCGGGTCTGGCTGGAGGCCACCACCCTGGCCCGGGCCGGCTATCGGGTCAGCGTCATCTGCCCCAAAGCCAGGGGCTTCAACCGCTCCTTCGAGGAGCTCGAGGACGTCCACATATACCGGTACGGGCTGCCGGTGGACGCCCAGGGTGCGCTCGGGTTCGTGGCCGAGTTCCTCTGGTGCTTCGTGCGCACTGCGATGAAGACGATCCGGGTGGCCGTGGCTGGCCGTGGTTTCGACGTGCTCCACGTCTGCAACCCCCCGGAGACCTACTGGCCGCTGGCCTTGTTCTGGAAGCGGCTCGGCCGGCGCTTCCTCTTCGACCACCACGACCTGTCGCCGGAGATGTACCAGGCGAAGTTCGGCACCAAGGGCCGGAGCCTCTCGCTGGCCGGCCTGCGCTGGCTGGAGTGCAAGACCTTCCAGGCGGCCGACCTGGTCATCACCACCAACGAGAGCCACAAGCGGATCGCCGTCGAGCGCGGCGGCGTGCCGCCCGGAGACGCGTACGTCGTGCGTTCTGGCCCCGACCTGGAGCGTCTCTCGATCTACCCGCCCGATCCGACCTGGCGCAAGGGGAAACGCCATCTGATCGCCTACCTCGGCGAGATCTGCAACCAGGACGGGGTCGACCACCTGATCCGGGCGGTCAAGCTGCTCCGGGACAAGCTCGGCCGCGACGACATCCACTGTGTGCTGATCGGGGGCGGGCCCCACCAGCCCAGCATCAAGGCCTACGCCGATGAGATCGGGGTGGCCGACCGGTGCACCTTCACCGGCCGGGTGAGCGACGAGGTCCTCTGCCGCATCCTGTCCTCGGCCGACGTCGGGGTCGACCCTGATCCCAAGAACGACTGGTCGGACAAGAGCACGATGAACAAGGTCATGGAGTATCAGTACTTCGGCCTCCCGGTCGTCGGGTACGACCTGACCGAGAACCGCGTATCAGCCGGCCCGGCGGGCCTCTTCGCCACGCCCAACCGCGAGGCCGAGCTGGCCGACCGTATCGCCGAGCTGCTCGACGACCCCGCCCGGCGCCAGGAGATGGGCCAGGTGGGGCAGGAGCGGGTGCGCTCGGTGCTGGCCTGGGAGCACTCCGCCCCGGTGCTGCTGGCCGCCTACGACAGGTTGTGGCCAGACGGCGGGCCACCGGTCATCGAGCCGGAACGCCAGCCGGCCGGCGAGAAGCGCAGCCGCGAACCCACCCCGGCGAATTCGGTCGTGGAAGTGGGGAGGATGTCGACCAGCCTGGATCGCGCGGCGGAAGGGCGTGAGCCGGCAAGGCCCAGGCTGTCGATTGCCATGCCGACCCGGAACCGTCCCGAGTTGCTCGAGCGCGCGCTCGGCTCGGTCCTGGAGGCGACCGCGGTCGTGGCCGGGCAGGTTGAGGTGACGGTGTCGGACGGGTCGGACGACGCCGCCAGCGGGCAGGTGGCGCGGCGGCTGCTGGCCGACTGGCCGGGGGGTTACCAGTACGTGCACAACCGGCCGGCGCTGAGTCTGCCCGGGAACATCAACCGAGCCATGCAGCTCGCGACCGGCGAATGGATCCTGCAGCTGCACGACGACGACTACCTCCGCCCGGGTGCGGGCAAGGTCATCCTGGAGGCGATCCACCGCGCCCCGGCCGCTGAGCGACTCTTGCTCTTCGGCGTGGACATCGTCGACGCCGAAGGTGTGACCCATCGCCGGCAACGGTTCCGCCGCGAGCGCTACCTGGAGCCGGAGACGGCCCTGCGCCGAGTCCTGCGCAACTCCTCGTTCGTCCGGATGCCCGCCGCGGTGGTCCACCGGGAGGCCTTCGAGGAGGAGGGCTGGTTCGACACGACCCTCGGCGGCGCCTGCGACACCGACATGTGGGTGCGGCTGTTCGCCCGCTACGGCGTGCGCTGCCTGCCCGCCACGACCTGCGCCTACACCATGCACGAGGGCGCGGCCACGACCGGCATGTGGAACCGGGGCACCATCCAGGTGAACCGCGAGATCTTCGACCGCGCCGTCGGCCGCGGCGTCGTGCCCGCAGGTTCCATCCGCCGGTGGCAGACCGACTTCTTCCACCAGTTCATCCTCGCCGGCGCCTACCGTCAGCTCCGCCTCCGGCGGCGCGCCGAGGCGCGGGACGTGCTGCGGCTGTTCGACCTGCCGGAGATCAGCCACCTCGGCGCCTCGCGGAGGTGGCTGCCCGTCCGGCTCGCCCTCACGGCGGCGACGGCGGGAGCACGGATGCGAAACGACCCCAACCCCCGTTAGGACGTGTGACGATGCAGACACCACGGCGCAACGATGTGCTCGACCTGCGAGTCGGCGAGGTCGTCGAGGTACGCAGCAGGGATGAGATCCTGGCCACCCTCGACCAGCGCGGCGAGTTCGAGGCGTTGCCGTTCATGCCCGAGATGCTGCAGTTCTGCGGCCGGCGATTCCGGGTGGACAAGCTGGCCGTCAAGCTGTGCGACACGATCAACTGGAGCGGGATGTACCGCATGGATCACGCGGTACATCTGGCCGGCGTGCGCTGCGACGGTCAGGCCCACGGCGGCTGCCAGGCCGGCTGCCTCGTCTACTGGAAGGAGGCCTGGCTCAAGCGGGTCGACGGCGCCGTCGCCGAGGCCGCTCCCGGCCCGTCGTCGTTGCTTCCGCCAGGCCGGGTCTCCCTGGACCTGATGGCAACGACCCGCAAGGCCGCTGACCCGGCCGCGCCGGACGAGGAGGTCTACTCCTGCCAGGCGACCGAGCTCTTGCGGGCGGCACCCGAGTGGGTCCCGCCTTGGGATCTCCGGCAGTACGTGCTCGATGTGCGCTCGGGCAATGCCGGCCTGGGGGCCACGGTCAGGAGCGTGCTCGTGGGTGCGTTCAACGAGTACCAGGACTTCAGCCGACGGCACCTGCCCGCGCCCCTGCGCATCCGGTCCGGGAGGCGCTACCCGTTCATCGAGGGGCAGCAGCGAAAGACCCCCCAGGAGAGCCTGGACCTGCGCCCCGGAGAGTTGGTGCGGGTCAAGCCCATCGAGGCGATCATCGAGACGCTGGACGCCAACAACCGCAACCGGGGCATGACGTTCGACCCGGAGATGAAGAAGTACTGCGGCCGGCAGGCACGGGTGCTGCGCCGGGTGGAACGGATCATCGACGAGAAGACCGGGAAGATGATGCATCTCAGGAACCCATGCATCATCCTCCAGGACGTGATCTGCACCAGCGACTATCACCGGCTCTGCCCGAGGGGCATCTACCCCTATTGGAGGGAGATCTGGCTCGAGCGGGTTGAGCCGGACACTCATTCCAGCTCGGCCGGCTCGCGTTCCCGCTCATCGGGTGCGGCGGCGTCCCGTCCGGCCGAGCCGGCGTCCCGCAGACCCTGATGGAGCTCCCACCACCAGACGCCGGCCCCGATCAGGGTCCCGGCGGCCGAGCCCCAGGCCGCGCCGGCGGCGCCGCTGATCGCCGCGCCGCCCAACGCCCCCGTCAGGTAGATCACCGAGCCGATCACCTGGGCCCGTAGGCTCCTGGAGGCCGCGCCCAGCGCCCGCACCCCGGCCCAGGCGCCGACCGAGAAGCCGAAGCCGGCCACGGCCAGCGTGACCGGGGCGAGCAGCGGCGAGGCCTCGTACCAGGCCGAGTGAAGGATCTGCTCGCCCACGGAGTCGGGCAGCAGCAGCAGGACCGCCCCCCAAGCGAGCGCACCGCCCGCCCCCAGGCAGCTCAACAGCAGGCAGAACTGCTGCAGCCGGCGCTGCGACCGGCGCAGCAGGACGGCCGCCTCCGGAACGGCCATCATGGCGATCCCCATGATGGCCGTGTTCAGCGGTCCGAGCAGCAGCTCGGCCGCCCGCAGCGACCCGGCGGCGGCCAGGCCCGCGATCGCGGCCAGCCCGTAAAGCCGGATCTGGGAGGCGCTGCTCAGGCTGAGGCTCTCACCCAGGTAGCGGATGGCCAGGTCCCGGTGCTGACGCAGCCACCGGACCGACTCCGTGGGCCGCGGGACCAGCCGGCCCTGGAATGCGCCGACGACGGCGGCGAAGCAGGCCGTCCCGCCCCAGGCGAGCATGAACCAGCCGACCGACGCATGCCCGCTCACCACCACGACCGCTATCGCCGGCACCAGCGCCACCGCCCAGATGAGGTCGTTGACAAAGGCCAGCCGGCCCTTCCCGGCGGAGAAGAACGCGAAGCGCCAGCTGTCCTGGAGCAGCAGGCCAGGCAGGGTCAGCCCGAGCCCCAGCAGGGCGGCGCCGGTGGACTCACCGAACCACAGGCCGGCGACGACGCAGCCAACCCCAGCGATGAGGCCGACGGTGGTGGCCGTCCCACTGGCGCTGGCCACGGCCCGGCGCCACCGTTCCGGCTCCACGCCGCTGTATCGCACGGCCAGCGCATCGGTGGCCAGCCCCCGCGAGGCGGCGAGCACGATCAGGTAGGTGGCGAAGGCAAGGCCGAAGGCCCCGAACTCGACCGTCCCCAGGGTCCGGGCCACATAGATGCCCACCCCGAAGTTGGACAGGCTCGACATCGCCTGGGAGGCCATGCCCCAACCGAGCCGCCCGGCGAGGTGGCGGGCACGCGACCACAGGACCGCCGGCGAGATGGCGGCCGCCAGGCGGGTCGACACCGCCGGGGACGACAGGACCGGGGCGGCCGCCTCCGGCTGGGGCCGCGCGACCATGCTGTGGGCGGCGCCGAGCCCCACCAGCGTGAACAGCCAGATGCAGGCGTGGGGGCCTTCGAGCGAGGGATCGAAGTAGGCGCCGACCAGGAACCCGGCCACGCTGGCCAGGTACCACACGCCGAGGGCGGCGTCGGGGTCGCGCACCCCCCCTGGTCGTCGCCGGACCCAGCGGAGCAGCTGCACGCTGAACGTCAGCCAGAGCAGGACCCACAGGCCGAACCCCGGAAACCCGACGCGGGCGAGGATGGTGAGGTGGGAGTTGTGGACGCTACGGAGCGGTTGCGCGTTGGGGTTGTTGTTGGTGTTGCCGACGTCGACGTCGTACCGCTCGGGCAGGATCGGGCCGAACCCGACTCCGCTGACCCACGCATGGGAGCTGAGAAGGTCGTCGAGGACCTGCTGCCAGAACCCTTCGCGCCACTTCACCGTGCCCGACAGCTCCTCGTTGTCCGTGCTTCCCGCGATGCTGGCCAGGTTGGCGGTGACCTGCTCCAAGGACACGTCGCGGCGCTCCCCCTGGATCCGCAGGTCGAGCGACCAGACGACGGTGAGCACCAACAGCAGGCCGGCAGTGACCGACAAGACCAGCCGGCGCCGTCTGCCGGCGGGCAGGAAGGCAAAGGCGACGGCGGCCGTGCCGGCCGCTGCCAGGAAGCCCCCGCGGGTCTGCGAGGCCGCCACCAGGAGCGCGAGCACACCCAGGATCGACAGCCATGCGTCGCGACCCCGCGGTCGGTACCCATCGATCAGCCGATCGACCCCGAGCCACAGGAACGCAAGCCCGACCCCGAGGTGGACTGCGATGTCGTTGAAGCGGAAAGAGTTGATCGGTGTGCCGGTGCCGGGGACGCTGATCCCGGCAAGGGAGTCCACCTGGGTCAGGACCAGGGCGATCGGCGCCCACAGGAAGTACCAGGGCAGGACCAGCCGGTACCAGCGGAGCAGGCGGGGGACGAAGGTCGGCTCGCGCAGCGCGGCGGCGGCGACCAGAAAGGCGAAGATGCCGTAGTACCAGATCGAGGAGTCGCGGACGGCGTCGAGCTGATACACGGGCAGGTCGCGGATCAGCCGGATGCTGCAGACCGCCATGAACGCGGCCAGCACCTTCAGCGCCGGAGCGCCTGCCAGCAGCCGGCGCCAGGGCGAGCGAACCTGGAGGACCTCGACGATGCCGATTCCGAGCACGACCTCCCCGACGAACAGCGGGGTCCCGGGGACGTGGAGGTAGGCGAAGGACTTGCTGAAGAACAGGTAGCCACCGAGCAGTAGCGCCAGCGCGGGAGTGAACCAGACAAAGTGGCGAGGCCGGGCCGGCGGGCACGGCCGGGCGGACAGGGGCCGGCGGCTCCCGTGGTCGGCGCCGACCGCCGTCGCGGGAAGGGTCGACGAACCCGTGTCAGATCGACTTCGCGCCATCCGAAGCTTTCCCCCTGATCGGCTGCAGGCTCCGTGATCTGTTCAGGAGCATCGCCAGCTCGACCTCGGTCAGCCTAACGGTTCTTGTCGTGGCGTTCCCGTCATTCGTAGGTACTGGATGTACTAGGCGCAGTTGTCGCCGTCGTCGGCCGGCTTGCACCGCCGGTCGGTGGTGAGGATGACCCGGTCGAGGCCGACCCCGGCACCCTGGCCGGTGAATCGCAGGACGTGACGGCCCGCGCCCAAGGAGAACTCGAGCTCGCCGCCCGGATCGCCGTGGCGGTGGGCGACCCAGGTCCAGCCGCCGCCCGTCCCGCCGTTCACCGGCACCGGTCGGCCGCCATCGACCTCCACGAGCAACGAGCCGTCCCGGCCCTGGACGCGGTTCCAGATCCGATAGTGCCCGGCCACCGGGACCGAGACCACCGCCACCGCCGAGCCGGCCACCCCCGTCGCCGGCGACGGGACGCGGGGGTCGCGCCGCTCGGCGTCCCCCGTGACCTGGAAGACACCGGTGGTGTCCTGACCGTAGCCCCGCCACTCCTTGGCCGTCCTGAGGGCACCGAGCCAGTCGAACGAGCGCCCAGACAGATCAGGAAGGAGGTAACGGTTGCCGCTGAACCGGATGTTGCGTGCGGCCACGCGGGCGGGGTCGTCGAGCCCGGGCACGTCGGTGGCCATCCCGGCGGCCACCGACGACGGGTCGGTGGCGATCACCGTGTTGTCGTGGACGTGGATATCGCGGGCCTCATGGGGTCCGAGGGAGCTGGGGAAGTCGACCCGCCGTTGCTGGAGGATGCCGATGCCTACGGCCCCCCGCACCCGGTTGCCGTAGACCTCCACGTCGGGCGATGCCGAGACGACGATCTCGCCGCCGCCGAAGAAGCCGGTGCCGTCGCGGGGACGCGTGTCCTCCACGACGTTGCCGCGGATGGTGGCCCGGTAGCTGATCTCGTGCAGGATCCCGTAGCCCTGGTTGTCGGTGACGACGTTGTCCTCGTAGAGGACGTCGACGTTGTTGATGTCGGTCCACATGCCGGGACCGTGGTTGTCGTGGGACCAGTTGCCGCGGACGACGAGGCCGCGGGTCTCGGACCACTTCGTCCCCCCGCACTCCCAGAGGCACTGGTACCCGGCGGTGTTGTTCCAGGCGATCTCGTTGCCCTCGACCAGCGAGCCGTCGCCTTGGCCGGTCATGCCGAGCTGGCCGTTGTGGTGGACGACGTTGCCGCGCACGGCCGAGCTGTCACCCCGGATGCCGACCCCGTGGTTGTAGCGGACCTCGTTGTCCTCTATGACCCAGCCGCCGCCACCTTCGTTGTCGATGGCCGCACGCTGCGCCTCGTTGGCCGCTTTCTCCACGACCAGACCCCTGACTGTGACGCCCCGCGCGGCCGACCAGAGGATGGACGGGGCGTACGCCTGTTCGACCATGCGGCCGTTGGGGTTGTCGCGCAGGTACAGACGGTTGGTCCGGAAGTCCTGGTAGAACCTGCCGGGTCCGAGGTCGCCGGGGTCGAGCACCCGGGTGAGCGGCACACCGCCGAGGAACACGTCCTGGGAGTAGGCGCAGCCAGGGGTGGCGCACTCGCCGTGTGGGCTCGGGTCGCGGGGCAGGAACGCGGCGGCCACCCAGTCCCGGCCCGACCGGTCGAACCCGGTGACCACCTTGGCCCCACTCACCACGGCCCCCGGCTCTCCCACCAGCCTCTGGCCGTCCTTGGGGCGAACCGGCTTGCTCACCCGGTGCACCCCCGATCGCAGGCACAGCGTCGCCCCCTCCGGGCTCGCCGCCACCGCCGCCCCGAGATCGGTGCCTGGCTTCACCTCGGTCCCGCGGCAGGGCGCCGCGGCCCGACGGCTCGGGCCGGCCAACCGCACAGAATTGCCCCCCGAGGCGGCCGGGTCGTCGACGACGGCGGCCGCGCCGCTCAGCTGCCCGGGGGCGAGCTCGACGGACGCCGAGCCGTCGCGGTCTTGACCGGCCCGCTGGAAGGCGACGATCAGGACTGCGGCAACGAGGAGCACGCCGACCAGCGCCACGGATCGCCGGCGTGCCGTCGGCAAGGCCATTGCTTGATGGTCCCACACCGTTCACTGGTCGGCCACCGGTCCGGTCCCGCGGGGCGCTAGACGGTCTCGCAGCCAGCCGCGTGGACGGTGTCGCGGATGACCGCGTCCTGGCTGATCTCGTAGAAGATGCCCTCTTCGCGGTTGTCCTCGATCAGGTTGGCTCGATGAGGGCAGCGGGCGTTGATGTCGGCCCGAGGTAGCGGCGGCCGTCGGCCCATTCGTCGTGCTGCTCGGCCAGCACCGCGCCGACCAGGGGAGTGCTCGACCTGTGTGAGCAACTTGTCGTACTGGGCGTGCACGGCGTCGGCGTCGATCTGGTCGAACACCGAGTGCAGCATCGCTTTCACCCCGCCCCAGGCGTGCTTGGGACAGGTGCTCATCAGGTTCGCGGTGCAGTGGGTGCGGCACCTCTGCCAGGTCGCGCCGGGCAGGTTCGCGCCGATCGCCTCGACCAGCCCGGCGTTCACGCCGGTGGCGACCATGACCGCGATCTTGACCACCCGGCCGCCCTCGCGGACCTTCATCGTCAACGCGTCCGCGGCCACAAACGTGTACGGGCCCGCATCCGGGGGCCGTTCTCGGAAGTCGCGGACCAGTTCGTCGAGGTCCCGGGCCATCACCGAGACCTGGGACTTCGACAGCCCGGTGATCCCCGGCGACTGCACCAGCCGGTCCATCCGCCGGGTGGAGACCCCGAGCAGGTAGCAGGTCGCCACCACGCTGGTCAGCGCTGCCTCGGCGCGGCGGCGTCGTTCCACCAGCCAGTCGGGGAACCGTCACCACGTCGTTACACCACTCTGCTGGACTCAACTCACCAGAGTTGATGACAGGCGCGCGGAAACGCTGATCGAACGACGGGACGTTGTAAGCATGGCCCGGAAACAGACCCACCGATTCGCGATCAGAGGAACGCATCATGGCGGAGCAACTACGCCGGGTGTTACGGAGTCAACACCGTGCACGGTCGCGTGTAATCCGTGCCCGCAATACCAGGTGACTAACGTCACTCGTCGCCAGCAGATGTGGCCCTTAGCCCATGAGGACGTCAACCATGATCTTTACCGAGACCGAGCTAGCCGGTGCGTATGTGATCGACCTCGAGCGCCGGGAGGACTCTCGCGGCTTCTTCGCCCGGACGTTCTGTCAGGAGGAGTTCCTGGCCCACGGGCTCAAGCCCGTGATCGCCCAGGCGAACGTCGGGTACAACCGTTACAAGGGGACCGTGCGGGGCATGCACTTCCAGTTCCCGCCGATGCCCGAGACCAAGCTCGTGCGTGCCACCCGCGGGGCGATCGTGGACATCATCGTCGACCTGCGGCCTGAAAGCCCGACGTACCTCCAGCACGTCGCCGTCGAGCTGAGCGAGGACAACCGCCGTGCGCTGTACGTGCCGGAGCGCTTCGCGCACGGCTACCAGGTCCTCGTCGACGGGACGGAGACGACGTACCAGGTGGGAGAGTTCTACGCCCCCGAGACCGAGGGGGGCCTGCGGTACGACGACCCCCAGCTCGGTCTCTCGTGGCCGCTGCCGGTGACCGAGGTGTCGGACAAGGACCGTGGATGGGGGCTTCTCGACGACGTTGAGGCCGAGGTCAAGCAGAGGATGGCCTCGTGATCATCGTCGACCGGGCGCTGCGCGCGCGAGAGCAAGAGGGACGGCCGATCCGCGTCGGCATGGTCGGCGCCGGCTTCATGGGGCAGGGCCTGACCAACCAGATCGAGAACAGCGTGCCAGGCATGCGGATAGCCGCCATCTACAACCGGAATCCCCGACGAGCGGTCGACGTCTACGCTTACGCCGGTCATGAGTCGGTGCCGACCACGTCGTCCCAGGCGGTGCTGGACGAGCGGGTCAGCAACGGCGATCCCGTGGTGGCCGAGGACCCCTTCCTGCTGTGCCGCTCACCGGAGATCGACGTACTCGTCGACGTGACGGGCTCCGTCGAGTTCGGCGCCCACGTGATCCTCGAAGCATTCCGGCACGGCAAGCCGGTGGTCCTGATGAACGCAGAGGTGGACGCGACCATCGGTCCGATCCTGCGCGTCTACGCGCGCCAGTACGGCCAGATCCTCTCCGCTTGCGACGGCGACGAGCCGGGGCTGCAGATGAACCTGGTGCGTTGGGTCGAGGGCCTCGGCCTCACGCCGCGCGTGGTGTGCAACATCAAGGGCCTCCAGGACCCCTATCGCAACCCGACCACCCAGCATGGCTGGGCCGAGAAGTGGGGCCAGAACCCCGCGATGGTGACCTCGTTCGCCGACGGCTCCAAGATCAGCTTCGAGCAGACCATCGTGGCCAACGCCACCCGCTTCACGGTGCTGCAGCGAGGCATGTCTCGCGGTGAGGTGTTCGACGGCTCGGTCATGGACACCCCGAAGCTGTACGACGTCGACCAGTTGCGCGAGCTCGGCGGCATCGTGAACTACACCGTGGGCCCGCCGCTCGTGAAGGCGTACGTGCTTGCCGAGCACCCCGACCCGAAGCAACGGCACTACCTCGAGCTGTACAAGATGGGCGACGGGCCGCTCTACCCCTTCTGGATTCCCTACCACCTCGTGCACTTCGAGACCCCGTTCTCGATCGCTCGCGTCGTGCTGTTCGACGACGAGCTGGCACCGCCGCTGGGCGGCCCGGTGGTCGAGGTCTGCGCCGTCGCGAAGCGCGACCTCGAGGCGGGGGAGACCCTCGACGAGTACGGCATGTACATGACGTACGGCGAGGCGGTGAACGCCGACGAGATGAGCGCCGGAAGGTACCTGCCCGAGGGGCTGGTCGAGGGCTGCCGCCTCGTCCGGGACGTCGCCAAGGACGAGGTGCTGACCTACCGCGACGTCACCCTGCCTCCCGGTCGTCTCGCCGACCAGCTGCGAGCAGAGCAGTACCAGCACTTCCGCGGGGAGACGTGGCTCGCGGACCTTCTCGCCGCCCAGACCCCGCTGTCCGCAATGGCCTCCGGCCCAACGACCTGACCCCTTGGTCGCCGACATGAAGATGGACGTTGTTCCAGGACCTGTTTGGAGGTTCGTCGCATGAAGGTCGTCTTGTTCTGTGGAGGACTCGGGATGCGGATACGCACCGACCCGGACTCACTTCCCAAGCCGATGATGCCGATCGGCAGCAGGCCCGTCCTGTGGCACATCATGCGCTACTACGCGCACTTCGGGCACACGGAGTTCATCCTGTGCCTGGGGTACGGCGCGCAGTCGGTGAAGGACTACTTCCTGAACTACCGGGAGACCGGCTCGAACGACTTCGTCCTCACCAAGGGCGGAGAGCACGTGCACATGCTCGAGACCGACATCAGCAACTGGACGATCACGTTCATCGACACGGGGATCGATACGGCGATCGGCGAACGGCTGCGCAGGGTCCGTCCGCACCTGGAGGGCGACGAGATGTTCCTCGCCAACTACGGGGACGTCCTCACCGACGCGCCGATGAACGACCTTATCGAGGAGTTCTCCAAGACCGACGCCGTCGGCAGCCTCCTCGCGGTCAAGCCGCAGGACTCCTTCCACGTGGTCGACCTGACCGAGACCGACCACGTCACCGGGCTGACCGCCGTGGCGGACATGTCCATGTGCATCAACGGCGGGTACTTCATCCTGCGACAGGGGATCTTCGACTACCTGAACGAAGGCGATGACCTCGTCATGGGCGGCTGTGTTCGTGCGGCGAAGGACGGCAAGCTGCGCGCGTTCCGCTACGACGGGTTCTGGGCGCCGATGGACACGCTGAAAGAGCGGGCGGCTCTCGAGGACCAGTACCGGAGGGGCGTGAGCCCGTGGGCGTTGTGGAAGGAGCGTCCTGTCGAGCCGGGACGGAGCATCAACCCTGTCGAGATGCCGGACCCGGTCCAAGGACGGCTCGCGTGATCTCGCTGTCGCCGGCTCAGGGCAAGCTCGACATCCTGTGTCTGGGCGCGCATCCTGACGACATCGAGATCGGGTGCGGTGGCACGCTGCTCACGGTGGCCGACCGGCCTAACACATCCGTCACCGGCGTGGTGCTCACGGGGGAAGGACCACGCAAGGAGGAGGCCGAGGCGGCGCTTCCGCGCTACTTCCCCGGGGCAGCCGTCCAGGTGCTCGGCCTCCCCGACGGGAGGCTGCCGGCCCACTGGGACGCCGCGAAACAGGCGCTCGAGGACGTTGCCCGTCAGCACCGCCCAGACCTCATCCTCGCCCCGAGGACCGATGACGCGCACCAGGACCACCGCCTGGTCGGGCAGCTGGTGACCACGGTGTGGCGCGATGCGCTGGTGCTGCACTACGAGATCCCGAAGTGGGACGGCGACACTGGCAGGACCACCCACTTCGTCCACGTCTCCGAGGAGGACGCCTACCGCAAGGTCGAGCTGCTGAACAAGAGCTTCCCCTCCCAGGTCGGTCGCGACTGGTGGGACGACGAGCTCTATCTCGGCCTCATGCGGGTTCGCGGAGTGGAGAGCCGGAGCCGGTACGCCGAGGGCTTCGAGGCCGCCAAGGTCCTCCTCGGACTGAAGCAGGCGGCGGCGCAGCCCCAGGATCGAACCACAACCAGCTGAGGAGTTCCCATGCGCGTTCTCGTAGACGGTGACCGTGGATACATCGGCGCCGTGCTGGTCCCGCTCCTGATGGAGGCCGGCCACGAGGTCGAGGGCCTCGACGCGGGGTGGTACGACGGGTGCGACTTCGGTGAGCAACCGGGCGGCTACCTCTCGCGCACCGGAGATGTCCGTGCGGCCGAGCCTTCAGACCTGGCCGGCTTCGACGCCGTGGTCCACCTGGCTGCCATCTCAAACGACCCCGTCGGACACCTCAATCCCGAGGCGACCTACTCCGTGAACGCCGACGGGGCCGCGCACATGGCGCGGGCGGCGAAGGCAGCGGGCGTCCCGCGGTTCCTGTTCTCGTCCTCGTGCTCGCTCTACGGCGCGGCCGGCGAAGCGCCCGTCTCCGAGGAGAGCCCCTTCAACCCCGTGACGCCGTACGGCGAGAGCAAGGTCCGTGCGGAACTGGAGATCAGCAGGCTCGCCGACGACGACTTCAGCCCCACGTACCTGCGCAACGCGACCGCCTACGGCTCGTCGCCACGGCTGCGCACGGACATCGTGGTTAACAACCTGACCGGTGCCGCCTTCACACGCGGGGAGGTCCACCTTCAGAGCGACGGCAGCCCCTGGAGGCCGCTGGTGCACGCGCAGGACATCGCCAGGGCCTTCCTCGCCGTGCTGGAGGCACCTCGAGAACTGGTGCACGACGAGGCGTTCAACGTTGGGCGGGACAAGGACGTCGTCCAGATCCGTGAGATCGCCTCAGCGGTTGCCGGAGCGTTCGACGTCCCGATCACCTTCGCCGAGGGCGCGGCTCCTGACAAGCGCGACTACCGGGTCGCCTTCACCAAGATCAACCGGATGTTGCCGTCGTTCGACCCGCAGTGGACCTACGTCGACGGGATCGCCGAGCTGGCGGACAACATGAGAAGGATCGGCCTCACCGCCGAGGACTTCGACGGCCCGCGGTTCGTGAGACTCCAACGTGTCAACCAGCTCACGTCACAGGGGCGACTCGACGACCTGCTGTACATGCACCCTTGAGCCCTCGGGCGGTGCGGACCGGTGAAGGGCGCGTGAGAGGCTAGGTCGATGTCTGACACCGACTTCGACGCAGGACAGCCGCCGGCAGAGGCGGCCCACGACGACCACGTGCTCGCCGCCTGGACCGCCACCGTCGCCGGTGAGCTGCTGACGAAGGTCCGCGAGCAGGGCCTCGAGGGCAAGGAGCTCAAGGACGCCGGCGACCGCGCCGCCCACGAGCTGTTGATGCGCCTGCTCGCCGAGCACCGCCCGGACGACGCCGTCCTCAGCGAGGAGAGCGCCGCCAGCATCGCCGACAAGACCCGCCTGTCCTCCCGGCGCGTGTGGATCGTGGACCCGCTCGACGGGACCCGCGAGTTCTCCGAGCCGCCCCGCGACGACTGGGCGGTGCACGTCGCGCTGTGGGAGGACGGCGACCTCGTCGCCGGTGCGGTGGCCCAGCCGGGTCTCGGCACCACGTTCAACACAGGGGAGCCGCCCGTCGTACCTCCCCGGACCAGCGAGCGTCCGCGGATCGCGGTCAGCCGCACCCGCCCGCCGGAGTTCGTCAAGGCCCTCGCGGAGGAGATCGACGCCGAGCTGGTGCCGATGGGCTCTGCGGGTGCGAAGGTGATCTCGGTCGCCCGCGACGTGACCGACGCGTACGTCCACGCCGGCGGCCAGTACGAGTGGGACTCCGCAGCGCCCGTCGCCGTCGCCCGCGCCGCCGGCCTGCACACCAGCCGCGCGGACGGGGCGAAGCTGGAGTACAACCAGGAGAACGTGCTGCTGCCCGACCTCCTCGTGTGCCGCCCCGAGCTCGCCGAGCAGATCACCGGCTTCGTCAAGCGCTACTGGGCCGAGCACCCGCCTGCCTGACCGCAGGGACGTTCGGCTCTGGCCGGGGAGGCTCGGCTCCCGCAGCCTGGAGTCATGAGGACCGACGCCGTCCGTGTCGGTGGCCTGTTCGGGTTCGCCGCCCTTGTCGTGAGCGGAGCCGCGGTCGCGTTCGAGCGTGCCTCGGCGGACGTGATGACCGCGGCGCCGGCGGAGTACACCACCTGGGTGGTCACGAACCACGCGGCGCTGCTGACGCAGAGCCTGCTGTTCGTGACCAGCAGCGGGCTGCTCCTGCTGCTGTTCGGCGGCGTCCGGGCGCTGCTCGACGACGCCCCCGCCCTGGCGCGCACGACCCTCGCCGCCGGCGCGGTGTGGGTCGCCATGAGCCTCACCGCCCAGGCGATCCAGGTGACGATGGCCCGCGCCGCGTCGGACGGCGTGGCACCAGGCGTCGTGGCCACGCTCGGCGACCTGATGACCGTCCTGCTGCTCGTGGCGAACCTCCCGCTCGTGATCGTGCTCGCAGCGGTGGCGCTCGCCGGGCTGCGCGAGCCCGGGCACCATGAGCCCGGACACCATGAGCCCGGGCTGAATGAGCGCGGGCTGAACGAGCGCAGGGTGCCCACCTGGCTCGGGTGGGTCTCGGCGGCCGCAGCCCTGCTCCACCTGGTGCCGCTGCTGAGCATCGCCGTCGCCGACGGCCCGATGTCACCCGACGGGCTGGTCGGCTTCCTGCCCTACCCGGCGTTCGTGGTGTGGCTCGTCGCGGTCTCGGTCGTCATGGTGCGGGCGCCCGCCCGCGATCGGGCTCGGGTCGCCGCCTCGCACGCGGCGTAGACTCGTCCACCTACCCCCTCGTCCCCGCAGACAGGGGGCGCGTGTGTTGTCCGCACCTGTTCTCGGCAGAAAGAGCACGAGTTGAGCCTGAAGGGTCTGGCCGACCTGGTCCTGCGCGACAAGGTCCTGGCTTCCACCATGGAGGACGCCCGAGACGGGTCCGTGCGCGCGCTGGACCTCACCGGTCCCACCGCGCTGCGCCCGTTCGTCGTCAAGGGCCTCGTCGACGCCGGCCGCACCGTCCTCGCGGTGGCGGCGACCGCGCGCGAGGCGGAGGACCTCGTCACCTACCTCGGCGACCTCGTGGACCCCGACTCGGTCGCCTACTACCCCGCTTGGGAGACGCTCCCGCACGAGCGGCTCTCACCGCGCTCGGACACCGTGGGCCGCCGGCTCGCGGTGCTGCGTCGCCTCAAGCACCCCGGCACGGACCCGAGCAACGGTCCCGTCCGCGTGGTCGTCGCCCCCGTCCGGTCGATCCTCCAGCCGCAGGTCAAGGGGCTCGCCGACCTCGAGCCGGTCGAGCTCAGCGTCGGTGACGAGGCAGACCTCGACGACGTCGTACGCCGGTTGGCCGGTGCGGCGTACACGCGCGTCGACCTCGTGGAGAAGCGCGGGGAGTTCGCGGTCCGGGGCGGCATCATCGACGTGTTCCCGCCGACCCAGGAGCACCCGCTGCGCGTGGAGTTCTGGGGTGACGAGGTCGAGGAGATCCGGTCGTTCTCCGTGGCCGACCAGCGCTCCCTCGAGCCGGTCCCGCGGCTGTGGGCGCCGCCGTGCCGTGAGCTGCTCCTGACCGACGAGGTACGACGTCGGGCGCGCGCCCTGGGTGAGAGCCACCCCGAGCTCCACGAGATCGCCGAGAAGATGGCGGAGGGCCACGCCGTCGAGGGCATGGAGTCGCTGGCTCCCGCCCTGGTCGACGACATGGAGATGCTCGTCGACCTGATGCCCGAGAACACCCACGTCCTCGTGCTCGACCCCGAACGTGCCCGCAGCCGCGCCCACGACCTGGTCGCGACCAGCGAGGAGTTCCTGCACGCCTCCTGGGCTGCCGCAGCGGGAGGGGGCCAGGCCCCGGTCGACCTCGGTGCCGCGTCGTACCGCTCGCTCGCCGACGTCCGGGCGCTGAGCCTCGCCCAGGACAAGCCGTGGTGGAGCATCTCGCCGTTCGGCCTCGACCCCGACGCCGCGGACGTCAACCGGCAGCCGCTGCGCGACGAGCTCGGCGAGATCGTGGACTCCGGCGTCGACGCCGAGGTGGGCGCCGTGGAGTCGCGCACCCTCGACCTCCGGCCGGTGGAGGCGTACCGCGGCGACATCGAGCATGCGGTCGGCGACATCAGGCAGTGGCTCACGAACGGCTCCCGCGTGGTGCTGCTGAACGAGGGCCACGGTCCCGCCCAGCGCATGGTGGAGGTGTTGAAGGAGCACGACGTCCCGGCCCGGCTGGTCGAGACCCTCGACACCGAGCCGGAGCCGGGCCTGGTGCACGTCTCGACCGCCTGCCTCGACCACGGGTTCATCGACGACGAGCAGTGCCTCGCCGTACTCACGGGTGACGACCTCACCGGCCAGCGCTCCTCGACGAAGGACATGCGCCGGATGCCGACCAGGCGCAAGAAGCAGATCGACCCGCTCGAGCTCAAGCCCGGCGACTACGTGGTGCACGAGCAGCACGGGGTCGGCCGTTACGTGGAGATGGCGCAGCGCACGGTGCAGGGCGCGACCCGGGAGTACCTCGTGCTCGAGTACGGCGCGTCGAAGCGCGGTGCGCCGCCGGACCGGCTCTACGTCCCCGCCGACACGCTGGACCAGGTGACCAGGTACGTCGGGGGCGAGCAGCCCAGCCTGGACCGCCTCGGCGGTAGCGACTGGACCAAGCGCAAGAACCGCGCCCGCAAGGCCGTGCGCCAGATCGCGGCCGAGCTGATCAAGCTCTACGCCGCCCGGCAGGCCACCAAGGGCCACGCCTTCGGCCCCGACACGCCGTGGCAGCGCGAGCTCGAGGACGCCTTCCCGTTCGTCGAGACCGTCGACCAGCTCTCGACGGTGGACGAGGTCAAGCGCGACATGGAGCAGCTCATGCCGATGGACCGGCTGGTCTGCGGCGACGTCGGCTACGGCAAGACCGAGATCGCGGTACGCGCTGCCTTCAAGGCCGTCCAGGACGGCAAGCAGGTCGCCGTGCTCGTGCCGACCACGCTGCTCGTGCAGCAGCACTTCTCGACGTTCGCCGAGCGGATGGGCGGCTTCCCGGTCGTGCTCAAGGGCCTGTCGCGGTTCCAGACCGACACGGAGGCCAAGGCGGTCGTCGACGGCCTGGCCGAGGGCAGCGTGGACATCGTGATCGGCACGCACCGGCTGCTCAACCCCGACATCAAGATCAAGAACCTCGGCCTGGTCATCGTCGACGAGGAGCAGCGCTTCGGTGTCGAGCACAAGGAGGCGATGAAGCGCCTGCGGACCTCCGTCGACGTGCTCGCGATGTCCGCGACGCCGATCCCGCGCACGCTGGAGATGGCGATCACCGGCATCCGCGAGATGTCGACGATCACCACCCCGCCCGAGGAGCGGCACCCGGTGCTGACCTACGTCGGCGCGTACGAGGACCGCCAGGTCACCGCAGCCATCCGCCGCGAGCTGCTGCGCGAGGGGCAGGTCTTCTACATCCACAACCGGGTGAACTCGATCGAGAAGGCCGCGGCCCGGATCAGGCAGCTCGTGCCCGAGGCCCGGGTCGGTGTCGCGCACGGGCAGATGGGCGAGCACCAGCTCGAGCAGGTGATGGTCGACTTCTGGGAGAAGCGCTTCGACGTGCTCGTGTGTACGACGATCGTGGAGTCGGGTCTCGACGTGTCCAACGCGAACACGATGGTCATCGAGCGGGCCGACATGCTCGGCCTCTCCCAGCTCCACCAGCTCCGTGGCCGCGTCGGCCGAGGCCGTGAGCGTGCCTACGCGTACTTCCTGTACCCCGCCGACAAGCCACTGACCGAGACCGCCCACGAGCGCCTCGCCACGCTGGCGCAGCACTCCGACCTCGGCGGCGGCATGGCGATCGCCATGAAGGACCTCGAGATCCGGGGCGCGGGCAACCTGCTCGGCGGGGAGCAGTCCGGTCACATCGCCGACGTCGGCTTCGACCTCTACGTCCGCCTCGTCGGCGAGGCCGTCGCGGAGTTCAAGGGTCGACGCCTACGAGGAGGAGGCTCGTCGTCGAGGTGAAGATCGAGCTGCCGATCGACGCCCACCTGCCGCACGACTACGTGCCGTCCGAGCGGCTGCGGCTCGAGATGTACAAGCGGCTCGCCGAGGTGCGCACCGACGAGGACGTCACGGCGATCCGCGAGGAGCTGCTCGACAGGTACGGCGAGCCGCCCGCCCCCGTGGCGAGCCTGCTGGAGGTCGCACGCCTCCGGGCGCGGGCCCGGCGCGCCGGGCTCACCGACATCACGCTCCAGGGCAAGTACCTCCGGTTCGCGCCCGTCGACCTGCCGGACTCGGGCAAGGTGCGGGTCGACCGGCTCTACCCGCGCAGCATCGTCAAGCCCGGCGTGCGTACGATGCTGGTGCCCCGGCCCATGCCCACCACGGTGGGAGGGCCGCCCATCCGGGACGAGGAGCTGCTCGCGTGGGCACGGCAGGTGGTGGACTCGGTCATCGACCGTCAGCCCACCCCGGTCGGCTGAGTCCGAGCAGCTGAGCCGTAGCCGCAGCGAGCCAGAGGTCGAACGAGGAGTCACAGTGTTGGTCGCAGGACGCAGGGGGAAGCTTGCTGCTCTGGCAGCGGGGGTGGCGTTGCTCGCGGGCTGTGGGGTCCATCCCGGCGCCGCGGCCGTGGTCGGATCGGCGGAGATCTCGACCAACGAGCTGGACGACGTGGCCGTGGCGGTGTGCTCGGCCAACCTCGCCTCCGCCAAGGCCTCGAACGCCCAGGCGCCGACGCTGCCCACGCGCGGCGCTCGGCAGCTCGCGATGCAGATCATGCTGGAGAGCGAGCTCTCGAAGCAGTTCGGCGAGCACGAGGGCGTGAAGGCCAACCCGCAGCAGGTGTCGCAGGCCCTCGCGCAGAACGAGGCCGGCTTCGCGATGCTGCCCAAGGACCAGCGCGCCGACTTCCGGAGCGCCCTGAAGAACTACGCCGAGGGCCAGCTGATCCTGCTCGAGGCAGGGAAGAAGTCCCTCGGACAGAAAGCCAGCGACAACCAGGCGGTCGGCGAGGGCAAGCGGCTGCGCGACGAGTACGTGAAGACCCTCGACGTGGAGGTCGATCCTCGCTACGGCCGCTTCGAGAACGGCACGTACAAGCCCGGCGGCACCGCGCTCTCGGTGGCCCAGTCGAGCAGCGCCCGGGCCGGTAACCGCGCGAAGCCGGGCGACGCGTTCGTCGCCTCCCTGCCCGCCTCGCAGCAGTGCCACTGACCTTCCTGGTCACCAGTCCCCGGGTCGCTCCGGGGCTGATGTCGTGGTCCGCCTGGCAGGCTGTCGCCTCCGCGCAGCGGGTGCTGGCGTCCGATGACCGGGCGCCGGTCTTCCGTGCGGTCACGGCAGCCGGCCACCGCGTGGACGTGCTGGCCACGGCGTCGGTTCAGGACCTGCTGGCGCTCGCGGCCGGTGAGGACGTCGTGTGGCTGGCGACCGACGAGGAGGCCACGTCGTTCCCCTCCTCGCTGGCCGAGGGCATCATGACCGCCGAGAACCCGCCGGAGGTCGAGGTGCTCCATGCGTCGTACGACGTGCCCGGAGCGCGCCTGCTCGACCTGGTCACCGTCATGGACCGGCTGCGCACCTCCTGTCCCTGGGACCGGGAGCAGACCCACGAGTCGCTCGCGAAGTACCTGCTCGAGGAGACCTACGAGACGCTCGAGGCCATCGAGACCGGCGACTACCACCACCTGCGCGAGGAGCTCGGTGACCTGCTGCTGCAGGTGTACTTCCACGCCCGGATCGCGTCCGAGGACGCGGACGAGCCCTTCACGATCGACGACGTGGCCGGCGGGATCGTCGACAAGCTCGTGCACCGTCACCCGCACGTGTTCGCCGGCCTCGACGTCGAGGACGCGGCCGAGGTGGAGCGGAACTGGGAGCATCTCAAGGCCGCCGAGAAGGGGCGGGGCTCCGTGCTGGACGGGATCCCCCAGGCCCTGCCGGCGCTCGCTCTCGCGGACAAGACCCTGAGCCGGGCCGGCCGCGTGGGGGTGACACCCGGGTCGAGCCCCGGCACGGCGGCACCGCTCGGTGACCGGCTGCTCGCCCTGGTGGTCGAGGCCCGCGCGGCCGGCCTGGACGCCGAGCAGGAGCTGCGCGACGCCGTACGACGCCTGGCGGACGCCGTACGCACGGCCGAGTCCCGCTGACCGGCCGCGTGAGGCACCTTGCGAGCTCCGGCGGACCGGTCGTGATCCGGGCAGAGGGGCTGGTGCTCCGGGAGTGGCGCAGGGAGGACGTGCCTGCGATGGTCGCGCTGTTCGACGACGCCGAGGTCGACCGGTGGACGCCGCTGCCGTCGCCCTTCGACGAGACCGTGGCTCTGGGGTACTTCGAGCGTGCCCGGAGTGCCCGGGACACCGGAAGGTGGCAGCTCGCCATCACCGTCGACGGCGTGGCGCCCCTGGGGGAGGTGCTGCTCTTCCCGACGGAGTCCGAGCGGGTGTGCGAGCTCGGCTACGCGGTCGGCGCGGCGTTCCGCGGGAGGTCGCTGGCCGCTCGCGCCGTGCGCGCCCTGCTGCCGCTCGCCGCGTCCATGGGGTACTCCGAGGCGCAGCTGACCATCGCCGTGGGCAACGAGCCCAGCAACGGCGTCGCCCGAGCAGCAGGGTTCCACCTCACCGACGAGCCCCTGCGGCGACACGAACGCAAGGGCTACGTGCTGGACCTGGCTACCTGGAGGACTGCGCTCGCTGGGTAGGGAAGCCGGCGCCGGCTTCGGGGTGGACGCCGAGGGTCTCGTCGACGATGCGGGGATCCAGGGCCGTCGAGGACTCCGAGGCGATCACCATGAGCTCCGCCAGGAGCTGGATCTCGTCGTTCAGCTCGTCATCGTTCAGGTCGACGTCGAATGAGCTCATCATGAAAGTCCTCCCAAGGTTCCTGACCCTTCAACGACGTCGCCGTCGATTGGTTACTCGGGGGACAGGCGGTGTAACCGATCGTCGACGCAGTCGTTCATCTCTTCACGCTGCGTCGTTCTTCGGGTCACACGGTGCCGGGGCGTTCTGAGGCAAAGGTGACGGATCGGACTGACCCGATTGGCGGGGTGGCCGTAGTCCTTGTAAACATTCTTCGCTGGCCCGGTGAACGCCGGTCCTCCCACGACGAAAGAGAGGCGACGAAGTGTCGGACCGTCCAGGTGACACGTCCCCACGAGCGGTCAGCCACTCGCTGACCACGAAGCTCATCGACGCGCAGGGGGCCGAGCCCCTCGAGGTCGAGCTGCACTACGACCCGCGGTCCCCGTACGCCGCGACGGCGAAGTTCCTGACCGGCGGCGCCACCGTCAGCTGGACCTTCGGCCGTGACCTGCTGCGGGTCGGCCTCTACGAGCCGGTCGGGAGCGGCGACGTGCACGTGCGACCCGACCTGGACGAGAACGGGCTGGCCACCGTCCACCTGGAGCTGTACTCCCCGCACGGTGCCGCGGTCGTCGTGGTGCCGGCCCGCGAGGTCCAGTGCTTCGTGGACATGATGACGGCCACCGTGCCCCCGGGGAGCGGAGTCGGACCACATCGACCTCGACACCGCGATCGACGAGCTCATGGAGACCCTCCCGCACGACTGACCCCGCACCGGCTCGCCCCTGGCGTCCAGGGGCGAGCCCTGCCGGGGGAGACGCTACGCCGACGTTAGGCTGGCCCCGACCAGTTATCACCCCCGGGCTAGGAGCACACCGTGGCGTCCATCGAGGCTGTCGGCGCACGCGAGATTCTCGACTCGCGTGGAAACCCCACTGTTGAGGTCGAGGTCGCACTCGACGACGGAACCGTGAGCCGTGCGGCGGTGCCCTCGGGTGCGTCCACCGGCGCGTTCGAGGCGGTGGAGCTCCGCGACGGCGGCTCGCGCTACGGCGGCAAGGGGGTCGAGAAGGCCGTCGACGCGGTCCTCGACGCGATCGGTCCCGAGCTCGTGGGCTTCGAGGCTTCCGAACAGCGGCTGGTCGACCAGAGGCTCCTCGAGCTCGACGGCACTCCGAACAAGGCGAAGCTCGGCGCGAACGCGATCCTGGGCGTCTCGCTCGCGGTTGCCCGTGCGGCGGCGGACTCGGCCGAGCTCCCGCTCTTCCGGTACGTCGGAGGGCCGAACGCCTACCTGCTGCCCGTGCCGATGATGAACATCCTCAACGGTGGCGCCCACGCCGACACCGGCGTGGACATCCAGGAGTTCATGATCGCGCCGATCGGTGCTCCCACCTTCCGCGACGCCCTGCAGCAGGGGGCCTCGGTCTACCACGCGCTCAAGTCGGTGCTCAAGGAGCGCGGACTCTCCACCGGTCTCGGCGACGAGGGTGGGTTCGCCCCGGACCTCGCCTCGAACCGCGAGGCGCTCGACCTGATCACGACCGCGGTCGAGAAGGCCGGCCTGAAGGTCGGCGAGGACATCGCCTTCGCGCTCGACGTCGCGGCCACCGAGTTCTACTCCGACGGTGCCTACCAGTTCGAGGGTGCGGCCAAGTCGGCCGAGCAGATGCAGGCCTACTACAGCGACCTCGTCGCGTCGTACCCGATCGTCTCGATCGAGGACCCGCTGAGCGAGGACGACTGGGAGGGCTGGGCCGCCCTGACCGCCGTGCTGGGCGAGCAGATCCAGATCGTCGGTGACGACCTCTTCGTCACCAACGTGGAGCGACTCGGCCGCGGCATCGCCGAGCAGTCGGCCAACGCGCTGCTCGTGAAGGTCAACCAGATCGGCACGCTCACCGAGACCCTCGACTCCGTGGACCTCGCGCACCGCAACGGCTTCCGCTGCATGATGAGCCACCGGTCCGGCGAGACCGAGGACACCACGATCGCCGACCTCGCCGTCGCCACCAACTGCGGCCAGATCAAGACCGGTGCCCCTGCGCGCTCCGAGCGCGTGGCGAAGTACAACCAGCTCCTGCGCATCGAGGAGGAGCTCGACGACGCCGCACGCTACGCGGGTCGTGGTGCCTTCCCTCGCTTCGGTCGCAGCTAGCCAGCCCGTGCCGACCAACCGACCTTCGTCGTCGTCCCGGGGGTCTCGTCCCGGCGCGGCGACGAGCCGCCCGTCGCGACCGAGGGCTGGGGCGCGTCCGGCGTCCCGTCCCGCCGGTCGGACGGGCGCCGGACGGCCCCGCACCGCTCCTGTCGAGCGGCCGCCGCGTCCTCGGTTCACCGGCCGCGCCGTGGTGTTGGTGCTCGTGCTCGCCGTGCTCGCGGTCTCCTACGCCTCGAGCATGCGGGCCTACCTCGAGCAGAAGCAGCATCTGGAGTCCCTGCGCAACAGCATCGCCGAGTCCGAGGACAACATCGCCGCGCTGCAGCGTGAGAAGCGGCGCTGGCGGGACCCCGCCTTCTTCGAGGCGCAGGCGACGCAGCGCCTCGGTTGGGTGATGCCCGGGGAGATCGCGTTCCAGGTGATCGGCGAGAACGGGAAGCCGTTGGACCAGAAGGACACGCTGTCCGACCCCAGCGGCATCGACGTCGAGAACAAGCCGGCCTGGTGGGACACCGCCTGGCAGACCATGGAGGCGGCCGGGAACCCCCAGGACGTGCCGAACCCGGTCGACGAGATCGACCCGCCGAAGAAGAGGAAGCAGTGACGGCTGTCGGGGATCACGACGAGGCGATCATCGAGGCCCAGCTGGGTCGTCCGCCACGCTCCATCCACGCGATCGGGCACCGGTGCCCGTGTGGGAACCCCGACGTCGTGGCCACCGAGCCGCGGCTCGACGACGGCACACCCTTCCCCACGACCTTCTACCTCACCTGCCCGCGAGCCGCGTCGATGATCGGCACGCTCGAGGCGTCAGGGCTGATGAAGGAGATGTCCGAACGGCTCGAGGCCGACGAGGAGCTCGCGGCGGATTATCGCCGGGCGCACGAGGCGTACCTCGCCTACCGCGAGGAGATCGCCGAGGTCCCCGAGATCCACGGCGTGTCCGCAGGCGGCATGCCGACCCGAGTGAAGTGCCTGCACGTCCTCGCGGGACAGTCGCTCGCGCAGGGCCGGGGAGTGAACCCGCTCGGCGACGAGGTGCTCGACCTGCTCGGCGAGTTCTGGGCGGCGGGTCCGTGCGTCGAGGTCCCGGCCGAATGACACGTGTCGCAGCCGTCGACTGCGGCACCAACACCATCAAGCTGCTCGTGGCGGACCTGGACCCGGCGACCGGGCACGAGCACGAGCTGGTCCGCGAGATGCGGATGGTCCGGCTCGGACAGGACGTCGACCGGACCGGCAGGTTCGCCGACGAGGCGTTGCAGCGGGCGTTCGCGGCCATCGACGAGTACGCCGTCGTCGTGGCCGCCTACGACGTCGACGCGATCCGGTTCTGCGCGACGTCGGCGGCGCGCGACGCCGACAACTCCGAGGAGTTCGCCGTCGGCGTCGAGTCCCGGCTCGGCGTGCGTCCCGAGGTCGTCACCGGGGCCGAGGAGGCCCAGCTGTCCTACGACGGCGCCACCCGCGGGCTCGCCGGGAAGGACCTCCACGCGCCGTTCCTCGTGGTGGACATCGGCGGGGGCTCGACCGAGCTCATCCTCGGCGACGGATCATGGCCGGGCTCAGGGCGGCGCAGTCCCTCGACATCGGGTCGGTCCGGATGACCGAGCGGCACCTCCCGTCCGACCCACCCGGCCCGGACGAGGTGGCCGCCGCCGCATCCGCCATCGCCTCGGCGATCGCCGCGTCCGACGTACCCCTGGGGGAGGCGCGCACCGTGATCGGTGTCGCGGGCACGATCACGACGGTCGCGGCAGGGGTCCTGGGCCTGAAGGAGTACGACCGCGCCGCCATCGACCAGGCGGAGCTCGCGGTGTCCGACGTGCACGCTCTCACCGAGTCACTGCTCGCCATGACCGTCGCCGAACGACGGGCCCTGCCCTACATGCACCCGGGACGCGCGGACGTGATCGGTGCGGGGGCGTTGATCCTCGACGAGGTGCTCCGGCGTACGACGGTCAGCACCCTGCTCGTCTCCGAGGCCGACATCCTCGACGGCATCGCCTGGTCCATCGCCTGACGCGTGTGCCCGCCCGTGCGGGGGTGGCCGCACTGACAGGATGGGAGGCATGTCCGACGTACCCCTCCCGCACCCGCTGACCGGGGAGCCGTTCCCGAGCCCGGTGCCTCCGGGGACCGGCTGGCCGGACGACCCAGCCGCCGCGGACACGCCCGTGGCGCGCACACCGGCCGACGTGATCGCCCTCTCCGGGGCGGCGGCGAGCCTGGACGACCTGGACGCGGACGTCTCGGTCTGCCGGGCCTGCTCCCGCCTGGTGAGGTGGCGTGAGGAGGTCGCGGAGAAGAAGCGTGCGTCGTTCGCGGGGGAGCCGTACTGGGGCCGGCCGGTGGCAGGGTGGGGCGCGGCCGACCCGGGCGTGCTCATCCTCGGCCTGGCGCCCGCCGCGAACGGGGGGAACCGGACGGGCCGGATCTTCACCGGCGACCGCTCCGGCGACTGGCTCTTCGCCGCGCTGCACCGGGTCGGCCTGGCGACACAGGAGACGTCGCTGCACTCAGGGGACGGCCAGAGGCTGGTCGGGGCGCGGATGGTCGCCACCGTGCGCTGTGCCCCGCCCGACAACAAGCCGACGACCGACGAGCGCGACGCGTGTGCGCCCTGGCTGCTGAAGGAGGTCTCCTTCGTCGCAGGCTCGTTGCGGGCGGTCGTGTGCCTCGGGTCGTACGGCTGGGACGCAGCCCTGCGGACCTTCCGGGCGCTCGACTACGACGTGCCGAGGCCCAAGCCGAAGTTCGGTCATGCGGTAGAGGTGTCCGTGACGGCGCCGGACGGGCGGGAGGTCGTGCTGCTGGGCAGCTATCACCCCTCGCAGCAGAACACCTTCACCGGCAAGCTCACCGAGCCGATGCTCGACGCGGTGCTCGCCCGTGCCGCGGCCGTCGCCGGTGTCGGCGGTGTCGGCGGTGTCGGCGGGCCAACCGACGTGGAAGGATGAGCCGCGTGACCCTGCAAGCCATCACCGTCATGGGGCATGACCGCCCCGGCATCATCGCCGAGACCACGCGCATCCTCGCCGAGCTCGGGCTCAACATCGAGGACTCGACGATGACGCTGCTGCGCGGCCACTTCGCGATGATGCTGATCTGCGCCGGGGAGCGTGACTCCGCCGAGATCGACGATGCGCTCGCGGCGCTGACCGAGGACGGCTCCCTGACGGTCACGGTGCGGGAGATGGTCGACGAGCCCGAGCCGCACTCGGTCGGGTCGACGTACGTTCTCACCGTCCACGGCGGCGACCGGGCCGGCATCGTCTCCTCGCTCACCGGCGAGGTGGCGCGCGTCGGCGGCAACATCACGGACCTCACCACCAGGCTGGCAGGTGGCCTGTACGTCCTCGCAGCCGAGGTCGACCTGCCGGAGGGCAGTGACGTGGACGGCCTGCAGGCGGCGCTGCGCCGGGCCGGGGACGAGCTCGGCGTCGGGGTGAGCCTGCGCCAGGTGGAGAGCGACGAGCTGTGAGCCCTGGGAGCCCAGGCCCCGTCGACGATGCCGTCGGCCGTTGGACGGAGAAGGACCTCCCGGTCGAGGGACGTGTCCTCGACGTCGTACACGCACCGGCGCCCGTCCTCTCGCGGGTGGGCGCGGAGGTCGACCCGGCCGACCCCGAGATGGTGCAGCTCGCAGCCGACCTGGTCGCGACGATGCGGGTCTCGCCCGGCTGTGTCGGGCTGGCGGCCCCACAGGTGGGCGTCGGGGTGAAGATGTTCTGCGTCGACGTGACCGAGCACCCCAAGACACGCAGCCACCACGGCACCTTCGTGCTCTGCAACGCCGAGGTCGTGCAGGCATCACGCAACGAGAAGGCGCGCGAGGGCTGCATGAGCGTCCCGGACTTCACCGGTGACGTGAAGCGGGCCACCCGCGTCGTCGTCGCCGGTCTGCTCCCGGTCACCGGGGAACGTGTCGAGATCAGCGCCGATGCCTTCGAGGCGCGCGCCCTGCAGCACGAGATCGACCACTGCGACGGACTGCTGTTCCTGGACCGCGCCGTGGGTGCGCACGCGATCTACCCCCGCAAGACCTATCTTTGAGTTCGCCCGCCCCCGTATCCCAATGGCAGAGGAAGAGGTCTTAAAAACCTTTCAGTGTCGGTTCGAGTCCGACCGGGGGTACCAACGAAACCGCGCGGTCACATCGGCGACACGTATGCCTCGCACTTGGCCGGCTTCCCGGAGACGATGGCGCCGACGGGTTCGACTGCCGTCTCGCCGTTCGGCCGCACCACTGCTGGATAGGCGCTCGCTCCGCCGATGATCTTGCCCCGGTCGTTGTAGCAGATGACGCCGATCTTCGGGCTCTGCACGGGCCTGGTCGTGGGGTTGGCGACCTTGAAGCGCATCGTCCAGGAGCCGTAGTCGGTCTTGACGACCTTCATCCCGGACACGGGCATCTCGGGGAACGGGGTGGCCGGGGCTGCGCCCTTGTCCTCGACGTCGAGGCTCGCCTTGACGGTGGCAACCTCGGTCCTGAGGGGCACGCTCAGCTGGGTGCCCACCGCAAGGTCCTCACCCACCCGGGTGAACGATCCGGTCTGGTCGACCGACTTCAACCGCTTGCCTTTGGCATCCTTCAGGTCGAAGTGCACGGTCACCGTCTGCCCGACGGTCTCGGAGTCGTTGTGGACGAGCGACGTCACCCAGACGAACTGGCCGTCCTGGCCGAACCCGCTCTTGACGAGCGTTGCCGCCGTCTTGTCCTCCGCCTCGGTCGGCGATCCCTGTGCCTTGCCCGGCGACTCGGACTGCGTCTCCTCCGCCGAGCTGCCGCCTTGAGGCTTGGATGGCGAGGACGGCTCACCTTCACACCCGACCAGCGCGGCAGCGCAGAGGAAGGCTGCGACGAGACTGACGAGTTTCTTCAAGGTGTCCCCCTTGGTTCCAGCACGCGGAAACTGCTCCACGGCCCAGATTAAGATCCCTCGACCGCGATGCGCTTCAGATCGGACACATCGACATCAGCCGCGGCGACGGGGCCGGCCGCCTCCGCCGGGACGCCGCATGGACCACTGGCCCACAACGGGTGATCCACATTGCGCAAAGCATTGCTAGCCTGCACCCATGGCAGGCAGCGGATCGCGTCGCCCCGTTGCGATGACCCACGTCGCCCGTATGGCGGGCGTCTCGGTCACGACCGTCTCCCACGTGGTCAACCGCACCCGCTCGGTGGCGCCCGAGACCGAGCGCGCGGTGCTGGCCGCCATCGCCGAGACGGGCTACGTGCCGGACAGCGTGGTGCGGTCACAGCGCACGACGGGCACCCGGACGGTGGGCCTGGCACTGTCCGCCATGTCCAACATGTACTTCGCCGACCTCGTCCACAACATCGAGCAGACCCTCGCGGGCGCCGGGTACTCCCTTCTCCTCGCCGACACGCACGACGAGGTGGTCGACGAGCTGCGCGTCGTGTCGGAGCTGCTCAACCGACGGGTCGACGCCATCCTGCTCGCCCCGTCGGCCGATCCGAGCGGCGCTCTCGGTCACGCTCGGCAGCAGCGCGTCCCGGTGGTGCTGATCGACCGGACGGCGCCGGCCCACATCGACCAGGTCGTGGCCGAGAGCAAGGAGGCCACCGCGTCGCTGGTCGACCACCTGGTCACCTGCGGGCACAGCCGCATCGCGATGATCAGCGGGAAGCCCGGCCTCAGCACGACGGAGGAGCGGATCCACGGCTACCGCGAGGGACTGAGGCGCAACGGCATCCGCTTCAGCAAGGCCCTGATGGTGTCGGGCGACTCGACCGACGAAGGTGCCCAGGCCGCTTTCGCCACCCTGCTGAAGCTGCCGGAACGTCCGTCCGCGCTCGTGGTCGGGAACAACGTCATGACGCTCGGTGTCATGCGGGCGGCTCGCGACGCAGGTATCAGCGTCCCGGGCGACCTGGCCCTGGTCGGCTTCGACGACTTCCCCTGGGCCGACCTCTTCCGCCCCGGCCTGACCGTCGTCGCACAGCCCACGGAGGCGATGGGGCGCGAGGCCGCGCAGATGGTGCTGTCCCGGCTCACGGACCCGTCGATCCCGGCGCGACGCGTGGTCCTGCGACCCACCTTCGTGCACCGGGAGTCGTGCGGGTGCCCGCTCGAGGAGCGGCCCCTGACGCCTCCGACGTCCTCCGCCCGGACGAGCTGACCCCGCGGCAGACCTCGCCTGCGTATGCCCAAGACAGGGCATGCCGTACGCCGCGCAAACCATTGCGCAAGGTCTTTGCGTGAGAGTAACGTCCGTCACATCCGCCGTCGCACGACGCGGCACCGCGAGCGACCGTCATGGCCGCCCATGGGTCTAACTCAAGACCAGCAGCAACTCACCACGGTCGGGCACGGCACGGGGGCCCGGCAAGCCAGGGAGGTAGTCGCGCTCATGACATTCAAGAAGAGCATGGGGGTCGCCATGGCGCTCCCCGCCGTCGCGGGACTGGCTTTGGCCGGCTGTGCCGGCGCAGGTGGTGGTGGCGGCAACGGAGGTGCCGGCGGAGGTGGGTCGATCAACGTGCTGATGGTCGGCAACCCCCAGATGGTCGACATCGAGAAGCTCACCAAGGACAGCTTCACCAAGGACACCGGGATCAAGGTCAACTACACGATCCTTCCCGAGAACGAGCTGCGCGACAAAGTCACCCAGGACATCGCCACCCAGGGCGGGCAGTACGACGTCGCCACCATCGGGGCCTACGAGGTGCCGATCTGGTCGAAGAACGGCTGGCTCCACGAGCTCGACTCCTATGCCGACGCCGACAAGAGCTTCGACAAGGGTGACCTCCTGAAGCCGATCGTCACGTCCCTGTCGGGCGAGGACGGCAAGCTCTACGGGATGCCTTTCTACGGCGAGTCGTCGTTCCTGATGTACCGCAAGGACGTCTTCGAGAAGAAGGGCATCACGATGCCCGACCGTCCCACGTGGCAACAGGTCGCGGACATGGCGGCCAAGGTCGACGGAGCCGAGCCGGGCATGAAGGGCATCTGCCTGCGCGGCCTCCCGGGCTGGGGCGAGATGTTCGCGCCGCTGACCACGGTCGTGAACACCTTCGGTGGCACGTGGTTCACCAAGGACTGGCAGGCAGAGGTGAACGCTCCGGAGTTCACCGACGCGGTCAACTTCTACGTCGACCTCGTCCGTGCACACGGCGAGCCCGGTGCCGCGCAGGCGGGCTTCACCGAGTGCCTCAACGCGATGAGCCAGGGCAAGGTCGCCATGTGGTACGACGCCACGTCCGCTGCAGGGTCGCTCGAGGACTCCGAGGTAAGCAAGGTTGCCGGCAAGGTCGGCTACGTGTTCGCCCCGGTCAAGGAGACCGACAACTCCGGTTGGCTGTGGGCGTGGGCGTGGGCGATGCCCAAGACCACGAAGAAGGCCGACAACGCCGCCAAGTTCATGCTGTGGGCGTCGAGCAAGGAGTACGAGGAGCTCGCGGGCCAGAAGCTCGGATGGTCGAGGGTGCCGGCCGGCAAGCGCGAGAGCACCTACTCCATCCCTGAGTACAAGAAGGCGGCTGCCGCCTTCGGTGACATGACGCTCAAGGCGATCGAGGAGGCCAAGCCGACGGACCCCGGCGTCCAGCCGCGACCCACGGTCGGCATCCAGTTCGTCGCGATCCCGGAGTTCCAGGACCTCGGCACGAAGGTCTCGCAGGACATCGCCGCGGCGATGGCGGGCCGCGGCACGGTCAAGGAGGCCCTCGACAACGGGCAGAAGCTCGCCGACGACGTGGCGAAGAGCTACCAGTGACCCCGACGGGGTGGACCACGCTTGGCGGTCCACCCCTCCGGGCTCCCCTCTTCGCACATGGGCAGGAGTTGGAGGAAGCATGGCCACAGTGACGAGTCCTGCCGACCAAGGCCGGCACGGGCGCAGAACCCTCAGCCAGGGGGAGCGGTGGAGGCGACGGAGTCCGCTGCTCCCGGCGTTGATCTTCACGATCGTGGTGACTCAGATCCCGTTCCTGATCACGCTCGCGATCTCGACGCTGAACTGGAACGTGCTCCAGCCCGGCGTGAAGGACTTCCTCGGGCTGGGCACCTACCAGTCGTTCGCCGGGCTCGACAACTACGTCACGGTGTTCACCGATGAGCGCCTGCGCAAGGCGGTGGTGAACACCGTCGTCCTGACCACCTCGGTGGTGCTCATCAGCGTGCTGCTCGGCCTGCTGCTGGCGATCCTGCTGGACCGGCGCTTCCCGGGCCGGGGAGTTGCCAGGACACTGCTCATCGCACCCTTCCTGGTCATGCCGGTGGCGTCGGCACTGATCTGGAAGCACGCGATCTACAACCCTGACTACGGCCTTCTCAACGGCACCCTCAACTGGATCTGGCAGCTGTTCGGGGCCGAACAGGGACCGGTCGTCGACTGGGTGTCGACCTTCCCCATGCCGGCGGTCATCGTGGCTCTGGTCTGGCAGTGGACCCCGTTCATGATGCTGATCCTCCTCGCAGGTCTGCAGTCACAGCCCGAGGACGTGCTCGAGGCCGCCAGGATCGACCGCGCCAGCGGGTTCCAGACCTTCCGCTTCATCACGATCCCCCACCTGCGTCAGTACCTCGAGCTCTCGATCCTGCTCGGGTCCGTCTACGTGGTGCAGACCTTCGACGCGATCTTCACGATCACCCAGGGCGGTCCCGGTGCGGCAACCACCAACCTGCCCTACGAGATCTACCTGACCATGTTCCGGAAGTACGAGTACGGCGAAGCGGCGGCCGCCGGGGTCGTCGTCGTGGTCGCCACCATCATCATCGCGACCTTCGCCCTCCGCGTGGTCTCGTCGCTGTTCCAGGAAGAGGAGATGTCCCGATGAGCACCGTCGTCGAGCCCGACACCACGGCACCCCCTGTCGACACGAACGCTCGCAAGCCACGCCGGAAGAAGAAGGAGGACGCCGGCGCGAAGGCAGGTCCGGGCTGGGCCATCCTCACGTGGTTCCTCACGCTGCTGTTCATCACGCCGGTGGTGTGGATGCTGATCACGTCCCTGCACCACGAGGCGGATGCAGCGACGAACCCGCCCTCGCCGTTCGCCCCCATCACCTTCTCCAACTACAGCGCGCTCTTCGACCGCGGTGTCACGCCGTACCTCATCAACTCCGCGACAGCCAGCGTCGTCTCGACCCTGCTGGTCCTCCTCCTCGCGGTGCCGGCTGCCTACGCCCTGTCCGTCAAGCCGGTGGAGAAGTGGACCGACGTGATGTTCTTCTTCCTCTCCACCAAGTTCCTGCCTTTGATCGCTGCACTCCTGCCCATCTACCTCGTCGTGAAGAAGCTGGGGATGCTCGACAACATCTTCACCCTCGTCATCCTCTACACGGCGATGAACCTCCCCATCGCCGTGTGGATGATGCGGTCGTTCCTGGCGGAGGTGCCCAAGGAGATCCTCGAGGCCGCGCAGGTCGACGGTGCGGGACTCACCCGGACGCTGATCAGCATCGTCACCCCCATCGCGGCCCCGGGCCTGGCGGCGACCAGCCTGATCTGCTTCATCTTCAGCTGGAACGAGTTCATGTTCGCCGTGAACCTGACCGCCGTCCGGGCGTCGACGGCTCCGATCTTCCTGGTCGGCTTCATCTCCAGCCAGGGACTGTTCCTCGCCAAGCTCTGCGCGGCCGCGACGCTCGTGTCCCTGCCCGTCCTGATCGCCGGGTTCGCCGCCCAGGACAAGCTGGTGCGTGGCCTCTCGCTGGGTGCCGTCAAGTGACCCGGTGCCGAGGGCTCTGACAGGAAGGAACGCTCGTCCATGCGTGTGAGCGTGCTGCGTGGCGCCGGTGACCTTGCGGTCGAGGAACGTGCCGACCCGGTGCCGGGTCCTCACGACGTGCTGGTGCGCGTGCGGTCCGTGGGCGTCTGCGGGTCGGACGTGCACTACTACGAGCACGGACGGATCGGCAGCTACACGGTCGAGTCGCCGCTGGTGCTCGGCCACGAGCCGTCGGGTGAGGTGGTCGAGGTCGGGGCGCAGGTCGACCGTTCTCGGATCGGGGAGCGGGTCTCGCTCGAGCCGGGGGTGCCGGACTTCACCTGCGCGGAGTGCCGGGCGGGCCGCTACAACCTGTGTCCGAACGTCCGGTTCTTCGCCACTCCGCCCATCGACGGCGCCTTCGCCGAGCTGGTGGCCGTCAACGAGCAGTTCGCGCACCCCGTGCCCGAGTCGCTCAGCGACGACGCGGCAGCCCTCCTGGAGCCGCTCTCCGTGGGGCTGTGGGCCTGCCGGAAGGCGGGGGTCACGGCCGGCTCTCGAGTCCTCGTCACGGGGGCCGGGCCCGTGGGGCTGGTCGCGGCGCAGGCGGCACGGGCGCTGGGAGCGGCGGAGGTGACGGTGACGGACGTCAACCCGCACCGGCTGAAGCTCGCGGCCGACCTCGGCGCCACGTCGACCGTCGACGTCAGCACGCTGTCGCTGGCGGAGTCCGGGGTCGAGCCGGACGTGCTGCTCGAGTGCTCGGGCCACCCTGCCGCCACGGCAGAGGCGTTGACGGCGGTCGCCCGTGCCGGGCGGGTCGTGCTGGTCGGCATGGGAAGCGACGTGATGCCGCTCCCCGTCAGCCGCATCCAGGAGTACGAGCTCACGATCACCGGCACGTTCAGGTACGCCCACACCTGGCCGGCCGCCATCGCCCTCGCGGCTTCCGGGCGTGTGGAGCTCGACCGCCTGGTGACAGGGCACTACGGGCTCGACCAGGTCGGTGAGGCGCTCTCCGCGGGGCGGACCGACCCGCTCACGGTCAAGCCGATCGTCCGGCCGTGGTCATGAGCGCCGAGGACGTCGCCGTACCGGCGAGCCGCCCGCGAGGGCCTGTGTGGATGGAGGACTCATGACGGAGCTGAACTCTCGCAACCTCGGCGACATCGGCGGCTCGGTCCCGGTGCCGGCGTACGACCGGTCGGCTGTGCGCACCGGCATCGTGCACTTCGGTGTGGGTGGCTTCCACCGCGCACACCAGGCGATGTACGTCGACGCCCTGATGAACGAGGGGAAGGCTCTCGACTGGGGCATCACGGGGGTCGGCCTGCTGCCCCAGGACCGCCACATGAGCGAGGTGATGAACGCCCAGGACTGCCTGTACACGCTCGTGCTCAAGCACCCCGACGGGTCCCTCGAGCCGCGCGTGATCGGCTCCGTCGTCGACTACCTGTTCGCCCCGGATGACCCCAAGTCGGTGCTGGACCGCATGATCGACCCGGCCGTGCGTATCGTCTCGCTGACCATCACGGAAGGCGGCTACCACGTCAACCAGGTCACCGGTGAGTTCGACCCCAGCGACCCGGCGATCCAGGCGGACCTCGAGGAAGGGGCTGTCCCGGGTACGGCGTTCGGCTTCATCACCGAGGCGCTCGCCGAGCGGCGTGCTTCAGGCACCGACCCGTTCGTGGTCATGTCCTGCGACAACATCCAGGGAAACGGCGACGTCGCCCACCGGATGATCGGGGCCTTCGCCCGGCTGAAGAACCCGGAGCTGGCGGACTGGATCGAGGCGAACGTCAGCTTCCCGAACTGCATGGTCGACCGGATCACGCCGGTGACGGCGGATGCCGACCGTGCCGTCCTCCTGGAGCGGTTCGGTGTCCAGGACGGCTGGCCGGTGGTGTGCGAGCCGTTCACGCAGTGGGCCCTCCAGGACGACTTTCCCGCACGGTCGCCCGCCGTTCGAGGACGTCGGTGTGCAGCTCGTGCCCGACGTCGAGCCGTACGAGCTGATGAAGCTCCGGCTGCTCAACGCCAGCCACCAGGCGCTGTGCTACCTGGGTTACCTGAGCGGATACCGGTATGCCCACGAGGTCTGCAGCGACCCGCTCTTCGTCCGGTTCCTCCTCGGCTACATGAACGACGAGGCCACACCCACGCTCGCCCCGGTGCCAGGGGTCAACCTGGACGTCTACAAGCACCAGCTGATCGAACGGTTCGCGAACCCGGAGGTGCGCGACACACTGGCACGGCTCTGCGCCGAGAGCTCGGACCGGATCCCCAAGTGGCTGGTCCCGGTCATCCAGGACGAGCTCGCGAAGGGTGGCCCGGTCCGACGTTCCGCGCTCGTGGTCGCCAGCTGGGCGAGGTACGCCGAGGGGGTCGACGAGGACGGCGCGACGATCGAGATCGTGGACCGCCGACGCGATGCCGTCATGGCCAGGGCACGGCGGCAGCGCACGGAGCCGCTGGCGTTCATCGAGGACCGCGACCTCTTCGCTGACCTGGCCGACGACGTCCGCTTCATCACCGACTACAAGGCGGCGCTGCAGTCGCTGCACGAGCATGGGGCGCGGGCCACCCTCGAGGCCTGGGAGACGGCCACGTGACCGCAACCATGCGGGGCGTCGTGCTTCCCGGCAACAGCTCGGTGGAGGACGTGACCCTGCCGGTGCCGGAGCCGGGGCACGGGCAGGTGCTCCTCGCGGTGAAGGCGTCGTCGATCTGCGGCAGCGACATCCGCGCGATCTACCGCGAGCACCTCGGCACCGGCGCCGAGGCCTACCAGGGCGTCGTGGCCGGCCACGAGCCGTGTGGCCAGGTCGTGGCGGTCGGGCCCGGATGCCGCAGGCTGACGCCGGGTGACCGCGTGGTGGTGTACCACATCTCCGGCTGCGGGATGTGCTCCGAGTGCCGCCGCGGCTACCTCATCGGCTGCACGGACCCCTCGCGTGCGGCCTACGGCTGGCAGCGCGACGGCGGGCACGCGGAGTACCTCCTCGCGGAGGAGAGCACCTGCCTTCCGCTCCCCGAGCAGCTGTCGTACGTCGACGGCGCCCTCGTGTCGTGCGGGTTCGGCACCGCCTACGAGGCGCTGCTGCGGCTCGACGTCTCGGGGCTGGACAGCCTGCTCGTCACTGGGCTCGGGCCCGTGGGACTCGCGGCGGCGATGCTCGGAAGAGCCATGGGCGCGGGTCCGGTCGTCGGCACCGACGTAGCGCCGGAGCGCCTGAAGATGGCCTGGAGCTCGGTCTCGTGGACGAGGCGGTCATGGCGGACGGGGAAGCGGAGACCAGGCTCATGGAGCTGACCGGCGGGAGCGGCTTCTCCGCCTCGGTGGACTGCTCGGGCAACCCCGCCGCCCGTCACCTGGCCCTGTCCGGCACCGCGACGAGAGGGCGCTGCGCCTTCGTCGGGGAGGGCGGCGACGTGGCCTTCGACGTCTCCCCGCTGCTCATCCACAAGCAGGTCGCACTCCACGGCTCGTGGGTGACGTCCATCGGGCACATGGACGACCTGCTCGGTCACCTCGCGAGGTGGGGTCTCCATCCGGAGCGGATCGTCACCCACCGGTTCCGCCTCGAGCAGGCGGCCGAGGCCTACGCCGTCGCCGACGCGGGCACGTCGGGAAAGGTCTGCATCGTCTTTGACTGACCCAGCCTCCTGGGTCCGAGAAAGGAAGCCATGTCGCCTGAACGCCGGACGCTCGTGGCCGGGGTCGACTCATCCACCCAGTCGACCAAGGTGGTGGTCTGCGACGCCGACACGGGGGAGGTGCTCCGGGAGGGCCGTGCCCCTCACCCCGACGGCACGGAGGTCCACCCGGAGCACTGGTGGAACGCCTTCCTTCTGGCGACATCCGACGGCCTCCTGGAGGACGTCGTCGCGCTGGGTGTCGGCGGGCAGCAGCACGGCATGGTGGCGCTCGACGAGTCCGGCAAGGTGGTCCGGCCGGCACTGCTCTGGAACGACGTGCGGTCCTCCCGCGCCGGCCAGCAGCTCGTCGACGAGCTCGGCGGGCCGGCTGCGTGGGCCGAGGCGGTCGGGTCGGTTCCGGTTGCCGCCTTCACGGTCACCAAGCTGCGCTGGATGGCCGAGCACGAGCCCGACCTGGCTGCCCGGGTCGCCGAGGTCGTGCTCCCGCACGACTGGGTGACCGCCGGCATCCTCGGCGGGGGCACGGTCCACCCGGGGGCGGCGGTGACCGACCGGGGCGACGCGTCCGGCACCGGCTACTGGTCGCCCGCGACCGGGGAGTACCGGCCAGACCTCCTGGAGCGGGCCTTCGGCCGGTCGGTCGCGACGCCGAGGGTGCTGGGACCTGATGCGGTGGCCGGGCACACGCCCGACGGGACGCTGGTCTCGGCGGGCACGGGCGACAACATGGCCGCGGCCCTCGGTCTCGGGCTGGAGGAAGGCGACGTCGTGGTCTCCCTGGGCACGAGCGGCACCGCCTTCGGCGTCCACCACCTGCCAACAGCCGACCCCACCGGGGCGGTCGCCGGCTTCGCGGACGCGACCGGACGTTTCCTGCCCTTGGTCTGCACCCTCAACGCGGCGCGGGTGCTCTCCGCCGCCGCGGACATGGTGGGAGCGGACCTCGCAGGGCTGGAACGGCTCGCGCTGGAGGCTGCACCGGGTGCGGGCGGTCTCGTGCTGCTTCCCTATCTGGACGGTGAGCGCACTCCCGACCTGCCCCACGCGACGGGAACCGTCGGAGGGCTGACCAGGGCCAACGCCACCCCGGCGAACCTCGCCCGGGCAGCCGTCGAAGGCATGCTCTGCGGCCTCGCCGACGGGGTGGACGCACTGCGCAGGGAGGGCCTCCACGTCCGCCGTGTCCTGCTGATCGGCGGTGCCGCGGTCTCCAGGGCGGTCCAGCAGATCGCAGCGGACATCTTCGAGGCACCCGTGACGGTGCCGGCACCGGGGGAGTACGTCGCGCTGGGTGCGGCGCGCCAGGCGGCGTGGGCCTGGGCCACTTCACAGGGGAAGCCCGAGCCGTCGGAGTGGCTTCGGCCCGAGACGGTCGTCCACGAGCCCTCCGGCACCTCGACCGGGACAGGCGTGCGGTCGGCCTATCGCGACCTCCGGGAGCGGATGCATCCCTCGACCCGGCAGCCGGGCTGACAGCGCCAGCCAGCCAGCCAGCCGGCATGGGCCCGGGCGCAGTCCGCGGGCCGGAGGCGGGCCAGAGCTGCCACGCCGCCGTACCTCGGCTCACGCGTCGATCGACGACATGTCGGGGTACCGCTCGCCGGCCACCGCCTCGCGGGGGACGGCCTGGTCGAGCCGCGCGAGATCCTCGGTGTCGAGGTGGACGCCCGCAGCGGCGACGTTCTGCTCGAGGTACCTCACGCGCTTGGTGCCCGGTATCGGAACGACGTCGTCACCCTGCGCGAGCACCCAGGCGAGAGCGAGCTGTCCGGGGGTGACGCCCTTCTCTCCGGCGATCTCCTCGATCCTGGCGACCAGCGCGAGGTTGTTCTCGAGGGCGGTGCCCTGGTAGCGCGGGTTGTGGCGGCGGAAGTCGTCGGGAGCCAGGCTGTCGAGGGACTTGATGGCACCGGTCAGGATGCCGCGGCCCAGCGGGGAGTAGGGGACGAGTCCGATCCCGAGCTCGCGAAGCGTGGGCAGGATCTCGTCCTCGACGTGGCGGGTGAAGAGCGAGTACTCCGTCTGCAGGGCTGTGACGGGGTGTACGGCGTGCGCCCGTCGGATCGTCGTGACGGAGGCCTCGGACAGCCCGAGGTGGCGCACCTTTCCGGCCGCCACGAGCTCGGCCATGGCACCGACCGTCTCCTCGATGGGCACGGTCTTGTCCACCCGGTGCTGGTAGTAGAGGTCGATGTGGTCGACCCCTAGTCGCTCGAGGCTGGCGTCGCACGCCTTGCGGACGTACTCGGGCCTGCCGTTGACCCCGACGCGAGTCCCGTCGGGCAGCCGTTCGTTCCCGAACTTCGTCGCGAGCTGGACCTCGTCACGCCGGCTGCCGATGGCCCGGCCGACGAGCTGCTCGTTGGTGAACGGGCCGTACATGTCGGCCGTGTCGAGGAAGGTGACGCCCAGGTCGAGCGCCCGGTTGATCGTGGCCGCGGCCTCGGACTCGTCGGCGGTGCCGTAGAACTCCGACATCCCCATGCACCCCAGGCCCATCGTCGAGACGGTGAGCGGCGACTGGGTGCCAAGGGCGCGCGCGCCCAGGGCGGCGGATGTTCGGGCGTTGGCGGTGGACTCGTGGTGTGTCATGCCTCGGGGGTACCCGAGGCGGGGGAGCGTTCAAACCCCGCGGCGACATGTCCGGGAACACCCGCCTCGACCGGGTCGTTGAAAGGGGTAGTGGTCCGTAGGATGGCGTCTGCGGCCCGCCGAGCGCGGTGTCCAGAGCGGACGCCGTCCCCGAGGCCTCCAAGGAGGAGACCAACAGATGCAGAGCAGCAACCCGGTATTCGCCCGGTCCGAGGGCTTCAACGGCCGCCGGACCAGCACGAGCGGGGTCACCTACCCCGGATACAGCGAGCCGTCCTCGTGGGGGACCGGCTCGTCCCAGGCGCCTCAGACCTACGCCCCGGAGCGCGTCTCGGGGCCGATGACCATCGACTCGGTGGTGCAGAAGACCGGCATCACCCTGGGCGTGGTCGTGTTCGTCGCGGCCGCCACCTGGTTCCTGACCGGCGACCCGACCCTCGACCAGACGGCCCTGTCCAAGCTCTACGTGTTCAGCATGGTCGGTGCCTTCGGCGGTCTGGCGCTCTCCCTCGTCAACTCGTTCAAGCGCGTGATCAGCCCGGCTCTGGTGATCGCCTACGCGGCGCTCGAGGGCCTCTTCATCGGCGCGTTCTCCAAGACGATGGAGGCCTACTTCGGCGGCGGCCTCGTGGTCGGCGCGGTGCTCGGCACGGTGGCTGCGGTCGGCGGCACGCTCGCGGCGTACAAGTTCTTCAACATCCAGGTCGGCAGCAAGTTCCGCAAGTGGGTCATCGGCGCGATGTTCGGCTTCGTGGCGCTGTCGCTGCTCGACTTCGTGCTGTACCTCTTCGGGGCGTCGTTCGGGTTCAACGGGTTCGGCCCGATGGGCCTGCTGTCCAGCGTCCTCGGGCTCGGCCTCGGCGTCCTCCTGCTGATCCTCGACTTCGACTTCGTCGAGCGGGGCATCGCGGCCGGTCTGCCCGAGCGGGAGTCGTGGCGCGCGGCCTTCGGCCTCACCGTGACGATCATCTGGATCTACATCGAGCTGCTGCGGATCCTCGCGATCCTTCGCGGCAACGACTGACCCGTCGCACTCGACAGAAGGGCCCCTGGGAGACCAGGGGCCCTTCTTCATGCTCTGACCGCGGAGCGGCGGTCGGTGGGACGGCGCGTGACTAGTTGCCCTTCCCGTTGCCGATCCTGGTGGAGGTCGACGCCGAGTCGTCGCCGGTGTTCAGCTCCCACGTCGAGGACGTGACGAGCGCCGTCGAAGTCATGCTTCCCTTCGACGCGGTGACCGTGACCTTGACCGTCACCGTCCAGGTGTCGCCCGGGTTCAGGTTGCCGAGCCCGCACCTCACGGTGGCCGGCGAGCCGTTCGCCGTGCACGACGGCGCGGGTGAGCTGGCGGGCGAGTCGAGTGTCGCCGACACGGAGGAGAAGCTGACGCCCGAGGGCAGCCCCTGGCTGAAGACCACGCCCGCCGCCGGGTTCGGGCCGCCGTTGGTCACCCGCGCCGTGTAGGTCAGCGTGCCGCCGCGCTTCACCGGGTCGGGTGCGCCGCTGAGCGTCACAGCGAGGTCTGCCGCGGCGTCCAGCGTGAACGACCGGCTCGCAGGCGTGCTGTCTGCGAGTCCCTCGGCCGAGACACCACGCACCCGGAAGGTGTGGCTTTTTCCGGTGGCGAGCCCCGAGTAGGTCACCTGCGAGCTGCACTGCTGCCAGGCCGAGTCGTCCATCGAGCACTCGAAGTACGTCGGCGTGGGGCTGCCGCTGAACGCGAAGGTCGCGGACGTCGAGCGGATCGTGCCGGTCGGGCCGGACGTGATCGTGGTCTCCGGCCCGTCGACGAAGAAGGTCCGCTGCGCAGGGCTCGCGTCGGTGTTGCCGGCCACGTCGGTCGCACGGACCCGGAAGATGTGCGATCCCGCGCCGAGCCCGCTGTAGCTCATCGGCGACTTGCAGGCCGACCACGCCGAGCCGTCCATCGAGCACGTGAACGTCGAGGTCTCTGTCGCGCTGAACCCGAACGTCGCCGATCGCGACCGGTACGTGCCCGGACGGTCCGGAGGTGATCGTGGTGTCGGGAGCCGTGACGTCCGCGCCGGGTGCGGCACCACGGAGCAGAACGAGGCCGTGGTTCCGCGTCGGCGACGGCCACGTCGGCCCTTCCGTCGCCGGACACGTCCCCGACAGCGAGCCCACCGAGGTCGACGCCGTTGTCGATGGACGCCGCGTACAGCTGCTCCGCGGGGTTCGTCCCAGGCGTGGAGTCGTAGACCCCGACCTGGTTCCAGCCCCCGTGGACGACGACGAGGTCGCCGCGGCCGTCGCCGGTGACATCGGCCACCTGGAGCGCCTCGGGGATGTCGTAGCTCTCATGGACCACGGGCTCGCCCAGCGTCCCGTCGGGCAGCTGGTGGCGACTGACGACCCACGAGTTGGGAGTGTTTCCGCCGACGCTCACGTGGACGTCAGCCCGGCCGTCCCCGTCGATGTCCCCGACGGCCAGCCCGTTCACGTTCGCCCAGATCGGGTCGGGACCGCCCGACGCGTAGCCGACCGGAGCAGAGAAGGACTGGTCCGCACTCTGTGCCCGGACCTCGATGCCGTTCCCGTTGGCGGTCACCACGTCGGCGCGACCGTCGCCGGTCACGTCGGCCACCTCGACGTCGGTGTCCCAAGCCTCGGCGCCGAGGAGCCTGCCGGTCGGCGCCCACATGAAGTCGCCCCTGATCTGCCACCACACCTCGACGCCGTTCTTCCCGTTGACGACGAGGTCGGCCAGGCCGTCCCCGCTCACGTCGGCGAGCTCGAGGTCGTGTGCCTCCTCGATCGGCACGGTCCAGGTGTAGGTCAGCCCGGCGGCGCTCTGCTCGTAGAGCTCCACGCCGCCGTTGGTCGTGACGGCAGCATCCAGGTCACCGTCCTCGTCCAGGTCCGCCAGAGCGACCGTCATGTCGCTGCCGTAGGTGGCCTGCGTCTTGACCTGCGTTCGGTCTGCCGAGCGTGCCGTCCACCGCTGCGGGTAGACCCACAGGCTGTAGGCGGCGGGCGAGTCGAAGTCGTAGTCGGTGGTGAGCACGACGTCGGGCCGACCATCGCCCGTGACGTCGCCGATGGCTGTGTTCGCCGCAGTCGCTCCCGGGTCGTACGCTGACGTACGGACTGAACAGAGTCCCGACGGCGCTTGCCGCCGTCGGAAGGGCGACGAGCCCCGCCCCTGAAAACGCAAGTGCCCCCGCGAGCCACCCCGCTGCACGCAACCGTCCCATGCCCCCGCCTTCCCCCAGACGATCGGAATCTCGCCGAAAGGTAGCAACCTGCCCGATGTGGGCGACATAGGTCATTCGGGCCAAACGGGTCACCTTGCGGGCTATGCGGGCATGGCCGGACGCGGCATCCAGCCACAGCCCGGGGCGACCGAGCGAAGGTCAGCTGGTGACCGAGTCGTCCTCGCCGGCAGCGGCCGGCGCCTCGACGTCGCTCTCCGGCGTCTCGGGTTCGCCCTGTGGCCGGCGGCGCCGATGCCTCAGCAGGACCCAGCGTCCGCGTGCCCCGCGCTTGGAGCCACCGACCTCGGTGCCGTCGATCTCGGTGCCCGGTGTCTTGGCGGCTTGAACGGCGGCGTAGGAGATCGGCAGGACGCCCTCACCGCGGAACGCCTCCGGCTCGAGGTCCTCGGCGGGGATCACTCCGACCGCGGCGAGCACCGAGGGCAGGAGCACCGACGCCATGCTCGAGTAGCCGGCGACGGAGGGGTGGAACTGGTCGGGGCCGAAGAGCAGCTTCGGCGAGGCGCTGAACTCCGGTCCGAGGATCGAGCCCAGAGAGACCGTGCGCCCGCCTGCTTCGACGACGGCGATCGTCTGGCCGGCCGCGAGCCGCCGGCTCCAGGCTCGTGCGACCTGCCTGAGCGGCGGCGCGATCGGCTCGACCGTGCCGAGGTCGGGGCAGGTGCCGACGACGACCTCGACGCCGTGGTCGAGGAGCCGTCGGACGCCCTGCTCGAGCAGGCGGACCGACTCGGAGGGGAGCACTCTGTGGGTGACGTCGTTCGCGCCGATCAGGATGATCGCGACGTGCGGCTCCATCGGCAGCGCCAGGTCGATCTGCCTGGCCAGGTCGCGGCTCTGCGCACCCACTACGGCGAGTGAACGGAGGTACACCCTGCGGTCGGCCGCCTCGGCGAGCCCGGAGGCGAGATGGGCCCCCGGGGTCTGCTCGACCTGGTCCACGCCGTACCCGACCGCGCTGGAGTCACCGAGCAGCGCCATCTTGAGTGCGGGTCCCGGTCGGCCCTTGCCGTACCAGCCGGACGGGTCAGGAGTGGGGTCGTCCAAGGGCCCACCGATCGTGCGACGCGCGAGCTTGGCCTCGGCGGTGAGCACGCCGACCAGCGAGGCGCCCAGAAGCGAGACACCGCCGCCGCCGTACGCGGCAGCGGCAGCGAGCTTGCGAGCAGCAGCAGCCTTCCCCACGGACCCCATGCTAGTGACCGTGCCTAGACTGACCGCGTGCGCTACGTGAACTCACTTCTGGAACTCGTCGGAAACACTCCGCTGCTCCGGCTCAACAAGGTCGTCGACGACCTGTCCGACAAGGGGCCGCTGGTCCTGGCCAAGGTGGAGTACCTCAACCCGGGCGGGTCGGTGAAGGACCGGATCGCGCTCCGCATGGTCGAGGCGGCGGAGGCCGATGGCTCGCTCAAGCCCGGTGGGACGATCGTCGAGCCGACCTCCGGCAACACCGGCGTGGGGTTGGCGATGGTCGCCCAGGCCAAGGGCTACAAGTGCGTCTTCGTCTGCCCCGACAAGGTGAGCGAGGACAAGCGCAACGTGCTCAAGGCGTACGGCGCCGAGGTGGTCGTGTGCCCCACCGCCGTCGCTCCGGAGCACCCGGACTCCTACTACAACGTCTCCGACCGGCTGGTCAAGGAGATCGACGGTGCCTGGAAGCCCGACCAGTACTCCAACCCGAACAACCCCCGCTCCCACTACGAGACGACCGGTCCCGAGATCTGGGAGCAGACCGAGGGCAGGATCACGCACTTCGTGACCGGCATGGGCACCGGCGGCACGATCAGCGGCGTGGGCAAGTACCTCAAGGAGAAGAGCGACGGCAAGGTGCAGATCGTCGGCGCCGACCCGGCGGGCTCGGTGTACTCCGGTGGCACCGGACGGCCCTACCTCGTCGAGGGCGTCGGTGAGGACTTCTGGCCCACGACGTACGACGCGTCCATCGTCGACCGGGTCATCGAGGTCTCCGACGCCGACTCGTTCTCCTTCACGCGTCGCCTTGCCCGCGAGGAGTCGCTGCTCGTGGGCGGCTCCTCCGGCATGGCCGCGTTCGCCGCGGTCCAGCTCGCGCACGAGCTCGCCGAGGAGCCGGGCGGTGAGGACGCGGTGATCGTCGTGCTGCTGCCCGACTCGGGCCGTGGCTACCTGACCAAGGTGTTCAGCGACGAGTGGCTCGGGCGGTACGGCTTCCTGCCCCCGTCCGGTGACCAGACTGTCGGTGAGGTGCTGCGCGGCAAGGACGGTTCCCTTCCCGACCTCGTGCACACCCACCCGCACGAGACCATCGCCGAGGCGGTCGCCATCCTGCAGGAGTACGGCGTCTCGCAGATGCCGGTGGTCCGGGCCGAGCCGCCGATCATGGCAGCCGAGGTGGCCGGGTCGGTGTCCGAGCGGGTCCTCCTCGATGCTCTGTACGCCGGCCGCGCGAAGATGTCCGACCTGGTCGAGAACCACATGAGCGAGCCGCTGCCCTCGATCGGGTCGAACGAGCCGGTCTCGGAGGCCGTCGCAGCGCTGGAGGGGGCGGACGCCCTCCTCGTGCAGGAGGACGGCAAGCCCGTCGGTGTCGTGACCCGCCAGGACCTGCTGTCCTACATCGTCCGCGGCTGAGACCTCACCGCACCTGCTGGGCCATGCCTGGCGGGAAGAACCCACTGCACGTTCACGGGCGACGGAAGATCCTGTGCCGAGACGGGTGGTTGGACGTAGTCTTTTTGGGCTATTTCTGACGTAGAAGCCCGATTTAGTGAAGTTGAGGTGTTTTCGGGTGATTGCATTCACCTACACCATCCGGTCATCAAACCCTCAACTCTCTCGGGAGCTTCTGCATGTCCACTTTCCGCAACCGCACCGTCGCTGTTCTCGCGGGCTCCGCCCTTATCGTGGGCGCCGGCTCCATCGGCGCCGTCGCCAACGACCTCGTGACGTCGCGCGACATCAAGAACGACACCGTCTCGACGGTCGACATCAAGAACGACTCGATTCGTCTTGCCGACATCAACAACCGCGTCGAGAAGCAGCTCGCGGGCCAGGACGGTGTCGACGGCAAGGACGGCGTTGACGGCAAGGACGGCGTTGACGGCAAGGACGGCGCCCAGGGCCCTAAGGGCAAGGACGGTGTCGACGGCAAGGACGGCGTCTCGAACCTGATCGCCGGTGCCGGGTACACCGACACGTGGGTGGGTGACGGAGGGGCGACCCTTCAGACCGCTCGCGGTGAGTGCCCGGCCGGTCAGTACGCGCTCGGCGGCGGCTTCTCGACGTGGGGTGGTGACAAGGACCTCGGCGGTGACAACAAGAACATCCAGGTCACCGTCTCGGCTCCGTACTTCGAGGGTGACTACGTCCCCGTGGACGAGGCGGGCAACTTCCGTCCGACCGAGTGGGTCGTCAAGGGCTACAACAACGGCACGACCGACCAGATCGTCCGTGCCTGGGTGACCTGCGCGAGCGTCGCGAAGTGAGCTGACCGGTCTTCACTCACCTGGTCCGCCAGGTGAACCGACCGAAGAAGGGCCTCGCCATCAGGCGGGGCCCTTCTTGCTTGCTCAGACGACCCGCCGGGCCATGCCTGGCGGCGGTGCGTCGAGCTTGTCGTGGTGCAGGATCGCCGCGAGCGCCTCGACGCCGTCCACCAGGCGTGGCCCGGGACGGGCGAAGGACGCGTTGGCGTCGACGGCCCAGACCGGGACACCCTCGGGAAGCACACCGGCGGCGACCATCTCCTCGGCCAGGGCGGTGGACTGCTCCAGGCCGTAGCCGCACGGAGCGCAGACCACGACCTCGGGCGCAGCGTCCCGGACCCGTGACCAGTCGGTGCGGAACGACTTCTCGCCTGCCGCGCCCAGGACGCACTCGCCTCCGGCCAGCGCGACCATCTCCGGGACCCAGTGGCCCGGGGCGAACGGCGGGTCGGTCCACTCGAGGACCAGCGTCCTCGGCCTGCGGCGTCCGGCGGACCGTCGTACGACCTCGTCGAGACGCGCGCGCAGGGAGCCGACCAGTGCGTCGGCCGAAGTCTCACGGGAGGTGGCCTTGCCCAGCGTGGCAACGGAGTCCAGCACCTCGTCGATCGTGTGCGGGTCGATGGTGAGCACCTCCGCCGAACAGCCGAGGTGGGCGAGGGCGTCGTCGACCACCGACACGTCGACCGCGCAGACAGCGCACAGGTCCTGGGTGACCACCAGGTCCGCATCGAGGCCGGAGAGCGCCCCCGCGTCGAGGTGGTAGAGGTCCTCACCGGCCCGCATCGCCTCGGCCACGAACGCGTCGATCTCGCTCGGCGAGAGGCCCTCGGGCATCGCGCTCGTGGAGACGATGGTCCGGGTCCGGGCCTCGGCCGGCTGGTCGCACTCGAACGTCACCCCGACGACATCGGCTCCGGCGCCGATGTCGAAGAGGATCTCGGTCGTGGAGGGCAGGAGCGAGACGATCCGCATGCAGCCATGCTCGCAGGTCGGCCGCTCGTCCTGCACGTCCACGGAGCGACGTTCGGGGTCAGTGCGTCGACGGCAGCAGCACCCGGAACCGTGCGCCGCCGGAGGGTGCATCGAGTACGCGACGGAGCCGCCGTGAGCGCGGAGGATGTCAGCGACGATGGCAAGGCCGAGCCCCACGCCGCCGTCGTGGCGGTCGCGAGCCTCGTCGAGCCGGGCGAAACGGCGGAACACCTCTTCGCGGGACTGCGGCGGTATGCCGGGCCCGTCGTCGTCGACCGTGAGCACCGCGGAGCCTTGCCGGTCCGTCAGGGACACCCGCACCTGCAGGACCGCGTGCGTGACGGCGTTGTCCAGCAGGTTGCGCACGAGCTGCTCGAGCAGCACGGGGTCCCCCATGACCTGCACCGGAGCCACCTCGCTGGTGTCGATCGTGATCTCGGGGTGCTCGTTCTCGAGGCGGCGCGCCCCGACGACGGTGCCGACGATGTCGTCGAGGTCGACGGCCACGTTGGCGCGGCGCAGCGCAGCGGCATCGCTGCGCGCGAGCAGCAGCAGCTGGTCGACCAGAGTCTGCATCCGCAGTGTGTCGGCCAAGAGCTCCTGGACGTCCGCGCCCTCGGCCTGGAGGTTGCCCTCCCGGATGGTCTCGAGCTGGGCCCGCAGGCTGGCCACCGGACTTCGCAGCTCGTGGGCGGCGTCGGCGAGGAAGCGACGCTGCTCGGTTGCGCTGACGTCGAGCCGCGCGAGCATGGCGTTGATCGTCCTCGCCAGCCGACCGATCTCGTCGAGCTGGGGAGGCTCGGGAACCCGCTCCGACAGCTGGTCCGCGGTGATGGCCGCCGCCCGTTCGCGGATCGCCTCGACCGGCGACAAGGTGCGGCCCACGGCCACCCACAGCAGTCCGCTGAGCGGGAGCACCAGGAGGATCAGTCCCAACGATCCGGTGCCGATCGCCGACTCGACGAGCTCGTGGACGTCCTCGGTCCCGACCGCCGCGAACACGGTCACCGTCCCTTGCGGCGACGTTGCTCCGACCGCGGTCACCTCGTACGGCCCGTCCCCGGCGCCCGGCAGGTCGTCGACAGCGAGCGACTGCCTCGACCCCGGCGTCTGCAAGGGCAGCGGCAGCACCTCTTCCTTCGAGATGTTCTGGGTGCGGCTCACGACGCTGTCATCACGCACCACCTGGACGAGGGTCTCCCCTTCGTCGAAGATCGGCAGGCTGGCCGGCAGGGCGCCGTCCTCGGCGAGCTGCGCGACCTCGACGGCACGGTCCCGGGACCTCGAGACGGCGACGTCGAGGAACTCGCCTCGGACCGCCCAGATGCTGAGCAGCTCACCCACGGCGACCATGGCGGTCACGGCAACGGCGGTGATCAGGACCACCCTGAGGCGCAGCGACGTCTGCGGGCGCCGTCCCCAACGTATGCGGCGAGTCACCCTGCGTCCCCGACCGTGTACCCCTGCCCACGGACGGTCCTGACGAGCTTGGTGTCGAAAGGCTGGTCGATCTTGCGTCGCAGGTAGCCGACGTACACCTCGACCACGTTCGGGTCACGTTCGAAGGAGTCACCCCAGACCTCCTCGAGGATCTCCTCCTTGGAGAGCGTCCGCCCGGAGTTGCGGACCAGGAACTCGAGGAGGGTGAACTCACGTGGGGTCAACGGCAGAGGTTGCTCCCCGTGCCGGGCGCTTCGCCGGCGCGGGTCGAGGACGAGGTCTCCGACCCGCAGCTCCGCGGGCATCGCTGCCGGACCCCGCCGCGCCAGGGCCCGGCAGCGGGCGACCAGCACGTCGAACGAGAACGGCTTGCGGAGGTAGTCGTCGGCTCCGTGGTTCAGGCAGTCGGTCTCGTCGGACTCGCGGTCCTTGGCCGTGAGGACGAGGATCGGCGTCCAGAAACCTTCGTCCCGCAGCCGCTTGCAGACCTCGAGACCCGACATTCCGGGGAGCATCAGGTCGAGGACGATCGCGTCGAGTCCGGAGTCCTTGGCCTCCTGGTAGCCCGAGTGTCCGTCATGGGCGACGAGCACCTCGAAGCCGCGATCGTGCAGCCCGCGTTCGATCGCCGACGCGAGATGCGTCTCGTCCTCGACGATCAGTACCCGCATCGTGGACACCGTCCGCTCGGGTCAGCCGGCCACGCCGCGCTGTGCCGGGATGCGGTGCTTCGCCTTCCGGCTCTTGGCGAACTGGAGATAGAGCGAGGGCACCACGAACAGGTTGAGAAGGGTTGCCGTCACCAGGCCGCCGAGGATCACGATGGCCATCGGGTACTCGATCTCCTGCCCTGGAATGGAGCCGGAGACGATCAGCGGGATAAGCGCCAGCCCAGTTGTGCCCACGGTCATGATGATAGGCACCAGCCGCTCCTGCGCGGCGCGTAATACGAGTGCCGGCCCGAACTCCTCGCCCTCGACCTGCTCCAGGTGCTGGGCGTGGCTGATCAGCATGATGCCGTTGCGCGCCACGATGCCGAACACCGTCAGGAAACCCACCATCGAGCCCAGGGAGATCACGCCGCCGCCGAACGCGAAGGCCGCGAGCACGCCACCGACCAGAGCGATCGGCAGGGTCAGGAAGGTCAGGATCGCCAGCCGCCAGCTCCGGTAGGAGGTGTGCAGGAGCAACAGGATCAGGATGGCCGCCGCTCCCGCGAACAGCAGGAGCTGTTGTGCGGCCGCCTCGCGCTCCTGGAACTCACCGAGGAGCTCGGCGCGGAACTCAAGGGGCCACTCCACCACCTCGACCTTGTCTTCCACCTCCTCGACCACCGAGCCGAGGTCACGCGACCCGTCGATGTTCGCGCTCACGTCGATGTGGCGGAAGAGCTGGTTGTGGTGCACGACGTTGGGCACCGGTTTGACCGAGACGTCGGCGACGTCGACGAGGCGGACATGTCCGCCGCCCGGCGTGTCGATGAGCAGGTTCTGGAGGTCGCTGAGCGTCCGCCTGGACTCCGGCGGGCTCCACACCTGTACGTCGTACGCGCGGCCGCCGCGGTAGATGTCGCCGGCCTCCTCACCGGCCATCATCCACGCCGCTGCGCGACGGACGTCACCCGGCTTCACGCCGTGCTTCCTGGCCGCTCCGAGGTCGACCTCCACCTCGATCTGGGGCACCGTGTCCTGGAACTCGACGTGGTTCTCGATGACGCCGGGGACCTGGCCCAGGAGCTCGTTCATCTCTGTGGCCTTCTGCCTGAGAAGGTCCAGGTCCTGCCCCGAGATGCGGATCGTGATGGCGTCGCTGGTGCCCGTGAGGACTTCGCGTATGCGCTCCTTGAGGTAGGTGAGAACGTCGCGGTAGACACCCGGGTAGCTGTTGACGACGTCCTCCACGGCGCCGCGTGTCTTGTCGTAGTCGACCGAGGGGTCGACACTGATCCAGTTCTCCCCGAAGTAGACGCCGTAGGGCTCGTCCCCGAGGAGCGCGTTGCCGATGTGTGAGCCGGCGTTCCGGACGCCCGGGATCTTCAGGAGCTCTGCGTTGACCAGCTTCGTCGTGCGGACCTCCTCCTGGAGCGAGGTGTCCGGCTTCGCAGTCCAGTGCATCAGGAAGTCGCGCTCCTTGAAGTTGGGCAGGAGCGACTGCCCGAGCAGTGGTAGCACGAGGGCGCCGGCCAGAGTGGTCGCACCCACGGCGGCGTACGCGGCGCGCGGACGGTTCATGACCCGGGTGAGCAGCCAGGTGTAGCCCCTCTTGAGAGGAGGCACGATCGGCGACTCCCGGTGTGCGAGGGACTTCTCGCTGCGGAAGAGGATCAGGCTCATGGCGGGGGTGAGCGTCAGGGCGACGAACATGGATGCGAGGAGCGCCAGCGCGTAGGCAAGGGCCAGCGGCTCGAAGAAGGCGCCGGAGAGCCCGGTGAGCATGAAGATCGGCAGGATCGCCACGATCTCGATCACGGTGGCGTAGACGATCGCGCCACGCACCTCCAGCGAGGCGTCGAGGATCACCCGGGCCGTCGACCTGGTCCCGCCCGACGCGCGGTGCTGTCTCAGGCGTCGGACGACGTTCTCTATGTCGATGATCGCGTCGTCCACGATGTCGCCCAGGGCTATCACGAAGCCCGCCAGGATCATCGTGTTGATCGTCGCCCCTCGGGCCTGGAGGATCAGCACGGCCGCCAGCAGCGACAGGGGTATCGCCACAACGCTGATCAACGCCGTGCGCCATGAGTACAGGAAGGCGCCGAGGACCATGATCATGAGCAGCGCGCCCAGGATCAGAGCGCGGGTCAGGTTGTCGATGGAGTCCTCGATGAAGGTGGCGGGCCGGAAGATCGACGAGTCGACCTCGATGCCGCGGAGCCCGGGCTCCAGCTCGGCCAGCGCGTCCTCGACGCCCTTGGTCACGTCCATCGTGTTGGCCCACGGCAGCTTCTCGACGATGAGCATGAGCCCCTCGCCCTGGTTGATCACCGCGTCACCGATCAGCGGCTGGTGGTCCCTGACCAGGTTGGCGACCTGGTCGAGGCGGACCTGCCGGCCGTCGCCGGTCTTGATGGGGATGCTCGCCATGTCCTCCGAGGTCACGATCGGCTGGACGTGGCGCACTCCGGAGCGCTGTTGCTGGGTGTCTATCCAGCCGCCGCGGCCGATGAAGTGGCCCTGGGAGTAGGGCAGCAGGCCGGCATCGAGGGCATCGGAGGTGGCGGTCATGACCTGCTCGAGGGTGACCTTCTCCTTGACCATCCGTTTCTGGTCGGCGTGCACCTGGAGCATGTCCAGGCGCTCTCCCCAGATCGGGACGTTCGCGACGCCGGGGACCCGCAGCAGCCGCGAGCGGATCTTCCAGTACGCCGTCATCGAGAGGTCCATCATGTCGATGTCGGGGTCACTGCTCGACAGGCCGATCTTGAGCACCCGGCTCGTGGCCGACATCGGCTGCAGCATCACCGGGGGTGCGGCCCAGGTGGGCAGTGTGGGAGTGACGGTGGCGATCCGTTCCTGGACCAGCTGGCGAGCGGTCAGGAGATCGGTCCCCTCATCGAAGAGCAGGACGATCTGGGAGAGCTGTTCGACGGACTTCGAGCGGATCTCGTCGACCCCCGGGACCCCGTTGAGGGCCTGCTCCAGCGGGACGGTGATGAGCGACTCGACCTCCGTCGGGGCGAGCCCGATGGCGACGGTGTGGACCTCGACCTTGGGCGGGGCGAACTCGGGGAAGACGTCCACCGGAGCGTCATCGACCCGCTGCACTCCGAAGAAGAGCAGGGCCGCGGCCAGCGCGACCACGATGAAGCGGAACTTCAGACTTGCACCAACGATCCAGCGCATGGCCAGCCTCCTTGTCCTGCTTGTCTCAGTGGCCGACCTCGGCTTCGATGCCGTACAGCTCGGCGACACCGACGGTCACGACTCGTGCTCCGACTCCGGGGCCTGATGAGAGAAAGGCCCGCCCGTTGCGCTGGAGGTCCAGCGTCACTTCCTGTCGCACGTAGACGCCTGGTTCAGGGTTGGTGTAGACCCACCAGGCACCGTCGGGGTCGACGAAGATCGCCTCGTCGGGAACGGCGAGCAGGCTGCCCGCCTTGGCTACAGGCGCGGTCTTGACCCCGAGCCGTCCTTCGGCGCCGTCGCTCAGGGTCACGCGCCCGATGTCACTGCCGTCCACGTGCTCGACGCTTCCGGGGTCGTTCTCGATGACGTAGGCGTCCGAGCTGGTGCCCGCGCACGAGGTGAGCAGCCCGGCAGCGATCGGCAGGGCGACGAGGGTCGAACACTTGCGATGCATCGCGGTCCTCCTATGCCTGCACGGGTTCTGCTTCGGGCGTGGGCTCGTACAGGTCGTCGATCCAGCTGTCGCGGTCCGGACCGGAACCGAAGCGCAGGACCATGACAGGCAGGATGAATACGTTGACCAGGGTGGCGGTCACGAGGCCACCCAGGATGGTGATGGCGGCCGGGCCGAGGAGCTCGAAGCCGATGAGGCCGTTCGCCACAGCGCATCGGCCCGACGACGGCCGCCGTCGCCAACGTGGTCGTCAGGATCGGGACCAGGCGGTCGCGGGTACCCCGCACCACGAGCTCCGGCCCCCAAGGGACCTCCTCGCGGCGCTGGAGGTGGAGCAGGTGGGAGATCGACGCCGTCATCCCGCGCGCCGCGATCCCGAGAACGGCGATCAGGCCCGGCTACGACTCCGAGCGTGACCGTGCCGCCCGTGAAGAGTGTCGCCACCAGGCCGCCGACCAGCGAGATCGGGAGCGCCACAAGGGCAAGCCCGGCAAGTCGCCAGCTGCGGAAGGCGGACTGGAACAGGAGGAACATGATCAGAGCTGCGGCGAGACCCACGGTGAGCAGCTGCAGCGTCGCCGCCCTCTGGTCGGCGTAGCCACCGAGAACCTCGGCGTGGTGGTCCAGCGGGAAGTCGATCTCCGCCACGGCCGCTGCGACCTCGTCGTTGACGGCCGCCACACCCCGTCCGCGTACGTCGGCAGTCACCTCGACGTAGCGCGCGACGTTCTCGTGGCGGATCATCGCGGCATTGGGAGTCTCCTCGACGTCGGCGACCTGACCCAGTCGGATGGTGTCACCGCCCGGCGTGTCGATCAGCAGCTGCCTGAGGTCGTCGGCGCTCTCCCTGATCTGCGGTGCACCCCAGACAACCACGTCGAAGACCTTCTGCTCCTGGAAGAGGTTGCCGACCGTGATGCCGCCCACCAGCATCGCGGCGGCACGACGGACATCACCCGGCTTCACGCCGAGTGCCTGAGCGCGATCCAGGTCGACGCGGACCTCGAGCGTCGTCTCCTGTGGGGCTTCCTCGATGCTCGCGCCGGACACGCCGTCCACCTTGGCGACCGCGGAGCGGACCTCCTCGCCTTGCTGGTCAGGACGTCGTTGTCCTCGCCGTACACGCGCACGGCCACGTCACTCTGTCGGGTCTCCAGGAGGTCGCGCATCCGCTGGTCGGTGTAGGTCATGACCTCTGAGGTGAGGCCTTCGTACCCGGACACGGTGTGCGCGATCGCGTCCTTCGTGGCGCCGTAGTCGGCCTCGCGGTCGATCGAGACCCAGATCTCCCCCTCGTTGACGTCGACGTCTCTGTCGGACATGACCGCGCGACCGACCTGGGCGTTGACCCCGACGACGCCCGGGACCGAGCCGAGGTCCTCGACAGCCTGGGTCGCGACGGCGGTCATCCTCGGCAGGGACGTACCAGGTGCCGCCTCGATGTGCACGAGCACGTCGCGCTCCTCGAGCGCGGGCCTGAGCGAGACGTCGAGGAAGGGGGCTGATGCCAGGCCGACCAGGGCGATCAGGCCCACGACGACCAGGGCCGGCTTGGTGCGGGTGAACGTCTTCGGTGCCCGCGCGTCGTAGCGGCGGTGAAGCCAGCGCAGTGGCTGCGACCGCGGGTGCTCCAGCGGTGCGTTCGACAGCAGCACCATGCAGAGCACGGGGGTGAGCAGCAGCGCCACCACGAAGGAGAGTGCCACCGCGAGCAGGTAGGAGAGGACGATCGGTGGGACGAACGCAGCTCCCTCGTCGCGGAGGAAGAACAGCGGCACGGTGGCAGCGCCTACGACGAGTGCTGCGAAGAGTGCCGAACGACGCAGACCGACGGTGCTCTCGACGAGAGTCGTCCACACCGGTGCGCTCGTGCCGGTCTGCCGGTGACGCCGGAGCTGCTGCGCCGTCGCAGTGGTGTCGGTGACGGCGTCGTCGATCACGGCGGTGAGTCCGACGACGAGGCCCGCCAGCACCAGGAGGTTCAGCGTGTAGTCCCGCGCGTTGAGAACCAGGACCGCGCTGGCCGTCGATGTCGCGAGGGCGGCCAGGACGACCGCGGTCCGCCTCCAGTCCCGCAGCAGGAGGAGCAGGACGACGACCAGGAGGATGCCGCCGGCGAGAAGCGTCCATCCGAGGTTGGCGAAGGTCGAGTCGATGTGAGACGCCGGCCGGTAGAGCGAGGAGTCGACCTGCATGTCGCCCAGGCCTGGCTGCAGTGCCGCCAGGGCCTTGTCCACGTCGTCTGCGACCTGGCCGGTGTTGGCGTCGGGGAACTTCTCGATGACGAGGATCAAGCAGTCGGCGCCGCCGCTGCAGGCGGTGTCCCCGATCAGCGGCTGGTGGTCCTCGACGACGTCCGTGACGTCGCCGAGCGCGAGCGGGCCGCCCTTGCCCTGGACGGTCTGGCCCCCGGTCCCCTCGAGTGGCACCTGCGCGAGCTCCCCGGCGTCCGAGATCGCCTGCTCGTGGAAGATGTTGAGCCGTTGGTTGGCCGTGTCGATGAACCCACCGGTGCCCGGCTTCGAGGCCTCGAGGTACGACAGCGGCGAGACCTCCAGTGCGTTTCCGGCCGATCTGACGATGTCGGGAAGGACGACACCTTTCGCGCGCAGGCGCTCAGGGTCGACGAGCACCTGGAGCTGACGCTCACGGTTGCCCCAGATGGACACGTTGGCAACGCCGGGAACGCCCATCAGCCGGGGCCCCATGACCCAACGTGCGAGTACCGACATCTCGATCGGGGTGAGGCTCTCGGAGGTCAGCTTCACCATGGACACCCGGCTGTTCGAGGAGAGCGGCTGGATCATCTGCGGCGTCTTGGCAACCGCCGGAAGGCCGGCGACGCCGACCGCCTGGGTCAGTCGCTCCTGCACCATCTGCCGCGCGTCGAGCACGTCGGTGCCTTCCTCGAAGGTCATCACGACCGAGCTGAGCCCCGGCAGGGACACGGAGGCGATCTCGTCGAGGAACGGGACGCCCACCAGCAGGTCCTGCTCCAGCGGCACGGTGATCAGCTGCTCCACCTCCGCGGCGGACAGACCGAGCGCCTCGGTCTGGACCTCGACGGTCGGCGGCTGGTACTCCGGCAACAGGTCGACGGGTGTCTTGCTCACCTGGAAGATGCCGACCGCCACGATGCCGGCGGCCACAGCGATCACGATCCGCTGGAGCTTGAGGCTTGAACCTACGATCCATCGCATCATCGTCCGGCCCTCGCGATCTGGTGTCGGGGACGTCGTCCACGTCGGCGAAGACGGGAGGACTTCCTGAGAGAAAAGCCCGGCTTTCTCAGAGTCGGCAGCGAGCAGCCAGTTGTTCAATCCCCCGACTTAGGGAGACGATGACTAGGTCGAGCGAGGTGCCGGGGCTCCGGAACGCGGAGCGCCCAGGACAAATCACGGACAGCGCGACAACAGGTCGCTTTGGGCGTGGTAAACCCCGAACCGGGGTGAAGATCAGCCGCTCACCGGTTGGCCGAAGACCTCGATCTCGACCTCGCGGAAGACGTCGTCGGTGTACTTGATCTGGCAGTCGAGATCGACCAGCGACACGGCGATCTCCTCTTGCTGGAGCTTCCGCAGCTCCTCGGCCCGCGTTCCTGTGAGCGAGGCGGGGTCGTCGTCGCCCACGAGCTCGGCGAGGCGCTCCTCGAAGTCCTCGATGATCACGTCCTGGTCGTCCTCGTAGTCGTACCCGGCGGCCCGCATGCACTTGGTCCAGTTGTTCTGCGCCTCGATGATGCGCGGGTCGTTCTCCACGAGCACGTCCTTGGGGTTGACGTAGGTTCCCTTCAGCTGGGCCTTGGTGAACACCTTGGACACTGCCTCACGCGTGCAGCCCCCGGTCTCGGAGAAGTCCTCCTCGTCGAAGGCGAACACGAAGTCGAAGTCGGGAGTTGTCCCCCCACAGGGTGCGGCTGTAGGCCTCGCGGTCACGCTCCGGCAGGCTCTGCCAGATCTCGAGGTTCGGTCCGAGCCCGGTGTCGCGCACCGGGTTGTCGAACCGTGTCGTCACGGCGAGGCCCCACTTCTGCTTGTACGACTCGCGCGTGTAGCCGGGGTCCGTCCTGACACGCGCCTGCGCGGCCTCGATCGTCTTCACGTCGACGGGGATGTACTCGAAGCCGGCGTCGTTCATGCACTTGGCGATCAACGCCTGGGTCTTCTCCACGTGCTGTACGAACTGCACCTCGGTGAGTCCGAACTCCTTGATGCCCGGGAGCTTCTTGTCCTTCGCGGCGGAGCTCTCGGACCCGGATGTCGAGGAACAGCCCGAGATGGCGAGCAGGACCGCCGCCGCGACGAGCGCCGCCGTGCACCGGCCGTGTCGTTCACCTGCACGGGGGATGAAGTGCTCTCTGGACACCTGCAGCCTCCTCGCGGACTCGATCAGCACGATGACAGCACTCCGGCGCTGAACCTCACCTGACGAGAGCCGGAAACGCGTTCAGCGTCCTGTCAGCGAGGCGGTGCAACGATCGACTGTGCCGCCGGACTGACCGACGGCGCGGCACCTGCGAGACGAGGCGACAAAGATGCGACGTCGGAGCTTGTTGGTTCTCATCGTGAGTGCGGTCATCGTGTCCTCGCTCGCCACCTGGGTGGCCGCGGCGCAGATCCGTTCGCCCGCCGAGGTCGCAGCGCGTACGGCGTCAGCCGAAGCCGTCTCTGATCCTGGTCCCCGTCGAGGAAGAAGTCCTGTCCACGAAGGTCGTGACCAGGGGGACCGCGCACTTCGGCTCGCCTCAGAAAGTCGTGGTCACGACGTCCGGGCTCAAGAGCGGACCGCAGATCGTCACGAGCCTGCCCCGTCGAGGCGAGCGGATCGTGGCCGGCGAGGTCCTGGCAACCGTCTCCGGACGACCGGTGTTCGTCCTCGAAGGCCGCGTTCCGTCGTACCGCGACCTCGGCCCGGGCATGTCCGGGCCCCGACGTCGCGCAGCTCGAGACGGTCGCTGAGACGACTCGGGCTGAACCCCGGCCGTGTCGACGGCACGTTCGACGGCGGCCACAGGTGCGGCCGTAGCGAGGTTGTACGGAAGGCATGGGTTCGAGCCGCTCGTCGCGACCGAGGCGATCGCTGGCCGAAGCCCGCCCCGCCGAGGCCGACCTGGTCGCGGGCGCCTCCGCGCAGCCCGGCATACAGGTGCCTTCCGACGAGGTCGTCTTCGTGCCGCGAGGGCCGGTGCGCGTGAGCGAGCTTCCGACGCCGGTCGGTTCGTCGGCCGAGCGGCCGCTGGCGACGGTCACGGACTCCGGAGTGGTGATCGACGGCCAGGTGCCGGTCGAGCAGGCGGGACTGGTGCGCGCCGGCGCGAAGGTCGTGGTCGACGAGCCGACGCTCGGGATCGACGCCACGGGCCGGGTCGCCTCGGTAGCAGGACGAGCCGGAACCGACGGTGCCGACGGCTTCCATGTGGCCTTCAAGGTTGCGGTGACGGACCCACCGGCCGCGCTCGTCGGTACGTCGGTCCGGCTGACGATCCCGATCGAGTCCACCCGGACAGCCACACTCACGGTGCCGGTGACCGCGGTCTCCACCGGACCGGACGGAGGTTCGCGGGTGGAGAAGTCCGTGGGGGGCAAGACCGAGTTCGTGACGGTCCGGACCGGGCTGTCCGCGGACGGCCAAGTGAGTGTCACTCCCGAGGAGGGGAGTCTCGCCGCCGGCGACCGCGTCGTGGTCGGCTTCGAGGCCAGGCAACAGGGCGGAGGCTGACATGCAGCAGCCACTGGTCCGGCTCGAAGGAGGTCAGCCGCAACTTCGGCGCCGACGTCCCGGTGAGGGCGCTCCGCGGCGTGGACTTCGAGGTGGCATCCGGCGAGCGCATCGCCGTGGTGGGTCCGTCGGGGTCCGGCAAGTCGACGCTGCTGAACATCATCGGCCTGCTCGACCAGCCGACGGCGGGCAGCTACTGGATGGACGGCGTCGAGGTCGGCGGGCTCAGCGACCGTGAGCGTGCGGGGCTGAGGAGCCGGGAGATCGGCTTCGTGTTCCAGTCCTTCCACCTGATGAGCTACCGGACCGTCCTCGAGAACGTGATGCTGGCCGATGTCTATCGCGGGGGAGACCGGTCGGGGCGAGCCGAACGGGCTCTGGGTGCGCTGGAGGAGGTGGGGATCGCGGAGCGGGCGGACGCGCTACCGACCCGGCTGTCCGGCGGGCAGCGGCAGCGTGTCGCCATAGCCCGGGCCATCGTCAACCGGCCCCGGATGCTGTTGTGTGACGAGCCCACCGGCAACCTGGACTCCACGACCACGGCGTCGATCCTGGAGCTGCTCGAGGGCATGTCCGACCTCGGGCTGACGATCATCATGATCACGCACGACGCGGGCGTCGCCGCATGGTCCGAGCGGGTCGTGCACATCGCCGACGGACAGATCCGGGACGCGTCGTGACCGCGACCGACGTCGACACCCGACAGGCGAGCCGACGACAGTCGGTGTCGAGGATGTCGCCGTGGGACCTCGTGTTCGAGTCGTTCGCCGGCATGTTCGCGCGTCCCGGCCGCATGCTCCTCACCGTGCTCGGGACGACGATCGGGCTCGCCGCGCTCGTCGCCACCTTGGGCCTCTCGCAGACCGCGAGCCAGCAGATCATCGGCAGGTTCGACGAGCTGGCCGCCACCGAGATCACCGTGAGCTCACTGCCCGCGGCGGAGGGGCGACCGCCGAACGACCTGCCGTGGGACTCGGGCCGTCGTCTCGAGCGGCTCAACGGCGTGGTGGCCGCAGGGACGTTGACCGCCGTCGACATCGACGGGCGCCTGGTCAGAGGATCACCGATCGACGACCCGCGCAAGAGGACCGCCTTCAAGCTTCCCGTCGAGGCAGCCTCGCCTGGGCTCTTCACGGCGGTCCGCGCCCGTCTCCAGTCCGGCCGGCTTCTCGACTCCGGCCACTCGCGGCGCGGTGACCGGGTCGCCGTCCTCGGACCGAACGCAGCCGAGCAGCTCGGGGTGAGCCGACTCGACGGCCTCCGCTCGATCAGCATCGGCGACGAGGTGTACCTCGTCATCGGGGTGCTCGACAGCGTGGAGCGCAAGCACGACCTGCTCAGCTCCGTCATCATCCCGGAGGGCACGGCGCGGGCGCTGTACCGAGTGCCGGCGCCCGAGTCCGTCGTCGTGGAGACCCGGATCGGAGCGGCGTCGATGCTGTCCCAGCAGGTTCCGTTGGCGCTGAGGCCGGACGCGGCGAGCGGCCTGAAGGTCGCCTCACCCGAGCAGCCGCAGAAGATCCGCGCAGGGATCCAGAGCGACCTCAACCTGTTGTTCCTGATGCTCGGAGGTGTCTCGCTCCTCGTCGGAGCCATCGGGATCGCCAACGTCACGCTGGTCTCTGTCATGGAACGGACCGGGGAGATCGGCCTTCGCCGGGCAATGGGGGCCACTCGTCGCCACATTGCCGCACAGTTCCTCCTGGAGAGTGCCACGATGGGCGCTGTGGGAGGGGTGCTCGGGGCGAGCGCCGGGATGCTCGTCGTCGTGGGCGTGGCGGCCTACCAGACGTGGACTCCGGTGATCAGCCCAGTGATTCCCCTCCTCGCGCCGGTGGTCGGTGGGGTCACCGGTCTGGTGGCAGGTCTCTATCCCGCGCTCCGGGCTGCGCGGCTGGAGCCCGTGGAGGCGTTGAGGGCAGGGACATGAAGATCCTCCTCGTCGAGGACGACAAGAAGATCGCGGCTGCGGTCAAGCGCGGTCTCGACGCGGAGGGGTTCGCCGTCGACGTGTCTCTTGACGGGGACGAGGGACTGTGGCGGGCGACCGAGTACAAGTACGACCTGATGGTCCTGGACCTGATGCTGCCCGGAAGCAACGGCTACGAGATCTGTCGGGAGCTGCGGGAGTCGGGCAACTGGATGCCGATCCTGGTCCTGACCGCGAAGGACGGTGTGTCCGACCAGACCAGGGCACTCGACACAGGTGCGGACGACTTCCTGACGAAGCCCTTCTCGTTCCCCGTCCTCGTCGCACACGTCCGCGCGTTGCTCCGGAGGACCTCGGGTGGAGTGCCCGCGCCCCTGTGTGTCGGGGACCTGCGCCTCGACTCGGCGCGCCACCGCTGCTGGCGCGGTGACGTCGAGATCTCTCTGACAGCGCGCGAGTTCGCGGTGCTCCAGTACCTGATGCGCAGGGTCGACATGGTCGTCCCCAAGTTCGAGATCCTGGACGGGGTCTGGGACTACGACTTCCAGGGCGACCCCAACATCGTCGAGGTCTACATGCGTCGCCTGCGGCGCAAGATCGACGAACCGTTCGGTCGGCACGACCTGGAGACGGTGCGAGGTGCCGGCTACCGGCTGGCCAGTCATGGCGCCTGAGCGCGGTCGGGCCAGGTGGCTGCGGCCGCGCACGGTGAGGTCCCAGGTCACCTCCACCGCGACCGCGGTCGTCGCCCTGGTTCTCGTGCTCAGTGCCTTCGGGCTGGTTGCCGAGCAGCAGGCGGTCCTCATGCGCGGCATCGACGAGGCCCTGATCCAGCGCGCGGACAACATCGAGCGGGACGTCGTCGGCGGTACCTTCGGGAACCGCCTACCGGATGAGGGGGACCCGGAGGACTCCTTCCTGCAGGTGCTGGACGCCGACGGGAGCGTCGTGGCCGAGAGCGAGAACGTCGCCGCACTCCCGGCGACGACGGGCAACCTGGAGCCGGGGGACGAGCAGGTCATCCGGAGCGTGCACGGCGTGCCGTTGAGCAACGGCGAGTTCCGGGTGCTCGCCCGTCCACTTGACGCCGGACCCGAGGCCCTGACCTTGGTCGTGGCCAAGAACCTCGACGACGTCCACGAGAGCGTCAGCATCCTGACCACCTCGCTCGCGGTTGCAATCCCCGTCGTGACGGCGTTGCTCGCGGCCCTGGTGTGGTGGCTGACCGGACGAGTGCTCAGACCGGTCGAGTCGATCCGCCGGGAGGTGGCCAGCATCGAGGGGAACGAGCTGCACAAGCGCGTCCCCACGCCTCCGTCCGAGGACGAGATCGCCCGCCTCGCGAGCACGATGAACGAGATGCTGGACCGGCTCGAACAGGCAACCGACCGCCAGCGTCGGTTCGTGGCCGACGCCTCTCACGAGCTACGCAGCCCCCTCACACGACTGCGGTCGGAGCTCGAGGTGTCCCTTGCCCACCCCGAGAGCCTGGACTCGAAGAGCCTGGCCCGCGGGCTGCTCAGCGACACCATCGAGCTGCAGAAGCTGGTGGACGACCTGTTGTTCCTCGCCCGCTCGGAGTCGGGGCCGTTCGAGGTCTCGTACCCGGTCGACCTGGACGATCTGGTGCTCGAGGAGGCTCGGAGACTCCGCGAGCGAGGCGTCGTCGACGTCGACGTCAGCAGTGTCTCCGCCGCTCGCACTCGAGGCGACGCCCACCAGCTCAGACGCGTGGTGCGCAACCTCGCCAGCAACGCCGAGCGGCACGCCGAGGGCTGCGTGACCTTCGAGCTGCGCGAGACGAACGGCCACTGCGAGCTCGTCGTCGCAGATGACGGCCCGGGCGTCCCGCCGGAGTACCGCGAGGTCGTGTTCGAGCGGTTCGCCCGTCTGGACGAGGCTCGTTCCCGGGACGCAGGCGGCTCGGGCCTGGGACTGGCCATCGTGGACGAGATCGTCGCTCGTCACGACGGGACGGTGCAGCATCGCCGACGCGCGACGGTGTGGGAGCCCGCTTCGTGGTCGAGCTGCCTCGCGCCGACTGAGCACCGACTGCGGCGCGCACCCGCCCGTCAGTCCGCCGGCGGCTGGGACCGCTCGGTCGTGCCCCAGACGTCCTTGCTGATCCGGTAGGCACGATCCTCCAGGGCCAAGGCGTCCGCGCGGACCTCCTTCAGCTCCTCCGGTGTCAGCATGCGGGAGTCGACCAGCTCGAGGACCTCCTTGGACTCGTCGTTCTTCCCACGCCAGCCCACACGGACCACGCCCACGCCAGGGGCGTAGTACTTGTCCTGGAAGGCGTGCTTGACGGTGCGCTCGAACTCCTCGATCACCACCACGTCGGCATAGCAGTCCTCGGGCACGCAGGTCTTCTCACCGGTCTTGTAGACGCGGCCCCGGTCGACCCAGTTGATCGGCGCCGGCGCGAAGCCCTGGGCGAAGTCGGGGTTGCCCACGGTGGGGTTCGCGGGGATGGTGACACCTGCGGCCGCACCCTTGACGCCGTGGACCCAGGCGGGTGTCGCCCCGAGCTTGCCGTCCTCCCACTCCTCCGGGTACTGCCCGAGGTGCCAGATGTTCCCGTCGTCGTCCTGGGCGAACGTGCGCGAGCTCGGTCTCGACCAGCTCACCCTCGGTGTAGTCCCGCTCCCACACGACGACGGTCTTGACCCCGTCGATCACCTTGGTCAGGTCGGTCACGATGATGGTCACCCCGTGGTGCAGCCGCTTGCCCTCTTCCAGGGAGCTGCCCCGGTAGTCGAGTCGCTTGCCCGGCTTCAGCGGATACCACCGGTGGTCGATGGAGGTCGGGTCGCTGAACCTGCCGGGGTCGAAGTCGTCGGCGGCGACCTGCCGGGCCGAGCTGCTGGGCTCCTGTGTGCCCTGGTCCGACTGGCCCTCGGCTTGTGGCTCGTTTCCGCATGCGGCTGCGGACAGGACGAGAAGGGCGGCGGCGGACCACCACATCACTCGGTTCTGCATATCCCCCTCCTTGTTGGTTGTGGCGAAGTCAGCGGTGTCGTCGCCTGCGGGCGAGCGTCGCCCCGAGAAGTAACAGCACTCCGGCCGGCATCCACATGACCAGCGGCAGCACACCGCCTGCGTTCACGACCCGTCGTCCAGTCACCGTGAGGTTCAGCGGACCGCTGGACGTCACCTTGGCGGCGTCAGGGCTGGTGACGGACACGTAGAGGATGAGCGGGCCGCTGGTCACGGCCCGGACGTCCCAGTCGAGAGTGGTGGACGCACCGGGCGCGAGCTCGTCGAGGTACTGCGTCCGTTTGGGGGACCAGTCCTCGGGGTCGACGTAGACGCTCTCGTCGGTGGTGAGGATGTTCAGGTGGGCGACGTACCCGTCGATCGGCGTGTCACCGGTGTTGCGGATCGTCGACTGGAAGGAGAGCTTCTCACCCGGGCCGGCGTCCAGGCGGTTCTGGTCCAGCTCGACGACGACGCTCTGGTCGCCGGACGGCGCCGACTCCGCGCCGCCCGCGGCGGGGAGCCCGCCCGCGGCCGCAAGCACGACCGCCATCGGCAGTGCGAAGGCGAGGATGCTCCTGGTCAGCGATCTCATGCCCCACTCCGCGGGATCAGGGTCAGCCGGGCCCCCGCGAGCAGGGCGGCTGCCGGCAGGACAACCGCCCAGATGGCGGGGAAGACGAGCAGCGACAGGTCCTGCGACAGCGAGTGTGAATTGATGATCAGACGCTCGAGGTAGACCAACCCGGCGGAGAACGGGTCGAGCCGCAGCAACAGCTCTCCTGCCCAGCCGCGGGTCGCTTCAGCAGGCATCTGGTTCGGGGCGTAGAGCGCGAGCAGCACGAAGAAGCTGATCGCGAGGCTCAGCCCGTTGGACTGCGAGAACGTGGTGATGAGCAGACCTGTGCCGATCAGAGCCAGGGCCAGCAGGGTGCCGACGACGAAGCCGCCGACCGTCGCCGGGCCGAACGTGCCCACGTCACGTCCGATCCACCAGATGTAGGGAACCGCGAGCGCGAATGCGCCGACCCACACGGAGAAGGCGGCGATCCCTTTGCCGATGAGGAGAGAACGGCGAGGCGTCGGCGTCAGGAGCAGGCTCTCCAGCGTCCCGCGTTCGCGCTCACCGCTCACCGCGTCGGCCGCGACGAGAACGACCATCAGGCCGCCGACGGCCACCGCGAGCTTCAGGGTCAGGCTCACCGCCTCCCGCTGCTCGAGGAAGTTCAGCTCCTGGTTCGTGGCGATCACATACGTGTTGATGCTCAACAGCACGGTGTAGGCGAGCATCGTCGCGAGGCCCTTGCCGGAGAGCCACAGGTCGCGGAGCTCCTGCTCGGCCACGACCAGCCAGGTGCCTCCGGACCGGGCCACGGGCGCGTCGGCGACGGGTGCATCGGTCATGTTGAGCTGGTCAGTCATCGCCGCCGCCCTGGGTCACGGCCAGGAACGCGTCGCTGAGCCTGCCGCCTTCGAGGGAGAGCCCCAGCACCGGGATGCCGGCGTCGAGCAGACACCGCAGCGCGGCGGCGGACGACTGCTCGGCCGGCTGGTCGGTCGGGAGCTCGAGCTGTACCTCGCCCCGGTGCCCGTTGCGGGCCGCGTCCTCGGAGACGAGGCGGCGCGCAGCCAGCAGGTCCACGGCCTCGGTGCGCAGGTGGGGTGGCACCTGGACCACTCCCTTGCGTGGTGCCGCGGCCTGTCGCACCACATCGGCCACCGTCCCGTCGGCGACGACGCGTCCGCGGTTGAGGATGACCACGTGGTTGCAGATCTGCTCGACCTCCGCCAGGACGTGGGTGCTGAGCACCACGGTGACGCCCCGCTCACGCGCGATCCGCGTGACCAGGTCGAGGATCTGCCGTTGACCCAGCGGGTCGAGGCCCAGCGTCGGCTCGTCGAGGAAGACCACCGCCGGACTGTTCACCATCGACCGTGCGATACCGAGTCTCTGGCGCATGCCGCGGCTGAGGCTGGCGATGAGCGACCCGGCGCGCTCACTCAGGCCGACCTCGCCGAGCAGCCGCTCCGCTGTTGCGCGCGCCTGACTGCGCGAGGCGCCGTAGAGCCGTGCGTGGTAGGTCAACCACTCCGCGCTGGTCTGCCCTCGTGGGTAGCCGGCACTCTCCGGAAGGACTCCGACGCGCTGCCTGATGAGTCCCGCCTCGGTGTGCGGGATGCCGGCCACGGTGAAGGATCCCGAGTCGGGGGTCAGCACGGTGGAGAGCATCCGGATCAGCGTGGTCTTGCCGGCACCGTTAGGGCCGAGGAGTCCCAGCACCGTCCCGGGGGCGACCGCCAGGTTCACGGAGCTCACCGCGACCCGGTCGCGGTAGGTCTTGCGGAGGTCCTGCGTCTCGATCGCAGGCGATGGGGCGGTCTGGGTGGATGAGTCGGCCAGCCCTGCCGGTCCCTCGATCACACCCATGGTTCCTCCACTGGTCGGCCCGAGGCTGTGACAGGTCCAGAGTAGGCGTCCGCGGCTGAACGGATGCTGAATGTGGGCTGACAGCCACCCGCTTCAGGTATGCGCGTCGCCTCCCTCCTCCGGGCGTGGGCTCCTAAGGTGAGCGGCGTGACCGACGCGACCCAGATCCAGACCGAGCTCGAGCAGGCAGCGGCCCTCCGCGAGGAGCACGCGCAGCTGACCCGCCGGCTCGAGGGCTCCGCGCCCCACATGGCGGATCTCGAGAAGCACGTCGCCGACCTGCGGCTGGTCCTCGACAGCGAGACCACCGACGTCGAGAAGCTCGAGTCGTTCTCGGCCGCCAAGATCTGGGCGCACCTCAAAGGCTCGCACGCGACCGACGTCGAGCGGGAGACGGCTGAGCGCGATGCCGCCCGGTACGCGGTCGCGGAGGCCGAGGCCCGGCGCGACGCGATGCGGCGGGACCGTGCTGCGCTGGAGAGCCGGATCGCGGAGCTCGGTGACGTCGAGGCGAGGTACCGGCGCGCGATCGCGGCGAAGGAAGCCTGGGTCAGTGCGAACGGTGGGGAGTCCGCCGGTGCACTCGCCGAGATCGCCGTACGTCGGGGAGAGCTGGTCGCGCTCGACAAGGAGAGCCGCGAGGCGTTCGCCGCCGGGCGCACCGCCCAGGACCTGCTCGCGCACGCGGCCTCCCTGCTGGGGAACGCAGGCTCGTGGTCGACGTGGGATGCCTTCGGTGGCGGAGGGCTGCTGACGGACATGATGAAGTACGACAACGTCGACAGAGCCACTGAGGCGCTGCGCCGGGCGGACCTCGCGCTCGCGGCGTTCTCGCGGGAGCTGGCGGACGTGGACCTGCCGCAGGTCCATGGCGTGCAGGTCGACCAGATGATGCGCACCTTCGACGTGTGGTTCGACAACATCTTCAGCGACATGGCCGTGCGCTCGCGGATCCAGGACGCCTCCCGCCGGGTCGAGCACGCATTGGGCCAGGTGGAGCAGGCGCTCGCGGCGCTGGGGGAGAAGGGGCGTGACATCGCCCGCGAGCTGGCCCACCTCGACACCCGACGCGAGGCGCTGCTGATCCGGTGACCCGATTAGGGTTCCTTGCGTGGAAGACCCGTCTCTGTGGACCTTCGTCCTGCTCGCGCTGGCCGGCCTCCTCGCCGGCTGGGTGGACGCGGTCGTCGGAGGCGGTGGGCTGATCCAGCTTCCTGCGCTCGTGCTGGGGCTGCCGGGGGCGGCGCCGGTGCAGATCCTCGCGACGAACAAGCTCTCGTCGTTCTGCGGTACGACGACCAGCTCGATCACCTACTACCGGCGGGTCGGCCCTGACCCCAAGACGTTCATCCCGCTCATGGCCCTGGCCTTCGCAGGGTCCCTCTGCGGAGCGCTCGTCGCCTCGCACATCCCCAAGGAGGCGTTCGACCCGATCGTGCTGGTGGTGCTCGTGCTCGTCGGCGGGTACGTCCTGTTCAAGCCCACGATCGGCGCGACCACCGCGCTGCGCTTCGCAGGGCACCGGCACACGCTCGTGGCCATGCTGACGGGTGCGGTGATCGGCTTCTACGACGGTGCGCTGGGCCCAGGGACCGGCTCGTTCTTCGTCTTCACCCTCGTCGGCCTGCTCGGCTACAACTTCCTCGAGGCCTCGGCGAAGGCCCGGATCGCCAACTGGGCCACCAACCTCGCCGCCCTCTGCGTGTTCGTCCCGCAGGGCGCGGTCATGTGGAAGCTCGGCATCGCGATGGGCGCCTGCAACCTGGTCGGTGGCTACATCGGGGCGCGCACCGCCGTCGCGAAGGGTGGTGCGTTCGTGCGCGTGGTGTTCGTCGTGGTCGTTGGTGCGTTCATCGTCAAGATCGGCTCCGACGTCCTCGGGCAGCTGTGGTGACCGACCCCTCGTCGTACCTCACCGTCGCCCGGCCGGCCCGGGTCGAGATCGAGGTGAAGCGCTCGCGGTTCCTCTGCCGCATCGAGCGGGTCGAGACCGAGGAGCGGGCGCGCGCGGTCGTGGAGCAGGAGCGGAAGACCTACTGGGACGCCCGGCACCACTGCTCGGCGTTCGTGCTGGGGCCGTCGGCCGAGGTGCAGCGCTCGAGCGACGACGGGGAGCCGTCCGGGACTGCCGGCGCCCCGATGCTCGAGGTGCTCCGCGGCCGAGGGGTCAGCGACGTGGTGGCGGTGGTGACGCGCTACTTCGGCGGCGTGCTGCTCGGGGCCGGGGGACTGGTGCGGGCCTACTCCGACGCCGTGCGGGCGGGACTCGACGACGCGGGGGTGCGGGAGCGTCGGCTGCTCCACAAGTACGACGTCGAGGTACCTCACGCGGAGGCGGGGAGGCTCGAGCACGGGCTGCGCACGCACGACGTGGCGGTGCTCGGCGTGGACTACGGGACGCAGGTCCGGCTCAGTGTCGCCGTGCCCGCCGCTGACGCGCACCGCCTGCCGCGGCTCCTCGCCGAGCTCAGCGGCGGCGAGCTCGACGCGACACCCTCAGGTGCCGAATGGGTCGATGCTGAGGCGTCCGGGGAGGCAGACTGAACCATCCGTGGCCCTGTGACGTGTCACGGGCAGGAGGGTCAGTTGTCGGGGAACCAGGTCGAGCTGATGCAGGCGCTGCATGACACGCATGCACGCGCGCTGTGGGCCTACTGTGTCCGCCTGGTCGGGCAGGACCATGCGCGCGCCCAGGACGTGGCACAGGAGACGCTGCTCCGTGCCTGGCGCCACCCGGAGGTTCTCGACAAGGAGGAGGGTGCGTTACGTGCGTGGCTCTTCACCGTCGCCCACAACATCGTCGTCGACGAGTGGCGGGCACAGAACGCACACCCGGTCCTCCCGACCGCGGAGCCGCCTGAGCAGGCCGGCCAGTTCCTCGGCGACGCGACCGACGAGCTGCTGCAGTCCTGGGTCGTCGCCGAGGCGGTCAGCCGCCTCTCGCCGGAGCACCGGGCCGTGCTCCTCGAGTGCTACTACCGGGGGCGCTCCGTGGCCGAGGCAGCCCAACGACTCGGGATCCCGGAGGGCACCGTGAAGTCTCGTACCCACTACGCACTCCGTGCGCTGCGGCTCGCCCTCGAGGAGATGGGGGTGGGCGCATGAGCCACGACGCGTTCGCCCAGTACGACGCCTCCTACGTGCTCGGGGCCCTCTCCCCGGCGGACCGGCAGGCGTACGAGGACCACCTCGAGACCTGCGAGAGCTGCCGCCGCGCGGTCTCCGAGGTCGCCGGTCTACCCGGTCTGCTGTCGCGGGTGGACCCCTCGGAGCTCGAACCGGGAGGCACGGGAGCCGACTCCGACCCCTTGCCCGACACGCTGCTGCCCCGGCTTCTCGCGGAGGTGAGGCGCAGCCAGCGGCGGCGGCGTACCTGGACGGTGGCGACCTCGGCCGCTGCCGCCGCGGTGGTCGCCCTCGTCTCGGTGGGGGTGGCCGTCGGTCAGCGGGACGGCGGGTCGCCGGAGGCCGTCAGTCCGCCGGCACGCGTGATGACACAGGTCGACCAGGAACAGCTGAGCGCCGCGCTCGCCATGGAGGAAGTGGCCTGGGGGACACGGCTGAGCATCACCTGCACCTACGAGGAGGGGCACTACGGAGCCGGCGAGCCGCCGGCGTACGCCCTCCTCGTGCACACCCGCGACGGTGCCACCGAGCAGGTCGCCACCTGGCGCGCCGTGGCGGGGAAGCCGACCACCGTGGTGGCGGCGACGGCCTCCGCACGCTCCGAGATCAGCTCAGTCGAGGTCCGTACGACGGGTGGCGACCCGGTCCTGCGCCTGAAGGGCTGACCTGCCTCCACCCCAGTTCCGGCGGAGCAGGACGAGCCCGCCGACGACCGACACGATCTCGGCCACGGCGGCCACGATCTGGGAGGTGCCCCAGAAGATCTCGTGCACCCCGAGCAGCCCGACGGTCGCCGAGAGCAGGAACGCGATCAAGGTCGACGCGCCGAACCCGACGGCGAGCAGCGCCGGCACCCACGAACGCCACCAGACGACGAGCACCGCGATCACCACACCCGCGATGGCGTTCAGCATGAACAGCGGGCCGATCCAGGCGATGTCGCGGAACCCGTCGAACCAGAGCCACAAGTGCACCACTCCGGCGACCAGCACCGCAGCGGCAGTCATCCAACGCATCGTCGCTCACTCCCTCTTACTCCGGATCGCCCGCCGGCCGCGAGCATCCCTGATACGGATGACGAGTGGGGTGCGCCTCAGGTTCAGTGTCATCGAATTGAACCGACACGCCCTCGGTTTCGTGAAGCAGGTACCCGAGAACCCTGGAGGTCTACATGGAAGCGAACGACGCACACCCGAACCCACTCTCCCGACGAGGCGTGCTCGCCGGTGCCGGGGCGGGTGCCGCGATGCTGGCCGTGGCGGCGTGCGGCAGTGACAACAGTGGCGAGACCGGATCGACCGACACGAAGGCCGGCTCGAGCGGTGGAGGCGGAGGCGCGCTGGCCTCGGTGTCGGACGTCCCGGTCGGTGGCGCGGTGTCGGCGAAGGACTCGAACGGCAAGCCGGTCATCGTCGCTCAGCCCAGCGAGGGCAAGGTCGTGGCGTTCTCGGCGATCTGCACCCACAAGGGCTGCACGGTGGCCCCGAAGGGCGACCAGCTGGTCTGTCCGTGCCACGGTTCGACGTACGACATGGCCACCGGCGACAACACCGGCGGGCCGGCGCCGAGCCCTCTCGCGAAGCTCGCGGTGACGGTCAAGGACGGCAAGGTCGTCGAGGGCTGACAGAGGACTTCCGGCTCTGGCCCTCCTGGCCCGTCCGGTGCCACGGTGAAATTGACCGTGGCGCCGGGCGAGGCCGGACCGTGGGGTCGCGCCCCTTGAGGTGAGAGGAGGCGCCGGGCATGGGCGAGTACGTCGACATCGGTCCGGTACACACGTGGTTCGAGGAGCGCGGGGAGGGGGAGCCGCTCGTCCTGCTGCACGGTGGCCTCGACACGAACGCGTCGTGGGGAGCCCAGACCGACACGCTCGCCAAGCACTTCCGGGTGCTTGCGCCCGAGCGTCGCGGCCACGGGCACACGCCCGACGTCGAGGGGCCGCTGTCCTACGGCGTCATGGCCGACGACACCGCGGCGTTCATCGACACGGTCGTCGGCGGGCCGGTCCACCTCGTTGGGTGGAGCGACGGCGCCGTCGTGGCCCTCATGGTCGCTCACAGGCGGCCGGAGCTGGTGCGCAAGCTTGTGCTGATGGGTGGGAACGTCGACGTGTCGGCGTATGTGCCGCAGTTCTACCAAGCCGCCCGGCTGCCGGCCGACAGCGAGGTCTACCAGCCGTTCCGGGCCGTCTACGACGTCGTGTCCCCGGACGGTCCCGACCACTGGCCCGTGGTGTTCTCGAAGATCACGAGCATGTGGCAGACCGAGCCGCACATCCCCCTGAGCGACCTGGCAGCGATCCTGGTGCGCGCCCTCCTCGTGGTGGGCGACGACGACCTGGTGACGCTGGAGCACACGATCGCGATGTATCGCGCCCTCCCGAACGCCGAGCTGGCCGTCGTACCCGGCGCTTCGCACCTGTCACCGATGGAGAAGCCGGACCTCGTCAACCATCTGCTGCTCGAGTTCCTTCGCCACGACGCCGTGCCGACGCTGGTGCCCGTACGCCGGGCCGCGGCTGCGGCGCCCGCCTGAGTCAACGGCGAGGTGTGAGATGGGGGTCCTGCGTTCTCTGTGCCTGCTCCTGCTCGCGGCGCTGGTCGCGCTGGCGGTCGCGACCGCGAGTGACGCCGCCGCACCCACACCGACCCTGGTCGGGATCCGGGCCGCTCATCACCCCGGGTTCGACCGCGTCGTGTTCGAGTTCGCCGGTGGCGTCCCGTCCAGCCATCGGGTGAGGTACGTCGACCGGCTCATCGGCGATGCGTCAGGCCTGCCGGTCCGCGTCGCCGGCCGGGCGATCCTCCAGGTCCGCTTCGAGCCGGCGGACGCGCACAACGCGAAGCGCGCGACCGCCCCGGCGCGTAAGGCGTTCGCGCTGCCCAACGTGATGACGACGGTGATCTCCGGCGACTTCGAGGCGGTGACGACCTATGGCATCGGCCTGGCGAAGCGGACCAGGTTCCACGTGTTCACGCTCCGGAACCCCAGCCGCGTGGTCGTCGACGTCCGGGCGGCGTTCCGCACCGTGAACCGGAAGGTGTACTTCTTCAACCGCGACCGCTTCGTCGCGAACAACGAGCCGTTCTTCACGCCGAGGATGCGACCGGTCCGGCCTTCGGCGCCGGCTATCGGGGTCCTGGACCGGCTCTTCGCGGGACCGTTGGGCAGTGAGCGGGCGGACGGCCTACGGCTGCTGCGCTCCCACACGACCGGCTTCAAGAAGCTGACCATCCGCAGTGGCATCGCGCGCGTCCGGCTGACCGGTGGCTGCAACAGCAACGGGTCCACCGTGACCGTCGCGGGCGAGATCATGCCGACTCTTCGGCAGTTCGCCTCCGTCGACTGGGTGAAGGTCTACGACAGGAAGGGGCGCACCGGATCGCCGACCGGGCACACAGACTCGATCCCCGAGTGTCTCGAACCGTGAGCGAGGCATCGCCGCGCGGCCACAATCGCGCACGTGCGCTCTTATGGCCGCCGGATCCTGTGAACACCCGGCCACAATCACCCAAGTGCGTAGTTGTGGCGCGTATCCGGAGAGCATGACCGGCTCCCGGACCACGCGTCCGGCAAGCTCCCTCAGGCCGTACGGCCTTCTTGGGACTGCCTCCTCGGCCAGCGGGCGCGACTGGGCGTGGGCACCCTCTCCACTCCGCTGAGGCTGTCCCTCGTGGCTTCGATGAGCCGCTCGGCCTTGGCCCTGGTCTCGGGCAGCTCGATCGTGAGGCTGGTCCGCGCATCTTCGAGCACCTCCCGTTCCAGACGTCTCGCAGTGGCGGCGCTGTGGTAGTCCTTCGCGTCGATGGCCGCGGTCTTGCCGCGGCGGACAGCCGCCAGCCTGTCGGCTGCGCGGGGGTCGTAGCCCGAGTCGCGAAGCATCCGGCGCAGGTCGTCGAAAGCCTCTCGGCACGTCGCCGAGCCGTACACCTCCACGATCGGCACGAGCTCGTTCAGCCGGTTCACGACGTCGCCGACCCTTACGCCGACCTCGCTCACTCCGATGTGCTCGCGAACCGCTGCCTGGTACTCACCGCGCTCGCGGTCCAGAGTCTCGATGGCCTCGATGCTCCCTGGCCGGTCGATGGAGTCGATCAGGGAGCGGCAGGTTGCGATGACGTCGAACAGGCCCTCCGACTTCCGGCGCCACGCACGCCCTTCGTAGTCCAGCCGCGCTTCGTGCCTGCGCTGCTCTCTACCGCTCTGGTAGGAGCCGGCCAGAGCCCCTAGGGCGACGGTGGCGGAGGCGATGACCGAGGTGAGTGCGACGGGGTCAGCCATGGGAGAACCGTACGCGGAGCGCTCCGGCTCGCTGGAGCCCGGTGAGGGGTGTGCGGCGCGGTCATGCGTCGAAGGACGCTCGGCTGGGCAAGCCCACGTGGACTATGGCGCACTGTTCCGAGCGCGGCGTAGCGTCCACCGCAGGTGGGCGGGGCCGAGCCTCGCGGCCCGGACGCAGCGCCGCGAGGTTGTCGGAGGACCGCGTTCGTGCGCCCGGATGCCCGCCCCATCTCTTCCGTGGAGGGAGCCCCAAGATGGCCGCATTCGTCCAGCTCATCGAGTTCACGACGTCGAAGTACGACGAGATGGAGAAGTTCAACAACGAGTGGCGTGATAGCCACCCCGAGCGGGGATTCAACTGGATGCTTCTCGGCGCCGACCGGGACAAGCCGGGTTCGTACGTGACCGTGGTCAGCTTCGACTCGTTCGATGCGGCGATGAAGAACTCCGAGGATCCCGTCACCACGGAGTACGCCGAGAAGATGAGCGAGCTGACCGACAACCCACCGGTCTTCCGCAACCTCGACGTGGTGCGCAGCGAAGGCATGTAGGGCTGCAGGCAACACCGCGTTGTCCTCGCCCGGGTCGCCTCCGCAAGGCTGCTCGGCGGCCTAGCATGATCGGGTGGCCGATGCCAGAGCCTCCGAGATAGCGCTGAACCGAGCGCTGTGGGCGGTCATGAACGAACGCTTCACCGACGCTGCGGCAGAGGACATGTGGTCCCGACCGGATGTGGTGTGGGGGCTCTTCGCGGTTCGGGAACGAGATCTCGGCGTCCTGGAAGACGTCCACGGTCTCGACGTGGTGGAGCTGGCGTGCGGCACCGCCTACTTCTCGGCGTGGCTCGCGCGAGCCGGGGCCACCACGGTGGCGGTGGATCTCTCCGGCGAGCAGCTGGCCACCGCGCTGAGGCTGCAAGGCCGGCTCGGCCCGGTCTTCCCTCTGGTCCAAGGGGATGCGGAGCGGGTTCCGCTGGCGAGCGGATGTTTCGACCTCGTCGTGAGCGAGCACGGAGCCGCTGCGTGGTGCGACCCCGAGCGCTGGCTGCCGGAGGCGGCCCGGCTCCTTCGGCCGGGGGGACGGTTGGTCTTCCTGACCAACAGCCACCTGTCGGCGCTGTGCGTCCCGGCCGAGGAAGGCGTCGCGGGGGAACGGCTGGTGCGCGGTCAGCGCGAGGCCTACCGGGTTCGCTGGCCCGGCGGCGGGATCGAGTTCCATCCCTCGCACGGGGACTGGGTGCGGTTGCTGCGAAGGTCCGGCTTCGTGGTCGAGGCCCTGCACGAGCTCTATGCGCCCCCGGACGTTGGTGACCATCCCTTCTACGAGATCGTGTCGAGCGAGTGGGCGACCAAGTGGCCGGCCGAGGAGCTCTGGGTGGCCAGGCGTCCGTGAGGGATGCCCGACGGAAGGTGCGCTTCCGATCAGGACAGCGCCTCGACAGGTGCGACCGTCACCAGATCCTTCACGGCATGGGCGAGCTGCCCATCGAGCGTGATCAGGGCGTCTGCCTGGAGCTGGGTAAGAGCGACGTACTCGGCGGCAAAGGTATCGGGCCACCCGAGCTGGTCGGCGACCTTCCAGGCGACGTTCTGGAGGACGCGGTCCCCGAGCAGTCGAATCCGCAGCCCGCGCACGTAGTCGAGCCGTCGCTCGGCATCCTGCTTGGTCATCTCACCGCGGTGTACCGCTCGGTAGAGGAGCGACAGCAGCTGCGGGCGCAGGAGCGTCGGGGCCAGGATCTGGTGTTCGGCGCCGATCACGGCGCCGGTCCTGAGCCAGGCGAATGGCCACGTCCGGACCGATCACGTACCTGGTCATGGGAGATCCGCTCCTCTCGCTCCTGTGTCAGCCCACCACCCGGTCGAGGAACTCTCGCGACCGCTTCAACGCAAGCGCCGCCGCGTCCGCGTCGTACGACGCCAGCGAGCTGTCGGTGAACAGGTGCCGGTCACCCGGGTAGACGAACAGCTCGGCCAGCTCGGGTCCGACCGTCTCGACCAGCTCACGGGCTGCGTCGAGGTCGCCCTCCAGCGCGAAGAACGGGTCTTGGTCCATCCCGTGGATCTGCACCGGCAGCCCGTTGGGCCACGGCCCGATCGCCCACTCGCCGGTGATCGGCAGGCAGGACTCGTACAGCAGCGCGCCGCGCGCGCCGGGGCGGGTCTGGGCGAGCCGCTGCGCCGTGGCGGCGCCGAAGGAGAAGCCGGCATACACCAGACCCTCGGGCAGGTCGGCTACTGCGCGGTCGGCGCGCTCGCCGATGACCTCGTCCCCGAGGCCCTGGGCATGCGCGACGCCCTCCTCGATCGTCGCCGGTCGCTCGCCGTCGAACAGGTCCGGCGTATGCACGGTGTGCCCGCCGACGCGCAGCCCCTCGGCGAACGCGCGCACCCCGTCGGTGAGTCCCTGCACGTGGTGGAACAGCACAACCTCGGCCATTTTCTACACTCCTGTCATCGGACGACGGCGATCGGTTGCACCGAGGGAGTGCTTGGCCTCGGTGCCCGGAAAGGAAGCTCCCGGGGGATGTCGCCGTTGGGCATGTTCCGACTGTAGAGCGCAAACCGGACGGATCGCGTCCGGTTCACGTGGTTCGCGCGCCGGCTTTCCGAAGCGCGAACTGAGGCCGGCCGTTGAGCCCGACCCTCCCGGGTGCCTGGCCTTCCGGCAGGACAGAGGCCCCGGTCACGTCCTCGATGACCGGGGCCCTTCGCAGTCAGGCGAGGTCGAACCGGTCCAGGTTCATGACCTTGACCCACGCCGCGACGAAGTCCTGGACGAACTTCTCCTGCGCGTCGTTACTGCCGTAGACCTCCGCGATCGCCCGGAGCTGGGAGTTCGAACCGAAGACGAGGTCGACCGCCGTGGCGGTCCACTTGACCTCGCCCGTGGCGCGATCCCGGCCATCGAACACGTTCTCAGCGGACTCGGATGCCTTCCACTCCGTGCGCATGTCGAGCAGGTTCGCGAAGAAGTCGTTGGTCAGCGTCTCGGGCCGGTCGGTGAGGACGCCGTATCGTGCTTGCCCCACGTTGGCGTTCAGGGCCCGCATGCCGCCGACCAGGACCGTCATCTCGGGAGCGGTCAGCGTCAACAGGTTGGCCCGGTCGAGCAGCAGGGTCTCGGCCGGCAGCTTCTCCCCGGCTCGCAGGTAGTTGCGGAACCCGTCCGCCTTCGGCTCGAGCACGGCGAACGACTCCACGTCGGTCTGCTCCTGAGAGGCGTCCGTGCGCCCCGGCGCGAACGGGACCGTGACGTCATGCCCGGCGCTCTTCGCCGCTTGCTCGACGGCCGCGCACCCGCCCAGGACGATCAGGTCGGCGAGCGAGACCTTCTTCCCGCCGGAGCTGCGCGTCGTTGAACTCCTGCTGGATCCGCTCCAGGGTCTGCAGCACCGTGGAGAGCTCGGCGGGCTCGTTGGCCTCCCAGCTCCTTTGTGGCT
>CAVRIE010000016.1:0-131767 GCA_963721165.1 uncultured Actinomycetota bacterium | reverse complement strand
GGCAACGATGACCGGGTGGTGGATCACATGAAGCTGGTCACCGTCGGCGATGTCGACCTCGAGGTCGAGGTGATGGGGGACGGCGAGCCCGTTGTGGTCGTTCAGACCGCCCTCACGGCGGACGAACTGCGGCCGTTGGCAGAGCAGACGGCGTTGAGCGGGGATTACCAGGTGATCCATTACCACCGCCGCGGGTACGCCGGGAGCGGCCCCTGGCTCCGCCCGGCCTCCGTGGCCGCCGAGGCCGCCGACTGCCGTGCGCTCGTGGCAGCGCTGAACGTCGAGCCCGCCCACGTCGTGGGAGTGAGCTACAGCGCCGCCATCGCCCTCACCCTCGCGTCCTCGGCCCCCGAGACGGTGCGCACCCTGACGGTGATGGAACCCCCTCCGCTGCGCGTGCCCAGCGCTCCCCAGTTCCTGGCCGCGAACGCTCGGCTCCTGGAGACCTTCAGAGCGAACGGCCCCGTGGTGGCGTTGGACGAGCTCATGAGGATGCTCGCCGGGCCCGACTGGCGCCACGAGTCAGAGCGCGACCTGCCGGGCTCCGTCGCCGCGATGGAGCGCGATGCCGTCACGTTCTTCGAGTCAGACATCCCGGCGCTGCTCTCCTGGGACTTCGGCGCCGAGGAGGCCGCGACCATCCGGTGTCCGGTGTTGTACGTCGGCGGTAGCGACAGCGGCCCCTGGTTCGCAGACGTCCGCACCCGGATCCTGCAGCTGCTGCCCCATGCCGAGGACGCCACTGTGCAGGGAGCCGGCCACCTGCTTGCACTTACCCATCCCTCCGACACGGCGGCGCTCCTGGTCGACTTCCTTGCGCCGTCACCCGCAGTCTGAACCCGTGTGAACGAGCAGGGATGCCCAGGCGCCCGACCAGCCACTGTCCTCCCGGCCGGGCTCATCGGCTCAGCAGGGCGGTCTTGAAGACCCTGCCCATGTCCGCCGGGTTCCGGGCGACGTAGCTCCGGCCGCCTGTGACCGCGACGATCCGTCGCAGTGCATGAGCGTCTGCGTCGGGGCCGACCCCGATGGCGATGACGGAGACGGGGTGGGACGGGTCGCGTTCGCGACCCAGGGTTCGAAGCAGGTGTGGCAGCGAGATGCTGCCCGGGTCCTCGTTCCGCCCGTCGGTCAGCAGAACCACGGTGTTGACCGCCCGCCCGTCGTAGCCGGACCGGACGGCGCGCACCGCAGCCAGCGTCGTGTCGTAGAGCCCGGTTCCCCCGTCGGTCAGGCGGGGAAGGTCCGCCATGGCACGATCGAGCCGCCGTCGCTGACCCACGCCGCCGACGCGGGCATCCAACCGCCGGATCGGCACCAGCTCACGATGATCGCGCTCCCCGCGACCCAGGCCGACGGAGAACGCCCACATCCCGATCCGGGCCTGGTCGGGGAACATGCCCAGCGCCGCCTTCGACGCCTCGGACGCGAGCGAGACCCTGGTCCGCCCACCCGCAACCTCGTCCATCGAACCGGACACGTCGAAGACCCCGAGGATCCGCGACGGGACCGTCAGCACGGACCAGCGCCGGAGCATGGTGGCGACCGCCCCCGCCCTGGGCGGCGGCAGGACGCGCAGCTCGCCGGCGCCACGATCCCGAGGAAGGGGCTCGAGGTCGGCCGACCGGAACCCGGCCACCTCGAGCAGCTCCTCGCCCGCCGGACTCCGCAGGTAGTGGGTCAGCTGCTCGGCCGCCTCGAGGGTGGCGCCCTCCTCGGCGAGGGCGACCAGCGGGTAGTCCAGCACCATCGTCCCGGTCTCAGGAACCCGTGCCTCGAGGTCACGCCCGAGACCGTGGGCTCGACGGTCCAGCAGCTGCTGCTCGCTGAGGATCGCCGCGCCGCCCGGCTCCAGTACCAGCTGGGTCAGGTCGCTGGGCGCGTCCCTGTCCCCGCCGAGCCGCTGAGCGAGGGGCACCATCACCGAGTCGAGGCCCGTCGTGTCCGAAGCCCGGGTCGAATCTGACTCGGCCCTCAGGGCGAGCAGCGCCGCGGCCGGTGCCGAGCTGCGCAGGGGATCCACGAACGTGACGTCGTTGCGGGTGAGAACGTCGCGCCAGGAGCGCGGCTGGCGGATTCCATGGCCGGCGACAACCACGGGCGACCGGGCCAGTGAGCTCGCGACCACGGTCGGCTCACCCTCGAAGCCGTCGATCCGCTCGAGCCACGCCGAGGAGTCCGGCACCCACAGGTCCGGCGAACCGGCGGCACGTGCGTCAAGGGACCGAGAGACCTCGTTCGGCGCGGCGGCGTGCACCTGGTAGTCCACGCACTCGCCGTCCGCCTCGGCGCCACGTTGCTCCAGGCTCGAGGCAGCGTCCTGAAGCACCTCGACGGTCTCCTCCGTGGCGGCGACGGAGACCGGCAACGAGCCGGAGCATCCACCGAGACCGAGAAGTGAGGCATTGGCGCTGAACACAATGCCTCCGAGCACGACCGGTAGCCCGGCAACCAGCGCCAGCAGAGGCCAGGGCGCCCGCCGTCCTCTCCGGCTGGGGGCCGCTGAGTGTCGTCCAGGCATGACCACGCCCTTCTGTAGCGGTTGGACCCCTCCCCGCCGGCTCAGCAGCCTAAAGCACTCATGTCGCGGGTGCGTGCACGAGCCTGGTCGTGCACCGAGGAGATGAAATGCACGTCACAGTCCCGTCTGGAAGTCGGGCCGCGGGACGCACATCCGTTCTGGACAAGGGAATCCGCGGTTCGTCGGGTGTCTTGTCTCTGGAGTTCGACTGCCTCTGACCCGGCACTCCGACCGTCGCGCGATCAGAGTAGGTTAAGGGCTCGTGTTGGCGGATATGAGCAGCTTTGAAGCCGCCGCTTACGCGCAGATGCTGAAAGAGGCGCTCGCGCGGCGTGAGCAGGCGGAAGGCGTTCCGGTTCGGCTCCCGATGGTCGCCTCGTACGCGAGGCTGGATGCGGTGTTGCGCGAGTGGGAGTCATCCGCCGCAGATGCGGTGCTGCTGCGTGATTCCGGTACGGCGGTACGAATGGTGTCGGTTGCCCAGCTGCAGCGGGAGAAGGAGCCGTGGCCACCTCGGGGGGTGCTGGCTGCTGCTGATGGGACGTGGGTCCTCGAGCATGACGGCCGCGTCACCCGGATGTACTGACCTGGACATCACGTGAGGACGATCGCACGCCCTCACCGGACGCCATACGGCCGACGCCAGGCGGGCACGGCCCGGTAGAGTGGGCAGCGGTGCGCCGGGAAGTCTGGTCGGCAGGAGATCTGTCGAACCCAGACCCAGGAGACACCGATGAGCGGACCGACCTCCCCGAACACGATCCTCAGCCGGGGGTCCTGGACCGAGACCAGCCGCATCGCCACGGTCCTGCGCAAGGAGACCGTCGGCGGCGCCCTTCTCCTGGCCGCGACCGCTCTGGCCATGGTCTGGGCCAACTCACCGCTCGCTGACGCCTACACCGCCCTTCGCGACTACGAGGTCGGCCCCGAAGCGCTTCATCTGCACCTCTCCTTGGGCACGTGGGCGGCCGACGGACTCCTCGCGATCTTCTTCTTCGTCGTCGGCCTCGAGCTCAAGCGCGAGTTCGTCGCCGGCGACCTGCGCGACCCTCGCCGTGCTGCCCTCCCGATCCTGGCCGCGGTGGGTGGCATGGTCGCCCCCGCCTTGATCTACGTCGCGCTCAACCTGGACACCGGCGACGGCGCCCTGCGCGGCTGGGCCATCCCCACTGCCACCGACATCGCGTTCGCACTCGCGGTCCTCGCGGTGATCAGCACTCACCTGCCGACGGCCCTACGCACCTTCCTGCTCACCCTCGCCGTCGTCGACGACCTGTTCGCGGTCACCATCATCGCCGTCTTCTACACCAGCGACCTGCACCTGGCTTCGCTGTTCGGAGCTCTCCTGCCACTCGCTGTGTTCACGATCGCCGTGCAGAAGCGCATCCGGTCCTGGTGGCTCCTGCTGCCGCTCGCGGCGGCGACCTGGACGCTCGTACACGCCTCCGGTGTCCACGCCACCGTCGCCGGAGTCCTCCTCGGCTTCGCAGTCCCGGTCATCCGCAGCCAGGCCGCGGGCGGCCCCGACGCCGGCCCCGGCCTCGCGGAGCACTTCGAACACCGCATCCGCCCCATCTCCGCCGGCGTCGCGGTCCCGGTCTTCGCGTTCTTCGCCGCCGGAGTCAGCATCGGCGGCCTGTCCGGCCTCACCGACTCCGTGACCGACCCGGTCGCGGTCGGCATCATCGCGGGCCTCGTCATCGGCAAGACGGTCGGTGTCTTCGGCACCACCTACCTGGTCTCCCGGCTCACCCGCGCAGACCTCGACCCCAGCCTCCGCTGGCTCGACGTCCTCGCTGTCTCCCTGCTCGCAGGCATCGGGTTCACGGTCTCGCTCCTCATCGGCGACCTGGCGTTCGGCCTCGGCAGCCTCCGGGACGAACGCGTCAAGGTCGCCGTGCTGACCGGTTCCATCACCGCCTCCGTCCTCGCAGCGGGGCTCCTGCGGTCGCGCAACCGCACCTACCGGCGCATCGCTGCCGAAGAGAGCGTCGACGCCGACGCCGACGGCATCCCCGACGTCTTCGAGCATCACGGCCCATCGACGTCGGACCAGGCCTCACGAGCACCGAAGCGAAAGTAGGCGACGCGCCGACCGTGCGCTCAGGACGCGGGTGGGCTCAGTTCGGACAGCCAGACCTCTGCCTCATGACGGAGCGGCACGGATGCCCCGAGCAGGCAGAGGACGCCGGTGGTGCCGGCCGCGACGCGTTGGACGAGCAGATGCCGGACCGGGATGCGCAGCTTGCGCTGTGTCCGGGACGCGGACGAGCGGGGGTCCGAGAACCGGATGGTCTGGGAGCGCAGCCAGCCGCGGCTGAACGCGAAAGCCTCGTGCCGGAGCGGTTCGAGCAGCGGGTCCACAAGGTCGAGCAGGGCCTGCGGGGCAACGTCCGCGCCACGAACGAGGCCGGTGGCGGTTGCGACGTCGAACAGCGCGGCGGCGTCGCGGTCCCGACCCGCGCGCAGAAGAGCAGCCAGCCTCGGCGGCCAGCCGTGCGGCATGGAGAGGCTCGAGCCGAAGTCGACGACGCCAAGGCGGCCGTCGTCGAGAAGCCGGAAGTTGCCCGGATGCGGATCACCGTGCAGCCGTCCCACCCGCGGCGGGCTCGACAGGAGGAAACGGGTCAACAGCAGCCCGACCAGCTCCCGCTGCGACCCGTGGCCACGGCGGGCGATCTGCGCCACCGGAGTGCCGTCCAACCAGTCGGACACGAGCACCCGGTCGCTGACGGCGACGACCTCCGGCACCACGAAGTCGGGGTCGTCACGGAACGCCTGCGCGAACGCCGTCTGCGCAGCGGCTTCCTGCTGGTAGTCGACCTCGGCCATGACCCGGGCACGCAGCTCGGTGAAGAGGCCGCGGGCGTCCAGCCCCGGAGCGGCGACCCGCACCAGCGGAACGAGCCGGTCCAGCTGGCGCAGGTCGGTCGCCAGCGCATCACCGGCACCGGGGTACTGCACCTTCACCGCCACCGTCCGGCCGTCGCGCCAGACCGCGCGGTGCACCTGCCCGATGCTCGCCGCCGCGGCCGGCTCGTCGTCGAAGTCGACGAACCGCTTGCGCCAGTCGCGACCGAACGCTTCGGTGAGCACCTCGTGGACGGTGCGCGTCGGCATCGCCGGGGCGGCCTCCTGGAGCCGCGTGAGTGCTTCGCCGTAGGGACCGGCCAGCTGTTCGGGCATCGCGGCCTCCATGGCGGACAGCCACTGCCCGACCTTCATCGCGCCGCCCTTGAGCTCACCGAGCACCGAGAACAGCTGCTCGGCGGTGCGGGCCTGGACCTCGGCGGCGATCGCCTCCGCCGGCCTGCCACCGACGCGCCGACCTAGTCCGACGGCGCGCCGGCCCACGAACGCGGCGGGGACCGAAGCGAGCCGCGCGCCGCGTACCAGCCCGCGAGTCGGCAGGTCACGCATGGCAGCATCTTGTCACCGCCCACGTCCGTCTCAGGTCGCTGTGGAGGTGACCGACCCGGACTGCTGCGGCGGTTCCCAACCGGGCGGCCCGAACAGGTAACCCAGCTTGTGACGCCACCGGTCGGCCTGACGGACCTGCCGGATCAGCGCTGCGTAGTCGCCGTACTGCAGCTTGAGGAGGTTGTAGGTCTCGACGGGCTTGGTGAGCCCGTACGTCGGGCGCCGCCTCTCCTCGGTGAATGTCCCGAACAGCCGATCCCAGATGATCAGGATGCCGCCGTAGTTCCGGTCCAGGTACTCCGGGTCCGACCCGTGATGGACCCGGTGGTGCGAAGGGGTGTTGAAGGCGAACTCGACCGGTCGCGGGAGCTTGCCGATCAGCTCGGTATGAACGAAGAACTGGTAGATCAAGCTCACGGAGAAGGCCACGTAGAGCGTCCACGGGGCGAAGCCGAGGAACGGCAGGGGCAGCCAGAAGAAGAACTCGAACCACGGGTTCCACTTCTGCCGCAGGGCCGTGCCGAAGTTCATGTACTCCGAGGAGTGATGCGCCTGATGCGCGGCCCAACCGATGCGGACCCGGTGTACGAACCGGTGCTGGAAGTAGTAGGCCAGGTCGAGTCCGAGCATCATCGCGATCCAGTACCACCAGGTGTCGGTCGGCAGCTGCCACCGCGCGGCATGAACGTAGATCGCTGTGTAGATGAAGAAGGTGGCGACCTTGAACGCGGTCAGGAAGAACAGTGAGCCCACACCCATGAGGAGGCTGGTGCTCGCGTCCTTGCGCAGGTAGCCGGTCACGTTGTCGTCGTGGTCGAGCCACTTCAGCGCGGCGAGCTCGATACCGATCGTGAGCAGGAAGAAGGGCACCGCGTAGGTCACCGGGTTCTTCATCGGGTCCAGCAGTTCCGACATCGCGACTCCTTGCTGACTCGCGGGCAAGTTACCACCCGGTCATGTCACGGCCTAGACGTCACCGACAGCCTCCGGGAGCAGGGCGGCGCGGCCCCTTGTCCTCCCTGCCGTTCAGGTCGCGCCGCGTGGGTGTCGTGCCCTGCGGAGCCTGCGGCCGAGGAACGCTGTCGCGAGGACAGCACCGGTGCTCTCGACCCAGAGCCTCGGGTTCGTTCTCCCTGGTCGCTTGTACGCCGTCAGCGGCATCACCTCGAAGTGGACTGCCATGTCTCCCGTCTCGGCGTCGCGGCTGAACACCACGGGGAAGACGCCGAGTCCGAACTCGGAGAGGTCGATCTGGAACGCGTACGGGTCCGTGCGGTCCTCAGGGTGCAACGGGAAGCCTCGGTAGAGAGCCGGCACCGGAGACAGGAAGCGGAGGACGAGCTGGCCGCGGCGGACGAAGACCTCCACCCCGGCGCCCATCGCCCCTCTCACACGGGTGTCCGTGAGCGGGCCTGGCAGGTAGTACCAACCGCAGATGTCGTTCCAGACCGCGGGGCGTTGCGGAACGTCGGTGCGGATCACCTCGTCGGGTACGTCGAGCAGGTGGTTGAGCAACCTCGACGTCTCGATCGGCAGCCAGAACGCTCCGCGACTGGTCCCGTTGGTGAAGGCCATGACGCCGATCTCGTCGTCCGGGGCCACGAGGATCTGCGAGTTGAAGCCGGGAATGACCCCCTGGTGCTCGACCACCTGATGCCCGCCGGCGTCGCGGCGCCAGAAGGCCAGGCCCATGCCCGGTATCCGGGGATGAGGCTGGTACTGCGCCGCGAACATGGTGGCAACCGTCGCAGGCTTGAGCACTGAGCCGTGCTCGCTCGCGCCCCCGCCCATGAGCGCCGCCAGGTAGCGCGCCATGTCTCTGGGGGTGGAGTAGGCGTTGGTGGCTCCCGCCGTCACCCAGGCACGGTCAGGGACCGCTCTGGCGCCGCTGGAGCGCAGCGTGTACCCGGCCGCGAGCCGCGACTGGTCGAGCTCGGACCGGACGAGGGTCGTGTCCGACATGCCGAGCGGCTCGAAGACGTGTTCGCGAAGGTACCGGTCCAAGGACGTCCCGCTCACGTCCTCGACGATCTGCCCGACTGTCGACGGGCTGTGGTCGCCGTACCGGAAACGGGTGCCCGGCTCGGCGTCGAGACGCAGACGCCCCCCGTAGTACTCGGCGAGGGAGGGCACCCGCTGTCCCAGCTTCACGCTCTCGCCGAAGTCTCGCCGGAGCATGCCGGAGCGAGGCACCTGCTCGCCGATCCCGGCGGTGTGGGTCATCAGGTGCCGCAGCGTCGCGGGCCTCCAGCCGGCCTTCGCGGGGACCAGCCGGAAGGCGCGAAGGTAGTCGTTGGCGGGCGCATCGATGTCGACCAGCCCCTGCTCCCACAGCTGCATGGCAGCGATCGCCGTGAAGGTCTTGGTGATGGAGGCGACCCGAAAGATCGTGTCCTCGCCGACGGGCCTGTTCGACGACACGTCGGCGACGCCGTGCTCGTAGAGGAACTCCAGCGATCCTCTGCGCACCACGCCCAGCGCGAAACCCACGGTGGGCCGACGGTTGAGGATCTCCTCGACCTCGGCCTTCAGTCCGAGCTCATCGATCTCGGGCATGGTTCGACTCTGCGTCTGCTAGGACGTCGATCCGGCTGGGCCGTCATCCAGCGCCGAGGTAGTAGCCTCCCGGGCCGAGGCCTCCCGGCCCATCCACACGCTGGCAGAGGACGCCGCGGCGCCGAGGCCGAGGGCGGCCAGCGACCAGCGGAATCCCCTCGGGTGCAGGCCGAGTGCGGCGTCCAAGGAGATGTCACCGGGCTTCTCCTCCGCGAGCGCGAGCAGGGCCGCGATGAGGACGAGGTGGTACTCGTATCCGCCGCTCATGGCCCACGGACCACTCGACCAGTGCACCTTTCGGATCGCCGTGATCATCGTGCCGATCAGAGAGGCACACGCCAGAGGAGTCGCGAGACCGACGACGAGCAGTGCTCCTCCTGCGGTCTCGGCGACGCCGGCCGCGATCGCGTTGCGTCGTGGCGGGTTCATCTCCAGCGACTCCATCATCCCGGCGGTCCCCTCCAGGCCGGGACCGCCGAACCAACCCAGCAGCTTCTGCGTGCCATGGCCGACGAAGAGCCCGCCTATGACGGTCCGCGCGACGAGCCGCGAGATGTTCATGGCCGGTCGCCGTCGGCGGGAGGGATGTTCGGGTTCAGGTGGAATGCGTTCTCCGGGTCGTACTTGGCCTTGATCTTGCGCAGCCGCTCGTACTTGGCCGGCCCGTAGCTGTTGCGAACCTGGCCCCGGGTGAACTCCGCCTCGCCGTTGACGTAGCTCCCGATTCCCGTGGCGTGCGGCAGCAGTGCTGCCCAGAACGACCTGAGCCAGGTCCGGTCCGCCTCGAACATCTCCGTGTTGTCCGCGAGTGCGATGAGGAAGATGACGTAGCGCGGTGTCCGGCCGCCACCGAAGGCAGTGTCGTCCTCCCCGACCTCGGAGTAAGCACCGTCCAGGCGGTAGACGAAGACGGGTGAGCGGGGAGACGTCTTGCGGGGCAGGTGCTCGGTCACCACCGAGATCACGTCCTCCGAGAGGTCCTCGACATAGACGGTCTTGTCGTAGGCCAGGAGCCCGAACGCGTTCGCCTCGTCGAACATCTGCCCGAGCTGCGCATAAGGAATCGGCGTGACGAGCTCGAACAGAGGAGGCAGCTCAGCCCGGATCCGCTCGACCACCGACGTGTGCTCCTCGGGCGGGCCGAACCCGGTGACGAGCAGTGCATAACCGGGACGGAACCAGTGGTCCTGCGGGACGAACGGCTCGGGCGGGGCGTTGAGGCCCACCACGATGACGTTCACGTCCCTGGACAGGCTCGCGAACAGGTCCCGGGCCAGCCGGAGCACCTGTGCACCTTGCTCGAGGGGCCAGAAGAAGAGTCCGAAGTCCACCATCGGCCCTACTGGGTGAAGCTGGAACTCGAACTTCGTCACCACCCCGAAGTTGCCGCCGCCGCCGCGGATCGCCCAGAAGAGGTCCTGGTTCTCGTCCTTCGACGCGTGCAGCACGCGGCCGTCGGCGACGACGACCTCGGCGGACAGCAGGTTGTCCAGGGCCAGCCCGTGCCTTCGCGTCAACCACCCCATGCCCCCTCCGAGCGTGATGCCGCCGACGCCGGTGTGGCCGACGATGCCGCCCGTGACCGCCAGCCCGTGCTCCTGAGTCGCCGTGTCCCGGTCCGCGAGGGTCGCTCCGCCGCCGACCAGACAACGCCGGGCCTCCGGGTCGACCGTCACGTCGCGCATCGAGCTGAGGTCGATCATGAGGCCGTCCTCGGTCACCGACACCCCGGACGCGGCGTGCGCACCGCCACGGACCGACAGCTCGAGATCGTGCTCACGAGCGAAGGCGATCGCTGCGCTGATGTCGGTGGGCTCGACGGGTCGCAGGATCACGGCAGGGTGTCTGTCGATGCCCCCGTTCCAGACCGTTCGAGCCTCGTCGTAGCCGGGGTCCCCCTGGACGAGGACCTGCCCGGCGACCGTCTCTCGCAGTGTCTCGACGTCTCGAGTGATGACCTGTGGCATCTGAACCACCTCCTGTGCCGGCCCGTCGTCGACTGGTGCCGGTGCGCGACGCTCCTGGCAGTCAGCCGCCGCCCAACTCACCTGACTTTTCTCGTCTCGGCCCGCCACGGCAATGACACGTCGGGGCGGTTTCGTGAGGCTGTGCCTTTTGGGCTCGATCGTCCACCTTCGGCCGGTCAGGCAGGCCCGCGACCCGCTAGGTGACGGATGCGGCGAGATTGCCTCGCGAATGGTTCCGCCGGTGCAATGCTTGGGGTATGGCCGGTCCCTCGGACCTGCACGTGCCGCTCCGGTGGCGGGTGATGTCACTGCTCGTTCTGCTCGCGGCGTTGAACGTGGGCTTCACCGTGCTGACCCGGAGCGAGATCGCACATGTGACCGAGCTGGACCGCGTCGGTGCTCGGTTGGTCTCGGCGACACGGCTGGAAGAGCGGCTGCAGGCTGCCCGGGACAACCAGGTGCTGGCGATCCGGGCCTATGCGCTGACCGGCGAGGAGCGATTCTTCCGGGTGTACCGGGCACACCTGCCGAGAGGAACGTCGACGGGATCGCCAGACGGCCGCCTTGTTGCGGCAGGAGCCTGCTCTGCTCGAGAAGGCAGCCGAGGTGAGAGTCGCCATGGCTGCCTGGCGGCGGCAGCTGGCGGACCCGATCATCCAAGCTCCGCCGGAGAAGCGAGCCCAGGTGGGCGCTCGACTTGTCGCGACCGTCGGAGAACCACTCTTCGACCGAGTTCGCGATGCCGTCGATGGGCTCGTCCGTGGGCTGGATACGCGCCAGGCGGAGACCGCTGCCGCGGTTCACGATGCCCGGGCCCGGTTGACCTGGCAGCTGCTGGCCATGTTCGTCCTGAGTCTCTTGCTGATCGCCGGATCGGTGTGGGCCTTGCGCCGGTGGATCGACGTCCCGGTCGCCACGCTCTCGGCGCAGGCCAGACGAGTGGCCGGCGGGGACCTGGACGCCCGGATCGGGGCGGTCGGGCCGGCGGAGTTCGAAGAGATCGGCTACAACATGGAGCGCATGCGGCGGCGGATCGTGAACGAGCTGCGAGCGACCACGCAGGCGTTCGAGGCGTTGGAGCAACGCGCGCCGGTGGTGTCCGGCCTGCGCGCCCAGCTACGAGCCCGCACCGACACCGACCTGCCGGCGGGTCTGCACGTCGCGGCAGCCCTGGAACCGGCGCAGGGCGTCCTCGCCGGCGACTGGTACGACGTCATCAGGATCGACGAGGACCGGGTCGCCGTCCTCGTCGTGGACGTGTCCGGGCACGGCGAGGAGGCGGGGCTTCGCGCGCTGTCGCTCAAGCACCTGCTGGTCCCCGCGGTCCGGATGGGGCTGGATCCCGGAGACGCGCTGAACTGGGTCTCCGGCGAGATCGGTGACACCGCGGAGTGGTTCGCCACGTGCGTGATCATCGAGGTCGACGCCTCCACGGGGGCCTGCCGCTACGCCAACGCCGGACATCCGCCACCGCTGCTCTTCGGTCCCGATGGGGTCCGCGAGCTCCCGGTCACCGGACCGCTGTTCGGTCCGTTCCCCGGGCAGCACTGGCGCACCGGCGAGACCGCTCTGGGGCCGAACCAGATGCTGGTCGCCTACACCGACGGGATCACCGAGGCTCGTAACGCCGTGGGGGAGGAGTTCGGGGACGAGCGTCTCATCTCCTGCCTCCGGTCGGCCGGCCCCCGCGACGGCGGCACGCTCACGGAGGACGTGATGAACACCGTGCACAGCTTCGGCGCGGAGCGCCTCAAGGACGACGCCACGCTCGCCATAGTCACCTACGACGGGGTCGACCGCTCCCCTGAGACCGACGCGAACGCTGGTCGGCTCCGCGTCAACTGAGCACCCTGTGTTCCACGAACGGAACCGTGTCAGGCCTTCCGGCGTGGACCCGAGACCGTTGCGGCGCGGCCTCGCCTGGAAGGCCGAAATGTCCACCTCATGACCTGCTGTCCCGTCCACCGCGTCCGGGGAGTAGGTTTACCGCCCGTGTCGGCGCAGATGAGCAACTTCGAAGCTGCCGCCTTCGCGCGCATGCTCGACGAGGCGCTGGCCCGACATCTGCGTGAGAGAGACCGGGTGCCGGTGCGCCTCCCCAGGGTCACCTCCTACACGCGGCTGGCCGCCATGTTGCGTGAGTGGGAGACCACGATGGATGCGGTGCTGCTGCGCGACTCCGGTAGGGCGTTCCGCGTGTTCTCGGTCGCGGGGCTGCAGGGGGAGGAGCCCTGGCCGCCCCACGGCGTACTGGCCGCTGCCGACGGCACCTGGGTGCTCGAGGACGACTGGCGCGTCACCCGTCTGTACTGACGCCGCCCCCGCCCTGCCGAGGGTGGACCCGGTGTGGCGGACGCCTCGCAGACACGCGGCCCCGCCTCCGATGCGCGGACGTGGCCGTGCGGCAGCCTGGTAGGTCGTGACGACCTCGCGATGGCACCGACTGCTCCTGGGCCCGGCAACGCTCGTCCTGCTGGCCGGGTGCGCGGTGCAGGCGATGCCGGACAGCGGCACCGACGAGAGCCAGGACTCGCCGTCGGCGGCAGCCGTGAAGCCTGCCAGGAGCCCGGTCCCGAACAGCTCGTCTGCAGCGCAGGGGAGCGGCGGCACCGCGCTGAGCCAGCTCGCCGAGCTCGAGGTGAAGGGTCGGGCGCCGATGACCGGCTACGACCGGGACCGGTTCGGTGCCGCGTGGCTGGACACCGACCGCAACGGCTGCGACACCCGGAACGACATCCTTCGCCGGGACCTGTCGCACCGGGTCTACGACCCCGACACTCACGGGTGCGTCGTGGTCTCGGGACTCCTGAAGGACCCCTACACCAACGACCGGATCCGGTTCGTCAAGGGCGACGGGAACCTCGTCGACATCGACCACGTCGTGGCGCTGGGCAACGCCTGGGTCACGGGTGCCTTCCGGTGGGAGATCCGGAAGCGCGCCGCGCTCGCCAACGACCCCATGAACCTGCTCGCTGTCGACGCGTCGGCGAACCGGCAGAAGGGCGATGGCGACACCGCGACCTGGCTCCCTCACAACAAGGCCTTCAGGTGCGAGTACGTCGCTCACCAGATCGGCGTGAAGGCGAAGTACGGGTTGTGGGTCACAGCGCCGGAGAAGGACGCCATGACGCGCGTCCTCGCCACCTGCCCGGCGCAGCCGGCGGTCCCCGACTCCGGGGCCCCGGTGATCGCGCCGCTGAGGCTCTCGGAACCGAGCGGCTCGGCCTCCGCGCGCACCGATGGCGCGGAGCCGAAGCACGGCGGGACCGGTCCCTACGGCAACTGTGACGACGCCCGTGCCGACGGCGCCGCACCGGTGCGCCGCGGTGACCCCGGGTACAGCACGAGCCTGGACGGCGACGGAGACGGCGTCGCCTGCGAGTAGGCCACGGGTGGTCGCCTGCCATCGCCTCGCCGCGCCGCACTGGCCACGACGACGAGGCGTGGGCAAGGCGGTCAGCCGTTGTAGCCGCCCTGCGAGGGAGGCGGGCCCCCGTGACCGCCGCCGTGACCACCGCCGTGACCACCGGGACCGCCACCGCTCTGGGTGCCGGTGACCTTGAAGTCCTTGCCGACCTGGACGATCATCGGCTGGCCGTCGGCGGTGACGATGTGCGCTTCGTAGACACCCTCGGAGTCGGTCTCCACGCGCTCGATCGTGGCCTTGGGGTACTTCGCCAGGGCCGCCGCGCGCACCTTCTCGGCGGTCGTCCCGCTCAACAGGTGCTCGTCCGAGCGGATGCTCTTGCTGGGGTCGAACTTCTGCGTTGCCTCGCTCACGCCGGCCGTCACCGCGTCACCGGCCGCCGAGGCCGACCCCGTGACAGCCACTGCTGCCCCGGCACCGAAACCACCGATCAGCAGCGCACCCGCGGCGACCGCCTTCGCGGTCCTTCCAGATGACTTCATGATGTCCTCCTGTCCGAGCGCTTCACTCGAAGCGCTGACACGAGCATCGGCGGCCAGGATTGTCGGTCGCTGTCGCCGACCTGTCGATCACCTGTGACCCCGGCGCCCGGACCTGGTCGCCGGTGGACCGGGAGATCGCTCACGCGGGATAGACGGTGATCTCGCTGGCCTTGACCACGAAGTACACCCGCGCGCCCGGCTGCAGGTGCAGGTCGGCGACGGCCGCCGCGGTGATGTCCGCGCTGAGCTCGTCGGCACGGACGCGGATCTGGTCGCCGAGTGGTTCGAGCTCGGTGACGGTGACCTCGATGACGTTGCGGGGGCTGCCACCAGGCGGGTGCTCGAACACGCCGACCGCGCTCGGTCTGAAGACGGCGACCGCGGACTCCCCCTGTCGACAGGGGAGCGTCGCGTGCCCCTCGACCAGCCTGCCGCCTGCGTCGCGGACGCCGTCACCCTCCGCGACGCCGCGCATCATGTTCAGCCCCGCGATCCTGGCCCCGAACGGGCTGCGGGGACGCGACAGCACGTGAGCCGTGTCCCCTTGCTCGAGCACCTTCCCGCCCTCGACCACGATGACCCGGTCGGCGAGCAGGAGTGCGTCGAGTACGTCGTGCGTGACGATGACCGCCGTACGACGAGCAAGGACACGTCGCAGCATCTGGCGCAGAGCCGGTGCGACGCCGACGTCCAGCGCGGCCATCGGCTCGTCGAGGAGCAGCAGCCGTGGGTCCGCCGCCAGCGCCCGGGCCACCGCGATGCGCTGGGCCTGACCGCCTGACAGCTGCGCGGGCTTACGGCTCGCGAGCTCGTAGGCGTCGACCTCCTCGAGCCACTCGGCCGCCTTGGCACGAGCCTGCTTCCGCGAGGCACCGGTGCTGCGCGGCCCGAAGGCGACGTTGTCGACGGCGGTGAGGTGGGGGAAGAGCAGGGGCTCCTGCGCCAGCAGCGCCACCCCACGGGCGTGGGGCGGCACCCACGTGTCGGGGCGGCCGGGCTCCGCCACGTCGAACAGGGTGCGTCCGTCGAGCCGGGCGGACCCGCGATCCGGCCGCAGCAGCCCGGCGATGATGCCCAGCAGGCTGGACTTGCCCGCTCCGTTGGGCCCGAGGACGGCGACGACCTCGCCGTCGGCGACCCGCATGGCGACGTCGAGGTGGCGGTCGTCGAGGGCTGCCTCGAGCTCCAAGGTCACAGCGTGCTCCGGTTGCCGCGCGCCAGCCCGACGACGAGCACCGCGACCACGACCAGCACGAGGGAGAGAGCCACAGCCGCGTCGGGGTCGACCTCGCGCTGGAGGTAGATCTCCAGCGGCAGGGTCCGGGTCACGCCTTGCAGGCTGCCGGCGAAGGTGATCGTGGCGCCGAACTCGCCCAGGGCCCGGGCGAAGGCGAGGACGGCGCCCGCGCCCAGGCCGGGCAGGACCAGCGGAAGGGTGACCCGCCGGAAGACGGTCGTCGGCCTCGCGCCGAGCGTCGCCGCGACCGACTCGTACCGCTGCCCCGAGCTGCGCAGCGCACCTTCGAGGCTGACCACCAGGTACGGCAGCGCCACGAACGTCTGCGCCATGACCACGGCGGTGGTGGAGAACGCCACCTGGATGCCCAGGACCTCGAGCGACTGCCCGAGCAGCCCTCGACGCCCGAAGGTGTAGAGCAGCGCGATCCCGCCGACCACGGGCGGCAGCACCAGCGGGAGCAGCACCAGCGAGCGCAGGATGTTCTGCCCCCGGAAGCTGGTCCTCGCCAGCACGAGAGCCATGGGCACGCCGAGCAGCACGCAGATCGCCGTGGAGGCCGTCGACGTACGCAGGCTGAGCCGAAGCGCTGCGACCGACGACTCCGAGGTGACGAGGTCACCGAAGCTGCCCCAGTCCACCCGGGTGGTCATCGCCACCAGGGGGAGGGCCACGAAGAGCGCGCCGAGGCCGGCCGGGAGGAACACCCACCCGGGCAGCCCGACTCCGCTACGCCTGACCACGGCTAGGGTTTCGCGAACCCGGCCCGGCCGAGCACGTCTTGTCCGGTGCTTCCGGTCACCAGGTCGACGAACTCCTTGGCGAGGTCAGGGTGCTTGCTGTCCGCCAAGGCGGCGATCGGGTAGGTGTTCACTGCCGACTTCGACTCGGGGAACGGCACCCCCTTCACCTTGTCGCCGGCCGTCTTCACGTCGCTGACGTACACCAGTCCGGCGTCCGCCTCGCCCGCCGCGACCTTGGTGAGTACGTCGGTCACGGCCTGCTCCTCGCTCACGGGCTTGATGTCCACCCCGGCGGCCTTCTCGACCTTCTGGGTCGCTGCCCCGCACGGCACCTCGGGGGCGCACACCACGACGGTGGTCCCGGACCTGGCCAGGTCCTGGAGCGACCCGACCCCCGCCGGGTTGTCCGGGGGGACCGCGATCTCCAGGGTGTTGGAGGCGAAGTCCACCGGGTCACCGCTGACGAGGTCGTCGCCGACGGCCTTGTCCATGTTGGGGGTGTCGGCAGACGCGAACACGTCCCCGGGCGCCCCCTGCTGGAGCTGGGCCACGAGATCCGAGGAACCGGAGAAGTTGAAGGCGACCTTCACCCCGTCATGGGAAGCCTCGAACTCCTTGCCCAGCTCGGTGAACGGCGCGGTCAACGACGAGGCAGCGAACACGGTCAGCGTGGTCCCGTCCCCGCCGGGGCTCCCGCCCGAGGGGTGGTCCGAACCACAGGCAGCCACCGGTCCCAGCAGCAGCCCGACGACAGCCACCCCGAGCAGGCGCCTCATGACTCCGCCTCAGGTGCCTCGACGATGACCGTCGTCGACTTCACCACCGCGACCGCGACCGATCCCAGCTCGAGCTTGAGGTCACGCACGGCGTCGCTGCTCATCAGCGACACCACGCGGAACGGGCCGCACTGGAGCTCGACCTGGGCCATCACCTTGTCGGTGCGGATCTCGGTGACCAGGCCGACGAACCGGTTGCGAGCGGAGCTGGCCACACCCAGGGGGTTCGGCGCGGTCGTGGCCTGCCGACGCGCGAACATCGCGAGCTCGTAGGCGTCGATGACCTTGCGGCCCGAGGCGTCGACGACGGCTTCGAGCGCGCCGCTGTCGACCAGGCGGCGCACGGTGTCGTCACTGACACCGAGGAAGGACGCGGCGTCCCGGATCCTCATCTGCGGCATGTTCAGGACTCTAGAGCAGCAACAACGGCTGTACCAGGGAAAACCCTCCGCGAACCGCGGACCTCGGTATGGGTCGGTAGGCGTGGCCCGGAACGGTCAGTCGCTGTGCTGGGCGGGCATCTTCGAGATCATCCAGGCCACGAAGTCCGAGGTGCTGCGGGTCTGGTACCAGACCCGGCCCGGGCCGGTGAAGTCGGTGACCAGCCCCTCGCCGCCGAGGATCGTGGACTTCCAGCTGCCGGCCTTGCGGACCGTTGTACTGCACCGACTCGTCGAACGCCACGACGTGACCCGTGTCCAGGGTCATCGGCTCACCTGAGGCGAGGTCGTGCCGGCGGATCGCGCCGTAGCTGGACATCAGCAGGTCGCCGGCGCCCGTGCAGCGCAGCAGCACGAGCCCCTCGCCGCTGAAGAACGACCGGCCGCCGCCCCACTTCGCGTCGACGTCGATCCCCACGTCGGAGGCCGTCCAGGAGCCGGACTGCACGAGGAGTGTCCCGCTGCCGTCGAGCGGGACCAGCGTCATGTCACCGGGGAGGACGGCGGCGACGCCGACGACCCCACCACGCTCGGACGCGAAGTCGTTGACGAAGAAGCTCTCGCCGCCGAGGGTCCTGCGCAGTCCCTTCATGAACCCGCCGCGGGTCGAGGTGTTCATCTGTACGTCGCCGCGGGTCATGGCCATGGCGCCCGCCTCGACGCGGACCGCGCCCCCGGGCGGCAACGTGATCTCGCCCAACGCGAAGGATGGGCCGGAATGGATGTCGACCTGCATGAGCCCGAACCTACGGGACCGCCGAGGACAGAGCGCCGGAACGGCGAAACCCGGCGGTGCTCGCTCAGGCCTGCTCGAGCACCGAGGGTGGCAGGTCGATGTCGGGCACGAGCTCCACGAGGAGGGTGCGGACGCGTGCGTCGAGGTCGGCGATGATGCGCCGCACGGTCGCCTCGTCCTGGCCGCCCGGGTCGTCGACGGGCCAGTCGACGTACTTCACCCCTGGCACGTAGGGGCACTCCTCGCCGCAGCCGAGGGTGATGGCCAGGTCGCTGGCGGCCACGGTGTCGCGGGTGAGCAGCTTCGGGTGCTCCTTGGAGGTGTCGAGGCCGAGCTTCTCGAGGACCTCGGCGACCTCGGGGTGGATGTGCTCGCCGGGCTGGGTGCCGGCGGACAGCGCGACCACCCGGCCGTCGGCGTAGTGCTCGGTGAGCACGCGGGCGGCCACGGACCGACCGCCGTTCCTCACGCAGGCGAAGACGATCTGGGGGCGGTCGGTCATGCGGACTCCTTCAGGACGGGGGGAGCGCTGGTGGCCTGGTCGGGGAAGAACCGCCGCGCCCACAGGCTGACGTAGACGAGGCCGACCAGGACGGGCACCTCGATGAGCGGCCCGACCACGCCTGCCAGCGCCTGGCCGCTGGTGACGCCGAACACGGCGATCGCGACGGCGATGGCGAGCTCGAAGTTGTTGCCGGCGGCGGTGAACGCGACCGTGGTGGAGCGCCTGTAGCCGAGCCCGACGGCCCTGGAGGTCAGCATGGAGCCGCCCCACATGAGCGCGAAGTAGACGACGAGGGGTACGGCGATGCGGGCCACGTCGAGGGGCTGCGGAGGTGATCGCATCGCCCTGGAGCGCGAACAGGACCACGATCGTGAACAGCAGTCCGTAGAGCGCCCACGGCCCGATCCTGGGCAGGAACCTCGACTCGTACCAGTCGCGGCCCTTCGCGCGCTCGCCGATGCGGCGGGTCAGGTAGCCCGCGAGCAGAGGGATGCCGAGGAAGATGACGACGCTCCAGGCGATCTGCAGGGGAGACACGTCGAGGCCGGTGGTGTCCAGGCCGAGCCACCCGGGGAGCAGGTCGAGGTAGAACCAGCCGAGCAGCCCGAACGCGAGCACCTGGAACACCGAGTTCAAGGCGACCAGGACGGCCGCGGCCTCGCGGTCGCCGCACGCCAGGTCGTTCCAGATGATCACCATCGCGATGCAGCGGGCGAGCCCGACGATGATGAGGCCGGTGCGGTACTCCGGGAGGTCGGGCAGGAAGATCCAGGCGAGCGCGAACATGAGCGCCGGGCCGATGACCCAGTTGAGCGCGAGCGACAGGACCATGGTGCGCCGGTCGCGGGTCACGGTGCCGAGCTCGTCGTACCTCACCTTGGCCAGCACCGGGTACATCATCACCAGCAGTCCCAGCGCGATCGGCAGGGACACCGAGCTGACCTGGACGGCGTCGAGCGCGTCCGCGACACCGGGCACCCAGCGGCCGAGCAGGAGGCCGGCGACCATGGCGAGCCCGATCCACACGGGCAGGAACCGGTCGAGGCGGGAAAGGCCTCCGACCACTCCGTGAGGAGCGGCCCCGGTCGACTTCGCGTCGACTGTGGAGGGAGGTTGCGAGCTCATCGTTCTCCTCGGTGCTTGGCGATGCCTGCCGCGACGGCTAACGTATCAACCAATGATGACATCAACCAACCCTGATGTATCGGTCGGCTCACTGTTCAAGGTGCTGGCCGATCCGCTCCGTCGTCGCATCGTGGAGCTGCTCTCTCGTGAGCAGCTGTGCACCTGCCACCTCGTCGAGGAGACCGGCGCCGGCCAGACCACGATCAGCAACCACCTGCGGGTGCTCCGCGAGGCCGACATGGTCGAGACCGAGCCGTGCGGCCGGTTCACCTACTACCGGCTGCGCCCGGAGGTGCTGCGCGCGCTGGCGGACGAGATGGCGCAGCTCGCGACGGGCGCGGAGGCGGCTCAGGGTTGCAAGCGGCCCTGTTGATGCCTGTCGCATGGACGCGGATAGTCGTTGACGGAAGGGACTGTCATGGCTGAGGAAGACACTCGTGAGCAGGTTCGAGCGCGGTACGCCGAGGCGGCGGCTGCGGTTGCCGGGGCAACCGGCCGGACGGCCCTCGAGGTCGTGGACGCCGACCAGTGCTGCAGCCCGTCGGCGGACGCGGATGCGGCTGCCTCCTGCTGTTCCGGAGCCGTCGACGTGGGCCCGGTGTTCGGGGCGAGCCTGTACTCCGCCGGCGAGCAGGGCGAGCTCCCGGTCGAGGCGGTCGCGGCCAGCCTCGGCTGCGGCAACCCGATGATGGTGGCCGAGCTCCGCGAGGGCGAGAAGGTGCTCGACCTCGGCTCGGGCGGCGGGATCGACGTACTTCTCTCGGCCCGCCGGGTCGGCGAGACCGGCTATGCGTACGGCGTCGACATGACCGACGAGATGCTCGAGCTCGCACGTGCGAACGCGGCGAAGGCCGGCGTCGGCAACGTGGAGTTCATCAAGGGCGTGATCGAGGACGTCCCGCTGCCGGACGGCGCGGTCGACGTGGTGATCTCCAACTGCGTGATCAACCTGTCCACCGACAAGCCGGCCGTCCTTGCCGAGATGTTCCGGGTCCTCGTCCCGGGTGGACGCATCGGCATCTCCGACGTCGTCGCCGAGGACCACCTGACTCCTGCCGACCGTGCGGAGCGCGGATCCTTCGTCGGCTGCATCGCCGGGGCGCTGTCCCGCAGCGAGTACCTCGAGGGCCTGGCGACGGTGGGGTTCGTCGACCCCGAGGTCACGTTCACCCACGAGGCCGCCCCTGGCATGCACGGGGCGATCATCCGTGCCCGAAAGCCTGCGGCCTGACCTCGTGGGCCGTGCGTGCTCCGCCGCATACTGACCCTAGTCGATTAACTTGATACACTTTACCGATGGTGTTCTCCAGCGACGGACGACTGCCCGACTTCCTGATCATCGGCGCTCCCAAGGCCGGCACGACCGCCCTCCACGCGGCTCTCGCGCGGCATCCCGAGCTGTTCCTGGCCGGGGTGAAGGAGCCGAAGTACTACATGTGCGGGGACTCTCCTCCGCCGGCGTACAAGGGCCCAGGGGATGCGCACAGCAACCAGGAGTGGATCTGGCAGCGGCCGGCCTACCGCGCGCTGTTCGAGCCGGCGCCGAGCGATGCGCTCTGTGGTGAGAGCACACCGTTCTACCTCTACAACCGGGACGCACGTCGCCGGATCGCCGCCGACATCCCCCACGTGCGGCTCGTCGCCGTGCTCCGCGACCCGGTCGACCGGCTCTACTCGAACTGGATGCACCTGTGGGCCGACGGGCTCGAGCCGTGCGCCGACGTGGTCGAGGCATGCGCCCGGGAGGAGGAGCGCATCGACGCCGGCTGGGCGCCGTTCTGGCACTACCGCAGCCTCGGGATGTACGGCCGTCAGCTGGCCGACCTGTTCCAGCACGTCCCTCGCGAGCAGGTCCTCCTGCTGCGCTACCGCGACCTCGTCGACTTCCCACAGCGCACCCTCGACGAGGTGTGCCGGTTCCTGGGCGTGACGGAGGGCGCGGTCTCTGCCGTCCCGTCGGACAACTCACGCCCGTTCGTGAGCCCCGGTCCCCGGGTGCGAGCGATCGGCCCGGTGATCCGTGCAGGTGCGAGAGCGGGCGCGTTCCTGCCGCCCGAGGTCTGGAGGCGAGGGAGCCGCCCCCTCGTCAGGCTGCTCCACAGCGGGGGAGACCCGGTCCGACCGAAGCTCACGGAGGAACAGAGGACGACGCTGCGAGAGCCGTTCCTCGAGGACATCGCCTTGCTGGAAGAGGTCACCGGCCAGTCCTTCGACACCTGGCGCAAGCACCGCGACGGCGACTCGTTCCACTCGCGTAGGGCCACGGCGCAGGGCGTGCCCGAGCTGCAGAACTAGTTGGCCTGCCACCTCGGGACGAGGCTCGTGCAGAGGTCGTGCGCGCCGTCCGGCCGGGCCACCTCGAAGTAGGTGCGCATCGAGCCGTCCGGCAGCAACACCGCAGTGGCATAGCGCAAGGCGCCGTCGGAGTACGGCGAGGTCGCGATCGGGCTCCCACCGACGGCTACGAGTCGGCCGTCCTCCTGCCGGGCCAGCCCTGTCACCTCGTGCCAGTTCTGCTCGGCGGTCGCGCGCCCGTCGTACAGCACGGTCAGCGGCTGCTCGCCGAGCACCGCGGTGACCCGCGTGCCGCGTGCGTCCCACGTGCCGGCCGTGGGAGCCAGCACCTCGCCGTGCATCGTCCCAGGTCAGCCCGTCACGGCTGGTGGCGTACTTGGTGGTCATCCGGTCCTCGTGGCCGCGTTCGTCCAGCGGGTGGCAGCAGACCCACATGCGCCAACCGGACTCGTCGACGAGGATCACCGGGTCCTTGACCGCCTCCTTCAAGCTCCCCGGCAGCACCGTCGTGCGGGTCCCGGTCACGAAGTCCTCGGGGCGGTCGGCGTCGACGGCCTCGATCCACCAGTGCTTCGACGCCGGCGTGGCGCACGAGAGGTAGAGGCGCCAGCCGCCGTCGGGGCGCCTGACCACCACCGGGCGCTCGAACGACTCCGCACCGAAGTCGTCGCGGAAGACCTCCGAGACCTGCTCGAACACCTCGCCGTCAGCAGAACGGGCGACCACTACGGAGACTCCGCGGCCCTCCGTAAGGGGACGCCGCACCCGGTAGGCGAGGTAGACGAAACCGTCGGCGAAGGCTGCGCTGGCGGCTCCGGCCCAGTTGCCGGGGCCTGCGGCCGGTGCGCTCACGACAACGCGCGCCTTGTCGAGCTCGAACAACGAACGGGCCGATGCGCCTGAGATGCTCATCGGCAAAGTCTACCAAAACGGTCTGGTTTAGCGTCGGGGTCGATCAGTTCGTCGGCACCTTCCGGACGGTGACGACCTGGGGACCGACGGTGTGCACGGTCGCTTTCAGCCAGTCGTCCTCGCCCTTGCCGGCACCGTCGACGGTGACGCGGGTGAGGTTCTCCGCAGAGCCGTTCACCCCGTAGAACGACAGCCACGGGGACCCCGGTGCGAGTGGCCGATCCTGGTTGAACGAGTGGCTGTCGCCGTTGAAGAGGTACACCGGCCCGTCGAAACGGTTCGCCTCGTCGACCATGGCCTGCACCAGGGGCCGGAACGCGGAGTAGTCGGAGAGCTGTGGGTCCTCCACGGTGTTGTCGAACATGTCCGCCTGCTGCATCAGGACCACCGTGCGGTCACCGTCGGCCTTCGCCTTGCTGAATGCGTCGCGCATGTTGGTGATCGACGCGTCCATCCGGGAGTGCTCCTCCGCGACCTGTTCCGGGGTGGGTTCGGCGTAGCCGAGACCTTCCCAGGGCGCGAGGTCGTTGTTGCTGCCTACGACGTGAAGCGTCGCGAAGCTGACGCCGGCGCGGCTGTAGCGGACGTTCTCCGGGAAGCCCTGTGCGGCCTGGGACCTGACCGGGACTCGCTTTCCGAGCGTCCGGCCCGGCTGGTCGAAGAACATGTCGCGGACGGCGGCGAGCCGTTCGAGCGGCTGGTACCCGCCGTTGTTGGGGCGGTGGCAGTCGGTCCACTCGTTGTCGCCGGGGGTGTACACCAGTGGGTCCTCGAACTCGTCGAAGTCCTCTCGAACGGCGGCGAAGCGCTGGTCGTCGCACGTCGTCGAGCCGCTCTTGATGTCGCCCAGATGGCTCACCATGCGCACGTCCCGGTCGGCGTTGATCCGGTCGATGAAGGCCGGGAAGTCCGCCAGCATCTCGTCGCCGTACGGCACGTCACCGATCACCGCGAAGGACCAGGGCCGGTCGGTCTCGGCCTGCGCCGGCACCTGGCCGGCCGCGCTCAGCACTGTCCCTGCAAGAGCGGTGGCGGCAAGGGCAGCCGTACGACGTCGATTCATCGGATCTCCTCAGATGGGTGGCGCGCCGAGGCTCTCGCAACCGGGTGAACCCGGTCCGGACGGCAGGCGTCAGCTCGGTGAACCCGAGCGGGACGGGAGGACCAGCAAGGCGTCGCCGACAGGCCTCTCCCCGGTGCTGTCGGACGGATGCGACGCGAGCCGGCCGTGCACTGCCAGCGTCGTCGAGCCGCCGCCGTCCAGGTTGAGCGCTTCGACGAGGCCCAGCGACCTGGCCACGTCGGCCGCCTCCGGGATGGTCAGGCCCAGGTCTTCGGTGCTGCGGCCGTCCACCGTGACCAGGACTGTCCGGCCCTGGCCGTCGACGCCGGCGAAGGTCCGTGGGTTGCGCTTGATCGACCCAGCCGTAGGCGAAGCTCGGATCCCCCGGATGCACGAAGCCGTCGCGTCTCTGGGTGATCTCCTCCTGCCCGTTCCTCACCAGGAGGGGCCCGCCGTTGACGATGGTCGTGTCAGGGGTCGTCGGTTGGCGCTCTCCACCGTCGGTCGCCATCCCGGCGGTGACCCGCACCGTGTCACCGACCTGCACGTCGGCGAGCTCGTCGGCCGACGAGCCGGTGCCCTGGACGGACGTCCAGCGGTCCGCCAAGGCGGTGCCTCGGGTTGTGGACACCGAACGCACCACATGATGAGCGTCGAGGACGATCTCGCGTCCCGGACCGGTCGGCGTACTCCGGCCGTACTCATCTGTGAAGGCGAGAAGCTCGCTGTCGTCCGTGCAGGTGGTGTCGTGCAGGGGACGCGAGGTCGGCTGGTCCGTGGCGTCGCCACCGCAGTTCCGGATCAGGCCGGGCACTCGGTCGACACCGTCCAGCGGTAGGTCCTTGCCGTGGACCGTGGCGTGACCGGCCCACGTGAGGCGGCGGACCGTGGTGTCACGGGCGCTGCCACGCAGGATCAGCGCAGGACGGTCGTCCGTCGGCTCCGACAGCAGCCTGCCGTCGTACACCCCGGCACCCGCGGGGTCACCCGGCGCTCCGGACGCGGGGTCGAGCACGAAGAAGCCGCCGTTGACGCCGACACTGGCCCCCGAAGCCTGGGCCAGAGCGGAGGTCGTCTCCCGGTCGTACAGGTCCGGGCCGAAGGACGCCCCGAGTCTTCCGTCGAACTTCCTCGGGTCGATCCGCACGACGTTGACGTGCCACGGTCCCCGTGCCCGCGGGTCGCCGTCCCACCCGGTGTAGACGCTGTTCGCGGTCTCGCCCGACGCGGCCAGCTCTGCCTTCACGCGGTCCGCGTCCGCCTTCGTGGAGTAGCTGCCTACACGGACTCGGTAACCGAGAGTCCCGGCGGGTACGTCGGCGACGGCGGGCTGCCCCACGGCCTCGACTCGCGCGCCGAAGCCCTTCGCCCGAAGCCGGGCTGCCTGGTCCTCGGCACTCGCCCTGTCGGACAGCACACGGGGAGGGGCGTCCGGATCCGGCGAGCCGGCCGTGGACGGGATCATGGACTCCAGCGTCCAGGTCGATGCCGGATCCGTGCTGCCGCGGGTGATCCGGGTCAGTGTCACGCCCGGCTGCAGGCTGGTGGTCGTGCGGGTCTCTTCGAGGTCGTCCGGACCGAGCCGCAGGTGTGTCGCACGGCCCGCTCCCTGCACGTTCGCCGACACGAGGCTGTGGGTTGCGCCGTCGGCCGACGATGCGGATGCGGAGAGCAGCGCGACCGCCATGGCGGCGAACGCTGAGACGATCAACCGGCTCGTGCTCATGCCGGCACCGCCCCGGGGCGACCGCTCTCGACGACCCAGCTCGAGTCGGTCACGGCGGGCGACGCCGTGTCGGTTGCCGACGGTACGACGCGGTAGTCGGCGCGCCACTCGTCCGGCGTGACGACGCAGCGGGTGTAGCCGCGCAGGTCGGGGTTGAGGTACTTGACGTGCGGGTTGTTCGGCCTCGCGGCCTTGACCTCGGCGGCCCACCCGCAGGCCGAGCTGATCGACGTACCGACGAACTCGGTGGCGAGCACGTCGGTGCCGGGCTCGGAGAAGTCGGCGCGAAGGTCGTTGACCCAGGCGGAGTGCCAGTCGCCGGAGAGCACGACCGGGTTGGACGGCCGCTGCTGTTCCAGGAAGGACAGGAACCTGTTGCGCGAGACGGCGTAGCCGTCCCACTGGTCATGGTTGACCGAGACCGCCTCGCTCGGGTCGTAGTCGACGCGCGCCATGATCGTCTGCTGTGCGACGACGTTCCAGCGGCTGGCGGAGGAGGACAGGCCGTCGAAGAGCCATCGCTCCTGAGGGTCTCCCATCAGCGTGCGTGACGGGTCGTCGACGTCGGGGTGCTGGGGGCCCGCCGGGAAGGCCTCGGTGAGCTGGTCGGAGCGGTACTGGCGGGTGTCGAGCACGTGGAACGACGCGAGACGCCCGTAGTCGAGCCGACGGTGCATCAGGATGTCGGGACCGCTGGGCCGCTGAGGCCGACGCAGGGGGAGGTGCTCGTAGTAGGCCTGGAAGGCGTTGGCCCGAAGCTGCAGGAACCGGTTCGGTTCGTTCGACGGCTCGTTGTCGGGCTGGGAGATGCCCGCGGCCCAGTTGTTCTCGACCTCGTGGTCGTCGAAGGTGACGACGAACGGGAACGCCGCGTGAGCAGACTGAAGGTCGCGCGAGGTCTTGTACTTGGCGTGGTTGACCCGGAAGTCCGCGAGCGTCTCGTCGTTGCGTCCTTCGTAGGTGTAGTCCCCGACGTGCACGACCAGGTCGAGGTCTTCGTCCGCCATGGTCCGGTAGGCGGCGTAGCGACCGCCGGTCCAGGCCTGGCAGGAGGCGAGGGCGAAGCTCACCCGGCCGGGTGCGGATCCGGCCTGCGGGGCCGTGCGGGTCCTGCCGACCGCGCTGAGCTGGTTGCCGGTGCGGAACCGGTAGAAGTAGTCGTGGCGGGGCAGGAGGCCTGACACCTCGACGTGCACCGAGTGACCCAGCTCGGGGGCGGCAGACTCCGTGCCGGCCCTGACGACGTTGTTGAACTGCGGGTCGGTTGCGACCTGCCAGCTGACGGGGAGCTGGTACGGCGGCATGCCGCCGAGGCCGTCGGGGGCGAGCGGATCAGGCGCCAGCCGGGTCCACAGCACGACGCCGTCCGGCAGCGGGTCACCCGAGGCGATCCCGAGGGTGAACGGGTTGTCGGGAAAGCGCGGCGTGGCCCATGCCGGTGCGGCGGAGAAGCCGTACAAGGCGGCCCCGGCGCCGGCTGCGCCGGTCAGGCCGAGGAAACCTCGTCGGGAGAGGTGGGGCTCATCGAGCCGACGGTTTGCACACACAGGAGGACCTCCGAGACGTCGCGTGGGTCCCCCTAGTCACACAGCACGAAGCGACAGCACGGCGACGTGGCGGTGAACGTCGGTGGATGGGGGTCTGACAATGGCCCGGTCGGGGCCTTGTCCTCCCCGACTCCCGGGCTGCACGCTTCCTTCATGGAGCAGGTTGACGACTTCGGTTCCGTCGCTCTCGTCATGGAACGACTCCGCCGCGAGCTCACCGACCGGTCGGAGATCGAGATCGCCACAGCGGTCCTGGATGCCTGGGACCATCCGAGGCTGAGCACCGGTGTCGACCAGGGTTCGGTCGAGCAGTCCGCGCGCGCCCGGCTCGCCGTGCCTGACGCGGTGGGCTGACAGAGTCACAGGTCGGTGACCAGGGTCCTGTCAGGCCCCGATCAAGCCCCTCGATCAAGCCCCTCGATCAAGCAGAGTGCTCGGTCACGTCCGACGGTTCGGCGGGTGCCCGACCGTGAAGGTCGAGCATCGCCGCGACGGTCCGGTCCCAGGAGAACTGCTCGGCTCGACGTCGCGCGCCTTCGCGTCGTACGCCGGGCGGCAGGTCGGTCACGCGCAGGACCGCATCCGCGAGCGCCTCGGGGTCAGGCTCCGCCCATGCCCCAGAGCTGTCGTCGACGAGCTCGCGGGCGCCGCCGGTGTCAGCTGTCACGACCGGCGTCCCGGAGGCCAGCGCCTCGAGCACGGCCAGCCCGAACGTCTCGCCGGGGCACACCGACAGTGCGACGTCCGCTGCGCCGATCAGGTCACTGAGCGCATGACGGCCCGAGACATGACCGTGGAAGGTGACCGGAGCGGCGCCTGCGATCTCCTCCAGCTCGGACCGGTGGGGACCCTCGCCGTAGACGTCCAGCTGCACGCGGACTCCGCGCTCGTGGAGTGCTACGGCTGTCGCCACTGCGAGGTGCGGGCTCTTCTCGCGTGACAACCGCCCGACGTGCACAAGACGCAGCGGGCCTCCTCGACGTCGGGGCTCGCGAGATGGCCGGAACGTCCTCAGGTCCACCCCCAGGGGAACCTGATGAACGGGGGTCCCCACTGCCGCGGCGAGGTCGGCGAACTCGTGTCTGGCGAACGACGAGGTGACGACGATCCCGTCGAACTGGCGGACCAGCACGCGGTTCAACACCGACACCGGTGCTGCGACACCGACCTGCCACCCGGTCCGCAACGAGAGCATGGCGTCGAGCCGTTCGTGGGAGAACAGCAGGGACTGGACGCTGTTCCTGCGTGCCCATCGGGTGAGCGGAAGCAGCGTCGACTTGTCGGAGATCTCCATCGACGTGGGGCGGAAGCGCTCCAGCGCGTCGATGACGCGCCACGGCTCGACGATGAGCCGGTAGCCGCCTCCGACGCGTGGGGCTCGGAGCTGGACGACGTCTCCTGCCTCGGTCGACGTCCGGGAGTCCACGGGGCCCGGGACGATGAGAAGCCGTTCGGCTCCCGCGGAGACGTATCCCGCTCCGAGCGCCTCGACGGCCGTCTTCATGCCGCCTGAGGAGGGACCGACGAAGTTCGCGAGCTGGGCGATCCTCACCGGATCAGGCCACCGATGCCGGTCGCCTGGGCGGTTTCGACGACCGGTCACGGGGTGTAGGAGCTGGCCGCTTCCACGAACATCAAGGTCGAGGAGACGTAGGCCGCGACGGTCATGAGCACGGTAGGGAGAATGCGCATGCTCCGAGCGTCGTCCGCGATGTCGACATCCCGGTGAACCCGGGCCGGCGACGGGATGACGCCCTGACGAGGATCTCGAGCGGCGCAATCTGCAGGAACGAGAAACGCGGGCGCGGTGCCGCTCCGCGCATACGCTGTTGAGCATGGCCAAGCACGAAGGCGGGCGCAGCGCGCGAGCCGACAACAGCGCGCGAGCCGACCAGCACGTTCCCGCGGCGACCTACGAAGCCGAGGTGTTCCGGATGCAGGCCGAGCTGGTCAAGGTCCAGGAGTGGGTCAAGACGCACAAGCAGCGCGTCGTGGTGATCTTCGAGGGTCGGGACGCCGCCGGCAAGGGCGGCACCATCAAGCGGATCACGCAGTACCTCAGCCCGCGCGTCGCTCGCATCGTCGCGTTGCCCGCGCCGACCGAGCGGGAGAGGGGGCAGTGGTACTTCCAGCGCTACATCGAGCAGCTGCCCAGCGCCGGAGAGATCGTGCTGTTCGACCGGTCCTGGTACAACCGGGCCGGGGTCGAGAAGGTGATGGACTTCTGCACCCCGGGGGAGTACCGCCGCTTCCTCCACCAGTGCCCGATCTTCGAGCGGCTGCTCGTCGAGGACGGGATCCTGCTGCGGAAGTACTGGTTCTCGGTCAGCGACCAGGAGCAGCAGCGGCGCTTCAAGTCCCGCCTCGAGGACCCGATGCGGCACTGGAAGCTGTCGCCGATGGACCTCGAGTCGATCACCCGCTGGGAGGACTACTCCCGCGCCAAGGACGAGATGATGGTGCACACCGACATCCCCGAGGCACCGTGGTACGTCGTGGAGAGCGACGTGAAGAAGCGGGCGCGGCTCAACATGATGGCGCACCTGCTGTCGACCATCCCGTACGTCGACGTGGAGCCTCCGACCTTGGAGCTGCCGCCGCGACCGAGGCCGAAGGGCTACGAACGACCTCCGCGGGATCAGGCGACGTACGTCCCCGACTACTGCGCCACGCTAGCGATCTGACGGCGCGCCCTCGTCGCGGGCGGCTCGTGCTCGACGCCAGATCTCCGCGTGGACGCGACGCATCTCCCGGAGACGGGAGCGCCCGAACGACACCGAGCAGGTGTCGCCGTCGCTGCACAGCCGCAGCGTGAACGTGCCGCTCCCGAGACCCTGTGGCTCCTTCATGGAGAGCCCGAGGATCCCGGCGTACGGCACCGTCAGCTCCTGCGCTCCGCGCCACCGCCGGACGCGGCTGGGGACGAAGGACACGCCGCCGGCGTCGAGGCGGACAGATGCTGACCCGAGTTCCATACGGTGATGATCCGCGCTCAGCAGCTAGCACCGTGGCCGTGTGCGGGAAACCACCCCGAGTCGTCACTTCTCTGGTCTGATCGGGCCACTCTTCCGCGGTGACGCTGGTCACATCGGCTCGTGCGGCCCATGACCCGAACGTATAGTTTCTGCGACGGCCCGGTGAGTCATCCCCCGTACTCACCGGGCCGTCTTCCATGTCCGGACCGACCTGCGAGGTCCTACGCGCTTCGCACGAGCCGGTCTTCCTCGCCGGCGGCCCCGTAGATGCCCTTCGCCCGCAGCAGCGGCATGACGCCTTCGGCGAACCAGTACGCCTCCTCCACGTGCGGGTAGCCGGACAGGATGAACTCGTCGATCCCGATCCGGTGGTACTCCTCGAGGCGGTCGGCCACCTCCTGGTGGCTGCCCACGAGCGCCGTACCCGCACCCCCGCGGACCAGGCCGACACCGGACCAGAGGTTGGGCGCGATCTCGAGGTCGTGCGCCGAGGCGAACGAGCTCCGTCCACCGTGCAGGGCGCGCATCCGCTGCTGGCCCACGGACTCGCTCTGCGCGAGGACGGCCTGCGCCTCCTCGATCGCGCTCGGGTCGATCGCGTCGAGCAGCCACTGTGCCTGCTGCCAGGCCTGCTCGCTGGTGTCGCGGGAGAGCGTGTGGATGCGCAGGCCGAAGCGGATGTCGCGCCCCTCCGCCTCCGCGAGACCCCGGATCCAGGCGATCTTCTCCGCGACCTGCTCCGGCGGCTCTCCCCAGGTGAGGTAGACGTCCGCGTGCTTCGCCGCGACCGGTCCTGCCGGTGCGCTGGAACCGCCGAAGTAGATGTCCGGAACCGGGTCGATCTCGCCCCGGATCTGGGCGCCCTCGACCTGGTAGTGCCGGCCGTCGAAGTCGAACGGTGCCTGGGTCCAGGCCCCTCGTACGACGGAGAGGAACTCGTCCGTGCGGGCGTACCGCTCCGCGTGGCTGAGGTGGTCCCCGAAGCGGCGCTGTTCCGTCGGCTCTCCGCCGGTCACGACGTTGAGCAGCAGTCGCCCGCCGGAGATCCGCTGGAAGGCGGCGGCCATCTGCGCCGACAGGGTCGGACTCGTGACGCCGGGCCGGAACGCGACCAGGAACTTGAGCCGGCGGGTCTCCCGGATCAGGGCCGAGGTGACCAGCCAGGCGTCCTCGCACCAGGTGCCGGTAGGGGTCAGCACCCCCTCGAACCCGAGCTGGTCCGCCGTGCGGGCGATGCCGGCGAGGTAGTCGATGTTCGCCTCGCGGAAGGCGGTCGCGGTCCCGTCCTGCCCCACCGGGAGCCCGACCCCCTGGGGGACGCTGTGGCCCCCGCCGACCAGGCCACGGGAGTCTCCGGTCGTCGGCAGGAACCAGTGCAGCTTGATGCCCATTGCTACTCCTTCTCGTTGGTACGGCGGAGGACCGCCTCGTTGTAGCGGTCGTCGAAGAACGGCTCGACGTCGAACTTCTCGGGAAGCAGCCCCGCGTCCACGAAGGCGTCGGCCATCTCCTGCTCGGACCCGATGACCTTCTCGTCGAGCGCGACCGGCGTGGCGACACGACGGTTCACGGCGCGGCTGGTGACCTCGAGCGGGAGGCCGGTCTCCTTCGACCAGACCTTCGCCCACTCGTCACGATGGGTGTTGCTCCAGACCTTGGCCTCCGCGAGACGTGACACGTAGTCCTCGATCGCCACCTCGGACGCCTTGTCCTCCAGCGCGGCCGGCGACGCGGCCTGGAAGACCATGCCGTTCACGAGCCCGCCACCGTCGGCGAGGATGCGCGCATCTTCCTGGATCTCGGCCTGAGCGGTGTAGGGGTCCCAGACGGCCCAGGCGTCCACGTGTCCGGCGCTGAAGGCGGCCAGGGCGTCGGCCGGCTGGAGGTACTGCACGTCGACGTCGTCGAACCCGACGCCGGCCTTGTCGAGCTGGGCCAGCAGGTTGTAGTTGGCCGAGCTGCCCTTGGCCACGGCGACGTTCTTGCCCTCGAGGTCGGCGACGTCCTTGATGTCGGAGCCCTTGGGCACGACGATCGTGTCGCCCTTCGCGCCCATCGTGTCGCCGGAGACGATGGTCAGGTCGCTCTTCGCGGCCGCGGCGAACAACGGGGGCGTGTTGCCCACGCCGCCGAGGTCGATCGCGCCGGCGTTGAGCGCCTCGAGCAGCGGGGGACCGGAGGTGAACTCCTTCCACTTCACCTTGTAGGGCAGCTTGTCGAGCTGCCCGGAGGCTGCGAGGAGGGCCTTGGACCCACCCTTCTGGTCCCCGACGGTGAGGGTCACCTTCGAGAGGTCCACGGTGCCGTCGTCGCGAACTGCCTCGGCGTTCTCGCCCGCCGCGCTCGAGCATGCGCCCAGCGCCGTCAGCGCGACGAGCCCTGCGGTCAGTCTGGCCAGTCGGTGTGCTCTTCTCATGCTGCTCCACTCTCGGTCTCGTTGTTCGGTGCGGTGCCGGTGTCGACGCCCAGCGCACTGAGGACCTCGGCCCTGATCGCCGACACCTGCGGGTCCTCCTGCCGGCTCTCGCGAGGTCCGGTCAGCTCCCACTGCGCCGCGACCTGCCCTTCGTCCAGGACGAGCACGCGGTCTGCGAGAGCCAGGGCCTCGTCGACGTCGTGTGTCACGAGGAGTACGCCGGGACGGTGCCTCTTCCAGAGCGCGATGACCAGGCGATGCATCTCGATCCGGGTGAGGGCGTCGAGGGCGCTGAACGGCTCGTCGAGCAGCAGGAGGTCGGGTTCGCGCACGAGGGCCCGGGCGAGCGACACGCGCTGGGCCTGCCCGCCGGAGAGCGACAACGGCCACTCCTTCCGCTTCTCGGTGAGGCCGACCTCGTCGAGTGCGCGCCGGGCATGGTCCCGACGCTCGCGGCGAAGCGGGCCGTTGGCCAACGAGAGCGCGACGTTCTCCTCGACCTTCCGCCACGGGAGCAGCCGGGGCTCCTGGAACGCGACGGAGACCGCGCCGTTGACCCTGGAGGTGCCGCGCCGGCGCGGGGTCGAGCCCGGCCAGGCTGCGGAGCAGCGTCGACTTGCCCGAGCCGCTTCGCCCGAGCAGGGCGACGAACTCGCCGCGGCGGATCTCCAGGTCGACGCCTCGCAGCACGTGGGTCGTGCCGAAGGAGCGGTGCAGCTCGGTGACGGTGGCGACGGACCGGTCGTCCGGTCCGTTCGTGGCCGCCTCCTCACCGCCTCCGGGATCGGCGGCCGGTCGTTGCTTGGGGTTTCTGGTCATGAGCGCCATGCCAGCGCCTTCCTTTCGATGGTTCGGACGAGGCTGTCGGTGAGCAGGCCGAGCAGGCTGTAGACGGCCAGGCCGACCACGATCACGTCGGTCTTGAGGAACTCCCGGGCGTCGTTGATGAGGTAGCCCAGGCCGGCGTCGGCGCTGACGGTCTCCGCGACGATCAGGGAGAGCCAGGCGACGCCGAGGCTCTGTCGCAGTCCGACGAGTGCCTGGGGCAGAGCGCCGGGAATGATCACGTGCCGGAGCCGCTGGCGGCGGGTGAGGTTCAGCGTGCGGGCGGCCTCGACGAACTTCCGGTCGACGCTGCGGATGCCCGCGAACGTGTTCAGGTACAAGGGAAACGCGACGCCCAGCGCGATCAGCGCGATCTTCGGCATCTCCCCGATGCCCATCCACACGATGAACAACGGGATCAGCCCGAAGTGCGGAAGCGTCCGCAGCATCTGCATCGGCGGGTCGACCGCGTCCTCGCCGATGCGCGACAGACCGGCCACCAGGGCCAGCACGAGACCTGCGGCGGCACCGATCGCGAAGCCGGAGAGCACCCGGCTGATCGAGGTCGCTGTCGCGGACTGGAGGGTCCCGTCGGCGAGCAGCTCTGCCCCGGTGGCGAGGATCTGCAGCGGGGAGGCGAGGACGTCCTCGGTGAGGATTCCGGCGCTGCTCAGCGCCTGCCAGGACAGCAGGATGAGTAGGGGGCTCACCCAACGGCGGAGCCAGGACAGGCCCCGGCCCCGGCGGGCCCGCGGCGGGCGGGTGCTGGGGGCGACCAGCTCCGCGAGCTCCTTCGGGGGTGCGAGTGTGGTCATCGGGTCACGCTCCTGATCGACCTGGAGGACGTGGACAGGCCTGCGGCCGGGCCGACGGACGCATACGAACCGGCGTGGTAGATCAGCGGAGAGCCGGAGTCGTCGATCCGCGCCTCGGCCACCTCGGCCAGCACCAGCACGTGGTCGCCGGCCGGGACGTGCTGGACGACCTCGCAGCACAGGTAGGCCGCGCAGCCGTCGATCAGCGGTTCACCAGCCGGGGCCGGGCGCCAGCGGATGTCGGCGAAGCGGTCGATGCCGCTCGTCGCGAAGGTCTGTGCCAGCCAGTCCTGCTCACACGCGAGCAGGTGGACCGCGAGCCGGTCGGCGCGGGACACGGTCGACCAGGCCGAGGCCGATCGGGCGACGGCGAAGGACACCATCGGCGGGTCGAGGGAGACCGACGCCAGGGAGGTGGCGGTGAACCCCGCGGGGTCCGGGTCGCCGGCGGCCGTGACGACGACGACCCTGGCCGCATGGTCGCGGAAGACGGATCGGAACAGGTCGTCCGTGACGGGCTCGGGCGTCTCGTCGAGTTCGCTCATGCGGAGTGCGCTCATAGCGGGTGTGCCTCCTCGAGTCGCAGGGCGTTCGCGACGGCTCTGACCGCGGGCCCGAAGCGCAGCTGCCACGCGTCGACGTACTGCGGTAGGTCGTCGAGGTGGTGCTCCTCGAGGACGAACGACGGCACCGGGAGCAGTGCGCCCACGGCCTGGAGCACGAGTCGCAGCTGGAGGTCTGCGACTGCGCCGTGGGCGCCCGAGGCGCTGAGCACCACCGGCACCGCCACGGTCGACTCCAGGGCGGTCGGCTCCAAGGTGTCGAGGAAGAGCTTGAGGAGACCGGTGTAGCCGGCCTTGTAGACGGGGGTCGCGACCACGAGAACGCTTGCCCGGGCCACGGCCTCCTGGGCACGCCGTAGTCGCTCGTCTCCTGACGCGATCGCCGCCGGCCCGAGGTCAGCGAGCTCGACCACCTCGGGAGAGCCGTCCTGCTCTTCATGGGCGAGGCCCGCGGCGACCACCTTCGCGACCGCGCTGGTCCGCGATCGGTGGGCCGGGTTCCCGACGAGGACGGCGAGCTCGCCGCCCGCGAAGTCTGGGGCCAAGGACATGGGGCCACCTTTCGTTGGAACTAGTCTTTGTCCAGTAAGTTAGTAGAAATAGTAAAGCGTGTGAAATCGGCGTCCGACGACGAGCCGAAATCTGGACAACGAGGAGGATCTGGTGCGGAACCTGGTGTCGAGCAGCGAGAAGAGGGCCGAGCCCACGCGGGTGGTGGTCGTGGGTGGCGGCGCCGCCGGGGTGGTCACCGCAGCTCACCTGCTGCGGGCCGCGACGCCCGATCAGCCGGTCGACGTACGCGTCATCGAGAAGGACGCGACCACGGGGCCTGGCCTGGCGTACCGGACGAGCGAGCCTCTGCACACCCTGAACAACTTCGCCGGGCGGATGAGCGCGATCGACGACGACCCGGACCACCTGCTGCGATGGTGTGCCGCGAACGACTGGCCCGCAGACCCCACGTCCTTCCTGCCGCGGAAGCTCTACGGCAGGTACCTCAGCGAGGTCCTCGACGACGCGCCGGTCCCACCGGGAAGTGCGCTGCACCTGACCCGCGGCGAGGTGACGGACCTTCGCCAGGACGGCTCGGACGTCGAGGTGGAGACGGCGTGCGGCCTGACCGTCCGGGCCGACAAGGTCGTGCTGGCACTCGGCAACCCGCCGCCGCGCCGGCAGCCTGAGCTCGAGGCGCTGGGCGACCGCTACCACGCCGACCCGTGGGCGCCGGACCTCTCAGCGCGCGTCAGCTCGTCCCGCGAGGTCCTGCTGCTCGGCACGGGGCTGACCACGATCGACGTCGTCGCGATGCTCCGTGAAGCGTCGCCGACCACGCGGTTCACCGCCGTGTCGCGGCGCGCGCTGCTTCCCGCGGCTCACAGGCGAGGCAGCCTGCCGCTCCATGACGGCTTCGAGCCTCACGGTTCGTCGCTGGACGAGCTGGTGGACTGCGTGGGTGACCGGATCGAGGTGGTGGAGACGGCCGGAGGGGACTGGCGCGACGTCGTCGAGTCCGTGCGTGTCTGTGCCAACGACCTGTGGCGTGGCCTCGCGCCGGAGGAGCAGGACCGGTTCGTGGACAGCGTCGCCCGCCGCTGGGAGACAGCGCGGCACCGGATGTCGCCGGACATGGCCGGGTACGTCGACGAGCTGAGGCAGTCCGGCACGTTGCACGTCGCGCGGATCGAGGACGTCGACGTCTCGCGGTTCGACCATGTCGTCAACTGCACCGGCCCCGCGCCCGTGCCGACCCGTGGCTGGAACCGGCTCGTCGACTCGCTGCTCGAGCGCGGGTCCATCCGACCCCATCGCCTCGGCCTGGGGCTGGACCTCGATGCGGACGGTCGCATCGTCGACCACGCCGGTCGGCCCTCCCCGCACGTGTACGCGACCGGGGCGGCACGCCGCGGGATCGAGTGGGAGGTCGCGGCGATCCCCGACCTCCGGGCGCAGGCGGCGCGGCTCGCGGGTCACCTGCTGCAGGGACACACCTCAGCGGCTGACCCGGTCTCGCGCACGGGTGTCGTGGTCCCCGCCTGACGGCGAGACGCCTGAGAACCGAGACGCCTGAGAACGAGACGCCGGCCCTGCTCGTCTGCAGGGCCGGCGTTCTCGTGCATGTCGAGGGGCGGCTCAGTGCGGCAGCCAGGCGTCCTCGTCATCGGTGCGAGCCACGACCTGCTCGGGAAGGTCCCGTTCGACGAGGCTCTCGATCGTCACCGACTCGAAGACCTCGCGGAGGCTGCTCCGGGCCGCGATCCACACCAGCTGCAGGATCTCGGCCGACCCGGTGTACTTCACCGCTTCGGGCCGCACGTCGTACACGCTCACCAGCGGTCCGTCGACGGCCCGGATGACGTCCGCCACGGACACGTCGGCCGCGGACTTCGCCATCCGCCATCCTCCGGACTGCCCTCGCTGCGAGGCCACGATGCCGGATCGCCGCAGGTCGGCGAGGATCGCTAGAAGGAAGCCACGAGGGATGTCCTGAGCCTGCCCGATCTCCTCAGCCCGGACAGGCTCTCCGTCTGAGTGCCCGGCGATCTCGATGAGGGCGCGCAGGGCGTAGTCGGACTTGGCGGAAACGCGCATGGGCAGAGTCTGCCAGAGCATCGTCCCGTGCAGACGGGCATCGCTCGCGCGTCGGCCATGTGGCACACGCCGTGCGGCGGCACCGAGGCGGGGACCTTGGGCTCTGGCCCGCCCGCGACCGGCGTCCTTTGCTGGTGGCATGAGGCTGATGACCCGCGGTCCCTCGACGCGCCCGGATGTGTCCGCGTCGGGCGAGGCGGTCATCGAGCGCGCGAGCGCCACCGACCTGGCGTTCCTCGCCATGGACGTAGGGCAGGTGCCGGAGCAGTTCGGTGTGGTCCTGCTGATCGACCAGGCCGACGGCTTCGACCTCACGCGTGCCCTGGACCTTGTGGCTGCGCGCCTCCCGGCCGTCCCGCGGCTACGTCAACGGCTGGTCCGGGTGCCGTTCGGCTGCGGCCTGCCGATCTGGGTGGACGACGAGGACTTCGACGTGCGCAACCACGTCCGTGCCGTGACCTGCCCGGCGCCGGGCGACGAGGCAGCCCTTCTGGACGCCGCACTGTCGGTCACCACGACCCCGCTGCCGCGGACCGCGCCCCTGTGGTCTGCGGTGTTCCTCACGGGTCTTGCCGACGGCCGGGTCGCGCTGGTGGTCGTGCTGCACCACGTCCTCGCGGACGGCGTGGGCGGGCTCGCCGTCCTGGCCAACCTGGTCGACCCGGGAGGCCGGGCGGGGGACTCGGTCTTCCCCCGACCTCGGCCGGCCGCCGGCAGGCTGGCGGCCGATGCCTGGCTCGGCAGGCTCGGAGCGCTTCGCCGCACCGCCAAGGCCTGGCGACTGGTCCGCGCATCGATGGCGGCCGGGGGAGGCCTTCGCCCGGCCCGGGCCGAACCCTGCTCGTTGATGCAGCAGACGGGGCCGCGCCGCAGGATGGGCGTCGTCCGTGTCGATCTCGCGAGCTGAGGGCGGCAGCACATCGGTACGGCGCGACCACGAACGACGCGATCCTGGTCGCGGTGGCCGGGGCGCTGCACCGGGTGCTGCTCGCGAGAGGCGAGCGCGTCGACACCTTCGTCCTCACCGTGCCGGTGTCGGGTCGCCGTGAGAGCAGCGGTTCCGCGGTGGGCAACATGGTCAGCCCGCTGCTCGTCCCCGTCCCGGCCACGGGCGAGGTCGGTCCGCGCCTGGCGCAGGTCGCGGCCGACGTACGCGCCCACAAGGCGGCCGCGACCGGGCCGCCGCCGATCGCCGTGCTCGGCTGGCTGTTCCGGCCGCTGGCCCGCCTCGGCGGCTACCACTGGTACATGAACCACCAGCATCGGTTCCACACGCTGGTGAGCCACGTCCGCGGTCCCGCCGACCGGCTCACGTTCGGCGGGTCCCCGATCAGCTCGGCCATCCCGGTCGGCGTCGCCGAGGGCGGGAACGCGACCGTCTACTTCGAGGTGCTGTCCTACGCGGGCACGCTGACCCTGGCCGCGATCGTCGACCCGGACCACTTCCCGGACCTCGACACCCTGACCGAGGCGCTGGGCGCCGAGCTGGACCTCGTCATCGGGTCAGCGGTCCCGACGCATTGAGAGTGCGCGGTGCCTGATCGCGCCCGATCGCCCCGCCCCAGCCGCGATCAGGCCCGCTTGCGCGCCATGAGGTAGGCCTGAGGCGTCCGCTCGAAGGCGTACTGCGGCTCGCGGAGCACCCGCGTGTGTACGTCGATCCCGGCCTTGCCGAGCAGCTCCTCCACGCTGTCCGGGGCCAGCCGGTAGTTGACGAGCGACACCGCGTGGCCGTACGCCTCGTCGCGATCAACGCGCTCGCCGTCGCCCACCTGGAAGGCGCACAGCAGCTGTCCGCCCGGACGGAGTACCCGCTGGAACTCTGCGAACACCACCGGCAACAGCTCCGGGGGCGTGTGGATGATGGAGTACCACGCGAGGACGCCGCCGAGCGAGCCGTCGGCGATGTCGAGAGCGGTGATCGACCCTTCGTGGAACCGCAGACCCGGGTAGGTCCTCCGGGCCACCTCGACCATCGCCGGTGAGAGATCCACGCCGAAAGCGTCCAGCCCGAGGTAGTCGAGGTAGGTGGTGACGCGGCCCGGGCCGCAGCCCAGGTCGGCGACCGGTCCGGCGCCGTCCGCCTGCACGAGCTCGGCGAACGTGGCGAGCAGCCCGCGGTCGAGGGGCTTCTCGGCGAGCTCGTTCGTGAGGAGCTCGGCGTAGTCGACGGCGACGGTGTCGTAGGCCGCGCGGGTCGGCTGGAGGTAGGAGGGCTCAGGCATGCCGGCGAATGTAGCCCCGGCCTCCGACGGACTCCCGCGACAGGCCGTGCCGCCGTGCCGCCCAGCGTGCCCGTCGGCGCGATAGTTCGTGAGCGAAATGCGCTCCAAGTGGCCTTGACGCAGCGTTTTGGTCACGAACTACCGCAAGGCTTCCGAATGCACGATCCGGTGGTAGGCCAAGGCCGCCGGTGAGATGGTGGAGCGGCGTCAGACAACAGGGGGGTCCATGTCGACATCAGCCAGCGCCCGTCGTACCTCGCTCCGGGTCGCCACCACGGTCTTCACCGTCACCGCAGTCGCCGCCGGGCTCGTCGGCTCGCCGGTCGACGCCGCCGAGGCTCCTCCGCGACCCGGGTCGACGAGGTCGGGCGACTCGCTGTTCCCGGACGCCGGCAACGGCGGCTACCAGGCGCTGCAGTACGACGTGAACCTGAACTACTTCCCCTCGGGCAACCGCCTCGCGGCCCGGACCCGGGTGGTCGCGCGAGCCGCCAGACCGTTGAGGTCGTTCTCGCTGGACCTCGAGGGCCTCAGTGTCCGCCGGGTCAGCGTCGACGGCCGCAAGGCGTCGTACCGGCGGCAGGGCCACGAGCTCGTGATCAGGCCGGCGCACGCGGTCAAGGGGCGGTTCACCACGACGGTGGTGTACGGCGGCCAGCCGCGACGTCACAAGGACCCCGACGGCAGCGACGAGGGCTGGATCGCCACATCGGACGGGGCGACGGCGCTCAACGAGCCGGTGGGTTCGATGACCTGGTTCCCGAACAACAACACGCCGCGCGACAAGGCCCGCTACACCTTCCGGGTGAGCGCGCCCTCGCGGCTCGCGGTCGCCTCGAACGGCGTGCTCGCCAAGCGTGAGAGCCATGCGGGCCGCACCACGTGGACCTGGCGCGAGGACGTCCCGATGGCCAGCTACCTGGCGCTGGTGTCCATCGGCGACTACGACGTCTTCCGTTCGACCATGAGCACGATCTCGGGGCGGAAGCTGCCGGTGTGGTCGTTCGTCGAGCGGGGCGGCCCGTCGCAGGGCGCGGCTCGAGCGCTGCTTCCGTCGATCATCCGCTGGGGCGAGCGTCACTTCGGTGCCTACCCCATGCGCAGCGCCGGCCTGGTGAGCCACAAGGTCGACGTCGGGTACGCGCTCGAGACCCAGGACCGCCCGTTCTTCCCCGGTCAGATCAAGACGTCCACCCTGGTCCACGAGCTCGCCCACCAGTGGTACGGCGACTCCGTGACCCCGCGCGACTGGGGCGACATCTGGCTCAACGAGGGCTTCGCCACCTACGCCGAATGGATGTACGAGGCCGAGCACGGAGGCCCCACCCCGGAGACGAGCTTCCGCCAGGCCTACCAGGACCACGGCTCGAACGACGCCTTCTGGAGCCCAGCGCCGGCAGCCCTCACCGACCCCGCTCAGCTGTTCGGCACCTCCTCCTACACGCGCGGCGCGATGGCTCTCCAGGCGCTGCGCAACCGGGTCGGCAACCAGGCGTTCTCGCGGATCCTGCGTGACTGGGCCCGGCTCATGCGCCACGGGGTGGTCAGGACGACCGACTTCGTCCTGCTGTCCGAGCGGGTGTCCGGGAAGAACCTCGACAAGCTGTTCAAGGACTGGCTCTACACCGCCGCGCGACCCGAGGGCTACTGACCGGATCGAGCCGAAGGTCGGACTGCTCAGAGTCCAACGGCACTACCCGGACGGGCTGCGCTGCGTAGCGTGGGTTCGAGAAGGGGTGTCAGCGATGACGAACAACGAGACAACCCGAGACGTCGAGCTGCGCGAGCGGGCGATCAAGCGACTGAAGAAGCGCCACGACTTCCACGGCCACCTTCTGATCTACCTCCTGGTGAACACGTTCCTCGTGGTCATCTGGTGGCTCATCACCCCCGGTGGCTTCTTCTGGCCGGTCTTCCCGATCGTCGGCTGGGGCATCGGCGTGGTCATGAACGCCTGGGACGTCTACTTCGCCGAGGAATTCAGCGAGGAGCAGATCGACCGGGAGATCGAGCACCTGCAACGGCACTGAGGTGCTGAACGGGTCGGTCGGCCAAGAGTCGGGTCGGCGGCCACCGTCGGCGAGGCTGCTCAGCCGGCGAGAGCCGACGGGCGGAGCATGCTGCGCAGGAGCGGCGAGGTCGCGGCGTAGGCGCCTGCGGCCAGGAACGACTCCTGCACGATCTGGTCCACGCTGTCGGCGGACAGGAGGTCGTTCCCCATTGCCTCCTGCTCCGCGTGGCCGGGGCGGAAGCACACGACCGCCGTACCGCTGGCGCGCAGGATCTTGATCTCCTTCGCCGCCAGACGGGCGGAGTGCCAGCGCGAGGCGCCGTAGATGTCGCTGGGGAGCTCAGCCGGCCCGGACATGGGCGAGACCACGATGACCAGGTCGAGGCCTCGGTCGCGGAGCAGGTCGGCGCAGGTCGGGGAGTGGGCGCCGCCGTCGACGTACGTCTTCCTGCCGATGCGCACGGGCGAGAAGTAGCCCGGAACCGCGCAGGACGCCGAGACCGCGAGGTGGAGCGGTGCCTTCGGTGCTCCGTCGCGGCCGAAGACGACGTGCTGCCCGTCCTCGCGACGGACCGCGTTGATCCAGAGGTCCTCCGACGGCCACGTGTCGGCACGGCCGAGGGCGGCGAGCTGCTCCACGATGTCGAACGGGCCGGCCGCGAGAAGCGCCAGCGCCGCGCGCAACGGCCGGAAGTCGCAGGGGTGGCGGACCGCGTTCAGGACCATCCCGGGCCCCGGCAGGCTGGGGAGCCTGCGGATCAGGTCCATCGGCTCGAACGGCTCGAGGTGCGGGTGCTCGGTGCCGAACATCTCCTCGAGCAGGCGGCCCTCGTCGGTCAGTGGCGCCCGGACCGTCCAGGCCGCGAGCTCACTCGCCGGGACGCCGCTGCGGAGCAGGGTGCCGGTGATCGATCCCGCGGACGTGCCGACGATGACCTCGGCCGTTCTGGGGTCCCAGCCGTAGTCGTGCTCCAGCGCGGCGAGAACGCCTGCGTGATACGCCTGGCCGACGACTCCGCCGGCACCGAGTACCAGTCCAATCCGAGCCATGGGAGACCACCTTCCGATCTGCTGCGAAGGCTCCTACCCAGTCCAGCGGGCATCCACGCCTTCGACGCCGTCCAATCGTGTTGGTGCTAGAGCGCGGCCGAGTCTTTCCGGCTGTCGGCCCGCGAGGGGAGGTACTCCGCGACGGTCTCGACCGCGACCACGAGCGCACGCTCCAGCACCTCGAGCGGCAGGCTGGGAAGCCGTGGGTCGGACGCGGCCATCTCGGTCGAGGCGGGGAAGTGGATGAAGCCCGCCAGCGTGTGGCTGCCCTGGCGCCGCAGGTGGTCCAGTACGCCGTACATCGTGTTGTTGCAGATGTAGGTGCCTGCTGTGTTCGAGACGGCCGCCGGGATGCCGGACCCGAGCAGGACACGCTCGATCTCGCGGACCGGCAGCGTGCTGAAGAGCCCGTCCGGACCGTCGTTGATCGGCTCGTCCACCGGCCGACGGCCCGCGTTGTCCGCGATCGACTCGTCCCCGCCGGTGTCCTTGACGTTGATCGCGATGCGCTCGGGGGTGACGGCGGTCCGCCCCGCGGCCAGGCCGCACGCGATCACGGCCTCCGGCCCGATCCGGTCGATCTCGCCGAGCACGACCTGCAGGCACTCGTCGTACGTCACGGGCAGCACCGCGGTGTGGAGCTCGACGCCGGGGATCGTCCGGTCGCGCAGGGCGGTGACGATCTGCTCGGTCGGGTTGACCGCCATCCCGCCGAACGGTTCGAAGCCGGTCACGAGGATCTTCGCGCTCATCGGGTAACCGTAAACCCGCCCACCCGGCCGCCCGGGTCGCCGTCAGGTACGACGGTCAGCCGGTCGGCATGGGCCGCGTGATCGGCGACGGGGCGTTCTACTTCTACGTGCAGGACCTCGCCAGGCCGCTAAAGCGGCTCCGCGCCGCGGTCCGGCTCACGCTCCTCCTCCGCCGCGGAGGCGATCTCGCTGACGTTCACGTCGAGCTGGGCCAGCACCCCTGCGTCGGCCTCGGTGTCCACCTGCCTCGGCAGGGCGCAGCTCACCGTCGATGCCTTGTCGTGCTCTCCGCGCGAGCGGAGCAGGTCCACGACCTCTTCCTTGTCTATGTGCAAAGCAAGTCCCTCCCCAGGGTGTTCTCACCTAGGTGCTACCCCCGATCGCGGGGCGACATGCCCGGCGCCCGAGGGATGAGGTGGTTGGATCCCGGATGCGCCAGATGACCGGCTTGCCCCGTGCGCTCCCGATTTCGATGATTTCCCCGACAAAGGGTGAAATGTAAAAGAGACTCGATGGATCGAGGCCGACCCCCCGGCGGCCCCCGGTTCCTGTGAGGCTCCATGACCCCCTCCGTCGTCGCGCGTGTGCTGACGCGCGCCCCGTCGTACAAGGTCAACCCCTATCGGAAGACCCACGTCCCCACGCCCTGCCGAGCGTCACCTGATGAACCGGATGGGCTGCGGCTGCTCCCGCGGCACCTGGAAGCAGCTGCGCCAGGCGGGGGGTGCCGGCAGGTGGTTCGAGCAGCAGCTCCACCCGGCGAGCATCGCGGAGAGCGCGATCGCCAAGGCGGTCGACGGCTGGTTCCCCGAGCGCAACCACGGCCCGGCCCTCCGCTTCGCGAACCTGCAGGCCAAGCGCGCCGGCGCCTACGAGTACGGCCGTGCCCTGAACGGCTACACGATGCTCAAGCGGATCTACTCCAACCGGCAGGTGTTCGAGACGATGGTCGGGTTCTGGTCCGACCACTTCCACATCTCCGTGACCGGCGACCTGGCCTGGGTGTTCCGGGACGGCTACGACAAGACCATCCGGCAGCACGCCCTCGGCCGGTTCGACTCGCTCCTCGAGGCGGTGTCGCTGCACCCGGCGATGCTGATCTTCCTCGACAACTACCTGTCGGTGCGCGGCGCCCCGAACGAGAACCAGGGCCGCGAGCTGCTCGAGCTGCACACCGTCGGCCGCACCTCCGGCTACACCGAGAAGATGGTCAAGGACTCGGCCAAGATCCTGTCCGGCTACACCGTCGACGCGCGCAACACCTGGCGCGCCTACTACGACCCGGCGCGACACACGACCGGTCCGGTCAAGGTGCTCGGCTTCAGCTCCGCCAACTCGCGGTCCGACGGCCGTCAGCTGGCCAAGGACTACCTGCACTACCTGGCCCACCACCCCGCGACGGCACGCACGATCGCCCGGAAGCTCGCCACCTGGTTCGTCTCCGACACGCCTTCGGCCGGCCTCGTCGAGCACCTGGCCTCCGTGTTCCTCAGGTCCGGCACGGACATCAAGGCCACGCTGCGTGCCCTCGTCGCGCACAAGGAGTTCAAGGCGTCCGCCGGCAAGAAGGTGCGTACGCCGGTCGACGACCTCGTGCACACCGCCCGGGTGCTCGGCGTGACCGCGCGGAAGCCGAGCGGCGAGCTGTCCTTCGCGATCCAGGTGGCGCACGCCCACGGCGGCGACATGCTCTACTCCTGGCCGCGGCCCGACGGGGCGCCGTTGACCAACGCCGCCTGGTCCTCGGCGAGCCGGATGCTCGGCTCGTTCAAGATGCACTGGAACCAGGCCGGTGGCTACTGGCCGCAGCAGGCGGTCTCGTACCGGTCGTCCCGCTCCTGGCTGCCCCAACGCCGGATCCGCTTCGACCAGTACGTCGACCACCTCTGCCGGATGGTCCACGGCAGGGGGTCGACCCCCGTGCTGCTCAAGGCCGCCTGCCAGGCCACGGACTGCCGTCCCGGAACGATCGTGACCCGCGACCACGCGGTGGCCAACTGGCTCTTCGTCCGACTGATGGCGGTCCTGCTCGACTCGCCGACCCACATGACCCGCTGAGGTGGACCGATGACCAACGAGCACCTGAACTGCGCGGAGTACGACCGCGCCGCGAACCTCTCCCGCCGCCGCTTCCTCCAGGGCGTCGCCGCGTCCGGAGCGGGCGCCGTGGCGACCACGATGTTCGGCGACGCGCTGCGGCAGACCGCGTTCGGCGCGACCTCGGGCGGCAACGTCCTCGTCGTGATCAGCCTCCGCGGCGGCATCGACGGCCTCGGCATGCTCGTGCCGCACGGCGACCCGGGGTACTACGCCGCGCGACCCCGCATCGGGGTGGCCAGGGGCGGCCTCGTGGCCCAGGACGCGATGTTCGGCCTCCACCCCGCGATGAAGCCGCTGGAGTGGCTCTACGACAGCGGCGAGCTCGCCGGCGTACACGCGGTCGGGCTCGAGCGTCCCAACCGCTCGCACTTCCTCGCCATGGAGGAGATCGAGGACGCCGACCCCGGCTCGAGCGAACGCCGCGGCTGGGTCAACCGGATGATCGGCCTCAACGGCGTCTCCCAGGCGACCGAGGCCGTGCACGTGAACGGGACGGTGGTCCCCACGATGCTCGCCGGCCCCGCGCCGACACTGTCGGCCACCAAGCTGGAGGGCTTCAAGCTCCCCGGGCGCCACCGGGCCGTGGGCCGACAACCGTCGCGCCGAGCTGAACACCGTGTGGAGCCAGGCGTCCGGGCCGCTCGGCGTGGCGGGTCGTGCCGCGCTGAACGTCGCCGCACGCCTCGGCCCGATCGCCGACCAGACCTACCGGCCCCAGAACGGCGTGAGCTACCCCGGGGGGTGGCCGTCCAAGCCGCTCGCCGACGCGCTCAAGGACACCGCGCAGCTGATCCGCTCCGACGTCGGCGCCGAGATCATCTCCGTGGACTACGGCTCCTGGGACATGCACAGCGAGTACGGCAACGAGGGCGGCGGCCAGATGCAGGCGATGGTCGCCGGCTTCGCCCAGTCGGTGAACGCCTTCCTGCGCGACCTCGGCCCCCTGCGCTCGCGGGTCACGGTCGTGACGATCAGCGAGTTCGGCCGCCGGGTCAAGGAGAACGGCAACCGCGGCCTCGACCACGGCTGGGGCAACATGATGCTGCTCATGGGAGGCGGCGTCCGCGGCGGCCGCTACTACGGCAGGTGGCCCGGGCTCCAGGCGACTGCCCTCGAGGACGGCGACCTGAAGGTCACGACCGACTACCGCAACGTGCTCGGCGAGGTCATCACCCGGCGCTTCCCGAACCGGTCGATCAGCAAGGTGTTCCCGGGCCTCACGTACCGCCCGCTCGGCGTCATGAAGTAATCTCCGCGGAAGCTTCTGCGCACCTGGTGCGTGGAGGTCTCTCGCGCTCCGGCTCGTCCACAGGGTGGTGTCACCCGGCGAGGCGACGCCGTCGGCCCGATCGGTGTGGAGCCGATCACTGCGGGTATGCCGATGTTGCATGCCGAGGGCGGGCATGTGGACCCCATGACGGGGAGGGAGGAACGGGTGTGGCACCGGTTGGGTGCCACACCCGTTTCATGTCTGCGCGGCCCGTTTCACGTCAGGCGGGTACGACGGCCAGCGACTGCCGTGCGATCTCCCACTCCTCGTTCGTCGGCACCACCATCACGGTGACCCGGCTGTCCCGGGTCGAGACCACGGACGGCTCGCGGCCGCCGGCGGCGGTGTTCCGCCCGGCGTCGACCTCGACGCCCATCGTCTCGAGCCCCCGCAGCGACGCCGCGCGGACGCTGGGGGAGTGCTGGCCGACCCCGGCGGTGAAGACGATCGCGTCCACCCGGCCCAGGACGGCCGTGTAGGCGCCGACGTACTTGCGGATCCGGTAGCAGTACACCTCGAACGCGAGCCGCGCCCCCTCGTCGCCGGCGGCGACCATGCGCTCGAGCTCGCGGAAGTCGTTCTCGCCGGCCAGGCCCTTGAGCCCCGACTCGCGGTTGAGGACCCGGTCGATCTCCTCGAGGCTCCAGCCGCAGAGCCGGTGCAGGTGCGCGTGCAGGGCCGGGTCGATGTCACCGGAGCGCGTGCCCATGACCAGCCCCTCCAGCGGGGTCAGCCCCATCGAGGTGTCCACCGAGCGCCCACCGGCGACCGCGGTCGCGGAGGCGCCGTTGCCGAGGTGCAGGACGATCAGGTTCACGTCCTCCGGCTCCCGGCCGAGCAGGCGGGCGGCCTCCCGCGACACGAAGGCGTGGGAGGTGCCGTGGAACCCGTACCTCCGGACCCGGTGCTCCTCGCGCCACGACAGCGGGACCGCGTAGGTGTAGGCGTACTCCGGAAGGGTCTGGTGGAAGGCGGTGTCGAAGACCGCCACCTGAGGCAGGTCCGGGAAGAGCCGGCGCGCGACCTCGATCCCCTCCAGGTTGGCCGGGTTGTGCAGGGGCGCGAGCGGGATCAGGCGACGCACCTCCGACACGAGGTGGTCGTCGATCAGCACCGGGTCCCCGAACGTCGCGCCGCCGTGGACGACCCGGTGCCCGATGGCCGCGACCTCGACCTCGTGCAGGCTCGGGCCCTGGGTCTCGAAGGCGTCGAGTACGGCGGTCAGCGCATCCTCGTGGGACCTGATCGGCTGCTCGAGGCGCTTCTCGCCGGAGGGGCCGCGGTGGGTGAGGACGCCGTTGGTCTCGCCGATCCGCTCCACGAGCCCGCCCGCCGTGGACTCGCCGGTGTCGCCGTCGACCAGGCTGTACTTCAGCGACGACGAGCCGGCGTTGAGCACCAGCACGAACCGGCTCACCGGGTCACCTCCGCCGGCCTGTGCTGGGCCTGGATGGCCGTGATCGCGACGGTGTTGACGATGTCGCGGACCGTCGCTCCCCGGGACAGGTCGTTGACCGGCTTCCTGAGGCCCTGCAGCACCGGGCCCACGGCGACCGCACCCGCGGACCGCTGCACCGCCTTGTACGTGTTGTTGCCCGTGTTCAGGTCCGGGAAGATGAAGACCGTCGCCCGGCCCGCGACCTCGGAGTTCGGAAGCTTCGTGCGCGCGACCGCGACGTCGATGGCGGCGTCGTACTGGATCGGGCCCTCCACCAGCAGCTTCGGCGCCCGCTCGTGCACGATCGCGGTCGCCTTGGCCACCTTCTCGACGTCGCTGCCGGCGCCCGAGCTCCCCGTGGAGTACGAGAGCATCGCGACACGAGGCTCGACGCCGAACGCCGCCGCCGTGGCGGCCGACGAGATCGCGATGTCGGCGAGCTGCTCCGCGGTCGGGTCGGGGTTGACCGCGCAGTCGCCGTAGACCAGGACCTGGTTCTCCAGGCACATGAAGAACACCGACGACACCACCGACACGTCGGGCAGCGTCTTCACGACCTCCAGCGCGGGGCGGATCGTGTGGGCCGTGGTGTGGGTGGAGCCGGAGACCATCCCGTCCGCGAGGCCGAGGAGGACCATCATCGTGCCGAAGTACGACACGTCCGTGACGGTCGTCCGGGCCTCGTCGAGGTCGACGCCGCGGTGCTTGCGGCGCTCGTAGTACTCGTGTGCGAAGCGCTCGACGAGCTTCTCGTCGAAGGGGCTGAGCAGCCTGGCCTTGGAGACGTCGACGCCGAGGGAGGCGGCGCGCCCGCTGATCTGGATCGGGTCGCCCAGCAGGGTGAGGTCCGCGACCCCCCGGCGCAGCAGGATGTCCGCGGCGCGCAGGATCCGCTCCTCCTCGCCCTCCGGCAGCACGATGTGCTTGCGGTCCTCGACGGCGTCGTCGATCAGCTGGTGCTCGAACATCAGCGGTGTCACGGCCTCGCTCCGCGCGACCTCGAGCCGGTCGAGCAGGGCCTCGCCGTCGACGTGCTGGCCGAACAGCGCGAGCGCGGTCGCGACCTTGCGCGGGGCGTCCTTGGTCAGCCTGCCCCGGACCGCCGTGAGCGCGGTCGAGGTGGCGTGCGTGCCGAGCTCGGTGGTGATGATCGGCATGGTCACGCCGAGCCCCTCGATGAGCCGCGAGACCTGCTTCGCGAGCGGCAGCCCGCCGTTGAGCACGATCGCGGAGATCTGCGGGAAGGTCGGCGAGGCGTGGGCCATCAGCACGCCGAGGACGACCTCGGGACGGTCGCCGGGCGTGACGACCACCGCGCCCTCGAACAGCCGGTCGAGCACGTTCGGCATCGTCATCGCGGCCACGACGAGCCCGGTCACCTCCCGGTTGAGGAGGCTCTCGTCGCCGCTGAGCAGGTGGCCGTCCACGGCGGCGAGCAGGTCGCCGACCGAGGGCGCGCTGAGCAGCGGCTCCTCCGGGATCGCGTAGGCCGGCACGTCGTCGGTGGCGAGCGCCGCGACATCCCGGGCGAGGTCCTCCTCGTCCACCCGGTTGGCGATGACCGCGAACAGGCTGCCGTGGTTGGCGTTCAGCTCGGCGACCGCCATGTCGGTCACGGTGTGCAGGTCCTCGGCGGTGCGGCCCGAGCCGTTGAGCACGAGGAGGACCGGTGCACCGAGGTTGGCGGCGATCCGTGCGTTGTAGGAGAACTCGGTCGGCGTACCGATGTCCGTGTAGTCGCTGCCGACGATGACGACCGCGTCACACTTCTCGGCGACCTTGTGGTAGCGCTCGACGATCCGGTCCAGCGCCGCGGTCGGGTCCTCGTGCACCTCGTCGTAGGTCACGCCCGCGCAGTCGTCGTACGACAGCGCCACCGCGTCGTGCTCGACCAGCAGGTCGAGGACGTAGTCGCGGCCGTCGTGCCGCGAGGTGTCGGCGCGGACGATCGGGCGGAACACGCCCACCCGCTTCACCCGGCGCGAGAGCTGTTCGAGGACCCCGAACGCGACCGTGGACTTCCCGGTGAAGCCCTCGACAGACGCGATGTAGACGCTGCTACCCATGCCGCCGAGCCTAGAGTGCGGCGGCGGTGGTACACCCACCTCCGCGGGACCAACGCCGGACAAAGGGGGCGAAAGTCCCGGATTCGGGACCTCCGGCAGGCGGGTTCACCCTGGTGCGGTAAGCCGTTTGCGACACCGTCGACACGTGTTCTGCGACTGGTATCGGCTTTGGCCTCGTTAGTTGGTAGTGTCGTCCATGCATCAGATGCAAGTTCCAGCAGGTAGAAGCCCGCGGAGTTTGTGATCCGACGGCGTTTCTTCTCAGATTTAGCTCATGGCTTTTCGAGGGGGCACGGCGTTTCACCGCATCTGGTGCGGGGCCGTCGAAGTGACGGTCTCACGCCCCGTTAGAGGAGTAAGTGAGCATGGCTCAGGGCACCGTTAAGTGGTTCAACGCCGAGAAGGGTTTCGGCTTCATTGCGCAGGAGGACGGCGGCGACGACGTCTTCGTGCACTACTCGGCGATCCAGTCGCAGGGCTACAAGTCCCTCGACGAGAACCAGAAGGTCGAGTTCGACGTCACGCAGGGCCCCAAGGGTCCCCAGGCTGAGAACGTTCGCCCTCTCTGACCCAGAGGTACGTCTAGTCACACAGACGTAAGAAGAGGCCCCGACGGTTTCCGTCGGGGCCTCCTCGTTTTGTCCGGAATGACTATGGGTAGAAGAAGGCCGTTCCGCGACAATGGGCACCACGAAGGGGGCGGCCTCCTGGTCGAGCAGTGGGGACACAGCGATTGGCAGGAAGATGACCATCCGAGAGAGGAGCCGCGTCGTGGACGACAAGTTGAACGTCCCCCTCGAAGACGCTGAGCTCCTGGCCGAGGTCGAGCTGACGACCAACCTCATCATCGCGGCCAGCGAGTCCGAAGCGACCCTGAGCCAGGAACAGGTTGACCAGCTGCTCGGAGTCACCTCCGAACCGGCCCAGGCCTCCACACAGCAGATCCCCGTCCAGCCCCGCTCCAGCTGACCCCGGCGGCGCTCGGTCTCGGTGTCCGGGCTGCGCCCGGAGCCCGGACTCGGTTACGTCGAATGGCCCATCACGCCCTAGCATGTCCGGTGTCCATTCCCGGTTTGTCAGGAGTTCACGGTGGCATTCCGCTTCCGCCCTGTAGACGTCACGTTCTACGACCTCTTCGCGCAGTCGGCCAACCACCTCGTCGGAGGCGCCGCCCTCCTGGCGGAGATGCTCGGTGACGGCAACGACCGTGAAGGCATCGCGTCACGCATGCGTGACGCTGAGCATGCTGCCGACGAGACCACTCACGAGATCGTGAGGCGGGTCAACTCCACGTTCGTCACCCCGTTCGACCGCGAGGACATCTACTCCCTAGCGTCGGGGCTCGACGACGTCATGGACGAGATGGAGGAGGCGGTCGACCTCGTCCTCCTCTATGGCGTGAAGGAGCTCCCCTCCGAGCTGGCCCAGCAGGTCGAGGTGCTCCAGCGGGCAGCCGACCTCACCGCGGAGGCAATGCCGCGGCTCGAGACGATGAAGAACCTCGACGAGTACTGGATCGAGATCAACCGCCTCGAGAACATGGGCGACAAGTCCTACCGGCGGATCCTCGCCCGGCTGTTCAGCGGTGAGTTCGAGGCGCTCGAGGTGATGAAGCTCAAGGACGTCGTCGACTCCCTCGAGGCTGCCATCGACGCCTTCGAGAAGGTCGCCAACATCGTCGAGCAGATCGCCGTCAAGGAGTCCTGAGCGTGGAGCTCGCGATCATCGTCGCGGTAGTCGTCATCGCCCTCATCTTCGACTACACCAACGGCTTCCACGACGCTGCCAACGCGATCGCCACCTCGGTCTCGACGCGCGCGCTGACCCCGCGGGTCGCCCTGGTGATGGCCGCGGTGATGAACTTCGTCGGAGCGTTCCTCGGGCAGAAGGTCGCCAAGACCGTCAGCGAGGTGATCACGCCGCCGACGGGGACCTCAGGCCTGGTGGTCGTGATGGCCGGCCTGGTCGGCGCGATCACCTGGAACCTCATCACCTGGTACTTCGGCCTCCCCTCGTCCTCCTCCCACGCCCTCATCGGCGGGCTCGTTGGTGCTGCGATGGGTTACGGAGCGCTGCAGGGTGACGCATTGGGGCTGGTGCACTGGACGGTGATCCTCGACAAGATCGTGATCCCCATGGTGGCCTCCCCGCTGTTCGGCTTCACCGCGGCGTTCCTGCTCATGCTCGCGATCATGTGGATCTTCCGCCGGCGGAACCCTCAGCGCACCTTCCGCAACTTCCGCTTCGCCCAGAGCATCTCGGCGGCCGCGATGGCGCTTGGCCACGGACTCCAGGACGCGCAGAAGACGATGGGCGTGATCTTCCTGGCGCTGCTCACCGGTGGCTTCGTCTCGGCCGACGACAGCCTGCCCGATCTGGGTGATCGTCGCCGCAGCAGGCGCGATCTCGCTCGGCACCTACTCCGGCGGGTGGCGCATCATGCGTACGCTCGGCCGCCGGATCATCCACCTCGACCCGGCACGTGGCTTCGCCTCCGAGTCGGTCGCGGCCGGTGTGCTCTACACGACCGCCTTCGTCTTCTCGGCGCCCGTCTCCACGACGCACATCATCACCTCGGCGGTGATGGGCGCCGGCGCCACCAAGCGGTTCTCCGCGGTGCGCTGGGGGGTCGCCCGGTCGATCGTGATGGCGTGGGTGCTGACGTTCCCCGCGGCCGGTCTCGTCGCGGCGGTCTTCTACTGGCTGGCGCACCTCCTCTTCGAGGTCATCCTCTAGCCCACACGACCGGAGGCCGGCCCGACCTGGCCTGCGTCGCTCGAGCCGCGGGTCGGCTCAGGGCCTCGGGACGGCCTCGACCGCGGCGGCTTCTCCTCGCGCTCCACCACGACGTCGACCTCGGCGGCGTCGTACGCCAGCCACCCCGCCGTACGCCGAGCCCCCGCTCGCCGTACGGTCAGCCGAAGCGACCGGAGATGTAGGCCTCGGTCGACGGCTCGTCGGGGTTGGAGAAGATCTTGCGGGTCGGGTTCATCTCGACCAGCCGACCCGGCATGCCGGCTCCGGCGAGGTTGAAGAACGCGGTGTCCTCGGAGACCCGGGCAGCCTGCTGCATGTTGTGGGTGACGATCACGATCGTGTAGTCGGACTTGAGGTCGTGGATCAGGTCCTCGACCGCGCTGGTGGAGATCGGGTCGAGGGCCGAGCACGGCTCGTCCATCAAGAGCACCTGCGGCTCCACGGCGATCGCGCGGGCGATGCACAGCCGCTGCTGCTGGCCGCCCGAGAGTCCCATCCCGGGCCGGTCGAGGCGGTTCTTGACCTCCTCCCAGAGGTTCGCCCCGCGCAGGGACTTCTCGACCACGTCGTCGGCCTCGGACTTCTTCATCTTCTTGGAGTTCAGCCGCGAACCGGCGAGCACGTTCTCGTAGATCGACATCGTGGGGAACGGGTTGGGGCGCTGGAAGACCATGCCGATCTGGCGGCGCACCTGCACCGGGTCCACCTCCGGCGCGTAGAGGTCCTGGCCGTCGATGACGACCTTGCCCTCCACACGGGCACCCGGGATCACCTCGTGCATGCGGTTGAGCGAGCGGATGAAGGTCGACTTGCCGCAGCCCGAGGGGCCGATCAGCGCGGTCACGGACTTCGCGGGGATCGTCATGGAGACCTTCTCCACGGCGAGGAAGTCGCCGTAGTAGATGTTCAGGTCGGAGACGTCGATGCTCTTGGCCATGGTTGTCTTTCCTTGTTCCTCTGGCCTCAGCGGCCGGTCTTGGGGGCGAAGTAGCGGCCGATCGCACGGGCGATCAGGTTCAGCGCCATCACGATCACGATCAGGACGAGTGCGGCGCCCCAGGCGCGGGCCTGCCCGAACTCGGGCGGGACGCCGGGCTGCATGTACGAGTAGTAGATGAACACGGGGAGGGTCATCATCCGCTCGTTGAACAGGTTGAGGTTCAGCGAGTCGGTGGACCCGGCGATGATCAGCAGCGGCGCGGTCTCGCCGGCCACGCGCGCGACCGCGAGCATGACGCCGGTGACGATGCCCGACATCGCGGTCGGCAGGACGACCTTGAGGACCATGCGCCACTTCGGCACACCGAGGGCGTACGCCGCCTCGCGGAGCTCGTGGGGGACGAGCTTGAGCATCTCCTCGACCGAGCGGACCACGACGGGGATCATCAGCAGCGACAGGGCCACCGACCCGCCGATGCCCATGCGCACGCCCGGGCCGAAGAACAGCACGAACAGCGCGTAGGCGAAGAGGCCGGCGACGATCGACGGGATACCGGTCATCACGTCGATGAGGAAGGTCACCGTGCGGGCCAGCTTCCCGCGGCCGCCGTACTCCACCAGGTAGATCGCGCTCAGCACGCCGACCGGGATCGAGATCGCCGCGGCTCCGGCGGTGACCAGCAGGGTCCCCATGATCGCGTGGTAGATGCCGCCGCCCTCGCCGACGATGTTGCGCATCGAGTAGGTGAGGAACTCGCCGTTGATCACCGGCAGGCCCTCGCTGACGACCTTCCAGATGAGCGAGGCGAGCGGCACGAGCGCTCCGCCGAAGGCGATCCACACCAGGGTGGTCACGAGGCGGTCCTTGGCCGCACGCCGCTTCTCCACGGCCAGCGACCACAGGGGCAGCGCGACCGCGTAGACGAGGACGGCGAAGAGCACCCAGCCCATCAGGCCCCAGCCGAGCGTCATGGTGACGATCCCCGACGCCGCTGCGGCGACCGCGGCGACCAGCCCCGGCGCCCAGCGGGGGAGCATCGGGTGGGAGAGCGGGAGGTGCGAGCGGTCGGGCCGGGCCTCGCGCGGGGGCGCGGTCTGCACGTCGGTCATCACTTGAACCTCTTCTCGCTGCGCGCCACGATCGCGCGGGCCGCGAAGTTCACCGCGAAGGTGATCACGAACAGGACCAGGCCGCTCGCGATCAGCGCGTTCACACCCAGGCCGGTGGCCTCGGGGAAGTTGTTGGCGATGTTCGCGGCGATCGTGGACGGGTTGACGGTGCTGATCAGGTTGAAGGTCACCACCCCGCTCATCGCGGAGAGCACCATCGCGACGGCCATCGTCTCGCCGAGCGCACGGCCGAGCCCGAGCATCACCGCGGAGACGATGCCGGAGCGGGCGTAGGGGAAGACCGCGAGCCGGATCATCTCCCAGCGGGTCGCGCCCAGGGCCAGGGCCGCCTCCTGCTGGAGGGTCGGCGTCTGGGCGAAGATCTCGCGGGTGATCGCGGTGATGATCGGCAGCGCCATGATCGCGAGCACGATGCCTGCGGTGAGGATCGTGCGCCCGCCGCTGGAGGCCGGCCCCGCGAAGAACGGGATGAAGCCGAGGTGAGCCTCGAGCCACTCGTAGACCGGGCCGAGCTTCGGGCCGAGGAAGGCGATGCCCCACAGGCCGTAGACGACGCTGGGCACGGCCGCCAGCAGGTCGATCAGGTACCCGACCGGCCGCGACAGCCGTCGCGGGGCGTAGTGCGAGATCACCAGCGCGACGCCGAGGGAGAAGGGGGTCGCGATGACCAGCGCGATGACTGCGGCGAGGACGGTCCCGAACAGGAGCGGCCCGACGAAGGCGGCAAGGCTCTCGGCGCCGCCGAGCTTGCTGGGCGGCGCGTCGATCGCGGGGATGCCCTCGATCGTCAGGAAGATCGCGACGCCGGCGAGGGCGAGCATGATCGTCAGCGCTGCGACTCTCGTCGCGCCCGAGAAGATCAGGTCCCCCTTGCGTTGCTTGGGGCGTTGCCGCGGACGACTGGCGGCGGCTGTGGTGGACACCGGGATCCCTCTTCCTGAGTCAGCTCGTGCGGTCGGTACGGCCGGCTTTCGCACCGGCCCGGAAACGGCCCAAGGTCCGCGTACCCAGCAGGTGCTGGGACGCGGACCCGAGGACGGCGGTCAGGCGGTTCAGCCCTGCGCCTTGATCTTGTCGACGATGCCCTTGGCCTCCTGCTGGAGCGAGTCGGCCAGCGGTGCGGAGCCTGCCGACTTGGCTGCGGCCTGCTGCCCCTCGTCGCTCACGATGTAGGACAGGTAGCCCTTCACCCGGTCAGCCGTGGCCTTGTCCTTGTAGGTCGGGCAGGCGATGAGGTACGAGGTCAGGAGGAGCGGGTACGTGCCGGCCTCGGTGGTGGTGCGGTCGAGGTCGATCGCCATGTCGCCGGCCGGGCGACCCTCGACGCGCGGCGAGATCTCGAGGACCTTGGCAGCGCCCTCGGCAGAGGGAGCGACGTACGCGTCGCCGACCTTGATCGACGCGATGCCCAGGTCGCCGGCCTGGCTCTCGTCGGCGTAGCCGATGGTGCCCTTGCCGTTCTTCACGGCGGCGACGACGCCCGACGTGCCCTGAGCGGCCTCACCGGTCTTGGTGGGCCAGAGACCGTCGGCCTCGTGCGTCCACGCGCCCTCGCCGGCCTTGCTGAGGTAGTCGGTGAAGTTCTTCGTGGTGCCCGAGTCGTCAGACCGGTGGACGGCCGTGATGTTCTCCGCCGGGAGCTTCGCGTCCGGGTTGTCCGCGGCGATCTTCGGGTCGTTCCACTTCTTGATCTTGCCGTCGAAGATCTCCGCGACGACCTTCGGCGAGAGCTGGAGCTTGTCGACCCCGTCGAGGTTGTAGACGACCGCGATCGGGGAGACGTAGTTCGGGATCTCGATCGGGTCCTGGTTGTCGCAGCGCTTCTTGGCGGCGGCGAGCTCGCCCTCGTCGTCGGACAGGTAGGCGTCCGACCCGGCGATGTCGACGCCACCGGAGATGAACTGCTCGCGGCCGCCGCCGGAGCCGACCGGGTCGTAGTTGACGGTCACGTCGGGGTTCGCGCCCTGGAAGCCGGCCTGCCAGGCGGACTGTGCCGCCTCCTGGGCGCTCGAGCCGGCGCCGTTCAGCGTGCCGGAGAGGCCCTCGATCGTCGCGCTGGAGTTCTTGGTCGCCTGCTCGTTGCCGGCGCCGCATGCGGAGAGAGTGAGGCCGAGAGCGAGCGCGGCGATGCCGGGGGCCGCTGCTCGGCGGAGGATGGTGCTGTTCACAGCGTTATCTCCTGTGTTCGGGACAGTCACAGATTTCGTTGTCGACCCTGAACGTAGGGAGCGCAGGTGAAGCGATCTGTCGGCGTTGGTGAACGACAGGTGAACGGTGGCGGCCAATTTGGTCACAGGAGCCCGGACGTGAGACGTCCGTCACGTGAACACAGGCGTGGGGGCTAGCGGAAGCTGACGTCGTGGTGCTCGGTCGCGACGACCTTCCCGCGCCGGTGGTGGACGACGAACACCGACCCCGGTTCGAGCGGCTGCGGCTCGAGGCCGAGCGCCTCGAAGACCCAGGGCAGCACCGGCCGGTGCGTGCAGACCACGGAGGGCGTCTTGAGCCTCAGCAGCTCCTGCACCTGCGCCGCCACGGTCTCGGGCGTCGCGTCCTCCTCCGACAGGTCGTCGGTCTCCTCCAGGTCGAGCCGCGCCACCTCGGCGTACGGCAGGACCGTGGCCCAGCACCTCCGGCTGCTCGAGGTGAGGATGTGGCTCACGCCGTACGCCGCCAGCACCGGCACCACCTGCTCGGCCTGGAACTCGCCCGCCTGGGTGAGGGGGCGCTCGCGGTCGTCCTTGCTCCACGACTTGCGCGACCTCGCGCGGCCGTGGCGCAGGATCACGAGCGGGTGGGACTTCTTGCGAAGCCGTTCGTACTCCTCGAGCGTGGCCCGGTCGTAGTCGTAGTCGAGCCGCTCGCGCAGCTTCTCGGCCGGCACCCAGGCGACCTCGTCGATCTCGTCGTTGACGCGGTACGTCGACACGTCGTCGTTGCCGACCACCCGGCCGACCCAGTAGTACACGCGCTTGATCCGGCGCTCGCCGTTGTCCACCCAGTACCGCTGCGTGCTCAGCGGCGGGCCGAGGCGGATGTCCAGGCCGGTCTCCTCCGCCACCTCCCGCACGGCGGCCGCTGTGACATGCTCCCCGGGATCGAGCTTGCCCTTGGGGAACGACCAGTCGTCGTACTTCGGCCGGTGCACGAGCAGGACGTCCCCGCCCTTGCGGGTGACCACAGCGCCGGCGGCGAGAACGTCCGAGGGGCGACGGGCTGATTGCGCCATGGCGCTAGTCTCACACCACTGCCGGCCAGGGGAGGATGGACATCCCGTGCGTAGACGTGTCGTTCTCGGGGGCGTCGCCTGCGTGGTCGTGGTCGCCGTCGCTGTCGGCGGCTGGTTCGGCTGGCAGGCGTTGCACCGTACGTCGTACGAGGACGCTGTCGCCTCGCTGCCGAAGTCGACGTTGCGCGCCACCTACACCGACTGGGCGACGGTGCGTGACCTCGCGCACGGCTCGTCGCTCGCCTCGGCGTCGTCGAGCCGTGACGTGGCGAACTTCGTGTCCCGGGCCTACGACCTCGACCTGACCTCCACCTCGGCGGTCGTCGACTCGACGTACGCCATGAACCGCCGCTACGGCTTCTCCCCGCTCGACGCGGAGTGGGAGATGTACGGCCAGTCGCGCGAGGGCGCCGTGGTGGTCATGCGCTTCGGCGACGGGGTCGACCTCGACGGCGTGGAACGCAACCTCCGGGGGCTGGGCTACGCGGCGCCGTCCGGGGGCGCCGGGTCCGGCGGGGTCTGGGCCGGGTCGGCCGACCTGGTCGCCGCGATCGACCCCTCGCTGACGCCCGTGATGCAGAACATCGTGGTCCTGCCCGACGAGCGGCTGGTGCTGATGTCGGACAACCAGGCCTACGCGTCGTCGTCTGCCTCGGTGGTCGCCGGGTCCGAGCCCGGGCTGGACGAGGTGGACGGGGTCGATGCTCTGGCATCGGAGGCCGGGGAGCCCGCGAGCGCGGCGTTGTTCGCGTCCGACTTCGCGTGCGAGGGGCTGAGCATGGGCTCGACCTCCGAGGACGACCAGGCAGCGGCTGACGACCTGATCCGTGAGGCCGGCGGGGTGTCGCCCCTGGCCGGGGTCGTCGTGGCGATGCACCCGGACAGGTCGCTGGTCGTCGGCATGCACTTCGAGACCTCCGAACAGGCCTCCGACGACCTCCGTCCCCGGGTCAAGCTCGCGTCGGGTGACGCCGTGGGCCAGGGCGGCACGTTCGGCGAACGGTTCCGCGTCGTCGAGGCCGCCGCCGACGGCAAGGAGATCACCATGCAGCTGAAGCCGGCCGGCAAGAACCTCCCGCTGCTCAGCGACCTCACCGAGGGGCCCCTCCTCTTCGCCACCTGCTAGCGGCGCTCGGCAGCCACCCCGCCCGCCGTACGCCGCCCGCCCCGCCCGCCCGGCCGCGTTCGACTCTCCTGCGACGCGGCTCGTAGCAAAACTGTCGTAGTGCTCCCCCTCGAGGAGCAGTTTTGCTACGAGCGAGAGCTCCCGCGCGGCCTGACCTCATGAAGGCGGCTCGACCTCATGAAGACTGGCCTGGTACTCCAGCCGCTGGTCCAGGTTCATCGCGTCGAGAGGCGACTGGTACCAGTCGACGGGTGGGACAAGAGTCCACGCTCGTTCGTCGGGCGCCAGGAACTTGGCGCGCGCCCGGGTGCGTGAGCATCCGCTCCACGACGACACGGACGTCCATCAGGTCGAGTCCAACCACCTTGAAGTACTCCAGTCCCGCGCGCCGCATGAGGTCCTCCCTCATGACATCGCGGCGGTGGCGCCGCGCTCCACGATGGGCCGCACCGTCGTACTCACCGACCACGCCCGCTATCGGGTCCAGCAGGTCTGCAATGCCGAGCAGCTTCCCTTGCAGGTCGAACACCGGCTGGTTCACCAGCGGCCCGGGTAACCCCGCATCCAGCACCCAGATGAGTCGCATCCGGGTCTCATTGGGCGACATGCTGTTCTCGTCGGCCAGGTCGAGCGCTCGTCGTACCTGCGGAACCCCTCGCCAACCGGAGCGGTGTTCAACGTAGGACCGCATCCGGCCGATCGACATCAGCTCGGCGGCGGCCACCATGTCCATGGCAACGACCGCTTCACGTTCATCGTCCGCCCACCGCATCTCGTCGAACAGCGCTCGGACCATGCTCGTGCACGGAATCCCGTGCGCGACTCTCAGCTCGTCGGCGTCGAGTCGGTCCCGCGAGATCGTGACGGCGCGGTCCTGCTGAAGGAGATGGTCGGGTCCGATCGCGAGCGGGACTGGGCGATGCGTCGTACCGTCCCGCTCCAAGCCGTCGAAGAAGGCCGCACCGCGGAGGCGACACACTGCCCAGCCGGTCACAGCGCCGCCAGATGGCAGCCGCACGGACTGCTCGAGGATCCGTTGCTCAGGCACGTCTGTCGACACCGAGGTGGGCACGTAGTAACCGTGTGAGGTCTTGCGCCAATGCGGCCCTCGGCTCTGCCCTGGGGTAGGTCCGGCAAGCCCTGCGGGATCGATCCGAACCGGGCGCGTGAGGTTTGCCGGAGGGCGACAGATCGGCCGCCAGCTTTCGAATCGATCATTCATCGCTTCGAGAATGGCGGAGCCGGGCCGGGTGGATCCCGTCGTCCACAGGGCAATTTGGGCTGGCCGCGAATCCAGGCGATGGGACGTAGCAAAACCGCTGTCAGCACTAGGTGAACACAGCAGTTTTGCTACGAGCGGCGGCGGGCAGGAGGGCGGCGTGGCGGCGGGCGGCGTACGGCGGGCAGGGGGCGGCGACGGGCGGCGTACGGCGGCAGGGAGCGCCGTACGACGGGCGGGGCGACTGGGTCGGGTCAGCGGTTGCGGCGGCGCTTGGTCTGGATCAGCGTGTCCTGCATGTCGCGCAACGGCGCCCCCTCGGCGTCGAACGCATGCCGCTCCCACTCGCCGCTCGGCAGCAGCCACCACGAGGACGTGCCGTCGTCGAAGGCGAGGTCGAGGACCCGGCCGACCTCGGCCACCTGGGCCTCGCCGGGGAGCTGCACGAGGGCCTCGACGCGACGGTCGAGGTTGCGGTGCATCAGGTCCGCCGAGCCGATCCACGCGCTGGGCGAACCGGCGTTCTCGAACCAGAAGATCCGGCTGTGCTCGAGGAACCGCCCGAGCACCGACCGCACCCGGATGTTCTCCGACAGCCCTGGCACCGTCGGGCGCAGGGCGCAGATGCCGCGGGTGAGCAGGTCGATCGGGACGCCGGCCTGGGAGGCGAGGTACAGCTCGTCGATCAGGGCCTCGTCGACGATGGAGTTCGCCTTGATCCGGATCCGCGCGGGGAGGCCCTCTGCGTGGTTGGCGACCTCGGCGCGGATCCGCTCGGTGAGCCCGGAGCGGACCGAGTCGGGCGCGACGAGGAGTGCTTCGTACTCGGTGTGCCGCGAGAACCCGGACAGGTTGTTGAACAGGTGCGCGACGTCCTCGCCGATCTCGGGGTTCGCGGTCAGCAGCCCGAAGTCCTCGTACTGCCGCGCCGTCTTCGGGTTGTAGTTGCCGGTGCCGATGTGGGTGTAGCGACGGATGCCCTCGGGCTCCTCGCGTACGGCGAGCGAGAGCTTGCAGTGGGTCTTCAGCCCGACGAGCCCGTACACGACGTGGCAGCCGGACTGCTCGAGCTTCCGCGCCCACTTGATGTTGGCCTGCTCGTCGAAGCGGGCCTTGATCTCGACGATCACGAGGACCTGCTTGCCGAGCTCGGCGGCGTCGATGAGGGCGTCGATGATCGGGGAGTCGCCGGAGGTCCGGTACAGGGTCTGCTTGATCGCGAGGACCTGCGGGTCGGCGGCGGCCTGCTCGATGAACCGCTGCACCGAGGTGGAGAAGGAGTCGTAGGGGTGGTGCACGAGCACGTCGCGCCGTTGCAGGGCGGCGAAGACGTCCACGGGTGACGACGACTCCACCTCGGCCAGGTCGGTGTGGGTCGACGGCACGAACGCGGGGTACTTCAGCTCGGCCCGGTCGATGTCTGCGATCACCCCGAGGCCTCGGAGGTCCAGAGGTCCGGGGAGCCGGAACACCTCGGCACGCGAGACGCCGAGCTCGGAGATGAGCAGCTCGAGGATGTGGTCGTCCATCGACTCCTCGACCTCGAGCCGCACCGGCGGGCCGAACCGGCGCCGCAGGAGCTCCTTCTCCAAGGCGGCGAGGAGGTTCTCGGCGTCGTCCTCCTCCACCTCGAGGTCCTCGTTGCGGGTGACCCGGAACGTGTGGACCGCGATCACCTGCATGCCCGGGAACAGCGACTTGAGGTGCTCGGCGATGACGTCCTCGAGCGGCACGAACCTCTGCTCGCCCACGGCCACGAACCTCGAGAAGATCGGCGGGACCTTCACCCGGGCGAAGTGCTCCTTGCCGCTCGCGGGGTTGCGCACCAGCACGGCCAGGTTCAGCGACAGGCCGGAGATGTAGGGGAACGGGTGGGCCGGGTCAACGGCGAGCGGCGTGAGGACCGGGAAGAGCCGCTCCTTGAACTGCCGCTTCATCTGCTTCTGCTCGTCGCGCGAGAGGTCGGCCCAGCGCAGGAGCTCGATGCCCTCCTTCGCCAGCGCCGGGATGATGTCGTCGCGGAACAGCGCGGCCTGCCGCTCCATGAGCGCGCCCGTCGTACTCCAGATGTGCTCGAGGACCTCACGGGGCATCAGACCGGACGCGGCGCGGACCGCGACGCCGGCGGCGATACGGCGCTTCAGGCCGGCGACCCGGACCATGAAGAACTCGTCGAGGTTCGAGGAGAAGATCTCCAGGTAGCGCACCCGCTCGAGCAGCGGGATCGTGTCGTCCTCGGCGAGCTCGAGCACGCGTGTGTTGAAGTGCAGCCAGGAGAGCTCGCGGTCGAGGAAGCGGTCCTCGGCGAGGGCAGGCGGGGACAGCTCGGTGACGGCTTCCATGACTTCATGCTGCCACCGGCATGTGAACGCCGGGTAGCCAAAGCCGACATCGGCCTTGGCTGGGGGTATCTTGCGCGCATGTCGGCATTCTTCGAGAAGCTCGAGGTCGTCGTGTTCCGCGTCCTCATGGCCCTGCCCCTGTGGCTGATGCGCGTGCTGGCCGGGCGCCGGGTCGTGGTCGACGGGCAGGTGCTCGACATCGAGATCCAGTGGATGCTGCGCCTGCGGCGGCTCGTCCGCGAGCCCGCCGCCGAGACGCTGCCCATGCCGCAGGCGCGGGCGGCGATCCAGCGGCAGTCGAGGCTCGTCGGCGGCACCCAGCCGATCGGGCTCGTGCGCGACCTCGAGATCCCGGGCGCCGAGGGCGAGATCCCGGCGCGGCTCTACGTCCCGCACGGCCAGGTCGCCAGCCCCAGGCCCGCGCCGCTGCTGTTCTTCGTGCACGGCGGCGGGATGATGTACGGCGGCCTCGACTCCCACGACGCCGATGTGCCGCTTCCTCGCCGAGCGCGCCGACGTGCGGGTCCTCTCGATCGACTACCGGCTCGCCCCCGAGCACCCGTTCCCGGCCGCGGTCGAGGACTGCTGGGCGTCGTTCCAGTGGGTGAGTGAGTACGCCGAGCAGCTCGGTGTCGACCCGGACCGGATCGCGGTGGGGGGTGACTCGGCCGGGGGCTACCTGAGCGCGGTCACGGCGATCCGGGCCGCCGAGGCGGGGCTCCCCGTGGCCTACCAGCTGCTGATCTACCCGGTCACGAACATGGCCGAGAAGAGCGACAGCCGGAGGATCTTCGGCGAGGGCTTCTTCCTGACCACGGCGTTCATGGACCTCGCCGAGAACTCGTACCTGCTCGAGCACCACGACCGCCGCGACCCCAGCGTCTCGGTGTACTTCCACGAGAAGCTCCCGCCGGACCTCGCACCCGCCTTCATCGCGACCGCCGGGTTCGACCCGCTGCGCGACGAGGGGGAGGCCTACGCCCGGCTGCTCGCCGAGCAGGGCCTGAGCGTGGAGCTCAAGAGGTACACCGGCTTCATCCACGGCTTCGCGAACTGCGTCGGCACGGGTCGTTCCGCGCCCGCCGCGATGGCCGAGATCGCCGTCAGGCTCAAGCGCGCCCTCGCCTGAAGTGAGGGCGGCCCCGCAGAACATGCACTCGCCGGGTCCTGCGGGCGTCGCCGAGCGTGCAGGTGCCCGCCGAGCGCGCCGAGTGCATGTTCCGGGGGCTCACCGGCGCCCGGCGTGGCGGTACATCACGTCGGTGTCCTCGTCGGCGTGGGTGAACCCGAGCTTCGAGTACACCGCCACCGCGGGCGCGTTGTCGGCCTCGACGTAGAGGATCACCTCGCCCAGCCCCTGGTCGCGCAGGTGGTGCAGGCCGGTCAGGGTCAGCGCCGCGCCGAGCCCCTTGCCCTGGGCGGCGGGAGAGATGCCCACGACGTACACCTCGCCGTACGACGGGTCGTCCTCATGCACCTTCGTCCAGTGGAACCCGAGCAGCGAGGGGCTGTCGACGATGACGTTCGCCTCCCCCCGCGGCGCATCGGCCGGCTCCGCGAGGAAGAACCCCTCCGGGTCGAACCACGGCTCGGCCATCCGCTCCTCCAGGTCCGCCCGCGTCATGCCCCCCTGCTCCGGGTGGTCCGCGAAGGCCTCGGCGTTGACCGCCAGGAACGCGTCCTCGTCCTCGCCACGCCGGAAGGTGCGTACGACGATCCCGCCCGCCGCGAGCTGTCTGTGCGTCCACATCGGGCAGCGGCAGGTCGGAGGAGAGCGGACGCCGCATGACCCACAGGTCCCGGACCCGCTCGAACCCCAGACCCTCGGCGAGGCGGGCGGCCGCAGGGTGGTTGCCGTGGGACCACGCCGACACCTCGTCGTCCGCGTACGTCTCGAGCACCTCCTCCGCGAGCGCCCGCCCCACCCCGCCACGGCGCGCTGCGGGAGCGACGACGAGGTTCACCTCGACCGGCTCCCGGGGATCCTGGGCCTGGGTCGCGAGCGCGAAGCCCACGACGCTCCCCGTGTCGTCGCGCGCGACCCACAACGACTTGCCGGCCAGCCCGTGATGCCGCAGGGAGAGCAGCGTCGCCTCGTTGAGGGGGCTGCGGCGGTCAGCGCGGGTGGCGTCCGCCGCGATCCGTCGTACCGCTTCGGCCGGCGTCTCGGCGCCCGCCTCGCCGCCCGCGCTCGCCGCCCGGCTCGGCCGCCCGCCTCGCCCCTCGACTCGGCCGCCGCCGAAGATGCCTCAGCAGGCGAGGCAACCTTTCCGGCGGCCGGCACGTCGTACTGGTCAGGGTTCACACGCGAGATCAGGGTCACGCGCCAACTCTAGGGAGAGGGCGCATGATCCTCCCCGAGCCGGGAACCGCAGTGTTGGATAATTGTCGAGGTTTGGGGAGTTACGTCATGGCGCTCGCGTTCGCAGCAGCCGTTCCGTTCCTGTGTCTGGGAATGCTCATGTGGCTCGCACGTCTCGAGGAGACGCTGACCGACGGGCTCGACAGTCCGAGGGCGACGCGCGAGCCCGCGCCCGTGGTTGCAGCGGACGCCGTTCCTGCGACCATCGAGGTCGCCCCGGCCCCCGCGGCCGCAGCCGCCGCCTGACCGGCCTCGCCTCAGTCCGCGGCGAGCTGCTCCTCGGCCGCCTCGTCAGCCGTATCCGCCTCGTCGACGGTCTCGGTCACCCGCTCCTTGGGCGGAAGCACGAACCGGTAGCCGACGTTGCGCACCGTCCCGATCAGGATCTCGTTCTCCGGCCCGAGCTTGGCTCGTAGCCGCCGCACGTGGACGTCCACGGTCCGCGTGCCACCGAAGTAGTCGTACCCCCAGACCTCCTGCAGCAGCTGCTGCCGCGTGAACACCCGCCCCGGGTGCTGCGCCAGGAACTTCAGCAGCTCGAACTCCTTGAACGTCAGGTCCAGCGGCCGTCCGCCGAGCTTGGCGGTGTACGTCGTGTCGTCGACCGTGACCTCGCCGGAGCGGATGACGTGCGCCTCGGGGTCCTCGCTCTCCTTCGTGGCAGCCATCCGGCCGATGGCGAGCCGCAGCCGGGCCTCGACCTCGGCCGGCCCGGCGGTGACGAGCAGTACGTCGTCCATGCCCCAGTCGACCGCGACGACCGACAACCCTCCCTCGGTCACGATCAGCAGCACCGGCTGGTCCGACCCCGTGGTGCGGATCAGCCGGCACAGGTCGCGGGCGTGGGCGAGCTCCTTGCGACCGTCGATCAGCACGAGGTCGGAGTCGGGGGCCTCGAGAAGCGCGCTGCCCTCGGCGGGGAGGATCTTGACCTGGTGGGAGAGCAGCCCGAGGGCAGGGAGTACCTCGACCGAGGACTGCAGGGCGCTCGTCAGGAGGAGCAGGGTGCTCATGGCACCTCCTCGTCACGGAGGGTCTTCGACTCACCGTTGAGCCGCGCGTCATCACCCGGCCTTCGCCGACCACCCGTCGTGGGCGTCTTGTCGTGGGCGCGGCCCGATGAGGCAGGATACCGGATATGGCCGACTCGACTCCCGCCGAAGCAACCGTGCTCGTGCGCTACTGGGCCGCCGCCCGCGCCGCCGCGGGGGTGTCCGAGGAGTCCGTCACGGCCCCGTTGACCCTGGCCGAGCTGCTCTACGAGGTCGTCGCCCGCCATCCCGACCGGCCGCGCCTCAAGGACGTCGTGTCCGTGTGCTCGGTGCTGGTGGGGGACCGCCCGGTCGGTACGTCGGACCCGGCGACCGTCGTACTCCGCCCCGGCGACACCGTCGAGCTGCTCCCGCCCTTCGCGGGCGGCTGACGCTCCTGTACCTTCTGCGCCGGAGAGCAAAATCTAGTCATTTCTGGCTATTCCGGCGTAACCCTTTTGGTCTCCCCACGTTGTCTAACCGCTCGGTGTGCAACGGAGCGCACTGACCAAGGTCTGGCCCCAGGTGTGGGCCGGGGGATCGAAGGAGCCAGATGAACGTCAAGCAGGGCATTCTGCGGCTGGCAGCAGCCACAGCTGTCACGGTATTCATGACCGTGGGTGTCGTGGGTCCGGTACACGCAACCGACGGCAAGGGCACCGACAAGTCGGCGTCCTCGCAGCGGGGCAACCACGAGCAGGACACCGACTCGACCACGGACGACTCGACCACGGACGAGAGCACTGGCTCCGACCACACCGAGGGCAACGCCTCGACGACCGGCGAGTACGACGAGCCGCAGCCGGAGAGCACCGCCGACCAGAACGACGGTGGCGCCAACGCCGGCGACTGCGACGAGGGCCCCGAGCACAACTACTGCTCGACCCGCGACGGCTCCGCGTCGGAGAACGGCAAGGGCGACGGCGAGGCCACGGGCAAGCCGTGCGCCGGCTGTGTCGGCAAGGCCGACAACAAGAACCCCAAGGGGCAGTACCCCGACGGCAGCGACCGCAACGCCGGCTACGAGTGCGACCGCAACCAGGGCATCGGCAAGGGCAACCCCGCCCACACCGGCTGCACCGGCCGAGGAGCAGCCCGCGACCGTCTGCCCTGAGGACTCGGAGATGAACGAGGCCGGCGAGTGTGTCGTCCCGGCCGAGGAAGTCACCTGCCCCGAGGGCTCGACGATGAACGACGAGGGCAAGTGCGTCGTTCCCACCGAGGAGGAGAAGACCTGCCCCCAGGGCGCGACCATGAGCGACGAGGGCGAGTGCATCGTCCCCGCCGAGGAGGTCGTCTGCCCCGATGACGCGACGATGAGCGACGAGGGCGAGTGCATCGTCCCGGCGCTGCCGTCGCAGACCGGTCCGGCTGAGGTCGGCCCGAACACGGGCAACGAGGTCCTCGGTGTCGAGGAGGAGCGCGCACCGACCGCGGTTGCAGGTGCGAGCGCCAACCGTGCGGCTGCCCTGGTGGCTCCGGTCGCCGGCATCCTGCCCGCCACGGGTGCGGGTGCGTACGGCCCGGTGATCATCGGCGGCATCGTCCTCCTCGTCGTCGGTGGCGTGCTGCTGGCCCGCAAGCGTCCTCAGACGAAACGCTGACCCCCCTCGAGCGACTCACCTGAGGCATCCCAAACCCCCGCTGGACTCCCTCCCAGGTCCGGCGGGGGTTTTGCCTGTCCGGGGTTCCTGGCCGGCGTTCCCGCCCGGACTCCTGGCCGGCGCTCCCGCGCCTCCGGCGCTCCTGGCCGGAGCTCCTGGCCGGCGCCTCTGACTCGGGTTGCCCGTGTTGTGGTCGTCCGGAATGCCCTGAGTCGATAGGTGGTTGAATCCGGCCGTGAGTGAAGGTGCGTGGGTACTCGTCGTGGCACTGGTGCTCGCGAGCGCCTTCGGGGTCTGGCGTGCCGCGAGCGACGGGCGGTTCCGGGGCACGCACGAGGTCCGCGGAGCAGGAGAGGCCGACGTGAACGCAGACCCGGTCAGCGTCCTGCACGGCGCCGACATCGACCACGACCTCGGCGAGCGCGCGACCCTGCTGCAGTTCTCCTCCGCGTTCTGCGCGCCCTGCCGGGCCACCCGGCGGGTGCTCGGGGAGGTCGCGGACACCGTGCCCGGCGTCGTACACATCGAGGTCGACGCCGAGCATCACCTCGAGCTGGTACGCCGCCTCGGCGTCACCCGCACGCCCACGACCCTGATCCTCGACCCCGAGGGCCGCGAGGTGTCACGCGCGAGCGGAGCGCCCAAGCGGGACGAGGTCATGGCGACGCTCGCCAGGGGCCTCGCCTGACCCAGGGGCCTCGCCTGCCCCAGGGGCTCCGGCTGCGCTAGACGGTCACGTTGTCGGGAGTCTTGGCCGGCGCGCTCTCGTTGGCCCGGTAGGAGCCGCCGTAGTACCCCGCGTCGGAGTCCTTGCGCGGCACCCGGTTGAACACGATGCCCAGCGTCCGGCCCTTGACCGCCTCGATGTGGTTCAGGGCGGCCTCGAGCTCGGTGTCGAGGGTGCGGCCGGTGGAGAGCACGATGAACGCCCCGTCGGTGACCGCGGTCAGCACGGCGGCGTCGGTCACGGGGAGCAGCGGAGGCGCGTCCACGACCACGATGCCGTCCTGCGCGAGCTGGCGCAGGAGGTTGCGCATGGTCTGCGACCCGAGCAGCTCACTGGGGTTCGGCGGGGTCGCTCCCGCGCCCAGGATGGAGAGGTTCTGGTGGTGGGCCGGGTGCTGGAGGATGTCGGCTACGTCCACCCGCCCGGTGAGTACGTCGGTCAGGCCCACGCCCTCGACGAGCCCGAACGACTCGGCCACGCTCGACCGACGCAGGTCGCCGTCGACGAGGGTCACCTTCTCGCCCGAGGCGGCGATCGCCGCCGCGAGGTTGGCCGCCACGGTCGACTTGCCGTCACCCTGCTGAGGGCTGGTCACGACGATCACGCGGGGCGGGTTGTCGACGTCCATGAAGCGCAGGTTCGTGCGGAGCTTGCGGAAGGCCTCGGCCGATCCGGCGCGCCGGTGCGCGTCGCTCTCCTCGAACACCGCGATCCTCGCGGGAGTGCCCGGGTCGTGCTGGAGGCCCGGGTCGCCCGGGACCGCGCCCACAACGGTGACGCCGAACCGCTGCTCGACCGCGGTGGCCGAGCGGATCCGCCGGTCGAGCTGGCTGCGGATGACGGCGTAGCCGAGGCCGAGGAGGAGCCCCAGGACGAGTCCGAGGAGCACGTTGCGATCCGTCTGAGGGGAGACCGGTGAGGTGGGCAGCTCGGCGGACTCGACCGGTACGACCTTGAGCGTGCCGGCCCGCTTCTTGCCCCGGGGGTCCTCGATCTGGGCGACCTGCTCGGCGAGTGCCGTGATCCAGGCGTCCGCGAGCTGCTGCGCCTCCTCCGGCGTCGCGGACCGGGCGGTCACCTTGATCAGGACGGTGTCGATCGGCTGCTCGACGTCGATGCTGCCGATCAACGACGAGGGGGCCGCCTCGAGGCCGAGGTTGTCGATGACCGTCTGGGCGGTAGCCCGGCTCTTCGCGATGTCGACGTACGACTTCGCCCGCGACTTGGCGAGACTGTCGCTCACCGAGGCGAGCGCGGGGTTGTCGTTGAGCCCGGAGCTGACGAAGCCGTTCGCGTTGGCGGCGTACACCTTGGGCTGGGTGAGGCTGAAGACCAGTGCGGCCAGAGCCGTGACGATGGTCAGTGCGACTACGCCGAGCCAATGCGCCCGAAGAATGCGCAGGTAGTCGGTGAGTTCCATGTTGCGAAGCGCCCCTCGTTGATCGCTTCGACAGAGGTTTCCGCCGAAGCCTTAATTGCGGGCTCGACGGCCCCCTTAGACTTCCCCTATGCGCCAAGACATATCGGGTGAAACGCCCAGCGTCCACCTGTCGGCGCTTGGAGTACCCGTAGTCGTTCGCGCTTCGGGGGAGAAATCAGCCGACCTCGCGCAGGCATTGAGCAAAGCCTGGGAGTGGTGTCTGAATGATCCCCCTACGGGACATTCTGCAACAAAGCCGCTGATCGTAAAGGCTTTTCTCGACAGTGACGAGGATGCTGTTCAGGAAGCGCGAAGTCTTGGTGCGACCGCGAGCTCGTCGCTCGAAGAGCTGATGCACTGGCTGACGCCGCTGGTGACCACACGGGCGATTACCGCACGGGCGAGCTCGCTGCTGATGATGCACGCCTGCGCTTTGTCGGACCCGGACACCGGGGCCACGGTGCTCCTCGCCGGCCCTTCCGGGGCGGGCAAGACGACGGTCGCGCGGGTGCTCGGGAAGTCGTTCGGCTACGTGACCGACGAGTGCTCGGCGATCCGGGACGACCACACGGTCGTGCCGTTCCCGAAGCCGCTGTCGCTGGTCACCGAGTCGCCGTCGGGGGTGAAGGAGCAGGCGTCGCCCTCGTCGCTGGGGCTCATGGAGCCGCCGGACGAGGTGGACGCAGTTGCGGTCCTCTACCTCGATCGGCAGCCTGACGCTCCGGTCGAGCCGGAGGTCACGCCGGTCTCGAACGTCCAGGCCCTCGGGATGCTGTGCCCGCAGGTGTCGTTCGTCGGGAGCCGGCCGGCGCCGTTGTGGCGGATCGTCAAGCTGTTGGACGCGACCGGCGGCCTGCGACGGGTCTCCTATCGCGATGCGGCCGACCTGCACGGCGTGGTCGCCGGCTTGGTGGAGGCAGGGTGGTGAAGGTTCGACGGCGGCCGTACCTGGATGAGTACGTCGAGGGTGGCGAGTCAGCAGTGCTCATCGACGACCAGGTGTTCGTGCTGTCCCCCTTGGCGACGACGATCCTGGCCGTGATCGGCGACGGCTCTGTGCCTGTTGGCGAGGTAGCTGACGTGCTCGCGGAGACGTACGGCGAGCCCCCGGACGGCACGGATCTCCTCGCGGCCACGACTGCCGCGGTCGAGTCACTTGCCGAGCTCGGACTGGTCGAAATGTCCCAAGCGCGGGTTACATAAGGTAAAAGAAGCTCCACAGGCGGGTAACTTTTGCCCGATTGTTCATGACTTCGGTACCCGATCTGCATTTACTTTCCGAAGGCGCATCCGTGGGGGAGGCGCTTGGGGGGCAGTTCCAGGGGGAGTTGCTCTTTCACATCTTGGGGTGGGGACCCCTCTTTGAAAGAGGCAGTTGGATGACTTTTGAGTCGATTTCGGGCGACGCCGAAAACACCCAGACCAGCGGGGGGATCAGCCGCCGCTCGGTTATCAAGGTAGGCGCTCACGCCGCCTGGGCCGTGCCGCTCGTGCAGGTCGTCGCCGCCGCCCCAGCGGTCGCGCTGTCTCGGCGGGCGCCAGTCCGTGCTCGGTGTCAGCGGCCGACACGGGCAGCGACTAGCGGCACGGCACGACAACGCCTGCTAGTTCGACGATGCTCCAGGTCGTCGAACACTGGCAGACGACGCAACGACCGGCTGCACGCGTGACGCTTCACGTTCCCGCGACTGGCTGGTCGCCGACGGTGCGACGCGAGCACCGCTCGCGGCTGGACGGTCGCCAGCAGTCGGGCACCGGCACGTAGTCACCTTACACAGCATCGCGTGCGCCGCGACCGGCATCGACGCTGGCGGCGTCCATCGACCTCACGCTCGATCATGACGACCTCGACAAGCAACGCGAGCAATCGCGGTCAGCAGTGACTGGCGTCGAGGCCGCCATGGCGACGCGCAGTCTCAGCGCGACCAACGGCTGCCAGTTCCGCTCAACGGCCGACGCTGTGGCGATGGCCGACTCGATGCATGCACGGCGACGCGTCGAGGCATCGACGCCTCGAATTGCGGCGAAGCTGTCGCACTGCTTCACGCGCTCGTCGGCGCGCGGTGGCGGCGGACGCCGGCATTCGGGTGCTGTTCATCAAGGGGCCGATCCTGGCGATGCAGGGGTTGCGGCCCGAGCGGCCGTCGGTGGATGTCGATGTGCTCGTCGACCCGTCGCGGTTCGAGGAGATGCAGGAGCTGCTCCGGTCGCACGGGTGGCGGATCGAGGTGCCGAGCACGGGGCCGCACGTCATGACGTTCCACTCGAAGGCGTACCGCCACGACAACTGGCCTTGCGAGATCGACGTACACGACCGGTTCCCGGGCTTCTTCGCCGACCCGCAGGACGTGTTCGAGGCGCTGTGGGCAGCGACGGACGACGGCGACGATCGCCGGCCGAGAGGTGCCGTGCCCCGACCTGCTGGGCAACGCGGCGATCGCGGCGCTACACGCGCTTCGTGACCCGTCGTACGAGCGCAGCCAGCGCGACCTCGCGTTCATGGTCGAGACGCTCAACGAGCGCCTCGACGACACGGGTCGGCGCGAGCTTGCCGAGCTCGCGGTCGCCACCGGTGCGGCCGACACGCTGCGGCCGTTCCTCGACGAGGTTGGTGCCCCGCGACTCGGCGAGGGTTCGACGGCCGTCGAAGACCTCCAGGCCTGGCAGATCCGGACGAGCTCCACCGGCGTGAAGTCGGTGTCGTACCTCTACCAGCTCCGACAGGACGCCGCTGCGCCGGTTGATCCCCTTCCTGTGGCACGCACTCGTCCTCACAGAGGCAGAGATCCGCAGGTCGCAGCCGGATGCGGCTCCCGGCGCCTGGGGTCTCTTCAAGGCGAGGGCCCGCCGGCTCAAGTGGGGGCTCAGCCACGTGCCGCGCGCCGCGCGGATCGTGTGGCAGGGACAGCAAGGGCAGCCAAGGCAGCACGGACGACACAAGGCGGTGCGGGCATGAACGCGCTCCTGAGCCCCAGCACATGGCGGCGCTCAGCCGACGTCGCCGTCGTCGACCACGAGGACCGGGTCGTCGCGCTCGACCTCAACAACCCGTCCGCTCCGCCGGTCGTCCTCGAGGGGACGGCGGCCACGATCTGGCACCTGCTCGCCGACGCGGACTCTGAGGTCAAGCTCGTCGGCGCGGTCGCCCGCACGTTCGACGTTCACCCAGCAACGATCCGGGCGGACGTACACGCTTTCCTTCTTCAGCTCAACGATCTCGGGCTCGTCACCAGATCAGGAGAATGACCATGACCGAGCCGTTCCGCATCCTCGTCGTCTGCGACACCAACGTCTGCCGTTCGCCCCTGGCCGAGCGGCATCTGCGCCACCAGTTCGACAGCATGCTCGGGACTGCCGGCGACGGCGTCGAGGTGTCGAGCGCCGGGGTCCGGGCGGTCATCGGATCGCCGATGGACTCCCATGCGGCGGCCGAGCTCGAACGGATCGGCGGCTCGGCGTCGTTCTTCGAGGCTCGCCAGCTCACCCCGGCGATGCTGCAGGAGGCGGACCTCGTCCTGACCGCCACCCGAGCGCTTCGTTCCCGCGTGCTCGAGGACGACCCGGCGGCATTGCGGCGCACGCTTCAGCCTTCGGGAGTTCGCTGCTCTGTCCGAGATGTTGCCGTACGCCCCCTCGCCCCACACCTTCGTCGCGGAGGCGGCTGCTTGCCGATGGGCCGCCGGCGCGAACAGCTACGACCTCGTCGACCCCGCCGGCGGCTCTCGCCGCAAGCACCGTGAGGTCGCGTCGTCCGTCAGCGACGCGTCGAAGGCGATCGTCGCGACGTGGGCGAGGATGCTGGCGCTCTCCGCCTGAGTACTCTCGGCACGTGCGCCGCCCGGGCGGCGCGCCCCGCCGCGGCAGCGCCCCGCCGCAGCCCCAGTCGTGCCGCGGGCCGTCGTTCCATGATCTGGACGCTGTTCTCAACATCCGAGACATCGACTCGCGGTCCCCCATGCGCTCCCCTAGGGTTTCCACATGCCTTCGACCATGCTCACCAAGCGCCGCGCAGTGGACCACTGCCTCGTGCGCTCGGCGCTGTGTCGAATGTCCTGACGGGTGCGTCCAGCTTTTCTGATCCTTCCGGATCCCGCGTGAGCTCCTGACGGGCTCCACCTGCGACGTACCCGTGCCTTCCTAGGCCCCGTCCCCGCATGCCGTCGCGCCATCCCCGCGACATCCGCGCGATCGCCGCTGATGCGAAACGCGCAAGACCCCTCGCATGCTCGCAAGCAGGAGACTCAATGCCCAGTTCCACACCAGCCCGGATCGACCCGCGAGGTCCCCGGTTCGCAGCCACGCTGACCACCGTGGTCCTTGCGGCCGTGCTTCTCACGGCGCCGTCCACCACGGCGATCGTGCTGCTCGTCGTACAGACCCTGCTGTTCGCCGCCGGAGCGATCGGCGGAGTGCAGCGCACGCCGTACGCCTGGCTCTTCAAGCACCTCGTTCGTCCGCGACTCGGAGCGCCGAGCGAGCTCGAGGACGCCGCGCCGCCGCGGTTCGCGCAGACCGTCGGCCTGATCTTCGCGCTGGTCGCGCTGGCCGGCTTCGGCACCGGCGTGACCGTCCTCGGCCTGGTCGCGACCGGCTTCGCGCTCGCCGCGGCCTTCCTCAACGCAGCGTTCGGGTTCTGCCTGGGCTGCGAGATCTACCTGCTCCTACGCCGCGCGCGTCCCAACCGCTCCACCGACCCGTCCACCAGCACCACCAGCACGACCGACACCAAGGCCCAGGACGCCACGTCCGCCGCCTGAAAACCCCGCCATCACGCAAGCCCGAAAGGAACATGCCATGAGTCGCGACACCGTGCTCGTAACCGCCGACTGGGTGCAGGAGCACCTGGATGACCCGAAGGTCGTCCTCATCGAGGTCGACGAGGACACAACGGCCTACGACAAGAACCACATCCGCAACGCGATCAAGTTCGACTGGAGCCGTGACCTCCAGGACCAGGTCCGCCGCGACGCCGTCAACAAGGACCAGTTCGCCGCGCTGCTCTCCGAGCGCGGGGTCAGCAACGACGACACGGTCGTGCTCTACGGCGGCAACAACAACTGGTTCGCGGCCTACGCGTACTGGTACTTCAAGCTCTACGGCCACCAGGACGTCAAGCTGCTCGACGGCGGGCGCAAGAAGTGGGAGCTCGAGAGCCGCGAGCTGGTGACCGAGGTCCCCACGCGCGAGAAGACCACCTACGTCGCGCAGGACCAGGACCGCGCGATCCGCGCCTTCCGTGACGAGGTCGTCGAGGCGATCGGCACCAAGAACCTGATCGACGTGCGCAGCCCAGACGAGTACGCCGGACGCCTGCTCGCCCCTGCCCACCTCCCGCAGGAGCAGGCCCAGCGCGCCGGGCACATCCCGACCGCGGCGAACGTCCCGTGGAGCAAGGCGGCCAACGACGACGGCACGTTCAAGTCCGACGAGGACCTGAAGAAGCTCTACACCGACGCCGGCGTCGACTGGAACAAGGAGACCATCGCCTACTGCCGCATCGGCGAGCGCTCCTCGCACACCTGGTTCGTGCTGCACGAGCTGCTCGGTGACACCTCGGCCAAGAACTACGACGGCTCGTGGACCGAGTACGGCTCGCTCATCGGTGTCCCGATCGTCCTCGGCGACGAGGCGGGTGTCGCCTGATGTGCGGAGCGACTAAGGGCGGTCTCTCCCTCGACGGGGTGAACGTCGCGAAGGAGTCGGTGATCCAGGGCATCGTCACCCGCGGGGCCGGTGACGACGCTGAGCCGGTGGGCAACGCCTACGTCCGGCTGCTCGACCGGACCGGGGAGTTCACCGCAGAGGTGCCGACCTCGGCCACCGGGCACTTCCGGTTCTTCGCCTCGCCGGGCACCTGGACGTTGCGGACGCTGGCGCCGGCCACCGAGCCGGTCGACCGCGCCGTCGTCGCCCAGCAGGGGATCGTCGCCGAGGTGGAGATCAGGCTCTGAGTGTTTCCGCCCGCGTCGGGCGGAGGCCACTCGGAAGAAACATCAAGAGGGCAGGTTTGAATCGTGTGACTTAGGGCACTGGCCGGTCTGAACCGTCCAGCCGCTGTTCACACGTACAGGCAGGGCGCGGAGGCCCTCGCGTTGCTCACGCAGTCAACGCGAGGGCCTTCACTCGTGTCGGCCCGGGGGACTGGCCCTGTGCCGCTGTTCACACTCGGGGGACCGTTCCCGGCTCAACCAGGACAAAACACTGGTCCAGACGGGTGCCCCGGACAAGCAGGCGGTACGGCGGGGAGGGCTCGCCCGCCTTGGTGGCACACCCGTGCTACCAACGCGCCCCCGTGGGCTAGGCAGCAACTCAGACCCGGTGGCACGTCGGATGTCCGTTTTCGTAGGGTGTCAGGAGTCATGAAGCCATCCCAGGACGACGATCACGCCGAGGCCTTCCGACGCGGGTACGAACGTGCCCGTCGCGGCGCCGAGCCCACGGTCCCCCTTCACGAGCTCATGGACAGGCGCGAGGCGGCGGACGTCCGAGGAGCCCACGGCCGCTGAGACGACGGCGCCGGTGGAGCGGGTGGCGGGCCCGATCGGCCAGCCTGTCGGCCACCCGGTCCATGCCGCACCCGACTACGCTGGCCGACTACCGGGCCGAGGAGCGGCAGGACGAGCGGGAGCGGCGACGCCCGCCGGTTGCCCTGCTGCTCGGTGTCCTCGCTCTCGTGCTGATCGCCGGGGCGTTCGGCATCGGCCGGCTCTTCGCCGACAACGCTTCGCAGAGTTCGTCCGGCGGCGCAGGTGGGTCGGAGGGGTCTGCGGTGTACGACGGCCAGGTCCACGCCGTGCAGATCTCCGACTCGATGGCGAGCTGCCAGGCCGACAGCAGCGTCGACGCAGCGGGCAACCCGGTGACCTACGAGCCGGCGAAGGCGCATGACGCGGACCAGTCGACCGCCTGGCGCTGCAACGGCTCCGGTGTGGGCGAGCGGTTCACGGTGACGCTGCCCGAGGGGACCAAGGTCGCCGAGGTCGGGCTGGTGCCCGGGTACGCGAAGACGGACCCGGCGAGCGGCGTGGACAGGTACGCCGAGAACAACCGGATCACCAAGGTGCGCTGGACCTTCGACGACGGCACGAGCTTCGAGCAGGAGATGAGCGGCAACCCACGCGACCGCAGCATGCGCACGATGCGCGTGCCGGAGACGTCGACCAGCCGCGTGGTGATGGAGATCCTCCGGTCGCAGCCGGGGCCGCGGAACACGGTCGCGATCAGCGAGATCCAGATCGGCACCCCGGCCGGCTGAGCCGCCGTGCCAGCCCCCTGGCCGAGACCTAGGCGTCTCGAGGATCAGCGTCACCGGGCCGTCGTTGACGAGGGCGACCTGCATGTCGGCGCCGAAGCTCCCCCTCGCGACGGTCGCCCCGAGCCGCTCGAGCTCGGTGCACACGGCGTCGTACACCGGCTCCGACACGGGCCCGGGCGCCGCGGCGTTCCAGGTCGGCCGTCGGCCCTTCCGCGCGTCGCCGTACAACGTGAACTGGCTGATCACCAGGATCGGCGCATCGAGCTCGGCAGCCGACTTCTCGTCGCGCATGATCCGCAGGTCCCAGATCTTGCGGGCCATCCACGACACCTCGCGCGGACCGTCGGTGTGGGTCACGCCGACGAGGGCGACAAGGCCCGGCCCCTCGATCTCGCCGACGACCTTCCCGTCCACGGACACTGAGGCGGAAAGAACTCGCTGAACGACGGCGCGCATGGGTCCGAAGGGTAGCGACCCGGGCCTCCAGCAAGAGTGGTCGATGGTGACATGATCTCGGCGCCCGAACCCGTCACCATCGACCACTTCTCACCCGCGGAGGCCCCGACGCTGTCGAACTTCCTGCCAACTGGCCTGAATGCCAGAAGATTTGCGGCGTCGAGGTCGACTCGACGGACGGGGTCTGACACGATGACGCCCATGACCACGCTCGCCTCCGACCGACTCCTGGTGACCGTCGCGCCCACGGGCGCCGAGACGGCGAAGGACGACTGCCCCCAGCTGCCCACGACGCTCGAGGAGCTCGTCGAGACGGCTCAGCGCTGTGAGGCCGCGGGTGCGGCGATGATCCACGTGCACATCCGCGACGACGAGCACCGGCCCACGCTCGACATCGGCCGGCTCACGGCGACCGTGGACGCCCTCCACGAGCAGACCGACCTCGTCGTACAGCTCTCCACCGGTGGCTCCGTGCACGACCCGCTCGAACGGCGTCTCAAGGTCCTCGACGCCCAGCCGGACTCCTGCTCGCTGACGATGGGCACGACCAACTTCGGCGACGACGTCTTCTCCAACCCGTGGCCGTTCATCACCGAGCTCTACCAGCTGTCGCAGGAGCGCGAGGTCGTCCCGGAGTTCGAGCTGTTCGACCTCGGGCACGTGCACGCGCTGCACCGGCTGCTCGACAAGTACGGCCTGCCCTACGGCGGACGCGTGCACTGCGACCTCGTCATGGGCGTTCCCGGAGGGATGCCCGGTACGGCGGACGCGCTGGTTGCCGCGGTGGGCGCACTGCCTGACGCCGTCACGTCGTGGTCCGCAACGGGCATCGGGCGTTCGACCCTCCCGGTGGCGCTCGCGGCACTGAGCAAGGGCGGGAACCTGCGCGTGGGCATGGAGGACGTGCTGACCATGGCCAAGGGCGTCCCGGTGGAGCACAACGCACAGCTCGTCGAGCGCGCCGTGGCGATGGGCCGGCTGGCCCAGCGCGAGCCCATGTCGTGTGACGAAGCCCGCGACCTGCTCCAGATCAAGCGCCGATAGACTCGCCGGCATGGAAGCCGTATTCATCGCGCTCATGGCAGCGGTCGTGCTGCTCAGCGGGTTCGTGTCCCTCGTCGTCGTGTACAAGCTGATGAAGGCGAACAACTCCTAAGCATGCCTTTCGAGCTCCCTGACAACCTCCACCCCGAGTGCGCCCCCATCGCGTGGCTGCTCGGCACCTGGCACGGCAACGGGCACGGGGACTACCCGACGATCGAGCCGTTCCAGTTCGGCCAGGAGGCCATCTTCACCCACGACGGCCGGCCGTTCTTCCACTACATGAGCCGGGCGTGGATCGTCGACGCCGAGGGCAACAAGGTCCGTGACGCCGCGATCGAGACCGGCTTCTTCCGGCCCAAGGCGGACGGGACCCTCGAGGTCGTGATGACCCACAACACGGGCTTCATCGAGATCTGGTACGGCCACGCCGAGGGCGCCAAGATCGAGATGACCACCGACGCCGTCGGCCGCACCGAGACGGCGAAGGAGGTCACGGGCGGTCACCGCCTCTACGGCCTCGTCGAGGGCGACCTGCTGTGGACCTATGACATGGCCGCTGTCGGCCAGAAGCTCCAGCCCCACCTCTGGGGCCGGCTCGTCCGCCAGTAGCCCCGAACAGCAGCCGGGCGCGCCCCGCGCCGCCGTCCCGCGCCGCCCGCGCCGCCCGCCCGCGCCGCCGCGAGCCCTAGAGGAACGCCCGGCTCGAGGCGTCGGCCTCCAGGGACCGCGACGGGCTGAGCGGGAGCTCGAACCACACCGTCGTACCGTCCGCACTGTGCTCGGCGCTCCACGCCGACACCAGCGCGTCGACAAGGGAGAGCCCCCGTCCGGAGATCGCCTCGGGCTCGACGCCGGTGGGCTGCCGAACCGGGCCGCCGCCGCCTCCCCGGTCCTGCACCATGACCAGCACGTACTCGTCGTCGGTCCGCACCGTCACCGTCGAGGTGGTCCTCGAGTGGATCACGGCGTTGGTCACCAGCTCGGACACGCACAGCTCGGCGGTGTCGACGACGTCCTCGTCCACCTCCCACTCCCGGAGGGTCGACGTGACGAAGCGCCGGGCGATCGAGGCGGCCGAGGAGTCCGCCGGCAGGTCCTGGGTCGCCGTCGGCTGGGCGGCCGACGACGTGAGCGCGAGCATCGTGACGTCGTCGTCGACCTCGTCGCTGAGCATGAGCTCGCTCAACCGGGCGCAGAGCTCGCGCGGGTTGCGGCGACGGGCCGGGAGCTGTTCGACGTGGTCGCGGAGCAGCTCGATCCCGGTGAACAGGTCCTGCCTGTGGTTCTCCACGAGGCCGTCGCTGTAGAAGACGACGCTCGTGTCGTCCTCGAGCGGGATCGTGCGGGTCCGCCACGGGCCTGCGGCGAGCCCGAGCGCCGGGCCGAGGTCGCCGTCGAGGAGCTCCGGCCGGCCGGACGGGGTGACCAGCAGCGGCGGCGGGTGCCCGGCCGAGCCCAGTCGCACCGCGACCCGGTCCGGGTCCACGACGCCGTACAGCATCGTCACGACCTGGTCGGCGAACGGCATCGTGCACACCAGCAGGTCCAGCCGCTCGAGCACGACGGCCGGGTCGGGGTCGAGCAAGGCGTAGGCGCGCGTCGCCGAGCGGACCTCGCTCATCACGATCGCCGCAGGCACGCCCTTGCCCATCACGTCGCCGAGCGCGACGACGGCGGACCCGTCGGGCAGTGTCATCACGTCGTACCAGTCGCCGCCGACGTCGACGTTCACCCCGCCCGGCTGGTAGTGCGCTCCGAGCGAGAGCCCGGGCAGGTCGGGGAGGGAGTGCGGCATGAGGCTGCGCTGCAGCTGCTCCGAGGTGGACCGCTGCACCTGGTAGGCGAGCCCGCGGCGAAGCGCCTGGCTGACCTGCGCCGCGAAGGCGCCGAGGAACGCCTGCTGCTCGGGCGGGTAGTCCTGCGGGTCGCGGTAGGAGATCAGCAGCCCGCCGACGCAGGCGCCCTCGATGGTGATCGGCACCGAGGCCATGCTCCGGGTCCCGAGCCGTCGCTGGCGGAGCGCGAGCTCGGGGAACTCCCGCTCGAGATAGTCGTAGGTGGGCAGGTAGACCGGCCGGCTGGTGCGGATGGTGTGGGCGACAGGTACGTCGTCGAGGCCGTCGATCGTGCACCAGCGGACGCCCGTCGGGCTGAGTGCGTCCTCGTCGGTGGAGACGAAGCTCAGCTCGCGGCCCGCGCCCTGGCTCAGCGCGATGCCGGCGCGCACGACGGAGTCCACCCGGAGCAGCTCGGCGAGAGCGGCGCGCGCGACGTCGTCGACCGTCACGGCGTCCCCGAGGGCGGCCGACAGGCGATCGAGGTGGTGCAGTCGTTGTGGCAACGCGTCCCTCCACGGTTGCTTACCAAGCAGACTAGTCACGACGGGTGGCGTTGTCGCCGGGTTGACCCCCGTCCGGTAAGGCGTTTCACCCCATACCGGGCGTAACCGAACCACCCGTCTCAGCGTTGGAGATCCCGTAGCCGACCCAGGGGAGCAACCTCCATGCGCCGTACCACCTCTCTCGCTGCCGTCCTGGCCGCGGCCGTGTCCGCCACAGCAGCCCTGACGGTGCTGGGCGCGGTCCCCGGCGCCGACGCGCAGGGGCTGCCCGCACCCGGGCTCCCCGGTACGACGGGTGGGACCGCCCAGACCACGGCCACCGTGACTCCGCGGCCATCCGGCGAGACGCGGTCGGTGATGTTCGTCGGCAACAACTGGGACGGCACCGCGACGATCGTGGACGCGCGCACGCACCGGCGGATCAAGACGATCAACACCATCCCCGACAAGGACGCGCGGATGGCCGAGATCATGACGACCCCCGACAAGCTGGCGTTCTACGCCGCGATCCAGCAGGCGGTCGGTGAGGGCCACGACCAGTACACCGACGACATGTTCACCACCAACAACGGCCGGCTCGTCGCGGTCAGCCGGCCGAGCTTCGCCGACGTGGTCGGCATCGACCTCGCGACCGGCAAGATCCGCTGGCGCTTCCCGATGGAGGGCTACCGCGCCGACCACATGGCCGTCTCGCCCGACGGCCGCCGCCTCCTGGTGAGCGACTCCACGGCGAACAAGGTCCACGAGCTGAACATCAACACCGGCAAGCACCTCCGCGAGTTCGCCAGCGGCGACACCCCGCACGAGAGCAACTACACCAAGGACGGCAAGCGCATCTTCCACGCGAGCATCGGCCGCGTGTACACCCCGACCGACCGCACCGAGCTCGGCCCGGCCTACGACACCTCCAAGGGCGAGCGCGTGTTCCAGATCGTGCGCAACCGCGACCTGAAGGTCCTCAGGCGCTGGGACATGGGCAAGGAGCTCGCCGAGGCCGGCTACCCGAACATGAGCTCCGCCGTCCGCCCCATGGCGGTCGCGCCGGACGAGCGGTTCGTCTACGTCCAGGTCTCGTTCTTCCACGGGTTCGTCGAGTTCGACACCCAGGCGCGGGACCGCAAGCGGACGTACGACGGTGAGCCGCTCGTCGGAAAGGTACGCCGGGTCGTCCCCCTGCCCGACCGGACCAACGGCATGCCGCGCGAGCAGTACGTCCTCGACTCCGCCCACCACGGGCTCGCCATGAACCCCCGCGGCACCAAGCTCTGCGCCGCGGGGACGATGGACGACTACGCCGCGATCGTGAACCGCAAGACGCTGCGGCACAAGCTCGTGAACGTCGGCTCCAAGCCGTACTGGGCCACCAACGGCGCCCTCGGCAACGAGTGCTGGGTCTCCGTCAGCGGCGACGACAAGGTGGTCGTGCTGTCCTACCGCGACGGCCACCGGATCGCGACGGTCAAGGTGGGCGACCACCCGCAGCGGGTCCGCCCCGGCCACGTCGACCTCGACCTCATCCGCGCCTGGCGCCGCTAGCGGCAGCCGGCCGGTGGTTGAGCCTGTCGAAACCCGGCCGGCGGGCGGCGTCGGACCCGGCCGGTGGTTGAGCCTGTCGAAACCCGGCCGGCGGGCGGCGTCGGGTGGGACCGCAGAACATGCACTCACGGGCCGACCGCAGCGACTCACGCGGGAGGGGACCCCAGTACGCGGTCGAGTGCATGTTCCGAGGACCCGCCGGACCCGCCGGACCCGCCGAGAACGCGAGAACGGCCCGGAGCCGAAGCCCCGGGCCGTTCTGTGTGCCGGAATGTCCTGACGGCGGCGGCCGTCAGAGGCGGCTGGCCAGCCCCGGCTTGCGCTTGCCGAGGAAGTAGCCCAGGGCGACCATCGCGCCGCCGAGGACGAAGTGCAGCCAGTCGTCGGCGCTGTCGACGGGCACGAAGTTCGCGCCGCCCGTGTCCTCGGTGATGAGGCCGTAGAGCCACAGCACCAGGTAGATCGCGCCGCCCACGACCAGGTACGTGCGGGCGCTGTCGAAGCTGCGGGCGAACGCCAGGCCGGCGACGCCGAACAGCAGGTGGACGATGTTGTGCAGGACCGAGACCTGGAAGATGCCCAGGAGGTGTGCACCGGACTCGTGGCCGGCGAAGGTCATCGAGCCGTAGTCGGTCGTGATGCCCGGGATGAAGCCCAGGATGCCGACGAGCAGGAAGGCCGCGCCGACGGCGGCGGCTGCCTTCTGTACGTCGGTCCGGGTCATCGAACGGACGGTGTCGTGCGTCATTTCGTGACTCCTAGAGTGAAGAGTTGCCACCGTGCGCGGTGGCACGGCGGGAGGGCCCTGCTTCACTTGCGGGATTCGACGTTCCCGCAGGTCAGGATGGGTCTTCGACCTTCAAGTATTCGCCGTCAGTCGTCGCCGGTCCAGGAGTCTTCGGTACGTCGGACGAGGTCCTGCACCACGCCGCGGACGGAGCCTGTGACCTCGTGCGCCGCGCGCTGTCGAGCGGCGCCGCTGCCCTGGGCGAGCAGGCGCTCGAACGACTCCGCGGTCCACTCCCAGTCACCGCTCTCGCGCAGCGCCTCCTCGGTGTGGGCGCGCAGCGACTCGAACACGTCGCGCACCGGCGCGAGCTCCATGGTCAGAGGGTCCACGAGCGTCGACGACAGCCCGTGCCGAGCCGCCCGCCACGACGCCGCCCGCAGGAGGTCGCTGCGCCACCGGTCGCCCGAGGGCGAGGGCCCGGCGGCCGCCGTCTCCACGAGCCCTCGGGCGAGGGCGGCGACGAGTACGGCGTCCTCCACCTCGGTGCACACGTCGGCGACCCGGATCTCGATGGTCGGGTACGACGAGGAGGGGCGGGCGTCGAGGTAGAGCATCCCCTCGTCGACGGACGCGCCCCACTCGATCATCTTGCCGACGGTCGACCGGTACGTCTCAGGCGTCCCGAAGGGCTCGGCCGGCCCGCTGCTCGGCCACCGGCCCCACACCTGCGACCGCCAGCTCGCGAAGCACGTGTCGCGCCCCTCCCAGAACGGCGAGTTGCCGCTCATCGCCAACAGCACGGGCAGCCACGGGCGGATGCCGTCCATGACCCGGATCGCCTCGTCCTCGCCCGAGACGTCGATGTGCATGTGCATCCCGCAGACCAAGGCCTGGCGGGTCATCTCGCCGTACTCGTCGCGGATCCGCCGGTAGCGCTGCTTCGGGGTGATCGTCGGCTCGTCGGTCGGGAGGACCGGCGTCGGCACCGCGACCGCTGCAGCTCCGGCGGCACGGGCGGACTCGCCCACCGCGCGACGCCCTCGGACCAGCTCGGCGGTCAGCTCCTCGGCGCTCGTGCAGGGTGCGGTGGCGGTCTCGATCTGCTGGAGGAAGAGCTCCTGGTCGACCGGCGCCCCTTCCTCGGCGGCCTCACCGCGCTCGGCGGCGTGCTCCCGGGCACGCAGCGCCGCGGCCGCGACCGCGGTCACCTTCCCGGTGTCCGGGTCGACGAGCATCAGCTCTTCCTCGACGCCGATCTTGCGCACCTGCTCCACCTCCCGGGGCGCCGGACGGCCCACCGAGGGGATGCCCCAGAACCCAGCGCCCACACGCAGCGGGCGAGTTCGCGACGGCGGTCATAGACTCGGCCGGGTGAGCTCGACGGACTGGCAGACCACCCTCCGGGCGAAGGGTTACCGGCTGACGCCCCAGCGCGAGCTGGTGCTGCGGGCGGTGGACCGGCTGGGCCACGCGACGCCCGACGAGGTGCTCGCCGCGGTGCGCGAGGAGTCGCAGGCGGTCAACATCTCGACGGTGTACCGGACCCTCGAGCTCCTCGAAGAGCTCGGCCTGGTCCGGCACAACCACATCAGCGACCGCGCTCCGACGTACCACTCCACCGCGACGCCCGACCACGTGCACCTCGTCTGCCGTGGCTGCGGCGCGATCACCGAGGTCGCGCCGGAGGTGATCACCCCGATGACCGACCGGCTGAACGAGGTGTACGGGTTCACCACCGACATCGGCCACCTGACCGTCTTCGGCACGTGCCGCGACTGCAAGGCGAAGGCCACGGCGACGGCGGAGGGCTAGCAAGCCGGCTCCTGCCGATTGCAAGCATTTGTCCGAGGTCGGACTTATGCTGTGCCCCTGTCTGTTGCGGCGAGGGAGAGGGATGCAATGACTTCGGTGCGTCGCCCCGGCCGCGTGCAGAAGATCGCGTACGACGACACGCCCCTCAACTCCCGCCGTCCCGACATCGACGCCCGCATCGGCTGGCTGCTGGCGATGTCCCGGCTCCATCACGTCGACCTCGAGATGACCGACGGACGCCACTTCGTGCTCGCGCTCAACGCGGCGGGGTGCAACGCGAGCCGGAGCCTGGTCAGCCGCTGGGAGTCGGGGGAGATCCCGATCTCCTACGAGGGGATGTCGGCCTACGAGAGGGCGCTGGGGCTCGAGACCGGGCAGATCTCCTCGCTCACCGGCTACATGCGTGCCGCGATCCCCGGTGTGAAGGCGAGGGTGGTCCGGCCGCAGCTCGACCCGTCGTCCAAGGAGTTCTCGGTGCGGCTCGACGAGCTGATCGAGCTCGCCGAGGACGGCGAGGCGCGGGCCACCGACTGGCAGGACCTCGGCTGGCACCTCGCGGCGGTGCCACTGGTGCATCTGCGGGCCCGGACCTGGGAGACGATCACCCATCGCGTGGTCAACCGGCTGCCGCGGTCGGTGAAGGTCCCGTACCGGCAGTACAGCACCGCCGCGATGAACATCGCCTCCGTCCCGCGCGCCCAGGACTTCCTGACCGACGCGGTGTACGAGCACCTCGACACCGCCGGCGTACAGGTGATCACCAACCCGATCGGCCTGCTCGACCAGCTGCCCACGCGCAAGTCCGCGAAGATCGTGCTCGACCTGATCGAGGACCCGCCGACCGACGCGGTGTTCGCGCTCGCGGTCTGGCTCGCCGCGCAGAAGGTGACCCGGGGCGACTTCTCCCCGGAGGAGCGCACGCGGCTGGACATGCTGGTGCTCAAGATCTGGCGGGCGAACCCCGCGAAGGCCGCCGAGGACCTCGCCGAGCTGATCGCCTCACTTCCTGAGGGGCTGCGCTCGACCCTGACCGAGGCCGCGATGAAGGCGGGCCGGCGCAAGCTCGGGTACGTCGTCGAGTCCGGGGAGGACCTCGCGCCCGCGGTCGCCCGCGGCCTGTCGTACGACCTCGCCGAGGCAGCCCGGGCACGGGTGCCCAACGAACCGGTGTACGACGAGGACCGGATGCTGATGCGCCTGGTGCGCGAGGCGCTCTTCCACCGCGACTCCGAGCGCCGCCACCTCGCCTCGCTGCTGATCTCGGCCTCCCCGTTCGGGAGCGCCGTGGCCGACGGGCTCCTCTCGCTGCTGCAGGCCACGAACGTGCCGGGTCCGGTGCGGGTCCGTGCCGCGACCCTGGCGCGCTACCTCAGCGACGACTCCCACCGGCTCCGGATGCTCGGTCTGATCAACGACCCGGTCGAGGAGGTGGGCACCTTCGTCGCGCAGGGCGTCGGGCACATGACCTTCACCGCGTTCTCGGACCAGGTGATCCGCTCGTCGCTGAGGGAGCAGTGGTCGGCGCGGGAGCGCGCGAAGATGTACGCGCTCGGCATGTCCGGCTCCCCGGCCCTCGAGGCGATCGTCCGCTCACGACAGTCACCGGAGTGGCAGCGGACCGCCGCGCAGTGGTGGCTCGCGCAGGGGCCGGCCGTCCGGGTCTAGCGGGCTCAGGCCAGCTTCTTCGCGCTGACGGCGCGCGACCTTGCGCGCCTTCTTCGCGGTCTCGCCGGCGACGTCCGAGACGGTCGACTGCGCCTTGCGGCCCTTCTCGGCCGTCTTCGCACCGACGTCAGGGACCGTCGACTTCGCCTTCCGCCCCTTCTTGCGCGCCGTCTTGTCGAGCTCCTTCACGGGATGCGCCACAGCCTGAGGGAGCATCAACCGGACGGCGCTGGTGAACAGCCGACGGGCATAGGCGAGGAGCGGGATGCCCAGGGGGAGAAGGATCAGCGTCACACAGAGGATGACGCCGACGAGCCCCAGAAGGGCGGCGAGTATCCAGAGCAGAGCACCGATCAGTCCGCGCAGCAGCCTCATCGCTGCCACCTCCCGGTCAGAGTGACGGCGGGACCCTCGGGGGGAGGAGCGGTCCCTTGACGAGGAGTACCTCGCCGCTCGCGGACCATGCTCGTCCTGGCTCAATTGACTGCCGGCTGGTTGCCCACCCGCGCTAGCAAGCCCAGGGGGCCCGCGCCGCATCGCACGGAGGCGGAGCGGTCAGTCCCCGGCGCGGTGCTTCGGCCCCGGGAGCCTGATCTCGACCATGGGCGAGACCGCCCGGACGAGCTCGACGGCGAGGTCGATGCGTTTCGCCAGCTGGGCGCGCTGTGGCTCGGCGACCTGGTCGAGCCCTCCGGCCTCGATCGTGATCTCGAGCGGCACCCCGCGCCGTGCGGCCCTCCTCGAAGCGTCGACGACGGCGTCGAGGGAGGAGTCGGTCTGGTCCACCGCGACGGTGACCGGCGCCAGCTCACGACGGTTCTCGGGGGTCTCCGGGAACTCGTGGCGCAGCTGGTCCTCGAGCCAGCGGACGAACCGCAGGTTGTCGGGCCGGTGGCCCTGGCAGATCTCGTGCACCAGCGCACGCGCCACGGTCTCGATGCCTACCTCGGCGGAGTCTGCCCAGCGCTGGATCAGCTTGTGGGCACTACAGGCGTCGATGGCGTAGCGGAAGATGAGCACGCCCTTGGCCTGCTCGAGCAGCGCCGTCGCCGCACTGATCTGGTCCAGCTCTTGCTGTATGTCCAGCCGTCCCTCATCGCTCGCGGGCCAGACAGCATCATCGATAGTTCCGGTCATGAGAATCGGTTCCCTCGGTGTTCGCAGTCGCCCCGAGCGCCCGCCTTTTAAGCGCACGACTGCGGCCTGAAAGGTACCGTTTTTTTACCGTTTCGACCAGACCCCACCCGTCGCATACGACTCTGGACGGGTGGGTACGCCGCGACTGTCAGAGCCTCAGGACCGATCACCGGGCGAGCCGCTCGGGTGGAAGGAGCAGGCACATGGCACACGGAAACGACCAGGTCAGCGACGAGCTCTGGGAGGAGTTCCACAGGGTCGTGAACATGACCTCGCGCGAGCTCTCCGACTGGCTGATGGTGCGCAGTGCGAGCGAGGAAACCGAGACGCCACCGGACCAGGCGGGCACCGAAACCGGTCAGGCCGTTGTCCACATCCTGGCCAAGCGGCGGACCGACCTGACCGACAAGGACGCCGCCGTGATGGAGAAGGTCGTCCGCAAGGTCTACGACGAGCGCCGCGAGGACCTCGAGCCGACGGCGGGCCAGGCCGCCTGGCGGCACAAGCTCATGACGATGGGGCACGACCCACTCAAGCCGGCGGACTAGGCCACCGACCCGCGCTCCGTCTCGCGCGGGCTCTCGGAACATGCACTCACCCCCTTCAGCAAGGCCCGTCAGGCGTGGGCGGCGCCGACGGCGGCGTCGAGTGCATGTTCTTAGGGCTCAGCCGCCCGGCGCTGGCGACCCAGCCAGGGTGGGCCGCCGCCGGTGCCGTCCCGCTGCCGGTGAGGGCAGGGGTACGGCGGCCGGTCCACGGCTCGAACGGGGAGCGCATGCAGGGGGCGTGGTCGGGCATCCTTCCGCCATGAATCCGCCCCGAGGCAGCGGTCGGCGCATGACGCGGCCGCCCAGCAACGGCAACCGCGCGCGTGACGCGGCGGAGCGGTACTTCGGGCATCGCAACCTCCTCCCGGGCCAGGAGGAGACGATGCAGGCGCTCCTCGACGGCCACGACGTCCTGCTCGTCTCGCCCACCGGCTCCGGGAAGTCGCTGACCTACCAGGTCTCCGGCGTCCTGCTCGAAGGCTGCACGCTCGTGGTGTCGCCGCTGCTCGCCCTCCAGCAGGACCAGATCGAGGGGCTCCTCGAAGGCGGTCCCAAGCTGCGGGCCGCCCGCGTGAGCTCCGCCGAGACCGAGCGGCAGCGCGCCGAGGCGCTCGAACGTGCACGTGCCGGAGAGCTCGAGTTCCTCTTCATGTCGCCGGAGCAGCTCGCCAACCCCGACGTACTCCGTGAGGTGGCCGAGCTCGCGCCGAGCCTGGTAGCCGTCGACGAGGCGCACTGCGTGTCGTCGTGGGGGCACGACTTCCGGCCCGACTACTTCCGGCTCGGTGAGCTGATCGAGGCGGTCGGCTCTCCGCGCATCATCGCGATGACCGCCACCGCGGCCCTGCCCGTCCGCGAGGACATCGTCGAGCGGCTCGGCATGCGCGACCACCGGATGGTCGTGACCGGGTTCGAGCGGAAGAACATCAGCCTCCGGGTCGTCCGCTGCACCACCCCGGACGACCAGCGGGACACCGTCCTCGAGACCGTGCAGGAGCTCGCGCGGTGAGCTCGGTGGGTCGGGCATCGTCTACTGCCGCACGCGCAAGGGCACCGAGGAGTACGCCGCCGCGCTGGAGCGGCTGGGCCGGCGAACGACGTACTACCACGCCGGCCTGAGCCAGAGGCGCCGCAACGAGGCGTTCGACGCGTTCATGGACGACGAGGTCGACACGATCGTCGCCACCTCGGCGTTCGGGATGGGCATCGACAAGCCCGACATCCGCTACGTCGTGCACGCCGACGTGCCCGAGTCGCCGGACACGTACTACCAGGAGGTCGGCCGCTCCGGACGCGACGGGAAGCCGGCGGTCGCGACGCTGGTGTACCGGCCCGAGGACCTCTCCCTCGGCAAGTTCTTCTCCGGCGGGATCCCCAAGGACGCCGACGTGCTCGCCGTACTCAAGGCTGTGACCGTGGCGGGCGGCACCGAGGACCGGCGCAAGGTCGAGGAGGCCAGCGGGTTCGGGCCACGCAAGGTCGGCCGGATCCTCAACCTCGTCGACCAGGTCGAGCAGACGGGTGAACGCCACGACACGATCGAGGGGCTCGTCGCGGCGGTCGTGGGGCGCGCGGAGGCGCACTGCAAGCTCGAGGAGTCGCGGGTCGAGATGATGCGGGGGTACGCCGAGACGCGCCGCTGTCGCGCGGACTACCTCCTGTCGTACTTCGGCGAGGAGGCCGAGAACGCTCTGCGGGATCTGCGACAACTGCGTGGCCGGTGTCGCCACCGAGGTGGTGGGCGACGACGGCGCGAGGTTCCGGCTCCAGTCCCACGTGCGGCACGAGGAGTTCGGGCAGGGCACGGTCACCGACCTCGAGGAGGACCGGATCACGATCCTGTTCGAGGACGTCGGGTACCGCACGCTCTCCCTCCGGCTCGTCGAGGAGCACAACCTCCTCCAGCCCGACCCCGCGGGTGATTGAGCCTGTTGAAACCCCCTCGTGGGTGGTTGAGCCTGTCGAAACCCCCTGGTGGGTGGTTGAGCCTGTCGAAACCCCGTGGTGGGTGGTTGAGCCTGTCGAAACCACCGCGCAGCCCATGGATGGGGACGGCTCCTCGGCGTTGGTAGCACGGCCGTGCTACCAACGCGCCCGGCACCTGAATGGCCGCCGACGCGAGGGGGTACGACGTGGCATGCCCAAGCGTGTCGAGCGGGCGGCCGTCGCCGCTACCGACTCGTGGACCGATCCCGACGGGTCCCGGATGCCCGCCGGCGAGGTGCACGCATGGAAGCCCGGCACCAACCAGACGTTGTGCGGCCTGTCGACGACGAAGTCACGGCTCGGTCAGTTCCCGCACGTGGACTGGGTCGACGTACAGCCTCACACCGGACGCGACGCCGACCGCGTCACAGAGGTGTGCCCCCGCTGCGCCTCGGCCATGGGACAGCGACGCGACACCAAGCCCTGGACCCGCCCGAACCCTCGACCCGCCGGTCAGTACACCAGCGCCTGCACGCCCTCACCGAGGGCTTCCTCGACGAACGTCGGCGCTCCGGCGATCCGCACGTCAGGCAGTACGTCGGACTCCGTGACGTCGCGGCGCTTGGCGCACTGTGTGCACACGGTGACCGTGCCTCCCGCGAGCACCGCGGCGAGGAGGTCGGCGACCGGGGCGGCGTGGGGGAGGGCCAGGTCGGGGGCGCGGTCCTTCACCGCGAACCACACGGACTCGCCGGTGAGCCAGAGGCTGACCTCCACACCCGAGGCCACCGCCGTGGCGGCGACCGTGAAGGCCTGGTTGGACCGCTCGGGGTCGTCCGTACCGGCGGTGACCTTGATCAGCAGGGAACGCGTCATGCCCAAAGGCTAGGCGCCGCCCGCGTAGCTGACCGCGATGAGCCGTTCACGCAGCGGGGGCGACGACCGGGCGTTGGCAGCACAGGTGTGCTACCAACGTGCCCGGCCTACGGCAGCACGTGGAACCCGTTGGCGACCGCGTTGACCAGCGGAAGTACGACGGCCGGGTCGGAGTCGTGGGCGGTGTACGCGGCGATCGTGTAGTTGCGCGGCTCGGCCTGCACGGTGACGACGACGAACCGGATCCGCACGTTGTTGGCGTTGGTCGCCTGGCCGGACGAGGTGATCGCGGGTCGGCCGTCGACCTTCATCGGCTCGGTGGCCATGAGGTCGAAGCGGCGGTACCCCTGCCTCATCCGGTCGAGGAACTGCTGGTCCGCCGCCTTCAGCGGGCCGGACTCGCCGGGGCCGACGTTGATGACCAGGCTCTTGTCCTTGGTCGTGAACTTCATCGTGCGGCCCTTGGTCTCCTTCTGCAGGGCCGCGGGCGCGTCGACGCTGAAGCCGGCCTCCTTGGAGACGTACGGGCCGTCGGCAGATGTTGCGGAGGAGTTGTCGAAGACGGTGTCCCTGAGAGTCAGGTAGCCGAGGAAGCCCGCGATCAGCAGCGCGCACACCCCGATGGCGACGGGCACTCGTGCGCCCTTGACGGCGATCCGCCGGCGTCGGCCCGCGACCGGCGCCTCAGCGTCCCGCTCCTTCTCCTGAAGACCTGCTCCCATGTCCTCTGCTCCCTCCCCAAAACGCCTTGCAAAGACCTCTACTGATGCCGAGGGCCGGTGACGGGGTCACCGGCCCTCGGTCGTTCAACTTGCTTGCCCAGGCCTACGCCCGGACGGCCGCTCAGACTCAGGCGAGCCCGAGCGCGCGGCGACGGCCGTAGGCGGTCAGCAGCGCGCCGACACCGACGCCACCGAGGCCGAGAGCCAGAAGCCCGCTCCAGACACCACCGGTGTTCGGCAGCACGCCGCCGCCACCGCCACCGGGCATCCCCGGACCACCGGAGCCCGGTGCAGCCGTCCCGCCGGAAGGCGTCGTCACAGGAGCCTCGCCGCCGTCGTTGTGGACCAGCGTCTCCGTGCGGGAGAGCTCGACGATCAGGTCGAGGTTCCCGGGCAGCACAGCGGCGTGGAGCGCTTCCTGCGCGTGTCCGGCGACGCCCTTGCCGACGTACGTCTCACCCTGGTTCAGGAACACGCACACGAGCGACGTGCCAGAGGGGCACCCCGGGGGGAGGGACACGTCGGTCGGGTCGCTGTAGCGGCCCTGCTCCTTGCCACCTGCGTCGACGGCGAGCAGGTACGACTCGCGCTCCGCAGCAGCCTGCGACCCGCCGGAGTCGGACTGGCCGCTCGAGTGCAGGGCGCCGGCACCGAGTGCACAGCCCTCGGTCGAGGGGTCGTCCTTGAGGCACACGTCGGCGATGTCGGACTTCGAGCTGGCCATGGTCTGGCCGCTGGCCTGGTCGCGGTCGGCGTGGCCATGGCTGTTCAGCACGCCCACGGACGCCTGACCGTCACACTCGCCGGCCGGGTCGGTGTTCGTGCCGCCGAGGCAGGCGTCGGCCACACCGCTCTGGCTGTGCGAGCTCGAGGTGTCACCGTCGTCGGACGCCCAGGCGTCGGCGTACAGCAGGCGCAGGCAGACCTGGCCCTCGCTGCCGTCACAGAGGGGCGCGAGCGGGTCGCCGAAGTGCGACTCCTTCTCGCCGCTGGAGTCGGCGTGGGCGCCCATGATCTCCTGGCCGCCGATGGCGAGCAGGGTGGAGTCGGCGGTCGTGCTGTCGTCGTCCTCGACCGTGGCGTCGCTGTCGCCGACGGTCGCGACGTCCTGGTCCTGCAGGTCGACGTCACCGACGGTGCCGCGTCCGTGGTCCGGGGCCTTCGGGTCCTCGGTCTCGTGGCCTTCGGAGTCGTCGTCCGATGTCGGAGACGGAGCGGGGGTGCCCGCGGTGGCGTCCTCCGGGTCCTCGGCGTCGGGTGACGAGGGCTGTCCGCCCAGCCCAACTGACGTGAGTACGTCCTTGAGCGTGTCGTGCTCGTCGGCCGACGCCGTGCCTGGACCCACAGCTACGAGGGCGATCGCGGCCAGGGCGGCTGCTGCTGCCCTGAGCCTCCTCGGGTTACTTCTCATCCGTTCACCTTCCGTGAGCGTGTTTCGTCCCCCCGACCTGTCGGCCAGATGACATGGGTATGCGTCCCCTTGCGGTGCCCAACGGAGCGGGTCGGCTTTCGTTACGGCGTCCGAGTCACGTCTCGGTAACGGCGGCTCAGGCAGGGGAGCGGTCCAGGACGGCGAGTACGCTCGAAGTCGTGTCCCACACCGAACCAAGCCCCCTTCTGAGACTCCCCAGAGCAGTCGCCGGCGACGGCATCGACTCACCCGTCGCCGCCCACTACGGGTCCTTCAACAACGAGCAGCGGGTCCTGGAGTCGGGCGAGGGGTTCGTCGACCTGTCCCACCGGGGCGTGGTGCGGGTCAGCGGCCCCGACCGGCTGACCTGGCTGCACTCGCTGACCTCCCAGCACCTCGAGAGCCTCGCCCCGAACGTCCCGACCGCGGCGCTGGTCCTGAGCCCCCAGGGGCACGTGGAGCACGCGATGTACGGCGTCGACGACGGCGAGACGTTCACCGCCCATGTCGAACCGGGACAGGCCCCCGCCCTGGTCGAGTGGCTGGACAAGATGCGGTTCATGATGCGGGTCGAGGTCACCGACGTGACCGAGGACGTCGCCGTGGCATGGCGCCCCGCCGCCCGGGTCGACGGTGCGCCGTACTCCGGTTATGTCTTCGTGCCCCGCACGGAGCTGGAGAAGTTCGCGGAGGCCGCCGGGCCGGCGTGCGGGATGTGGGCGTTCGAGGCGCTGCGGATCGCGCGCGGCGAGCCCCGCCTGGGCCTGGACACCGACCACCGCACGATCCCGAACGAGGCCGGCTGGATCGGCACCGCCGTACACCTCGACAAGGGCTGCTACCGCGGTCAGGAGACCGTCGCGCGCGTGCACACGCTCGGCCGTCCGCCGCGCCGGCTCACGCTGCTGCACCTGGACGGGTCGGAGAACCGGCTTCCGGTGCGTGGTGCTGAGCTGCTGCACAACGGCAAGAGCGTCGGATTCGTCGGTACGTCGGCCCGCCACCACGAGCTGGGCCCGATCGCACTCGGCATGGTCAAGCGCAGCGTCCCGATGGAGGCGACGCTCGACGCGGACGGCATCCCCGCCGCCCAGGAGGTCGTCGTGGACCCCGAGGTCGGCCTGCACGTCCGCCCCAACCTGCGCTGATCCCCGCGCTCCACGGCGCTCTACCGCTCCGGAGCCTGGGCGGTTTCTCAGGCCGTGCCCAACAGGCTGACTCTGGTTTGGTCCCGAGGCCAACCGGTGTCTGGCGCAGACCCTTGTCTGGGGGACAGCGGCCGACTCGCCGCCACTGACACGCCGGCGCCCGTCCTTCGGTAAAATCCGCATATAGACGTCGCCTGTACGTGCGCGGTATGCGCGGGCTGCTGGCTTTAGTCGGGGTGGGCTTCCGTCGACATGTCCGAACTCTCGACGAAAAAGGGCGTTGAGCCCTGCAAGTGGCAGCGCGCGTTTTCCCCAGCATTAGGTATTCGGCGTGCTCTTCGGGGGTATCCCCTTGAGCGCCCCTCCAGCGCTCCTAATTTGGTCCACGAGAAGCCGGGGACCCAGCGGTTTTCGTAGGGAAGATCGAGCACCCCATTTCGTTCGCGGAGGCTCTCCGCGCTCCTTCTCGCGACCTAGTCGTTTCTATTTTGTGGGGGGGCCATGCGCAACCCGAAATCGAACCCGTCCGATGTGTTGAATGGAATTCGACGTCTGGTCTTGGCGCCGCATGCTGATGATGAGGTGCTCGGCTGTGGCGGCCTTTTGGCGAAGTACCCAGAAGAAAGCGCCGTTGTTGTGTTGGCGCGGCCGGATGGAGTGCGCGCCAAGGAATTCGAGGCCGCTCGAGAAATCCTCAGCTACTCCACCGCCGTCTTCCTGGACCTCCCCGACGGGCGCGTCGGCCAGGACATGCACGACCTCGTCGGGATGCTCGACAGCGTCCTCGGCAATTGTCGTCCCGCCGAGCTCTACCTGCCCTACCCGTCGACACACCAGGACCATGTGGCGGCCTACGAAGCGGGAATGCGTTCCGCCCGACTGTCGATGAACGCTCAGCACTGGTACCCGCCGACCGTCATGGTCTACGACGTGCCTGCCTACGACCTGGCGCTGTACCCCAGCGACCTTCGCTGGAACGTCTTCGAGTCCCTGGACGAGTCCCAGGTCGACCGGAAGGTCATGGCTGTCATGGCCTACGCGTCGCAGCAGGTCCAGGGCCCACATCCTCTGAACGGGATCAAGGAGGGTGCGCACGCGCTGGGGTCGCCGCGGCAGGTCGCCTGGGCAGAGCAGTACGCGCTGGTTCGCGCCGTACGCACTCAGGGAAGCCCTCTGGCGAACGGGAACGCACCCCACGCGCGGAAGCGTGTCCGCGACCGATCCGACGCAGCGGAGAAGACCGCCCACAACGTGAGTTCAGGGGTGGCTCGATGATCGTCACAACTCACCAAGCGGACCTTCTCCCGTACTCCGGGTTCTGGTTCAAGATGGCCAGGGCAGATCTCTTCGACCTCAAGATCTACGACCAGTTCCAGGCACGTGGTTACCAGCGTCGTGTGGCCATGCGGGGCCACTGGGCCTCGATTCCGGTTGTGGGTAGCCCTTCAAGGTCTCGGATCTGTGACGTGCGCATCCGCCCCGATGAAGCTCGTCGTGTGCTGACCGACCTCATTGTCGGGCGCTATCGCGACGCCCGTAACTGGCACTTCATGGGCAAGACGCTCCTCGACATGGTCGAGGGCATCCAGACCGAACACCTATGGCAGTTCAATCTGTCGCTGATTCTCGGTGTCCGAGAGCTACTCGGGATCAGCACGCCGGTTGCCATCGGGCTTCCACCTGAGGGGCGCGGCAGCGTTGGCCTGGTCAGTGTCCTCCGTCGCTACAACGCCGACGCGTATCTCGCGGGCACGGGAGGTCGCGCGTACATGGGTGACTGCGAGGAGTTCCACGAGGCCGGCATCGAGGTGCTGTGGTCCAACCACGCTCCGGTCACCGGCGATTCGATCGTCTCGGTCCTGATGGACTACGACGACCCCCTGTCTGTGGTGCTGGCTGAGTGACACGGCTTGGTAGCGAGCAACGAAGGTGGTCCCGAATGCGGGTTATGCACGTCTCCGAGGCGCTTGGCGGAGGGGTTCAGGCCGCCATCAACTACTGGGCAACGGAGACCGCCGAGCTCGAGCACATAGTGGTAGGCGCCGAGCGGCCTGATGCGCAGATAGGTGAAGTGTCACCGAAGGTGACGCAGTTTTCACTCGCAAAGGGACACCTGATGCGGATGGTGCAACTCAGCTTCCTGACGAATTCGTATAGGCCGGACGTGATACACGCGCACTCCTCGCTCGCCGGCGTGTACGTGCGTATGAATCCGTTCATCCGTGAGATTCCCATCGTCTACTCGCCGCATTGCTTCGCTTTTGAGCGAACGGATATCGGTAAGGCTTTGCGCACGCTCTTCAAGTCCGCGGAGAGTCTCATGTCCTTTCGCACTTCGACATTCGTGACCGTGAGTGAACACGAGTCACGATTATGCCATCGCTTCCTGTTCGACCGTCCTGCCTGCGCCGTACCGGTATTTCGACCCCACGATGGTGTGCAGATACCGAGGCAAAGAACGCCGGGCCGCCGCGTCATAGCGGTTGGGCGAATCTGCCCTCAGAAGGATCCAGCCTTCATGGCAGGCATGGTCAAGAAGGTTCTTGATGATTGCCCAGATACTGAGTTTCTGTGGGTAGGTGACGGTGATGCGGACTTAAAACAGGAACTAATTTCAGCTGGTATGAGCGTTAGTGGATGGAGACCCCGGGAAGAAACCCAGGAAATCCTGCGTGATGCTGATGTCTTCGTGCACAGCGCTGCTTGGGAGGGCAGTCCGGTGTCGATCGAGGAGGCGTTGGCTGCCGCAAAGCCCGTAGTTGCGCGGTGGTTGCCCGTTCTCGCGGATCGCGGTTTGACTCTGCTCGCCCGCACGCCATCTGAGTTGGCCGACCTGCTGGTCGAGCAGTTGATGTCCGATCAGGCGCGCAAGCAGGCCGGTGAACTCAGCGCTGCCCTTGCCCACGACCGCTCGGACGACTGCAGGCAGGCGCTTGTGTGGGCGTACGACGACGCGACGAGGCATCCGTGATCGTCGGAGTGAGCGAGCGCGTGATCAAGCATCGGGTGGGTGGGAACAGTCGCTACGTCCAAGAGCTGCGAAGAAGCCTTCCGTCGGAAGGTGTTGCCTACACGCCGCTGAGTTCGGGGCGCTTGCGACTGCCGGGCGCCCCTGGCGTTGAGTTCTTGATCGCTGAAGCGGCGTGGCCCTTCTCGACGGCGAGCGCGGGGATTGATGTCATCCACTATCCGGCCGATACCGGGCCTGTGGCGAGGGGGTCAGTACCCATCGTCACCACCATTCACGGAATGGCTTCGCTGCACATCGAGGGCGTTCGTTCGCCGTTGTCCGAACGGATATGGCGACGCAGAACGGCGAGGGCTGCGGCCGTCTCCAACCACGTGGTGACCGTCTCCAGGTCTTCTGCGCGCGATCTCGTGCGAGCCCTCGACGTTCCAGCCGGCCGCATATCCGTGATTCCCCACGGCATTGACCATCAGCGGTTCCAGCCCTGGCACCAAGAGGACCACGCGGTGCTGCGGCGGTTCCCACTCCCACAGAGATTCTGCCTCTATTTGGGGAACCTCGATCCCAGGAAGAACCTCGTTCGGCTGGTTCGCGCGTTTGAAACGCAGCAGCTGAAGCGGGTGGACGCTCGGCTGGTCATTGTGGGCCGGCCGGCATGGGATGCCGACGACATCCTTGAGGAGATCAAGCGTTCACAACGAGTGACCTACCTTGGACAGGTTTCCGAAGACGCCGTCGCCCCGCTCATGCGGGCCGCTGCTGTCTTTGTCTTCCCCTCTCTCTATGAGGGATTCGGTTTTCCTGTCCTTGAGGCCATGGCATGTGGCACTCCCGTGGTGTGTAGCGGACGCGGCTCACTCGAGGAGGTGGCCGGAGAGGCAGCGCTGCTGGTGGATCCGTTGAACGTCAACTGCATCGCGGGCGCCATCGGAGAGATCTGGAGTGAACCCCTGACTGCGACCGAACTTCGCCGAGCAGGGATCAAGAATGCGGACCGCTACAGCTGGGAAACAAGCGCAAGGGGTCACCGACGGTGCTTCGAGGGCGTTGGGTCGGGCCGATGAGCGCGATTGTCTCCAATGCCTACAGCGCAAGGAACGCCGGTGACGGGCTGCTCGTGGACCTCTCCGCCGAACTCCTTGTCGAGGCCGGACACCGGGTTTCCGAGCTTAGATTGGTCGCTGTTGACCCATCGTCTTTCCAGGTCCCGTTTCCGGTTGTCGCGGCCCCCGGCGGCAGACTGCATCGGTCGCGGGCGACGATTCACTGAGGTGCCCCGAGCCGTCGCAGGTGGCAGTGTGAAGCGGCTCGAGGCGTCCTTCTCAGACGCCTCCTTGATAGCGCCCGTGGGGGGCGGATACCTCCGGTTCGGGCGACCCGTCGAGGCCGCCAAGACAGCTGTCGCACACATTCCACAACTGCGAATGGCCGTGCATGCGCCCGCGCCTTGTCTATTGCTCCCACAAAGCATCGGACCGTTGGGACGATCACGCAGGAGAGTCCTCGAGCTGCTGAGGCATTGCGACACCATCTACGTCCGGGATGATCGCTCCGCCGATGAACTGGCTGCCCTGGACAACGTTACGAGGGTCCCTGACCTTGCCGTTATGGCGGTGGCGCAGCGTACCGACATTGCCCCGAGGACGCCGAACGGCAAGGTCGGCGTCGTCCTTCGCGCCCTGGACCGGCGTCCGGGATATGAGGCCCGGGTGCGTCTCATGCTGGAAATGCTTGGAAGGAAAGTGGTCCCGCTCTTGCAGAGCGAGGCCGGTGCCGGCAATCGCGACCTGCCGCTGTACCAGCGGCTGGGAGTGCGTCCCGCCATGTGGCTTGATCAAGCAGTGAAGGAAGGCATGGTCGACGCCGTGGTTTCGGTGCGACTGCATGGAGCCCTCAAGGCCGTACTGAACGGCATTCCTGCTGTGCACATCGCGTATGAAAGGAAGGGGCACTCGGCGTTCGCTGACCTCGGTGTCGGAGACTTCGTGCACCGAGCGGGTTCCTTCGACCCATGTCTCGTCGCCGACCAAGCGGCGTTCCTGGCTGAGTCTCCGCTTGGTTACTGGAAACGTATCGACGAAACGCAACAAGGGCTTCTCGACCATCGCAAGGCGATCGTTGGTCGGCTAAGTGAGCTCGCACCATGACGATCAGCTTGAGGCGAGAGGGGCGGGTTGGGCTTGTTGGCCAACGGTTGGCCTATGGCCTCGTCGACCAGGGCACCAGCGCTGCGCTGAGCTTCGTAGTCGTGATCGGTGCTGCGCGAGTCCTTGCACCGGCAGAGTTCGGCGCCTTCGCGCTGTTGAACGGCACATACGTCCTGCTCTTCACCGCGGAGCAGGCACTCGTCTCTGAAGTGGCGGTCATAGCCCATTCGGAGCAGACGAACGACAGGGCTCAACGGCTCTTGAGGGCTGCGTGGCAGGGCGTAGCAGTCAGCACGCTCCTGGCACTGGTGGGCGGCATCATCGCGTATGTCTTGGTGAAGGACCCTGTGGCAGCGCTGGCGTTCGCGGGTGTCTGCCTGCTCGGGCTTTTCGCCGACACGGTCCGAGGTCTGCTCATCGCGTCTGGTCGCGCGGCTCAGACAGGGTTCCTGGGCATGGGGAGCTTGACTCTGGGGATAGCCGCCTTCGCGTTGCTTCCTGTTCAGAAGACACCTCCCTGTGGGCGGTACTGGCTTGGGGAGTCGTCTTCGTCCCGGCCCTCGTTTATGTGCTGAGCGTGGGGCTGACGCGTCTGCGGTTCCTTGCCAGCTGGCCTCGGACAAGTGCGCCGGGCCGAATTCAAGCCCGCGTGCGTGGCACGCTTTTCGTCGAGGCAGTAGTCGGCGGAAGCGCGCAGTATGTTGTCCTCCTGGCCGTCGCCTCGCTCGTTTCTCGCGAAGAAGCAGGAGCCCTACGGCTAGCCGTCGCCTTGTTGGGCCCTGTGAGCGTCCTCTTCAATGTTGTACGGCTCTACGGCGTTGCGGAGTTGCGTCGTACGCCGGCGGTAGCTGGCATGAAGCTCGCCATCTACATCGGTCTCACCTGTGTCCTCGTCGCGGCCTTGGCCTGGCTGACGCTGCTGGCCTTGCCGGAATCCCTGGCTCGACAGTTCTTGGGTCCGTCCTGGGAGAACGCACAGGACCTCATCGGGTGGGCAGCCGCCGACCGAGCTGCGATCGGGATAGGTCTCGGGTTCGGCGTCGTCCTCCGTGCCCGTCACGTCCTTGGGAGGCCTCTGCGGCTGAGGATGGTGACCTCGCCGCTCTCTGCGGTCGCCGGATGTGCAGGCACGGCTGTGGCCGGAGCGAGTGGAGCGTTCTTGGGGTTGTGCCTTGCCGAGCTCATGCAAGCGGCTGGGCTCTATTGGATAGCGCGGGGGGAAACGTGAATCCGCACGACGTGGCGCAGTTGAGGATCGGTGTCGTCATCCCGACGATCGGCAGGGACCACAAGCTCGACCGGCTCATGGAGTCGCTGGCCAACCAAGAGCATCAGCCGCACGGGGTCGTCGTGGTGACCCAGGGCGACACGGCAGCGATTGAACGAGTCTTGGACGGCTGGCGGTCAAGGTTGTGCATCACTCACCTTGAGTGTCCGCGTGGCGCGTCGCGAGCGCGCAACGTGGGTGTCTCGGCCCTCGTCGACTGCGAAGGGTTGGTCTTCGTCGACGACGACGTCTGGTTGGAGAGCGCCGTCCTTGGTCGAGTGGCGGTCTATCTGAGCCAGGGCCCCGTCGCAGTCAGCGGCGCTCTCTCGCATGGCGATGGAACGCCTTACAGGGACCGCTATAGCTCCCTGGCCCAGAAACTGGACGCGAATTCCGTCTGGCGCAATACGTACGAGACCACGACCTGCTTCAGTCGCTCCTTCTGGGACTTGGCCGGTCCGCTGGATGAGCAGTTGGGTCTGGGAGCCGAGACTCGTTGGCAGTCGGGCGAGGGCACGGATTTTCTCCTGCCGAGGCCTTCAGCGAGGTGGCCGTGTCTACTTCGATCCGGATATCCGGTTTCATGAGGACAAGTTCGTCGCTGAGTCTCCGCGACACGAGCGTGAACGCTTGAGGAAATACGGTCGCGGCACCGGAGCTGTTTATTGCCGGTACTACGGCTGGGCGAGATCCGTACGAATGATGGTCGCTCCTTTGGTCCGCATGCTGTTCCATGGCGTGAGGGGGGACTTGGCGGAGGCGAGCCTGAATGCCGCTGTCTTTGTTGGCCGCGTGGACGGCTACATCACTGCGCAACTTGCCCTGAGCCGCGGCGGGGGTGACTGAGATCACTCACAAGCCTGGACCGGGCATCCCAAGAATCGATGCTCAGCACATGCTCTCTTGGAGGAGTGCCGCGTGGTGGGCCAACCCCACGGTGTTGAGCCTGTTCATTGTCGTGCCGTTCGTTCTCATCCCGTTCTTCGTTCCAGCGCACGATTTCTGGCAACTCTGGAGGGTTCCCAAAGCTCTCGACGAAGGGCTTCTTGTTGTCGCGGTCGCCTCTCTCGGCGGCCTGCTCCTTGGGGCCATGGCGTCGTTGCTTCGCAAAGGTGTAGGAGGCCCAGGTCGCCTTCTCGCACGTCGACTTGACCTATGTCGCGTCGAAAGCGCCGATGCTCTTCGTGATCACCTTGGCGGCCTATGCGGCTTGGTTCGGCATCGGCCTCGTCCGAGGAGCCGACATTGGTGGCACGTTGGTGAGCATCTTCAGTGGGGGAGCGACGAACTTCGATGCGATCAAGGAGCCGCTCGCTCCCATTGCCGGTGTTACAAGCTTCATGCAGGTCGGCGTTGTGGCTGCCAGTGTCTATGTCCTCCGTATCAAGATGGGTATTCCCCGGTCGAGTTGGCCGCTTGTGGTCATAATTCTGCTTTCCACCGTACGAGCAATCCTGTACGCCGAACGGCTTGCGTTTCTGGAAGTTGTTTCGGCGGCTATCTTGACATATGCATGTGTCCGGAGGGGTTGGCAGGAGGGCTCGTCGGCCGGTGGCGGATTCGTGTCAAATGTTCTCGTCCGAGTTCTTCCGGCATTCGCGCCGTTTGCGCTGGCAATCCTTTTCGGCCTCACGGAAGCGACGCGGAGTTGGGCACTCTACTATTCCCGTACGGGAACCTCTTTCGCCGATTTCGCGCTGTCCCGACTAGGCGGTTACTACGCCACGGCGGTCAACAATTCGGCACTTCTTCTGCACTCCTTCCCGACAGAGCACATCCCCTTCTATTCCGTGGCGTGGTTCTGGAACCTGCCGGGAGTAGATGAGTTCCTGCCTTACGCGATAGCGCCGGCTGACCCGACCCAGACTTGGATTCCATTTCTGGAGCAGAGGGCAAACCCGGAGTACAACAACGTCGGCATGCTGAGTGTCGTTTGGGATGTGGGCCCCGTATTCGCTCCCTTAATCTTCTTTTCTTTCGGCCTTGCAATGGCGATCATCTATCGCCGCGCGAGAGCGGGTTCTGTCGTGGCACTCGTATCGTTCGCGAGCCTGGCGATATCTATTATGGAACTTCCGCGCTATTTCTATATCGGGGAAGGTAGGGCAACGCCGGTTATTCTCGCGTGTCTCCTCCTGGCGGGCGGACTAAGGCGCTTTCGCCAGAGGAGGAATCGCGACTCCGACTTGCGGAGTTCTTCAACCCCCGCCGATATGCCCCGCACAGAGGAAAGACATGTCTTGGACCAGCGCCCTCTAGTGGTAACTCAACCTTCGCCGAGCAGCAGTCGGTACGAACGAACAGGGGATACCTAATGGAACTAGTTGAGTATGTACGAGTGCTGAGACGTCGATGGAGAGTAATCGCCACCATCGTCGGGCTCGCCGTCACCATCGCCCTCTCGCTCACACTTGGGTCGACGCCGCAGTACTCCTCAACTGCACAGCTGTTTGTTTCAACTCCACCTGGTGATGGCACACAGACTTACCAGGGTGGGCTTTTCTCGGCCCAACGCGTCATGTCGTACGCCGACCTGGCCAAAGGCGAGAAGCTGTCCGAACGCGTTGCAGACACCCTGGGGCTCTCCGTGGATCCGGCGAAGCTTTCCCAAAGGATCACTACCAATGTTCTGCCGGAGACCGTCATCCTCGAGGTATCCGCCTCCGATCCGAATCCACGCGTGGCGCAACGGTTAACCCAGACCGTCGCTGAGCAGCTAACCACCTTGGTCAGGAACTTGGAGACACCTCCGGGCACACGCACACCACCCGTGACCGCGACGATCGTCGATCCCGCGCGTTTTCCTGAAACGCCTGTGTCGCCCAAGCCGTCGCAGAACTTGGTCCTCGCTGTTGTCGTTGGACTCTTGCTCGGCGTCGGGGCAGCCCTGCTGCGGGAGGTGCTCGACGGAAGTCTCAAGTCAGAAGACGACGTCGTCAGGACGGCGGGGGCACCCATCTTGGGCGAGGTCTACTACGACCGCGACGCAGTGAACGAGCCATTGCTCGACTCCCTGGACTCACGGGACGCCCGTTCGGAGGCGTTCCGCGTCTTGCGGACCAATCTTCAGTTCGTCGATGTCGACAAGCCCAGCAAGCTCATCGTGGTGACAAGTTCGGTCCCTCAGGAAGGCAAGACGAGCACCGCGGTAAACCTGGCAATCACCATGGCCCAAGCCGGGTTGAAAGTGCTGCTGTTGGAGGCGGACCTTCGCCAGCCAAAGATCAGCGACTATCTGTCGCTGAAGTCCAAAGTGGGTCTGACTACGGTCCTTACTGGACGCCTCGAGTTGCGTGACGCGACTCAGGAGTACTGCCCCGTCCCCACGCTCTCCGTCCTCGCGAGTGGGCTGATTCCTCGGAACCCGTCCGAGCTGCTCCAGTCGCGCGCGATGGCCGAGCTTCTCGATGAGGTGCGTCGCACGTACGACATGGTCGTCGTGGATGCCCCCGCGTTGCTACCTGTCACTGATGCCGCGCTGCTCACCGCGCAGTCTGACGGAGCGCTTCTCGTGGTTCGTAGCGGAAAGACCACCAGGGAACAGCTGGGCCGGTCGATAGAGCGACTCCAGGCGGTGGGCGGGCACACGTTCGGCGTCGTTCTCAACATGGTGCCTGGCCGAAGTGTGGCTTACGGCCGACGTTACGCAGATGGCCAACCCGGGCACCGTGTGATTCAGAATGGCGAAGACAGGGGCGCGTGGACCATGGAGGGTATCCGGTAAGAGACCACGAGGGCGTGTCCCATGCAGCAGGGCTGAGGTGCACCGACTGTGTAACGAGTCGAGCGAGGAGCTCGTGATCGTGCGAGGCGCATCGCGGTTCCTACACCGGCGAGGACGACATCCAGCGCTACGCGGTTAAGGCCGGAAGTCGGCGGCACCATCGCCCTCGCGGACGGTAGATTGCCCGAGCCTGAGGCGAACCGACCGGCTCAGACGACGGAGACGGTCGCGGTCCCTTGCGATGTTGTACATGCGCCTTGGGCCGGCGGCATCGACCACGCTGGAGACCGTCGCCAACGGCGTGCGCGGGCTGACGATGATGTCGAAGTACCTTGCTCTTGACATGTGCCACACGTGCATCCATGGCGGGTCGCTCAGGCAGTTGAGCTCATCGATCTGGTCATCGGCAAATGAGCGGGCCAGCGTCTCCTTGAGGAGCAGATTTCCTGGGCTGTATTCCCTGAAGCGCTCATCGTAGGCGATCCAGCACGAGACCAGCGATCTGCTGAATCGCAGCGAGAGATCCGCGGCGACGACTGTGCCGTCAAACTTTGCCAACTGCCATTCAAGCCACCCACGGCGCGCAAGGCGACGGCAGACGGATCGGAAGAACGCCACGCGGGCGGGGTCACAGGCGATGGCCGTCCCTTCCCTTCCCTTCCAACCCGATGCCTCCAGCCGCATGAAGTCCTCGAGCAGTTCAGGCGCCGCCTCTCCTCCCGATATGAAATCGAAGTCCACACGGTGGTCCCGGCGCGCTCGATTCCTCTGACGTCTCAGCGTCTTCTTGAAGTTCCTGCTGAGAAGGGCTTGAAAGTCGTCGAAGGAGCCGCTCGTGTCGACCAACAAGCCTTGGTAACCCTCCACCGTCCATGGCCGCAGCACGCGCATGTCCGGTTGGAGCACCGAGAGTGCATCCAAGAGGGGCGACGATTCCCGGACATTGGAGAACCGCATCCACAAACCCGGATCGAGCGCGGACAGTTCGTCGGTGAGCGCCCTCAACGCTGCCGCAGCGAATTGGGGCGCGAGCAAGGGATACGCAAATGGGCTGTGCCAGCCCGCCGGCGCGAGGAGGCGGGGGCGCACCGGTCCCGGAGACCGAATGACCGGTACGACTCCCACGAGTTCGTCGCCCTGGTAGGCGAAGAGACAGCGCCACGGCCGGTCCGTCATTTGCGTCTCGAAGAATGATGCCACCCAGGCGTGGGAGAGCATTGGCAGATGCTCATGCGACCCGAGCGCTAAGCGATCCCAGGCATCTGCATGCTCTTCCAGAGCTTCCAGCGACGTCGCGACCTGGACCTCGACTGCAGCCACCGCCGGCATGGTTGCCACTACCTCTCACCCCGCTACGGCTCGATACGTCAGCCTGATCCCACTCTCGGCAGGCCTGCGATGTGGTTTGTGCCCGTAGGTCTCCTCCCGGAGACGACACTACGGCGGGACCCAGCTTGCGAGAGGTCGATTGACGGGATGTCACCAACGTTCCCAAAGCCCGAATGAGTGCTCATTGCGGTGCTGTCGCCGTTCGGAGTGCACTAACCGTCGGCGATCGCTGGCCGGGCAATCACCAGGCATCCTTGGTTCATGGCTCGACGATTGTGTTGTCGTCTGACAATTCGTCATCTCCGCGAGGCGTCCAGTAATACTTCGAGAGTAACCAGCCGGATATGATATTTCGCTCTAGTGTGTTGCCTCCAATGGTCGCGTTCTGCTTTATGCCGTAGGCCAAGGTTCGCGGTGAACGCGTGTCGCTTATCCGATTCTCGATCAATTTGTTGTAGCTGCCGTCCAGGGCAATGCCGGCGTAAGTTAGAGGACCACCTCGTGCGCTATGGAATCCGGGATGGTTTATGGAGTTGTAGGAGACAATATTGTGGCTCCCACCCACAGCGATACCGTGGTTCATTGAGCCGTTGATCCTGTTGCGCGTAACGGTGCTGTGGTCACTTGATGCCGATATGCCGTTGTCGTGACTGTCAAGGATTGTGTTATCGGCAATCGTTGAGCGGTCACACTTCACGGTAACGCCGATCGCTTCGTATCCGATTTTCGAGGGCGCCTCATAGATGAGATTGCCTCGTATCTGTGAGTCGGGAGACCCGATACCGTAGGTCGGGCTGAGGCTCAGGCCGATGCCCATACCTGTGTTGTGCCTGAGAACGTTGTTCCTGACAGTCACCCTTGCCGTGTCAATCGCCCGGACGCCGAAGCCGTCATTGCCATCCGTCGAGGCCAAGCCTGAGTTCTCAATCAGTGAGTTCTGCACGACGGGGCTTTCGGAAACCCCCGGGGGAGCAGCGAGGAAGAGTATCCCGTTCCTTCCGGCATTCTCGACCTTGACATTGGAGACAACGAAGCGCTTACTGTTGGCTACTTGGATGGCGTTGATCGCGGCTTCGCTTCTCAGGTAATTGGCATCAACCGTGAGATTACGCAGGGAGAAATTGCGGACGGCATCACGCGAATAGCCCATCAAGGCTGAACTCACTACCCTCGGCGACATAACCCGTATGACCGTTGAGCCTCGGCCAGCCCCTTGGAGCGTCACATTGCTCTTGAGCACTATGGCTGACCGGATCTGGTAGATGCCCGATGACAATCGGACTGTCCCTCCGCCACCGGCGGATTGGCGTCTGATCATCTTGTTGATCCGGGCGCTGGCATCTGCCCTCACTATTGGCGAAGTGCTTGGGCCAGCAATCGCAGTTAGCGGCGAGGTGGCCGTTCGAGAAGCGACAGTATGGGACGGGGCGCAGCCGGCAACGCCGGCCAGCACGACGGCAGCTCCCCAGGCGACCCCGATCGCGCGGCGCCTTGTCCCCCGGGTGCGCCGGTTGACCGGCTCGCACCGGGTGGGATCCCCCCAGGTGCCGCTGACGCGACCTCGGATGTCGCGTAGGAGGCAGATCTTCTCGTTGAAGTGCCTCATCGCTGCTCCTCCGGTCCTTGATGAACGCTCGTCGGATGAGTCGCGGCGCGCATGAACGTCGGAAGTAGTGGGATTTCGCGGTGCCCTCGAGATGCGCGAAGCGTGGCGTGTCCGGACAGTTGAAAGGCGGTGTCGCTGCGGGATCGGCTGGCGAGCCGCCATGTACGCATAGAACTCCTCAGGGTCGGCGAACCCTCATGCCCAGCGCCTGTCCGGTACGCGTCCCCTCATCATTGTGTTCCAGAGTCCCACCGTCGGAGAGGCCAAACCTGGAATGCGTCGCGGCATTTCGGCCTCTCGGACCTGGTCGCATGTGCCAGAGGACATGCCGACGGGAGCCAGCACTTTCTGCCATCTGAGCACGCACCTCGACGCAGGACCGGGCAGCGCGCCGCAGCGACCCGCACGATCTCCGCGAGGCGGTTCGGGCAGCACCAGGTCGACCGTCTGCGTGCGCGACCGGAAGCGCGCGTCGGACGCGAGCGCCCGCGCAGGTCGGCGACTTCCCGATCGAGCCCACGTCGCAGGTGAGCGCGTCCCATGGTCGTCGCGATCGAGCGTCTGGAGCATCCCGACCAGTCGCCGAGTCGAACAGGGACTGGAAGAACGACCCCTCGCGCAGCTTGGGCATCCGCAGCTCCAGATCCCCCGCGGTCGTGGAGTGCAGCGTGGCCCATGGCCATCGTGCATCGAGTCTTTCTGTCAGTCGGCCTGCACGTCCGTCCCAACCTTCGGTGACCGCGGTCTAGCGAGCAAAGTGCCCAATCTGGGGGAAAATGCGTCGGGTTCGGGCGTTCAAATACGCTGTCTCGCGACCGGGCCCCGGATCGCGCACCTACGCTGAAGCATTGGTCGGTGGAATCGAATGGGGCGATCTGCATGACTCTGGAGTACGAAGCGCGCGTGGGAATGGACTTTGAGGAACGGCCCTGGGGCTCGTGGCACGTCATCGACGTGGACCACGGGTACAAGGTCAAGCGCATTCACGTGAAGCCGGGCTGCCGGCTGTCGTACCAGACGCACGACCACCGCTCCGAGCACTGGGTCGTCGTCTTCGGCATCGCGACCTGCGTCGTGGACGGTGAGACGGTCACCGCCGGCCCCGGTCACAGCATCGACGTGCCGCAGGGCGCGAAGCACCGGCTGTGCAACGACTCCAGCGAGGAGCTCGTGATCATCGAGGTGCAGCGCGGTTCCTACACCGGCGAGGACGACATCCAGCGCTACGAGGACGACTACGGCCGCGTCGAGACCGGCCACTGATCATGGCCATTTGTTAGTTGAGAGCAGTAGGTCAGGCTCGAATTGGCGCCCAGCTAGCCCCAGGGGCGTCTGCAAATACTCCAGCCCGCCCCAACTGCCGTGGCCCTCGGTGCTGGAACTCACGGTGCGGCGATTTTCGAAACCAACGCGCCCTGTCTGATCGCTTCTCGATCCAAAGGTATGACACGCGAGCGGCGCAGAATGTGAACAAGAGTGCCGACACACCGCGGCCGCTCGCGGGCAGGGCGTGAACCGCCGCCCTGAAGAGGAGTGGAGACCTCGGGGCTCGGACCCGCGCTGAGAACGGTGACTGCGTCCGCTATTTCTAGTTTCCGTCACAATGGGATGTCCGATTCACCCATGATGGTCGACATGTCTAGGGGGGAACGTGGGCGCCTCGCGCTCAGACTGCTCGCAGTCATACTAGCCGCCATCACGATCGCGGCGGCAGCACTCCCCGTTGCCGCGCAGCTGCAGCAGCCCAATGACGCCTACCTCTGGTTCCGAAGCAATGACCTCGCATCGGAGTCGATTGTTGTCATGGTCGGCGGCGTGCCTGAGGTGCGGTACGACGGTCTGCCGAAGCCCCAAGAGAACCCGGTCACGGTGGCGCAATGGGACTCGAGCAGCACGCGAAGGGCCACAGCGTCCAGTCCTTGCGGGCAGCTGACTCGGCTGCTCTCACATCAGCGACCGGATGGGACCTGGGCGTACCACTTCGACTACCCAATGGAGTGGGCAGGGACTGAGATGCGTGCTCCGTGGGTTTCTGCACTGGCCCAGGGACAAGCGCTATCTCTCTTTGTCCGAACCTACCGGCTAACCGGGAACCAGAAGTATCTGAATGCTGGCAGACGAGCCATGCGGGCGTTCGCCGTGCCGGTCAATCAGGGCGGCGTGCTGCGCATCTGGCACGGCCACAAGTTCTACGAGGAGTACACGACCAAGCGGCCCGCACTGGTGCTGAACGGATTCTTGTTCTCGTTGATTGGCTTGCGCGAGTTCGCGGACGAGACGCAAGATGCCGACGCCTGGCGCCTCTGGCGCGAGGGTGAGGAGACCGCTGCATCGCTGGTCCGACGGTACGACATGGGAGGTGGAGCAAGTTCCTACGGCCTTGCCCACCTTGCTGGAGGTCCGAACCCCACCCCGGTGGGCGGTGCCTTCTATCCGCAGATCCACGTCGACTTGACTAGGGAGATGTACAACCTGACCGGTCGCCAGGTCTACCGGGAGATGTCGAAGAAGTGGTCGGCGGTGTTGCCGGCTCGGCCGTGGCTTCCCTTCACCGTCAGTCTCTTGGTTGAGCTGTGGGTCCTCTTCGGTCTCTTGGTGCTTGTCCGGCGCCTGGGCTGGTTCTCTGTTCTCAGCAACTGGTGGTCAGGAGCGGATGCACTCGACTGGCAGACGCGCGTAACCAGTGTCGATCACGCCGTTCGTGACGACGACGGTGCTCGAGGGGTCGACCACGACCAAGCAACGGTAAGCGGGCGACTGGCGGGCCGGTGAGCTCGAACGTCAGGCCGCTAATCCGTTGAGCGGGCGAAGATCAGCGACCCGATCACTCCGCTCTGGCATGTCCCCGCCGCCACGTTCGACATGATGCTGGCAATCTGGGCCACCTCGTACGAAAGCTCGTAGATCCGAAATCCTGACGGACTGCGTATAGCGAGTGCCCTTGCAGCAAAGGAGAGACTTGAAATATGAGTCCACTCGCTTCACCGGACATTTGTCAGATTCCCGGTACAGTGGCGCCTCGACTCGACGTGCTTGGGAGGCGACTTGCGAGTCTTGAGTGTCGTGGGTGCCCGGCCGCAGTTCGTGAAGCTCGCGCCGGTTGCAGCGGCAATGGCTGGCGCGGGCGTGGCTCACACAATCGTCCACACGGGCCAGCACTACGACCCAGAGATGTCCGACGTGTTCTTCCGTGACCTTGGAATTCCTGACGCCGACATTCACCTCGGCGTCGGCTCCGGCTCACATGGCGTCCAGACGGCGAAGATGCTGGTAGGTGTCGAGGCGGCGATGGTCGACGCGAAGCCGGACTGCGTGCTCGTCTACGGGGACACGAACTCCACGCTGGCTGCCGCACTCGCCGCCGTGAAGTTGGGGATTCCGCTGGCGCATCTCGAGGCGGGACTGCGTTCCTGGAACCGGGAAATGCCAGAGGAGCACAACCGGGTCCTGACTGACCACGCTGCCGACCTTTGCCTCGCTCCTACCGAGAACGCCATTCGGAACCTGGGCCGAGAGGGTCTCGCTGGTCGATCCGTTCTTGTGGGTGACGTCATGGCGGACGTCTGCCTTAGTGTCCGCGATCGCCTCGAAGAGCACCCCTTGGATCTCGACGTACTGCCTACGCAGCCCTTTGTTCTTGCGACCGTTCATCGCCCCAGCAACACGGACGACCCGGCGCGACTCGCCGCGATTGTCGACGGGCTCGCTCGGTTGAGCGTGCCCGTCGTGCTGCCGGTCCATCCTCGCTTGAGGGCACAGACTGAGAAGTTCGACGTAGCGCTTGATCAGGGATCGCTGCGCCCGTGTGCTCCGCTGTCATACCTGGAGCTGATCTGGACCATCCTGCGCTCTCAGGCCGTTGTGACCGACTCAGGGGGCATTCAGAAGGAGGCGTTCCTTCTCCGTCGACCGTGCACGACCATTCGCTCCGAGACCGAGTGGGTCGAGACGCTCGAGGACAAGTGGAACGTGCTGGATCCTGATTGCACGTTCGCCGAGCAGGTGGTCCTCAGGACCGGGCTAGAGGGCCGGGATGCCATGGCCTTCGGCCGCGGAGATGCGGCCAGGCGGACGGTTGAGGCGTTGGAGGAGTTGGGACACCGCGCCCCTGCTGGTTCTGCGCGGCCGGTGAATCCGTGAAGGTCCTGTTGGTGTGCCCCTACTTCCCGCCCGAGAACACCATCGCAGCCGAGCGGGTCGGTAAGTTCGCCCACCATCTCACCGAGTTGGGACACCAAGCACGGGTGATCGCTCGCGTTCCGCCAGTCACCGAATGGCAGGGGACGGAGCAGTCGGCTGACCTGCTGGGCAATCCAACAGCCGTCCTTCGGTTCAGCGACCTGACGGCACAAGCGGGGGAGCGCCTACGCAAACGACGCTTGATCGCAGGGACAGAACCCCTCCTCGCAGCGCCCGGCGCAGGCGGTCGGCTCCGCCGGCTTGTGTCGGACGCGCTGCGGGCGTCGGTCCGAGGAATACGTGCCGGGCTCCTCGTGCCCGACCCCTTCGTGTTCTGGTCCGTCCATGCCAGGAGGGCCGAGCATTCCGACGGTTGGGTGCCGGACGTGATCGTCGCCAGTGGCGGGCCATCTCGTCATTCGTCGTTGGCGCACGCCTGAGCAAGAAGTACGGCGTTCCGTGGGTCGCGGACTACAGGGACCTCCTCGCGTCCGGCGACTACTACCTGCATGGGTCGATCAGGCGCTTCATCGATCGGCGCATCGAGAAGCGGGCAGTGCGCACTTCCGCGGCCCGGACGACCGTGTCCCCACCTCTGGCGCAGCACCTCGCGGCGTGGCTCGGAGGCGACTGTGACGTTGGTCCAGAACGGCTACGACCCGCACGATTTCCACGATCTTGATCCGCAAGGAGCGCCTGGCAATCAGCTCACCATCTCTTTGCGGCTACGTCTATCGTCATCGACGAGATCCGACGCCACTGTTCCGGGCATTGGCGCTTCCTGGCGAGGAAGACCTCGACGTCAAGGTCCGGTTCTATGGGACGAACGTCTACCTCCTTCAGGAGTTGGCACAGCGTGAGGGGGTTCTCGACAAGGTCGAGTTCTACCCGCGCGTGTCTCACGCTGAGTCCCTGCGGATCCAGGTCTCGTCTGACGTGTTGCTGCAACTCATGTGGAACGACCCGTCGGAGGTTGGCACGTACACCGGCAAGCTCTACGAGTACATCGGTGCGCGCCGCCCCATCCTCATGCTTGGTTACGAGCATGGGGTTGCCGCCGATCTCATTCGAGAGGGCGCTCGGGATTGTTGCGAATAAGCCCGAGGAGATAGCGACTGCCCTGCGGGAGTGGGCGAAACAGAAGTCCGCGCAGGGCCATATCCCGCCCCTTCCGCCCTCCGCAGGAGCTGGCTTGTCCCGGCAGGCCCAGGCCGAGCGACTTCAGTCGATCCTGCTCCGCGTGACCCAGCCTGCGGACGTGCTGACTGACTAACTGGACGGAGTGCGGGCGAGTTCCCCATACAGGTCTGCCAGCGCACACTGCTGCCGCTCGAGACTGAATGCTTGCGCGACGTACTCGTGCGTCTCGGTAGCGACCTCACGCCAGTAGAAGTCGTCGCCGAGAAGTGGCGTTAGTTGTGTGAGTAGGGACTCAGGCGAGGCGTACAGAAGTGCTGGTTTCATTGCCCGCAAGGCAGGTATGTCGGCCGCAAGGACGGGAGTGCCCACCGCCATCGCTTCCAGGACGACGTAGGGCAACCCTTCGTACCGCGCCGGGTGGATGAGCGCACGTGCGCTTTCGAGTTGTCGGCGTACTTCCGTACGGGCTAGCCATCCCGTGACTTCCCATCCATGTGACTCCAGGAGACCTCGGCGGTCGAGGTCACCGTCCCCGACCCACACACATCGGACGGGTTTCTCGAAGACTGATGGGAGTTTCTCGGGCAGCGACGCCACAGATTCAGGGTTCTTCTGGAAACCGAGGCGACCGACGGCGACCAAGGTCGAACTTCGCTGCTCCACTGGCATCAAGTCCGACGGCGCCACCGCGTGGGGGACCTGCACCACAATGCCTTTCGGGCGGAGACGACGAGTGATCTGTTCTGCCTCGGTGTCGCTCACGGCAGCGAAAACATCAGCGCGATCCGCGAGTGCCCTCTCGGCAAGCAGGGCGGCCTTTCCAACGCTCCCGGGCCTGGCCAACGCCAACGCGTGTGGGCTGTACACGACTGCCGCTGTTGGATGCTTCATGACACGAGCCAACAGTCCCGCCTTGCTCGAGTGCGCATGGACGACGTCGAAGTGTTGCTTACGCAGTCTCAGCCATTCAGCGATGAGCGCTGTTCCTGAGGGCACGAACGTGCGGTTCGCCGTCGGCATGGTCTTCAGAGGGTCTGCCTCGGGACGCACCCGGGCCAGGAGCGAGTGCTCGACGCCAGGAAGGTCCATGTACTGCTCGATGGCAGTTGCGACTCCCGCCCCGTACGACTCCGTGAAGTGCAGAACCCGAATGGTCAAGTTGCACTCCCTTCGATTGGCCGAAAGCTCGGGGCATGTACTGGTCGACCGTTACGGTAACGCGAGTAGTGGCTCAGCCCGCGAGGTACGGATCCATCAACCCCGCCCAGCGTGAGAAGTTCAGGATCCGCCATGTCTGCGGACCGACCCGGCCTCCTTGAGACATGGCAAGGGCAACCTCGTCCTTGACTTTGCGGGCGTCCAGGAAGTCGAACTTCTCCAGGCCTTCGATGGAGTCGAGTACGTCCCGGCTCATGCCAGTGAGCCAGTGAGACTCGGGAGTCTCGAACCCGATCTTGTCGCGGCGATCGAGGATGGGATCGGGAACGATCCCACGCATGGCTGCCCTGAGAACCGACTTTGTCTCGCCGTCGGGAGATACGAGGTACGGCTCAGGGAGTTTCAAGACGAACTCAGCCAGGTCCGTGGTGAGGAAGGGGACGCGACTTTCCACCGACCATCGCATGGAGTTTCGGTCACTATGCCGAAGCAACGCCGGCAGCTCGTGGTCGGTCAGCGCTCTCTTGGACACCGAGGAAAGTCGGCGACCCCGCAGCGTTCCCGACTTCGTCGCACCCTCCAGGTATCGCTCGAGCCGGTCGGAGGGTAATTCGTCGTGGACCATCCACGAGGGATTCGCCCGCTTCAGCAGCCTGACCACGCGCGCCAGAAGTGGCCTCGGTGCGGCGTAGAAGGCAAGAGCCTGGCCCGCATAGGTGATTGACCTGTTGGGCCATCGTCGCCAAGCGAGAAGGAAGGCCGCGGCTTCCGCGAAATGTCTCTCGTCGAGGAGGCTCAACATACGAGGACCCGGGTAACCGTGGTACCCACCGAACAGCTCGTCCGCGCCCTGCCCCTCCAGCATGACGGTGACCCCCGCTCGCCGCGCTTCATGCATGACCCTGTACTGCGCGAAGATGCTCGTGCTGCCGAAGGGCTCACCTTGAACGGCGATCAGGTCGTCGAGGTCTCCTAGAAGGTCATGAGACTTCGCCTCAACGGAGTGAGCGCGCGCACCAACGCGATTGTTGACGAGACCAGCCCATGCCCGTTCGTCGAGAGGTGTACCTGCGGCGGCGTAGGTAAAGGTCTTGATCTCCATCTCTGGCTCGAGCATGCGCATCGTGCAGACGAGGGCAGCGGAGTCCAGGCCACCGGACAGAGCAGCCCCAAGTGGGACGTCGCTGCGGAGATGGGTGCGCACGTTATCGATGAACATGCTTCTGACCTGCTCGGCTGCGTCAGAAAAACTCAGAGTCGAGACCGGGCCCAATGCTGGCTGCCACCACGGCGACACAGTTGGGGTGGTTTTGCCGTCCAGCGAGAGCACTAGGAGGCCGCCAGGGGGAAGCTGCCGGATGCCGTCGAAGAACGTCGCGATCTCCGTGCCCGTACTTTCCCCAAACGAGGTACTCGTACGCCACTTGCCGGTTGACTGTCGTCCGACCCGGCATGCGACTCGAGAAGTGGCTTCACCTCCGAGGCGAACGTGAAGGTACATCGGGCCTGCCGCATAGAACAGCGGCTTGATGCCGAAGGCGTCTCGGACGCATGTGAGTGTCTCCGCTTCCTCGTCGTGTACTGCGAAGGCGAACATCCCCTTCAACCTCGGGAGGCAACCCGCACCCATCGCCAGGCCTCGAGCAGGACCTCGGTGTCACTCTCCGTCCGGAAGGCGGCGCCGAGAGAGATCAGTTCGGCGCGAAGCTCTCGGTAGTTGTAGATCTCCCCGTTGAAGACAAGGGTCAGCCGCTGGTCGCGACTGACCATGGGCTGATGGCCGCCGTCGGACAGGTCGATGATCGAAGGCGGGTGTGCCCAAGGTCGAGTCACTCACCCTGTCGCCCTTGACGCGCTGAACGCCTCGTCATCGGCTGCGATGGCCATCAGCCCCAACACCGAGTCGACGTCGACGAAGACTGGCGAGTCGTAGGAGGACCAGCGCCCGAATATCCCGCACATTATTCGCGCGCCCTCACCGTGTTCGGGTCCGAAGAGGTCCGAGCGTTGCCCGTACCGCGGGCTCAGGAGGAAGCTGCAGGGAATCCAAGCTCCAAGATCCCGCACCCGGACCAACCCGATCGCGACAATGCCAACGGCGAATGCAGCCGTAACCGCGCCGCGAGCAATGCTCGTAACGTAAGGACCTAATTCGTTTCTTGGGAAGGCTAAGCCAACCATTAGGCAGCCTAAGAACAACGCCAGCGCCGCCGAGATCCTCTTCCACGGGAAAGGTATCGGATAGTACTTCTGGCTCAGTGCTGCCCACAGAGCGAACATGACCGAAGATGCGGACAGCGTGGCGATGGCCGCTCCAAGGCCACCAAGTGCCGGCACAAGGGCCAAGTTGGCGGCCAGACTGACCAGACCGCTTGTCATGACAACAAACAGTTGCACGCCGGTTCTCTTGGCGATAGCGAGCCCTGGAGTGAAGATGTACATCTGTGCGAGTAACAGCGCCGGCGCGAGGACTCCAAGGACGGCCGGGTCAACCTCGTAGCTGGAGGTTGTGAACGCGGCGAGGAGGTCTCGAGCAAACAACGAGAGCGCGAGGGAAGCGAGAAGCGCGACGGCGCAGAACCAGGAGAACAGTTTGGCAATGTTACCTGGAGTCTCAGGATTCTTGTGATGCTCGTACACCAGGGGTGTCAGTGCACCCTGCACGCCGAGAATAAGCAGGGTTGCCATGCCCCCTAGTCGAACGGCCACAGCAAAACTTCCAACATCCTCAAGTGTCCCGAACTCTTTGAGACTGAATCTGCTCAGATACATGCTCGAAAAGATGGCAACTGCCGCTGGCGCTAGGGGCACTGAGAACCCCAACATGGTCTGCAGCGTTGGGATATCGAAGGAGAACCGGATCTTGCGCCACAGAAGGAAGAGCGAAACCGTTGAGGCAGTCGCCGCAGCGATGACTTGAGAGACCAGGGCGCCGCTCAGGCCAAGGCCGACGCCGAGAGTCGTGAGCGCCGTCATGGCGAGCGTGGTCGCCGAGTATCCCACGCTGACGATGGCATACCGCCTGGCCTGGAGTTCCCACCGGAACTCGTTCAGAAGAAAGGTGTAGAGACCATTGAAGCTGATAAAAGCAATGCCAAGACGGCAGGCATTCAATAGGTCTGCATCCCCGAAAGCCTTTTCAGCGATAACGGGGGCCATCGGGTAGGTCACGACAAAGAAGACGAGGTACATCGCGACACTGAACCACCACGCGGTGCTCAGCAGCCGAACTCTCGCCTGGCCGTCTGCCTCTGCGTAATGTCGGCCGAGTCCCTGTGAAACCTCCAAGGGGACTGTCAAAGCAACAAGCACTCCGAACGTGGTCACCAGCTCGAACGCCCCGAAGCCTTCAGGGCTCAACACTCGGCCGTAGACGAACAGGAGCACGAGGGTCAGGCCCTTGCTCACGATGGCAGCGACCCCATAGATGGCTGAGTCGCGGAGGAGTCCTCGTATCACGCTTCTCGCGCTTCCGCGTCGCGGGCAAAATCCAGAAAGCTACGCTCCAAATGTGGCTTGTCCGAGACGCAGAGGGCCTCAGGCCCGAACGCGTCAACCAGGGCGGCCACCTGCCGTCGCGTCAGCTCCTCGCTGCCACCGCATCCGTGCACGTACCTGAGTGTTGAAGGCGAAACGAGCCACCTCCTTGGGACGTCGTCGTTGATGATTTGTAACAAGCGCCTCGCTACATCCACCGGAGCCCAGTGATCGAGGACGAACCTCTGAGCTTGGATGCCGAGAGCGCGACGCCGACCAGGATGCGTGATGAGACCTTCCAGGGCGTCGTTGAGGTCATCGGGATGAACGAAAAGCGTCGGAAGTTGGACACCGCCTACCAGGTGCTCAACATTGCGAGCCGCGTATCCCCCGACCAGAACTGGTTTGGCGAAGTGTGCCGCTTCTGTGGCGAAGGCAGCCATCGGGGAGTCGCTGTGAGCTGGTCAACGACGAGGTCGCACGCGGACAGTTCATGGTTCACGACGGAGTTCGGTGCATCAGTGACGGTGACCAGATCGAGTTCGTAGCCCTTCGACCTCAGGGATTCAACGCCGGCAGCGATTGCGTCAGTGCCTTTCACGCGTCGATCTGAGGGACTGTGGAGAATCCGCACAGCCCGCCCGGGTCGAGGCTCGCTGCGCACACCACTCCCAGCGACCGTTCGCGGAAGGCCAAGCTCGAACCAGTTCACAAAGGGTCGTCGATGGAAGTGACCCGTCCCTGGCAAGTTGATGCAGTGAGTTGCGAAGCGCTCCTGGGTCCTGATTCGCCGCGACTGGCGACGCGTCCGCTTGCGCAGACTCAGAAGGTCTGGCGCGGACTCCGACACATGAGTTATCCGGTCTATGTAGGGTGGCCGCGCGTCGCTGCCGAGGTAAATGAATACGATCTTCTTCCGCAGCGAGCGCAGGAGGAGCAACTCGGCGCGCGTGTCGGTGAATGTCTTTGCGAAAGGAAGACGAAGCAATCCGTCCGACTGAGGACCGAGAACAGCGAGACCCATCCCCATAGATGTTGCGCCCCTTTAGCAACCGCACGCAAAGGGAGACTACGTTGTTCGATTCGAAGTCTCCATGCGCCGATTGACCTCCATATCTCAAGGATGGACGAATCGACACGCAGTTGATAGCCAAAAGGGTGCGGTGCGCAGAAAGCCGCTTGGGCCGTTACTCCGAGCAACGCGAAGCCTTCTAAGAGGCCTTGTGCAACGCCAGCGACTTCTATCGGGGCGATGACGACACGTGGGTCTTTCGCGACCTTTCTCATCGCGGCGCCTCGCAGATCTCCCGAAAATCCTCGGGTTGCCTGATCGCTGTCATGACAGATTCGCGGGTGAGCTTCTCGCGCCTTCGGTGCTTGCTGCGAGTTCGTCGACGAGCTGGTCGAGGTCGTCGTCGCTCATGCCGGGATACATGGGGAGCGTGAGCGCCTGGCGATGAGCGAGAGTTGCGCCGGGGAAGGTCTCGGGTCGGTGGAAGAATCGATTGCGGAAGTAGGGCTGTAGGTGCATCCCGTACGTACCGAGCGTGGTTTCGATTCCTCGTCCCTTCATGGAGCGTATGACCGCATCGCGGTCGACGGCGTCGTCGAGAAGTACGACGTACGACTGGTAGGCGTGCACGCAAGCCGGGTGGGGTGCGTGGGGTCTCCAGCAATGGTGACTCTCGAAGCCGGACGGTCAACTCGGCGGCGAGCCTTGCACGCTCGGCGGTGATGTGCCTGAGACGGCCCATCTGCGCGACTCCGATAGCTGCGTGGACGTCGCTCAGTCGGTAGTTGTAACCCGCGTCAACGAAGTCCATGTAAAGAGCTCCACGCACCCCCCCGTGCGAACGCAGGACTTGGATCCGTTCCGCGAGCTGGGGGTCATCGTGGTGACCATCCCGCCCTCGCCGGTGGTGATGATCTTGCGAGGATGGAACGAGAAGACGCCCGCGGTACCGAGGCTCCCCGCCTGGCGGCCGTGGTAGCGAGCCGCGAGCGCACACGCGGCATCCTCGAGTACCGGAAGCTGAGTGCCCGCGGGCAAAGGCGTTGATCGGGTCCATGTCCGCGGTGAGGCCGAAGGCGTGGACCGGCATGACCGCGGTGGTCCGAGCGGTGATCGCGCTCTCGAGTGAATCGGGTCGATGTTGAACGTGCGCAACGTCGATGTCGACGAACACCGGGATCGCGCCCAACTGGATGACGGCGTTCGCCGTCGCCGGGAAGCTGAAGGCGGGCATGATCACTTCGTCGCCTGGGCCGATACCCAGGGCGTGCAGCGCGAGGTGCAACCCAGTGGTCGCGGAACTCGTGGCAAAGGCGTGGCTGGTCGCGACCTGCGCACGCACCATTTCCTCGAACGGCTGCGTCTCCTTCCCCTGAGTGAGGTAGCCTGACTCGAGCACGCGCCTCAATTCGATGAGTTCCTCGGTGCCGACCAGCGGGACGTTGAGCCTCACGACAGTTGCTGCCGGTACCACGAGACCGTCTCCGCCAGGTCTTCCTCGCTGAGTTGCCGGTCCGGGTGGCAATCCAGGCCGCTGCACTTGGAGGTATCGGCACAGTGGCGGCGCACGTCGCCCGGGACGTTCCGGCGCGTGGACCACGGGGTGGTCGGGCGACTCCAGCACGTCGAGGAGCATGCGACCGAGGTCGTTGATCGATGTCTCGACGCCGGTCGCGACGTTGAGGACCTGGCTACGGCATGCCGGCGAGTCGAAGACCTTCACGATCGTGTCGGCCGTGTGGCTCGCGTAGATGAAGTCGCGCGTCTGCTCCCCGTCGCCGATGGATCTCGATCGGCTCGCCTCGAGCACCTTCCGCACGACGATCGGGATGATGCCGGCGTAGGAGCCCGGGGTTCTGGCGCGGCCCGACGTTGTTGAACGGGCGGACCACGGTGGCGTCGATCCCGAACGTCTGAACGTACGACTGCGATGATGTGGTCGCCCGCCGACTTGCTGGCGGCGTACGGCGTGATCGCGTCGTGCGGGTGGTCCTCGTCCATCGGCACGTAGCGTGCCGAGCCGTACGCCTCGGAGCTGCGAGACGTGCACGAGGCGTTCGATGATGCCGCGGCGAGCGATCTCGCAGAAGGTCGTCACGATGCCGACGTTGGTCGCAACGGTCCAGCCCGGGTAGGTGAGCGACGTGGGCAACGGGATCACGGCGAAGTCGAAGACGGTGTCGATCTCTGCGACGATGCCACCACGTCCTGCATGGCCGCCAGGTCGGACGCATCGAGGCGGACGACCTCGAGATCCGGGCGCGTGGCCAGCGCGTCGGTGAGGTTGTCCTCGTTGCCGAGGAAGAAGTTGTCGACGACGACGACGCGTGGCCGGTGTTCCTCGCCAGGAGCCGGTCGACGAAGTGGCTGCCGATGAACCCGGCGCCTCCGGTGACCAGAACTCGATCTTCCCCTGAGTGGCAAGCGTCGGTAATCCTTTCGTTCGCCGAGTCGCCGGTCGCCGGTCGACCGGACGGCCGCCCGCCACTCGTGCGCAGTGCAGTCAGTGTTCGGGCGTGAGGCCGTGACCGCTCTCAGAGATGTATCGGCGGACTCGACAGGGTGTCCCGAATGCTTGCGCGCCATCCGGTATGTCCCTGTCGACGTAACTGTTGGCACCAATGGCGACGCCGCTACCTATCGTGACCCCATCGTGACAACTCGCATTCGGTCCGATAAAAGTATTGTCACCAATAACTGTCGACTTACGTTCAATGGGAGTTTTGCCACCTGAGATGGTTCGCTCACCGCAGATGCGTGTAGAGCTGCGCGCCCGCCGAGATCGCGCAGTGGGCACCGATGGTCAAGCCGCCGGACCCGTCGAGACTGTGTAGGGGCCCGATCCACGTGTCGCTCGCCCACGCTGACGTCACCGATGACCAGGCAACTGTCGTACACGGACGACCCGCGCCAAATCCGAGTTCCTCGGCACGCGTCCAGCGATCGACGATGTAGTCGCCGAACGGAAGGTGCGGTTGTGAGTCGCGGTCGAGACTGACGACGAGCCTCGAACCAGAGATCCTGAAGTTGAGCCCAGCAGTGGTCTCATCATGCGCCCGAACTCTAGGCGGCCCTGTTGCATCAGCACCGCAAATCTCTGGCCGCTGACTGGCCCAGTCTGATCAGCCTCGTCCTCGTGAAGAACCTTCTTCGAGAATGCCCCGCCCGTCGACGACCACCGTCGCCCCTGGAAGATCAGACTCTCGAACACTTGAGTACTCGAGATGGTCGGTGTGCAGGATGGCAGCGTCGATCTCGTCTCCGAGCGCATATGGCCTGAATCCAAAGGACAGGAGCTCATCGGCTGTGTACAACGGATCGTGTACAAACACCTGGGCGCCGCGGTCTTGGAGCGCCTCCACAGTGGGAAGAACGCCGGAGAATGCCGTCTCTTTCACGCCACCCCGATAGCTTGCGCCGAGAACGGCTACACGGGCGCCTGTCATGTCGCCGTAAGTCGCTGCGAGTAGATCGACGGCGTGACCGGGCATGGACGCATTCGCGTCGCGGGCCGCCCGGACCACCGTGGCGTTGGGGTCGTTCGACAGGTAGAGCCTTGGGTACACCGGGATGCAGTGCCCACCGACAGAGATCCCCGGGCGGTGGATGTGGCTGTACGGCTGGGAATTGGACGCCTCGATCACCTGGTGAACGTCGATGCCGGCCTTTTCGGCGAACATGGCGAACTGGTTGGCGAGCGCGATGTTGACGTCGCGATAAGTGGTCTCTGCGAGCTTCGCCATCTCGGCGGCCTCGGCTGAGCCGAGGTCCCAGACGCCGTTGCCCCTATCGAGGTCGGGCCGGGGATCGAAGTCCAGGACCGACTCGTAGAAAGCGATCGCTCTCTTCGAGCCCTCCCGGCTGACCCCGCCGACAAGCTTGGGATACTTTCGCAGGTCAGCGAAGACCCTGCCAGTGAGGACCCGCTCCGGCGAGAAGGCGACGTGGAAGTCGAGGCCCTCGGTTAGGCCGGAGCCCTCTTCCAGGGCCGGCTTCCAGCGGGTCCTGGTCGTGCCGACCGGGAGCGTCGTCTCGTAGATAACGAGCGTGTCGCCGGTGAGGTTCCTGCGATCGATGCCGTGGCGCTGTCCATCCACGTGAAGTCGGGATTGCCTTGCCCGTCCACGAAGAGCGGGACCACCACCACGACCACATCTGCGTCCGGAATCGCCTCGGCGTAGTCGGTCGTGGCACGGAGATGGCCGGACGTAACGACCTCCGCGAGGTACTCGTGCAGGTGTGCCTCTCCAGGAAACGGTTCATCCCCAGCATTCACGCAGTCGACGACGACGCGGTCGTGGTCGACCCCAACGACGTCATGGCCCTTGCGAGCGAACTGAACGGCGAGCGGCAGGCCGATCTTGCCTAGGGCGACGACTGAAATCTTCACCGGTCTCCCATCGCTACACCCGGCCGACCGGGGAGAGCGGTTTCTCTAGCACTGTGTGCTGCCGGAGCGAGCCGAAAGCACGCAGGCCTCGGCAACGCTTCACGGTGGCCAGCCCCTGACGGAGGGAGACGATGTCCGCGCCTTCCACTCCGAGGACCGCGTCGCGAAACGCCGCCAGCTCGGTGGCTAACGGCTCGGGCTTCGGTATGGCGTAGCGAGTCATGTTGCCCTCACTCACCCCTCTGAACGTGGCGATCGCCTGCCATTCCGTGGGCAGCTGACCATTCTCGTGGAAGGTGAGGTCGGCCTGCAGTGTGTCGGCAATGAACGCTCCTCGTTCCCCGGTGACCACGGTGGTCCGTTCCTTGAACGGGGAGAGCCAGTTGACCAGATGGTTGACCACTGTGCCGTCGGCCAGCTGACCCGATACAGCGATCAGGTCCTCATGCTCCCGCCCGCTCTTGTGAGCTGAGAAGGCAGAGACCGATCGGTACTGCTCCCGGGTCACCCAGGCTGTGAGGTCGATGTCGTGACTGGCCAGGTCCATCACGACGCCCGACGTCAGCGATCCGATTCGGGAAGGGCCCCTGCCGCCTGGTCGCGACCTGGTACACCTCGCCGAGCTCGCCCCTGTCGAGCCGTTCCCGAAGGGCTAGCAACGAGGGGTTGTACCGCTCGATGTGGCCGACGCAGCCGACCACCCCAGCCGCGTCGAAGGCGGTTACCAGCCGGTGCGACTCCTCGACATTCGTCGCCAGGGGCTTCTCGATGAGGGTGTGAACCCCGGCATCCGCCAGCGCGAGGCCCACCTCGAGGTGGGCCGCCGTGTGCACGGCCACGACGCACATGTCGAGATCCTGCTTGATCAGGTAGTCGACGTCGGGCTGCAACATCCAGGTCGCCGGCGACGTTGTGTGGATCCCCCAGCGGGTCCGCGACAGCGACCAGTTCGACCCCATCGAGGGCCCTGAGCACTCGGGCGTGGTTTCGCCCCATCATCCCGAGCCCGAGGAGGCCGGCCCTCAGCTTGCGCGCCATCAGGCACCTGCCTTGCCGCATGCGTTGACCGCGTTCACGATGCGCTCCAGGTCCGCCTCTGACAGCGACGGGTGGACCGGCACGGACAGGACTTCCGCCGCTGCACGTTCGGTTTCGCGAAGGTCCAGCGACAGGTCGAACGACGGGAGGCGGTGGTTCGGGATCGGGTAGTAGACGCCGCTCCCCACGCCGTACTCCTCCAGCAGGGCCTTGGCGAAGCCATCCCGGTCGCCTGGCACTCGGATCGTGTACTGGTGGTACACGTGCGTGGCACCCGGGGCCACGGCGGGTACGACGACGCCACCCAGCTCCTCGTTCAAGAACTCGGCGTTCGACTGCCGCATCTTGGTCCACGTCTCGAGCTTGGTCAGCTGGACGCGTCCGATGGCCGCATGGAGATCGGTCATGCGGGCGTTGAACCCGACCACCTCGTTCTCGTACCTGCGCTCCATGCCCTGGTTCCGGAGAAGCCGCAGCCTGCGCGCGAGGTCTTCGTCTTCGCACGCATCCATACCGCCTTCCCCGGCGGTCATGTTCTTGGTCGGGTAGAGAGAGAACATGCCGAACATGCCGAAGGACACCGACCTTTCGGCCGTGCAACGATGCGCCGTGGGCCTGGGCGGCGTCTTCGAAGATCGCGATGCCGTGCCTGGCTGCGATGCTCTCGAGGTCCGTCATGGCCGCGGGGTGGCCATAGAGGTGGACCGGCATGACGCCGACGGTCTTGGGAGTGATGGCCGCTTCGACGGCCGCTGGGTCGATGCAGAAGTAGTTGGGCTCGATGTCGACGAAGACCGGTGTCGCTCCGGTCAGGGCAACGGAGTTCGCGGTGGCCGCGAACGTGAACGACGGGACGATCACCTCGTCGCCAGGGCCGACGCCGGCGGCAACCAAGCCCAGATGGGCGCCCGCGGTCCCGGAGTTCACTGCGACGCAAGGGCGTCCCTCAGCGAGCTGCTCCGAGAACTCCTCTTCGAAGGCGGCCACCTCAGGGCCCTGAGCCAAGCCGCCGCTGCGGAGAACGCGGTCGACCGCTGCCCGCTCCTCTTCTCCGATGATCGGCCTCGCCGACGGAATGAGTGCGTTCATCGGTGGGAGAGCTCCTCGGTGAGGGCGAGCGTTCCATCGGGGAGCTGGGTGTACTCCTCGCCGGACTGAGGGCATTTCCAGGTCGACGAGTCGACTGCCTCGAGCGGAACGCCCGCCCGCCCAACCCAGCCGCGTTGCCTCGCCGGATTTCCGGCGACGATGGCGAAGTCCGGAACGTCGCGAGTTACCACCGAACCAGCCGCGACGAGCGCCCATCTTCCGACCGTCACGGGCGCGACGCAGACGGACCGAGCGCCGATAGCCGCGCCTTCATGGATCGTCACGCCGACCGCTTTCCAGTCCTTCGCTGACTTGGGGCTACCGTCCCGGTTGATTGCACGCGGGTACTGGTCATTCGTGAGGACGGCTGCCGGCCCTATAAAGACGCCATCTCCGAGCTCGGCGGGCTCATAGACCAACGCGTAGTTCTGGATCTTGCAGTGGTTTCCTACCCGGACACCGCTACCGATGTACGCGCCTCGTCCGACCACGCAACCCTCGCCAAGCACAGCGGCGTCTCGCACCTGGGCGAGATGCCAGACGCTCGACCCATCGCCGATCACAGCGGATGCGTCGATGTCCGCGGAGCGGGCTACGCGGCTGACCAAAGGATATTTCACCCCAAAACGCCCGAAAGAATCACCAATTACGCTAGCCACCAAACGGTACAACAGCCCTTTGCTTTGCTCGCCCGAAAAGGAACAAATCCAACCTAACTGCGGCCTCCAGGTGCTCAGCAGGTCTTTACCGGTCCCGACAGTTCGGAGCCGAACGTCTCCGTACGACGCTCGGCTCGCTGCCTAGGCTGAGCCAGTGGGCGCCGGTCCGCAACGTGTCTAGGGGCCGCCGGGCGGAACTGGCTGGTCCGGCCTATACCGGTCGCGGACCTAATGATCCGATTTCACCCAAATGACCCTGCCTCCCCGTTTACCCTCGATTGGGAGGGAGTCAAATCGGGGTAGGAGGGGCGGCGTGGCGGAGAACACCCGCGTCCGAAGAGAGGTGCGCCAGGTACTGGCCGGCGTCCTCCTTCTCGACCTGGTTGCGATCGCGATCGCCATCCTGGTCGGCTGGGACCTCCGGCTGAACGTCGACTCCAGCCTCTGGGCCGCCGAGGCGGTGCCGGAGCTGGCGCTGTCCAGCACGGTCGGCCCCTGGATCGGCGTGGCCTGGATCCTGTTGCTCGCGATCTACGGCGCGTACTCCAGCCGGCACTTCGGCGCCGGCGCGGGGGAGTTCAAGGCCGTGATCCTCGGCTCGCTGTTCACCCTCGGCGCCGTGGGTCTGTCCTGCTACCTCGTCAAGGTCGACCTCTCGCGCGGCTTCCTCCTGCTGACCTTCCTGCTCGGCATCCCGATGCTCCTCGCGGAGAGGTACGCCGTCCGCAAGCTCGTGCACCGGGCCCGCAACCGCGGACGCCTGGTCCGGCGGGTGGTCGCAGTGGGTGGGCCGGCCGACGTCGCCGAGCTCGTCGCCGTGCTCCACCGGGAGCGCAGCGCGGGGTACGAGATCGTGGGCGCGTGCGTGCCGAGTGAGCTCGCGGAAGAGGACCTCACCGTCCCGTGCCTCGGCCTGGTGTGCGACACCCGCAAGGTCTGCGAGGAGCTCGGGGCCGACACCGTCCTCGTCGCCCGGGGCGCGTACTCCTCGTCGTCCGAGCTGCGCCAGATCGCATGGGACCTCGGCGACTCCGACATCGACCTGGTCGTCGTACCCTCGCTCACCGATATCGCCGGGCCGCGGATCCACATGCGGCCGGTCGCCGGACTCCCGCTGCTGCACGTCGAGGGTCCCCAGGCGGACGAGGCGGGCGGCATCGGCAAGCGGCTCTTCGACATCGCCGGCGCCCTCGTGGCCCTGGCGGTGACCGCTCCGCTCATGCTCGTCGTCGCGGCGGCGATCTGGCTCGAGGACCGAAACCCGGTCGTCTACCGGCAGGTGCGTATCGGCAAGGACGGCCGCGAGTTCGGCTGCTTCAAGTTCCGGTCCATGTACGTCGACGCGGAGCGCGCCGAGGCCCACCTGCGTCAACGGGCGAACCACAACGGCGCACTCTTCAAGCTGCCCGAGGACCCGCGCGTGACCCGGGTCGGCCGGATCCTCCGCCGCTACTCCCTCGACGAGCTCCCGCAGCTCCTCAACGTGCTCCGCGGGGAGATGAGCCTGGTCGGTCCCCGCCCGCAGCAGGTGTGGGAGGTCGAGACCTACACGGACTCCGCCCGCCGCCGGCTGCTCGTCCGCCCCGGCATGACCGGCCTCTGGCAGGTGTCCGGCAGGTCGTCGTTGAGCTGGGACGAAGCGGTACGCCTCGACCTCTACTACGTCGACAACTGGTCGATGATCTCCGACCTCGTCATCATGACCAAGACCGTGAAGGCAGTCATCGCCCCCAGCGGCGCCTACTGACGCCGCCGGGTTTCGACGGCTCAACCAACGTTGGTTGAGCCTGTCGAAACCAGCGCGTGGTTGAGCCCAGCCCGGTGGTTGAGCCTGTCGAAACCACCCGTCACGGGTAGCCGAGGATCTCCTCACGCCGGTCGAACCAAGCGAGCGCCGAGGCGATCCCGTCCTCGAGCGTCAGCGAGGACGTCCAGCCGAGTACGTCGCGCGCCTTGTCGACGTTCGCGAACGCACCGACGGCGTCACCGGGGCGCGGCGGCCCCTCCTTGACCGGGACGGGCTTGCCGTAGACCTTCTCGAAGGTGTTCACGAGCTCACGCACCGTCACGCCGTCGCCGGTGCCGAGGTTGATCACGGTGCTGGGAGCGGCCTCGGCCGAAAGCACCTTGTCGAACTGCTCGACCGCCCTGACGTGCGCCTGGGCGAGGTCCCAGACGTGGATGTAGTCGCGGATGCCGGTGCCGTCGCGGGTCGGGTGGTCGACGCCGGTGATCGTGAACGCGTCCTTGACGCCCGAGGCCGCCAGGACGAGCTGGCCGAGCACGTGGGACGGCTCGCGGACATACACCCCCGACGACAGCGAGGGGTCCGAGCCGATGGGGTTGAAGTACCGCAGGATGATCGCCCGGAGGTCCGTGGCCGCGGCCATGTCCTCGAGGACCTGCTCCATCATTCGCTTCGTCCGGGCGTACGGCGACGGCGGCTCGAGCGGGGCGCTCTCGTCGACCTCGAAGTCCTCGACCATCGCGTACAGCGACGCCGAGGAGGAGAACACGACCCGCGGCTTGCCGAGGCGGGTGAGCTCGTCGAAGAGCTCGAGCGACTTGGCGACGTTGTCCCGGTAGTACTCGTACGGCTGCTCCACAGACTCCGGTACGACGATCCGGGCGGCCATGTGGATGGTGCACTCGATGTCCGGGTGCTCCTCGACGATGCGAGCGAGCAGGCCGCGGTCCGCGATGTCGCCCTCGTAGAAGATCCGGTCGCGCACGAACGCCCTGGGACCGGTGAGGAGTGAGTCGAGGATCACAGGGGTGTGGCCGGCGTCCTCCAGCGCCTTCGCGGTGGTCGATCCGATGTACCCGGCGCCGCCGGTCACGAGAACCTTCATGGGCCCAACCCTAATCACCCGTTTCGCCGCGCGGCCAAGGGCCTCTTACGTAGCGCTTGGTTGGTGTCCACCCTGAATCGCGTCGAGGCCCCGTCCCGTGTTGAGGACGTTGCCTTCGGGGTCCCCTCCCGCCGGGTCGCCGCGATGCTGATGGCCGGCTACGTCGCGGTGGTGGCGCTGATCGTCTTCTGGCCCACGACGGAGATCAACAACGCCTCCATCGGCGGGATCTGGGTGGTCCTGCACGCGCTGGGCGCGCCGCGCTGGATCTCGCCGGGCACGATCGAGTTCGCGACCAACGTCCTGCTCTTCGTGCCCTTGGGCTTCCTCGGCCGCTTGATCTGGGCCGAGCTGGACTGGCACGGGTGGTTGGGGGCCGGTCTCCTCGCCAGCGCGACGATCGAGATCGCCCAGTCGACGTTCCTGCCCGGCCGGGTTCCCTCGGTCCTCGACGTCGCGGCCAACACGCTCGGAGCCGTGCTCGGCTTCGTGCTCGTCACAGCGGGCGCGGTGCGTGTGATCGCAGACGTCAGCTGTTGGTCGCGGCGGCTGCGTCGGTGAGCCCCAGCTTGGTGAGGGCCTGCTCCATCCGCCTGGCCAGCTGCTCCTGACCCTTGTCGTTCGGGTGCTTCGGGTCGGTTCCGAAGAACTTGGTGCTGTCCGCGAGCCAGCCGGTGGCGTCGACGTACTCCACGTCGTGGGTCTTCGCGACCCGCTCGAGGCCGCTGGACAGCTGTGCCGTGAGCGGACCGGGCGTGCCGGACGAGAAGGGGGAGACCAGCACGACCTGCGCCTCGGGTGCCTTCTTGACCAGCCGTCCGACGAGCTCGTCAGCGGCGGCGACGACCTGTTCGGTCGGGTGCGGACCGACGTCTCCGACGCCTCCGGCGACGACGATCACGTCGGGAGAACGCCTCAGCACGGCCGGCACGCGTGCGCCGAACGGTTCGCCTGTCGCCGGCGCTGACGTAGCCGCTGCCGTCGTCCGCGTCGGTCAGCACCTTCCAGCCCAGGGCGTCTCCGAGGATCTGCGGCCACTCGGGCCCCGTGCTCACCCGGCTCCTGGCGCTGAAGGAGTCACCGAGGACCGCGACGACTGTCTCGTCGGCCTCGGTCGCCGGGCTCGGAGAGTCGGTCGGCTCAGTCGGAGCGGGGGTGGTTTCCTGAGCCTGAGCGGCGGGTGCTGACGTCGCCGGAGGATCTGGCGGCCAGCTTGCGAGCAGGTACCCGCACAGCGCAGTCACGGCCACCGCCGCGGAGACCACCACGACAGCCGGCCAGCTCACCTCCCGATTCACATACACGACAATACGTGGACAGAAGGTCGTGTACCCGAAAGGTTAGGCAACCGCGCGATGACCGGGGTGCAGGCGCTCGCCGCCGCGGCCAAGGCCATCCGGGAGGCGGTTCCGGCGCGCGTCCTGATTCTGGGGTGCAACCTGCCCAGTCTGAACGGCTACGAATACTTCGACGCCGTGCGCGTGGGGCCGGACATAAATAAGGTGGGCCGGCCGCGCGTGGGACCGAATGGCGAGTTCGCCAATATGGTCTGGGGTGGCGACTCGCAGAGCCTCATCGCGCAGGCGCGCGCCGTGGCGCGGCAGTTCTGCCTACACGCATGGCCGGTTGTTCGTCAATGACGCTGATGCGGTTCTGCTTACGCCGGGCTGGGGGTTGGAGGAAGCCCGCGCGCACTTCACGCTGGTGGCGATCACCGGCGGAAGTTTGTTCCTCGGCGACCGGCTGGATGCGCTGCCCGCGGAGCGCCTGGCCCTGGCCACTAATTCGGCGGTGCTCGATCTGTGGCGCGAGGGCCGCCACGCCGTCCCCGTGGACCTCTTCGGGGTGAAGATCTGCCCAGCTTGTGGCGCCTGGAGCGGCGCTCCGGCGCGGTGGCGGCCGCGGTCTTCAACTGGCTGGACAAGGAACGCGAAGTTAAACTGGATGCCGCGGGCCTGGGACTCGACCCCGCGCGGCGCTATCGCCTGAGAGACCTCTGGTCCGGAGCGGCTGTGGGGATGCCGGACGGCCGACTGGTGTTGCGCCTGCCGCCCCATTCGGTGCGGCTTATCGAAGCGGTAGCCGAGTGAAACTCGGCCGGTCGCGTGGCTGCTTCGCAGCAGCCGGAGCCTGGCCTTTTTGGGCATACAAGTTCACATGAAGTGACGGACGCGGTGGCGTCACGCACATTATGAAAAGGCAATGTTTTATACAATATGCTCGATGGGCTCGGGCTTAGAAAACCTCAAAGTGGATGACGACGGCCTCGTCTGCGCCGATGTGCATTACTGGGCGGAGGAAAAGTACCGCCTTCTGGCCCTGTATGACGAGCTGTTCTCCAGCGGCATGAAGAACAAGTGGGATCAGAGGGTTTACATCGATCTCTATGCCGGAGGCGGCTTCAGCCATATCCAGGGGACTCGCACATTTTTGAAGGGCTCGCCGATCATCGCCCTGACTGTAGCCTGCCCGTTCGACAGATACATCTTCTGTGAGGAGAATGAACAGCTGCTGATGGCCCTAAAGGTCCGGTCAGCGCGAATCGCGCCCGAGGCGAACGTGAGCTACATCACCGGCAATTGCGATGCGAAGATCGATGAGATTTGCGGCGCAATCCCAAAATGGTCATCCTACAACCGCGTATTGAGCCTTTGTATTGTCGACC
>CAVRIE010000015.1:0-222393 GCA_963721165.1 uncultured Actinomycetota bacterium | reverse complement strand
GGCAGCCGTGACCGTGGGACGCAGCGTCTCGAACGCCTCCTTGCTGCCAAGGGTTCGCACGCCGACCATTCAAACGTGCGACGTCTGCCCGTGCAGGAGCAGCAGTGTGTACGCCGCAGTGGATTTCGCGTCGGTGATGGTGCCGTCGTTGATCATGCGCTCGACGTCGGCACGGGTGAACCAGGCCGACCGCATGTCCTGCTCCTCGAGCTCTCGCTGAGGTGCGCCCTGCGTCAGGTCGGTGGCCAGGAAGACCCTGCACCGTTGGTTCAACGTGCTTGGCGTGACGTCGAGCGTGCCGAGCGGGGTCAGCCTGCTGGCCTCAAGCCCGGTTTCTTCGCGCAGTTCGCGTGCGGCCAGCCGCCGAGGTCTGCGGTCGATCTGATCGAGGTCATCCGTGGCGGATGATGACTTCGTCTTCGGGTCGTCGGATGGTCGTAGGAACGAGTGCGCTCGACGTGCAGACCAGCCCAGTGCACACCAGCCCAGCGGGGCGCCCGCGCCGACCGAGTCAGGGCGTCGATCACAGACGTGGAGATCACTCATGACCGAGCCGGACCGCACGATACTGCCGTTGACGGGACCGGAGTTCGGGGGAACGGCCAATCACACCCTTCGGGGTTCGGAGCCGGACTGGAACCTGATTCGTTATCCCGAACCGCCTCAGGGCGCGCCGAATGTGTTGTTGGTGCTGATCGACGACGCCGGGTTCGGGAATCCGAGCACCTTCGGCGGCCCCATCCAGACCCCGAACTACACGCGGCTGGCCGAGGCGGGGTTGCGGTACAACCGGTTCCACGTCACAGCGCTGTGCTCCCCGACGCGGGCGGCGTTACTGACGGCCCGGAACAACCACGCTGTCGGCTTCGGATCGGTCGGTGAGTTCTCCAGCGGCTTCCCCGGCTACACGGCGATGCTCCCGCTCGAGTGTGCGCCGCTGCCGCGGATCCTGCGCGACAACGGCTACAGCACCGCCGCGTTCGGGAAGTGGCATCTGACCCCAGACGGGCAGCAGGGCCCGGCCGGTCCCTTTGGGCGATGGCCGAACGGTTGGGGTTTCGACTACTTCTACGGCTTCCTCGGCGGCGACTCGGGCCAGTGGGACCCCTCCTGGCCGAGAACCAGAAGATCATCGGGACCCCGGCGGAGTACTACGACGAGGAGAACCCCTACTACCTGCCCGACGCGATGGCCGACAAGACCATCGAATGGCTGCACGGGGTGCGCGGTCAGGAGGCGCACAAGCCATTCTTCGTCTACTTCTCCACCGGGTGCAGCCACGCCCCCCATCACGTCGCCTCCGAGTGGGCGGACAAGTACAAGGGGCAGTTCGACCAGGGCTGGGACCGGTTGCGAGAAGAGGTCTTCGAGCGGCAGAAGCGGCTCGGGGTCGTCCCCGAAGACGCGGAACTGACGCCGAGAGACGACGCGATCCCGGCCTGGGACGAGGTCCCGCCCCGACTGCAGGCTCTCTACGCACGTCAGATGGAGGTGTACGCCGGCTACTCGGAGAACGCCGACCACAACGTCGGTCGGGTCATCGACGCGATCGAGGAGCTGGGCGAGCTCGACAACACTCTGGTCATCTGGATCTGGGGCGACAACGGCGCCAGCCTCGAGGGCACCCTCACCGGATCGTTCAACGAGATGACGATGCAGAACGGCATCCCGCTCACCGACGAGATGCAGCTCCAGCTCGCAGAGCGGTACGGCGGGACCGAGTCTTGGGGCGGGCCCATCATGGATCCCCACTACTCGGCTGCGTGGGCGTGGGCCGGGAACACCCCCTTCAAGTGGGGCAAGCAGGTCGGTTCGCACCTGGGTGGCACCCGCAACCCGCTGGTGATCCACTGGCCCGAGCACATCAGCGAGCCCGGCGGTCTGCGCTCCCAGTTCACCCACGTGACCGATGTCGGCGCGACCATTCTCGACGTCGCCGGCATCCCTGCCCCGTCGCGGGTCGACGGGGTCGAACAGGAACCGCTGCACGGCTTCACCTTCGCCGACTCGCTGGTCGACGAGGCGGCGCCGGAGAAGCACACCCAGCAGTACTTCGAGACGATCGGCAACCGCGCCATGTACAAGGACGGCTGGTGGCTGGCGATGAAGACCCCGCGCATCCCGTGGGTGGTCACTCCCGAGGCGCTGCGGCCCTACGCCCCGGATGTCTGGGATCCCGATGCCGACCCCGCCGAGCTGTACTACCTGCCGGACGACTTCACCCAGGCCCACGACCTGGCCGCCGACCACCCCGAGAAGGTCCAGGACCTCAAGGACCTGTTCTGGCAGGAGGCAGAACGGTACAAGGTGTTGCCGCTGCTCGCCACGCTGTCGGCCTTCTTCGGCATCACACCGCCCCTCGACGACACCGACACGATGGAGTTCCGCGGTGATGTCCAGAATGTCGCACCAGGCATGATCCCGCGCATCTACAACCGCTCCTACACGATCAGCGCCGACCTCGTCGTACCCGACAAGGGCGCCGAGGGCGTCATCGTGGCCGAGGCGGACCACCTCGGCGGGTTCTCGCTCTTCGTCGTCGACGGCCGACTGACCCACACCTACTCGATGATGGGCGTGTTCGTTTATCGCCAACAGGCCGACACTCCACTGCCCACCGGCGAGGTGACCGTGCGGATGGAGTTCGCCGCCGACGCGGCCAAGCCCGCCACCGGTGGGCAGGTCACGTTGTTCGTGAACGACGCCCCTGTCGGCGGCGGACGGATGGAGCACACGGTTCCGATGCGGTTTTCCGCCTACTCGGGCATGGACATCGGCCGGGACAACGGTGGCGTGGTCGACCTGAGCTACGCCGACCGGCAACCGTTCGCGTTCACCGGCAGGGTCAAGAAGGTCACCTTCGACGTCAAACCTCATCTCACCGTCGAGGACGAGCAAGCCGTCCACGCGGTCGCCCACCACGCCCACGCCGCACACGGGATCTCGGGATGAACCCCGCAACCGCCGGACTCAAGGTCCTCTCGTTGCCCTTCGACCACGAGACCACCGACGTGCTGATCGGCAGCTACCTGTCCCAGGCCGCCGCCCACGACGACTACCAGGCCGCACTGGCCTGCGGCGCCTACCTGCACGGCGCGATCCTGGTCGGCAGAGACCTGACCGGCAAGGTCTCGGTGGAACAGTCCGACCACATGGTCCGCGAGGTCGCGCAAGGGCTCGGCACCCTCGGGTTCCTCTCCGGACTGGTCGCCTGGCCGCTGATCCCTCTCACCACCGGCTTCGGTGCCGCGATGGGCGGGGTCCTCGGCGAAGCGCTGCACCTGCTCACCGAGACCAAGGTCAAGGGACAGGCGGCGACCGTGATCCCCCTCGGCTGCTCCGCGCTGATCCTGGCCTACCCGCGTTCCTCGGCCAACGCAGTGGAACCGGTCGTGACCAGGGCGGTCATCAGGGCAAAGGGCGAAGCGAGCGGCCACCACGTCCAGGCGCTCAGGGGCGCACTCGCCGGCGCGCAGCAGCAGATGGCCGCGACCGGGCCGTAGACACGTCCATGGATGAGCGACAAGCGGCCGCGCCGCCCGTCTGCTGTGCGGCACCCCGCGGGGACTACGGCGTCAACCCCGCGACTCCGCGCGCCGGCCCCCGGCAGGCCACCAACCCTCGCATCGCCGCGGACACCTCGCTGGTGCACCTTTCAGGCGGCTCGTTCATGATGGGCGGCGACGACCCAGACGGGTTCCCCGCCGACGGTGAGGGCCCGATTCGCCGCGTCACGCTCTCACCGTTCCAGATCGACCGGTACGCCACCTCCAACCGGACGTTCGCGGAGTTCGTGAACGCCACCGGCTACCGAACCGACGCCGAGCGGTACGGCTGGTCATTCGTCTTCGCGGGCCTGCTGCCTGCCGGCTTTCCGATCGCCAGCGCGGTGACGCAAGCACCGTGGTGGCGGCAGGTGTACGGCGCCGACTGGCGACACCCCGAGGGCCCAAGCTCGTCACTGACCCAGCGTTGGGACCATCCGGTGGTGCATGTCTCATGGAACGACGCTGTCGCGTACTGCCAGTGGGCCGGGCGGCGGCTTCCCTCGGAAGCCGAATGGGAGTACGCCGCTCGCGGCGGCCTCGAGAACGCGAGGTACGCGTGGGGCGACGAGCTGACCCCCGGGGGCCGGTGGATGTGCAATATCTGGCAAGGCACCTTCCCCACCGAGAACACCATGGCCGACGGCTATCTCGGCACCGCACCGGTCGAGGCCTTCGACCCCAACGGCTTCGGTCTTCACAACGTCGCGGGCAATGTCTGGGAATGGTGCGCCGACTGGTTCAGCGCCACCCACCCGAACACCACAACGGCCGACCCCAGAGGTCCGGTCGGCGGCGAGTTCAAAGTCATCCGCGGCGGCTCCTACCTGTGCCACCACTCCTACTGCAACCGGTACCGCGTCGCGGCCCGAACAGCCAACACACCGGACAGCTCCACCGGGAACATGGGATTCCGCTGCGCCGCCGGCTAGACAGTCCACCACCCGTGGCCTCGGGCTCACGCATGCCGCTCGACTTCGGCGGCCAACATGTGTCCTGACCTGGGAAAACGCTTGGTAGGGCGGGTGGGACTCGAACCCACGACCCAAGGATTATGAGGGATCTACGTACCAGTCTGAGGATGTCTCTAGACGTCTCTCCACGTCGCTGACCTGCGCAAACACAGGACGACGCCTTCGGCTGGTTGCGGCGGTTCTCGACCTTCCTGCGGACTATTTGCGGACTGGGCGCGGCACTCGACGGGCCAGACGCATCGGTGCGGAGCTGCTTCGCCGCGTGGCCGAACCAGCCGAGGAACAGCACGGTATCGCGATCAACGCGAACCAATCAAGGCGAGTGCGACGGGCAGCATTCGCACCACGGTGAGGCTGAGCACGGCGTAGATCACCGTGACCCAGCCGGCACGGCATCAGCGGGACGGCGATCGCGCCGAACGTCAGCCATACCAGCAGGGAAACCAGGCCACTGGCCTGCTCCAGGAACACCAACTCAGGCTTCCCGCTGGCCTGCTGACGCGCCAAATGCCAGCCCACCGCAGAAGGCGGCGACGAAACCGTTGCTATGGACGACGGTGCACCGGCGTACGCGGCGATAGCCAAGGCGAGCACGGCAATCCGCTGAATTCCTCAGCCGCCCATCTCTTCGGCGCGCCGCCTCCAGCAGCCACCCACCGACGAAGCGAGGCCGGGATCGACTCGGCCCGCAGACGGGTCCACGGCTGCGAACGCCCGATCCGGCTCCGCGGCGCCACCAAGCTCGTAAACCCCGCCACCGGCGAGGTCCGCACCCTCTACGCCTCCGCCCAGGAGCTGGACGGCACCACCTGGGTCCCCGTGCGGGAACCGCCGCGCCGCCGCCTGCGAGCCATGCAGCCGCCAGTACCAGGGCGACGCCTGGCAGCTGGTCACCACCGGCCTGGCTGGCGGCAAGGGCATCCCCGCCGCGGTCGCCGAGCACCCGTGCACGTTCGCCGCGCTCACCGCCCCCTCGTTCGGCCCGGTCCACGGCCTCCGAGACAAGGGACCCTGCCGGGCCCGCCGCGACAAGCCGGTCTGTCCGCACGGCCAGCCGCTGTGGTGCAACGCCCGCCACCGCGAGAACGACCGGCGTCTCGGCACGCCGCTGTGCGCGGACTGCTACGACTACACCGGGCACGTGGTCTGGCAGTGGCACGCGCCCGAGCTGTGGCGCCGCCCGTCCGCCTCGACGGACCCAGGTCCCGACGCCCGCCCCGACCGCCGATCACCACAGTCCTCGAGCCCATCCCGCCAGCGCCTGCGTCGACGCCGCACCGCCGACGGCCTGGGCGCCGGCCAGGTCACACCCGCACCATCACCGACACCGCCGACCGCGACCGCCGCTCCACCCGCACCGCCCCCGAACAGGTCGGCTCCTACCTCGCCAGTACCTCACCAAGTCCACCGTCGAGTTCGGGCTCCCCTCCGTCAAGACCTGCCGCACGCCGCCCTCGCCGGCGCCACCGACCACGCCCTGCGCATCATCGATGACCGCCGAGCCCCTCGCCGGCCAGCACGACGCGTACGCGAAGCTGCTCTCCCACCTCGGCACCCTCGGCTACCGCGGCCACCCGATCACTAAGTCCCGCGCCTACTCGGTCACCTTCGGCCAGCTCCGCCGCGCCCGCCGCCACCACCGCCGCAACCCCGCCGGCCTCGCCCCCGACGCCGACATCCGCGAGATCCTCGACGACGACCCCGACCTCCCCGACGGCTTCGAACTCGTCTCCTCCTGGGTCTTCCACGGCCAGGGCTACCTCGACCTCGACACCGCCGCCGCAGCCGTCCACTCAGCCGCCATGGCACGCATCCGCTGACAGCGCCTGGCCCCACCCACTCCGACCAGCAGAGGACCCCATGCGCAGATCAAGTCAGAAGCAAGCCGAGCCGTTGCCCGAGCGGCTCTGGACCGTCCAGGAGACGTCGAAGTTCCTCGGCGTCCCCGTCTCGACGCTTTACCACTGGCACTACCGGGACGAGGGGCCCAAGCCGTTCAAGGTCGGACGTCACCTCCGCTACGACCCGCGAGCGGTCATGCGCTGGCTCGAGGACTCGGCGGCGTAGTCATGGGGAACATCCAGAAGCGCGAGAACGGCATGTGGCGTGCTCGATACCGCGACCCCTCAGGCCGAGAGCGGGCTCGCCACTTCAAGCGCAAGATCGACGCAGAGCGGTGGCTGGTGTCCGTCGAGGGAGCCGAGCATCGCGGCGAGTGGATCGACCCCGCGATGTCCCGGATCACCGTCGGTGACTGGTCGACGCGGTGGCTGCAGGGACAGTCACAACTGAAGCCGCAGACTCGCGAGCGCTACCGCAACATCGTCCGGGTCCAGATCCTGCCGGAGTGGGAGCGCATCCGGCTCTCGGCGATCTCGCACGCCGACGTGGTCGCCTGGGTGGCCAAGCTCGTCGCGGACGGGTACGCCGCCTCAACGGTGCGCCAGGTGCACCGCGTGTTCTCGCTGATGCTCGACCTGGCGGTGCGAGACGGGCGGCTCCCCCGCAACCCGGCGACCGGCGTACGCCTCCCCCGCGCTGCGAAGGGCGAGCCCGTGTTCCTGTCGCACGCCCAGGTCGAGGACCTCGCGCTGGCGTGCCCCGGCTACGAGCTGCTTCGTGCGCGTCCTCGCCTACACCGGCATGCGTTGGGGCGAGGCCACGGCCGTGCGCGTGCGAAGGCTGGACCTGATGAAGCGGCGCATCGAGGTCGTGCACACCGCCGTGGAGATCAACGGCGAGATGACCTACGGCACCCCGAAGACCCACCAGTGCCGATCGGTCCCGGTCCCCCGCTCCCTCGTCGACGCGCTCGCCGAGCACGTCGCCGGCAAGGGTCCTGACGAGCTGGTGTTCACCACGACCCGCGGCGAGGTGATGCGCAACCACAACTTCCGCAGCCGGGTGTTCGTCCCGGCCGCGAAGCAGATCGGCGTGCCCGGGCTGACGCCGCACGACCTGCGGCACACCGCCGCGAGTCTGGCCGTGCAGGCCGGAGCCAACGTCAAGGCGGTGCAGCGGATGCTCGGGCATGCGTCCGCGGCGATGACGCTCGACGTCTACGCCGGCCTCTTCGGTGACGACCTCGACGCGGTTGCCGACCGGCTCGACGCTGCGGCGGCCGCGGGTCGTGCGGACTCTTTGCGGACTGAGGCCCCGAAGCCGGACGTCCTACCGCTCGACTTCGGCGGCCAACATGCGTCCTGACCTGGGAAAACGATTGGTAGGGCGGGTGGGACTCGAACCCACGACCCAAGGATTATGAGTCCTCTGCTCTAACCGACTGAGCTACCGCCCCGTTCGACCAGCGGCTTCGGCGCCGGTGCGCGACGGCAGCCTACCGTCCGTCGTACTCCCTCTGCGGAGAGGACCCACCCGAGCCTCCCGACCGGTCGAGGAGTCTCGACTCTGTGGCCGCGCCGGGCATCCGCTGCCATGCTCGGACCATGACTGAGACCTCCGAGGGGCTGGAGCGGCTCGAGCACGTCAACGAGGACTGGCAGACCGCGTTGTGTGTCGTCGCGCATCCCGACGACATGGAGTTCGGCGCAGCGGCGGCCGTGGCCAGGTGGACGCGCCAGGGCAAGCGCGTCGTGTACTGCATGGTGACCAGCGGCGAAGCCGGAATCGACGGGATGCACCCCGACCAGGCCCGGACCGTGCGTGAGGCGGAGCAGGTGGAGTCCGCGCGCATCGTGGGCGTCGAGGAGGTCGACTTCCTCGGTCTGCCGGACGGGATCCTCGAGTACGGCGTCATGCTGCGACGCGCGATCGCCGGTGTCGTACGACGGCACCGCCCCGACATCGTCATCACGAACAACTTCCGCGACAGCTGGGGCGGCCGGTCGCTGAACCAGGCCGACCACATCGCGACCGGCAAGGCGACACTCGACGCGGTCCGTGACGCAGGCAACCGCTGGGTCTTCCACGAGCAGCTCGAGGCCGGGCTTCCACCGTGGGGAGGCGTCCGCGAGGTGTGGGCCGCCGGGTCACCGATGACGGACCGTGCCGCCGACATCACGGAGACGTTCCAGGTGGGAGTGGCCTCGCTGGAGGCGCACCGGGCCTACATCGACGGGCTGGGGTGGGAGAACTTCGATCCCGAGGAGTTCCTCGCCGGCATGTCCCGAGCCACCGGCAGTCGACTCGGAGTCACCCACGCTGCACCGTTCGAGGTCTTCTCGATGGGCTGGGGCGACTGACAAACCGGCCCGGAAAGCACGAAAGGCCCCGTAGGGCCTTGTCGCGAGAAGAGCTCCCCCGGTTGGACTCGAACCAACAACCCTCCGGTTAACAGCCGAATGCTCTGCCAATTGAGCTACAGGGGATCGTGCAGCGCCGATAGGTTAGCAAGTCATCTGCCCCCGCGCTAAATCGGCGCGAGTGGGGCGACTCACATCCCGAGCTCCTCCTGAGCGGAGCGGAGGCCGGCTACGGCCGCGATCATGACGTCCGGGTCGTCGGGGTCCACGCCCGCATCGAACTCGTAGGACCAGAACACCTCGCCGTCTCGTGCTGGTGGGCGTCGGCCGATGACGAGCAGGCCCCGGTTGCCGTCGGTGAACACCCGGCGCTGGAGTACGACGGAGGCGGTGACCCTCTCGCGAACGAGCTCCAGAAGCAGTCCAGGCTCGGACACGGCGAACTCATGCTGCGGCCGGACCCGGCCGAACTCCCCCACCTCGGAGATGACGAGTCGCTCCTCGTCGCGGTTCCAGTCCACGCGCTCGACGTGCTCCCAGGGGATGCGCGTCTCGACAGGCTCGACGTCCGCGTCAGGCTCGACGTCCGCGTCAGGCTCGACGGTCCGCGAGCGCTCGACGGCCGCGGCCGGATCGGCTGCGGCCACGACGTACAGCGCCTCCCGGGTGCCGAGCAGCCACCTCTCGTCGCCCGCCTGCGTGCCGGCGAGCACCCTCTCCCCTCGGCCGAGCGGTGCCTGCGAGAGCACTTCGGCGGGTACGTCGACGGAGCGCTTGAACGGGTTGCGTCCGATCACGTCTGCTCTCCCCCGATCGCACGCTCGCGAAGGTTGCGCCGGTGCTGCTCGAGCGCGACCAGCTCGCCGAACATCCGGTTGTACTCGGTGGCGTTCTCGACGGGGTTCGTGCGCTGCAGCTTCGACTTCACCTCGGCGATGCGGCGCATCGCGGTCACCTCCTGGAGCCGGAAGACGTGCGCGGCGACGTAGCCGGCGCCCGGCTCCTTGACGGAGAGCAGAGGCTCCACGGCGAGGGCGTTCAGCGCGTGGGCCGCCGCCTCGTCGGAGATCTGCTCGCGGAGCTTGGAGACCCATACCTCGTTGCCCGGAGCCGCCGCGGGACCACCGAGACCGGCTACCGCCTCCCACACCGCGCGGTAGGTCGGATGGGTGAAGTCGCCGCCGTCCACGTCCTTGGCCGTCTGCCCCACGACGAGCGGGTACTGCACGACGAGCTTGAGAGTCTCCCGCTCCAGCGAGAAACGCGGGTCCCGCAGGTCGGGAAGTGTCGGGGCGGTCGGCCTTGCCGGCTGCGCCCCTGGGTACGACGGTCCGCCTCCCGGCGCCCCCGCTCCGCCCCGACCCCGACCGGGCGCCCATGGCCTCACCCGCACCCTGGCCGGGGGCCCCACCGCGGCGTCGCTCGTCGGTCTTGGGGCCACGAGCCGCCGCCCGCCGTACCTCTGCCCTGGCCTGCTCGACGTCGACGCCGACCATGCCGGACAGCTCGCGGGCGAACGCGTCGACCTTGGAGCGGTCCCTGATGCTCACCACCAGCTTGGCGGCCTCACGGAGCGCGTCGATGCGGCCGTCCGCACGGTCGAGGTCGTAGCGCGACACCACGTTGCTCAGGACGAACCGGTAGAGCGGGATGCGGCGGGCCACGAGCTCACGCACCGCGGCGTCGCCCTTCTGGAGCCGGAGGTCGCAGGGGTCGAGACCATCCGGCTCGACCGCGACGTAGGTCTGGCTGACGAACTGCTGGTCGCCGCCGAACGCGCGCAGGGCGGCACGCTGCCCGGCCTCGTCACCGTCGAAGGTGAAGATCACCTCGCCGCGGAACTCCTCGTGGTCGTGCAGCAGGCGCCGCAGGACGCGGGCGTGGTCCTCACCGAAGGCGGTGCCGCAGGTGGCGACGGCGGTCGGCACACCGGAGAGGTGGCAGGCCATCACGTCGGTGTAACCCTCGACGACCACGGCCTGTGACGTGCGTGCGATGTCGCGCCGGGCGAGGTCGATCCCGTAGAGAACGTGGCTCTTCTTGTAGATCGGGCTCTCAGAGGTGTTGAGGTACTTCGCCTCGATGCGGTCGTCGTCGAACAGCCGGCGTGCGCCGAAGCCGATCACGTCGCCGTTGGTCTCACGGATCGGCCAGAGCAAGCGTCCCCGGAACCGGTCGTAGGGTCCGCGCCGGCCCTGCGCGACCAGACCACCGGTCACGAGCTCCTCGTCGCGGAAGCCCTTCTGCCGCAGGTGCTTGTAGAGGGCGTCGCCGTCGCGCGGGGCGAAGCCGACTCCGAACGTCTCGGCGGCGTCCTTGTCGAAGCCGCGCTCGGCGAGGAACTGGCGTCCGGCAAGCGCCTCACCCGTGGCGAGCTGCTCGACGTAGTAGGCCGCTGCCATCTTGTGTGCCTCGATCAGGCGTGGGCGGAGGTTCGAGTCCCGCCGTTGCGGGCGGTCGCTGCCCTCGGTGTAGCGGAGCTGGATGCCGTACTTGTCCGCCAGCCGCTCGACGGACTCGGCGAACCCGAGACCGTCGATCTTCTGGAGGAAGTCGATGACGTCGCCGCCTTCTGAGCAGCCGAAGCAGTGGAAGAAACCTCGGCTGGGCGTGACGTGGAACGACGGTGACTTCTCGTCGTGGAACGGGCACAGGCCCTTCATCGAGCCACCACCGGCGTTGCGCAGCGTGACGTAGTCGGAGACCACCTCGTCGATCCGTGCCCGTTCGCGCACGAGCGCGATGTCTTCCTCCCGGATCAGTCCTGCCACGTGGCGGAGTCTACGTCGTACCCCTGACGCATCTGACCGGGTTCACCCATTGCGAGCGCAGCGTGTGGACAGCGCGGCCCGCATGGGACCGTGCGCCTCGGTGGAGCGGCCGTCCGACGGCCATCACGCCAAGTCCCACACGAGGAGGCCGTCGTCCCTCAGGCGTGCACCCTCGGAGGGCCGATGGTCGGTCAGGCGTCCGTCGTGCATGAGATGTCGTACCGGCACGTCGTGTCCGAGCACGGCCACGTCGGCGATGATCCGGCGGTGACAGCGCCACCACACGCTCTCGCTGCACATCACCACCACCCGACCCCGTGCCACCTCTTCGAGAAGGTCGACCATCGCCTCACGGAACTCCGGTGTCCGCGTGTAGGCGGCGTAGGCGCGGAACGCACCCACCTGCCACCACGGGTCCTCGTCGCCGTCCTTCGGCAGTGAACGCCGACCCCCGAGCCGCTCCTCCCACCGGTAGTCGACCCCCGCCTCCGGCAGCCATCCGGTCAGGGCGTCGCGGCTCACGGCAGGGTTCGCCCGGCTCCCCGGAAACCTGCGTACGTCGACCAGCAGGTCGACCGCGGCACCCCGGAGCAGAGCGCCGAGCGACTCCTCGTCGAGGCGGCCGTGGCCGACGGTGAGAAGCTCGTGGTCAGACACCGCGTCGCGACACCAACCGCTCGTGCCACTGCACCGCGGAGGCGTCGGTCAGCGAGGCGACCTGGTCGATGACGACGCGAAGCCTCGCCGCGTCCGACGCGGCCCTGGCATGGTCGTCGCGGAAGGCCCGCTCGAGGACGGCGGGGCCGCGGTCGAGCACGGCGGTGACCAGCTCGGCCACGAGCTCGCGCTGGGTCGCCATCATCGTGACCCGGTCCGCGGCCCGCATGACGTAGTGCGCCGCGATCCCCTTCAGCACCGTGATGGCGAGCCCGGTCTCGCGCGGCACGACCAGGTCGGCGGTGTACCTCGTCAGGGGGCCGGTGCCGTACTTCTCGTGCGTCGCGTGCTGCACGCTGGTGCAGAAGCTGCCGATCAGGTCGCTGGTGAGGTTCTTCAACGCTGCCTGCGCGCCCCGGCTGCCGTCGTAGGAGCCGTCGGGCCAGGAACGCACAGCGCGCAGGCCCACGAGCGCGGCGTCGAGCTCGTCGTCGAGGACGCCTGGCAGGTACCACTCCCGAATGGTCTGCCACACCTCCCTGCGACCCGCCGGGTCGGCCAGCCACGAGAGCTCGATCCGACCGGCCACGATGCCGTCTTCGAGGTCGTGCACGGAGTACGCCACGTCGTCGGCGAGATCCATCACCTGCGCCTCGAGACAGCGCTGTCCTTGATCGGCGCCGGCGCGCATCCAGGTGAAGACGGGCAGGTCGTCGTCGTACACCCCGAACTTGCGCACCGAGCGGACCTCCCCGTCGGAGTCGACCCCCACCGGGGTCGGCGCCGAGTCGCGGGGCCAGGGGTACTTCGTGCTCGCGTCCAGGGTCGCGCGGGTGAGGTTGAGACCGACCGAGCGTCCCTGGGCGTCGGCCGACTTGGCCTCGAGACGGGTCAGGATCCGCAGGGTCTGGGCGTTGCCCTCGAAGCCGCCGCAGGACTGCGCCAGCTCGTCGAGGGCGCGCTCACCGTTGTGCCCGAAGGGCGGGTGGCCGATGTCGTGGGCGAGGGCCGCGGTCTCCACGATGTCGGGGTCGCAGCCGAGCGTGTTGGCGAGGTCTCGCGCCACCTGTGCCACCTCGAGGGTGTGCGTGAGGCGGTTGCGGACGAAGTCGTCGGTGCGCGGGTCGACCACCTGCGTCTTCGCTGCCAGCCGGCGCAGCGCGGCCGAGTGCACGAGGCGGGCGCGGTCGCGCTCGAAGGGGGTCCTCTCGGCGCGCTTGGGAGGCTCGTCCACCCATCGGGCGCACGAGGCCTCGTCGTAGCTGCTTCGCGTCGACCCCATCGCTCCTGCAGAGTACTGCGCGGCGCCGACACGACAGCTCCCTCTCACCCGGCGGATGAGAGGGAGCGTGACGAGCAGGCGGTCAGTAGACCGTCACGTGCACGTGGTCGTAGTGGTTGGCCGTGGTCGAGCCACGGTCCTCCATCGCCCGCCAGCCCTCGCTGCTGCGCTGCACCGTCCAGATGTGCTGGGACCAGATGACCTCGCTGACGCCGAGGTCGGAGGCGTTGGCACGGACGTAGTCCGCGATCTGGTCGCCGGTCGACGAGTCCGGGATCATGATGTCGAGCGCCTGGCCCGTGCCGTGCTCGCCGCCGTCGCCGCTGCGCACCCCGCCGTAGCTGCTGACCGACGGGAAGGCTGCGCAGACCGCGCGGTGCACCGCGACCGCGTTGGAGTCAAGACCGCTCTCGACGTCCGTGCCGTCGGCGCACACGGCGCTGGAGAGCCCGCTCGTGACGGGCGCCGAGCCCTCGGTCGTCTCCGCCTTCGGCTCAGGTTCGGGCTTGGGCTTCTTCTCGGCGAGGTACTCCTTGTGGACCCAGAGGCCCTTGTCCCCGACGACGATCTCGGCCCACTCGCCCTGGGTCTCGCCGGAGACCGCGACCTTCTCGGCCCAGTCGAGCACGTCGACGAGGGGGGCGCTGTCGGACGGCTCGCTCCGGACGTTGAGCTTCGCGGTGGCGAACTGCTGGTCCACGACCTCGGGAGGCTTCGGCTCGAGCCGGACCCGCTTCACCGACCGGGAGATCGGAGCCACCCGCACGGGGACGGGCGTGGTGCGTGCCTTCGGCGCCGCCATCGAGATGGCGGCCGACGACTGCGCCGGCGCCTCCTCGGGCCAGGTCACCGCGACGGCAGAGCTCGCCAGAGTGAGGACCGCGGCAGCGGGGAGCCCGAAGCGGAGCAGCCGCCGCGGACGCGACGGAGCCGCACGGAGGACGTGCTTGTGGCGTGCAGGCGCCACGACGAATCACCAACCAGAAGTCTCGACGTCAAGATGAAACCGACCGAGTCAAACACAGAAGCCCCCGTACAGGGCAAATTGCCCCGCCCGTGACGCGGCCAAACACACGTCTGACGCGGATATCGTCCGTTTTGGCGTCCCCCTGCGAGGCGACGGTTCGAGGCGAACCGGTAGCCCGAACGGACTAGCCCCCTGACATCTCCGAGGCGTCCTCGCGAAGGGCGCAACCGGTCCCGTCCGTGTCGTCGAGCCAGCCTTCGGGGAGTACGACGCGCCGCGGACTGCCCTGGCGCCCACGGGGCGTGCCCAGCTCTGCCACGGGGAAGGGCTCGGCGGGGTCGAGCCGTTCGAGCAGCCGCTCGAGGTCGGCAAGGGTGCTGACGAGGCCGAGCGACTGTCGGAGCTCACCGCCGGCCTTGAAGCCCTTGAGGTACCACGAGATGTGCTTGCGGAACTCCTTGCAGCCCCGTTCCTCGCCCATGTGGAAGGTCAGCAGCTCGGCGTGACGACGCATCATCGAGGCCACCTCGCCCAGCGTCGGCAGAGTGGCGACCTCCTCGCCGGCGAACGCCGCCGCGAGGTCCCGGAACAGCCAGGGACGCCCGAGGCACCCACGACCCACGACCACACCGGCGGCACCGGTCTGCTGCACCATGCGGATCGCGTCGGCGGCCTCCCAGACGTCCCCGTTCCCGAGCACCGGGATGTCGACGTGCCGGACCAGGTCGCCGATCGCGTCCCAGTCCGCCTCACCGGAGTAGGCCTGGCTCACCGTGCGGCCGTGCAGCGCGATCGCCGCGACCCCCGTCTCCTGGGCGATGCGCCCTGCGTCGAGGTAGGTCAGGTGGTCGTCGTCGATCCCCTTGCGGGTCTTCATGGTGACCGGGACGCCGTACGGCTCCGCTGCGGTGACCGCGGCCGTCAGGATCTCCCCGAGCAGGGAGCGCTTCCACGGCAGCGCGCCGCCGCCGCCCTTGCGGGTGACCTTCGGGACCGGACAGCCGAAGTTCAGGTCGATGTGGTCGACGCCGTACTCCGCGCAGAGGATCTCGGCCGCCTTGCCGATGTAGACGGGGTCGGTGCCGTAGAGCTGCACGGACCGGACGTCCTCGAGCTCGTCGAAGACCAGCATGGACATCGTCGTGGCGTCCCGCTCCACGACGCCGCGGGAGGTGATCATCTCGCAGACGTAGAGACCTGCCCCCTGCTCGCGGCAGAGGCGGCGGTAGGCGGCGTTGGTGATGCCCGCCATGGGCGCGAGTACGACGGGCGGACCGATGCGCAGCGACCCCAGCAGGAGCTCCTGGGGTACGGCGGGCACGGTCGACGTCATCGCACCATTGTGAACGGGAGCGCACGAGCCGCCCAAATCCACCACCGTCCCGGGGGCTCACCGCCGTGCAGTACGCACCCCACTACGACGGTGGCGAGTGGCGGTGCACGTCGGGGCGTGACTGGGTCGAGGGCACCGCCGGGGCGGCGGCATCGGGCCGCGGACAGGGATGGGCGTGGACGCTCCACGACCTGAACGTGCTCCCACGCAGCGAGGACGAGGCGATCGCGTCGTACCGCGTCGTGCACACCTGGGGCGCGAGCGAGCGCCCTCCCGCCCAGGCGTTCTTCCTCGAGACCTGGCGTCGCGGCAGCGACGGCCGTTGGCGACTGGCCCGCCACACGGCCGAGAAGCTCTAACCCTTCTTCTTCGCCTTCGGGCTGCTCTTCGTCTTCGTCGGCTCCGGCTTCGGCGTCGCGATGTCGCCGGTCCACTGGATCGGGTCGAACTGCTGGTTGGGCCGGAAGCTCACGGCCTTCATCGTGCCCTTGTCGGGGGCGAGGAAGACCAGGCAGGTCGAGAAGGAGGCATCCGGCTTCAACGCCTTGGGCAGCTTCTCGGACGGGCACCGGCGGAAGGTCGTGGTGAAGGCCGCCGGGGGCAGCAGCGTGTTCTTCGCGTCGACGCCCCACAGCGGCACCGAGGTGCCACCGACCTCACCCTCGCCGACGTTCTTGACCGCCACGTCGACGTAGTAGGGCGTCGACGCCTGTGTGCGCGGGTCGAGGACGAACCCGGAGAAGTCCTTGATCGTCCCCTGGATCGCCTTCTTGACGGTGAGCTCGAGGACCGTGCCGGTGTTCTGGTCCGGCTCGTAGATCACGGTCGCGGCCTCGCCGAAGGACAGGTCGGCACCCACGTCGGTGAGCGTCCACGTCCTTCGGCACGTTCACCGTCGAGGACGGTGACGGCGACGTGGTCGGCGTCGGCTGCTCGGCCGCCTTGTCGTTGCCGCCACAGGCGGCCAGGAGCAGCGCGGCGGCGACGGTCGCGACAGCGGGTCGGATGATCATCGAACGCACGGTGTGATCAGCAGCCGAGCAGACGCTCGGCGAAGTACGCCCTGACCTGGTCCAGGCCGATCCGCTCCTGCTTCATCGTGTCGCGCTCGCGGATCGTGACGGCGTTGTCCTCGAGGGTGTCGAAGTCGACGGTCACGCAGTACGGCGTGCCGATCTCGTCCTGACGGCGGTAGCGGCGACCGATCGCGCCGGAGTCGTCGAAGTCGACGTTCCAGATGCCACGCAGCTCGGCGGCGAGGTCCCGCGCCTTCGGCGACAGGTCGGCGTTGCGCGAGAGCGGCAGGACCGCGACCTTGACCGGCGCGAGCCGGTGGTCGAGGCGGAGCACCGTGCGCTTGTCGACGCCGCCCTTGGTGTTGGGCGCCTCGTCCTCGGTGTACGCGTCGATCAGGAAGGCCATGAACGACCGGGTGAGGCCGGCCGCCGGCTCGATGACGTACGGCGTGTAGCGCTCCCCCGTGGCCTGGTCGAAGTACGACAGGTCCTGGCCGGAGTACTCGCTGTGCTGGGTGAGGTCGAAGTCCGTGCGGTTCGCGACGCCCTCGAGCTCCTCGAAGTCACGGCCGCTGAACCCGAAGCGGTACTCGATGTCGACCGTGCGCTTGGAGTAGTGCGACAGCTTCTCCTGCGGGTGCTCGTAGAGCCGGAGGTTCTCGGGGTTGATGCCGAGGTCGGTGTACCACTGCAGGCGCGTGTCGATCCAGCGCTGGTGCCACTCCTCGTCCTCACCCGGCTTGACGAAGAACTCCATCTCCATCTGCTCGAACTCGCGGGTGCGGAAGATGAAGTTGCCCGGCGTGATCTCGTTGCGGAAGCTCTTGCCGGTCTGCGCGATGCCGAACGGCGGCTTCTTGCGCGAGGCGTTCATGACGTTGACGAAGTTCAGGAAGATGCCCTGGGCGGTCTCGGGCCGCAGGTAGTGCAGGCCCGACTCGTCCTCGATCACACCGAGGTAGGTCTTCAGCATCATGTTGAAGTTGCGGGGCTCGGTCCACGCACCGCGGGTGCCGCAGTTCGGGCAGGCCAGCTCGGCGAGGTCGACCGTGTCCGGGTCGTCGATCCCCTTCTTCGCGGCGTGCGCCTCCTGCATGTGGTCCGCGCGGAAACCGCTTGTGACAGCTCAGGCACTCGGTGAGCGGGTCGGTGAACGTGGCCAGGTGGCCCGAGGCCTCCCAGGTCCGGGTCGGCAGGATCACCGAGGAGTCCAGGCCCACGACGTCCTCGCGCGAGGTCACCATGGACTTCCACCACTGCCGCTTGATGTTCTCCTTCAGCTCCACGCCGAGCGGGCCGTAGTCCCAGGCAGAGCGGGTACCGCCGTAGATCTCACCGCTCGGGAACACATAGCCGCGGCGCTTGCACAGCGAGACGACCTGGTCGAGTGCGGAGGACTTGTTGGCGGCCTTGCTCATGAGAGATCTGCTCCGTTGGGTTGCGAACACCGGCTGGCTGACGGCGAAGTCCTCACAATATCGGCCGACGCCAACGAGTATCGCGTTCGGGGCGCTCGCGGCGCTCAGGACAGGCCGCGCGGCCTCGCCTCGTTGAGCCCCGCGGCGCCGCCCTCGCCGAGCACCTCGTAGGCGGACGGCTCGTCGATCGCCCGTGAGAGCAGGGGTACGGCGCCGAGCTTCACGTCGTACGACGAAAGCGCCCGCCGATAGCTCCCCACGTTGGTCCACCGGGTCTGGAGCACCCACAGCGTCGGGTCGTCGACATTGCGACCCACCGCCCCTTCGACGTACCCGGGCCTGGCGGCGAGCAGGGCGTGCGCCGTCGCGACCTCCTCGGCGAAGGCGACATCGTTCTCCGCGACCCGGAACCTGTTCACGACCAGCACGGGCCGACCCTATCCGTCGCGCGCCGGCTCGCCGCCTACTTCCCAAGCGTCGTGGACGCATCCCAAGCGGTATGCCGCTTGTCTTGCGTCCATAACCCCGCGTTACAAGGGCTCAGTTGAAAATGGTTCTCATTTGTGTTGAGAATGATTCTCATGAAGCACCGGCCTCCGCCTCCCTCCTCCGCCTCCCGGCGGTGGCGTTGACGGGGGCGCTGACGGTGGCCCTGCTCCTCGCCGGCTGTGCCGGGCCGTTCCCGGAGCGCGGCTCGGGCACGAAGGTGGCGGCGTCGTTCTACCCGCTCGAGTACGTCACCGAGCGGGTGGCCGGCGACCACGCCGAGGTGGTGAACCTGACCTCCCCCGGCTTCGAGCCCCACGACGCTGAGCTGACCGCGCGGCAGACAGCGGACGTGGCGGGCGCGGACCTCGTGGTCTACGAGAAGGGCCTGCAGCCGGCTGTCGACGACGCGGTCGAGCAGAACGGCCCCGACCGGGTCATCGACGTCACGGACGTGGTCGACCTCGAACCCCTCAGCGCGGACGCCGGCCACGAGGAGCACGGTTCGGACGGCAACGTCGACCCGCACTTCTGGCTCGACCCCCAGCGCATGGCGAAGGTGGCAGACGCGGTGCGCCGTCAGATGTCCGAGATCGACCCGCACAACGCAGCCTCCTACGACAGGAACTTCGAAGCGCTCCGCGCCGACCTCGACGCTCTCGACCGGGCCTACACCCGAGGCCTCGCCGACTGCGAGGTCGACACGGTGGTCGTCAGCCACGACGCCTTCGGCTACCTCGCGAGGTACGGCCTGCACTTCGAGTCCATCTCCGGTCTCTCCCCCGACGCGGAGCCCTCCCCCGCGCACCTCGCCGAGCTGGCCGGGCTGATCCGGCGGGACCACGTCGACACGGTCTTCTCGGAGAGTCTGGCCAGCCCGGCCATGGCCGACACCCTCGCGCGTGACCTCGGCCTCAGGACGGCGGTGCTCGACCCGGTCGAGGGACTGACCAGGTCGACCGCCGACCAGGACTACCTTTCCCTTATGCGCGCCAACCTCGAGGCCCTGCGGGCCGCGAACGGATGCCGATGACCGAGAACACAGCCACCGAGAACCCAGCCACCGACGGCCCAGCCACCGAGAGCCCGGTGATCGTCGAGATCCACGACGGCACCGTCACGCTCGGCGGACGGCCGATCCTGCGCGGTGTGGACCTGACCGTGCACAAGGGAGAGGTCCTCGCGCTCCTCGGGGCAAACGGGTCCGGCAAGTCGACCCTGGTCCGTGCCCTGATGGGGCTGGTCCCCTTGGCCCGCGGCCACGTGACGTTGTTCGGCACGCCCCTGGCGCGCTTCCGGCAGTGGCGGCGGGTCGGCTTCGTCCCTCAGCGGGTCACCGCCACCTCGGGTGTGCCGGCCTCGGTCTGGGAGGTCGTCGCCTCAGGTCGTCTCTCGCGACGGCACTTCCTGCGCCCCCTTCGCAAGGCCGACCGCACGGCGATCAGGGATGCCATCGCTGCTGTGGGGCTCAGCGACCGGGCCCAGGACGGCTGCTCGACACTGTCCGGCGGCCAGCAGCAGCGCACGCTGATCGCCCGGGCGCTCGCCGGGGAGCCGGAGCTGCTGGTCCTCGACGAGCCGACCGCCGGCGTCGACCTCCAGAGCCAGCAGGCGTTCGCCGACGCGCTCTCGGCACTCGTCGACCGGGGAGCCACGATCATCCTGGTCGCCCACGAGCTCGGGCCCCTGGCCCCGTTGATCGACCGGACGGTGGTCATGCGCGACGGCCGCGTGGCGTACGACGGGCCGCCGCTCGCCTCGGCGCAGGACATCGACCTGCACGCCGACCAGGGCCACCACCACCACGACCACGGAGCCGAGGCCGGCGGACACATCCCCGTGGTCGCCTCCCCCATCGACCGACCCTCCAGCAGGGAGCAGCAGGCATGACGCTCCTCGAGTACCCGTTCATGGTCCGCGCCCTCCTCGGCGCGGTGTTCACCGGCCTGGCCGCACCGGCGGTCGGCACCTACCTCGTCCAGCGACGGCTCGCCCTGATGGGCGACGGCCTCGGACACGTCGCCGTCACCGGTGTCGCCCTGGGCCTGCTGACCGGCACCTCCCCCACGCTCACCGCCGTCATCGTCGCCATCGTCGGCGCCGTGGTCATCGAGGTGATCCGCGAACAGGGCCGCGCCGGCGGCGACGTAGCCCTCGCGCTGCTCTTCTACGGCGGCATCGCCGGAGGCGTCATGCTCATCGGCCTCGCCGACCAGGGTGCCTACGTCCTGCAGTCCTACCTCTTCGGGTCGCTCACCACGATCTCCGCGACGGACGTCTGGGTCACGGTGGTCCTCGCCGCGGTCGTCGTCCTGCTCGCGGTCGGCCTCTCCCCCCAGCTCTTCGCCGTCGCGCAGGACCAGGAGTTCGCCAAGGTCGCCGGCCTCAACGTGCGCTTCTACAACCTGCTCGTCGCGGTGATGGCCGCGGTCACGGTCACCGTCTCGATGCGCACGGTGGGGCTGCTGCTCGTCAGCGCTCTCATGGTCGTCCCCGTGGCGACCTCGCAACAGCTCACCCGCGGCTTCCGCACGACCCTCTTCGCTGCCATGGGGATCGGCACCCTGGCCTCGCTCAGCGGCGTGGTCGTCTCCGCCTACGTCGACGTCGCTCCGGGGGCCACGATCGTGCTCATCGCCCTGGGCGGGTTCGCGGTGGCGTGGCCCGTCGGGGTCTGGGTGCGGCGCCGGCAGCGGCTGCGTGCACCCTTCCTCGCGGCACCAGCCGGGCTCGGACGCCCACGACGTCGACCACACCGTCGTACCCGAGGACCACACGCACGAGCACGGCGACGCCTGCGGCCACCTCGCGGTCCCGCACGGAGACCACGTCGACTACGTCCACGACGGCCACCGTCACGCCCCGCACGGGAGTCACTATGACGAGCACTAGCGACCAGGTCCCTCTCGGCGGACGTCCCACCCGGCAGCGGCGCGCGGTCGCGAACGCTCTCCAGTCCTGCGACGACTTCCGAAGCGCCCAGGAGATCCACGACCTCCTGCGTCGCAGCGGCGAGCACGTCGGCCTGTCGACCGTGTACCGGACGCTCCAGGCGCTGGCCGACAACGGCGACGTCGACATGCTTCGCACCGAGGAGGGCGAGGCGGTCTACCGTCGCTGCAGCACGACTCACCACCACCACCTGGTCTGCCGGACCTGCGGGCGCACCGTCGAGGTGGAGGGGCCGACCGTGGAGCGCTGGTCGACCTCGGTGGCATCACAGCACGGGTTCACCGACGTCAGCCACACGCTGGAGATCTTCGGCACCTGCCCCGCCTGCGCCTGACCAGGGCAGTGGCTCCGGGCAGTGGCTCGGCAGGGCTCAGGCGAGGGGCTCGGCTCCGCCGTACCGCCGGTCGCGCCTCGCGTAGGTGTCGATCGCCTCCCACAGGTGGCGCCGGTCCACGTCGGGCCAGAGCACGTCGCTGAAGACGAGCTCGGAGTACGCCGCCTGCCAGAGCATGAAGTTCGACAGGCGCTGCTCCCCCGACGTCCGCCACACCAGGTCCGCCTCCGCGAGCTCGGGGACGTAGAGGTGCCGGGCGAAGGTGCGTTCGTCGACCTTCTCGGGGTCGAGCCTTCCGGCGGCGACCTCACGCGCGATCGACCGGGCGGCGTCGGCGACCTCGGCCCGGCCGCCGTAGTTCACGCACATCGTGAGCGTCAGCACGTCGTTGTCGCGGGTCAGCTCCTCGGCGACCTGGAGCTCCTTGATCACCGACCGCCACAGACGTGGGGCACGACCCGCCCAGCGGACCCTGACCCCGAGCTCGTGCATCTCGTCGCGGCGCCGCCGGATCACGTCGCGGTTGAACCCCATGAGGAAGCGCACCTCGTCGGGCGACCGCTTCCAGTTCTCGGTCGAGAAGGCGTAGGCCGAGACCGCCTTCACGCCGATCTCGATCGCCCCTTCGACGACGTCGAACAGCGAGTGCTCACCCCGCTCGTGCCCTGCGGTGCGCGGGAGGCCGCGCTCCTTGGCCCAGCGGCCGTTGCCGTCCATCACGATGGCGACGTGGTGCGGCACGAGCTCCGGAGGTACGGCGGGCGGGCGGGCGCCGCTGGGGTGGGGGGTCGGCGGGCGTACCTCGGCGCGACTCCTGACAGGTCGCCTGTTTCGCGCCAACTCGAACCTCTTCCGTTGCAGAGTCGTATGATCTCGACCAACCTAAGCCTCGGGGGATGGCCCGAAGTAGACACCCCCGGGAGGGCTGCATGGACGGCGTGACCGAGCGCATCGAACAGCAGATGACCATGTTGCTCCGGCGGGTTCAGAGCATCCACATCTCGACGTCTTCCGGCGAGATGGACCTCGACCGCTCGGCGTACGGAATCTTGTGCCGGCTCGCCGACGAAGGCCCCCAACGGCTCGGCATGCTCGCCTCGGCCTTCGGTCTCGACCCGTCGACGATCACCCGGCAGGTGCAGGCCCTGGAGAAGGCGCAGCTGGTGGAACGACGTGCGGACGACGACGACCGGCGTGCCTCGATCCTCGACCTCAGCGACGAGGGACGGGTCGTGCTGGAGCGGACCAGGGCCTTCCGCCGCGAGCGGCTCGAGGAGGTTCTCGAGGACTGGCCGGAGCAGGACCGCACGGAGTTCGCCCGGCTTCTGGCGAAGGCGAACGACTCCATCGCCGCCCTGGTCGACAGGCGCCGCGCCCGCGACGTGGGCTGAGCCTCAGCGCTCGACGTGGCTGAGGGACTTCAGGCCACGCTCCAGGTGCCAGGCGAGGTAGGCGGAGACCAGGCCGGTGGCCTCCTTGCGGTGCCGGGGCTCGCTCGCCTCGACCACCGTCCAGTCACCCGCGAGCAACGCGCCGAGCAGGAGGACCGTCTCCACCGCAGGGTTCGCCGACCCGGGGACGCGGCAGGTGCTGCAGAGCATCCCGCCGGCGGCGGGGCTGAACGCCCGGTGCGGTCCCTCGACGCCGCATCTCGCGCACGCGTCGAACGACGGCGCGTAGCCGGCGACGGAGAGCGAGCGGAGCAGGAACGAGTCGAGAACCGCCGACGGTGACCGCTCCCCCGACGACATCGTGCGCAGGGCGCCGATGAGCAGCAGGAACTGCTGCAGGGCGGGCTCCTTGTCCTCGACGACGAGACGCTCCGCCGTCTCGAGCATGACGGTCCCGGCGGTGTAGCGCTCGTAGTCCGAGCCGATCTTCGCGCCGTACGGCGCCAGCGTCACGGCCTGGGTGATCACGTCGAGGGACCTGCCCTCGGCGAGCTGCAGGTCGACGTAGGTGAACGGCTCCAGCCGCGACCCGAAGCGGGAGGTGGTCCGACGTACGCCCTTGGCGACCGCACGGACCCGGCCGGTGTCACGCGTCAGGAGCGTGATGATGCGGTCTGCCTCACCCAGCTTCTGGGTGCGCAGCACGACGGCTTCGTCACGGTAGAGACCCACGCAGCCATTGTCCCTCAGGTAGGCCGGAGTCCGGCTCCACCGGTGCGGGCACGTCGCGGCCTGCCGGGGTGGTAGCACTCGTCGACGAAGGACACCGCCTCGCGGGTGAGCCGTTCCGGGCGGAGCCGCCACTCGAGGACGCTGCGCGCCTCGACGAACCTGGCGTTCGGCATCTCGTCGGTGAGCAGAGCGGCATCCGCCCACGGGTGGAGCGGGTCGCGGCGGTGCCCGACGACCAGCGCGGGAACCTCGATCTGGCGTCGCAGCCTGGTCGAAGGGGCGACCCGGCCGAAGAAGATGCCGTGGATGGTCGCGGCCATCGGCGCCGGCCTCTGGTTGAGCGTGTCGAGCACGACGCCGGTCCAGAACGGCACCACGCCGCGCGGCACCATCTTGGTGAGTGCGCGTGTGGCGGTCACCGACAACGGGAAGAAGCGCGCCATGAACATCAGCGGCGCGAACGCCATGATCCCGGCCTCGACGGCGTTGTCGAGCACCGGCATCTCCAGGATCATCCCCTGCACCCGGTGGGGCGCCAGGTCGGCGACCTCGAGGGAGACGTTCGCGCCGAGCGACGTACCGCCGATCACCGCGTGCTCGGCACCGAGGTGGTCTAGCAGGGCGAGCACCTGCTCCCCGAACGCGGTCATGGAGTACTGCATGGGGTCGGTGGGCCGGTCGGACCTGCCGTGGCCGAGAAGGTCGACGGTGACGACGTGGTAGCCGGCACCCGCGATCTCACGCGCGAGGGGCTGGTGCATCCGCCGGGGCATGAGCTGGCCGTGGACCAGGACCACCCACTCGTCCCCGCCGCCATACTCGGTGTACTCGACGCGGTCCTCGTCGATGAAGAACTGCCCGACCCGCTCCGAGACCAACGTCACCATCGCGGCTTCCTTCCCAGGGGGAGACTGGAGAGCACGAGCCTAGTCGAGGGGCCTTCGGGCCCGCCCAGCGTTCGAGACCCCCTGACGAGCCGGCCACGATGACAGAAGATGCAAGCCATGCCCCTGAGAGACGCCTGTCCGTTGCCACGCGTGCGCCTGGCTCGATGAGCCGTCCCACCCTGGCGGCGAGCGCCTCCCCCGGGCCGATGCTGCCGGAGCCGGAGCCCCCGAAGCCGCCTGACGAAGCGCTCCCACAGGCGGTCGACCGCGCGCCGGTGCTCGCCGGCTTGCTGGGCCTCCTGGGCGTCTACGCACTGGGAGTCGGCGCGCTGCTGCTGACACCCGAGGGGTCGACGGTGGCCGTCTGGTGGCCTGCCGCGGGGCTCGGCGTGGCGATCATGGTGCTGACCGCTCCCCGGTGGCAGTGGCTGCTCGCGCTGGGGATCGTCGTCGCCACTGGTCTAGCGAACTACACCGCCGGACGGGAGCCGCTGACCGCCCTCGCTTTCGCGGTCGCGAATGCCGCGGAGGCGTATCTCGTCGCCTGGCTGCTGACCCGCGGCCGTCGCGGGCTGCCGTCACTCAGGTCGATGGAGGACCTGTGGCGGTTCCTCTCGGCGACGGCCCTGGGCAGCATCGTCGTCGCGCTCGGCATCAGCGGGACCGTCCTGTACGAGACCGGCGGGCCTGTTGCCGGGACGGCTGTCTCGATCGTGGCCTCGCACGCCGCCGCCATCCTCGTGGTCGTCCCCCTCGTCATGGCGCTGGGTCCGACAACGGTCGCCGGGCGCACCGGCGAGCTCGCGGCACAGGTGGTCGTGCTGGTCGGCTCGCTCGGCTACATCTTCAGCCCAGGCCAGGTCCTCAGCCTGACCTTCATCCCGCTGCCCCTCCTGCTGTGGGCGGCGCTGCGGTTCGGCCTGAGGGTCGTGTCGTACGAGCTGGTCGCGGTCGGCATCCTTGCCACGGTGCTGACCGCCATGGGCGGCGGCCCGTTCGCGGTCGACAGCCACACCGGGGTGACCACAGCAGCCACCTCCGCCTCACTGGTCCAGGCCTTCCTCATCGTGAGCGCGCTGATCGTCCTGCCCCTCGCCGTCGCGGTCGACCAGCGCCGGACCGCGCTGGCGCGGATGTCGCAGAACGAGGAGCTCTTCCACAAGAACTTCAGCGAGTCCTTCGTCGGGATGCTGCTCCTCTACCTCTCCCCTGACGGCCTGCGGATCCGGGAGCTGAACCAGACCGCCGCGGAGATCCTCGGTGGGACGATCGAGGAGCTCGACGACAGGCAGCTCCAGCCCCTGCTCGGCACCTCGAGCTCCCTGGACAAGATCGCCGCCAAGATGCTCTCGGGCGACCTGGCCGGCTGGCGCGAGGAGATGTGGCTTGCCACCGGCTCCGCCCGTCGCGTGGGTCTCGCGCTCTCGCCGCTGTCCACGTCGGCGGAGGAGGCGATGTTCAGCGCGCAGCTGATCGACCTCACCGACGTCCACTTCGCGACGACCCGGCTGCACACCGAGAAGGACTTCACCGCGGCCGTCCTGAGCACCACCGCCTGCCTGATCGTGGTCGTGGACCTCGAGGGGAAGGTCGTGGGCCTGAACCCGGCCGGAGAGCGGATCACCGGTTGCACCGAGGAGCAGATCCTCGAGCAGCCGCTCTGGGGCACGCTGGTCCCCACCCGTGAGCAGTCCGACCTGCGGGACCTGCTCGACCGCACCCGCCCCGGGCGCGAGACCCCGAGCCTGGAAGGCGACCTGCTCACCGCCCAGGGTGGCCGTCGCCGGGTGGTCTGGACCAGTGGCCCGCTGACCGACGACTCCGGTCGACGCACTCACGTGGTCCTGACCGGCATCGACGTCACCGACGAGCGCAACGTCCGGACGATGACGAACCACCTGCTCGACTCGGCGACCGCCACGGCGTTCATCGGGCTGAACCTGGGCGGGATCATCACGACCTTCAACACCGGCGCCCAGGAGCTGCTCGGCTACACCTCCGGGGAGGTGACCGGCCGGATGCGGCTGGACTCGCTGGTCGACCCGGCAGAGCTCGCCGAGGCCGCCGAGCACGAGGGCACCGAACCCGGCTTCGCGACCCTGGTGGCCGGCGTCGGCAACGGGCCCCGCACCCGCGACTGGGTCTACGTCCGCAAGGACGGCAGCGAGGTCGTGTGTGCGGTGACGATGAGTGCGGTGCGGGACGCCTTCGGCACGCAGATCGGCTACCTCGCCGTCGTCCGCGACGTGACCGAGTCCCGTCGCAGCCAGCGGGTCCTCGTGGAGGCGCTGGAGAAGGAGCGCGCTGCGGTCGAGCAGCTCCAGGACCTCGACCGCAGCAAGAGCGACTTCGTCTCGATGGTGAGCCACGAGCTGCGCACACCCATCACGAGCATCGTCGGCTACACCGAGATGCTCCAGGACGGCGCCGCCGGCGCGATCAACCCCGACCAGGCCCGCCTCCTCGAGAGGGTCCGCCGCAACGGCGAGCGTCTCGTCAGGCTGATCGAGGACCTCCTCACGCTGTCGAGCATCGAGTCGGGCACCTTCACGCTGGAGAAGTCGTCGATCGACCTCGGGATCGTCGTCAACCGCGCACGCGAAGCGCTGGCCCCCGTGCTCTCCGACCGCGACCTCGACGTCCGCTTCCAGGTACCGCACCGGCCGATCACGGTGCTCGGCGACCCCTGGCAGCTCGAGCGTGTGGTGATCAACCTCGTCGGCAACGCCATCAAGTTCACCGAGGACGGCGGATCGGTGCGGTGCTCGCTGAGGACGGACGGCGGGGTCGCCGAGCTGGAGGTGAGCGACACCGGCATCGGGATCCCGGAGGACGAGCAGGGCGCACTGTTCACGCGGTTCTTCCGCTCGAGGACCGCTCAGGAGCGGGCGATCCAGGGCACCGGCCTCGGCCTCTCGATCGTGCAGTCGATCGTGCACAGCCACGGCGGCGAGGTCGCGATCCGGTCCCGCCACCTGGTCGGTACGGAGGTCCGCGTGATCCTGCCCTTGGTGATCGAGCAGGACGAGCTCGACGCCGGGCACTGAGACCGCCGGGCCGATTCCGGGTGCGCGCGACGACCCGGGGGTGACATGCTCACCCCCGTGACCCTGCTTTCGACGCTCGAGACGTACTACGACGCCGCCCCGCGACCGAGCGCCACCACCGAGGAGATCGGCCCCTTCACGCTCTTCCTGCGCAAGGAGGGCGGAGGTTGGCCGTTCTACGCCCGTCCCGCACTCGGCCACGAGGGTCCGATCGTGGCCGCGCAGGTGGAGGTTCTTCGCGAGCGGCAGCGCGAGCTCGAGGTGCCGCAGAGCATCGAGTGGGTCCACGAGACCACGCCCACGCTGCTCTCGGCCGCGCGTGAGGCGGGGCTGCACGTCGCCGAGTGCCCGCTCCTGGTGCTGCCCGACGGCGCCGAGACCTTCACCGCCCCGCTGCCTGCGGGCTTCGAAGTGGCGATGTTGGTGCCTGACTCCCCCGACCTGGCCGCCGTCGTCTCCGCGGTGAGCGCGGGCTTCGCCGGCAGTGACCAGGTCGGGGAGAAGCCGGTCGGTGGTGTGCGCGACTTCATGCGGGCCGATCTGATGGCGATGGCCGGGGCGTACGACGGTCAGGGCGCTGTCGGAGGTGGCTCCCACTCGCCTCGGGGCACGACGTCCGAGCTGACCGGCATCGCGGTGCTCCCCCGCGCCAGGCGGCAGGGCGTCGGAGCGGCGATCACCGCCGAGCTCGTGGCCGACGCCCGCAGGAGAGGGATGTCCACGGTGTTCCTGTCCGCCCAGGACGACACGGTCGCGAGGGTCTACGAGCGGATCGGGTTCCAGCGCGTGGGCACCGCCTGCATCGCCGAGCCGCCGGATGCCTGAGCCCGAGAGCGACGGCGGCGAGGTCGACGTACGCCTTGTGGGACCGGGAGCCTGGGCGCTGTGGCGACACGGGAGGCTACGCGCGCTGCTGGACAGCCCCACCGCGTTCGGCTCGACCTACGAGCGGGAGCTGGCGTTCACCGCCGACCAGTGGCGGGACCGCCTCGCGTCGGAGAGCGCGAGCGTCCTCGGCACCGTGGACGGCGAGGTGGTCGCGATGGGCGGCGGCTTCGTCCCGGGCGACGGCTGGTGCCACCTGTTCGGCATGTGGGTGGAGCCGGCCTGGCGCCGCCACGGCCTGAGCCGGAGAGTGCTGGACGTTCTCGTCGCGTGGGCCTCCGAGCGACGGTTGCCGGTGTCCCTCGACGTCACGGTCGGGAACGACGTGGCGCGGGCGGTGTACGAACGGACCGGCTTCGTCGCGACCGGTGAGACCAGGCCGCTTCGTCCCGGAGCAACGGAGCGGCTCGAGCGGATGGTGCTGCCCAGCACCATGGGCGCCTCAGCTCAGATCAGCGACTCGTAGATCGCGACGGTCTCGCGGGCGACCGCGGCCCACGCGAACTCGTTGACCGCGCGCGCCCGGCCGGCCAGCCCGAACCGGCGGGCGAGGTCCGGGTCGGCGGCGAGCCGGTTGACGGCCGCGGCCAGCCCCTGCTCGAGCCCACGCGGGTCGGCCTCGTCGTAGTCCACGAGCAGTCCGGTCTCGTCGTCGGCGACGACCTCCGGGATGCCGCCCACCCGGCTGGCCACGACCGCGGTCTCACAGGCCATCGCCTCGAGGTTCACGATGCCGAGCGGCTCGTAGACCGACGGGCAGAGGAAGGCCAGCGCGTGGGTGAGCACCTGCCGCACGTCCTCGCGCGGCAGCATCTCGGAGACCACGAAGACGCCGTCGCGGGTCGCGGTCAGCTTGGTGATCGCCTCGTCGGTCTCCGCCTTGAGCTCGGGTGTGTCCGCCGCGCCGGCGAGCAGCACGACCTGGAGCGACGGGTCGAACCCGAGCCCCGCCCGCAGCAGGTGAGGCACCCCCTTCTGGCGGGTGATCCGGCCGACGAAGGCCACGTAGGGCCGCTCGAGGTCGACCCCGATCCGCTCCAGGACGTCGGTGCCGGGGTCCGGGCGGTAGAACTCCGTGTCGATGCCGTTGTGCACGACGTGGACCCGGGCCGGGTCGAGCGCCGGGTAGGCCTGGAGCACGTCGCTGCGCATCCCGCGGCTCACGGCGATCACCGCGTCGGCGGCCTCGTAGGCGGTCTTCTCGGCCCACGACGAGATCCGGTAGCCACCGCCGAGCTGCTCGGCCTTCCACGGCCGGAACGGCTCGAGCGAGTGCGCGGTGACGACGTGCGGTACGTCGTACAACAGCTTCGACCAGTGTCCGGCCATGTTGGCGTACCAGGTGTGGGAGTGCACCACGTCGGTGTCGGGGGTGATCGCCGCCGTCATCGACAGGTCGGTCGAGAGGATCCGGAGTGCCGAGTTGGCGCCGGCCAGCCGCGGGTCGTTCTCGCTGTGGGCCGTGGCACCGGCCCGTGGCTCCCCCATGCACTGGACGTCGACGTCGATGAGGCCTCGCAGCTCCCGGACCAGGAAGTCCACATGGACTCCCGCTCCGCCGTACACGTCGGGTGGGAACTCGCGGGTGAGGATGGCAGCACGCATAAGGGGAATCTAGGTCTAAGGTCTGAGTCAGGCCAACCACAGTGACGTGGATGAGGGAGGACCGCGATGCCGAAGGTGCTAGGAATCGTGCTCGCAGGTGGCGAGGGCAAGCGGTTGATGCCTCTCACCCTGGACCGGGCGAAGCCCGCGGTGCCCTTCGGTGGCAGCTACCGGCTGATCGACTTCGCGCTGTCGAACCTCGTCAACGCCGGCTACCTCAAGATCTGCGTGCTCACGCAGTACAAGTCCCACTCGCTGGACCGCCACATCTCCCTGACCTGGCGGATGTCGAACCTGCTCGGCAACTACGTGACGCCGGTGCCGGCCCAGCAGCGTCGTGGCCCGCAGTGGTACCAGGGCAGCGCCGATGCGATCTACCAGTCGATGAACCTGATCAACGACGAACGCCCTGACGTGATCGTGGTGTTCGGCGCCGACCACGTGTACCGGATGGACGCCTCCCAGATGGTGCGCGCCCATCTCGACTGCGGCTCCGGGGTGACGGTGGCGGGCATCCGCGTGCCGCGCAAGGACGCCTACCAGTTCGGCGTGATCAAGACCGAGGACGGCACCAACACGATCGCGGAGTTCCTGGAGAAGCCGGCCGACCCGCCGGGCCTCGCCGACTCGCCGGACGAGGTCTTCGCGTCGATGGGCAACTACGTCTTCTCCACCGACGTGCTGGTGGACGCGCTGGAGCGCGACGCCGTCGACCCGAACTCGCGTCACGACATGGGCGGCGACATCATCCCGATGCTCGTGGAGCGGGGCGACGCGTGTGTGTACGACTTCAAGCGCAACGACGTCCCCGGATCGAGCGACCGGGACCGCGACTACTGGCGTGACGTGGGGACCCTCGACTCCTACCACGAGGCGCACCTCGACCTGGTCTCGGTGAACCCGATCTTCAACCTCTACAACCGCGACTGGCCGATCTTCACCTCGCACCCCCAGCTGCCCGGGGCGAAGTTCGTCGAGGACGCCTCGGCGAGCGACTCGATCGTCTGTGCCGGCTCGATCGTCTCCGGCGCGTCCGTCGACGGCTCGGTCGTGGGCACCAACGTGTACGTCTCCGGAGGCGCCAGCGTCGAGCGCTCGGTCATCCTCGACAACGTCACGATCGGCAAGGGCGCGATCGTGCGCAACGCGATCCTGGACAAGAACGTCGTCGTGCCCGACGGCGCGGAGATCGGTGTGGATCCGGACGCGGACCGGGAACGCGGCTTCGTCGTCAGCGACGGTGGGGTCACCGTGCTGGGAAAGGGCCAGCGGATCCCCGACCTGGGTTCGGCCAAGCGGACTAGGCTCGGTTGACGGCGGAGGTCACGGCCTTCAGCGAGGCGGTGACGATGTTCGGGTCGAGCCCGACGCCCCACAGGATCTGGCCGCCGACCGCGCACTCCACGTAGGCCGCGGCGATCGCGTCGCCACCCGAGGACAGCGCATGCTCGGCGTAGTCGAGGACGCGTACGTCGAACCCCTCGTCGAGCTCGTTGATCGCGTTCACGAACGCCGCGATCGGGCCGTTGCCGACACCCTCGAGGGTCCGCCGCTCGCCGTTGACGTACACGTTGACGGTGAGGGCGTCCTTCTCCCCCGCCGCCGAGGACGTGTGCACCGAGTTGAGCTTCAGCGGGGTCTCGGGGGCGAGGTACTCGGCGTGGAAGTCCGCCCAGATCGCCTCGGGCGACATCTCGCCACCCGCGTCGTCGGTGTGCTCCTGGATCACCCGGCTGAACTCGATCTGCAGCCGGCGCGGCAGCTCGAGCTTGTGCTCGGACTTCATGATGTAGGCCACGCCGCCCTTGCCGGACTGGCTGTTCACGCGGATCACGGCCTCGTAGGTGCGGCCGACGTCCTTGGGGTCGATCGGCAGGTACGGCACCGCCCAGGGCTGCTCGTCGGCCGTCACCCCTGCGGCCGCTGCGTCACGCTCGAGCGCCTCGAAGCCCTTCTTGATCGCGTCCTGGTGCGAGCCCGAGAAGGCCGTGTAGACGAGGTCGCCGCCGTAGGGGTGGCGCTCGTGCACCGGAAGCTGGTTGCAGTACTCGACCGTCCGGCGGATCTCGTCGATGTCGGAGAAGTCGATCTCGGGGTCGACGCCCTGGGTGAACATGTTCAGGCCGAGGGTCACCAGGCAGACGTTGCCGGTGCGCTCGCCGTTGCCGAAGAGGCAGCCCTCGATCCGGTCGGCCCCCGCCTGGTAGCCCAGCTCGGCGGCCGCGACCGCCGTACCCCTGTCGTTGTGCGGGTGCAGGGACAGGACGACGTTCTCGCGGTGGTTCAGGTGACGGTTCATCCACTCGATGGAGTCGGCGTAGACGTTCGGCGTCGCCATCTCGACCGTCGCGGGCAGGTTGATGATCACCGGCTTCTCCGGTGTCGGCTCGAAGACCTCGAGGACCTCGTTGCAGACCCTTGCGGCGAACTCGAGCTCGGTGCCGGTGTAGGACTCCGGGGAGTACTCGTAGAAGACGGTCGTCTCGGGGATGCCCTCCTCGAACTTCCGGCACAGGCGGGCGCCGCTGACAGCGATGTCCACGATGCCGTCCATGTCGAGGCCGAACACGACCCGGCGCTGGAGCGTCGAGGTCGAGTTGTAGAGGTGCACGATCGCCTGCTTCGCACCACGGATGGACTCGTAGGTGCGCTCGATGAGGTGCTCGCGCGCCTGGGTCAGGACCTGGATCACCACGTCGTCGGGGATCAGGTCCTCCTCGATCAGCATGCGCACGAAGTCGAAGTCGGTCTGCGACGCGGCGGGGAAGCCGACCTCGATCTCCTTGTAGCCGAGGTCGACGAGCAGCTGGAACATCTTCTTCTTGCGCGCGGGCGTCATCGGGTCGATCAGCGCCTGGTTGCCGTCACGCAGGTCGACCGCGCACCAGCGCGGGGCCTTGGTGATCCGCTTGTCCGGCCAGGTGCGGTTCGGTACGTCGACGGCGGGGAAAGGCGCGTAACGCTGGAAGGGCATGCCGCTCGGCTGCTGGGGGTTCTGCTGCTTGCTGGTCATCGGGTTCTCGCTTCGGGTCTGTGTCGTGGTCCGGATGCAACGACGAACTCCGCAGCGAGGGGGTCCGGTCTGTTAGCGAACCTCGCTGCGGCAGCCAAGAAGGAGAAGCTGACGCGACATGATGCGTTCCAGAGTAACGGGTGTCTCGTGAACACGCTTCCCCAGGACCGGAAACTGGGATGACAGCGCGTGTTGAATGGGCCCGTGGACATCGAACGCATCGACCCGCTCGACCTGGACCTCGACACCGCCGACCAGATCGCGAACCTCACGAACCTCGCGAACCAGGCGGACGGCGTCGGGCTCCCCGAGCAGACCGGCCCGGCCTCGCTGAAGTTCCTCCAGCTGCAGAGCGAGGGCCGACCGGTCGACGCGCTCTGGTTGGCGCGCACGCCTGACGGCCAGGTCGTCGGCAGGGCGAGCATGGCCCTGCCTCACCAGGAGAACACCGACACTGCGAGGTTGCGCGGGATGGTCCTGCCGGAGGCCCGTGGCCGGGGCGTCGGACGGGCCCTCCTCGAGGCCGCGGTCGCCCTCGCCGCCGAGTCAGGGCGCCAGAAGGTCTACAGCGGGGCGTTCGAGGGCACGGTCGGCGGGCCTGCGCTCGCCGCGATGGGGTTCACCCCGCTCGGCTCCACCGATGTCATCCGCCGGGTCGACCTGCACGCCGGCCCGGGTGACCGGTGGCAACGGCTGTACGACGAGGCGCGTGACCACGCGGCCGACTACGAGCTCGTCCACATGGTCGGCCCGACCCCGACGGACATGCTCGAGGACCTCGTCGTCCTCCACGCGGCGATCAACGACGCACCCCTCGACGACCCCGACATGGAGGGCGACGCGTGGAGCGCAGAGCGCGTCAGCGCCTACGACAACGCCATGGCCGGTCGCAGCCAGACCGTCTACCGCGTCCTCGCCCGGCATCGCGCGTCGGGCGAGTGGGCCGGGATGAGCATGCTGTGCGTCGACGAGTTCTCGCCGACGATCGCCTTCCAGGAGGACACCTCGGTGGTCCGCAAGCACCGTGGTCATCGCCTCGGGCTCCTGATGAAGGCCGACATGCTGCGCTGGCTCTCCGAGGAACGCCCTGAGGTGGGTGCGACCGACACCTGGAACGCCGCGACGAACCACCACATGATCGCGGTGAACGAGAGGCTGGGAGCGACCGTCGTGGCCCGTCACTCGAACTACCGCCTCGACCTGGTCTGACCAAGGAGCGGCTGCTCGACCTCCTCGGACGTACGTCCCCCGCTGATCGTCTTGCGAGGATGGGCTCATGTGGCCAGCGGACGCCGAGTCCCTCATCGCGTACCAGCGTGAGCTCGCCGACGCCACGCCCGAGCCGTGGACACCGAGCGGCGGTGGCTTGCGCATCGGCGGCTGCTGGGTCTGCTTCCCCCGCGGCCTGACCGGTCCCGGCAGCGCGGGCGACCCGGCCTGGGCGGCGGCCGTTGTCCTGACCGGCGGACGAGTGATCGAGCAGCGGGTCGTCGAGGGGGTCACCGGGGCGCCGTACATGCCCGGCCTGCTGGCTCTCAGGATGGGTCCCCTCATGGAGCAGGCGGTGCGTGGCCTGCTCCTTGAGGGGACCACCCGTCCGGACGTGCTGCTGCTCGACGCCAGCAGCCGGGACCATCCTCGTCGGGCCGGGCTGGCGCTGCACCTCGGTGCGGTGCTCGGCATGCCGACTGTCGGAGTCACCCACCGGCCGTTGCTCGCAGAAGGTGAATGGCCGGCGGACCGTCGTGGCGCGACCAGTCCGCTCCGGGTCGGCGACGAGGTCGTCGGCTGCTGGTTGCGCACTCAGCCGGGAGTACGCCCGCTCGCGGTCCACCCAGGATGGCAGGTCGACCTCGCGACAGCCGTCGAGCTGGTCGCAAGCACGACTGCCCGGCGTCGTACCCCTGAGCCGCTGCGCCGCGCGCGGCAGCTCGCCCGTCGTGCCCGCACCGCGGCGTGAGGCATCACCGGGACCTGCGGCGGCTCGAAGAGGCGCCGGCACCTCCCCCGGCTCCGGACAGGGCAATGAAGATGCCGAGCATGAACCCGAAGTCGTACCAGTTCCCGTCGTTGTTCACCTCGTAGATGCTGACGGTGTCGGTGAACAGCGACACGATGAAGGTGATCGGGATGATCAGGCCCTGCCACAGCCCGAGCCAGAAACCCGCCGGGTTCGCGCCCTGACCCTCCGCCGGGTTGGCGCCGGCCGCACATCCTGCGACGAGCAGGGCCAGCACCACGAGAACCACCATCGCGAGGGGGCTCTTCGACCGCTTCATGGCACACCTCCGCTTCAAGAGAAGGTCACGGAGGGCCCCGGCGTGATCGCTCTGCGCGAAAGATCCCCCGCATCAGGCAAGCGAGCCGTGAACCCGGGCGAAGTCCTTCGCTCTGAAGATGAGCAGGTAGGCCGCGACCAGCACCATGATCCCCATGGTCACGAACCCCGTCTCGGTGGTGACGTAGGCCATCGTGACGGGCGACGTGGCGATCGCCGCCCCGGCGACGGTCTCGACGACGTTGTTGAACGCGCTGTGCGACAAGGAGACGGTCCAGATGTTCCCGGACCACAGCCGCAGCCAGCCGTACCAGACCCCGGCCAACGTCAGCGTGACCATCACCGTCGGCACCACGATCCAGCGGCTTCCCGCGCTCTGGTACGTCGTGGTGAGGAGCAGCAGGGGCAGGTGGAAGATCGCGTGGAAGGCGCCGGTGAGCACTGCGGCAGACCGTCCTGAGGTGACTTCCGCCAGTCGGAGCAGCAGGAACCCGCGCCAGCCGATCTCCTCGCCCAGGAGGACCACCGTGAAGATCGCGATCGCGAGCAGCAGCTCGAGCAGGTCCCGTCCCGCACCGGCCTCCGGTCCAGGGAAGCGGACCACCCCGAGAGCGGCGGCGATGCCGAAGCTGGCCCCGACGATCGCCACCGGGCCGAGGACGGCAGCGAGGAGCCCACGCCAACCAGGAAGGCCCCACCCGACGGCGGCCCAGATCCTTCGCCGCTGGCCACGCGGCACGGTGAGCGCGGTGGTGATCGCGACCGCCGTCACCGGCACCAGGATGCTGATCAGGGGTGCGATGCCCGCGTGGGGCAAGGACAGGGCGATGACAAGGGCCAGGCCGTACGTGATGGCCAGGTAGACGACGATCTGGCGCGTCGGTCTGCCGGTCAGCGGAGCCGACGGTGCGTCGACGCCGGTTCGCGAGTGGAGCATGACCGCCCCCGAAGTCAGGCTCCCCTGGCGGGGCCGGACGTCGATGGGGCCGGCTCAGGCGGCACCCCGTCTGGTCCAGCGTGCGACCGTCGTCGGCACTGATCAATGCCCCGTTGTTGCTATGGGCCGCCAGTACGGTGAGTTCTCATGGCCAGGTTGCTCGTCGTCCACCACTCCCCCACCCGCTCGATGCAGTCGCTGCTTGACGCGGTGCTGGCCGGGGCCGGTGATGACGCCATCGAGGGGGTGGAGGTCGTCGTACGCCCGGCACTGGAGGCGACCGCCGAGGACGTGCTCGCCGCCGACGGCTACGTCCTCGGCTCGACGGCGAACTTCGGATACATGAGCGGAGCGTTGAAGCACTTCTTCGACAGCACCTTCCTCCAGGTGGGCGGGTCGCTGTCCAGCAGCGGAGCGGCGGACGAGTCGTCGGGGAGCACGGCTGGTCGGCCGTTCGGGTTGTACGTCCATGGCCGGTACGACACGACCGGGGCCGTCAACTCTGTGATGTCGATCGTGGGTGCGCTCAAGTGGCGTCAGGCCGCGGGTGTCCTCGAGGTCATGGGTGACGTCGAGCAGGCAGACCTGACAGCGGCGTACGACCTGGGTGGCACGCTCTCCGCCCTGCTCGCCCCGGATCTCTGACCGGGGTCAGGCGACGCCGGCCCCTTCCCCGTCCTGCTGGCGCCGGTGGTGGGCTCGGAGGGCCTCGGCCGCGCCGTGGCGGTCGATGTACTCACCGGGCAGCCAGGTGCCGGACGGCAGCTTGGCGCGGTAGCGAGGAGGGCTGTCGTCCAACGCCAGTCGCTCGCGCAACGGCTTCTGGGTGAAGACCTGGCCGATCTGGCTGTCGCCGTCGTAGGTGTACTCTCCGCGGCTCAGACCATGACGTTCGAAGGTGAAGTAGGTCATCAGGCTTGCCCCCTACCGTTCCGGCCTGATCACTTGCGGCCTGTAACTCCAGACTCGACAGCCCACCCGCGCACGGCAATAGGTCGTCAGTCCCCTCCAAGGCGAGATACGTCACATATGTGGTGACATGTCCCGATCCGGTGCCCAAAGCGGGGGATGCTGCCGGGCTTCAGGCATCGAGCGCAGGGGTACCATCTCAGCGCTCCTGCCCCTGATCCAGAGACAAGGACGTTTCGCCGTGCTCTCCCGCCTGGCCGCAACCGCTGCCGCGCTCCTGCTGCTCGTGACCGGTTGCAGTGGAAGCGCCCAGACCGCCGAGCCGAGGGACAGCAGCGACTCGTTGGAGACGCCCAAGCTCGGCGCCTGCCGGGAGCTGCGCCCTGAGGACATCGCACAGCCCGACAACTCCACCGCGGTGGTGCCGTGCGACCAGGACCACACCGCAGAGACGTTCGCCGTGGGGACGTTCCCCAAGGATCTCGGGAAGGGCGCGGACATCGAGGACCCGGACCTCGGCGCCTACGTGTACGACACCTGCTCGAAGAAGATCCAGGCGTTCCTCGGCGGCGACGAGAGCATGGTCATGCGGTCGATGCTGACGTGGGCTTGGTTCCGACCGTCCGAGGACGCCTGGAAGAAAGGCGCCCGGTGGTACCGCTGCGACGTGGTCGGCGGGACCGACGCGTCGGAGAAGCTGCCGCAGCTGCCCCACACCGCCAAGAGCCTGCTCCTCGGCCGCGCCAGCGACCAGTGGATGAGCTGCGCGGACGGCAAGTCGGTGACCGGGTCGGAGAAGGTGCCCTGCTCCGAGTCGCACAGCTGGCGGGCGGTGACCACGATCAAGGTGGGCCGCGAGGACGACCCCTACCCCGGCGACCGACTGGTCGAGGTCCGCACCCGGGACTTCTGCTCCGACTCGGTCGGTGCCTGGATGAACTACCCCGTCGACTACGACTTCGGCTACACGTACTTCCACGAGGCGGAGTGGAAGGCCGGCAACCGCCGGTCGATCTGCTGGGCACGGACGGACAAGTGACCCGACGCACGTCGCCCTGGTGCAGGTCGGTCGTAGCGCTCGTCGCAACGCTGGCGGTCTCCGGCTGCGCGGCCGTCTCCGGGGAGCAGCAGTCCGGGCCCGAGCCCAGTCCCGCCCCGACGATCGTCTCGCAGGGCGACACCAAGGCTCCTGTGCCGGCCAGGCCACGCGTGGGGGCGTGCTACGACCTGGACTTCGACGAGGCGACCGAGCCCACCAACGACAAGAAAGCCGTGCCCTGCAAGGGGCGACACACCGCGCAGACCTACTACGTCGGCAGGCTCGACACGGTCGTCGACGGCCACCTCCTGGCGGTCGACTCCAGAGCGCGCGCAACGCCAGGTGAGCGAGTCCTGCCCACGACACCTCGGTCCGTACGTCGGAGGGGCGGACGGCGTCCGGGCCCTGAGCAGAATCAGGTCGGTGTGGTTCAGTCCCACCATCGAGCAGTCCGACCGCGGCGCATCGTGGTTCCGCTGCGACGCGGTCGCGATCGAGCGGGAAGGGACCCTGGCGCCACTGCCGAGCCGCCTGCGCGGCATCCTCGACCGCAGCGGAGCGCTCAAGAAGGTCGGGCTCTGCGGAACGGCCGAGCCCGGATCACGGGGCTTCCAGAGGGTCATCTGCTCTCGCCGGCATGCGTGGAAGGCACTGAGCACGATCTCCATCTCGGGATCGACCTATCCCGGTGAGTCGGAGGTTCGGCAGGCGGGCGAGGACGACTGCCGCGACCAGGTCCAGCGGGTGACCGGCACACCGGAGCGGTTCAGCTACGGCTGGGAGTGGCCGACCCGCGAGCAGTGGCGCAACGGCCAGCACTTCGGCTTCTGCTGGGCGCCGGACTGAGCGACCTCAGAAGCCGAGACGGCGAAGCTGCTTGGGGTCGCGCTGCCAGTCCTTGGCGATCTTGACGTGCAGGTCGAGGTACACCGGCGTGCCGAGCATCGCCTCGATCTGCTTCCGTGCGGTCGTTCCGACCTCGCGCAGCCGGCTGCCCTTGTGGCCGATCACGATCCCCTTCTGGGACGAACGCTCGACGAAGACGTTCGCGTGGATGTCGAGCAGCGGCTTGTCCTCGGGGCGGCCCTCGCGCAACCCCATCTCCTCGACCACGACCGCGATGGAGTGCGGGAGCTCGTCGCGGACCCCCTCGAGCGCGGCCTCACGGATCAGCTCCGCGACGATCGCCTCCTCGGGAGCGTCGGTGAGCTCGCCCTCGGGGTACAGCGGCGGCCCCTCGGGGAGCCGCGCGACGAGCAGGTCGGCCAGCAGGTCGACCTGGTCACCCCGGACCGCCGACACCGGGACGATCTCCGCCCAGTCCGTTCCCGTCTCCTCACCGAGACGCGCGATGGCGAGCAGGTGCTCCCCCAGCTGCTCCGGTGTGGCGAGGTCGGTCTTGGTGGCCACGGCGATCTTCGTCGTCCGACGTACCTTCGCCAGCTCGTTGACGATGAACCGGTCGCCCGGGCCGATCCTCTCGTTCGCCGGGAAGCAGACCGCGACGATGTCCACCTCGGCCCAGGTCGTCTTGACGAGGTCGTTGAGGCGCTCACCGAGCAGGGTGCGCGGACGGTGCAGGCCGGGAGTGTCCACGAGGATCAGCTGCGCGTCCGGACGGTGCACGATGCCGCGTACGACGGTGCGCGTGGTCTGCGGCCGGGACGAGGTGATCGCCACCTTGGTGCCGACAAGGGCGTTGGTCAGCGTGGACTTGCCCGCGTTGGGGCGGCCCACGAAGGATGCGAAGCCGCTCCGGAAGGACGGCTGGGGCGACGAGTTGTCAGGCACCGGCCGATTCTCGCACCTGTTACCGGTCTCGGCTCTCCTCGGTGTCGTCGCCCTCCTCCGTCTCGGCAGCGCCGGCACCAGAACCGTCGCCCGAGCTCCCGACTCCCTCGCTGTTCTCGGAGTCCTCCTCACGGTCCGATTCCCGTGCTTCCTCCTCCGTGGCGCGCTCCGGGTCGCCGGCGCCAGGCTGCCTGGTGTCCCCGTCTGCGTCCGCGTCGTCCTCCTGCCCCGTCTCCTCGCGCGTCTCGCTGTCGCTCTCGGCTCGCTCGTCGCGCCACGGCACTGTTGCCTCATCGCGCGCGTCGGCTCCGGTTGACTTCGCGTGCTCGCCGACGCCGACCACACCCGCAGACGAGCCTTCCTGACCGGTAGGCCCGGGCGGCTGGACGGAGCGGCTGTCGTCCACCTTCGAGCCGTACTGGGGATCCCCGTCGCGATCGCCGAGGTGCGTCTCGGAGTCGGGCTCCCGCCCGCCGGAGTCGACCGAGGAGCGCTGCGGCTCGGGTAGGTCGAAAGGTAGATAGCGCTCGGCGAACTCCACCGCCCACCGCTGAGCTGGAGCCGGAAGCTCGTTCGCCGCGGCCGCGATCCCCGTGGCGAGGACGGCGCTCAGTGCAGTCGCTCCCGCAGCCGCGACACGGCGACGTCGTCCCCGATGCGGCCGGACCACCGAGGGCTCGGCGAGCTCGCCACTCAGCAGGGCCGCGAGCTCTGGCCCGGGCCGGGGCACGGAGGTCTCGACGTAGTGCTGTTCCAGCACGGCCAGAAAGTCGACCAGGTCGTGTTCGGTCCCCGGCAGGCCCGACTCCTCGAGCATCTCGCGTGCGCGGACGTTCTACGTCGGTCATGGTCCCCCCACTCCCCTCATGAGTTCCCGCAGCCTCAACAGGCCACGGCGCTGAAGCTGCTTGACGGCCCCCACGGACCTGCCGACCACCTCGGCCGTCTGTTCCAGCGAAAGGTCGGCAATGACGCGGAGCATGATCACCGCCCGCTGGTCCTCGCCGAGCTCACCGAGCAGCTGGTCGACCTGTCGCGCCACCTAGCCGTGCCAGAGCGGCGGTCTCCGCGGACTCCTCGAACCTCGGATCGAGCTCCGGCTCGTACGTCGTCTGGGCGGGCCGCCTGGCACGACGACGATGCTCGTCGACCACACGGGCGTGGGCGATCGAGAAGACCAAGGTGCGCAGCCCCGGCTGCCCACCGCTCACGTCGGCGAGCCGAGGAATCACCGCCAAGAAGACCTCGTCGACGAGTCCCTCGGGGTCGTCCGCCCCCCGGGCCCGGAGGTACCCGAGAACCTGCGGGGCGAACTGACGGTAGACGGACTCGACGTCGAAGGTGTGGTCCGCAGCGGCAGCCTCGACGGCGGTGTCGTCCAGACCCGCCATCGGCCACTTCCTCCCACGTGAACAGTCCGGTCCGGCGGTCGAGGCCGCCGGACCGGGCTGCTGGTCTCATCGGCGCAACTTACCGCGCGTGTCAGTCGTCGGAGTGCTCCTCGGCGTCAGTTCCCGAGTGCGAGTCTTCGTGGTCGTCCTCGTCGGCGTGGCTGTCCTCGTCGGCGTGGTCGTCCTCGTCGGCGTGGTCGTCCTCGTCGGCGTGGCTGTCCTCGTCCGCGTGGCTGTCCTCGTCGGCATGGTCGTCCTCGTCGGCGTGGCTGTCCTCGTCCGCGTGGTCGTCGCTGTGCGCCTTCGACAGGGCCTCACCGTCGCGGGCATGAGCCGTGCCCTGCGGAGAACGGTGCTCGACGCCGACCTGGTGGCTGCCTGCGCCACCGCCGTCGCTTTCGTCGGAGTCTGAGTCGTCGTCGCCGCTCTCCGACTCGTCATCGCCCTTGTCCGAGTCGTCGGCCTTCTCGTCCTCGTCATCGGCCTGCTGGTCGGCCTCGCCAGCCTCGTCCGCCTCGTCCGCCTCGTCCGTGTCGGACTCGGAAGATTCGTCGTGGGACTGCTGGAGCGTATCGTCCGCGCCGACGGAAGCCGTGTCGGATGGCGAGGGCTCGTCACCTGTGTCGGCCACCGCGACCCCCGCGATCGCCGCGGCCGTCACGAGCGCGCTGGCTGCCGCAGCGACACGGAACGATGCGCGACCTCCGCGAAGCTTGGCGAAGAGCGAGCTGGATGAGTTGGTCATGGGTCTCCCCGTCTGCTTGATTGCGCTGACAGAGGTGTAATCGCACTGGGTGAGCGTGAGGTTACGCCCGTTCCAGGACTTTTCGGACAGCTCAACCCAGCGGGGTGACCGGCACATCGGGCGGCGCCGAGTGATCCGGGTGCGCCGGCCGCGCTTCGCACGATCAACAGCAGGCCGATCAGGATCATCGCCGCGCCTGTCAGACCGAGCGCGCCGAGACGCTCGCCGAGCACGAACCAGGCCAGCGTGGCAGCGACCACGGGCTCCACCAGCCCCAGCGTCGACGCCGTGCTCGACCGGACACCGCGCAGCCCCCGGTTGAAGAGGCTGTAGGACAGGATCGTCGGCACCAGCACCAGGTAGCCGAGCAGCACCGCCCCGTCCGGGCTGCCGACCCACTCGACAGTTCCCAGGAGCAGCCACGGCAGCGTCGCCAGGGCCGACACGGTGAACGCTGCCGCGAGGAACGACTGGGTCTCCAGACCGCGACGCTCCGCGGCGTTGCCCGCGACGATGTACGTCGCGTAGCTCGCAGCCGCACCGAGTGCGAGCAGCACACCGACCGGCGAGACGGCAACGTGGCTCACCTGCTGCCCACCCACGAGCAGACCGAGACCCATGACCGCGATGGCTGTGGCCAGCAGCCAGAGGCGCGTGATGTGCCGGGCGATCAGGCCGGTGACGATCGGAGTGGCACCGATCGCGACGAGCGTTCCGACGGCCACGCCGGCGTGCTGCATGGCCGCGAGGAAGCACAGGTTGAACGACGCCTGTCCCAGGCCCGCGAGCCACGTCGGGCGCACAGCGCGCGGCGGTCAGCACCCCAGACCCTCGTCGCACGGCCAGAGCGATCAGCGCGAAGGCCGCAGCGGTGACGAGCAGGCGCGCCGCAGCGAGCGACGAGGCTGGGACATCTGGACCGAGTGCCTGCGCGGTCCCGACGGTCCCGAACAACGATGCCCCGGCGAGCACGAGCAGGGCGGAGCCGAACGGGTGTGACCCTGCTCGGGAGCGCGGGACCGCCTCGGTCAGCTGAGCCACGTGGGTCGCAGCATGAACCCCGAGTTGCCGCGCCCGTCGGTACGCGACGCGAGGACCTGGTGCAGCTGGATCTCGTTGCGCTCGAACGCGAGCCGGGACCCGGCCATGTAGAGGCCCCAGACCTTCGCGGTGCCCAGACCGGCCTCGGCGATGCACGCTTCCCAGTTCTCGACGAGGTTGCGGCACCAGGCCTGGAGGGTCAACGCGTAGTGCTCCCGGAGGTTCTCCTCATGGCGCACCTCCAGTCCGGCGTCCTGCATCTCGGTGATGATGCGGCCGGACCCGGTGAGCTCCCCGTCGGGGAACACGTAACGGTCGATGAACGCCCCGGTCTCGGCTCGCGCGTTGTTCTCCCTGCGCGTGATGCAGTGGTTCAGCAACCGCCCGCCAGGGCGCAGCCGCGAGCGGATGAACGAGAAGTACGACGGATAGTTCCGCACGCCGATGTGCTCGGTCAGGCCGATCGAGCTGACCGCGTCGAACCCTGCCTCCGTGATGTCGCGGTAGTCGCCGAAGCGCACCTCGGCCTGGGGGTCGAGACCTTCGCGCTTGATCGCCTCCTGGGCCCACTCGGCCTGGTTGCGCGAGAGGGTCACGCCGAGCGCGGTGACGCCGTAGTGGCGGACCGCGTGGCGGACCATGCCGCCCCAGCCGCTGCCGATGTCGAGCAGCCGCTGCCCTGGCCTGAGGCCCAGCTTGCGGCAGACCAGGTCGTACTTCTCGGTCTGCGCCTGCTCGAGCGTCGAGTTCTCCTCGGGGAAGACCGCACACGTGTAGGTCATCGACGGGCCGAGCACCATCTCGTAGAACTTGTTCGAGACGTCGTAGTGGTGGTGGATCGCCATCGCGTCGCGCTCCCGCGAGTGACGCATCCCCTCCAGCAGCCGGCGCCAGCGAGGCAGGTGCTCCTCGGGCGGAGGCGGCGGGGGCTTGAGGTGGTTCAGGCCCAGGCCGCGCACGATACGGACCAGCTCGCCGGGCGGCGGCACCTTGAACCGGAGGTCGTTCATGAGCAGGACCAGCGCGTCGTAGGGGTCCCCTGGATGGACCCCCTCGACGACCAGGTCTCCCGACACATAGGCCCGCGCGAGACCGAGGTCGCCAGGGGCGGTAAGGATGTAGGACAGTCCCCGCTCGTTCCTCAGGTCCAGCCCCACCGGGGAGTCCGAGGGCCCGGCCGCGCTCCCGTCGTACGCCGTGAACCGGAACGGCACGCCGTCCGGCAGCAGTCGCGAGATCGCCTCGCCGATGGTCACCGTCGTATCGGTCGTGGTCGTCGTCATCGTCGCCTCACCGTCTTCTCATACAGCGGCGTGAGCCGGTTCTCCTGATCGTATTGCGCCTTTACTCGCCGGAGGTTGTCTCCGTCATACAGCTGGTCGAAGGTCTCTTCGTCGTAGTACGCGTCCGAGTAGAGCGACTTGTGGCCGCCGAGCTCGGTGACGCGGGCCTCGATCGCACGGTTCAGGTCCCCCTCGGCCGCACCCGGCGCGATCGGCACCGTCCCCCAGAACCCCACGTTGACGTAGGTGGTTCCCGGCTCCAAGGGGTACGACGGCCAGCGGCGTGCGCTTCCGGGGCCCGACGGCTCCCGCAACCGCAGCGGGCACAGCCACACCGGCCGCATCGCGACGTGCTCGTCGAACCAGTGCAGGAACTCGGGGGTGCGGTCCACCGGGATCTCGACGTCCTGGATCACCCGTTCCCGTGCGGGACGGCCACGCCTCGCGTCGAGACGCGCCATCACGCCGTACCGGTTCTCGAGCCCTACCAGCCGGTGGTACACGTCGCTTCGGCGCAGCCGCCGTGGCCACAGCCTGCGCACGAGGGGGTGTTGGGCGCCGAAGGCACGGGAGCACCAGAACCAGTCGGTGTCCCATCGCCAGAGGTAGTCGTTCATCGTGAGCACATCGGTCTCACGCCGCTGCAGCGACCGGTAGTACACCTCCTGGCCGGTGTAGTCGCTGGCGCTGAGCGGCGTCGAAGGGCTCGTGCGTCCGGGCGCTGTGTCCTCACGCCAGGTGGCGAGCGTCAGGTACACCTCGTCCGGCTCGAACACCACGCCGTCGAGCGCGTCGACGCGTCGTCCCTCCCAGGCGCGGTCGGCGACGATCGTGTCGACCACCTTCGGCAGCTCGTCCAGGCTGCCGAGACGGACGTGCCGGAGGTCGACGTACCCCGGCACGGGCTCGAGCTCGATCCGGATCCGGGTCGCGTAACCGAGGCTGCCGTAGGAGTTGGGGAAGGTGGCGAAGAGGTCCGAGGTGGGGCCCTCAGGGGTCGCCGTGACGACCTCGCCGTCGCCGGTCAGCACGTCCATCTCGAGGACGGACTCGTGCGGGAGGCCGTTGCGGAAGGAGGTGGCCTCGATGCCGAGGCCGGTGACCGCGCCGCCGAGGGTGATCGTGCGGAGCTGGGGCACGACGAGGGGGATCATGCCGTGGGCCAGCGTGACGTCGACGAGGTCCTCGTAGGTGCACATCCCTTGGACGTCGGCCGTCCGTCGCTCCGGGTCGATCGCGATGACACCGTCGAGGCCGGAGACGTCGAGGCCCGGCGCGGAGACCGAGGAGCGGACGCGGAACAGGTTGGACGTGCGCTTGGCCAGGCGGACCGGCGTACCCGGTGGGATGGCGTCGTACGACTTCCGGAGACGGCGCACCGCCGCCTCGTGTGCGTCCCATCCCACGACACCGGCCACGTTGCCAACCTACCGACGGGCCGCTGCCTGCGCCATGAAACCGTCAAGCCAGGGCGTGGACCCAGGTGAGGGCAGCGGCGAGGCCGGTCAAGGCGTGCAGGACAGCCACCACATCGCCGGCTCGAGGCCGAAGAGCAGCGTCAGCACGACGGTTGAGGCGATCAAGGTCGCCCGGATGTCGATGAGCAGCAAACGGCTCGTCAGGAAGTCAGCGAGGAGACAACTGTCCCGTCGGGTGAGGCGACATAGATGGGTACGCCGGATCCGGCGAAGTCGCGGACGACGGACATGTCAGCCTCCCCCACCTCCGGCTGACCGCCGAGGACCGCGACCGCCTCGAGACCCTTCGCTCCGCTCGTGACCGCCATGGCTACGGCGAGCTGGACCGCCGAGATGTTCAGGGACGGCAGGGCGACCGTCGCCCCGGCGTAGGTGCGCCCGTCGAGGTCACGGACGCAGGCGCCCTGTGCGGCACCGGTGCGGGCCCGGGTCGACCGTGCGAGGATCACCAGCTTCTTGTCGTCGGGGTCGCTGAGCTCGATCATCGAAAGTCCTCATCCGGCCTGGGTGTCTGAGAAGTGCTCCGAGTCGGAGTGCCCGGCGGAGGGCTCGGCGCGCGAGATGAGCACCGTGCCGATCCGGTTCCGGCGTCCGGTGGGCGCCTCGGCCTCGAAGCGCATCCCCTCGACCTCGACGACCGAGCCGGGGATGGGGACGCGGCCGAGGTACTTGGCCATCAGGCCGCCGACCGTGTCGACGTCGTCGTCCTCGATCGGCACGCCGCAGAGCTCTTCGAGGTCGTCGACCGGGTAGCGCGAGCTGACCCTGGTCGAGCCGTTGGCCAGTCGCTCGACCTCGACCCGCGCCTCGTCGTACTCGTCGGTGATCTCGCCGACGATCTCCTCGAGGACGTCCTCGATCGTGACCAGTCCGGCAGTGCCGCCGTACTCGTCGACGACCACCGCGACGTGCTTGCGCTTGGCCTGCATCTCGCGCAGCAGCTCGTCGACCGGCTTGGAGTCGGGGACGTAGAGCACGGGGCGCATGACGGACTCGACACGCTCGGTCTGCTCGGCCTCGTGGCGGTCGAAGACGCGCTTGGTGATGTCCTTGAGGTAGGCGAACCCGACGATGTCGTCGAGGTTCTCGCCGATGACGGGGATCCGGGAGTAGCCGCTGCGCAGCGCCAGCGACATCGCCTGTCGCAGCGTCTTGCTGCGCTCGATGAAGACCACGTCGGTGCGGGGCACCATCACCTCGCGCACGATCGTGTCGCCGAGCTCGAAGACCGAGTGGATCATCTCGCGCTCGCCGGACTCGATGACGCTGCTGGCCTCGGCGAGGTCCACGAGCTCACGCAGCTCGGCCTCGGAGGCGAACGGCCCCTCGCTGAACCCGCGACCCGGGGTGATCGCGTTGCCGACCAGGATGAGCAGCTGGGCGACGGGGCCGAACACCTTGGTGAAGGCGATCAACGGACCGGCCGAGACCAGCGCCACGCGCTCGGAGTGCTGTCGACCGACCGTTCGCGGGGCGACACCGATCACCACGAAGGAGACGGCCACCATCACGAGAATGGTGGCGGTCACGGCCCACCAGCGACCGACGACCTGCTCCGAGACCGGGTCCTGGCTCACGATCAGGCCGGTCACGACGACGGTCGCGAGAACGATCGCGCCGATCTCACACAGGAGCCGGAGGAAGAGCGCCGTGTTCATGAAGCGCGCGGGGTCCTCCACCACGGTCATGAGGCGCTTGGCGCCGGCTTTGCCGTCGGCCGAGATCTCCTCCGCGCGAGCCTTGGAGAACGACGAGAAGGCGGCCTCGGCGCTGCTGAAGAGTCCAGCGAGTACGACGAGGAGCCCGACGACGACAAGCAGCCAGATGTCGACCGCAGTCACAGCTCGACGTCCTCCCCGGTGGCGTCGACCGACGACCCGACCTCGTCGCCGGGCAGGGTCTCGCCGCGACGGGCGCCCTGCCACTCGGCGAGCAGGTGGGCCTGGAGCCCGAACATCTCGCGATGCTCCTCGGGCTCGGCGTGGTCGTAGCCCAGCAGGTGGAGGATGCCGTGCACGGTCAGCAGGTCGACCTCGTCCGAGGTGGTGTAGCCGCTCTGCCCCTTGGCACGTGCCTCCTCGGCCTGCCGCTCGGCGATCGCGGGACACAGCACGAGGTCGCCGAGGACACCCTCTTCGGGCTCCTCGTCGACGAGACCGGGCCGCAGCTCGTCCATCGGGAAAGCGAGTACGTCGGTGGGGCCGGTCTTCTCCATCCACTGCTCGTTCAGCTCGGCGATCGTCGCCTCGTCCACGAGCTTGATGCACAGCTCGGCCTGCGGGTGCACCCGCATCCGGTCGAGGGCGAAGCGTGCGAGCCGGGACAGCTCGGCGACGTCGACGGACTGGCCGGACTCGTCGAGGACCTCGATGCTCATGCTCGGCCCTTGCGGGGGCCAGGCCGCCGACGGCCGTCGCTCCCGGAGTCACCGTCGCGCTCCTCGACACGGGCCTCGAACTCGTCGTACGCCGCCACGATGTGCCCGACCAGACGGTGCCGGACGACGTCGTGGGCGGTGAGGCGGTTGAAGTGGACGTCCTCGATGTCGTTGAGGATCTCCTCGACGACCCGTAGGCCGCTCTTCATACCGCCAGGGAGGTCGACCTGGGTCACGTCACCGGTGACGACCATCTTCGACCCGAAGCCGAGTCGGGTCAGGAACATCTTCATCTGCTCCGGCGAGGTGTTCTGTGCCTCGTCGAGGATGATGAAGGCGTCGTTGAGGGTGCGGCCACGCATGTACGCCAGCGGCGCGACCTCGATGGTCCCGGCCGCGAGGAGCTTGGGGATCGTCTCCGGGTCGAGCATGTCGTGGAGGGCGTCGTACAGCGGTCGCAGGTAGGGGTCGATCTTCTCGCTGAGTGTGCCGGGCAGGAATCCGAGCCGCTCCCCGGCCTCGACCGCCGGCCGGGTCAGGATGATCCGGTTGACGTTCTTGGACTGCAGTGCCTGCACGGCCTTCGCCATCGCGAGGTAGGTCTTGCCGGTGCCGGCAGGGCCGATGCCGAAAACGATCGTGTGCTTGTCGATCGCCTCGACGTACCGCTTCTGGTTCAGCGTCTTGGGACGGATCGTGCGGCCGCGGTTGCTCAGGATGTTGAGACTCAGGACGTCGGCAGGACGCTCCTTGGTCTCGGCCCGCAGCATCGAGATCGCGCGCTCGACCGTCTCGGTGGTGATGCCCTGCCCGGTGCGGATGATCGTGACCAGCTCGTCCATGAGCCGTTCGGCGAGAGCCACTTCGGCCGACTCGCCCCTGAGGGTGATCTGGTTGCCACGGACGTGGACGTCGGCCTTGAACGCCTTCTCGATCAGCGCCAGGTGCTCGTCTCCCGGCCCGAGAAGGGCAACCATGGGAATGCTGGCGGGCACGATGATCGTGTGCTGTGGTGTGCTGGTCTCTGTCATCGACTGGCCTTGCGGCCGACCTCCGGCGTGAGTCTGTAGGGCGGTAGTGCTTTACCCATGCTACGGGAGCGGTCCTGAATTCGCCCCCGACGCGAATATCGCCCTCCTAGAGTGGTTGGCATGCGGCAGTACGACGAGGGTCCCGACGACCTCACCCCCGACCCGTGGGATGAAGGCGGCCCCGTTGAGCTCATCAGGCCCGAGGACTTCCTCGCGCCCAGCGGCATCCCCGTCGACGCGCGCCGCATGGGCTTCGACCGCAACACCCAGGAGGGCGCGCTCATCGCGCTGGCCGGGTCGCTCAAGCCGAGCAAGCTGTCCCACAGGATCGTGGCCTGGGTGCTGCTGGCGGCATTCGCCGTGCCCACCCTCCTCAACCTCCTGCGGCCCCTGTACTGAGGGGGCCCTGCGGAGACTGAGGGCCCTGCGGAGCCGTCGACCTGGTTGCTGAGTCTTGCCACGACCCGGGGTCTGTCGCTACCGGATCCGCGAGGCAGCGTGCTCCGCAGCGAGGCCGAGGCTCCGGTCGACCCTCCGTCGCGAAGAGCGGCATACACCGCGGCGCCGGGAGGAGCGATCCTCGTGCCGGGCACGCCTGGTCGACCGCGGCAGCAGCACGGCCCACGGCCAGTGCCGGACTGAGGGGGGTTGGGGGGATTAGACCATCGGTCCCATAGACGCGAAAAGTGTCGGTGCTCGCACGTATGTTCGACTCATGTTGGACACCGCGGCGATCGCCGACCTGGACGGGGACGCGGCCTGTGTCGCCCTGGACCGGGCCCGGGCGGCGCTGGTCGCGGCGGAGGTGGCGGAGTTCTTCCTGGCCGCGCACTGGGCGGACCTGCACCCCGGGCGAGGCGGTCGAGGACGAGCGCCGGGCCCGGCGCCGCCGCGGGCGGCGGAACCCGCGCGGCGGCGAGCGGGGCCGGCAGCTCGGCGCGGACGGCACCCCGCTGGTCGCGGAGTTCGCGCCGATGGAGCTCGGCGTGCACCTGGGCATGGGCTACGTCGCCGCGGCCACGCTGGTCCGGGACGCGTTGAACGTCCGGCACCGGCACCCGCTGCTGTGGGCCGCCCTGGGCCGGGCCCTCCCCGCCAGCACCGGCACGCCGGCGCCGGTGCCCCGGGGCCACGGCTCCCCGGCCGACACCACGGCCCGCCCGACGCCTCCGCCGAGCCCACCGCCGACGCCTCCGCCGAGCCCGCCGCGTCGCTGCTGGCACGCCGCCGCTGACGGCTCGACGGCGGTGACGGCGGCGGCTCCGGGCCGGTCGGGACGGCCGGGCGGCTGCCCCGGGTGTGGCAGGCGCGGCTGGTGGCCCGGATGTGCGCCGAGGCCGGCCTGGACGCCGACCGGGCCCGGTTCGTGGACGCGGCGACCACCCCGTACCTGGGTGCGCTGCCCTGGGGCCGGTTCAAGGAGCTGGTCGCGGCCAAGATCATCGAGGCCGACCCGGACCAGGCCGAGGCCCGCCGCAGGGCCGCCGCCGCGGCCCGGTTCGTGCGCACCGGCCAGTCCACCGAGCACGGCCTGAAGACCCTGGTCGCCCGGGCCAACGCCGGCGACGTGATCTTGTTCGTGGCGATGGCCGACCGGATCGCGCAGATCCTCTACCTGCGCGGGGACCGCGACGGCGTCGACGTCCGCCGGTCGAAGGCGATCGGGATCCTGGCCACCCCGGCCCGGGCGCTGCGGATGCTCGAGGAGACCGAGGCGTTCCTCGCCGCCGCCGCCCGGACCCACCCCTGGCCGGGCACCGACGCCCCCGACCACCCCACCGACGGCGCCCAGACCGGCCCGACCCCACCGACCGGCTCGACCGGTGCCTCGACCGGTGCCTCGACCGGTGCGACCGGTGCGACCGGGCAGTCTCCCGGACAGTCGGGCTCGACCGGGCAGTCGACCGGGCTCGACCGGGCAGTCGCCGGGCAGTCGACCGGGCAGTCGCCCGGAGACGGCGAGCCGGCGGTGCCGCGGACGACCCGGACGACCCGGAGGTGGTCGGCGAGGCGGACGTGCACCCCTCGCAGAACGACGCCGACGACCCACCACCCGAGCCGGGGCCGGAGCGGGGGCCGTGCCCGTCCTGCGGCGGACCACCGGGGGGTCCGGGGCCGTTCACCCGACCCCGCCCGATCCCGGCGCGGCGGCTGCTGCCGGACGCGACCCTGTACTTCCACCTGTCCGAGGAGTCGCTGCGCCGCCCGGACACCGGGGTGGCCCGGTTCGAGGGCGTCGGCCCGGTCACCATCGGCCAGCTGATCGAGTTCCTCGGCCACACCAACGTCCGGGTCGTCCCGGTCGCCGACCTCGCCGGCCAGCGCCCGGTCGACGGCTACGAGACCCCGGCCCCGATGCGGGACGCGGTCCTCCTGCGCAACCCGGCCTGCATCGCCCCGTGGGGCACCAACACCTCCCGGACCAAGGACATGGAACACGTGATCCCCTACGTCCCGCCCGCCGACGGCGGCCCGCCCGGGCAGACCTCGCCGGACAACCTCGCCCCGCTGTCCCGGTTCCCGCACCGGGTCAAGACCCACGGCGCCTGGACCCTGCGGCAGACCGGCCCCGGCGCCTACGAATGGCGCTCCCCGCACGGCTACCGGTTCGCCGTCGACCAGCACGGCACCCGCCCCCTCGGCAAGACCCGGCGCGGAACAGCACAGGCCGCCCCGGTCGGCACCGGCACCGGCGCCGGCGCCGGTGCCGGCGCCGGTCCGGCGCCAGAGTCAGCGCTGCAGACACGCCTCCGACAGCTGACCCCGCGGACCGAGCCACAGCCGACCGCTGTCGACCCCGACGCACTCCGCGGCCGGGTGATCGAGGCCGGCGAGAACTACGAGATCTACGAGGTCGACCACCCCCTCGACCTCAGCGCCTGGCACAGCGACTGGCACCAAGCCCACAGCGCCTGACGCTTACCGGAAGGCTCCTTGGCCGGTGAGGGCCTGGCCGATGACGAGCTGGTGGACCTCGCTGGTGCCCTCGTAGGTGAGCACGGACTCGAGGTTGTTGGCGTGCCGCATGATCGGGTACTCCAGGGTGATCCCGGCCGCGCCGAGCAGGGTGCGGCACTCCCGGGCGATCGTGATCGCCTCGCGGACGTTGTTCAGCTTGCCCAAGCGACACCTGCTCCGGCCGCAGCGTGCCGGCGTCCTTCAGGGCGCCGAGGTGCAGGGCCAGCAGCATGCCCTTGCCCAGCTCCAGGGTCATGTCGGCCAGCTTGGCCTGGGTCAGCTGGTAGCCGGCCAGCGGCTTGTCGAAGATCTCCCGCTCCCCGACGTAGCGCAGCGTGACCTCCAGGCAGTCCCGCGCGGCACCCAGCGCGCCGAACACGATCCCGTACCGGGCCTCGTTCAGGCACGACAACGGCCCGGACAGCCCGGCCGCCTCGGGCAGCACCGCCGAGGCGGGCAGCCGGACCTCGTCGAGCACCAGCTCGGAGGTCACCGACGCGCGCAGCGACATCTTCTTCTTCACCTCCGGCGCGGAGAACCCCGGCGTGCCGGTGGGCACCACGAACCCGCGGATCGTCCCGGCCTCGCCCTCGTCGCGGGCCCAGACCACCGCGACGTCGGCGATCGACCCGTTGGTGATCCACATCTTGTTCCCAGCACAGCACCCAGTCCGCGTCCGGTCCGGTGCCGTCGCGGCGGGCCCGGGTGCGCATCCCGGCCGGGTTCGAGCCGAAGTCCGGCTCGGTCAACCCGAAACAGCCGATCGCCTCACCCGCGGCCATCGCCGGCAGCCACTCCTGCTTCTGCTCCTGCGACCCCCACCGCCAGATCGCGAACATCGCCAACGACCCCTGCACACTCACCAGCGACCGCAGCCCGGAGTCCCCGGCCTCCAGCTCCAGACACGCCAACCCGTACGCGGTCGCCGAGGTGCCCGCACACCCGTAACCCTCCAGGTGCATGCCCAACACCCCCAACGACCCCAGCTCCTTGGCCAGGTCCCGCGCCGGCAACGACCCCGACTCGTACCAGTCCGCCACCTCCGGCCTGATCCGGTCCTCCACGAACCGGCGCACGGTGTCCCGGATCGACCGGTCCTCCGCACCGACCAACGCATCGGTACCGAACAAACCAAGCGGGGACTGGGGTGTAGCAGTAGCCATGATGTGACTGCCTTTCCGAACAGTGGCTCAGAGGAACGCGCTGACACCGGTCTCGGCGCGACCGATGAGGAGCTTCTGGATCTGGCTGGTGCCTTCGTACAACGTCATGACGCGGGCGTCGCGCATGTACTTCTGGACCGGGTACTCGTCGACGTAGCCGTATCCGCCGAAGGCCTGGATGGCGAGGTTGGCCGCCCGGACGGCTGCCTCGGAAGCGAACAGCTTCGCCTTGGAAGCCTCGACCCCGAAGGGCTCCCCGCGCTCGATCAGGTCGGCCGCCCGCCAGGTGAGGAGTCGAGCGGCGTCGGCGTCGACCGAGATGTCGGCGATCATGTCCTGGATCAGCTGGAACGAGGCGAGCGGGCGCCCGAACTGCTGGCGCTCCTTCGAGTACGACACGACGCTCTCCAGGCAGCCCTGGATGATCCCGACGCAGCCGGCCGCGACGGACACCCGTCCCTTGTCGAGGGAGTACATCGCGATCTTGAAGCCCTCCCCCTCCCCGCCGAGCATGGCCGACGCAGGGACGCGCACGTCGTCGAACGACAGCTCGGCAGTGGCCTGGCCCCGAAGACCCAGCTTGCCCTTGATCTCCATCCGCTTGAACCCCGGCGTGTCCGTCGGGACGAGGAACGCCGAGACGCCCTTGGGCCCTGGTCCCCCGGTCCTCGCGAAGACCAGACACACGTCGGCCCAGGTCCCGTTGGTGATGAAGATCTTGGAGCCGTTGATCACGTAGTCGTCGCCGTCACGCACGGCCCGGCTCGAGAGGTTCCCTGCGTCGGAGCCCGTGTCCGGCTCGGTCAGGCCGAAACACCCGAGCTTGGTCCCGCTCGCGATCCCGGGGAGCCACTCCTGCTTCTGCTCCTCGGTGCCGTGGGACAGGATCACCTTGCCGACCAGACCCATGGACACCGACACGATGCCCCGCACCGAGGAGTCCGCCCGCCCGAGCTCCTCCATGCCGATGCAGTAGGTGATGTAGTCGCCACCGATGCCGCCGTACTCCTCAGGAATGGTCAGGCCGAAGAACCCGATCTCGCCGAGCTTCGGGATGATCGCCGTGTCGACGGACTCTTCACGGTCCCACTCGGTCCGGTAGGGCACGACCTCATGGTCGAGGAAGTCGCGCGCGAGCTTCTTGAAGTTCTTCTGGTCGTCGTTGAGTGACAGGTCCATTCGTCACACCTCGCCCTTCACCTGGTCGCGCAGCTCGAACTTCCGGATCTTGCCGCTCGGCGTCTTGGGGAACTCCTCGAGAATCTCCAGGCGCTCCGGCCAGTACTGCTTCGCGACGCCCTTGTCCGCCAGGAACTTCTGCATCTCCTCGAACGTGAACTGCACCCCGGGCTTGGTGACCACACAGGCGCATGCGCGCTCCTGCAGCCGTGGGTCCGGGATCGCGACGATCGCGACCGAGGCCACCTTCGGGTTCTCGTAGAGGACGTTCTCGACGTAGGAGACGGGGATGTTCTCACCGCCACGGATGATCACGTCCTTGGTGCGCCCGGAGATGTTGACGTACCCGTCGGCGTCGATCTTCGCCAGGTCACCGGTGTCGAACCACGGGCCCTCGAAGCTCTCCCGCGTCATCTCGAGCCGCTCGGCGTACCCCACGAACAAGGTCGGGCCGTAGACCTGGAGCCGCCCCTCCTCACCCGGCGGGACCTCCTTGCCCTCGAAGTCGACGGTCCGGATGTGCATTCCCGGCCACGGGTAGCCGTCGGTCTCGATGACCTTCTCCTCCGGGTCGCCCGGGATGCCGAGCGTGACCAGACCGTTCTCGGTCTGCCCCCAGCCGCCGAGGACCACGAGACCGGGAAGCTTCTCCTTCGCCTCCCGGACGAGCACCCGCGGGATCGGCGCACCCATGCAACAGAACCGCTCCAGCGACGACATGTCGTGGTCGGCGAGGTTCGGAGCGTTGAGCGTGTCGTGCAGGAACGGCGTCGCGGCCGAGGTGTAGGTGATGCCGTGCTCCTCGACGAGCTCGACGAACCGGCTCGCGTCCCAGACGTCCTGGAGTACGGCGGTCGCGCCGTTCTGCACGTTCAGGCGCGCGCCGTACAAGAAGCCCGTCAGGTGTGCGAGCGTCGACGCCATGTGGATCACGCTGTCGCTGGTGATCCCGAGCCGCTCCGGCAGCGGGTTGTTCGCGGCCACGACGGTGTTGTGCGTGTGCATCACGCCCTTCGGCTCCCCCGTCGTACCGGAGGTGAAGATCAGCAGCGTCACGGCGTTGGGGTCAGGGCGCAGGTCTGCCAGCGACCCGGGATGGCGGCGGGACTCCCACGGCGTCGCCATGAAGTCCTCCCACGAGGAGGTGCCCTGACCGGGCTTCCCGTCCACGACCAGGACGTGCTCGAGAGCGGGCCACTGTGGCCGGAGCTCGTCGACCATTCCGACGTAGTCGAAGCCGCGGAAGTCCGACGGGACGATGATCACCTTCGACTTCGCGAGGCCGACCATGAAGCCGACCTCCCGCTGCCGGTAGATCGGGATCAGCGGGTTGCTGATCGCGCCGATCCTCGAGGCCGCGTAGTGGGTCACCACCCACTCGATCCAGTTCGGCAGCTGGAAGGAGACCACGTCGCCCGGGCGCACGCCGAGCTCCAGGAGACCGAGCGCGCAACGGTCGACCTCGCGCCGTAGCTCGGCGTAGGTCACCTGCCTGCGGCTGTCGATGAACGCAGTCTTGTCCGGGGTCCGCTCGGCCACCTCGTCGAGGTAGTCGGTGATCGTGCGGTTCAGCCAGTAGCCCTGGCTGGTGTACTCCTCGACCTGTTCCGGCGTGAGGATCGTCTCGAAAGTCATGGCGGTCTCCGGGCTAGCTCATGGTGAGGCCGCCGCTGACGCTGACGGTCTGGCCGGTGATGAAGTTGGCTTCGTCGGAGGCGAAGAACGCCACCATGTTCGCGAGGTCGCTCGGCTGGGCCAGCCGGCGGAACGGGATCGCTTTGGTCAGGGCCTCGCGGAGCTTCGGGTTGTCGCCGCCCATCGACGCGAACAGCGCGGTGTCGGTCGGGCCCGGGCAGACACAGTTGGCGTTGACCTGGTGCCGCGCCATCTCACGCGCAGTGGACTTGGTGAAGGCGATCACGCCGCCCTTCGCGGCCGAGTACACCGCCTCGCCGGAGGACCCGACACGGCCGGCGTCCGACGCGAGGTTCACGACCGACCCGAAGCCCTGCTCGGCCATGACCGGCAGCACTGCCTTCGACGTGTTCAGGACGCCGTACAGGTTGATCTGGATCACCCGGTCCCAGTCGGCCGGGTCCGAGTCGACGAACGGGCTCGCCTTGTCCCAGCCGGCGTTGTTGACGAGTACGTCGATCCGCCCGAACTGGCTCTTGACCTGCTCGACCATCGCGTTCACCGACTCCCGCGAGGTGACATCGGTCCGGATCCCCACCGCGCCCCCGCCGATCCCGTCGGCGGTCTCCTTCGCCGTCGCCTCGTTGACGTCGGTGACGACCACCGTCGCCCCCTCCGCAGCGAGCTTCTCGGCGATCGCCTTGCCGATCCCCTGGCCTGCGCCGGTCACGATCGCGATCTTGTCGTCCAGCTTTCCCATGGTCGAACCTTTCGAGGTAGAGGGGGTCACGGCGCGAATGCCCGGCCGAGGAGGTTGCGTGAGATGACGAGCTTGGAGACCTGCGCCGTCCCGTCACCGATCTCGAGGCCGATGACGTCGCGCAGCCGCTGTCCGAGCGGGCTCTCCGTCGAGTAGCCCATGTGCCCGAAGGTCAGGAGGCACTGGTGGATCACCTCGGTCGACAGCTTCGGGGCCCAGAACTTCGCCATCGCCGCCTCGGCGGAGTGCTCGATGTCGTTGTCCTTCTTCCACAGCGCCTCGTAGCAGACGTGACGAGCCCCGCGGACATAGGTGGCGTACTCCGCCAAGGGGAACGAGACGCCCTGGAACTTCCCGATCGGCTGTCCGAACGCCTCGCGGTCCCGCGCCCACTGGAACGCCTCGTCCAGCGAGACCTGGGCCGCACCGAGGCAGGCCAGGCCGATGATCGCGCGGGAGTAGTCGAAGCCCTGCATGACGGAGACGAAGCCGTCACCCTCGGCGCCGATCAGGTCAGCCCGGGTCACCGGAGCGCCGTCGAAGTGCAGCGACGCGCGCCCGATGGCCCGGCTGCCGAGGTCGTCGAAGGGGGTGCGGGTGACGTACTCGGTGCCGAGGTCGACCCAGAACGCGCTGACGCCTCGTGCTCCGGGGCCACCGGTGCGCGCGAGCACCACGCCACGGTCGGACGCCATGCCCAGGGTGATCGAGGTCTTCTCGCCGTGGAGCCGCCAGCCGGCCGCTTGTCCTGAGCCCGTCGAAGGGTCGGGGACGGCCTTGAGCTCGAGGCTCGCCGCGTCAGTCCCGTGTCCGGGCTCGGTGATGCAGATGCAGGGGACGACCTCGCCGGTCGCTATCCCGGGAAGCCAGGCCGCCTTCTGCTCCTCGGTCGCGTTGCGGACGATGATGTCGCTGATCAGGGCGGTGTTGATGATCACGTAGGTGGCGTTGAAGTCCGCCCGTCCCACCTCCTCGGCCGCCAGCCCGGCGACGACGGCGGTCGCCTCCTGGCCGCCGTACTCCTCGGGGATGCGGAGGCCGGTGAGGCCGATCCCCGCCATGTCCAGCGCGAGCTCGCGACGGAACTCCGCGGTCTTGTCGTCGGACTGGTAGTGCGGCGCCAGCGTCTTGGTCGCGAAGCGCCGCACCTCCTGGCGGAACGACTCCTCGTCGTCGTCGAATCGGTAGTCCATGTCAGTGCCAGTTCACGTGCTGGTTGAAGTCGGGCTTGCGCTTCTCGGCGAACGCGGCGGCACCCTCCAGGCCCTCCGGGGAGGCCGTGAACAGGTCGAGGGCGGTCATCGCCATGTTGCTGAAGCCGGCCTGGTGGTCGGTGTCGGCGTTGAAGGACTGCTTGAGGAAGCGGATCGCGGTGGGGCTCTTCTCGGCCACCTCGGCGGCCCATGCCTTCGCCTCCTTCAGCAGCTGGTCGCCGGGGACGACCTTGTTGACGAGGTTCATCGCGAGAGCCTCGTTCGCGTCGTACATCCGGCACCAGAACCACATCTCGCGGGCCTTCTTCTCCCCCACCACGCGAGCGAGGTACGCCGACCCGAAGCCGGCGTCGAAGGAGCCGACCCTGGGGCCGGCCTGTCCGAACCGGGCGGTCTCGCTCGCGAGCGAGACGTCGCACAGGACGTGGAGCACGTGGCCTCCACCGACTGCGACACCGTTCACGGCCGCGATGACCGGTTTGGGGATGTCCCGGATCAGCTTGTGGAGGTAGCCGATCTCGAACATGCCGCTCTCGCTCGGTCCGTAGTCGCCGGTCTCGGCGCGTTGCTTGACGTCACCGCCCGTGCAGAAGGCCTTCTCGCCCGCGCCCGTGAGGATCACCGACTGGACCTGCTTGTCGGCCCAGGCCAGGCGGAAGGCCTTGATCATCTCCTCGACGGTCTTCGCCCGGAAGGCGTTGTACCGCTCCGGGCGGTTGATCGTGATGATCGCCGCTGACTCCTCAACGACGTACAGGATGTCCTCGAAGTCCGACACCGGTGGCCACCTCTCGACTCGACTTGGGCCAATGGGAAGACAGGAAGTGAATGTTCGTTCACTTTTACTGAATGTAGATTCATTTTCCTGCGCCGGTCAAGGGTTTCGAGCCCGGAACCTGGGATAAAGTGAATGTTGGTTCACCCGCTCTATCCCCGGAGGTCCCATGAGTTCCGCTGTGCCCCTCGTCGAGCCCGACCCGCACGAGGCTGCCCGCCTCACGCGCGCCCAGCGGCGGAGCCAGCAGCTGCTCGGCGCGGCAGCGAGGCTGATGGAGCGCGACGGCTCCCAGGCGGTGTCGATGCAGGCGGTCGCCGAGGAGGCCGGCGTGAGCGTCGGACTGATCTACCGCTACTTCGGCGGCAAGGAGGAACTGCTCCTGTCCGTGATCGTCGACGTCCTCGACGCCTTCGCGACGCGGGTGCCGGCGGCCATCGAGGCGGCCGGGGACAGCCCGGTCGAGCGGCTCGCGGCGGCCTTCCGCGCCTACTGCGAGGTGATCGACGAGCACCGGCACGCCGCCGTGCTGACCTACCGCGAGAGCAAGAGCCTCAGCGACGAAGGGCGCGCCCGGATCAAGGAGCTCGAGGTCGCGACCAGCGAGCCGCTGCGCACCCTGCTGCGAGAAGGGATCGAGGCCGGTGAGCTGCTCGACGTCGACGTCGAGCTGGTGTCCTACAACCTGCTCCTGCTGGCGCACGGCTGGGCGCTCAAGCACTGGTACTTCGAGCGCACGCTCGACCTGGACGACTACGTCGCCAAGCAGACTGCGCTCGCGCTCAGCGCGCTGGTCCAACCGCGGCGAAGACGCGGCTACAGCCACCTCCTCGGTCAGGGCGCCTGACCTACGGTGACCGCCATGGACCTCAGCCGGCACCCCGACGTCTGGGACGAGTCGACGCTGTACGCCGACGACCTGACCGTCGGCGCCGTGTTCCCCCTGGGATCACACAAGGTCACCACCGAGGAGCTGACCGGATTCGCCGAGGCGTGGGACCCGCAGTTCTTCCACGTCGACGCCGAGGCGGCCGAACGCGGGCTCTTCGGCGGCCTGATCACCAGTGGCATCCACACGATGGCGATCTTCCAACGGCTCTCCGTGGCGGGCTTCTGGTCCCGGTGCGCCACGATCGCGGCACGAGGCATCCGAGATGTCCGCTTCGTCAGACCCGTGCGGCCCGACATGACCCTCGTCGGACGAGTCACCGTCGTCGAGGTGCAGCACCGAGGTGACAGCCGCTCCCTCGTGACGGTCACCGGCAGGCTGGAAGACGACTCCGGCGCCGCCGTGCTCGCGATGTCACTCGACGCCTACATCGCGGAGCGACCCACGCGCCGCTGAGCGCCAGAGCTCAGTCCCACCTTCGGGCGTCCACGAGGATGTCGTCGCCGTCGAGGGAGTCCACCAGCCGGACCTCAGGACGGACCCGCAACGTGTCCTTGGTCTGCCGCGTGGCTAGCCTCTACCAGTGCAGAGCCGTCCGTGCCGGCCGTCGCCACGATCTCGAGGCGCAGGATGTCCTTGTCACCGACCCGCTCGATGACGAAGCGGCCGGCGCCGGCACCGGCTGCCTGCAACGCGCCGACCACCTGCCTGGCCTGATGCGGGTGCACGAACATCCCGCGGACCTTGACGGCCGCACCGACGCGTCCGAGCACGCCGGCCAGCCGCAGGTCCCCCTCGGGACCGACCACCCACTTCGAGACGTCCCCTGTGCCGAACCGAAGCAACGGGTAGTCGGCATGGAGCAGCGACACCACCACCTCACCCGGCTCACCAGGCTCCATGGGCCGGCCCGTGTCGGGGTCACAGATCTGCACGTAGCTGGGTTCCGGCAGCCTCAGCCCCTCCCCGGGCGCGGTCTCGAAGCCGATCAGCCCCGCCTCGGCCGTTCCGTAGGCCATGAGCACCGTGGGGACCCGGGCCCTGAGCTGGTCGCGCAACGTGTCCGGAAGCGGTTCCGCGGTGACGAGCGCCTTGGCGACCCGCCACCGGCCCCTCTCGACCGCGAGGCCGTCGAACCGGTCGACAAGCGTGGCCAGGTAGCTCGGCAGCCCGATGTAGGCGGTCACGCCGAGGTCGGCGATCACCTGTGCCTGAACCTCAGGGGCCCCGACGCCACCGGGAACGACCGTCGCACCGACCGCCCGGCAGGCCTCGTCGAACATGGCTCCTGCCGGTGAGAGGTGGTAGCTGAAGCAGTTCAGGACGATGTCGTCCGGACCGATGCCACAGGCCTCCAGTGCGGGGGCCCAGCCCCACGGGTCCTGCCCGGATAGCTGCGGCTCGTAGATCGGGCCAGGTGAGGCGAACAGCCGTACGACCACCGCACCATCCGCGAGCAGCCCCCCGAGCGGAGGCTGGTCCTCCTGAAGGCGAGGCAGCGAGTCCTTGCTCAGCACACTCAACCGGTCGATGTCGGCGATATCCGCATCGGCGGCGGAGACTCCCGCATCCGCAAGGCGGGCATCCAGGCGGTCAGCCCTTCCGGCCGCTGAGCGAAGGACCCTGAGCACGTGCGGCCCGTTGCGGTCCAGGTACTCCTGGATGGCTGTGGCGACTGACATGACATCCCCGATCTCACAGCCAGCGCTTGCGGCGCTTGTAGTGCTTGACGTCCCGGTAGCTCTTCTGTCCACCTTCGCCGAGCCCGAGATAGAACTCCTTCACGTCGGGGTTCTCGGTGAGCTCCGCCGCCGGCCCCTCGAGCACGATGCGGCCCTGCTCGAGGATGTACCCGTGGTCGGCGACCTCCAGCGCGCGGCGGGCGTTCTGCTCGATGAGCAGGATCGTGATCCCCTGTTCCCTGTTGAGGTCCCTTATGTAGCCGAAGATCTCCTTCACGAGGATCGGGGCGAGGCCCAGTGACGGCTCGTCCAGCATCAGCAGCCGCGGCTTGGCCATCAGTGCCCTGCCGATCGCCAGCATCTGCTGCTCGCCTCCTGAGAGGTACCCGGCGATGCGGTTGCGCATGTCCCCGAGCTTCGGGAAGTAGGTGTAGACCAGATCGGAGTCCTCGACGGCCGCACCGCCTCGGGAGTAGCCACCCGCGACGAGGTTCTCGTGGACGGACAGGTGCTCGAACACGTGCCTGCCCTCCATGCAGAGCGAGAGGCCCGCCTTCACCCGGTCCGCAGCGTCCATCCGGGTGATGTCGCGGCCGTCGAAGGTGACCGACCCATCGGTGATCTCCCCGCGCTCACTGGGCAGGAGTCCCGAGATCGCCTTGAGCGTCGTCGACTTGCCGGCGCCGTTGGAGCCGAGCAGCGCGACGATCTTGCCCTCGGGAACGTCGAGCGACAGGCCGCGCAGCACCAGGATCACCTCGTCGTAGATGACCTCGACGTTGTTGACCGTGAGCAGCCCCGAGGGGGTGGCGCCCGGAACTCCCCCGGGCGCCCCCTCCTGCCGCATCGGCGTCGAGGTCATTACGGGGTGACGCCGGTCTCGAGGGGCTCCATCACGCCACCCTTGGCGACGTAGATGCCGGAACCGGTGGAACCGCGGTGCGAGTCCGCCGTGAACTCCACCTTGCCCGTGCCGACCACACCGCCGGTGTCGATGGGTCCCATCGTCTCGAGCGCCTCCTTTATGGAGGTGCCGGTGAGGTCGCCGCCGTCCTTGAGCGCGGCCCGGATGCCTTCGGCCATCACGTGCATCGTGTACCAGCCCTGCGCGTAGTGCAGGCCCTCCTTCTCGAGTGACGAGCCCTTGCCCTTCAGGTACGTCTGGATCTCCTCGTGACCCGGCTGGTCCGCCGTGATCGGTGCGAACGGCTGCACGAGGACGTGTCCCTCAGCTGCATCCCCCGCCGTGTCGACGAACTGCTCGTCGGCGCACCAGTTGAGGCAGACGATCTTCATGTCGAGGCCCTGCGCCTTGATGTCCTTCGCGACCTGCGCCGCCGGGCTCGAGACGTTCTGGATCACGATGTACTTGGCGCCCTGCTTCTCGGCCTGGGACAGCAGGCCGACGTAGTTGGCGGCGCCGGAGGGCATCGCGTACGGCGTCATCTTGAGATCGAGCCCCTGCTCCTTGATCCACGCCTGACCGTCCTCCAGCGGCGCGAGTCCGAAGGGCGAGTCGTTGTGGAACATCGCTACCTGGGCGGGTCCTCCGGCGTCCTTGCTGATCCAGTTGAGGGCGACGCGCATCTGGTCGGAGTACGTGGGCGCGACCACGAAGTTGTAAGGCGCCTTCTTCGGGTCGGTCAGCGCCTCGGCGTACGACGCCGACATGAACGGCAGCTCGTCAGCGGCTCACCTTGTTCATCAGGGCCTCGGAGTCACCGGTGCCCCAGCCCTGGATGGCCACGACGCCGTCGTTGACGTACTCCTTGTACAGGCGCTCAGCGGTCGGGACGTCGTACGCGTAGTCCTTCGACGTGGCGTCGATCTTGCGACCGTCGATACCGCCCTTGCCGTTGAGCCAGTCGACGTACGCCATCATGCCCTTGTTGTAGGGGTTGCCGACGTCGCCGGTCGCGCCGGTGAGGTCGGCGATGACGCCGATCTTGATCGGGCCTTCACTGTTGCCACCGGAGTCGCCACCACCCCCACCCGGGGCGCAGGCGGTGAGTCCGAGCGAGAGAGCCGCCAGTACGGCGACCAGCCACCGGGTTCGGGACATGGTTCCTCCTTCGATTCAGTAGCGGAACGGCCAGAAACGGATGTAGTCCTTCATTCGCTGCCAGATGCGGTCGAGGCCGCGCGGTTCCACCAGCAGGAAGACGATGATGATCAGGCCGAAGACCGCGTTCTCGATCGCCGGCAGCCGGCTGACCAGGAACGGGACGATGTCGCCGACTGTGAAGACCAGCTCGTTGAGCAGGACCGGCACCAACATCATGAAGAAGGCGCCGTACACGGAGCCCGCGATACTGCCGAGCCCACCCACGATGATCATGGCGAGGTACAGGATGGAGACCTCGAGCGTGAACGACTCCCAGGTGACGGTCTCCGTGTAGTGGGCGGAGAGGGCACCCGCGAAGCCCACGAAGCCCGAGGACAGCGCGAAGGCGGTCACCTTGGTGCGCGTGAGGTTCACGCCGATCGCGCTGGCCGCGATGTCCTGGTCGCGCACCGCCATGAACGACCGGCCGAGACCGGTGCGGAACAGGTTGCGGGCCGCCATCACCGAGAGCGCGGCGCAGACGAGCAGGATCCAGTACCACTGCCACTCGAAGTACTCACGGGTTATCTCGAACCCGCCGACGTGCAGCCGGTCGACCGACAGCGGCGCGGTTCCGTCGCGGAGGAACTCCCACCTGCGGGCGACGAAGACGATGATCTCCTGGCTCGCCAGCGTCGCGATCGCGAGGTAGAGCCCTTTGAGGCGAAGAGCCGGCAGTCCGAAGAGGGCGCCTGCCACGGCGGTGACCACCACCGCGGCCGCGATGCTCAGTGGCGCGGGGAGGTCGGCGCGCTGGTAGAGGAGAGCGGAGGTGAACGCACCGACGGCGAGGAAGCCACCCTGACCGAGCGAGATCTGCCCGGTGAAGCCGACCAGGATGTTGAGACCCACGGCACCGATGACGGCGATCAGGATCGTGTTCAGGATCGAGAGCCAGTAGTTGTTGATGAGGTACGGCGTCGCGACCATTCCGGCGATGACCAGCGCGAGCCGGAAGTACTCCGCGCGGGTGTGCCGCAGCGCCAGGTCCCGGGTGTAGGTGCGCTGGTAGATGCCAGTGGCGGTCGCCGCCATGTCAAACCCTCTCGATGCGGGTCTCGCCGAAGAGCCCGTAGGGCCGGACGAGCAGGATCGCGATCAGCACCAGGTAGGGAGCGATCTGGGCGAGACCGGGGTCGGAGTACCCGCTGACGTACTGGATGGTGAGACCGATGGTGAGGCCGCCGACGATCGTTCCGGGGACCGAGTCCAACCCGCCCAGGATGACGACCGGGAAGACGAACAGGCCGAAGTTGGCCAGCCGCCCGCTCACCTCCGTCACGTCTCCCAGCAAGATCCCCCCGACGAGGGCGCTGAGGGCCGCCAGCGCCCAGGCCATGGCGAACACCCGGCGCACCGAGATGCCCATGGTCAGCGCCGCCTGTTGGTCGTCGGCCACCGCACGCATCGCGATGCCGTGCCTGCTGCGGCGGAAGAACAACGTGAACGCGACGAGCACGACGGCGGCGATCAGGATGACCAGGAGCCGGTTGAGCGGGACGGACGTGCCCGGCAGGAGCTCGACAGGAGTGCGGGGCAACAGCGCCGGCTGGGCGACCGGCCGGGTGCCGAAGATCATCTGGACGACCGCCCTGAGGAACGCCGCCAGACCGATGGTCACCATGATCACGCTGATCGCGCTCTCGCCGACCAGCGGCCGCAGGACGAGCCGTTCGATCGCGACGCCGAGGATGATCGCGAACACGACGCCGATGACGACAGCGGCCACCATCGGCAGTCGGAAGACGACGAAGGCGGCATACAGCGTGTAGGCGCCGATCAGCAGGAACTCGCCCTGGGCGAAGTTGATGACACCGGTCGCCTTGTAGATCAGCACGAAGCCGAGGGCCGCAAGCGCGAGGATGGCGCCGTCGGACAGGCCGTAGACGGTGAGGTTGAGGAAGGTGTTCATCGCCGGCCGCTCCAGACGGGGCGCTGGTTCTTGTGCTCGGGCGGCTGGTAGCCGTCGAGGTCCCTGATCTTCAGGTCGATCGTGCGCTTGACCGACGTGCCGTCCTGGTAGGTCACCGTGTTCGTGATGCTGACCGAGTCCTCTCCTCGGTCAAGCGCGTCGATGAGGTCGGCGTACCGCTCGCTGATCACGTTGCGGCGCACCTTCCGCGTGCGGGTGATCTCGTCGTCATCGGGGTCGAGCTGCTTGAAGAGCAACAGGAAGCGGCGCACCTTGATGCTGTCCGGAAGGTCGGAGTTGGCGCGGTGCACCTCGTCGGTGATCAGCTCGTACACCTCCGGCTTCTGGGCGAGGTCGGTGTACGTCGTGTACGTCAGGTGCCCGTTCTCGGCCCAGGAGCCGACGGTCATCGCGTCGATCGTGATCATCGCGGTGATCTCCTCGGTGCCGAAGACGACCGCCTCCTCGACGTACGGGGAGAACTTCAGCTTGTTCTCGATGAAGGCACTGGAGAACCGCGTGCCGTCGGCGGACGTGAGGACGTCCTTGGCCCGATCGATGACCACGAGGTGGCCTTCGTCGAGATAGCCGGCATCGCCCGTGTGGAGCCAGCCGTCCTCGTCGATCGCCTCTGCGGTGGCCGCCTCGTTGCCTACGTATCCGACGAACACCGATGGTGACCGCAGCAGGATCTCGCCGTTGTCGCTGATCCTCAGCTCGGTCTGAGGGATCGGAACGCCCACGGTGTGGAAGCGCACGTCGTCGTCGTGGTGCGCAACGGCGATGCCGCAGATCTCCGTCTGGCCGTAGATCTGCTTCAGGTTCACTCCGATCGCGTGGAAGAACCGGAAGACGTCAGGGCCGAGCGGCGCCCCACCGGTGTAGCAGCGCCTGATCCGCGTGAGGCCGAGCTGGTCCCGCACCGGACGGAGCGCCACCCAGTCGGCGACCTTCGCGTTCAAGCGCGACCCGACGCCCAGGCGCTTGCCGCGCACGCGCTGCTCGGCGACGCGATCACCGATGTCGTAGCCGAGCCCGAACACCTTGCGCTTGAGCCAGCCCGCCTCGTCGATGCGCACCTGGACCTCGGAGAGCATCGACTCCCAGATCCGCGGCGGACTGAACATGACATGTGGCCCGATCTCGCGCATATCGCCGCGCTGCGTGGAGGCGTCCTCCGGGAACGACAGCGTCATCCCACGCGAGAGCCCACAGGCGACGGCGATCATCTGCTCACCGATCCAGGCAAGCGGCAGGAAGGAGACGAACCGATCCCTGGGCCCGAGCGGGTCGACGGAGGTGAGGTTGTCCGCCATCGACAGGAGGTTCCGATGGGTCAGCTGGCCCAGCTTGGGCCGTGACGTGGTGCCCGACGTCGTGCACACAACGGCGACGTCGTCGGGGTCGCCCTTCGCGACCTCCGACTCGAACCAGCCCGGGTGGTCCTCCCCCCACTCCCGCCCTCGCTGCTCGATGGCGGAGAACTCCATGAGCCATGGCTCGGTGTAGGTCTCCAGGCCGTGCGGGTCATAGAAGACGACTGTCTCGACCTGCGGCACCACCGGCTTGACCCGGATCAGCTTGTCGACCTGCTCCTGGTCCTCGGCGACGACGACCTTGGCCTTCGCGACCGTGAGGATGTGCACGATCTCCTCGTCCAGGCTGGTCGGGTAGATGCCGACGACCGCCGCCCCGATGGACTGGGCGGCCACCTCGGCGATGAGCCACTCCGGCCGGTTGTCCCCGAGTACGGCGACGATCTGGCCGCGCGTGACGCCGAGCGCGGCGAGACCGTGGCTGAAGTCACGGACCCGGTCGGCGTACTCCTGCCAGCTGATGGGCTGCCAGATCCCGTAGAGCTTCTCCTGCAGAGCCACGTCCTTGGGTCGCTCTGCGGCACGTTCCGCGAGCAGCCGTGGAAAGGTCTTGTCGGCGCTGTCCCGTCTGTCGTGGGCCTCCGGCCGGACGCCTGTCATCACCTCGCTCATGCGTCGGCTCCCAGGTACGCCTCGATGACGGCCTCGTCCCTGCGCACCTCTGCGGGGGTTCCGTCGCCGATCAGCTTTCCGAAGTCCAGCACGCTGACCCGGTGCGAGATGTCCATGACCACACCCATGTCGTGCTCGATCAGCATGACCGTCACGCCGCGTAGCTCGTGCACATCGAGGATGTAGCGCGCCATGTCCTCCTTCTCCTCGGCGTTCATGCCGGCCATCGGCTCGTCGAGGAGAAGGAGTGCCGGTTCGACGCAGAGTGCCCGCCCGAGCTCCACGCGCTTCTGGATGCCGAACGCCAGTGCTGCGACGTGGTGGTGGCGGTACGCCTGCAGCTGGAGCAGGTCGATGACCTCCTCCACGAACTCGCGGTGACGCACCTCCTGTCTGCGGGCGTGCCCGAACCACACCATCGAGGGGAGTAGCCGGTGACTCATGTGGATGTGACGGCCGAGCATGAGGTTCTCGAGCAGGGTGAGGTGCCCGAACAGCTCGATGTTCTGGAACGACCGGGCGACACCGAGCCGGGCGATCCGGTGCGGCTTCGACCTGGCCAGGTCGTGCGTGGAGGCGCGCCCCTGCTCGTCCCTCCTGTGAAGCAGGATCTGGCCCTCCTGCGGCCGGTAGAGCCCGCTGGCGCAGTTGAGCAGACTCGACTTGCCTGCACCGTTGGGGCCGATGACAGCGTGCACATGGCCCTGCGTCACGGTGAAGGAGACGTCACTGAGCGCGCGGATGCCGCCGAACCGCAGCGACACGTCGCGGACCTCCAGCAGCGGCTCCCCCACCGGAACTCGACTCGAGTTGAGCGGGAAGCGATAAGCCCTGGTGAGCACTGGTCACCTCCTCGGACAACCGATGTGACCTAGCACACATCATGCATGATGCGCCGAGCGTGCCGGGCGACTTCGGGCCCCAGGGTGTGCCCTCAGCCCGGCGGCCAGCCCATCCGCCGCCCACCGAGCACGTGCAGGTGGGTGTGGAAGACCAGCTGACCGGCACCGGCACCGGTGTTGAACACGAGACGGTAGCCGTCCGTAATGTCCTCCTGCTCCGCCACCGCGGCAGCAACGGTCAGCAGGTCGACCGCCGTGCCGGGCTCGCTGCGAGCCAGCGCCGCGGCGTCGCGGTGGTGGCTCCGCGGAACCACCAGGATGTGGGTCGGCGCCTGAGGCTCGATGTCGCGGAACGCGAACGTCGTCTCGGTCTCGTGCACGACGTCGGCGGGGATCTCCCCCGCGACGATCTTGCAGAACAGGCAGTCCGCGTCTCGTTGTGGGCTCATGGGCCCCACCATATTCAGGCCGGTTCAGGCCAGGGTCTGGGTGAGCCGGCTGCGACCCGCGTCGTACTCGACCCGCCCGACCGCACCGTTCACGATCGGCAGGTACGGCGGCACGTGACCGCACTCCACGTCGGCGATGATCGGGACCCCGAGGCCACCCAGCGCGTCGAGGACTGCCTCGTGCTGGGTGAGCGAGTCGATCCCCGGCGCCGAGGTGCGACCGACGAGGACCGCGTTCGCCCCGGTGAAGAATCCGGCCAACCGCATGCCGTGAAGGTTCCGGCAGATCGTCGCCGCGTCGTCCTCCGCAGCCTCGACGTAGACGACCAGCCCCTCGGGGGCAGCCTCGCGGGCGAACGACGCGACGTCCCCGAACGGCGTCCCGGCGAGGTTGCACATGGTCTCGATGCAGCCTCCGACCAGACGTCCCTCGACGTCCACGGCGCCGTCACCGTCCAGGCGCGTCCAGCGGCCCGCGGCGTCCAGGGTGAGCTCGCTGACCTCCGGGAAGGTGCGGTAGTCGACCCACCCTCCCGCCCGATGACGGTTCGGCGGTGTCTGGGTGAACGTCGCCCCAGCCTCCATCGCGACGATGTCCAGCCAGGAGAGCAGCCCGTCGGGGGTTCGGAACGGTGTGTCCATCAGGTTGTTGCCGTGGACGGTCGCGGCACCGGTCAGCAGCGTCAGCGGCGTGAGGATCGTGGAGATGTCCGAGAAGCCGACGACCCACGTCGGCTCGGCCTCGCGCAGTGCGTCCCAGTCGAGCAGCGGCAGCAGGTCGATCGCGGTCTCACCACCCCACGGCGGCACCACCGCCCTGATGCCGGGGTCGGTGAGCATCCCCATCAGCTCCGCCGCCCGCTCGGCCACGGGCGCACTCACATGCCCGGTGCCGTCCATGCACCTCCCGACCACGACCTCGTAGCCGCGGGCCTCCACGACCTTCGTCGCAACGCGCAGCCGCTCTCGCATGCTGTCGTCCACGCCGCTGGAGGGCGAGGTCACGCCGACCCGGTCACCGGGACGCAGCGGGGCCGGGTATCTCACGCGCATGTCCGCGATCCTCACACACTCCGGACACGCGCGTGTAAACCTCGGGAACGCGCTCCGCGTGGAACTAGCGTGATGAGTCAGCTGGCCGCCCCTGTGCCAGGCGGGAGGATCATGAGCGCCGCACCCCGGTGGGACGCCGACACGGCCGTGGACGAGCTCTACGCCGCCCACTACCGCCGGCTCGTGCGCCTGTCGGTGCTGCTCGTCGGCGACGTCGAGACGGCTGAGGAGGTCGTCCAGGACTCCTTCGTCGCGATGCACGGTCGCTGGCGCACGCTCCGCGACCCCGACAACGCGCTGGCCTACATGCGCCAGACGGTGGTGAACCGCTCGCGGTCGGTGCTCCGGCACCGTGGCGTCCAGGCGCGGCACACCCCGCCCGTGCTGCCGGACCTCCAGGGCTCCGACGAGGACGTGCTGGTGGCCGAGCGTCGCAAGGTGGTTCTCGACGCGTTGCGGGAGCTTCCGGACCGCCAGCGAGAGGTGCTCGCGCTCCGCTACTACCTCGACCTGTCCGAGGCCGACATCGCCAGCACGCTCGGCATCAGCCGCGGTGCCGTCAAGAGCCACGCCTCCCGCGGCGTCGCCGCTCTCCGGCAGCTCCTCGAGGACGCGTCATGAACGACGACGAGCGCGTGCGCCGCCTGCTCGACGAGGCGGTCTCCGACGTCGAGCCCCGCGAGGCGCTCGGCTCCATCCACGCACGAACGAAGGTGAGCTCCATGAGGCGGAGGCGGTCCTGGGTCCTCGGCGCCGGTGCGGCCGTGGTCGCGACGGCAGCGACCGTGGCTGCGGTGACGGTTCTCGGTGAGGGTACGACGCGCGACGAACCCGACGTCGCCGCACCCGCGACCTCGAGCAGCGCCACCCCCACCCCCACCCCATCGCCGAGCCCGACCGGCTCCGCGGACGTGGTCATGGCGTCGGTGCCGGTCTACTACGTCGGCGACACCAGCCGCGGCGCGAGGCTCTACCGCGAGTTCCATCGCGTCGACACCGGAGGCGACCCGGTGTCGGCCGCCGTCGCGGAGGCAGTCGATCGGAGCCCTGACGACCCGGACTACCGCACCGACTGGCCCGCCGGCACCACCGCTGTCCAGGCACACCCGGCCGGTACTCCCGACGTGATCACGATCGACGTGCGCGGCAACGCCTCCCTGCACGACCGACCCGCGGGCATGAGCAAGGAGCAGGCCGACCTGGCGGTGCAGCAGGTCATCTACACCGCCCAGGCGGCGCAGCAGTCCCGCGACGCCGTACAGCTCCTGCTCAACGGCCGCCACACCGACTCGATCCTCGGCGTGCCGACCTCCGAGCCGCTGGCCCAGGGGGACGCGACCGAGGTACTCGCCCAGGTCTGGGTGATCGATCCTGCCCAGGGCGCGAAGGTGAGCGCCCCGTTCAAGGTCTCCGGGCTCGCGTCGGCGTTCGAGGCGAACGTCCAGTGGGAGCTCAAGGCGGGCGACCGGGTCGTGAAACGAGGGTTCACCACCGCTCAGGAGTGCTGCCGGATGGTGCCCTACTCGTTCACCGTCAACGTTCCTCCGGGCGAGTACACCCTCGTCGTCCACGACAGCGACCCGTCCGGCGGCGAGGGCTTCGCCCCCTGGCAGGACACCAAGCAGATCACCGTCCTGCCCTGATGCGACGCCCTACGCTCGTCGTGTGCTCACCTCCCGTGTCCTGAACCGGACCCTGCTGAAGCGGCAGCACCTGCTCGAGCGCACCCCGACGCCGGCGATCGAGCTCGTCGAGCACCTCGTCGGGCTCCAGGCACAGGACACCCTCCCGCCGTACGTCGGCCTGTGGGCCCGCGTCACCGACTTCGAGCCGGCCGCTCTGAGCGACCTGTTGGAGTCCCGCCGGGTCAGCCGCATCCTGCTCATGCGCGGGACCATCCACCTGGTCAGCACGGCCGACTGCCTCGGCCTCCGCCCGCTGCTGCAGGACACGCTCGAGCGCCAGATCCGCAGCACCGCGTTCTTCGGGCACTGCGCGGACATCCCTCGCGAGGAGCTGGTCTCCGCGGCCCGGGACGCACTCGGACCCGAGCCGGTGAGCGTCCGTGACCTCGGCGTCACGCTCGCCAAGCGGTTCCCGGGCTACGAGCCCGGACACCTCGCCAACACGGTCCGGGTCCTGCTGCCACTCGTGCAGGCACCGCCCCGCGGCGTGTGGAAGCGCAGTGGCGGCCCGGCGTACGTCCACGCCGAGGACTGGCTCGGTGCGCCGCTGGCCGCCTTCGACCTGCACGAGGTGGTCCGGCGCTACCTGCGAGCCTTCGGGCCGGCAACGGCAGCCGACATCACGACCTGGTCGGGGCTGACCGGCCTGCGCCCGGTGATCGCCGACCTGTCCGAGGAGCTCGTCCGTCACAGCGCCGAGGACGGCCGCACCCTCCTCGACCTGCCTGACCTGCCGCTCGCCGACCCCGACGAGCCGGCCCCCGTGCGGCTGCTCGGGAAGTACGACAACCTCTGGCTCTCCCATGCCGACCGGACCCGCGTCTGCGAACCCGACAAGCGGCAGCGGTGGATGGGCCGCAACGGCGGCACCGGCAACACCGTCTTCGTCGACGGCATGCTCGAGGGCCTCTGGCGTCAGGTCGACGACCACGTCGAGGTGGAGCTGTTCCGTCAGCTCACCCGAAGCGAGAAGGCAGAGCTCGACACCGAGGTCGCCGGGCTCGAGCAGCTGCTCGCCCGTTGACCATCCGCCCGGGCCGCTAACGGCGCGGCCGGTGCCCGGTGAGCTCGACGACCTGCTGGAAGGTCGGCCGGTTCTGCCAGTCGATCGGTCGGACGCCGACCACGCCCGCGGTGCTGCTGCGGATGTAGTCGATGCTCTTGTCGTAGGTCAGCGCCCGGACACCCTCCACCCCCTGCTCGGCCGTGATCCGCCGGACCGCCGCGAGCAGTGACCTCCTCAGCACGGCACGGCAGACCGCCAGCCGCCCGCCGCCGCAGTACGACATCCGGTAGGGGTCCGCGACCTTGCGCCCGAGCAGCGTGCGCAGGTCCTTGTTGACGTAGCCGTACCAGGCGATGCCGTTCCACGCGGAGCCGACACCGAGCCGCGGGTGGTCGTCCAGCAGGGTGGGGACCTTGCGCGGCAGCCGGTTGCCGAGGCGTCCGGAGAGCACGTCGTACGCGACGGACCTGTTCCCGCTCTGCCACCAGCTGTCGAAGAGCGCAATGGCCTGCTCGTGGCCGTAGTGACCGTCGCGGTCGCGGTCCACTCGCTGCGCGCCGTGCCGCAGCCAGGCCGCGAGCACGCTGCGGGCGGCGCGAGTCCTCGGGTCCTTCCCGATGACCTTCAGCAGCCACGGCAGGGTGTAGTAGGCGCGGGTGTCCTCGGTGGCCGCCTCCGCCATGACTCCGGTGATGCCCGCCGCGTCGAGCCTGGTCCCGCCGCGGATCTCCCGCTTCAGACCGTCCTCGAGCGCAAGCGAGCGATAGATCGAGCCGTAGCCCCAGATGTCGTCGGCCGCCGCGAAGCCCGGCGCGGTCTTGTTGTTCCAGCTCACCAGGTAACCGCTGTCGGGGTTGGTCTGCCTCGGGTGGCGTCGGAAGGGGAGCCAGCCCTGCCAGTCATAGCGCGTGTTCCCCCACCGCGGCAGGTCGTAGTCGACCCCGCGTGCGCGGACCGGAAGCAGGCCCGAGGAGTAGTAGGAGATGTCACGGTCGTCGGCGTAGAACCAGTTGAAGGTGTAGTCGATCGCCGACGTAGCCCTCTGGAAGGACGCCGCGTCGTGCACGTAGCCGGGGTCGTTGAGCCTGGCGAACCCGACGGCGGAGTCCACCTCGTGGCCGTAGGTGCTGCGCTGCCGAACGATCGCCACCGGCCTGCCCCCGACGGTGGTGCGCTTCTGCACCAGCCCGTGCACCGTGCGCAGAACGAGGAACCTGTGCTGCGCGGGCGGCTCCTGTGACCCGGCACCGGGCAGCGTGGTCTCGGTGTGCTCGAAACGCTCCATGGCGACGCACTTGTTCCCGCGCCGGTAGGCCTCCGACTCCACGGTCGGCTTGCTGCCGTCGGCGTTGCACAGCCGCTCGACGACGGTGTCGACGTTGTCGTTCGAGGCACTGGTGGCCGACCACGCGTAGTCCTGGCCGCGGCCGAGCTGCACGATCAGGTTCGTCCCCGCGAACGAGACGCCGCGCGACTTGATGCCGGGGCCGACCAGCACCTGCTCGGTGAGGAGCTGCGGCGTGAAGTACCCGGTCTGGGGCCCGAACACCGCGATCGGCTTGCCGGTCTTCGTGTGCCTGCCCCCGACGACGAGCGCGTTGCTCATGCCGTGCTGGACCAGCGGCACCTCGATGCTCATGCCGGGCAGGTCCATCGACGGGGCGCCGCCGGGGACCGGTGTGCCGTCGAGCGGAGCGCCGCTGCCCGGGGCGGTCGGGCCGCCGGGGTCGGGCAGTGCGACGCCGGGCAGACGCGGGTCGACACCGCCACCGCCGTACGGGGTGCGGATGCTGGAGGTGGTCGGAGCGTCCCCGTCGTTCTTGTGACGCAGGTCGTTGTAGACCCGGACGCCCTTCTTCGGGCCGAAGCGGTTCACGAGCCGCTGGAGCCAGATGGCGTTGTCGTACTCCTGGCCGCCGCCCTTGCCGAAGATGCCTCCGACGAGCGAGGCGACGTAGACGACGTCGGCGCGTGTCCAGGGCTGTGGTGTCCTCTGGAGGGCGGCGTACTCCACCGGGCACCCGGGCCCTGTCGGGAAGGCCGCCGGGGCACATCTCGTCCTGCGCCGCGTTGATCCCCGCGATGTAGGCGTCGACCGCACGCGCGAGCTTCTCCCCCTCCGCGCCGTAGCGCCTCGCGATCCGGCCGATCTGCGCCTGTGCCTCCTCCTTGGTGTAGAAGGCGTTGGCCAGCTGGGTGCGGTCCATCGCGATGTTGCCGGGCGTGTCACCGGCGAACTCCGCCATCCGTGCCTGCCCGGCGTGACGCAGCGCGTCCATCAGGAACATCCGGTCGCGGGTCGCGGCGTAGCCGGCGCCGTACATCACGTCGTCGTAGGTCGCGCCGTTGACGTAGGGCACGCCGAACTGGTCCCACTCGATGTCGACCCCTGGCTTCGGGGAGGACTGGCGCTCGACCTTCTCGGGCGTGAACGTGGACCGCTTGTAGAGCGTGTCGAGGTCCGCGCTGGTCAGGGTCTCGGGGTCGTGCTTGGTGAGCGCGTCGTACATCTCGAGCTGGTCGGCGAAGTTCTTCGGGGTCGTGCCGGTGGCCTCCCGGCTCGGACCGACCGCGACCAGGTCGGCGGCGGTCACCGTGCCCGACTGGCCTGGCGGGAGGACGTTGCGCACGGTGCCGTAGGGGTCGGACGTGCCTGCTGCGCTCGCTGCCGGAGGAGTCCCGCCGACGAGCGCCCCTCCGGACACGGTGAGCGCGGTCAGGGTCGCAACGACGGTCCAGGCGCGTTTGCGGGTTCGCATCCGAGAGAGCTCCTCACGAGAACGTGTTCTACTCTCTCAACGACCCCGGACGTCCCTCGTTACGTCTCAGGCCCACCGGCCGGTGCGGGCCAGAAGCGCGGCACACGCGGCCACGCCGGCCGTCGAGGTGCGGAGTACGGAGCGTCCCAGCCGCAGCGGCTCGCCGCCGACGGCCGCGAACGCCTCGAGCTCCTCGTCGCTGATGCCGCCCTCGGGTCCCACGACCACGACCACGTCACCCGTGTCGGGGACGTCCAAGCCGGCGAGCGGCGTGCTCCCGGCCTCGTGCAGTACGACGGCCAGCGCGGCGTCGCGCAGAAGGTCCACCACGCCCGACGTACCCACCATCTCGGCGACGGAGGGGAACCAAGCGCGACGCGACTGCTTCGCGGCCTCGCGGGCGGTGCTGCGCCACTTGGCCAGCGACTTCGCCGCCCGCTCCCCCCGCCACACGGCGACCGACCGGGAGGCGGCCCACGGCACGATCAGGTCGACACCCACCTCCGTGAGCATCTCGACCGCGAGCTCGCCACGGTCGCCCTTGGGGATCGCCTGCACCACGACCAGCCTCGGCGACTCGCGAGGCACCCGCGTCACCTCGCACACGGTCCCGGTCAGGGAGCTCTTGGTGGTCGCGGCCACGGTCGCCACGACCGTCGTACCGGCTCCGTCGGTCAGCGCGACCTGCTCGCCTACCCGGATCCGGCGGACGACCACCGCGTGGCGCGCCTCGTCACCGGTGAGCTCCACCGAACCGCCCTCGACCACGCCGGAGAGCTCCGGGTGGTGGAACACCGGCAGGCTCATCGGGGGTTGAACGCGTTCCTCAGCTTGTCGAACACCGACCTGTGGGTCGCCTGCACCTGTCCGTCCGGCGACTCCTCGTCGCGCAGGGCGGCAAGCTCCCGCAGCAGCTCCTCCTGGCGGTCGTCGAGCCGGGTGGGCGTCTCGACGACGACCCGGACGACCAGGTCGCCGCGCCCGACGCCACGCAGGGCCGGGACTCCGCGGCCGTTGAGCACGATCTCCGAGCCGGACTGTGTGCCGGCCCGGATGTCGAGCTCGACGCTGGTCTCGAGATCGGTCTGGCTCTCACCGTCGTGGAGGTCCGCCTCGAGCGTCGGGAGCTCGATGGTCGTGCCCAGCGCTGCCGCGGTCATCGGCACGGTCACCGTGCAGAGCAGGTCGCTGCCGTGACGGGTGAAGACCTTGTGCTCGGCGACGTGGATCTCGACGTAGAGGTCGCCCGCCGGCCCGCCTCCGGGGCCGACCTCACCCTGCTCGGAGAGCTGCACGCGCGTGCCTGTGTCGACACCCGCCGGGATCTTCACGGTCAGCGTGCGACGAGACCGGACCCGGCCGTCGCCGGAGCACTCACGGCAGGGCTCGGGGATGATCGTGCCGAACCCGCGGCAGGCCGCGCACGGCCGCATGGTGCGGATCTCGCCGAGGAACGACCGCTGCACCTGGTGCACCTCGCCACGCCCGTGGCACGTCTCACACGGCACCGGCTTCGAACCCGGGGCGGCGCCGCTTCCCTCACAGAGCGTGCAGAGGACGGCCGTGTCGACCTTCAGCTCCCGGGTGGTCCCGAACGCCGCCTCCGCGAGGTCGACCTCGAGACGGATCAGGGCGTCCTGACCGCGACGGGTCCGGGGACGCGGGCCGCGCCCGCCACCGGCAGCGCCGCCTCCGGCACCGCCGAAGAAGGCGTCCATGATGTCGGTGAACGAGAAGCCCGTGCCCTGGCCGAAGCCTCCGGCGCCACCGCCGAACGGGTCACCGCCGAGGTCGTACATCCGGCGCTTCTCCGGGTCGGACAGGACCTCGTAGGCCTGCGTCACATCCTTGAACCGCTCCTGGGTCGCCGGATCGGGGTTCACGTCCGGGTGGAGCTGGCGCGCAAGGCGGCGGTAGGCCTTCTTGATCGCTTCCGCGTCGGCGTCGCGCGGGACTCCGAGGGTCTCGTAGGGGTCCTGGCTCACAGTGTCTCTCAGCTCATCCTTCGTCGAGAATCTTCGAAACGTACCTCGCGACCGCGCGCACGGTCGCCATCGTTCCGGGGTAGTCCATGCGGGTCGGGCCAACGATGCCCAGGGTCGCGAGTGCCTCGTCGCCCGGGCCGTAGCCGGTGGCGACGACCGAGGTCGTCGAGAGCTCCTGGTGGGGCACCTCGTGACCGATGCGGACGGTCAGCCTGGACGGCGAGCTCGCCTCGCCGAGCAGCTTCAGCAGCACGACGTGCTCCTCGAGGGCCTCCAGCATCGGCTTGATCGAGGCGTCGAAGCCGTCACCGAACCGGGCGAGGTTCGCAGTGCCGCCGACCACGACCCGCTCGTCGGAGCGGTGGTCCGACATCGCCTCCACCAGGGTCGCCACGATCACCGCGACGGGAGCCCGCTCGTCCGGCTCGTACTGCTCGGGAACCTCGACGAGCCGCTCGGCGGCGTCGCTCAGCTTCTCCCCCAGCGTCGCCCGGTTGAGCGCAGTGCGGATGCGGGCGACGGTGTCGTCGTCGAGCGCCTCGGGCAGCTCCACGACGCGCTGCTCGACCCGGCCGGTGCTCAGGATCAGCACGAGGAGCAGCCGGGTGCTGGCCAGGGTGACCAGCTCGACATGGCGCACCGTCGAGCGCGAGAGCGTGGGGTACTGCACGATCGCGACCTGACGGGTCAGGTGGGCGAGCAGACGGACGGTCCGCTGCACCACGTCGTCGAGGTCGATGGCGCCGCGGAGCAGCGTCGCGATCGCGCGCTTCTCCGCCGCCGACAGCGGCTTGACCTGGCTGAGCCGGTCCACGAACAACCGGTAGCCCTTGTCCGTGGGGATCCGGCCGGCGCTCGTGTGCGGCTGGGTGATGAAGCCCTCGTCCTCGAGCGCCGCCATGTCGTTGCGCACCGTGGCCGGGGACACCCCGAGCCCGTGCCGCTCGACCAGTGCCTTGGAGCCGACCGGCTCCTGCGTGGACACGTAGTCCTCGACGATCGCGCGGAGGACAGCGAGCTTGCGGTCCTCGACCATCTCGCCTCCTTGCCCCGGCTCTCGTGACTTGGCACTCACCTGTTTCGAGTGCCAATGCTACTAGCCTGCCCCGCTCCGGGAAGAATCCGCGGACGTAGGGTGCGACCATGACCACACCCGCGCCAGAGGCTCGCGCCGACATCCCTCAGGACACCGGTTTCGTCGAGGTCGCGGACCGCTGCTGGGTGGCCCGCTACCGTCTCGCGGACGTGAACGTCGGGCTGATCGGCGGCAGCCGGGGCCTGGTCGTCGTCGACACCCACTCCTCCGCCGCCACCGCCCGCGTGGTCGTGGAGCAGATCCGCGCACTCGGCGCCGGCGAGGTCGTGGCCGTGGTCAACACCCACGCGCACTGGGACCACGTCTTCGGCAACGGCACGTTCGCCGAGGAGTACGACGGTCCGCCGATCGTGGCTCACGAGGACGCCGCCGCGGCCCTGACCGAGCACGGTCCGGCGATGCTCGACGCCCTGGGCCACGAGCTCGACATGACAGGAACCGCGGTCGTCGTACCCGACCAGACCTTCTCCTCCGCCCGAGTCATCGACCTGGGCGACCGGATCGTCGAGGTCGCCCACCTCGGGCGCGGTCACACCGCCGGCGACGCCGTGGTGCGGGTCGCCGACGCCGACGTGCTCTACGCGGGTGACCTGATCGAGGAGTCGGCCGCCCGCGACGACGTACCCGGCTTCGGCGACGACTGCTACCCGCTCGACTGGCCGGTCACCCTCGACCTGGCCAGCGGCATGATCGGCAACGACTCCGTGGTCGTCCCGGGTCACGGCGTCCCCGTCGACAAGGAGTTCCTCATGCACCAGCGCGCGAGCATCAGCGTGGTCGCCGAGACGATCCGGGAGCTGGCCTCGCGTGGCGTCCGGCCCGAGGCGATGGCCGAGGCCGCGCAGTGGCCCTATCCGGCCGAGGAGCTGCGCAGGGCCTTCGCACGCGGCTTCGCCCAGCTCCCGAGCTCGTCGCGGTCGCTGCCGCTCCTCTAGGTCCTCCGACAGGGCTTCCGGCCTAGCGCCGACGTGGTCCCCGGCCGCTCGCGACCTTCACCCAGAAGAACACCAGAACGAGGATGAGCAGCGGCCACGGCTTCAGGCCCATGGCGAAGGTCAGCACCAGGACCAGCAGCAGGATCGGCAGCACCGGCGGGCCGGACTGACGGCGTGAGCGCCCCTCCCCCGGCCGCGGCCCGGGCATCGGCCACGAGGCCGGGGTCTTCGAGGGTTGCGGCGCCTGCAGCGCGGGCAGGTCGTAGAACAGCGGCGCGAGGTCGGAGCTCGTCCGGGCCTGCCAGGCGACGCCGGTCCGCTCGTCGAACTCCTCCTTCGTCAGGCGTCCCGCGACGTAGTGCTCACCCAGGGCGGCGACGGCGGCTTCACGTTCGCGGTCGCCGATCCTGGGCTCGTTCTGGCTCATTCCGCGTCTCCCTCCGCGAGCAGCCCGTAGAGCCGGCGTCGCGCGTCGGCCAGGATCTCCGCCGCCTCGGCCTGCTGCTGGCGGTTGCCGGACATCACCACCTGCCAGACCGCAGCCATCACCTGTCCGATGACCGGCTTCAGCTCGTGGGTCTCCTCCGCGCCGGTGTCGAACGCCCGCCAGGTGGCCGCCATCTCCTCGGGATGCTCGGCGACGTAGGTCCGGCCGGCCTCGGTGAGCTGCAGCAGCCGACGACCCTCCAGGTCTGCGCCCTCGACCAGCCCCTCGTCCTCGAGCTGCTGGAGCGTCGGGTACACCGAGCCGGGGCTGGGCTTCCACGCGCCGCCGCTGCGGTCGGCGATCTGCTGGATGATCTGGTAGCCGTTCATGGGCTGTGCCGCCAGGACGTCCAGGATCGCGGCCCGGACGTCGCCGCGGCGCACCCGCGGGCTGCGCGACTGCTGCTGTCCGGTCATCCCGAACAGGCCGGCGATCCACGGCGGCGGGCCCGCGCCCCAGGGCCCAGGGCCCCAACCGCCGCCCGACCAGGGCTGGCCCCACCTGTTTCCGGTCATCCTGCTCTCCCTCCGACGAACGCTTTCGGCGATACGTTGACGATATATCGCTGACAGTCGGAGCGGAAGGAAACCGAACACCTCGACCAGACAGCCCGGGTGGCGGCGTTCTGAGAGTCTCGTCCTGTATGACGGAACTGAGGGGATTGAGACCGGACCAGTCCGGGCACAGGCTGCGAGGAAGTGACCCGGGCCACGCTCTCCCCGAGCGGGCCGGGACCCGATGACGACTGTGCGGGGGCATCTTGTCCATCGTGAAGGACCGCGACTGGCACACCATCCGCGGACGCGCCGCGAAGCTGCTGACCACACCGCTGCATCCCGACGACTACCTGTCGCTGATCAACCCGCTCTGGTCGGCCCGAGAGCTTCGGGGCCGGATCGAGAAGGTGATCCCCGAGACCGACGACGCCGCGACGCTCGTGATCCGGCCCGGCTGGGGCGCGAAGTTCGACTACACACCCGGGCAGTACATCGGGATCGGCGTCGAGCTCGACGGTCGCTACCACTGGCGCTCCTACTCCTTGAGCTCCCCGCCCAGCCTCAAGGGCCGCCTGTTCACGATCACCGTGCGCGCGATGCCCGAGGGGTTCCTCTCCTCGCACCTGGTCGAGGGTCTGGCGCCGGGGACGATCGTGCGCCTCGCCGCTCCGGCCGGCGACTTCGTCCTCCCCGACCCGCCGCCGGAACGGATGCTGTTCCTCGTCGGCGGCAGCGGGATCACCCCGGTGATGTCGATGCTGCGCACGCTCGACCGCCGCAAGACGATGCCGGACGTCGTGCTCGCGTACTCCTCCCCCACGCCCGACCGGATGATCTTCCGCGACGAGCTGCTCGGTCTGGCCGAGCGTCACGAGGGTCTGCAGCTCCACGAGCAGCACACCGACACCCAGGGCATGCTCACGCTCGACGCGCTGGACCGGATCTGCCCCGACTGGCGCGAGCGCGAGACCTGGGCCTGCGGACCGGGACCGATGCTCGACGCCGCGGAGGAGTTCTGGGAGGACGCCGGCCTCTCCGACCAGCTCCACCTCGAGCGGTTCACGCTGAGCCTCGACAGCGGAGGCGCCGAGGGCGGCACCATCACCTTCCGCAACTCCGGCAAGCAGATCGAGGTCGACGGCGCGACCACCCTCCTCGAGGCGGGTGAGCAGGCCGGCGTGGGCATGCCCTACGGCTGCCGCATGGGCATCTGCCACACCTGCACCCTCACCATGAACTCCGGCCGCATCCGCGACCTGCGCAGCGGCGAGGAGCACTTCGAACCCAACGAGTCCATCCAGACATGCGTGACGGTCGCCGCCGGTGACTGCACCCTCGACATCTAAGGGAGCGACACATGGCAATCTCCGACGTCAAGGAGTACACCCACCTGAGCGAGGAGGAGGTGGAGGCGCTCGGGCGCGAGCTCGACCAGATCCGCGCCGACATCGAGGCCTCGCGAGGTGCCGCCGACGCGGCGTACATCAACCGGATGATCACCATCCAGCGCACGCTTGCTGCCGCGGGCCGGGTCACGCTGTTCGCGAGCAAGTACCCGCCCGCCTGGGTGGCCGGCGCGGCCATGCTCGGGATCGCCAAGATCCTCGAGAACATGGAGATCGGGCACAACGTCATGCACGGCCAGTGGGACTGGATGAACGACCCAGAGATCCACTCGAGCAACTGGGAGTGGGACACCGCGCAGCCGGCCGAGCAGTGGAAGCACTCCCACAACTACGTGCACCACCAGTTCACCAACGTGCTCGGCTACGACAACGACATCGGGTACGGCATCCTCCGCATGGCGCGCGAGCAGAAGTGGCACCCGGTCAACATCGGCCAGCCGGTCTACAACACGCTGCTCGCGTTGCTGTTCCAGTGGGGTGTCGCCCTGCACGACCTCGACATCGAGTCGATCCGCAAGGGCAAGAAGGATCCCAAGGAGATGAAGCGCCAGCTCAAGCAGATCGGCCGCAAGATCCGCCGGCAGATCGGCAAGGACTACGTGCTCTACCCGCTGCTGAGCGGGCCGGCGTTCCTCTCGACGATGAAGGCCAACGCCGCGGCCAACCTGATGCGGAACCTGTGGTCCTACATGATCATCTTCTGCGGCCACTTCCCCGACGGCGCGATGCACTTCACCGAGGAGGAGATCGAGGACGAGACGCGTGCGGAGTGGTACCTCCGCCAGGTGCTCGGCGCAGCGAACTTCGAGGGCGGGCCGCTGCTCCACATCATGAGCGGCAACCTCGGCTTCCAGATCGAGCACCACCTGTTCCCGGACCTGCCCAGCAACCGCTACCGCGAGATCTCGCTGCGGGTCCGGAAGCTGTGCGAGGACTACGGCATCCCGTACACGACGGGCCCGCTGCACCGGCAGTACGGCCAGGCACTCCGCACGATCTGGAAGCTCGCCCTGCCGAACTCCTGGACCAGCAACGACAGCCCTCCCCCGCCGCCGAGCAGGTTCCGGGGACGCCGCTCCGACGCCGAGCGTCCCCCGCGTCGGCTCGAGACGGGGATCTGGCAGGGCCGCGCGTCGGCCTAGAGCCTGGAGTTCGGGTGGAACACGACCCGCTGGTCGCCATGGCGATCGGCGGGTCGTTCCAGCTCGAAGCCGCCCGTCGTCACCAGCACCCACGACTCGGGCGCGCCCTCGATGCCGAGGACCCCCGGCCCCAGCGGCGGGTAGAGCCGTAGCGCGGCCTTGGCACAGTCCTCGTGCAGCGGGGGGAAGTGCAGCGCGTTGCCCGCTGCCTCCTGCTCGGAGCCGAGGAAGGCCACCGGCCACCCCAAGGAGATGCCGCACAGGCCGCAGATCCGGCTCAGCGCGCACTGGATCGCCCGCCGCTTGCGGACCGCGCGGATGTCGAAGCCGCCGTCCTCGTCCTGGCAGACGAACGGCACCGGAACGCCGCCCTCCTCAGAACGGGGCCGGTCGGCGAGGTCCTCCGGTGTCGCGTGGTCGTCCATTCGCCAGATCATGTCCCAGATCGGCCGATCCGTCACGGCAGACGGCGCGTCGAGTACGACGAGCCGCCGACCCCGCCTAGCGTTGGACAACATGTCCCCAGATCGCTACGGCTCCGACGTGCTCAACACCGACTGGCGTGCGCCCAAGCGCGGCCGTTCCGTGGAGATCGACGCCGACAAGGGACTCGTGGTCGAAGAGGTCACCACCGACTGGTGCGGCGAGATCGTCGCGGTCGACCGCGACCTGATGACCGTGGACCTCGAGGACCGGCGCGGCAAGCGGCGCACCTTCCCGCTCGGCCCGGGCTTCCTGCTCGAAGGCGTGCCGGTGATCCTCAAGCCACCGACGCGCAAGGGCCCCGCGCAGAAGACCCACACCGCCTCCGGGTCGATCGCCGTCCCGGGGACCAAGGCCCGTGTCGCTCGAGCGAGCCGGATCTTCGTCGAGGGCCGGCACGACGCCGAGCTGGTCGAGAAGGTCTGGGGCGACGACCTCCGCGTCGAGGGCGTGGTCGTGGAGTACATCGAGGGCGTCGACGACCTCGCCGAGCACCTGCGCGACTTCCGTCCCGGACCGGAGCGGAAGGTCGGCGTACTCGTCGACCACCTCGTCGCAGGGTCGAAGGAGAGCCGGATCGCGCAGTCGATCGCCAAGAGCCCGGTCGGCAAGCACGTCCTGATCGTCGGGCACCCCTTCATCGACATCTGGCAGGCCGTGAAGCCGGACCGCCTCGGCATGGAGAAGTGGCCGGTGATCCCCCGCAACGTGGAGTGGAAGCGCGGCGTCTGCCAGAGCCGCGGCTGGCCGCACCGGGACCAGGCCGACATCGCCCGTGCCTGGAAGCACATCCTGTCGAAGGTACGCTCGTACGCCGACCTCGAGCCCGCTCTGCTGGGCAGGGTCGAGGAGCTGATCGACTTCGTCACCGTCGAGTGACTGCGAAGGCGGTCGCCGGATGCTTCACTGGATCCATGACCACAGGCCCGCAACCCCCCGAGCAGCCGTCTGAGCCGCAGTCTCAGCCGCAGTCAGGACAGCCTTCCGGGTCGCCGACCGGCCAACCGGCCGGGCAACCGACCGGGCAACCGACCGGCCAACCTGCCGGCCAACCCATGCCATCGGCCGGTGGCTACCAGCCTGCTCCGCCGATGCGCCAGGAGGACGAGAAGCTCTGGGCGATCGCGGCGCACCTCGGTCCGCTCGTCCTCGGCTTCATCGCGCCGCTCGTGGTCTGGCTGGTGTTCAAGGACCGCTCGGCCTTCCTCGACAGGCAGGGCAAGGAGGCGTTGAACTTCCAGATCGCCTACCTCGTGTACTTCGCCGTTGCCGGGCTCTCGATCTTCATCGTGGTCGGCCTCGTGCTGCTCCCCCTGGTGGGCATCGCCTGGGTCGTGTTCATGATCCTGGCGTCGGTGCAGGCAGGTCAGTACCGGGACTACCGGTACCCGGCGATCTTCCGCGTCATCCGCTGAGCCCGCGTGGGCCGCGAGCGGTGACCGAGGTCAGCGGACGAACCGGATGTTGAGCGGGTACCTGTAGAAGCCTCCGTTGGACGCCTGGACCGAGGCGATGACCATCACGACGACCCAGAACAGACCCAGGGCGATCAGCGCCGGGATCATCACGAGGAGCCCGAGGCCGATCGTCGCCAGGGCCACGACGAACATCACGATCGTCAGCGTGACCGAGTAGAGCAGCATCGACAGCTGGAAGTTCAGCGACTCGACCGCGTGCGCACGGACCCTCGCGGAGCGGCTCCCGATGGTGTTCATCACGATGAGCGGGAACACGAACGTGAAGATCGACAGCGCCCCAGCGGTCACGAGCATCGCGGCCACGCCCATCAGGAGCGGGCCGAGGTGGGACCACATCGCCCAGGTCCGCTCCTCCGACGCGGTCGCCGTACGAGCATCGGGATAGAGAGGCAGCTGCCGGGGCTCCGGCGGTGCGTACGGGCCCCAGGCGGTGCCGTCCCACCAGCGCTGTCCCCCGTTGACCTGGTCCGGGTACCAGCCGGGAGGTGCCGCCGGCCCGTTGCCGGGTGCGCCGGCTGCGTAGTTCGGATCTGTCACAGGCGCACGATATCCGCTCAAGGCAGCAGCGCGCGGACAACCGCGTCGGCGAGTAGCCGCCCGCGCAGGGTCAGCGCCACCCGTCCGCGCTCGAGGGCTTCGGGCTCGACCAGCCCGTCCTCGACCTGGGCGGGCAGCGCCGCACGCCCGGCCTCGTCGAGTACGTCGACCGCCAGACCGTCGCGCAGCCGGATCTCGAGCAGCACCTGCTCCACCCGCCGGGTCTCGGCGTCCAGGGTCTCCCGCCCGTGCGCGGGGCTGACCCCCTCGGCGATGCGGCCGGCGTAGGCCGCCGGGTGCTTGACGTTCCACCACCGGACCCCACCGACGTGGGAGTGCGCGCCCGGTCCGACGCCCCACCAGTCCGCGCCCGTCCAGTACAGCTCGTTGTGGCGGCAGCGGGTGCGCTCCGAGGTCGACCAGTTCGAGACCTCGTACCAACCCAGGCCGGCCCCCACCAGCGCCTCCTCGGCGGCGAGGTACTTGTCGGCGAGGTCGTCGTCGTCGGGCATCGCGACCTCGCCGCGGCGGATGCGGCGGGCCAGCGCCGTGCCGTCCTCGACGATCAGCGCGTAGGCCGAGAGGTGGTCGGGGTCGCACGCCAACGCGCTCGACAACGAGGCCTCCCAGTCGGCGAGGCTCTCCCCCGGCGTGCCGTAGATGAGGTCGAGGCTGACCTCGTCGAACCCGGCCTGGCGCGCCCACGACACCACCTGGGGCACCCGCGCCGGGTCGTGGGTGCGGTCGAGCACCGCGAGCACGTGCGGCACGGCCGACTGCATGCCGTAGGAGATCCGGTTGATGCCGCCCTCGCGCAGCACCGCAAGGTCCTCGGGGCCCACGCTGTCCGGGTTCGACTCGGTCGTGACCTCGGCCTCCGGCGCGAGCCCGAACTCCTCGTCGATCGCCGCGACGATCCGGACCAGGTCCCGAGACGGGAGGAGGGTCGGCGTACCTCCTCCGAAGAAGACCGTCTCGACAGGGGTGTCCCGAGGACCGAGCACCTTGCGGGCCAGGCGGATCTCCTCGATCGCGGAGTCGGCGTAGGTCGCGCGCGAGACGCCGCCGCCGAGCTCGGAGGCGGTGTAGGTGTTGAAGTCGCAGTAGCCGCACCGCACCGTGCAGAACGGCACGTGCACGTAGAAGCCGAAGGGTCGCTCACCTACCGAGGCCAGGGCGGACTCGGGAAGGGCGCCGTCGGCGGGCGCTGGGTCGCCGTCGGGCAGGGCGGAAGGCACCCGACAATGCTAGAGGCGCCGCCCCGAGGAGGGACGGCGCCTCAGCGCAGGGCTAGAACGGGTCACTCGTTGTAGAGCGCGTCGATCTGGTCCCTGTAGTTGTCCTCGACGACCTTGCGCTTGACCTTCATCGAGGGCGTGAGCTCACCGGACTCGATGCTCAGGTCGTGGTCGAGCAGGATCCACTTCTTGATGGTCTCCCAGCGGTTGAGGCGCTTGTTGAGCAGCTCGATGTACTCGCCCACCATCTCCTTGGCCTTGTCCGAGGCGACGATCTCCTTGTACGAGGCTCCCGCCATGCCGTTCTGGGCGGCCCAGTCGGCGATCGAGTCGGGGTCGAGGGTGACCAGGGCGATGCAGTAGTTCCGGTCGTTGCCGTGCACCAGGAACTGGCTGGCGTAGGGGCAGACCGCCTTGAAGGTCGACTCGATCTGCGACGGGGCGATGTACTTGCCGCCGGAGGTCTTGAAGAGGTCCTTCTTGCGGTCGGTGATCCGCAGGTAGCCGTCCTCGTCGATCTCCCCGATGTCACCGGTGTGCAGCCAACCGTCCTCCAGCGCCTCCGCCGTCTCCTCGGGCCGGTTGTGGTAGCCCTCCATGACGCCGGGGCCCTTGATGAGCACCTCGCCGTCCTCGGCGATCTTCACCTCGCTGAGGGGGAACACGTCTCCGACCGTGCCGATCTTGTTCATCCACGGCTTGTTGACGAACGAGCCGGCCGAGCTCTCGGTGAGGCCGTACCCCTCCAGGATCTGGATCCCCGCGGCGTTGAACCACTCACCGACCTCGCGGTTGAGCGCGGCCGCGCCGGAGACGAAGAAGCGGACCCTGCCGCCGAAGCGGTCCCGGATCTTCGAGAACACCAGCTTGTCGAACACCCGGTACTGGATGTTGAGCAGCCCGGGGACCTGCTTCCCCTCGCGCTTCAGGCGGTCGACCTGGAGCCCGACCTGGAACGCGCGGTTGAAGATCTTCTCCTTGACCCCGCCCTCGGCCTTCTGCATCAAGACGATGCGGTCGTGGGCCTTCTCGAAGATGCGGGGAGCGGCACCCATGAACGTGGGCCGTACGATCCCGGCGTTCTCCACGATCTTGTCGACCCGTCCGTCCACGGCCGTCGGGAACCCGATGGCCAGCTGGGTGGAGAGCAGCACCTTGCCGAACGAGTGCGCCATCGGCAGCCAGAGGAACTGCAGGTCGTCCTCATGGATGATGTCGAGCGCGTCGATGGCCGCGCCCTCGTAGGTCCACGAGGAGTGCTTCAGCCGGACGCCCTTGGGCCGGCCGGTGGTGCCTGAGGTGTAGATCAAGGTGGCCAGGGAGTCCGGCCGCGTCTCGGCGACCCGCTTCTCGATCACCTCGGGCTCCTTGGCGAGGAGCTCCTCGCCGAGGCGCTCGAGCTCGCCGAGGCTGATCACCCAGTCGTCGTCGGTGCTGCCGTCGAAGGTGACGACCTTGACCAGGTGCGGCAGCTCGGACCGGTGGGCGACGAGCTTGGCGATCTGCTCGTTGTCCTCGGCGAAGACCACCTTGCACTCGGAGTCGGCGAGGATGTAGGCGACGTCCTCGTCGATCGTCGACGGGTACACCGTCGTGGTGGCTGCGCCCGCGCACATGACAGCGAGGTCCGCGAGGATCCACTCGTAGCGTGTGGTGGAGGCGATGCCGACGCGCTGCTCCGGCTCGACGCCCAGCGCCACGAGCCCCGCGGCGAGACGCGTGACCCGGTCACCGGCCTCCTTCCAGGTCACCGACTCCCACTGGTCACCCCTCGGGAAGCGGTAGGCCTCGCGGTTCGGGCTGCTCTGGACCCGGTCGAAGAACTGGCGCCCTACGTTCGGTGGCCGGTTCTCGATCACGCTGAGATTGGGCCTGACGGTGGTCTGAGACATCGCTCTCCCTGCTAGTTCCCGCTCAGAACGATACGTCGAACCGACGGGGGTGTTGACTTGTTGCGACACAACGTAGAACACCCGGCTACCTGAGGGTAGGTACTGGGTCCGGATTGGGACGGTTTCGTCCGCGTGCCCAAGCGGGGCTTTACGTTTGTCGGCTTGCCCGTGCTTCGGCGAGCCCGATTCCCTTCGACGTGGCGCGCGTCACTCCTGCACGGCCTTGGCGACCGTGACCATGATCGTGATCCAGTCCTTGTCCTTGCGGTCCAGCGGCCGGCCGAGCGACCTGGCGTCGTCGACGGTCCAGTAGGCGTTGTGGAGGGCGCGCACGACGACCCAGTCCCGGGCGCGGTCCTCGTCCAGGCACGCGGCGTCGATCACGGCGTGGAAGCGCCGGCGAACGCTGTCCCGCACCCGCCCGGAGCCGACCACCTCGTCCCAGCGGTTCCACAGCAGCGGCGCCACCTCGTAGTGCGGGTCGCCGGACATCGGCTTCGGGTCGATCACCAGCCAGGGCTCGCGGTCGGCTGCCAGGACGTTCTCGTAGTGCAGGTCGCCATGGATCACCGTCGCCGTGCTGGCCGTGTCGGTGAGGAACGCCGCGGCCAGGGAGACCGCCTGCTCGACGAGCCGGCGCGGCATGGGCGCGTCCCGCGGCAGTGCCGCCAGACCGGCGTTCCAGCGGTCGACGTACGACGTCAGCGTCCGCAGCTGCGGCAGGGCGGGCACGTGGAGGCGCTTGTAGAAGCCGGCCACGATCTCGCACGCCTCGACGTCCCACACCTGTGTGAGGTCCTCCGGGTGCAGGCGCTCCAGGAGCATCGCGTAGCGGTGCGGGTCCGCCCGCAGCAGCTGCACGGCGCCGTTGCCCTGCCACCGCTGGAGCGCGAGGTGCTCGTGCTCGTTCTCGTCGCCGGGGAAGGCCACCTTCAGCGCGGCGGGCCGCCCAGCCGCCGTGCGTACGGGCACCACGAGGCTGCAGTAGCCGTGCCGCGGAGCGCCGTCGTAGGTGAGCTCCCAGTCGTCGACGACCCCGGCGAAGGTGCGCGGCAGCTCGTCCAGCCACGAGACCCAACGCGGCCCGAGCGCGGCCTGGCCGGTGAGGCCTGCTGGCAGGTCGAAGGGCAGCACGCAGGCGAGGCTACGGGGTGCGGCACGCGGAGCGTGACCTATCCGGCTCCCGCTAGTTGGGAGTGTCAACGACCCGCCCGACCTGAGCCGTCGCCCTGGAGGAGAACGCAACGTGTCGTCACCGCGCACCCGCACCGCGCTCGCGTCCCTGACCGCCCTGACCGCGCTTGTGATGTCTGCTCTCCTTCCCGTGTCGGCGGCCGCGGCGGCTCCCGGCGACCTGCCCGACTCGGCCCCGCCGGCCGCCCGGTCGGCCGAGCCGCGGCTTCCCGCCGCCGACGGCTGGCCGTTCTCCGAGCGCTACTTCCCGCGCACGTCCGGCACCGGACGTCTGCACGGTGGGGCGTCGTACTGGACCGACTTCGTGTACGACGACCACGGCCCGAGCAGCCTCGCGGGCTTCAGCACCCCCTACGCCACGAACCTCGCCCCGACGCAGGGCGTCTACACCTACCCGTCGGGGGCCTCGCGCAACAACGGCGCGGACATCTTCCGCACGGCGGTGGGCCTGGACGAGAGCGCGTCGTACTGGCGGGTCGACTGGACGACGCTGGCAGACCCGGACGTGCCGCTGGCGGTGTGGACCTTCGACCGTGACGCGAACACCTCCACAGGAGTGGCGACCTGGCCGGCGAACGCAGGCGTCACCTCGCCCGGCATCGACACGGGGCTCGTGGTGTCGAGTCGCGGCGCCTGGCTGGTCGACCTCGTGACCGGGCGCTCTCGCGACGTGAGAGGTCTTGGTGGCTCGCTCCGGGTGGACCGGCGGGCGCGCTCCTTCGTCGTGCGGCTTCCTCGCCGGGCGCTCCTCCCCCAGCGCCGCTGGACGGTGCGCGTGGCCGCCGGCCTCGCCGACAGCGGCGGCCGTGGGCTGGCGACGCCGAGCATGGCCGGCGGCGCGCCGGCGCCGGGCATGACGCGGGTCTACAACGTCGGCTTCCGTGGCGTCCGGCAGGAGCCGCCGGTGTTCCGCAGCGGACGCACCGACGCCCTCGTCGCCGGCCTGGAGAAGCAGGCCGCCAGGACCCCACCGCTCGACCGGCTCGGCGTTGACGGTCTCGCACGGTTCGTCACCGGCAACTTCTGGATGGAGGACCACCAGGCCGACGCGCTGGCCGCGGGCGACGTGTCGGCGTTCGCCGGGACGGTGGACTGGGGCCGGCTCCGGCGCCAGGACTCGAGCCCGGAGCCCGCCCCGCACGGGTACAGCAACCGCTGGTACGTCTCGCGCCTCCGACTCGGCGACGGCGTGCTGACCGGCCCTGAGAACCAGAACGACCTCGCCCCGAACTTCCTCGGACGGATCCAGCCCTACTCGGTCTACGTGCCTCGGCACGTTCCTGCCGGTCGGCGCATGCCGCTGACGTGGGTCCTGCACTCCCTTGGCGTGAACCACAACCAGTACGGCGCGTTCGACCCCGGTCTCGTGAAGCGGCTGTGCGAGAACCGCGGGTCGGTCTGCGCCGGCACGCTCGGCTACGGACCCGACGGGTGGTACCTCGACGAGGCGGAGGTCGACTTCTGGTCCGTCTGGCGCGAGGTCGCCGAGGCCTTCCCGCTCGACGTCGAGCGGACCCAGCTCACCGGCTACTCGATGGGCGGCTACGCCGCCTACAAGCTCGGTCTCCAGCACCCGGACCTGTACGCCGGGACGGTGGCTCTGGCGGGACCGCCCGCCTGCGGCAGCGGGGTCGACCCCGAGCAGGGGCTCCCGCTGTCGCGTCACGAGCGGTGCGAGAAGGACGGCGCGACGGGCGCCCTCGTCGGCAACGCCGTCAACCTGCCCTACCGGGTCGGGCAGGGCACCGCGGACGAGCTGGTCCCGTTCGTCTCCGTGGAGAACCAGATGGCCCGCTTCGACGCCCGAGGTCTGCGGCACCTGTTCGTGCGCTACCCGGGTGAGGACCACATGGCGTTCGCGACGCAGGACCGCTTCGACACCGTCCTCGACGGTCTCGGGCGTCCCCGCCGCACCCGCGACCCCGAGCGCGTGGACTTCTCGTGGTTCCCCCACCTGGACCGTCCCGGGTTCGGGCTGCGGGCCACCGGCGCCTACTGGGTGAGGTCGGTGCGTGCCCACGAGCGGGCCGCCGGCGCACTCGCGCGGGTCGAGGCCCGCACGTTCGCACGCCGAGAGCGTAGCCACCAGGCCGTTCGCTTCGGCCCGACGCCGGTGACCGAGCCGTTGCCGGCGGTCGCGCAGGGGCTGCGCTGGAAGTCCGGTGCGAGACCGGCGACCCGGCGGCTGGTGACCCTGCGGCTCCAGAACGTGGCCGCGCTCTCGGTGGACCTCGGCCGGGCCGGACTGAGCTGTGGCCGGGTCCGGGTGACGACGGACCGACCCGTGCGGGTGCGGCTGGTCAGGGCCGACGGGACGGTGCGTCGTACCTCGGTGCCGGCCGGGACCCGCACGATCCGCCTGCGCTGCTGACCCCTGTAACGCGGGGTTATGGACCCAAGACAAGCGGCATACCGCTTGGGAACCGTCCACACCGCTTGGGAAGTCGGACGCAGCCTCCGGCTACTTCTTGCCCTTGTCGCCCGAGTCGGAGGTGGAGAGCGCGGCGATGAAGGCCTCCTGGGGCACCTCGACCCGGCCGACCATCTTCATCCGCTTCTTGCCCTCCTTCTGCTTCTCGAGCAGCTTGCGCTTACGGGTGATGTCACCGCCGTAGCACTTGGCGAGCACGTCCTTGCGGATCGCCCGGATGGTCTCCCGGGCGATCACCCGGGCGCCGATCGCGGCCTGGATCGGCACCTCGAACTGCTGCCTCGGGATCAGGTCCTTGAGCTTGCCTGCGAGCGCAACGCCGTAGGAGTAGGCGTGGTCGCGGTGGACGATGGCGCTGAACGCGTCGACCGGCTCACCCTGGAGCAGGATGTCGACCTTGACCAGGTCAGAAGGCTGCTCACCCGTGGGCTCGTAGTCGAGGGAGGCGTAGCCCTTGGTGCGCGACTTGAGCTGGTCGAAGAAGTCGAAGACGATCTCGGCCAGCGGCAGGGTGTAGCGCATCTCGACGCGGTCCTCGGACAGGTAGTCCATGCCCTGGAGCTGACCGCGCTTGCTCTGGCAGAGCTCCATGATCGCGCCGATGTAGTCACTCGGGCTGAGGATCGTCGCCTTGACGACGGGCTCGCGCACCTCGGCGATCTTCCCCGACGGGTACTCGCTCGGGTTGGTGACCTCGTGCTCGGTGCCGTCCTCCATCGTGACCTGGTAGACCACGTTGGGTGCGGTCGAGATCAGGTCGAGGTTGAACTCCCGCTCGAGACGCTCCCGGACGATCTCCATGTGGAGCAGGCCGAGGAAGCCGCACCGGAAGCCGAAGCCGAGGGCGCCGGAGGTCTCCGGCTCGTAGTTCAGCGCGGCGTCGTTCAGCTGCAGCTTCTCGAGCGCGTCACGCAGCGTCGGGTAGTCGTCGCCGTCGATCGGGTACAGGCCGGCGAAGACCATCGGGTTGGGGTGCTTGTAGCCACCGAGCGGCTCGCTCGCGCCGCGCACCTGGCTGGTCACCGTGTCGCCGACCCGCGACTGGCGGACGTCCTTCACCCCGGTGATCAGGTAGCCGACCTCACCGACCCCGAGGTCGCCGGCCTTCACCGGCTCGGGCGAGATGACGCCGACCTCGAGCATCTCGTGCACGGCGCCGGTCGACATCATCTTGATCCGGTCCCGGTGGCTGAGCTTCCCGTCGACTACACGCACGTAGGTGACCACACCGCGGTAGGTGTCGTAGACGGAGTCGAAGATCAGGGCCCGCGGCGGCGCGTCGGCGTCGCCCACCGGTGGCGGGGTCTGCCGGACGATCTCGTTGAGCAGCGCCTCGACGCCCATGCCGGTCTTCGCGGAGACCTGGAGCACGTCCTCGGGGTCGCAGCCGATGATGCCGGCGAGCTCTGCGGCGTACTTCTCCGGCTGCGCCGACGGCAGGTCGATCTTGTTGAGCACCGGGATGATCTGCAGGTCCGCGCCGAGGGCGAGGTAGAGGTTCGCGAGCGTCTGGGCCTCGATGCCCTGGGCGGCGTCGACGAGCAGCACCGCGGCCTCGCACGCCTCGAGGGACCGGGACACCTCGTAGGTGAAGTCCACGTGGCCCGGGGTGTCGATCATGTTGAGGACGTAGGTGCCAGGCTCCGCACCCTCGTAGCCCTCGCTCAGGGTCCAGGGCATCCGCACGGCCTGGCTCTTGATGGTGATCCCACGCTCGCGCTCGATGTCCATGCGGTCGAGGTACTGCGCCCGGGCGCTGCGCTCGTCCACGACACCGGTCAGCTGCAGCATGCGGTCGGCGAGCGTCGACTTGCCGTGGTCGATATGCGCGATGATGCAGAAGTTGCGGATGATCGCGGGGTCGGTCTTGCCCGGCTGCGGGACCGACTGGGGGCTCTTGGACACAGACTTCTTCCGGTGATTCGACGACGAGTGCGGAACCCCCATTGTTTCATGCAGCCGACCCTCCTCATTGCCACGGCGGAGCCGGCAGGCACCGGGCGCTCGACAGCAGGGCGGAGACACGCGCAGAAATCCGTCGCCCGCGCGGCCCGGCGACGTACAGAATGAGGCCGCATGAGCCCGATCTCGACCACGTCGTCCGCCGTCCGCGGCGGCGCGATCCCCCACGGCCGCACCTCCCGTCGCCTGGAGTGGTCGCTGCTCCCGCCGGCGCTCCGCTCGATGATCGAGCGGCGGCTCGCCTCACGTGTGGTCTCCGCGGAGTCGGCGGGCGCCGGCTTCACCCCGGGATTCGCCTCGGTCCTCACCTGCGACGACGGGTCACGACACTTCGTCAAGGCGGCGAGCAAGAAGGCCCAGCGCATGTTCGCCGACTCCTACCGCGAGGAGGCTCGCAAGCTGCGTCGCCCTCCCGGCGGGCCTTCCCGTGCCACGGCTGCTCTGGAGCCATGAGGACGACCTGTGGGTGGTCCTCGAGATCGAGTACGTCGACGGGACCAACCCCGCCCGCCCGTGGAACCCCGACGACCTCAACACCTGCCTCGACTCCCTCGAGGTCCTCGCGGGCAGGCTCACGCCGCCGCCGCTGCAGCTCGACACCTTCGCCGACGACTTCGCCGACTGCCTGACCGGGTGGGACCACGTGCGGCGGGTGAACCCCGGGCTCCCCCACCTCGACGAAGCCGCCGCGCTCGCGTCCGGGTTCCGTGAGGCCACGGCCGGGAACACGCTCGTCCACACCGACGGCCGCGACGACAACTTCCTGCTCAGCGACGGCCGCGCGCTGCTGTGCGACTGGAACTGGCCGGTCGTCGGAGCCGCCTGGATCGACACCGTCGTGCTGCTGATCTCGGCACACGGCGACGGGCTCGACGCCGACGCGATCCTCGCCGAGCGGTCCCTCACCCGCGAGGTCGACGCCGCGGACGTCGACACGTTCCTCGCCCTCATTGCCGGCTACTTCTTCGAGCGGCGCGACGACCCGGTCCCGAACTCGTCGCCCTACATCCGCGCCCACCAGTCCTGGTACGCCGAGGCCACCTGGTCCTGGCTGTCCAGCCGCCGGGGCTGGGCGTGAGCGGCGCGGCCCCCCGGGCGGTCGGGGTCAGGAGGACCTACGCCGAGATCCCCGAGCGGGTGCGGGCGTGGGTCGACGACGTCCTGGGCTCCCCCGTCGTGTCCGTCGAGGAGCAGGTGGGCGGCATGTCGCCCGGCTGCGCGACCCGCGTCGTCGCCGCCGACGGCAGCCGTGCGTTCGTCAAGGCGGTGGGGCCCGAGCTGAACCCGCTGACGCCCGACATGTTCCGCAACGAGATCCGCGTGCTCTCCCACCTGCACGACCACCCGCTGTGGGCGAGGCTGGTCGCTGCGTACGACGAGCCGGGACGAGTGGGTCGCACTGCTGCTGGAGGACGTGCCCGGCCGGCACGTCGACACGACCCGGCCCGACGACGTGGAGCGCGTGCTCGAGGCGACCGCGGCGCTCAGCGAGGAGCTCACCGGGCTGGGTGCCGGTCTGGGTGTCGCGACCTGCCGGGACAGCCTCCTGCGGTGGGGCGAGCTGTGGCCGCAGCTGCCCGACCTGGCGTCCGACGTACTCCCCTCCTGGATGCCGGCACGTGCCGATGACCTGCGGGCGGCGTACGACCGGCTGCTCGAGCACGCCGAGGGCGACCACGTCGTCCACGGTGACCTGCGCAACGACAACATCATCGTGAGAACCGGCGACAGGTCCGGCGAGGTCGTCTTCGTCGACTGGGGCGTGGCGCGCACCGGCCCTGCGTGGTACGACCCGCTGCTGCTCTGCCTGGAGTGGGTCGAGGACCCCGTCTTCGACGACCTCACCGGGACGTTCCCGGCGATCCGCGGCCTCGGCGAGGAGAACGTGACCGCGTTCCTGGTCACCGTGGGCGGGTGGCTCGCCTACCGCAGCACCGTGGCGGTCGACGTGAACCTGCCCACGCTCAACGACTTCCGGCGACGAGAGTCGGCGCGCCTCCTCGAAGGAGCCAGGCGCCGCCTCGGGGTCTCCCAGGGAGAGGCCGTGCGCTCGATTTGAGGCCGCACCGAGCCCGCTGGTATCGTTGCCCCTCGCGTGTCTGGCCACAGACGGCCGACCGCACACCAGACCAAACCCCGCTTAGACCAGACGAGGCGCACCGTAGTGGCGAACATCAAGTCCCAGATCAAGCGCAACCGGCAGAACGAGGCCGCGCACGAGCGCAACAAGGCCGTGAAGTCGGCGGTGAAGTCGGCGATCCGCAAGTTCCGCGAGGCCGCCGCAGCTGGTGACGCCGAGAAGGCGCAGGAGCTGGCGAAGGTCGCCAACAAGAAGCTCGACAAGGCTGCGTCCAAGGGCGTCATCCACAAGAACCAGGCTGCGAACAAGAAGTCGGCGATCTCCAAGAAGGCCGCCGCTCTCTGAGCCACCCGACGTTGGGCCTCCCGTCGCGGCTGCCCGAGTGGTAGCCCGAGCGGTAGCCCGGCCGATCAGGCGCCGTCCCTCCGGGGCGGCGCCTTTTCCGTGCGTCCGCCTCAGCGGGGTGAACGCGCATCCGTCACGGAGATGACCATCCGCTCCAAGGCGTACGACGCGTCGCTGGCTGCACCCTTGACGTCCGCGTCCGCCTGCGCCACCGCCTGGATCGCGCGGACCAGGCCGGAGTCCTCCCAGCCACGTGACTGGTCACGCAGCGTCCGCAGCTTCCACGGCGGGACGCCGACCTCCTTGGCGAGGTCGCCCTCTCGCAGACCCCGCGGTGCGCTCTTGTACCGGGCGAGACCGCGCAGTCCGCTGGCGAACGCGCTGGTCACGAGCACCGGGGCCGTGCCGTTGTCGAGCGCCCACCGCAGCTCTTCGAGCGCCTTGGCCGTCCGGCCGTAGATCGCCGCGTCGGCCACCGCGAAGCCCTTGACCTCCGCGCGGCCGCCGAAGTACCTCTTCACCACGTCGGCCGTCAGCGGCTCGCCGGCGAAGTCGTTGGCGAGCTGGTGGCATGCGCCGGCGAGCGCCCGCAGGTCCTGTCCGACTGCCTGCACCAGCAGCTCGGCGGCGTCCTCCGCGATCCTCGCCCCGTGTGCGCGGGTCTCCGCCGCCACCCACCGGGTGTACTCGCTCGGCTTGAGGGCGGCCGACTTCACCTCCGTGACGGAGGGGATCTTGCGCAGCTTCGCCAGGAGCCCCGAGCCCTTCTGGCCTCCCGAGTGCACGAGCACCAGACCGACGTCCTCAGCCGGTGAGGCGGCGTACTGCAGCAAGCCGTCGTAGGTCTCGTCCGGGAGGTTCTCGAGGTTGCGCACCACCACACACCGGATGGCCGAGAACAACGACGGTGCGGCGAGCTCCGCCAGGGCACCCATGGTCAGCTGGTCCGCGGTCGTCTCGCTGACCTCGGACTCGTCGTCCGCGTGCCGCACGGCCTGCAGGGCGCCTGAGATCGCCCGCTCGTTGAGCAGCTCTTCGGGGCCGGTCACCAGCGTGACGTGGCCAAGGACGTCGGATGCCTTCGGTGTCGCCATGGTGGAGCCAGCCTGCCACACGGCACCGACAGCTTCGACGCGTAGTCGGTGCGGATGGTGGGTATGGGACAGGGTCCCTGTATAGCCAGCGCATGCCAGCGCGGAAGGAGCCCGATGACCCCGGACCTGATCGCAGGCCGTTACCGAGTCGTCCGTGCCGTCGGCCGAGGCGGCATGGGAACCGTATGGCTGTGCCACGACGAGGTTCTGGGCCGCGACGTGGCTGTGAAGCAGATCGGCATGCTTCCAGGCGAGTCGGCCACCGAGTCGGCGCGGGCGCTGCGCGAGGCCCGGTCGTCGGCGGCGCTGAACCACCGCAACGTGGTCTCGGTGTTCGACATCGTCGACAGTGACGAGGGCCACGCCTGGCTGGTCATGGAGTACGTCCCCTCCAAGACGCTTTCCGAGATCATCCGCGACGAGGCTCCTCTCGCTCCGCAGCGGGCCGCGCGGATCTGCGCACAGGTCGCGGACGGCCTGGCCGCGGCGCACGCCGCTGGGACGATCCATCGGGACGTCAAGCCCGGAAACATCCTCGTGAGCGAGAACGACGTCGCGAAGATCAGCGACTTCGGGATCGCCCGCGGCGCCGGTGACGACCAGCTCACGCGCACCGGCCTGGTGACCGGGACCCCGTCGTACTTCTCACCCGAGCTCGCCCGCGGAGACGACCCCGGCCCGGAGTCCGACGTCTACGCTCTGGGCGCCACGCTGTACGCCGCCGTGGAGGGCAGGCCGCCGTACCCCGACCAGCGCAACGCGATCGCCCTGCTTCAGAAGATCGCCGCGGAGGAGCCGCCCGCCCCCGCGCACGCCGGTCCTCTGGCCGGACCGATCGCACGGATGATGGACCGCGACCCGAGGTCCCGCTGGACGATGGCCGACGCCGCGCACTCGCTCCACCGTGTCGCAGAGCAAGGGGACGCCGCCGGAGAGGAGACCGCGGTGATGGGCGCCGCCCCCGTCGGGGCCGCCGCCTTCGACGAGCCGAGCCGGCCGGAACCCGAGTGGACGCCGGCCGCTGCCCCGGCTCGTGGGCTCACGGAGGACCCTGACCGGGAGGACCGGCGGCGCCGCGGCGCTCCGTGGCTGGTGGCCGCCGCTGTCCTGCTGCTCGTGATGCTGGGTGTGGGGTACTGGGCGCTGAACGACGGTTCGGGCGGCGAGGACCCGCAGGCCGCTGCCGGGTCGGAGTCGAAGTCCCCGTCGCCCACGAAGAAGTCCTCGCCCTCTCCGTCGGCGAAGCCGACGCCCGAGGAGACGCCCTCTCCCTCCGCAGAAGCGACGACGGAGAGCACTCCCAGCGACAAGCCGGCCGGGCAGAACCCGGGTGCTGCGATGGAGCAGAGGGTCCAGGACTACTTCTCCGTCATGCCCGACGACACCGACGCGGGATGGGACATGCTGGCGCCGAGCATGCAGGCGCAGGGGCGGGACTCCTACGAGAGCTTCTGGGACAAGGTCGAGTCGGTCGACCTGCAGCAGGCCAAGGCCGTCCCCGGCCAGAAGCAGGTCGACATCGTGCTCACGTACTACTTCAAGGACGGCAGTGCCAAGCAGGAGACCCAGCGGCTGACCATGCAGGAGTCGGACCGCGGCTACCTCATCGCCGACGACGAGGTGCTCGCCTCCCGCACGGTCAGCTGACCGTCGCGTACGACGACCGCCACGTCGCCCGACCGGTCCGTGCGGCGCACCACCATGCCCTCGGACTCGAGCAGGTCGATCGTCTCCGGGGCAGGGTGCCCGTAGGTGTTGCCCTCCCCCACCGAGATGACCGCGAGACGAGCGCCGAGGCCGGTGAGGAACCCCGGGTCCTGGTGCCGGCTGCCGTGGTGAGGCACCTTCAGCACGTCCACGTGCAGCGACGGCAGTGCGCGCTGCATCGCCTCCTGCGCCTCGGGCTCCATGTCGCCGGTCAGCAGCATGCGGATCCCGTGGGTCTCCACGAGTAGCGCGACGCTGGCGTTGTTGGCCGCCGACCCTTCGCTCTCGACGTCCCCGGTCGCGAACCGCCCTCGAGGGCCGATCACCTGCCACGTGAGCGACCCGACCCGTCGTACCTCTCCATAGGCCGGCACCCGCACCGGCACCCGGGCGGCACGCGCCCAGGTCTGCACCTCCTCCGCGCCCTCGACGGGGTCGGCGAACGCGGTGACGTCGATCTCCGAAGGACGACGGTCATGGAGGAGCCCCGGGAGGCCCGCGACGTGGTCCTCGTGGAAGTGGGTCAGGACCACCATCGGCACGCGTCGAACCTCGAGGCGGTCGAGACAGCGGTCGATCGCGTCGGGTTCGGGGCCAGCGTCGACGACCACGGCGCTGCCCGCGCCGGCGTTGAGCACCAGCCCGTCCCCCTGGCCCACGTCGCAGGCGACGAGCACCCAGCCGTCGGGCGGCCACCCGGGCGTCGGCAGAGGGCGTACGACGGTCAGCGTCATCAGCAGCGACATGGCAACTGACCACCGGCGGCGGGTCAGGACTGCAGGCATCACCCACGCCGTGGCAACACAGAGGGCACCCAGCAGGGCGATCGACGTCCAGGTGGACGACCACCCCACTGCCGCCACCGGGAGGTCCGCGCTCCGGCCCGCGACAGCGATGATCCACCACGCACACCACCCGGCGACCCGGCCGAGCAGCACACCGAGCGGCTCGAACACCAGCATCAGGAGACCGCCGACGAGACCGAGCACGGTCGCCGGGCCGACCGCCGGGGCGACGACCATGTTCGCGGCCACGGCAACCAGGCTCACCTGCCCGGAGATGGCAGCCACGACGGGCGTGCATGCCAGCTGCGCAGCCAAGGGGACGGCCACCGCCTCCGCGAGCCAGCGCGGCAGCCAGGTGGCCAGCGCGTCACGCCACGGTGGCGCGAGGAAGAGGATGCCTGCCGTGGCGAGGGCCGAGAGCACGAAGCCCAGCGACAGCACCAGCCACGGGTCCAGGACGAGGAGGACCAGGACGGCGACACCGAGCGCGCGCACACCCTTCTCCCGCCCGTTGCTTCCCATCCCTACGAGCGCCACGGAGCCCATGGCCGCCGCCCTGACCACACTCGGTTCGGTCCGCGCGAGGAGGACGAACCCGATGACGCCGAGGACGCCGACCACGACCAGCCCTCGCGCGCGGACCCCCAGCCACCGGGCGATCACGAGCACGAAGCCCGCCACCAGCGTCAGGTTGGTGCCGGAGACGGCGAGCAGGTGGGTCAGGCCGGACGCCTTGAAGTCGCTCACCAGGTCGACCGGCATGCCCTGGTCGTCACCCACGACCAGAGCCGGCACCAGCGTGCGCTCCCCCGGACCCGCGCCCGCGACCGCATGCCTGATGCCGGCGCGCACGGCCGCCGCGGCGTCCAGGACTCCCACGGGCTTCTCCACGACCACTGGCGGCCGGTTCGTCGAGATCACCGCGGCGAGATCGTCTCCGTCCGACGGACCGGCGCGTCCCTCCACCCGCACCAGCGAACCGAGCTCTACGTCATGCCAGCCGGGATCCCCGATCAGGAGCACCGGCACGCGAACGGCGTAGGCCCGCCCTCGGCCGGTGACCTCCTGGGTCGTTGCCCGCACCAGCACGAACGGCTCGTACCTCCCCTGCTCGAGGACCGGGTCGGACGTCACCCGAACCAGCACGCTGACGAAGGCGTGGTCGCCGGCGAGGACAGCGACCTCGCTGTGCGCAACACCTTCGACACGCAGCATCGCCGATCCCGCCACGGCCACAGCCGCCACCAGCCAGGCAAGACCCACGAGCACCGGCCGCCCCTGCCGCCGACGGACGAGCAGCGCCAGTGCGCCGGCGGTGGCCACCGCTACGACCAGCCACCGCGGGAGCAGGAAACCGCCCAGCCCACCCGCCCATGCCATGAGCGCCAGGACCACTGCGCGGAGGTCGGGTCGGGCCGTCGGCTCCGCGCCCGGGGTCCTCACGCGGCTGGTGTCCTCACAAGGTCACGAACGGAGCGATCTTGGCGAGCGTCGCGTCACCGATACCCGACACCTCAAGCAGCTCGTCGACGGCCGTGAACGCCCCGTTGTCGCTTCGCCACTGGAGGATCGCCGCTGCGGTCACCGGCCCGACACCCGGGAGCTCCTCCAGCTGTGACTGGGTCGCGGAGTTGATGTTCACCAGTGGGCCGGCAGCCCCCGCCGGCGCACCCGGTGCCGAAGCCGCAGGCGCGGCGACTCCGCCCGGGGGCGGGATGCCGACCACGACCTGCTCACCGTCGACGAGTACTCGAGCGAGGTTCAGCTGGCTCAGGTCGACACCACGCCGTGCTCCCCCGGCTGCCTCGATCGCATCCACGACGCGGGACCCCACCGGGAGCTTCACGATGCCCGGTCGTCGCACCTTGCCCGCGACGTCGACGACCACGACCGCCGGGTCGCCCTTCGGTGCCTCAGAGGCGGCGTCGGCCACCGGCGTCACCAGCGAGGTCGGTTCGTCGGCCGCCGGGCTGCCCTCGACGCGGTCGGACCACGTCGACGCCGGGACGACGGTCCCCTCCCCGTGGGCGCGCACCGCCCACCACGCGGTGACGGCGAACCCGGCGGCGACGAGCAGCGCCACGACGGTGAGGTGGCCTGCGGTGAGCCGGAGCCGGCCCTGGAGAGTCGGCGGGAGCCGGTCGTACACCCATCCGCCCACGCGGCCCCCGGGGCTGATCGCTCGCCTGGCATGCCGGCCACGCGAGGGACGGCCCGTCGCCGGACGCGGCCGGGTACTCGAAGAAGACCGCATCTTCGCGCCCAGGCGCCCCCGGCGCGAGGCTGCCGACCGCCGGGTCCGCCTCCACAGCAGCGGTCTGGCCGAGCGAGCCTCTGATGCCTGCCAGCTCGGCAGTCAGCTGTTCGAGCCGTCGCCGCGCGATGCGGGCGGTCTCCTCCTGGGCTGTCCGGCGTGAACGCATGCACCGAACCTAGGAAGCCATCAGCACCTGGTGAAGCACACGTCGAGGCACCTGTGGACAACTCGCCCCCGCGGAGCGATGTGGACCTCGCCCGGCCTAGCCGGTCCCGGTCGAAGCCGGGTCCGCCGCCGCCCTGACCTCCTCGGGTCGGGGCGAGACGACCACGGCCACCATCCCGGGGCCGACATGGGCGCCGATCACGGCACCCACCTCTCCCACGACCACCTCGCGGCCGCCGAGGTTCGCCTCCAGACGGCTACGAAGGTTCGAGGCCAGGTGATCGGCTCGTTCCGGGTTCGCCAGGTGCGCCACGGCAACGTCCACCTGTAGGTCGTCGGCTGCCCTGACCGCGAGCTCCTCGAGCCGGCTCAATGCGCGACCCGAGGTGCGGACCTTCTCGAGCATGCCGACCCGGCCGTGCTCCAAGGTCAGCAGCGGCTTGACCGCCAGCGCCGACCCGAGCAGGGCTGCGGCGGCCCCGATCCGTCCGCCGCGTCGGAGGTACTCGAGTGTGTCGACGTAGAACAGCGATGTGCTCTCCGCCGTACGCCTTCGTGCCATCTCGGCGGCGTCCGCCGCGGACCCACCGGAGGCAAGCACCTCGGCCGCCGAGAGCACGGCGAAGCCGGTCGCCATGCCCAGCTGCCCGGAGTCGACGGCCGTCACAGGGACCGATGCCTCCTGCGCGGCGAGCTGGGCCGACTCGTAGGTCCCGCTCAGCTCCTTGGAGACGTGGATGGAGACGATCTCGGTGGCACCCGCCGCGGCGGCCTTCTCGTACGCCTCCAGCATCACGGCGGGGGTGGGCCGCGACGTGCTGACCGGCTTCCACTCCCGCAGCGCCTCCGCCACGGTCTCCGGGGTCGCACCGCCCTCGACGCCCTCCTCGTAGGACCTCGCGCCGATCACCACCTGCAGGGGTACCACCACGATCCCGTGCTTCTCGGCCAGCTCCGGCGGCAGCGAGGCCGTCGAGTCGGTGACGAGCGCGATAGTGGACATGGCGCGAAGGCTACCCGCCCGATCCGCCACCCGCGCGAATCGTCCGGCACGAGGACGTGTCGTACGCCGGACGCGGGTACTGCCCCGGTCAGAGCTACCCGAGGTCGAGGAGAGGAAGCACATGCGCGTCGTCATCGCCGGAGGTCACGGTCAGATCGCCCTGCTGCTCGAGAAGCGGCTCAGCGAGCGAGGTGACCAGCCCGTCGGCATCGTCCGCAACCCCGACCACGTGGCGCGACCTCGAGGAGCAGGGGGCGACGGCGGTGGTCCTCGACCTCGAGCGGGCCTCGGTCGACGAGCTGGCTGCGGAGCTCCGCGGCGCCGATGCCGTCGTGTTCGCTGCGGGCGGCGGCCCGAGCTCCGGGGCGGCACGCAAGGAGACCGTCGACAAGGGCGCGGCGATCCTGCTCGCCGACGCCGCCGAGCGGGCAGGGGTGAGCAGGTACCTGATGGTCTCGTCGATGGGCACCGACCAGGCAGACCCGGACAGCGACGACGTCTTCCAGGTCTACCTGCGCGCGAAGGCCGCCGCGGACGAGAACCTCCGCGCACGCGACCTCGACTGGACGATCGTCCAGCCGGGCCGCCTCACCGACGAGTCCGGCAAGGGCAAGGTCAGCCTCGACCCGACAGCAGAGCCGCGCGAGATCCCCCGCGCGGACGTGGCACACGCACTCGCGGCGGCCCTCGACGAGCCCGCCACGATCCGAAAGCAGTTCACCCTCCTCAGCGGCGTGGTCCCCATCGAGGAGGCCCTGAGAGACCTCCCCTGAGGCCGTCCCGCCCGGTAGAGGAAGCAGCTCACGGCGTGCGCGGGTCGACGTGAGCCGGGCGGAGCCGGCGGGCCCGCGAAGCCTAAAGCGGCGTTCGCAGGCAGAGCCGCGGTCAGCGGCAGTGACAATGCGGACGCCGCCAAGCGAGCGGGTCCGTCGGCGCAGTCCGGCGGAGGATCGACGAGAGCGGGTCAGCTCGCGACGATGTTGACCAGCTTCGGCGCCCGCACGATCACCTTGCGGACCGTCTTGCCCTCCAGCGAGCGCTGGATCACCGGCTCGGCCATCGCCATCGCCTCCAGGTCGGCCTCGGAGATGTCGGGGCTGACCTCCAGCTTCGCCCGCAGCTTGCCCTGGACCTGCACGATCGCCGTGATCGAGTCCTGGACCAGCAGGCTCTCCTCCACGACGGGCCAGCCGGCCCGCGCCACGGTCGGCTCGTGACCCAGCCGCGACCACATCTCCTCGGCGGTGTACGGAGCCACCAGCGACAGCATGATCGCCACCGCCTCGGTCGCCTCCCGGACAGCCGGGTCCGCAGGCCCGCAACCTGAGTCGATCGCCTTGCGGGTGACGTTGACCAGCTCCATGATCCGCGCCACGACCACGTTGAAGCGGTGCGAGTCGATCAGCTGCTCGGCCTCCCGCAGGGTCCGGTGCGTGGCCTTGCGCAGCGCGATGTCGCCGCCGCCCAAAGCAACGCCCGGCGCGGAGGTGACGTCGCCGCTCAGCCGCCACGCGCGCTGCAGGAACTTCAGCGAGCCGCCGGGCGAGACGTCGGCCCAGTCGATGTCGTCCTCGGGCGGACCGGCGAAGACCAGCGTCAGGCGGACCGCGTCGACGCCGTACTCGTCGATCATGTCTCCCGAGGTTGACGCCGTTGCCCAGCGACTTGCTCATCGCCTTGCCCTGGTTGATGACCTGGCCCTGGTTCAGCAACGCCTGGAACGGCTCGACGAAGTCCAGCATCCCCATGTCGTGCAGCACCTTGGTGAAGAACCGGGCGTACAGCAGGTGCAGGATCGCGTGCTCGACGCCGCCGACATATTGATGCGCCGGCATCCACCTCCGGACCGCCTCGGGGTCGAACGGGCCCTCGGTGTAGTCCGGTGAGCAGTAGCGCAGGAAGTACCACGACGAGTCCACGAAGGTGTCCATCGTGTCGCTGTCCCGCTTGGCCGGGCCGCCGCAGCTCGGGCACTCGACGTTGACCCAGTCCTCAGCCGCAGCCAGCGGCGAGGTGCCCTTCGGCTTCAGGTCCGCGCCACGCAGGTCGGGCAGTACGACGGGCAGCTGCTCGTCCGGGACGGCGACCTCGCCGCACGCGTCACAGTGGATGATCGGGATCGGGCAGCCCCAGAACCGCTGACGCGACAGCAGCCAGTCGCGCAGGCGGAAGTTCACCGCACCGCTCCCCCGGCCGTCGGCCTCCAGGCGCGACACGATCTTCGAGATGCCCGACGCCTTGTCGGTCAGCCCGTCCAGGTCACCGGAGTTGACGTACACCCCGTCGCCTGTGGTGGCGACGTAGGTCTCCTCAGGGTTCCCGGTGTCGTCGGGGCCGGTGTCCACGACCCGGCGTACCGGCAGGTCGAACGCCTTGGCGAAGTCCAGGTCGCGCTGGTCGTGGGCGGGCACGGCCATGACCGCGCCGGTGCCGTACTCCGCCAGCACGTAGTCCGCCGCCCAGACCGGTATCCGCTCGCCGTTGACCGGGTTGACGGCATACCGGCCCAGGAACACGCCGGTCTTCTCGCGCTCGGTCGACAGCCGGTCGATCTCGCTCTCCTTGCGCACCTGCTCCAGGTAGGCGTCGAAGGTCTCGCGATGCTCCGGTGCGCAGATCTCCCCGGCCAGCTTCGCGTCGGCGGCGACCACGAAGAACGTCGCGCCGTACAGCGTGTCCGGGCGCGTCGTGAACACCGTCACGGACCGGGCGGGCAGGTCGCCTGCGGCCTCGACCTCGAAGTCGACGTGTGCACCCTCCGAGCGCCCGATCCAGTTGCGCTGCATCGCCAGCACGCGCTCCGGCCAGGTGTCCTTCAGGCCCTCCATGTCGTCCAGCAGCCGCTGGGCGTAGTCGGTGACCTTGAAGTACCACTGGGTCAGCTCGCGCTTGGTGACCTCGGCGCCGCAGCGCTCGCACATGCCGCCGACGACCTGCTCGTTGGCCAGCACGGTCTGGTCGTTCGGGCACCAGTTGACCGGGCTCGACTTGCGGTAGGCCAGGCCACGCTCGCGGAAGCGCAGGAACAGCCACTGCGTCCAGCGGTAGTACTCCGGGTCGGAGGTGTGCAGCCGACGCGACCAGTCGAAGCTGATCCCATAGCGCCGGAACGACTCCGCCTGGGTCTCGATGTTGGCGTAGGTGTACGTCGCCGGGTGCTCGTTGCGCTTGATCGCGGCGTTCTCGGCGGGCAGGCCGAAGGAGTCCCAGCCGATCGGGTTCAGCACGTCGTACCCGCGCTGCCACCAGTAGCGCGCGATCACGTCGTGCAGCGCCATCACCTCGGCGTGCCCCATGTGCAGGTCACCGCTCGGGTAGGGGAACATCGTGAGCGCGTAACGGCGCCGGTCGTTGTCCTCGGCGGGGTCGTCGGCCGCCTCGAAGGGGTTCAGGTCCTCCCAGACCTTGCGCCACTTCTCCTGGGCGGCGGCGACGTCGTAGGTCGCCCGCTCTGCTGCACTGGCTTCTGCCTGCTCAGTCATGGTCTCGTCGTCTTCCTGTCGCGGCGGCTGGGTCAGAACGCTTCTCGGGCCTGGTGCACCCCGTGGGCCCGGGCACAAAAAAACCCCTCAGGCATGAGGGGTAGCCGCGCTGTCGTGGTGCCTGTCAGCGCGGCCGGCTAAGAAGCAGGTTCTTCCGCATACGCCCATGCTACCGCAGCGCGCCGTCGACGGTCGCGTGCGTCGTCCGGCGACAAGAGAGCCCCGGCGACTAGGGTCGGGAGTCGGCACGACGACAAGAGAGCGAAGGTCTGGCAGATGACGTGGCTGGTGACTGGCGGAGCGGGGTACATCGGGGCGCACGTGGTGCGTTCCTTCATCGACCAGGGCGTCGACGCCGTCGTGCTCGACGACCTGTCGAGCGGGCACGCCGAGTTCGTCCCGGACGGGACGCCCTTCGTGAAGGGGACCATCCTCGACACCGCCCTGGTCCGCCGTACGCTCCGCGAGCACCAGGTGACCGGAGTCATCCACCTTGCCGCCTTCAAGTACGCCGGTGTCTCCGTCGAGCGCCCCCTGCACACCTTCGACCAGAACGTCACCGGCACCGTCAGCGTGCTTCGCGCCATGGAGGAGGAAGGCGTGCAGAACATGGTGTTCTCCTCCAGCGCCTCGGTGTTCGGCACGCCCGACACCGACGTCGTCACGGAGGACACGCCACTCGGCCCCGAGTCGCCGTACGGCCAGTCCAAGCTGATCGGCGAGTGGCTGCTGGCCGACCAGGAGGTCGCGACAGGCCTGCACCACACGTCGCTGCGCTACTTCAACGTGGTCGGGTCGATCGACGACTCGGTCCACGACACGAGCCCGCACAACCTGTTCCCGCTCGCCTTCGAGGCGCTCCTCAACGGGCAGACCCCACGGATCAACGGCGACGACTACCCCACCCCGGACGGCACCTGTGTGCGCGACTACATCCACGTGGTCGACCTCGCCCTCTCCCATGTCGAGGCGGCCCAGAAGCTGGAGGCTGGTCAGCGGCTCGCTCCCGCCTACAACCTCGGCAGCGGCACCGGCAACTCCGTCCGGGAGATCATGCAGGCCATGGCCAAGGTGACCGGCATCGACTTCGAGCCGGAGGTCACACCGCGCCGACCCGGCGACCCCGCCCGGATCGTCGCCGACGGCAAGCTCGCTGCCCGCGACCTGGACTGGAGGATGCGCTTCACCCTCGAGGAGATGGTGGCAAGCGCCTGGTCTGCCCGGAAGAACGCGGGCTGATCCCGATGGACTTCGTCACCTGCCCGATCTGCGGCACCGAGCAGCCGGCGCTCCCCCGCTACCCCGGCTACCTCTGCCGCAGCTGCGTCTCCCGGGCGGCCACGAAGGACGGTCGCCCCCTGGTGCTCGTGAACACCAGTGAAGCCGGGGGGTTCGCCGCCCGGTACGCCGACGACGGCGAGCTGTGCGAGGAGGCCACGGTCACCCATGAGGTCTACGTCGACGGACGGCGCTGCCGCGCCGACGAGTCGAGGCTCGGCGGGATCGTCGTGGTGCCCGAGCCGGACGCCTGAGTCAGCCGACCACCGGCAGGAGACAGTCGACCTCCCGCGACGACTTGTAGACCTCGACGTACGGCCGCCCCGGGTCCACCTCGCCGAGGCCGCGCAGCTCCTCGAACGCCGGTCCGATGTTGCGGTGGACGCTCCGCGCGTCGCCCTCGAGCGACAGCTGGAGATAGGGCCCGCCGGGAAGCACCCCCATGTCGAGCCCGAGCGCGTCGGGATCGTCCTCGTCGCGCATGACGGTCGCGAGCCGGTAGATCTCCTGCTCGGGGAAGACCACCGCGATCATCTTCCGGCCACGCAGCGAGGTGAACCGGGACTCGAACTCGGGCCAGCCGGCCTGGATCGACTCGACGTCGAACGCCACGTCCAGATACATGATCGGCACGTCGTCACGCACCAGGGCGGTGACCGCCCCCAGACTGCTCATCGGCTGCTCCAACCACGTCCCCGTCATGGACGGGACGGTACGTCGTGGTCCGTCCGGATGTCGAGCGTCCTCCCGACCCGAGGTCCGCCCGTCGAACCGCCCGTTCTGCCAGGCGGCCGGGCCAGCATCCCTTGCCGGACGTGCAGCGGCTGGGAGAATGGGCCCATGACCAACCAGCCCGGCCTTCCCGGCTCCCGTTCGGCCCTCTCGCTGCAGTTCCCCCAGTCGCTGGGGGTCTACGACGACTACGCCGACGCGCAGCGGGCCGTCGACCACCTGTCCGACCAAGGCTTCCCCGTGGAGAACTGCCTGATCGTCGGCACCGACCTCAAGCAGGTGGAGCGGGTCACCGGACGCCTCACCACGGGCCGTGTGGCCCTCGGCGGCGCGCTCTCGGGTTTGTGGCTCGGCCTCTTCGTGGGCCTGGTCTTCTCGCTGTTCGGCACCGGCAACAGCCTCTCGATCATCCTGTCGACCGCGCTCTTCGGCGTCCTCTTCGGCCTGGTCTGGGCGCTGATCGGCTACGCCGCGACACGAGGGCGGCGCGACTTCACCTCGATCCAGCAGGTGGTCGCGACCAAGTACGAGGTGCTCGTCGAGCACAAGTTCGCAGCGGAGGCACGTCAGCGCCTCGCCGACCTTCCAGGCGGACGTCCGGACCCGTTCATCTGACCGGCTGGTCGACTCCGGCTTCGCGCTCCGACCCGTCCTCGGCGGGAACCACCACCGGCCTCGCCCTGGCCCACACGACGAACGCCGCTGCGACGGCGACCATCCCCAGGCCTGCCCAGAGGTTGATGTTCAGCCCGCCCGCACGGGCGAGGTCGGCGTCGCTGGTGCCGAGCAGCCCTGCGAGAACGAGCACGACGCCGTACAGTCCGATCAGGAGGGCGATGAACGTCCTGATGTCGAAGGCACCGGCCCGACGCGCTTCCTCTGTGCGGCGTTCGGCCTGCTTGGTCTCGGTCACGGTCATGACTGCACTCCTCACCAGAACAGGATGTTGAGAACGACGACGGCCACGAGGCCGACGCCGGCGAGCTTGGTCGGCTGCTGGAACCAGGCGAGCCGACCCTGGTTCTCGTCGCGGAAGTCCGACTTCGGCGTCATCGAGTAGACCAGCCCGCGCAGCTCGGACTCGGGCTTGGGCGTGGTCACCATGCTGACCGCAACGCTCACCACGAGGTCCACGACGAACGCCGCACCGGCTGCCACGAAGCTGGCGCCCTGTCCGCTCAGGCCGAGGACACCGAGGGACAGGCCGCCGAGCGTCCCCTCGCTCAGCACACCGACCAGAACTGCGGCGCCAGTGCCGGAGACGAGACCGACCCATCCCGCGGTCGGCGTCATCCGCTTCCAGAACATGCCGAGGATGAAGGTGGCGAACAGCGGCGCGTTGAAGAACCCGAACAGGGTCTGCAGGTAGTTCATGATGTTGGAGTACGACGCCGCGAACGTCGCCGTACCGATCGCGATCAGCGTCGCGCCCACCGTCGCGACGCGGCCGACCGTCGTGTAGTAGCCGTCGGGGCGGTCCTTCACCACGTAGGTCTGCCACAGGTCGTAGGAGAACACGGTGTTGAACGCCGAGATGTTGGCGGCCATGCCCGCCATGAACGACGCGAGCAGCCCGGCGATCGCGACCCCGAGCATGCCGTTGGGCAACAGGTCACGCATCAGGTACAGCAGCGCGTTGTTGTAGTCCGGCTCACCACCGGACGCCTTCGGGCTCGCGATCTCGTTGACCAGCACCGCCGCGATCATGCCGGGCAGGATGACGATGAACGGGATCAGCATCTTGGGGAAGGCGCCGATGATCGGCGCGCGCTGTGCGGCGCTGATCGAGTCCGATGCCATCGCCCGCTGCACCTCGACGAAGTTCGTCGTCCAGTAGCCGAACGAGAGCACGAACCCGAGGCCGAACACGATGCCGATCACCGACAGGACCGGGTTGTCGATCTCGGCGAGGCTGGTGCCGGGCCAGGAGGAGAGCTGGTCGGCGCCGCCGGCCGCGGTGAGCTTCGCCTTCAGCCCGTCGTAGCCGCCCACCTTGGTCAGTCCGACGAGGGTGAGCGGGAGCAGCGCTGCGACGATCACGAAGAACTGGAGTACCTCGTTGTAGATGGCCGCCGAGAGCCCGCCCAGCGCCGTGTAGGTCAGCACGATCGCGGCCGCGATCAGCAAGGAGACCCACAGCGGCCAGCCGAGAAGGACCTTCACGATGCTCGCGAGCAGGAACAGGTTGATGCCGGCGATCAGGAGCTGCGCGACCCCGAAGCTGATCGCGTTGAAGAGGTGCGCGGACTTTCCGAAGCGCCGGTTCATGTACTCCGGGACCGAGCGGACCTTCGAGCCATAGTAGAAAGGCATCATCACGATGCCGAGGAACAGCATCGCCGGCACGGCACCGATCCAGAAGTAGTGGACAGTCGGCACGCCGTAGTTCGCGCCGTTGGCCGACATGCCGATGATCTCCACCGCGCCGAGGTTCGCCGAGATGAACGCGAGGCCGGTCACCCAGGCCGGTAGGGACCGGCCGGAGAGGAAGAAGTCGATGCTGCTCGAGACCGAACGTCTGGCGAGGATGCCGATTCCGAGAACGAACGCGAAGTACAACGCGATCAGCAGGTAGTCCACCGGGTTCGCGTCGAGCCGAAGCTCCGAGCCAGCAGCGAGAGTCATGGATCGTCCTTCCGAGACAAGTCCCCCGTGAGACTCCATGCCCGGTTTGAGGCAATCTCATGCATCCAAGCCAGAATCGGCTAGTTCGCGCAGCTGACGACCAGCTTGGGTCCGGCGGTGGTGCTGCCCTCCTTGGAGAAGTACCGGGCCCCGTCGGAGCTGGTGTTCTTCTGCCGGATGCTGACCGTGCCGTTCCCGCTGACCAACGAGCTGACATCGACCGTGTACGCCGTGTTCTGAACCACCGCCGTCGTGATCGAGGCCACCGGAGCACCACTCACCGCCGGCGCGGTGTTCCAGCTCACGGTGCCCTCGTTCCAGCTGCTGCTCGCGGTCGCGTAGAAGTCCCCACCACGAGGCGAGTTGTCCGTCCCGCCACTGCCGACCGTCAGCGTCAGCGTCGCACCCGTGATCGTCGGACACGAGGTCCCCGTCCCGGTCCCGGTCACATCGAACTTCAGCAACGCATCGTTCACCGGACTGTTGTCCACCACAAGACGCGTCGCCGCCCCGTTCGTCGCCGCCGGGTTCGCCTGGTCCACCCAGGTGTCCCCACTCGGCGCGAACGACAACGACGTACCACCACCGGACGCCGCCGTCGTGGCGCTCACGCCGGCGCTGGCCGGCGAGCGGTTACCCGCGGCGTCCACGGCCTTCACCGTGTAGGTGTACGTCGTGCCCGACGACAGTCCCGTGTCGGTGAAGCCCACGGTCGCCGAGGTGCCGGTCGCCACCGTGGCACCGTCTCGGAAGATCTCGTAGCCGGTCACGCCCACGTTGTCGGTGCTCGCGGTCCAGCTCAACGGAACGGTGCTGCTCGTGGTCGTCCCCACGGTCAGACCCGTCGGCGCGGTCGGTGCCTGCGTGTCCGTGCCGCCGCCCCCACCACCACACAGGACGACCAGCTTGGGTCCGGCGGTGGTGCTGCCCTCCTTGGAGAAGTACCGGGCCCCGTCGGAGCTGGTGTTCTTCTGCCGGATGCTGACCGTGCCGTTCCCGCTGACCAACGAGCTGACATCGACCGTGTACGCCGTGTTCTGAACCACCGCCGTCGTGATCGAGGCCACCGGAGCACCACTCACCGCCGGCGCGGTGTTCCAGCTCACCGTGCCCTCGTTCCAGCTGCTGCTCGCGGTCGCGTAGAAGTCCCCACCACGAGGCGAGTTGTCCGTCCCGCCACTGCCCACCGTCAGCGTCAGCGTCGCACCCGTGATCGTCGGACACGAGGTCCCCGTCCCGGTCCCGGTCACATCGAACTTCAACAACGCATCGTTCACCGGACTGTTGTCCACCACAAGACGCGTCGCCGCCCCGTTCGTCGCCGCCGGGTTCGCCTGGTCCACCCAGGTGTCCCCACTCGGCGCGAACGACAACGACGTACCACCACCTCCGCCGGAGGTGGTCACCGTCGCCGTTGCCGCCGGGGACAGGTTGTTCGAGGTGTCGAACGCCCTGACCTCGTAGGTGTATGCGGTTCCGGCCGCGGCCGTCTCGTCCGTGAAGGTGGTCGCGTTGTCGGCAACGTCCTTCAGGACCGTCCCGTTGCGAGTGATGCGGTAACCGGCGACGCGAACGTTGTCGCTACTGGCACTCCACTGCAGGTTGACGGTGCTGCTGGAGGTGGCGGTCGCCGTCAGGGAACCAGGCGCCGACGGTGGGGACGTGTCGGCGGGTCCGGTCGTGGTCACAGCGGCGGGAGGCGACAGCGCCGAGGTGTTGCCGGCCGCGTCCACAGCGCTCACGCGGTAGGTGTAGCTCGTTGCCGGCGCGGCCATGTTGTCGGTGAAGGAGGTCGCGGTGCCGCTGACAGTCCCGATGAGAGCATCCCCTGTCGGGCCGCCGATCGGACCCGGGTTCCGGTACACGTTGTACCCGGTGACACCGACATTGTCAGTGCTGGCGTTCCAGGCCACGCGCGTCGTGCCGACCGCCACGTTCGTCACCGCGACGTTGCCCGGGACGGACGGTGCGGCATTGTCCGTCTCGCCGGCGGGGAAGTTGTAGGTCTGGACGTCGTAGGTGCGTCCGGTCGACGACGTCGGGGTGACCGTCACCCGCTGGCCGTTGACGGTCACCTTGACGAACCCGAAGACCTCGGCGTTGGGCGTGGTCGCCGGAGCAGCACCGCAGTGCGACCCGCTCGAGCCGATGGCGTAGGCGTCGAACGAGCTGCAGCCGCTGACCCTGCCCAGAGCCGCGCCCCCGTTCCCGACCACGTGCGAGACCATTCCGGCCGCATCGGGGAAGTTCCGCTCGTAGCCGTGCGCATGACCGTTGAAGACCATCTGCACGTTGTTGCTGTTGAGGAGGCCCTGCAGTGTGCCCGCCCCTCCCTGCAGGTACGTGTCAGAGGGCTGCCCGGAGGAGTCGGCGTAGAGCGGGTAGTGCCAGAACGCGAACTTCAGCCCCGCCGGGATGCGCCGCAAGATCTGCCTTCAGCCACTCGTACTGAGCCGTTCCGGGCTTCATGTGAGCCTCGAAGTCCTGCTGGTACACCCCACCTGGAGCGTTCCCGGTGTTTCCGTCTGCCCACGCCGACGTGAGCACGTAGAACCGGGCCCTGCCCGCGTCGAAGGCGTACCACATGCTCGGGTAGCTCCTGGCCGTCGATCCGTTGATCGACGGGTAGTTCTCCATCAGGTACCTGCCCCCTGACGAGCTCGCGGCCTTCTCCTGCGGCCAGTTGACGACCTGGACGGCTCCGTTGGTGAAACCGTGGTTCCCGGTGACGTTGAAGACCGGGACCGACCGCCCGGGGACGCCCCAGAACTGAGGCGCGAACACCCCACTGACGTCGGTACCTGTCGCCTGCAGGTCGCCGTAGTTCGTCTGGCTCCCTCCCGGGTAGGCGGTGTCTCCTGTCATCACCGCGAATCGCGAGCCACTCTTCGCGATCTGGTTGAGCACGTTGGCCTGGTCGACGTTGGCCGATCCGGCGTACGCCTGCCCCCAGTCTCCGAACACCGCGAAGCTGAACGGCGCGCTCGACCCCTTTGCGACCTGCGAGACGAAGGTGGGCGAGGGATCCGTCCCCAAGAGGTCGGTGCTCGACAGGAAGGGCCGGTAGCAGTACGTGGTGTCCGGAGAGACCGGGAGAACCGCCTTCCACTGGTACTCCGCCACCCCGTTGACGGTGATCGCGGTGGACGTCGCGGTGGCGGTGTTCTGGGCACAGTTGCCCACCGGCCCCCACCTGAGCGTGCCGGTCGAGGCCGCGCGTGTTGTCGCCCAGTTCACCGTGATGGAGTTCGCGAGGGAGTCGGTCAGGTACGGGTAGCGCGTGAGCGCACCTGCCGGGACTGCGGATGCCGAGGGGACGGCCACAGCCACGAGCGGAGTCAGGAGCAGGGCCGCAGCACACCGCGCAAGCCACCGGCGCGCTCGGCAGCGACCCCCGTGCCGCCTGTGCGATGGAGTATCCGCGCTCCCTGGACCGAGATCTCGAGCCATCCCCCGTCGCCCCTCGCCCGTCTCGTCGTGAGTGCCGACGCCTCGAGCCCGCTCGAGGCCCCCAGGACTCGTCGAGATCGGCTACTAAGTTCTACGAGAAGCGTCATGAGCGGGTATATAGCCTCATCAGGCGGCTCGTCGGCACGACACCATAGGGGCAGCCGCAGCGCGCCATCGTGGTTCGGATTCGTCACACGACCACGCGTTCACATGGCCTCGACGGAAGCGGGCGGTCGAGAAAGAGCGGATTCGCCCCGGGAAAGACCGAAGACCGGCCCCTGGGGGACCGGCCTTCCGATTTTGTGGAGCTGAGGGGACTCGAACCCCTGACCCCCTCCATGCCATGGAGGTGCGCTACCAGCTGCGCCACAGCCCCGCCGCTCGCGCCCGTCGGGCTTGAGCAACTCGGGAATCTTAGCCAACCCGTCGCCTGGATGCGAAATCGGGCCCCGAGGTCAGGCGCGGTTCCGCACCACGATGACCGGCCCCGCGGCGTAGCGGATGCACCGCTCGGCGACCGACCCGAGCACCAGGGCCCGGAACCCGCCGAGCCCACGGGAACCGACCACGATCACGTCGGCGGTCTCCGAGGCACCGATGAGCGCTTCGGCGGCCGCGCGGTGCACCACGTGGACCTCCACGGGTACGTCGGTCTCGGCGAGCAGCTTGGCGACGCGCTCCTTCTCCTCAGCCATCGCCGAGGCTTCGTACTCCGCGAGGGAGGCGGCGAAGCCCATGGGGACGTCGGACGGCCGGGCAGTGCTGAGGATCGACCAGGCACGTACGACGTGGAGCGTGGTCCCGCGGCGCCGGGCCTCCTCCAGCGCGTAACGGACAGCATGGGCGGCACCGTCGGAGCCGTCGTCTCCCACGACCACGCCTCCGTCGGGGCGGATGTGCTTGGTCACCTCGGGCGTGGTCTCGGTCATGGCTCCATCCTCCCCTAGAGGGCGTGGTCCCGTGGCGCCTTCTGGTTGTACCCGGCGAGCCGCAACCGCCCGCCGTGCTCGATCTCCTCGACGGTGATCCAGGCGCAGTTGTCGACGCCCTTCAGCGAGACGCTCAGGTCCAGCGGCCAGCCGAGGAGCCCGACCAGTGCCACCTTCATCGCGGCGCCGTGTGTCACGACCAGGCCGGTCTCCCGGGGGCCCAGCCCGGTCAGGCACTCCAGCAGGGCCGGGACGATGCGCGCCTCCACGTCCTTGGCGTCCTCGCCGCCCTTGACGGGAACGAGGCCGTCGCCGCTGGCCCAGGCGGAGTACTCCTCCGGGAAACGTTCCGCGAACTCGTCGAGGGTCAGGCCCTGCCGCTCCCCCACGTCGAACTCCCGCAGGCGCTCGTCGTAGGACGCCGACAGCCCGGTCTCCGTGGCGACGTAGCCGGCGGTTCTGCGGGCCCTGGCCAGGTCGGAGGACCACAGGGCCGCGATGTCCAGGCCGGCCAGGTGACGTGCCGCGGTCTGCGCCTCGAGGTGGCCGGTGGGGTCGAGCTCGATGTCGGCGTGGCCCTGCGCCCGCCCGGACTCGTTCCAGGCGGTCCGGCCGTGACGCAGCAGGATGAGGCGGCGGCTCACTCGCCGCGGCCGGAGGTGACTGCCTCGGGCAGGTCGATCGTCGGGCAGTCCCGCCACAGCCGCTCGAGGGCGTAGAACGACCGCTCCTCCTCGTGCTGGACGTGCACGACGATGTCGGCGTAGTCGATCAGCACCCAGCGCCCGTCACGCTCGCCCTCGCGGCGTACCGGCTTCGCGCCGAGCTCGCGCAGCCGGTCCTCGACCTCGTCGACGATCGCCTTCACCTGGCGGTCGTTGGCCGCCGAGCAGAGGACGAATGCGTCGGTGATCACCAGCTGCTCGGAGACGTCGAAGGCGACGATGTTCTCGGCGAGCTTGTCGGAGGCCGCCTGGGCGGCGGCATGCACGAGCTCGAGGGCACGTTCGGTCGCGGTCACGTGAGTCCTTGCCTGGGTCGGGGGCGGTCGAGCCGGTAGAGGGCGTGCTTGCCGATGTACTGCACCACGCCGTCGGGGACGAGGTACCACACCGGCTCACCCGCAGCCGTGCGCTGCCGGCAGTCGGTCGATGAGATCGCGAGAGCGGGGATCTCCACGATCGTCACCTTGTCGAACGGGATCCCCTTGAGCGTCGACTCGTCCATGTCGTAGCCGGGACGGGTGCAGCCCACGAAGTGCGCGAGCTCGAACAGCTCGGAGGCATCACGCCAGGTGAAGATCTCGCCGAGCGCGTCCACGCCGGTGATGAAGTAGAGGTCGGCGTCGGGCAGCGCGTCGTTCAGGTCCCGGAGCGTGTCGATCGTGTAGGTCGGGCCTTCGCGCTCGATGTCGACGCGCGAGACCCAGAAGCGGGGGTTCGACGCGGTCGCGATCACCGTCATCAGGTAGCGGTCCTCGGCCGGGCTGACCTGGCGCTCGGACTTCTGCCATGGCTGGCCGGTGGGGACGAAGACGACCTCGTCGAGGTCGAACCAGGCCCGGACCTCGCTTGCCGCGACGAGGTGGCCGTGATGGATGGGGTCGAACGTCCCGCCCATGACACCGACACGACGTCGACGGTCCAGCGGCTCGGAGGCTAGCTCAGTCACCGGAGTCCGCCATCGAGTAGGCGCTCCCTGCTCAGGAGTGCTCCCTGCCCTTGCCGAACATGAGCAGTCCGAGCATCAGCACGAGGAGGAGTCCGAGGGCGATGCCGCCGACGGCGTACGGCGAGATGCCTCCCGCGCTGCTCGTCTCCGCGGCGGCCGTGATCAGGGACGTGAGAACCATGCGCACACCTTACCGTCACGATCCGTCGCGGCAGACGCCAGACCTCCCCGCTCAGCGGATGTGGCCCTCGCCCGTGACGACGTACTTCGTCGAGGTCATCTCCGGGAGGCCCATCGGTCCTCGCGCATGCAGCTTCTGGGTCGAGATCCCGATCTCGGCGCCGAACCCGAACTCGCCTCCGTCGGTGAAGCGGGTGGACGCGTTGACGAGCACCGCGGCCGAGTCGACCGCGGCGGTGAAGCGCCGGGCCGCCGGCTGTGAGCGGGTGACGATCGCGTCGCTGTGGCCGGACGAGTAGCGGCGGACGTGCTCGATCGCCGCGTCCAGATCCGGTACGACGGCCGCGGAGATGTCGAGCGCGAGGTACTCCTCGGCGTAGTCGTCCTCGGTTGCCGGCACCACGCCGTCGAGCCGCGCGAACGCCTCGTCGCCATGCACCGTCACCCCGGCCTCCTGCAGCGCCGCGACGACCCGGGGCAGGAAGTCGGCGGCGATGTCGGCGTGCACGAGCAGCGACTCCGCGGCGTTGCACACCGAGGGCCGGTGGGTCTTCGCGTTGAGCACGATCGACAGGGCCATGTCGAGGTCGGCGTCGGCGTCGACGTACACGTGGCAGTTGCCCACGCCGGTCTCGATCACCGGCACGGTCGACTCCTCCACGACGGAGCGGATCAGGCCCGCTCCCCCACGAGGGATGAGCACGTCGACGAGACCACGAGCGCGCATCAGTGCCTTCGCCGGCTCGTGCCCCTCGCCCGGGACGAGAGCGATGACGTCCTCCGGGAGTCCCGCCGAGGCAGCCGCGCGGCGGAGGACCGCGACGATGGCGGTGTTGGACCGCAGTGCGCTCGAGGACCCCCGCAGCAGCACGGCGTTGCCTGCCTTGAGACAGATGCCGCTTGCGTCGGCGGTGACGTTGGGTCGTGCCTCGTAGATGAAGCCGATGACGCCGAACGGCACGCGGACCTGGCGCAGCTCGAGGCCGTTGGCCAGCGTGGAGCCGCGGACCACCTCACCGACGGGGTCTGGCAGGCCCGCCACGTCGCGGAGGCCGTCGGCCATCCCTGCCACGCGCGACTCGTCGAGGCGCAGGCGGTCGATGATCGCGGCCGGAGTGCCGGCCGCCTCGGCCGCGGACACGTCCTCGGCGTTCGCGGCGAGGATCTCCGGTGTGGCGTCGACCAGCGCGTCCGCCATGGCGTGCAGAGCGGCGTCCTTGCGGGCTCGGGTCACCAGGGCGAGGTCGTTCGCAGCCGCACGAGCACGCTCGGCCACCGCGAGGACAGCGGCCTCGATGCTGTTCCCAGCGGAGGTTGTGGTCATGGGCTCAAGCCTAGGCGGGTGCCGCTCAGAAGGGCAGCGGTGTCACGTCCCGGAGGTCGACCACGACGGAGTACTCCATGCCCCGGCTCTGGAAGACGTGGCGCTCGATGACCTCCAGCCCTACGACCTCCCAACGCGGGAGCCCGGCGGAGTCGCGGTACTCGTTCCACACGCGGAGCGCGAGCGACGACGCGTCCAGGAGCGTCTCGGCCTCTTCCCAGTACTGGATCTCGGCTCGCGCGCCGTCGTACTTCATGGAGTGCAGGAAGGGGCGCTGGTCACTGAGCCGGCGCAGGGCGTTGCGGACCACGAGAGGCTCCATGGCATCGCCCGCGACTGTCACTCTCACATGCCAGAGCCGTACGGACTCACCCACTAGCCACCCTCCAGGTCCCGAAACCGTGACGTCCTAAGTGTGACCCGATGCCACACGACCGAACCGCGGAATTCGTAAAGTCGCGTTACTTTGTGGACCGGGCTACACCGGTCTGGGTATGTCGCGCGGCCGGCGGAGGACCACGAGGTCGTCGCGGTGGACGACCTCCCTCTCGTACGACGAGCCCAGCTCCTCGGCGAGCTCGCGCGTCGACCGGCCGACCAGCGCGGGCAGCTCCTCCGAGTCGTAGTTGACCAGTCCGCGGGCCACCGTAGTGCCCTGCTCGTCGACCAGGTCCACGGGGTCGCCGCCGACGAAGGAGCCGGTGGCGCCGGTGACGCCGGCCGGGAGGAGCGAAGCGCGCCGTTCGACGACCGCGCGGACAGCGCCGTCGTCGAGCACCAAGGTGCCCTTCGGCTCGGTGGCATGGGCCAGCCACAGCAACCGGGTCGGTCGCCGACGGCCGGTGGGGTGGAACATCGTGCCGACCGGCTCCCCGGCGAGTGCCGACGAGGCCTGGTCGGCCGAGGTGAGTACGACGGGGATTCCGGCCCCGGTCGCGATCCGGGCCGCCTCCACCTTGGTCTGCATGCCCCCGGTGCCGAGCCCCGCCGCGCCGGTCCTGCCCATCGTCACGGCCTCGAGGTCCGCTTCGGAGGAGACCTCCGACAGCAGCGTCGTGCCGGGCAGGGCCGGGTCGCCGTCGTAGAGCCCTGCCACGTCGGAGAGCAGGAGCAGCAGGTCGGCGTGGACCAGGTGGGCCACCAGGGCGGCGAGCCGGTCGTTGTCGCCGAACCGGATCTCCGACGTGGCGACCGTGTCGTTCTCGTTCACGATCGGGAGGGTGCCCATCTCGAGCAGCTTGGCGAAGGTCCGGTACGCGTTGCGGTAGTGGCTGCGCCTGGTCATGTCGTCGACGGTGAGCAGCACCTGGCCGACGGTCACGCCGTGCCGGGCGAACTCCTCGGTGTAGCGGTGCACGAGCAGGCCCTGCCCGACCGAGGCCGCCGCCTGCTGGGTCGCGAGGTCACGCGGTCGACGTACCAGTCCCAGCGGCGCGAGACCGGCGGCGATCGCACCCGAGGAGACCAGCACCACCTCGGCGCCGCGCGCACGCAGCTCCGAGAGGCTCTCCACCAGCGCGCGGACCCGGGCGGGGTCGATTCCCCCCTCGGCCGTGGTCAGGGACGAGGAGCCGACCTTCACCACGACCCGCGAGGCGGAGACGACCCCGGCCCGGGGCGAGCTCACCGCTGTTCGTCCTCCGGGTCGACGGCACCGGCGCCCACACCGGGGTCGTTCTCGTCCCAGCCGAGGTCGAGGGGCTCCTCGTTCTCGTCGGCTTCACCCGAGGCCTGGCGCCGCGCCACGTCGGCGCGGGTCTCCCCCTCACCGCGTGCGGCGAACGCCTCGTCGATCGCCCGTCGGCGCTGCGCAGCGGGACGCTGCTCCTCGAAGCGGTGGTCCTCGCCGCGGCGGCTGAGCAGCTCGGCGCCGGTCTGCACCATCGGCCGGAAGTCGAAGACGACGGCGTTGTCGACGTCGCCGATCAGGACGGTGTCGCCCTCCTCCGCGCCGAGCTCGAGCAGCCGGTCCTCGACGCCGAGGCGGTTGAGCCGGTCGGCGAGGAAGCCGACGGCCTCGTCGTTGCTGAAGTCGGTCTGACGCACCCACCGCTCGGGCTTCTCGCCACGCACCCGCCAGCCCTCGCCGGTCTCCTTCACCGTGAACTCCGGCCCACCGACGGTGCTCGGTGGGCGAAGCACGATCCGGGTCGCCTCGACGAAGGGCTTGCTGCGGCGGGCCTCGGCGACGATCTCGGCCATCGCGAACGACAGATCCCGAAGCCCCTCGTGGCTGGCCGCGGAGACCTCGTACACCTTCAGCCCACGCGCGACGAAGTCCTCGCGGACGATGTCGGCGAGGTCGCGGGCGTCGGGTACGTCCACCTTGTTGAGGGCGACCAGGCGGGGCCGGTCCTCCAGGCCGCCGTACCTGCTCAGCTCCCGCTCGATCACGTCGAGGTCCTCGAGCGGGTTGCGCCCGGGTTCCATGGTCGCCATGTCGATGACGTGCACGAGTGCGGCGCAGCGCTCGACGTGGCGCAGGAAGTCGTGACCGAGGCCGCGGCCCTCGCTGGCACCCTCGATCAGGCCGGGGACGTCGGCGACCGTGAAGGTCGTGTCCCCGGCCGTGACGACGCCGAGGTTCGGGACGAGTGTCGTGAACGGGTAGTCGGCGATCTTGGGTCTTGCCCGTGAGAGCGCCGCGATCAGGCTGGACTTGCCGGCGCTGGGGAACCCGACCAGGCCGACGTCGGCGACGACCTTCAGCTCGAGTGTGATCGTGAGGTCGTCGCCCGGCTCACCGAGCAGCGCGAAGCCCGGGTGCCTTGCGCTTCGACGAGGCCAGCGCTGCGTTGCCGAGCCCGCCACGACCGCCCTGTGCGACGACCATCTCGGTGCCTGCGCCCACCAGGTCGGCCAGGACGTTGCCGTGCCCGTCGCTCACCACGGTGCCGTCGGGGACGGCGAGCACGAGGTCTTCGCCGTGGGCGCCGTTGCGGTGGGCGCCCGCGCCGTGGCCGCCGTGCTCCGCTCGGCGGTGCGGGCTGTGGTGGAAGTCGATCAGCGTCGTCACACCGGGGTCGACGCGCAGGATCACGCTCCCACCTGGACCGCCGTTGCCGCCGTCCGGGCCGCCGAGGGGCTTGAACTTCTCGCGGTGCACCGACGCCACGCCGTTGCCACCACGCCCCGCGGTGACGTGCAGCACCACGCGGTCGACGAAGGTGGGTACTGCCATGGGTCGATCCTCACTTCAGATGTCCGGGCCGGGAAAGAGCCAGGGGCGCCCCGCGGTGTCGCGGAGCGCCCCTGGCGATGTCTGTGCTGCGTGGTCTGCGCTACGTCACTCAGCCGTCGGGACGACGTTCACGACGCGGCGACCGCGCTTGGTGCCGAACTCGACGTTGCCGCCGACCAGCGCGAACAGGGTGTCGTCCCCGCCACGACCCACGCCGGAGCCCGGGTGGAAGTGGGTGCCGCGCTGACGCACGATGATCTCACCGGCGTTGACGAGCTGACCGCCGTAGCGCTTGACGCCGAGACGCTGAGCGTTCGAGTCACGACCGTTCTTGGTCGAGGCTGCGCCCTTCTTGTGTGCCATGAGTTCAGTCCTTGGTGTGAATAAGAGATCGATCAGGCTGTCGACAGGGGGTCGATCAGGCCGAGATGTCGGTGACCTTGACCTGGGTGTACTTCTGACGGTGCCCCTGGCGCTTCTTGTACCCGGTCTTGTTCTTGTACTTCTGGATGACGATCTTCGGACCCTTGGTGGCCCCGAGGACCTCCGCGGTCACCGTCGCCTTGCCGAGCGCGTCTGCGTCCGAGGTGACGTCGTCACCGTCGACGAGCAGCACCACGGGAAGCTTGACGGAGTCGCCAACCTCGCTGGCAACCTTGTCGATCTCGATGACGTCACCGACAGCAACCTTCTGCTGCTGGCCGCCACTGCGCACGATCGCGTACACCGCGGACTCACTCTCTTCGTCGGACTACAAGTACGGTTTGTGCGGCACAGCGCGCTGCCCGACTGATCTACGACGGGAGCGTGCGGCTGGCGCACAGGATGGGCGCGCGTTGCACGCCGAGGGTCAAGTCTACGGACGATGCCCTGCTGGGTCAAAACGCCCGGCGCCGACCGCAGCCCCCTGGTCATCTGCCCTCGTGCACCGCGACCGGCCCCCTCCTGCCGCACTCGCGGTCGGGCGGGGTCAGCGCCTCCGCGACCCCTTCTTCTTCACTGGCACGTGCGGCGTGGCCGGCACGGCGACGCCGGACTCGTCCACGTCCGCCCCGTCGGCGGGAGCAGCGGGATCCGTGTCGGTCCCGACCTCCGCGTCGTCGACGAGCGAGGAGAGCGGCTCGGCGTCGGCCGGCTCGTCGGTGACCGCCTCAGTGACGGCGGCACCGTTCCCCGGCAGGTCGACCGGCTGCGGGGCGGACCCGTTGACGCCGGCCGTCGGCGCCGCAGCCGCACCCGCCGGTGGGCCGGCGGGGCGACGCGCGCTCCGCCGACGCACGGACGTCACGATCTTCGGCGCAGCGGGAGCGGGAGGCTCAGTCGTGGCAGCCTCTGCCGTCGCCTGCTCGTCCCCTTTGGGCTGCTCGCCGGGCGCTTCCGGCTGGGTTGTCTCGGCGGTCGTGCTCGTCGCGACTCCTCGTGCGCGGGCGCTTCCGTGCCCTGCTCGGCAGTCGCGCTCGTCGACGGCTCCGTGCCCTGCTCGGCCTGGCCGTCCCTGCTGCCCCGACCGCGACGGCCCCGGCCACCGCGACTACGACCGCCACTCTTCGCCTCGGCGGCTGCTCGTCGGTCGGCTGGGCCTCGGTTGCTCGAGCCTCGGTTGCCTGGGGCTCGGTCACCTTCGTATCGGCGGCTTCGCCGGCTGAAACGGCAGCCTCGGGCGAGCCGTCCGCGCGCTGCTCGAGCTTCCCCTCCGGCGTGGCTTCGGCCTGCTCCTCGCGACCCTCGTCGGGCTTGGCCATCGCTGCGATGTCCTTCGGCGACGGGACTCCCCCGCCGTTGCCCGCGCTTGCCGCGGCACCCTCGTCACGACCGCGTCCGCGGCCACTCCGGCGACCGCGCCGCGAGTCGTCCTCACCCTTCTTCTTGGGCTCGACCGGCTCGTGGTGCAGGACCAGCCCGCGGCCCTGGCAGTGCTCGCAGCTCTCGGAGAACGCCTCGAGCAGCCCGGTGCCGATCCGCTTGCGCGTCATCTGCACGAGCCCGAGCGAGGTCACCTCGGCCACCTGGTGGCGGGTGCGGTCCCGTCCCAGGCACTCGACCAGCCGGCGCAGCACCAGGTCGCGGTTGCTCTCGAGCACCATGTCGATGAAGTCGACGACGATGATCCCGCCGATGTCGCGCAGCCGGAGCTGGCGGACGATCTCCTCGGCGGCCTCGAGGTTGTTCTTGGTGACGGTCTCCTCGAGGTTCCCGCCCGAGCCGGTGAACTTGCCGGTGTTCACGTCGACGACGGTCATCGCCTCGGTCCGGTCGATGACGAGCGAGCCGCCCGAGGGCAGCCAGACCTTGCGATCCAGGGCCTTCTCGATCTGCTCGTCGATGCGGTACTCCCCGAAGACGTCCCGCTCCCCGTCGTACCGCTCGAGGCGGTCGGCGAGATCCGGGGCGACGTGGCTGACGTAGCCATCGACCATGTCCCACGCGTCGTCGCCGGCGATCACGAGCTTGTTGAAGTCCTCGGTGAAGAGGTCACGGACCACCTTGAGGGTGAGGTCCGGCTCGCCGTACAGCAGCTGCGGCGCGTTGCCGCCCTTGACCTTGCCCTCGATGTCGGACCACCGTGCGGTGAGCCGCTCCACGTCGCGGGTGAGCTCCTCCTCGCTGGCTCCCTCGGCGGCGGTGCGGACGATGACGCCCGCGGTGTCCGGGACGATGTCCTTCAGCAGCGCCTTGAGCCGGTTGCGCTCCGTGTCGGGAAGCTTCCTGGAGATGCCGCTGGTGGTGCCGTCGGGCACGTAGACCAGGAACCGGCCCGGCAGGCTGATCTGGCTGGTCAGACGCGCGCCCTTGTGCCCGATCGGGTCCTTGGTGACCTGGACCAGGATCGACTGCCCGGACTTCAGCACCGCCTCGATCTTGCGGGGCTGGCCGTTCTTGGCGCCGAGCGCGTCCCAGTTGACCTCACCGGCGTACAGCACGGCGTTGCGGCCCTTGCCGATGTCGATGAACGCCGCCTCCATCGAGGGCAGGACGTTCTGCACCCGGCCGAGGTAGACGTTGCCGATCAGCGAGGTCTGCGACTCCCGGGCGACGTAGTGCTCGACGAGGACCTTGTCCTCGAGTACGGCGATCTGGGTGAGGTCCTCGCGCTGGCGGATCACCATGACCCGGTCCACCGACTCACGGCGAGCGAGGAACTCCGCCTCGCTGACGATCGGGGCACGACGGCGGCCGGCCTCGCGACCCTCCCGGCGGCGCTGCTTCTTCGCCTCCAGGCGGGTGGAGCCGCTCAGCGCGGTGATCTCGTCCTCGGCGTTGCGCGGCTTGCGGACCCGGGTGGAAGTGCCCTCGGACTCGTCGGAGGAGCCCTCGCCGTTCTCGCCCGAGCGACGACGGCGGCGGCGCCGTCGCGAACCGGCGGCACCCTCCTCGGACTCCTCGCCATCGGCCTGCGCCTGGCCGCTCTGGTCGGAGCGCTGGCCGCTGGTGTCCTCGGACTCGTCGCCCGTGTCGCTGCCGTTGTCCTCGCCTCCGCCGGAGCGCCGACGCCTGCGGCCGCCCCGACGACGACGCCGACGCTCACCGCCCTGGTCCTCTTCGCCTTCCGCGCCACCGGCTTCGTGGCGCGTCTCCTCGGCGCCCTCCGGCTCCTCGCTCGAGGCCGCCGCGGCGGCCTCCTCGGACTCGGCCGCAGGCTTCCTGGCCGTCTTGTTGGCGGCCTTCTTCGCGGGCTTCTGGCGCTCCTCGCCGGTCGCACCCTCCTCGGGGGCGCCCTGGGCGGCGGTCTCGACCTGCGCACTCTCGGCGGCCTTGGCCGGCCTGCGCCGACGGGTGACTGCCTTGGTCGGGTCCGGCGGCTGGAACAGCAGAGCGGTGGCCGGCGGCGGACCGGCGGGCGCTGCGGCGGCCTCCCCGTCGCCCTCGGGCGTCAGCGCGGTCACGCTCACGGCGGGGGCGGCCTCGGCCGGAGCGGTGTTGCCTTCCGCGGCGGCAGCAGCGGCGGCCTCACCAGCCTCGGTGGGCTCCGGAGCAGCGGCCTTCTTGGTGGTGCGCTTGGCAGCAGTCTTCTTCGCGGACTTCTTGGCGGTCTTCTTCGCGGCCGGCGCCGGCTCGGCGGCCTCCCCCACCGGCTCAGCGGCGGCAGCCGGCTCCTCGACGGGGGTCTGGTCAGCCACGTCTGGCGTGGCCGGCTCGGCGGCGGCGGCCTTCGTCGTGCGCTTGGCGGCGGCCTTCTTGGCCGGGGCCTTCTTCGCGGCGGCCTTCTTCGCGGGTGCACGCTTGGCAGCGGCCTTCTTGACGGGTGCCGCGCCCGGTTCGTCGCCGGTCGCCTCGGGCGTGTCGGGTGCCGAAGCAGCGGGGGCTTCGCCCGGCGGGCTGCTCTGCGGGGCCGGCTGCGCGGACTCAGGTCCCTCTGCGGCGCCGGCGTTTGACTCTGTGGGGTTCTCAGCGTCGAGCATCTGCTCTCCTAGGCTCCCGGGACGCGTACGAGACGAGTCCACGCGGGAGCGTGTCAGTCGTCGTACCGGAACACCGGTGCGACGCAAGCCTGCGGTCGGGGCTTCGGCTGCGGGTGACCAGCGATCGCGTTACCGGGCGAGTCAACGGTCAGGCCATGGCCGAAACGCGGCGACAACCTCCGAATCGCTCGTCGCCGGGGGTTCGCGCCGGGGCCGACCGCGGTCAGCAGCTCAACAGACCGAACCTGTCACCTTCGGTCACCCTGCGTCGCGGTCGGGCTCCAACGGATCCCCTACCGTGCCGGCCTGCGAGTCGAGAGGACCCTGCGCCTGCCGCTCCTGAAGGGGAGCGACACCGGCGTCGAGTCCGGCGACCTCGCGAAGTCCGGCGAGGATGTCGTCGGGTCTCACGGACGGAGTTCCGTGACGTAAGACCACTTCGAGTATCGCACACTCCGAGCCGGATACCGCTTCGCCCTGTGACACGAGCGACACGACCGCCTCGCGACAGTCGAAGGTGCGCATCCCCTTCTTCGTCATCCGCTGCACCGGCACCTCCTCGGTGGCGAGGAACCGCGCTACCGCATCCGCCGCGACGTCCGCCGAGACGCCCGGCAGCGTGAGCCGCCAGCGGCTGGCCTCGAGCCGGTCGGCGAGGGAGCCACCCCGGCTCACGACGACCTCGAGCACGTCGAGGCCGTCAGGCAGAGCCTCGTCCAGCGCCGTGTGTACGGCGGCCGGGTCGACCACCTCGGCCAGCGCGATCTCGAGGTACTCCGCCTCGCTGCTCGACCCGGTCGGCGCCGCACCGGCGTAGGAGATGCGCGGGTGCGGGTTGAAGCCCGAGGAGTAGGCCATCGGGATCCGGGCGCGGAAGACGGCGCGCTCGAAGGCCCGCGAGAAGTCGCGGTGGCTGGTGAAGCGAAGCCGCCCGCGCTTGGCGTACCGGATGCGGAGCCGCTGGACCGGCGGCGCTTGCTGTTCGGGCTGTTGAGGCACGGCGCAACCCTAGGTCCCGGTGCGAGGCCTGCTCCCGGCCACCCTCTTGGCCAGCGGTGAGGGGTACCGACCGGTGACCTGGATGCCGCCCAGCCACCCGGTCAGCCTGGCTGCCTCGGCCTCGAGCGCTGCCTTGCCCTCCGCGCCGACGTCCTCCAGGAGCTCGACGTGGACCTCCCCGGAGGCGGACTTGTCCCAGCCTCCCACGATGCGTCCGTCCCACCAGGCGGTGTTGCCGCCGTTGCCGGAGCTGTCGAAGAGCTGCGGACGGTGTTCGCCGAGATACCAGTCGCGCTCGAACCAACCCATCGTGGCCGGGTCGAGCTCGGGCAGCAGCGCCGCCCACGGGGCCACGGGCTCGGTGGGCTCGAGGTCGTCGGGGAGCACGAACCCGGTCGTGCCGTCGAGAGCGACCTCGACCGCGCCGATGTCCGCGAGTGCTCGCCTGGTCGCCGTGACGGTCCCGCCGAGCCACCACTTGACGTCCTGCAGCGTCCCGGGGCCGAAGGCGGCCAGCCAGCCGCGCACCAGCGCGGCGAGACCCTCGGCGCGGTCGACCTCGGGGACCGGCTGTCCGATCCAGGCTTCCATCGCCGCCCAGCGCGGGCGCGAGGTGGTCCAGGCACCGTCGTTGCTCGCGCGCACGACCCGCCCCTCCGCGGAGAGCACGGTGAGCACACGGGGGCCGACCGGCATCTCTCCGCCCCAGCTCTTGCCCGGGCCGTAGGAGATCGTGCCCTCGAGAAGCGAGATCTCCCTGCGCAGCTCGGTGGAGGTCAGCTCCCGGCCATCGGCCAGTGCCTCCACAACTGCCCGCTTGGCCTTGTCGAGCCACGCGGCTCCGTCGCGATGGAGCCCCGCCTTCTCGACAGCGCGCACAAGCCGGCGGCCCTCAGCCTCCGCGACCCGTGCACTGGCCCCGGCCTGGACGACCCCGATGTCGTCTGTCGGGAAGGCGAACAGGGTCCTGCGCATCGCGAGGTGCTTGACCAGCGTTCGGTCGGAGTACAGCGCCTTGTCCATCGCAGCGACGGTGAACCCGTCGACGCGTGCCCAGGCCGACAGGTACACCGTGGACGGCGTTGTGGCGTGAAGGCAGACCAGGCTCCTGGCTGCCTCCACCACCTCCCCCACTCTCGTCCCGGGCGCCAGGTGGTGCCGTCGAGCGAGGCGTGCTCGGCGCTCGTCGATGCCCACGGCATGCATGTCCTCAGACTAGGCACCGCCGCCGACAGTCCGGGATCTCCCGGGCGTCGCCGGGAGGCCCGGGGCCCGCCGGCAGGCCGTCGGCACGAGATGATGAGACCTGCGCAACAGGTTCGAGCCCGCGCCCTCAGCCGCCGCCCCGAGCCTGACTAGGGTGACCCGGTGAGCGCACCCATGACGACGGCCTCGACCGAGGACACCCGCTGGCAGCGGGTCCTCGTCCTGGTCGGCATCGTGGTGCTCGGCTTCAACCTGAGGCCGGCGGCCGTGAGCATCGGACCCGTCCTCGACGAGATCCGCAGCACGCTCGGCATGTCGGGAACCACGGCCGGCATCCTGACCACGCTGCCCGTCCTCGCCTTCGCGGCCTTCGGCGCGCTCGCGCCCGAGCTCGCGCGTCGCGCGGGCGTGCACCGCGTCACGCTGGTCTCCCTGGTCGCGGTCGTCGTGGGGCTGGGGACCCGTGCTCGCACCGACCAGATCTGGCTCTTCCTCCTGATGTCGTTCGTCGCGCTCGCCGGGATGGCCACCGCGAACGTGCTGCTGCCGTCCCTGGTGCGCCTGCACTTTCCCACGCGCGTCGGTCTGGTCACCTCGCTCTACACGACCTCGATGGCGATCGGGCTCACCGCTGCCTCGGTACTGACCGTGCCGATCTCCGAGCAGCTCGGCTCCTGGCGCTGGGGCCTCCTCGCCTGGGCGGTCACCGCGGTCGTGGCAGCGCTCCCCTGGCTCGGCCTCGTCCGCCACGACCGGTCACTCGCCGCAACGCCCCACACCGTCCGCCTGCGTGACGTCGCGCGCACCCGACTGGGCTGGGCGATGGCGACGTTCTTCGGGCTCCAGTCGCTGCAGGCGTACTCGATCTTCGGCTGGTTCGCGCAGGTCTACCGTGACGCCGGCTTCTCGGCCACCACGGCCGGCCTCCTCCTGGGGGTGATCACCGCGATGAGCATCCCGCTCTCGTTCGTCATCCCCTCGCTCGCCGCGCGGCTGCACAGCCAGACCTGGCTGATCCTGGCCCTCGGTGCGTGCTACCCCGTCGGTTACATCGGCCTGATCCTCGCCCCAGCCGAGGGGGCATGGCTCTGGGCCGTGATGGTCGGCATCGGGGCCAGCATCTTCCCGCTCGTCCTCACACTGATCGCACTTCGTGCGCGCACCAGCGAGGGCACCGCGGCCCTGTCCGGGTTCACCCAGTCCGTGGGGTACCTGATCGCCGCCGTCGGCCCCTTGGGCATCGGTGTGCTGTACGACGCGACCGGCGGATGGACCGTCCCGCTGTCGGTCATGTGCGTGCTGGTGCTCGGGCAGATCGCGGCGGGGCTCCTGGTCGCGCGCCCGTCGTACATCGAGGACCACCTCCCGGCGAGGCAGCCGACCTCGACGAGCTGACCGGACGCGACCGGCGCCGCACCCGGACGTCATCGCCGGCCGAGGCGGCGCGAGCTCAGCCGAGCGGGTGGACGAGCAGGCTGGTCGCCGGTTCGAACCCCGCACGCTCGTAGAACGGCACCGACCGCTCACTCGGGCTCAGGACCACACGCGCGAAGTCGTGCTCACGGGCGTGGTCGAGCGCCGCGTCCAGCAGCATCCGGCCGACGCCGGCGTCACGGTGCGACGCGTCGACGTAGACGTTGGCGATGTAGCCCCAGTGGGAGGTACGACGAGCGGGCTTCGGCATCCGGGTGAAGACGAGCATGTTGAGCATCCCGATCGACGAGCCGTCCACCTCGGCGAGCCAGGTGAGCCGCTGGTCGTGCTCGCGCTCGAACCAGGCAGCGAAGACGTCGGCGAATGCCGGGTCATCGAGCGGCTCACCGTGCTGCTCCTCGGCCCACTCCTCGCGCAACCCGGTCAGCGTCGCGACGTCGTCGAGCCCCGCCCGACGTACCGATGCGCCCATCAGACGACGGAGAGCGGCAGGAGCTTCTGGCCGGTGGGGCCGATCTGGATCTCGGTGTCCATCTGCGGGCAGACACCGCAGTCGTAGCACGGTGTCCAGCGGCAGTCCTCGACCTCGACCTCGGAGTCCGGGTCGATCGCGTCCTCCCAGTCCTCCCACAGCCAGTCCCGGTCGAGACCGGAGTCGAGGTGGTCCCAGGGCAGCACCTCGGAGTACTCCCGCTCCCGGATGGTGTACCAGTCGAGGTCCACCGGCGTCTCTGCGAGCGCCCGCTTGGAGGCGTCCACCCAGCGCTCGAACGAGAAGTGCTCGCTCCAGCCGTCGAAGCGGCCACCGTCGCGCCAGACCTCCTCGATGATCCGGCCCACCCGGCGGTCGCCGCGTGAGAGAAGGCCCTCGATGATCCCGGGACGCCCGTCGTGGTAGCGGAAGCCGATCGCCCGGCCGTACTGCTTGTCCGCGCGGACCATGTCGCGCAGCTTCTTGAGCCGCTCGTCGGTGGTCTCGTGGTCGAGCTGCGCTGCCCACTGGAACGGCGTGTGCGGCTTGGGCACGAACCCGCCGATCGACACGGTGCAGCGGATGTCCTTGCGGCCGGAGACCTCGCGGCCCTTGGCGATCACCTTCTTGGCCAGGTCGCCGATCTCCAGGACGTCCTCGTCGGTCTCTGTGGGCAGCCCGCACATGAAGTAGAGCTTCACCTGGCGCCAGCCGTGGGAGTACGCCGTGGCGACGGTGCGGATCAGGTCCTCCTCGGTGACCATCTTGTTGATCACCTTGCGCATCCGCTCCGACCCGCCCTCCGGGGCGAAGGTCAGACCAGAGCGGCGGCCGTTGCGGGACAGCTCGTTCGCGAGCGTGATGTTGAACGCGTCCACCCTCGTCGAGGGCAGCGACAGCGAGACGTTGGAGCCTTCGTACCGGTCGGCCAGGCCGTGGGCGACCTCTCCGATCTCGGTGTGGTCGGCGCTCGAGAGCGAGAGCAGGCCGACCTCCTCGAACCCGGACTTGCGGATGCCGTTCTCCACCATGTCGCCGATCGTGGTGATCGAGCGCTCTCGGACCGGGCGCGTGATCATCCCGGCCTGGCAGAACCGGCAGCCGCGGGTGCAGCCGCGGAAGATCTCCACCGAGAAGCGCTCGTGCACGGTCTCCGCGAGAGGCACCAGCGGCTTCTTCGGGTACGGCCACGCGTCGAGGTCCATCAGGGTGTGCTTGTGCACCCGCCACGGCACCCCGGAGGTGTTGGGCGCAACCCGCTTGATGCGGCCGTCGGACAGGTAGTCCACGTCGTAGAACTTCGGTACGTAGACACCGCCGGAGACGGCGAGGCGGTAGAGCAGCTCGTCACGCGGCGTGCGCCCCGAAAGCCCCGGGCAACCCTCCTGCTTCCACTCACGGACGACCTCGGAGATCGCGAGCACGATCTCCTCGCCGTCGCCGAGCACGGCCGCGTCGATGAAGTCGGCGATCGGCTCGGGGTTGAACGCCGCATGCCCACCGGCGAGCACGATCGGGTCCTCCTCACCGCGGTCACGAGCGTGCAGCGGGATCCCCGCGAGGTCGATCGCGGTGAGCAGGTTGGTGTAGCCGAGCTCGGTGGCGAAGGAGACGCCGAAGATGTCGAACGCGCGCACCGGCCGGTGGTTGTCGACGGTGAACTGCGGGATGCCGTGCTCCCGCATGGTGCTCTCCATGTCGGGCCACACCGAGTAGGTGCGCTCCGCCATGATCCAGTCCTGCTCGTTGAGCACCTCGTAGAGGATCTGGACGCCCTGGTTGGGCTGGCCGACCTCGTAGGCGTCCGGATACATCAGCGCCCACCGGACGTCCACCTGGTCCCAGTCCTTCAGGGTGGCGTTCAGCTCGCCGCCGACGTACTGGATCGGTTTCTGCACCGACGGCAGCAGCGGCTCGAGTCGCGGGAAGAGTGACTCGGCGTGGGGCGCGGGCATGCGTGAACCTCTCGAAGCCAGGGTGGGTTGGCCTCCAAGGGTACGACGGACGCCCGCGAGGTTCTAACCAGCGCGTCAGCTCACTCGAGGTCCGCGAGCTCCCGCAACGCAGCCTCCGCGCGGGCAAGCTCGTCCCGCGCCAGGGCGATCAGGTCGCACAGGCCCTGCGCACCGAACCGGTTGCTGATGTGCTCGACCGCCTCGCTGATCGCGGGATCGACGGTCTCCGACTTGACGGTGGTCTCGTCCATCCGGACATCCTGGCCGGTGCACGCCATGGGGTCCAGCCCTCGTCAGCGCGTGTCGCGGCGAGGTCGGCCTCACGCGGTGGTGCCTGCCCACCTCGCGTCCCGGCCGAACGCCGCGAGCAGGTCGGTCTGCGGGTCGCCGGCGGCGTCGACGTGTGGGCCGATGACACCGCCGGCCCGGTAGAGCTCCTCACGCCCCGCGAACCAACGGGCCACCTCTTCCACCAGCTCAGGGTCGAGCCTGCTGTCGCCGCCGGTCGCCACGGCGAGGTCCCAGCCGTGCACCAGGTGGTCGGCGGCGAGCTGGCGAAGGTACTCGTCGGTGTCCTCGTCGCCGTAGGACAGGTGCACCTTGGCGCCCGGAGCCACCTCGTCAGCGGCGGCAGCGGCCTCCGCTGCGGCGCGGTGGCTGGTGGCGACCGGGTCTGCGCCGAGGACGTCACCGTCGAACCGGCCGCCGACCTCCGCGATCGTGCTGCCGTGGATCAGCGGGACTGCCCACAGCTCCTCCCCGACGACGTGGTTGACCAGGTCGTGAACGTTCCAGTCCGCGCACGGGGTTGCGGCGGACCACTGTTCCTCCTGGACGCCCGACACACGGGAGTCCCAGAGCTCGACGGTACGACGGTGCAAGGTGGCGGCATCCACGGCGACCTCCTGAGCTGACGGTCCCCCGTGTTCTCAGGCTGCCCTTCGCCGGATGGTTCGTCCAGCCCTCCACACTACGCAGTACGTCCCTTTTCCATCCCCCATGCATGCCCCATGCGTGTCATTACCGCGGACACCGGCCGGACCTAACGTCGAACCGTGGGGGTAGGGGATCCAGCCGCATCTTGGGGATGATTCCGATGACCTCAGTTCGAGGCAGGGCTGAAGGGGGCCTCTCCGTTCCGACCCTCGGTGCAGCTTCGGCGCCGCAGCTCACGGACCTGGACGGGCCCCAGCTCCGGGTGGCGTTGTACTCGCACGACACCCAGGGCCTCGGACATGTCCGGCGCAACACCCTGGTCGCGGCCGCCATCGTCGCCGCCCGACCGAACACTGACGTGCTGCTCATCACGGGCGCACCGGAGGCAACCGCCCTGCCGTTACCGCCGCACACGGAGGTCGTGACCCTCCCGACCCTGTCGAAGACACGCGCCGGTTCGTACAACCCGCGCGTGCTCTCCCTCTCGCTGCAGGACGTCCTGGCGATGCGTGAGGCCGTCGCCGACGCGGTGCTCTCGGCGTTCGCACCGGATCTGCTGATCGTGGACAAGGTAGCCCGGGGCGTCCGTGGCGAGCTCGTCAAGGCGCTGGCGCACGTCCGCGAACAGCACGGCACCACCACGGTGCTGGGCGTGCGCGACGTGCTCGACGGCCACGCGCCCACCACCCGCGAATGGACCCTGCACCGCACGGACGAGGCCATCGACAGCTTCTACGACGAGGTGTGGGTCTACGGAGATCCCGGGGTCTTCGACGCTGCCTCGGAGTACGACTGGCCGGCCTCCACGAGAGCCAAGGTGGAGTACACCGGCTACCTCGCTCGAGGACGGTCCAGCCTCCTGCGCGCGGCGCCCCTGGCAGGGTCGGTCCCGGATGTCCGCGTCAACGGACCGTTCGTGCTGGGGCTCGTCGGCGGTGGGCAGGACGGCGGGCCGTTGGCTCTCGCGTTCGCAAGAGCCGCCTTTCCTCCAGGGCACACGGGCGTCCTCATCACCGGCCCCTACGTCGGGTCTTCGGAACTCAGGCGGCTCGCGCGGCTGGCCGGTCGCCGGGAAGACCTTCGCGTCCTGCGTTTCGTCCCGGACGTGCCGGCGTTCGTCAACCGCGCCGCGGCGACCGTGTCCATGGGCGGCTACAACTCGGTGTGTGAGCTCCTCACCACGGCGCGTCCGGCACTCCTGGTGCCGCGGACCGTTCCGCGGATGGAGCAGGCGGTTCGAGCCCAGCGACTCGCCGGTGCCGGGCTCGTCGACGTACTCACCGCAGACCGGCTCAGCTCGCGGACCATCGGCGACTGGCTGCGGACCGCGGTCGCTCGCCCACGGCGGCCCCGGACGTCCGTGGACCTCGACGGCCTCGCAAGGCTGCCGGACCTGGCCGATCGGCTGATCTCCGACCGGGCGCGGAGCCGGCGAACGTATCAGTGGGCGGAGCGGGCCTATGCCACGGTCTGACACGGCGAGGCCTCGTATCGGCTACGTGCTGAAGATGTATCCCCGGTTCTCCGAGACCTTCATCCTCACCGAGATACTCGCCATGGAGAAGCGTGGGATGAACCTGGAGATCTTCTCGTTGCGAACGCCGGTCGACGGCCATTTCCACGAGGCTCTGGCTAGCGTCACAGCTCCGGTGACGTACCTGCCGTCCGTGCTCCGGCCGGCGGACCTCTGGGACGCCATGCGCCGAGGAGAGAGCAGCCTCGGCGGCGCGCTGACCGGCTCCCTGCCCGAGCTGCTCGCGGTGAGCCCTTCCGATGCCGCACAGGCGGTGGAGCTCGCTCAGCTCGTCGTGGCACACCGGATCGACCACCTGCACGCCCACTTCGGCTCGGTGGCGACGACGGTGGCGCGCCTCGCCGCAAGACTGGCCGGCATCACCTACAGCTTCACCGCCCACGCGAAGGACATCTTCCACGACGAGGTGGACCGGGCCGACCTTCGACAGAAGCTGGCGGACGCGGCCCTGGCTGTGACGATCAGCGACTACAACCTGGAGTTCCTGCGTGCCACCTACGGCGCCTCCGCGCAGCGGGTGGTGCGCATCTACAACGGCCTGGACCTCGAGGCCTACCCACCGTCGACCCCGTTGCGGCGTCCCCCGCTCGTCCTGGGGGTTGGTCGCCTGGTGGAGAAGAAGGGGTTCGACAGGCTGATCGACGCCGTCGCGCTGCTCCTGGCCGAGGGGAGACACGTGCGACTCGGGCTGGTCGGCACCGGCGTGGAGGAGCAGGCGCTGCACGCGCGGGCCGCGGCCCTCGGCATGGCGGGGAACGTCACCTTCCACGGTCCACTGCCCCAGGGCCAGACCCGCAGGCTGATCCGGCAGGCCGCCGTCCTCGCTGCGCCCTGCGTCGTGGGGTCCGACGGCAACCGGGACGGCCTTCCCACCGTGGTGCTCGAGGGCATGGCTCTGGGGACGCCCGTCGTTGCCACGCCGGTCACGGGCATCCCTGAGGCCGTGGACGACGGAAGCACGGGCATGCTCGTGCCCGAGGGAGACGTGCCGGCGCTCGCCCGAGCGCTCGCCACGCTGGTCGACGACGCGGATCTGCGCTGCCGGATCGCCGCAGCCGCGCGGCAGCACGTCGAGCGACACTTCGACTCGAGGCACAACGTAGGCACCCTGGTGAGCCTGATGGAGGGGATCGTCCTCGAGCAGCGGGCGGTGAGTGCGTGATGCGCGTCGCCTACGTCAGCTCCGACCCCGGCGTACCAGTCTTCGGACGCAAGGGCGCCTCCGTGCACGTCCAGTCGGTGCTCGGCGTCCTGACCAGGCAAGGGGCCGACGTGCATCTGCTGACCACCCGGGTGGGTGGCGACCCCCCGCCCGGGCTCTCCGACGTGCACCTGCATCCCCTGCCGCTCGCAGCGGCCTCCACCGCTGAGGGCCGCGAGGCCGCTGCGCGTGCGGCCGACAGCCGGGTCTCCACCGTGCTGAGCCGCCTTCATCACGCGGTGCCGGTGGACCTGGTCTACGAGAGGTACTCGCTGTGGGGCCGGTCGGCGACCGCCTGGGCGTTCCGCCAAGGCGTCCCCAGCGTGCTGGAGGTCAACGCGCCCCTCGTGGAGGAGCAGCGGAACCACCGCACCCTCGTGGACGTGAGCGGCGCCGAGCAGGTTGCCGCCGAAGCGCTCTCCCGCGCCGGAACGGTGGTGTGCGTGAGCGATGCGGTTGCGGCGTGGGCCAGGGCCCACAGCAAGCACCCCGCCCGCGTGCACACAGTCGCCAACGGTGTGGACACCCAGCGAGTCCGTCCCGCAGCCGAACCCCCACCGGAGCGCCCGTTCACGGTCGGCTTCGTCGGCACGCTCAAGCCCTGGCACGGGGTGGAGGGACTCGTCCATGCGGTGGCGCTGCTGGCCTCGACCGGTCGGCCGGACTACCGGTTGCTCCTGGTCGGTGACGGCCCACGCTCCGAGTCCCTCAGGAGCCTGGCAGCGAGCCTCGACGTCGACCATCTGGTCGAGATGGCCGGTGCTGTGCCCCCGCACGACGTGCCGGCCCTGCTGCACCGGATGCACGTCGCCGTGGCGCCGTACCCGGACCTGGCGGACTTCTACTTCTCGCCGCTCAAGGTCTACGAGTACCTCGCGGCCGGTCTCCCCGTCGTCGCAACACGCGTCGGGGACCTGCCCACCGTGCTCGGCGGCGGCCGGCACGGAGTCCTGGTCCCGCCCGGGGACCCCGCCGCTCTGGCGGCGGCGATCGCGGACCTGCGCGCGGACCGTGCGCGACGGGCAGCTCTGGGTCGGCAGGCCCGGGCCGCGGCGGTCGAGCGGCATGACTGGACCGCCGTCGTGACCCGTGTGCTGACGCTCGCGGAGGGTTCCCATGGCGCGGCGTAAGCGCGAGACTCTCCGGGAGTCGCTGCCCGGCCTGCGGCGCATGGGCCACTACCTACGACCGCACCTGCGTCCCGAGAGACGCCTGCTCACGGTGGGCTGCGTGGCCTTCCTGGCGGAGGTGGCCTTCCGGCTCCTCGAGCCATGGCCGCTGAAGTACGCCATCGACACGGTGGTGAAACCGGTCAATGCCGACATCCGGATCCTGGTGGTCGCCTGTCTCGCGCTGCTCGTCATCACCACACTGCGCGCCGGGGCCTCCTACGTGAACACGTTCACCTTCGCCCTGGCCGGCAACCGGATGCTCAGCGGCGTGCGGGCGGACGTCTACGCCCACCTGAACAAGCTGCCGCTGGCCTTCCACGACCGAACGCGCACCGGTGACCTGGTCACGAGGGTCACCAGCGACATCGGCAGGCTCAAGGACGTCGCGATCACAGCGGCGCTGCCGCTCGCCGGCAACGCCGTCACCTTGGTCGGGATGCTCGTGGTGATCGGGTTCATGGACTGGAAGCTCCTGCTGGTCATGCTGCTCATCTTCCCTGCCTTCCTCGTGTCGAGCATCCGGATGAGCCGCGCCATCCACACCGTCTCGCGGTCCCAGCGGCGAGCGGACGGCGCGCTCGCCTCCCTGGCGACGGAGACGCTGTCGTCCATGCGTGTCGTCCAGTCCTACTCCCTCGAAGGGCGGATGCAGCAGACCTTCAGCAACAGCAACGCCAAGTCGCTCAAGAACGGCGCGAGGGCCACGCGTCTCTCGGCAGGGCTCGAGCGCAAGACCGACGTGCTGGTCGGTATGGCCACGGCGTTGGTGCTCTACGTCGGTGCCCGGCGGGTGATCGCCGGGGCGCTCAGCCCTGGTGACCTCGTCGTGTTCCTCACGTACCTGAAGGCCGCTTTCAAGCCCATGCGTGACTTCGCGAAGTACACGGGCCGGATCGCGCAGGCTGCTGCCTCAGCGGAGCGCATCATGGACCTGCTCGAAGTGCGTCCCAGCGTCGTCGACGCCCCCGGGGCCCGACCGGCCGGTCGGTTCGCCGGTGACATCGAGTTCCGCGACGTGTGGCTGGAGTACGAACCCGGACACCCGGTTCTGCGGGGAGTGGACCTCAGGGTCAGCCGCGGACAGCGCGTCGCCATCGTGGGGCCCTCCGGCGCCGGCAAGTCAAGTCTTGCCATGCTCCTGGCGCGGCTCGCCGATCCCAGCCAGGGCCGCATCGAGATCGACGGACAGGACCTTCGCGACCTGACCCTGGAGTCTGTCCGCACCCAGCTCGCGGTCGTGCTCCAGGAGAGCCTCCTGTTCGCCACCACGATCCGCGAGAACATCGCGCACGGCTTGCCCGACGCGTCCGAAGCCGCCATCGAGGCCGCCGCCCGGACCGCGGGGGCCCACGACTTCATCCAGCGCCTCCCGAACGGTTACGAGACCGTGATCGGCGAGCGAGGGGCCACGCTCTCCGGCGGTGAGCGGCAGCGCATCGCGATCGCCAGAGCCGCGATGCGAGACGCGCCCATCGTCATCCTCGACGAGGCGATGACCGGGCTCGACCAGGAGACCGAGCGCGAGGTCTTCACCGCCCTCGACCGGCTGACCGTCGGTCGGACGACCTTGCTGATCACCCACGACCTCGCAGCCGTGCTCGGTGCCGAGTGCGACCGGGTCCTCTGGATCGAGCAAGGGGTCGTCATCGACGACGGTGCGCCGTACGACGTACTCACGCGCCGCACCGGGGGGCTGGACGATGCTCGACTCAGCTGACCTCGCCCTCCTCGAACGCGACCCCCAGCTGGTCGGGCTCCCGCTGCTCCTGAACCCGGACCACCTTGGCTCCTGGCTGTCGGACCGCACCGGGATCGCCTGCTCGGTGGCGCCGGGAAGGATCCGGTACAAGCCTGCGACCAGCTGCGTGATGTCGTTCGACCTCCTGCAGGCGACGGACCGGGACACCGGGTACGCCGGCTCGTGCATCGCCAAGGCCTACACGGCCGAGACTGCAGTGAAGATCGAGAAGTCCGTCGCTCGCGCCCCTGAGGGGACACTGATTGCCTACGACCCTCTCGCGCGTGTGCTCGTCACGACCTTCGGCGGTGACCGTCGTCTTCCGGCACTCCTCCGGCTCTCCGACAGCCGCACCCGTGACCTCCTGCTCCGTCAGCTGATCCCCGATCGGCACATGTCGCCGACGCCGTTCCGGACCGTCCGCTACAACCCCGAACGCCGCTGGGTTGCACGCATCGACTCCGCCGAGGGTCCGGTGCTTCTCCGGGCCTACCGCCGTGAGGAGATCCGCGAGCACCGGCACGCGTACTCGACGCTGGAGCCCGGGCCGCCGGCCACCCCTTCGATCCTGGGGTCCTCGGTCCGGCACGCCGTCGTCGCCGTCGAGTGGGTGCAGGGCTCGGACCTGGCAGGCAGGTCGGCCGGAATGACGGGATGGCGCCACGCGGGGACTGCGCTCGCGAGGCTGCACGGGCGCTCAGGGGTGCGACTTCCACGGCGCACGCCCAAGATGCAGGCGCATGCCGTGCGCGCATCCGGAGAACAGCTCGCGCGCCTGCTCCCCGAGCTGGCACCCGAGGCCGAGGACCTCTCCCGAGCGATCACCGAGTACCTGGCGACGCTCGATCCCGGCAGCGCGGTGCTGCACGGGGACTTCTCCGGTGACCAGGTCGTCCTGGACGAGAGCGACCGCGCCACCCTCATCGACCTCGACAGTGCCTGCCTCGGTGACCCCGCCGCCGACCTCGGCTGCTGCTGGGCAGCGCTGGTCCGGACCCCCGGCATGGACCCGGCGACAGCGCGCCCGGTCCTGGACGCCTTGTACACCGGGTACGACGCGGCCGGCCGGCTACCCGACGAGCAGCGACTCCGAATCCACGGTGCTGCCTTCTTGCTGCAACAGGCGGTCGAGCCGTTCCGCAACCGGCAGCCGGACTGGCGAGGGCAGATCCGCCGACTGGTCGGCCTGGCCCGGCAGGAGGTCGACACCGTGACAAGCGAAACGGGGAGGCCATGGTGACCCTCGTGGCGGAGATCATCGACCGGGCGGGTGACGCGGGACTCCTCCTGCGCAAGACCGCCCCCCGCGGCAGGGACCTGCTGCTGCTCGAGTTCTACGACGCCCACATGCGGATGGTCGCGGGTCAGTGGTTCCGCGACCCCGCTCAGGCCGCGGCCGTCGCCGCCGAGACCCGCGTGACCGGCGGCGAGTCCGACGTTCACATGCTCGACGGCTCCGGGATCGTGATCCAGCGAAGCGGTGCGGACCGACGCCTGCCCGCACTGAGACCGATCGTGAACCAGTCCGACGCAAGGCTGGTAGCGCACAAGGCGGAGCGGCGAGCCGTGGTCCGCACCGCCGACGGCGACTACACGAAGGTGGTCCGGCCGTCCCACCTGCCCTCGGTCACCACGCCGCTCACCAGCATCCGCGTCCCCTCGCTCGCTCTTCCCGAGGTGAGAGCCACCAACCCGGCCGAGGGAACGGTCGTCATCTCGGCGTTGCCCGGCGTGACGATGCAGGCCCGGCTGTCGGACGCAGCCGTGAGCGTGGGCGCGCTGGCCACGACCGCCTTCGCCATCGGCCGGGCACTGCGCGACCTGCACCAGCTCCCGGTTCGGCCCGAACGTCCCCCTCACGACGTGCCCGCCGAGCTCGAGGTCGCACGGCTTCGGCTCCAGGCGGCCGAGGACTACGGGCTCCTCGGCGACCGCGGCTGGCGCACCGCTCTGGACCAGGCGGCGTCGTGGTTGGCGGGCCCGGCCACGCCTGACGTGCTCGTGCACCGGGACCTGCACGACAAGCAGATCCTGGTCGCGGAGGGCCGACCCATCGGTCTGCTCGACTTCGACGTCTGCACGACCGGCGAGGCCGCACTCGACCTGGCCAACCTGATCGCGCACTTCGACCTGCGCAGCCGCCAGGGTCTCTGCCACCAGAGCCGCTCGAAGGCTTGCGTGCACGCCCTGCTGGAGGGTTACGCGGCGGACCCGGCCGTCGTCGACCGAGTTCCCGGATACCTCCTCACCACGAGGTTGCGGCTCGCCGCGGTCTACGCGTTCCGTGACGCGCCTCGCGACCTCATCGACGACCTGCTCGAACCGACCAGCATCAAGGGGGTGCTCCAGTGACGGACAGTGTTGGCGTCATCGGCGCCGGATACCTGGGCGCCACACACGCCGCGTGCCTCGCCGAACTCGGGTTCGACGTACTCGTCGCCGAGACGGACGCGACCAAGGTGGCCGAGCTCCAGTCGGGACGGCTCCCGTTCTTCGAGCCCGGTCTGCCCGAGCTGCTCCAGCGACACACCGCATCCGGCAGGCTGCGGTTCACCACGTCGGTGGCCGAGCTCGCGGACCACGCGGAGGTGCACTTCCTCTGCGTGGGCACGCCTCAACGCCGCGACGGGCTCGCGGCCGACACGGGACAGGTGCTCTCCGCCGTGCAGGAGCTGGTCCCTCATCTCACCCGCCCCACCTTCCTCGTCGGCAAGTCGACCGTCCCCGTGGGCACCGCAGCACGGATCGCTGAGGTCTCCCGGGTCCTGGCGCCGAGGGGCGTCATGGTCGAGGTGGCATGGAGCCCTGAGTTCATGCGCGAGGGACATGCGGTCGCCGACACGCTCTCCCCGGACCGGCTGGTGTTCGGAGTGATGTCCGCGGAGGGCGAGAAGGTGCTCCGCAACGTGTACGCGGGCTTGATGACGCGCGAGCTGCCGGTCATCGTCACCGACCTGCCGACAGCGGAGCTGGTCAAGGCTGCGGCCAACGCCTTCCTCGCGACGAAGGTCTCGTTCGCCAACGCCATGGCGGAGCTCTGCGAGGCCACGGGCGCGGACGTGGTGACGCTGACCGAGGCCATCGGGCACGACGACCGGATCGGCCACCGGTTCCTCAAGCCAGGGCTGGGGTTCGGCGGCGGTTGCCTGCCCAAGGACATCCGGGCCCTCATGGCCCGCGCAGGTGAGCTGGGGGCGGACGAGGCGTTGACGTTCCTCCGCGAGGTCGACCTGATCAACATGCGCCGGCGTCACCGCATGGTCGAGGTGGCCACCGAGGAGTGCCACGGGGACGTGCTGGGCCGGCGCATCGCCGCGCTCGGTGCCTCCTTCAAGCCCGAGACCGACGACGTTCGCGACTCCCCCGCACTGAACGTCGCCGCGCGGCTCCAGCTCCATGGGGCCCAGGTCAGTGTCTACGACCCGCAGTCGAACGCGAGTGCCGCCCGGATGTTCCCGACACTGCACTTCGCGGAGAGCGTCGCCGCCGCCGTGGAGGGCGCGCACCTCGTGCTGCACCTGACCGAGTGGGAGGAGTTCGCACAGCTCGATCCGCGGGAGCTGCTGCACCTCGTCGCCGAGCCCCGCATCATCGACGGTCGGAACACTCTCGACCCGGATCTCTGGCGACAGGCAGGGTGGTACTTCCGGGCGCTCGGTCGCCCGCAACCGGAGGCCGCTGACTGACCTGCCCGCGGCTCGACGCAGCCGCGCCCTTCAGCGCTCCGGGCCGACGTCAGAACCGGCTGCGCACCAGCCGGGTGCTGGCGACACCGAGCCCCATGGACCGCTCGGTGCGCAGGTGGATGTTCTGGAGCAGACCGATCGCCATCAGGCCGGCGAACATCGAGGACCCGCCGTAGGACACGAGCGGGAGCGGGACGCCCGTGACCGGCATGATGCCGAGGCACATCCCGATGTTCTGGAACGCCTGGAAGCCGAACCAGCAGGCGATGCCGCCCGCGGCGAGCCGGCCGAACAGGTCGTCCGCGTGGGTGGCGATGGTGAGCGCACGCCACAGCACGACGCCGAGCAGCGAGATGAGCACGGCCGAACCGACGAGCCCGAGCTCCTCCCCCGCGACGGTGAAGATGAAGTCGGTGTGCTGCTCGGGCACGAAGCCGGACTTGGTCTGCGACCCGTGGAAGAGGCCCTGGCCGAAGACACCGCCGTTGCCGATCGCGATCCGGGCCTGCTCGGTGTTGTAGCCGGCGCCGCGGGGGTCGAGTCCCGGGTTGGTGAACGCCATGAACCGGTCGACCTGGTAGGCCTTCAGCACCCCGGCCTGGACGGCGAGCACGGCCGTCCCGACCGCTCCCCCGGCCAGCGTGAACAGCCACCGCCGGGGAGCCCCGGAGATCGCAACGACCCCGAACACCGTCGCGGACAGCACGAGCATGGTGCCCAGGTCGGGCTGGAGCAGGATCAAGGACGCGGGCAGGCCCGCGATCGCGAGCATGCCGAGGACGTCGAGGTGGCGCACCTCGCGCTGCTTCCACGAGCCCTCCGTGCGCTCCGCCACGAGCAGCGCCATGCCGATCACCACTGCGAGCTTGGCGAACTCGGCGGGCTGGATCGACATCCCGCCGACCATGAGCCACGACCTCGAGCCGTTGATCGTGCTGCCCATGACGAGCACGAGCAGAAGGCCGACCACGGATCCGACGTACACCAGGGGCGCCAGGATGCGCACCCACCGGTGGTCGGTCGCGATGATCATGACACCGAGGACGACGCCGATCGCGATGTTCACCAGGTGCTTCTTCAGGTACGCCGTCGACACTCCGGCTGTGAGGTCCTCGCGGTTCACCGTCGCCGACCAGACGAGGAGAGTGCCGGCGACCAGCAGCCCGGCGACGGCGAGCATGAGCAGCCAGTCGAGGCGAGGAGCACGCGCGCGGCTCGGTCCGTCGATCCGGGAGTATCGGGCTCGAGCTGGTGGGGCCATCGTCATCGGCCGCGCCTCCGGTCCATCTTCTTGGCACGGGAGGGCTTCTCGTGACGAGCCGCCTTCTCGATGTGCCCGGCAGGGGGAAGGATCTCGCCGTCCCTGGCGAACACGGGCAGTCCGGCCGGAGGCTTCGCCCCGGGGAGCGCCGCCCTCGCGGCGACCACGTCGGTGCCCTTGATGCCGTACAGCGTCTCCCAGATCTTGCGGACCGCCGGACCGGACGTACCGGAGCCGGTGCCGCCCTGGGAGACCATCATCACCACGGCGTAGCGCTTGTCGTACGACGCGACCCAGGAGGTGCTCTGCTTGCCGTAGACCTCCGCAGACCCGGTCTTGGAGCGGATCTGGACCTTGTCGAGCGGGAAGTCGATCAGCCGCCACGCCATGGTCCCGCGCTGGGAGACCCCTTGCAGCGCCTGGTCGATGTAGCGAAGGTGACGCTGTGCCACCTTCACGTTCCGGACCTTCTTCGGCTTGATCTCCTTGATGACCTTGCCCTGCGGGTCCACGATCGCCCTGGCCACCCGTGGCTCCCACAGCGTGCCGCCGTTGGACAGGGCGGAGTAGGCGCGGGCGAGCTGGAGCGGCGTGACGATCGTGTCGCCCTGGCCGATCGCGAAGTTCACGGCGTCACCGGCGCGGTAGGCGTACCCCTCGACGCAGAACTCCCGCGCGAAGCGGTGCAGGAAGTCGCTCCCCGCCTTCTTGCCGAGCCTGCAGTAGTAGTCCTTGTTGGCCTCGTAGTAGTCGCGCTTCCACTGGCGGTCGGCGATGCGTCCGCTTGCCTCACCCGGGAGGTCGATGCCGGTCTCGGAGCCGAAGCCGAACATCTTGGCCATGCTGACCAGCGGGTCCTTGGCCTTGATGTTGTCCACGTCGCTGCCGAACTTCTGCCAGAAGTTGAAGCCGATCCGGTAGAAGAAGGTGTTGCAGGAGACCTCGAGCGCCTTGTCGAAGCCGATCGAGCCGTAGGCGCCGGACTCGTAGTTCTTGAAGTCACGGTTGCCGACCCGGAACGACGACGAGCAGTTCAGCCGCGTGTCGTGGGTGTAGCCGTTCTGCAGCGCCCCGGAGGTCATGAACGGCTTCCAGGTCGAGCCGGGCGCGAACTGTCCCTGCGTCGCGCGGAACAGCAGCGGGGTGCCGGCCTTCTCCGAGTAGAGCCGCGCCAGCTCCTTGGTCCTGATCCCGCCGACCCAGACACCCGGGTCGTAGGTCGGGTAGCCCGCCATCGCGACGATCCGGCCGTTGGTGGCGTCCATGACGACCACGGCGCCGGAGTCGGCGACGTACCTGCGGCCGGTGACGGGGTCGACGGTCTGCCGTGCCGTCCTGATCGTCGTGGCGAGCTGCTTCTCCACGACCGACTGCACCCGCGAGTCGATCGAGGTCACCAGCGTGTCGCCGGCCCTGCCCTCGACCTCGCCGGAGTCGCCCAGGACCCGGCCCATGCTGTCGACCGCGACCCTTTTGTAGCCGGGGGCGCCACGAAGGTACTTGTCGTACTCCTTCTCCACCCCTGCGCGTCCCACGACGGAGGCGCCGTGGACGGAGGTGTCGGCCTCCGCCTTCGCCTCGTCCAGCTCCTCCTCCGTGATCGGGCTGAGGTACCCGAGCAGGTGCGCGGCATTGATGCCGTACGGCGAGGGGTAGGCGCGGACGCTGGTCGACTCCGCGAGCACCGCGGGGTAGTCCTCGCTCTGCTCCAGGATCGACACCGCGGTCTGCTGTGGCACGTCCTCGGCGACCGGCACCGGCTGGTACGGCGAGCCGTTCCAGCACTTGCCCTCGACCGAGCCCGGGTCACCGCACAGGAGCGTGCGCGCCAGGACCTCCTTGTACGTCGACCCGACGGTGCGTGCGACCCTCCGCAGGAGCTCCTCCTGCCGGCCGTCGCTCATCTTCTTCAGCATCGTGCGGTCGACGGTGACCACCCAGGAGGTGCGGTTCGCGACGAGGGGCCGCCCCATGTCGTCGACGATCAAGCCCTCGTGCCGGCTGCACGACGAGCTCGCGGACGGACTGCTCGGCGGCCTGGGCCTTGTAGGCCTCCCCTCCGAGGACCTGGAGGTACCACAGGCGCGCGAACAGGGTCACGAACAGCGTGAGGACGATCGTCTGCACCACGACCAGGCGCAGGCGGCTCTTCTGGCGCGAGGTCGCGTGGACCCGCGGCACGCGCCCCTTGCTGCTGGTCGAGCCCCCGCTGCCGTTCGGGCCGCCGTCGCTCGAGCCTGCGCCCCGTCCTGAGTGCCCTCGGAAGGAGACCATCAGTACGCCACCTGATGCGGCTCGAGCCTGCGGAACAGCCGCATCATCAGCGGCAGGACGAACGGTGTGAGGAGGACGTCGTACACCACCGCGGTCGGGATCACCGACAGCGCCTGGACGGCGGGCACAGCCGGGTCGGAGAGCACGATGCCGCTCAGCGCGAAGATCGACGTCCCCACGAAGGACGACGCGGCCACGGTGACGATCGCGGCGAGTGCGGAGGTGCGGGCGTCATGGCGGACCCTCCCGGCGAGGTAGCCGACCAGGACCAGCGCCAGCGCCCAGCGACCGGCGATGTGGTCGGTCGGAGGAGCCAGGTCGATGGCCAGGCCTGCGAGGAAGCCGATCACTGCCGCGAACTGGGGTCCGCGGACGAGGGCTGCCGCCACGACGACCAGGAGCGCGAGGTTCGGGACGACCCCGCCGTAGGAGAGGTAGGAGAACATCGCGACCTGGAGCACCACGGCGAGCGTGATGACCACGGTGAGCACGAGCGCGCGAGCCGCTGCCATCACCGACCGCCCTTCCTACCGGCGTCGTCGGCCTTGATCACGGCCCGGTCGCCCTTGGCATCGCCGCGGACGACGACGCCCACGAGGTCGAGCGAGGAGAAGTCGGCGAACGGCTCGATCACCGCGCGGCGCGACAGCTGCCGCGGGCTGCTGAACACCGAGGTGACCCGACCTATGGGGATCCCAGCTACATAGGGTGCGCTCTTCTCCGAGCCCCAGGTCACGACCACGTCACCGGCCGTCGGCGTCACCGCGTTGTCCACGAGGTCGAGGTCGAGGCGCCCGGAGTCGCCCACGTCGCCGCGGCCCCGGAGGAACCCGACCTCCATGTTCGACCCGAGACGGCCGCCCACGACGGAGTCGCGGTCGCTGATCAGCAGCACCGTCGCGGTGGAGCGGTCGGCTCGGATGACGCGGCCGACCAGGCCCTGGTTGTTGAGCACGGTCATGTCCGCGTCGACACCCGAACTGGTGCCGGCGTCGATGGTGACGGTGCGCGAGAACGACTGTGCCGGCCCGATCGCGACGACCCGCGCCGGCACGACGTCGTAGCCGGTGTCGCCCGCGCTCTTCAGGAGTCCGTCGAGCTCAGCGGCCCGGTTGCGGGCGACCGAGGTCGTGGCGAGCTGGCCTTCGAGCGCGGCGTTCTGTGCCTCGAGCCGGCGCACCTGCTCGCGGAGCTTGCCCGTCGTGGTGAAGAACCCGGGGACCGCCTCGAACGGGCGTACGACGGTCGCCGTCACCTCCTCCACCGGCCCGAAGACCTGGCCGGCGACAGCGCGGAGCGGGTCGACCGGAGAGTTCTCCCCACCGCGGACGTCGAGGGTGATCAGCGTGAAGCTCGCGAGGAGCAGGAGGACGAGCAGGCCCCGGGAGGGTCGCTTGTCCTGGTCGCGCATGGCCATCTCAGGTCACCGCCCCGGTCATCGCCGTCGGGGCTCGGACACGAGGACCTGCTGCAGCGCCTCGAACTCCTCGACGCACTTGCCGGCGCCCATGGCCACCGAGTGGAGCGGGTCCTCGGCGATGTGCACGGGCATGCCGGTCTCGTGGCGCAGCCGCTCGTCGAGCCCGCGCAGCAGCGCACCGCCACCGGTGAGCACGAGGCCGCGGTCCATGATGTCGCCGGCGAGCTCGGGCGGGGTCTGGTCGAGGGTGGTGCGGACCGCGTCGACGATCGTGTGGAGCGGCTCCTCGAGGGCCTGCCGGACCTCGGCGCTGGACACCACGACGGTCTTGGGCAGGCCCGAGATCATGTCGCGGCCCCGCACCTCGGCCTCAGGCTCCTGCGGCAGCGGGAACGCCGACCCGAGGGTCATCTTGATCTCCTCGGCGGTGCGCTCCCCCAGCATCAGGGAGTACTCCTTCTTCATCCACGCGATGATCGCCTGGTCGAGGTCGTCGCCCGCCGTACGGATGGAGAGGCTCGTGACGATGCCGCCGAGGGAGATGACCGCGACCTCCGTCGTACCGCCTCCGATGTCGACGACCATGTTGCCGGTCGCCTCGTGCACCGGGAGGTTCGCGCCGATCGCGGCTGCCATCGGCTCCTCGACGATGTACACCCGTCGGGCTCCGGCCTGGTAGCCCGCCTCCTTGACCGCGCGCTGCTCGACTGCGGTGATCCCGCTCGGCACGCAGATCACCAGGCGGGGCTTGGCGAAGTAGCGACGCCGGTGCACCTGCTGGATGAAGAACCGGAGCATCTGCTCGGTGGAGTCGAAGTCCGCGATCACCCCGTCCTGCAGGGGCCGGATCGCGGTGATGTTGTCCGGGGTGCGGCCGATCATCCGCTTCGCGTCGTGGCCGACCGCCAGGATCTCGCCCGTGGTGGAGTTGAGCGCGACGACCGACGGCTCGTCGAGCAGCACGCCCTTGCCGCGTACGTAGACGAGGGTGTTGGCGGTGCCGAGATCGACAGCCATGTCCCGGCCGATGAAGCTGTTCGCCATGGTGTCCCGCCCTCTGATCTCCCAGACACAGGGGTACGGCGAACCTGCTCACCGACCCGTGGCAAAAGGCTAAGCGGGCAGGGGTTGACATCCCGGCAGGACACGCGCAGGGCCGCTCGTGATGACCCGGGAACGACGAAGGCCCCCGCACCGCGGTGGGTACGGGGGCCTTCGGTGGTCGCTCTCGCGCCTACTTCAGCTTGAAGTCGGCTGAGATGGGCGAGCCATCAACGGTCGTCATGGTCACCCTGTAGCAGGAGCCCACGCCGGACTTCGGCGTTGCCCAGTTCTGGATCCACTGTTGAGAGGTCGTGTCATAGCGAAGAGATGTCGAGCCTGTAGTGGTGAACTCCTCGATCGCGTCTGTGACGGCGGTATTCCCGCAGGTCACCTTCTTGATCGAGAAAGCCGCCCCGATGTTCGAGGTGAGCCTCTCGGTGCCCTTGTAGACGTTGAACTTCAGCGGAACCGTCGAGCCGGCCTTGACCGTATTCAGCACACCGTCCATGTCCACCGGCTTGTAGAAGCCGTCCAGCGTCCAGGCCTTGACCGTGTACGTCAGGGTCGACCTGCCGACGTTCCCCACGTTGTCCGTTGCCGTCGCGGTGACGGTGTGCGTCCCGACGGCGGTGCTGAACCCGCTGACGGTGCACCCACCGGCCAGGCCGGAGCCACCATCAGCGGCCGTGCAAGTCGGTGCGGTGACTTGGTCACCGAAGTAGAAGTCCGAGCCCGCACCTGTGGACCAGGTGATTGCGGGGGCCTTCCTGTCGACCTTGATCCCGATGACCGGGCCGGCCGTCACGGTGTGACCGACGGCGTCGGAGACTTCGTGGGAACCGGTCGAGGCGTCGTCCGTCTCCTCGCCCTCCCCGACGTTCGTCGAGAGGGTGAAGGACCCGTCGGCGGCGTCGGCCAGGCCGGCGCCGTCGTCAGTGGCGGTGCAGGTGATCGTCACGTCGGCCTTGTGCCAGGTGCCGTCGTCCTTGCCGCAGCTGACCTGTGGTGCCTTCTTGTCGACCTTGATCCCCGCGAACGGGCCTACGGTCACGCTGTTTCCGACGGTGTCTGAGACGACACGGGATCCGGTCGAGGCGTCGTCGGTCTCCTCGCCGTCGGCGATGTTCGTCGACAGGGTGAAGGACGCGTCGTCGCTGTCAGCGAGACCCGACCCGTTGTCCACGGCGGTGCACTCGAGGGTCACGTCGCTCGTGTGCCACGTGTCGTCGACGAGGTCACAGCTGATCTGCGGCGTCTTCATGTCGACCTTGATCCCGGAGATCGGCCCAGCGGTGGACGTGTTGCCGACACCATCGGAGACGTCGTGTGACCCGGTAGAGGCGTTGCTCGTCTCCTCGCCCTCAGCCACCGTCGTGGACAGGGTGAACGACGCGTCGGCGCTGTCGGCCACGCCGGAACCGCCGTCTTTGGCGGTGCAGGCGATGTCCACGTTCGCTTTGTGCCACGCACCGTCGTCACTGCCACAGCTGATCTGCGGCGCCTTCTTGTCGACCTTGTTGCCCGCGAAGGGGCCCACCGTCACGCTGTTGCCCACGGTGTCGGAAACGTCGCGGGAACCGGTCGAGGCGTCGCCCGTCTCGTCGCCGCCCGCGACATTCGTGGACAGGGTGAAGGACGCGTCGTCGCTGTCGGCGAGACCCGAACCGTTGTCCACTGCGGTGCAGACGAGGGTCACATCCCCCTTGTGCCAGTTGCCGTCGACGGGGTCGCAGCTGACCTGTGGCGCCTTGCGGTCGACCTTGATCCCGGTGATCGCGGAAACCGTAGCGGTGTTGCCCACAGCGTCGGCTACCTGACGCGACGGGGTCGAGGCGGCGTCCGTCTCGACGCCGTCCGCAACGTTGGTCGACAGGGTGAACGACGCGTCGCTGCTGTCGGCGAGCCCGGACCCGCCATCGATGGCGGTGCAGGCGACGTCGAGGTCGCCGGAGTGCCACGTACCGTCGTCACTGCCACAGCTGACCTCGGGCGCCTTGCGGTCGACCTTGTTGCCGGCGATCGGACCCGCGGTAGCAGGGTTGCCGGCCTCGTCGTACACCGTGCGCGAACCTGTGGAGGTGTTGCTGGTCTCCTCCCCGGGAGCCACGGAGGTGGAGAGCGAGAACGACTTGCCCGCGTCGGCGATGCCGGACCCGCCGTCCGAGGCGGTGCAGCCGAGGCTCACGTTGTCGGCGTGCCACGCACCGTCCGCAGCCGCGCAGCGCACGGTGGGCGCGGTGGCGTCACGTTTGATGGTCACGGACTTCGTCGAGGTGCCGCCTGCGCTCGCCGCCGCGCAGGTCAGGGTCTGTCCTGCCGTGTCGGTGCTGACCGTGGTCGGTGCGCAGCCTGTGCTCGACGAGATGGGCCCTTCGTCGTCCGACACGCTCCAGGTGACGGTCACGTCACTGGTGTACCAGCCGTTCTGGCCCATGGTGCCGGTGACGATCGGCGTGATCACCGGACCTGTCGAGTCCGGCGGCAGCGGTGTCGCGACCGAGATCTTGATCGAGTCGGGGTCATAGGTGCCGTAGACGTTGGGCTTTCCGGGCGACTTGCCACCCGACGCCGTTGCCGTGATCGTGGCCACGTCCCCGTCGACCGCGGTTCCCGAGACGGTGTAGCTCACGGTCACAGCGTTCTCGATGACGTTCGCGGTCGTCGGGTCGTCGCAGCCGTTCAGCACGGCGCTGGCGGGAGCGGCGACCACAGCACCGTTGCTCGAGGCGAACTGCACCGTCGTGGCATTCGGACCGCCGGCGGCGTTGCAGTTGTTGACCCCATCGTCGTCCTCGGCAATGAGCCCGACGACGAAGGAACCTGCCTGGCCCGGCGCCCTGGTGACATCGGGGCCGACGACCACGGTGTCGGCGTGTGCGAGACCCGCGGAACTGAGGACGAGTGCCGCTGTTGCGGCTCCCGCCAACGTTGCCCTGATTTTGGAACGCATCTAGATGACCCCCACTGAGCAGGATGAGTACAGCCCTTATGTGACGTGGCGGCCTGAACGCGCGTGCCCCTCCCAGGCAGACCCACGATCATTCGGACGTTAGACCCCTTCCCTTCGAAATCGGGGAGAAAGTCGAGCGTTCGCCGATAACCACCCATATGGGTCATCCGCCGTACTTCGGCCGAACTACGACGCGCCGTGGGGAGACGGAAGTGGCCGATGGCGTCGGTTCTGATACGAGAACCGGCCGCCATCGGCCAGATCCGGGCTGGAAGGTCGAGGCTCAGATGTTGGGGAACCAGATCTTGATCTCGCGCTCGGCGGACTCGAGCGAGTCGGAGCCGTGCACGAGGTTCTCCCGGTTCGACAGCGACAGGTCGCCCCGGATGGTGCCCGGAGCGGCCTTCCGGCCGTCCGTTGCGCCGTTGAGTGCCCGGACCACGTCGACTGCCTGGTCGCCCTCGAGCACGCACGCCACCAGCGGACCGCTGGTCACGAAGTCGCGCAGCGGCGGGTAGAAGTCCTTCTCGACGTGCTCGGCGTAGTGCTCGTCGGCGACCGAGGCGTCGATCGTCCGCAGGTCCATCGCCACGATCGAGAGGCCCTTGGCCTCGAACCGGCTGAGGATTTCGCCGACGAGTCCGCGGCGGACGGTGTCGGGCTTGAGCAGGACCAGAGTGCGCTGTGACATGGGGGCAGCCTAACTGCCCGGGGTCTGGTCGCCGTGCTCGGCAGCCCACTGCTGCTCGAGGACCTCGCGCTCGGCCCGCTCCCGGTCGATCTTCTTCCCGAGGAAGAACGCAGCGGCCCAGAGCGCGGTGAAGATGACGCCGAGCAGGAACATCATCGGGACCACGAACCCGAGCGCGAGCGACGCGAGCTGGACCGCCCACCCGGCGTAGTAGGCCCACGACCGGCGGAGCAGCCCGGCCACGAGGACACAGGCGGCGGTCAGGCCCAGCCCCACCCACAGTGCGGTGGGAACCGACACGGAGGCCACGCTGATCATCACCGGAGTCGTGAGGCCGAGTACGACGGCCTGCAGCGTCAGCATCGCCGCGCACATCGACCTCTGTGCCGAACGCATCAGCGCGACTTCCTCTCCGTGACGTCGCGGCGTTCGCGCGGCTTGAGCATGGCCCGGGCCTCGCCGACCGTGATCACGGAGCCGGTGACGAGCACGCCGCCCGAGCCGTAGACCCCGCCGGTCTCGGCCAGGGTGGCCGCCTTCTCGATGGCGTCGTCGAGCCGCGGCGCGACGTGCACCCGGTCCGAGCCGAAGATGCCGCGGGCCACCTCGGCCAGCTCCTCGGCGGGCATCGCGCGCGGCGTGGAGTTCTGGGTGCACACGACCTCGGCGAAGACGTGCTCGAACGCCGCCAGCACGCCCTCGTAGTCCTTGTCGGCCATCACTCCGACCACGCCGACCAGCGGGTTGAACGTGAACGAGTCCTCGAGCGCCTCGGCGACCGCCTTCGCCCCGTGGGGGTTGTGGGCGGCGTCGAGCACGATCGTCGGGCTTCGGCGGATGATCTCGAGTCGCCCAGGCGAGGTGACCTCACCGAACGCCTCGTGCACGAGCTCGGCGTCGAGCGGCTCGTCGCCGGCGAAGGCCTCGACCGCCGCAAGCGCGAGCGCGGCGTTCTGACCCTGGTGGGCGCCGTACAGCGGGAGGAAGACCTCGTCGTACTCCGCGCGGAGACCCTGAAGCCGCAGCATCTGGCCGCCGACGGCGGGCAGCCGGTGGACCACCCCGAAGTCGACTCCCTCGCGCAGCACCGTGGCTCCGACCTCGGCCGCGCGTTCGAGGAGCACCTCCTCGACCGCGGGTGGCTGGACCGCCATGACCACGGTCGAACCAGGCTTGATGATCCCGGCCTTCTCGATCGCGATGTCCTCGGGTCGCTCGCCGAGGTACTTCGCGTGGTCGACGCTGATCGGGGTGATCACCGCGACCTTGCCGTCGGCGACGTTCGTGGCGTCCCAGGACCCGCCCATGCCGACCTCGACTATCGCGGCGTCGACCGGAGCGTCCGCGAAGGCGGCGTAGGCCATGCCGACGACCGCCTCGAAGAACGACAGCGGGTGCTCGCTGTCGGCGTCCACGAGCGCGGCGAACGGCGCGACGTCGTGGTACGCCTCGACGAACGCCTCCTCCGAGAGCGGCTCCCCGTCGAGCGAGATCCGCTCGGTCATCGCCTCCACGTGCGGGCTGGTGAAGCGTCCCGTGCGCAGCCCCCGGCCGCGGATCAGGGTGTCGATCATCCGCGACGTGCTCGTCTTGCCGTTGGTGCCGGTCAGGTGCACCACGGGGTAGGCCCGCTGCGGGTCTCCGAGCAGGTGCATGAGGGCCTCGATGCGCTCGAGGCTCGGGTCGAGCTTCGTCTCGGGCCAGCGGGCGAGCAGGGCGCGCTCGACGTCGGCGTACGTGGTGGGGGCGTCGGCAGGCGTCGACGACGCCGGCGCTGGGGAGGGGGTGTCAGACATCGCGGTTCGAGTCTACGGGGAGCCCGGCGGCAGCCGGCCCGGCGTACGGCCGGAACTGAGTCGCCCACGCGGGAGGCGCCCCCGTAAGATTTCGGGCCATGGACACCAACCCCACACCTGACCTGCCCGGTCACCAGCACGGAGACACCACCGACGCGACCACCGGCCGCTCGGTAGTCGTGCCGGACCGGCCTGCCCTGGAGGGGTTGGAGGGCAAGTGGGTCAAGCGCTGGAAGTCCGAGGAGACCTACAAGTTCGACCGGTCCAAGCCCCGCGAGCAGATCTACTCGATCGACACCCCTCCCCCGACCGTCTCGGGCTCTCTGCACGTCGGGCATGTCTTCTCCTACACGCACACAGACCTCATCGCCCGCTTCCAGCGGATGCGCGGCATGGACGTCTTCTACCCGATGGGCTGGGACGACAACGGCCTGCCGACCGAGCGCCGCGTGCAGAACTACTTCGGCGTGCGGTGCGACCCGTCGCTGCCGTACGACCCCGACTTCACACCGCCGCAGAAGCCGGACCCGAAGAAGCAGGTCCCGATCAGCCGCCCCAACTTCATCGCACTGTGCGAGCAGCTGGTCGAGCAGGACGAGGAGGTCTTCGAGTCGCTGTGGCGCACGCTCGGGCTCTCGGTGGACTGGAGCCAGCACTACACGACGATCGGCGAGAAGTCGCAGACCGTGTCCCAGCGGGCCTTCCTGCGCAACTTCGCCCGCGGTGAGGCTTACCTCCAGGAGTCGCCGACGCTGTGGGACGTCACCTTCCAGACCGCTGTCGCACAGGCGGAGCTGGAGGCGCGCGAGTACCCCGGCGCCTACCACCGCGTCTCCTTCCACAAGCCCGATGGCTCCCCGGTCTACATCGAGACCACGCGGCCCGAGCTGATCCCGGCGGTCGTCGCGCTCATCGCGCACCCTGAGGACGAGCGCTACAAGGACCTGTTCGGCACGACGGTCACCTCGCCGGTGTTCGGCGTGGAGATCCCGGTTCTCGCCCACGAGGCCGCGGAGCCGGACAAGGGCGCAGGCGTCGCGATGTGCTGCACGTTCGGCGATCTGACCGACGTCCAGTGGTGGCGGGAGCTCCAGCTTCCGGTCCGCACCGTGATCGGCCGCGACGGCAGGCTCCACCGCGAGACGCCGTCGTGGCTCTCGCACGAGCCCGCAGCATCGGCGTACGCGGATCTCGCCGGCAAGACGACGTTCAGCGCCCGTGAGGCGATGGTGGCGAAGCTCCGCGAGAGCGGCGACCTCGACGGCGAGCCGAAGCCGACGCAGCGGATGACCAACTTCTACGAGAAGGGCGACAAGCCCCTCGAGATCGTGTCCACCCGGCAGTGGTACATCAAGAACGGCGGCCGCGACGAAGAGCTCCGCGCAGAGCTGGTCGAGCGCGGTGAGGAGATGCAGTGGTACCCCAGCCACATGCGGCACCGTTACGACAACTGGGTCGGCGGCCTGAACGGTGACTGGCTGATCTCGCGCCAGCGGTTCTTCGGCATCCCGTTCCCGGTCTGGTACCCGCTCGACGAGGACGGGGAGCCCGACTACGAGCACCCGCTGATGCCGCGGGAGGACGAGCTGCCCGTCGACCCCTCGACGCAGGCACCAAACGGCTACGACGAGGACCAACGGGGCAAGCCGGGCGGCTTCATCGGCGACCCGGACGTGATGGACACCTGGGCAACCTCGTCGCTGACCCCGCACATCGCAGGCGGCTGGGAGTCCGACGACGACCTCTTCCAGAGGGTCTTCCCGATGGACCTGTGCACGCACGCGCACGACATCATCCGGACCTGGCTGTTCTCCCGGGTCGTCCGAGCCCACCACGAGAACCACGTCGTGCCCTGGAAGCACGTGCTGATCTCCGGTTTCGTGGTCGACCCCGACCGCAAGAAGATGAGCAAGTCCAAGGGCAACGTCATCGTCCCGACCGACATCCTCGACAAGTACGGCGCCGACGCCGTCCGCTGGCGTGCCGCGCTGGCCAGGCCCGGGGCCGACTCCCCCTTCGACGAGACGCAGATGAAGGTCGGCCGGCGGCTGGCGATGAAGGTCCTCAACGCGTCGAAGTTCGTGCTCGGGCTCGGTGCGGTGGAGTCCTCCCCCGCGTCGGTGAGCGCCCCCGTCGACTGCGCGATGCTCGGCGGTCTTGCCAACGTCGTCACGAAGGCCACCGAGGCGTTCGAGGCCTACGACTACACCACCGCGCTCGAGGTCACCGAGAAGTTCTTCTGGGAGTTCTGCGACGACTACCTCGAGCTGGTCAAGGAGCGGGCGTACGGCGGACGCGGCGACGAGCCGGCGGCGTCGGCGAAGGCCGCTCTGGCGATCGCGCTCGACGTGCAGCTGCGACTCCTGGCGCCGTTCCTGCCCTACGTCACCGAGGAGGTCTGGTCCTGGTGGCGCGAAGGGTCGATCCACCGTGCGCCGTGGCCGACCGTCTCCGACCTCGGCTCCGCGGCGTCGAGCACCCCGGCCATGATGGCCGCCGTGGCCGACGTACTCACCGGGATCCGGGGCGCGAAGTCGCAGGCCAAGGTGAAGATGCGCGCCGAGCTCTCGGCGGTCACGGTGACCGGCCCGGCCGACGCGATCGCCCTCGCCGAGCAGGCGGCTGACGACCTCCGGGCCGCGGGCAACATCAGCGGCGGGCTGACCTTCGTCGAGGGCGAGGGCGAGATCGCCGTCGACGCCCAGATCGCCGAGCAGCCGCCGGCCTGACCCCTCCCACCCCGGTCGCTGTAACGCGGGGTTATGGACGCAGAACAAGCGGCATACGGCTTGGGAAGCGTCCATGACCCTTGGGAAGTCATGGGTCAGGCTCGGTTGAGCCAGGCCTCGAAGGCGTCGAACGTGTAGGGCCGGCCCAGGAAGTCCTCGACCAGGTCGGCGGCGTCCTTGGAGCCTCCCGCCGCGAGCACCCGGTCGCGGTACCTCTGCGCGACGTCGGCGTCGAACAGGTCGTCCGCGTCGAACGCGGAGAACATGTCCTTGGCGATGACCAGGCTCCACATGTACGTGTAGTACGCCGACGTGTAGCCCTCGAGGTGGCCGAAGGACGCGTGGAAGTGCGTGTCGGGCACGTAGCCGAACAGGTCGTACTTCCGCTGCAGCTCGCGCACCAGCCCGGTGGTGTCCTCGGGCACGCGGTGGTGCACGTGGTAGGACAACGCGGCGTAGAACATCTGGGTCCGCGCGTGGTAGCCCTTGCCGAACTCCTCGGCCTTGCGCATCTTCGCCACGAGCTCGGCCGGGATCGGCTGCCCTGCCGCATTGGTCGCGAACGACCGGAGCACGTCGGCGTCCCAGGCCCACTCCTCGAGCATCTGCGACGGCGCCTCCACGAAGTCCCACTCCGTCGCCACGCCGGAGAAGCGAGCCCACGCGTGCCGGCCCGCGAGCACGTGGTGCACGAGATGGCCGAACTCGTGGAAGAGCGTGACGACGTCGTCGTGCTCCATCAGCCCCCGCGGGAAGTTGCACACGAGAACGCCCTCGGCCAGCTGGCGCTCGCGGATCCCGGGCACGAGGTCGAACTGGGCGGCGTGCTTGAACTTCCCCTCGCGGGGGTGCAGGTCGAGGTAGATCCGCCCGAGCTGCGTGCCTTCCAGCGCCACGTCGTACACCGCGACGTCCTCGTGCCAGCGGGGTGCGTCCGGCGCCTCGACGTACTCCAGCCCGAAGAGGCGACCAGTGACGTCGAGAAGGCCCGCTCGGACCTTGCCGAAGTCGAAGTACTCCCGCACCTGCTGGGCGTCGACGTCGAAGTTCTCCTTGCGGATCACCTCGCCGTAGTACGCCTTGTCCGTGCTGTCGACCGCGGTGACGTCCGGGTGGTCCTGCCGGAGCCGGGTGAGCAGCACGCCGTAGTCGCGACGCGCGGACTCCTCCGCGGCCTCGGTGATCTTGTCGATGAACTCCAGGATCGCGTCGCCCTTGCCGATCATCTTCACCTCGGCGTCGTAGCTCGGCCAGTCGCCGTAGCCGAGGAGACGGGCGTGCTCGTCGCGCAACCTCAGCAGCTCGAGAAGGAGCGCGTCGTTCTGCGGCCACGCGCGGTTCAGGAAGGCCCGCAGCAGCTCGGCCCTTGCCTCACGGTCCTGCGCGAAGGTCATGAACGGCACGTAGTCGGGATAGTCGGTGGTGATCCGGACCTGACCGTCCTCACCGGCGGGATGTCCCTCGACGTAGTCGTCGGGCAGGCCCGCGAGCCGGTGGGCATCGAGTACGACGGACCGCACGTCGTCTCGGATGCCCTTGGAGAACTCCTGGGCCACCTCGGTCTCGCGCTCGGCGAGCGCGCGGATGCGTTCCCGCGTCGCCTCGTCCTGGTCGACGCCGGCCCGGCGGAAGTCCCGGAGCGAGAGCTCGAGCACCCGGGCCGCCGGCTCGTCGAGGAGGCTGACGTCCACCCCGGCGAGCACGTCGTAGAGCTCCCGGTCCAGCCCGATCTCGGTCAGCAGCCGGTGCGCCTCCTGCTCCCCCTCCTCAGCCTTCGTGCGGACCGACTCGTCGGGGTGGACCTGCGCCATGAGTGAGGAGACCGCGAACGCGTTGGCCAGAGCGATGTTGACCTCGTTCCAGAGGGGCAGAACCTCCAGGCCGTTCTCGGGCGCGGCGGTCTTGAGGCGCTCGACGACCTCACGGGCACGTGCCAGCTGCTCGTCACACCGGGAGGTGAACCAGCTCCCCCACTCAGCGTCGCGGGCGGGGAGGTCGAGAGGCGTCAATGGCTTGGTCACGCGGCGACTCTAGCCAGCGGCACCAGAGATCGGGAGTCACTTCGGTGGAACGGCTGCCCGGCATGTCGCGCGACGCCGCTCCTTCGGTGGGGCCGTCAGCGCGTGACGGAGCTCCAGGACACACGACTCTCGGCTCCCCACCGGGTCTTGTCGTGCGCCCTACTCGCCCCCTGCTGCGACTTCTCCGCCTTGTGCGCGCCGGCCGCTGCGCTCTGCCGGCTTCACGGGAGTCTGAGGTGCGCTTGCCGGCGTGGGACTCCCTCCGCATGAGCCGCCACGTCGGACCGCTTGCCTGAGCGCCGGTCGTGGGCACGCCCGCGCTGCCACGCTCACCCGCGGCAGCGTAGGCCCGGGACGCGCCGAAAGGTCGGCGTACTGCGTCCCTCGAGACCGGCGCGGTGCGACGAGCGCGCTTCCCCTTGCCGTCCGGGACGTGGGCCATCCGCCCCCCTGACAGGGCGGTCGGCTCCTCATTGGCGGCGAGTGCGTCGAAGGCAGGACCAAGCCCTGAGGCCTCAGCGCCACCTGAGCTGGAGGCGCCCGGTACGGGAACGACGCCACGGACGTGGACGGTCCTTCCACCCGCGGCCTCGAAGAGCCGGCCGGCGTCGGCGTGGGCGCGTCCCACGCCGACGAGGACGGCTGCGGCCAGTGCCAGCAGCACGAAGGCCACAAGCGGCTTGCGGTGGTCGGTGCTCACGCTGAAAGGCTCCCGGGACGAGGCAGGGGGCACCTTCGAGGAGGTGCCGGGGACAAGCAACCCAATCCTGCTGTCTCGGGGACGACGCGTCCCCCAAACACGAAAAACCGGGGCATTACCCGCGTCACACGCGGTCGATCAGGCAGAACGGTCTAGCCCGCAGGGCCTGCGAACATAAGGAAGGCCGGGACCCGAGGGTCCCGGCCACCCGTCACGCCGACTTCTTCTTCTTGGGCTCCGCGTCGCGGGGCACCAGGGTCGGGTTCACGTTGTCGCTGACCACCTCGCCGGTGACGACGACCTTCGCGACGTCTTCCCGCGACGGCACGTCGTACATCACGTGCAGGAGGACCTCCTCGATGATCGCGCGGAGACCACGGGCACCCGTGCCGCGGACCATGGCGAGGTCAGCCACGGCATCCACTGCGTCCGACGTGAACTCGAGCTCGACGCCGTCGAGCTCGAAGAGCTTCTGGTACTGCTTCACGAGAGCGTTGCGAGGCTCGGTGAGGATCGCGACCAGCGCCTCGCGGTTCAGCTTCTCGACGGTGGCGATGACCGGGAGGCGACCGATGAACTCCGGGATCAGCCCGAACTTCATCAGGTCCTCGGGCATGACCTCGGAGAAGATCTTCTCCATGTCACGGTCGGCCTGGGTCGGGAGCTCCGCTCCGAAGCCGAGGGTCTTCTTGCCGATCCGCTGCTCGACGATGTTCTCCAGGCCCGCGAACGCCCCGCCCACGATGAACAGGATGTTCGTGGTGTCGATCTGGATGAACTCCTGGTGGGGGTGCTTCCGTCCGCCCTGCGGCGGGACTGAGGCCGTCGTACCCTCCAGGATCTTCAGCAGCGCCTGCTGCACGCCCTCGCCGGAGACGTCGCGGGTGATCGAGGGGTTCTCCGCCTTGCGGGCGACCTTGTCGATCTCGTCGATGTAGATGATGCCGGTCTCGGCCTTCTTGACGTCGTAGTCCGCGGCCTGGATCAGCTTGAGGAGGATGTTCTCGACGTCCTCGCCGACGTACCCCGCCTCGGTGAGCGCGGTGGCGTCGGCGATCGCGAACGGAACGTTGAGCATCCGCGCGAGGGTCTGGGCGAGGTAGGTCTTGCCGCAACCGGTCGGACCGATCACCAGGATGTTCGACTTGGCCAGCTCGACCGCGTCGTCCTTGGCGTGACGCCCCGTCGCGACGCCGGCCTGCACCCGCTTGTAGTGGTTGTAGACCGCGACCGCGAGCGCCTTCTTGGCCGGCTCCTGCCCGATGACGTAGGAGTTCAGGAAGTCGAAGATCTCGCGGGGCTTGGGCAGCTCCTCGAGGCCTACCTCGGTGCCCTCGCTCAGCTCCTCCTCGATGATCTCGTTGCAGAGATCGATGCACTCGTCGCAGATGTAGACGCCAGGTCCTGCGATCAGCTTCTTGACCTGCTTCTGGCTCTTTCCGCAGAACGAGCACTTCAGCAGGTCGCCTCCGTCACCGATGCGTGCCACAGGCGACGTCTCCTCACGATTCAGGCCGGCAGTCCCTGCTGCACCGGCTCGCTGTTCGACTTGCTACATCCTCGAAGGTACCCCGTCGCGCCCCCAAATGGGATGGGGACACGACGCTTGGTCCGGTCGGACGGCACCTGATCGGAGCGCGCCGCCCGACTCGGCGGACCTAGCGGCCGGTGCCTCCACCGACGCCGAGAGTCGCCTTACGAGACTCCAGGATCGCATCCACGATGCCGTACTCGACGGCCGACTCCGCGGTCAGGATCTTGTCGCGGTCGATGTCGCGGCTGACCTGCTCCTTGTCCTTGCCGGTGGCCTCGGCGATCATCGTCTCCAGGAGCTCCCGCATGCGCAGGATCTCGTTCGCCTGGATCTCGATGTCCGACGCCTGACCGTAGGTGCCCTCGGTGTAGGGCTGGTGGATCAGGATCCGGCTGTTGGGCAGCGCCATCCGCTTGCCCGGAGCGCCCGCTGCGAGCAGGATCGCCGCCGCCGAGGCGGCCTGGCCCAGGCAGACGGTCTGGATGTCGGGCTTGACGAAGCGCATCGTGTCGTAGATCGCCGTCAGCGCCGTGAACGAGCCACCGGGGCTGTTGATGTAGAGGATGATGTCGCGCTCGGGGTCCATCGACTCGAGCACCAGCAGCTGCGACATGACGGCGTTCGCGACGTCGTCGGAGATCGGCGTGCCGAGGAAGATGATCCGGTCCTCGAACAGCTTGGTGTACGGGTCGATCCGGCGGACGCCGTACGACGTCCGCTCCTCCCACTGCGGGATGTAGTAGTTCATGCTCGGTGAGACCAGGTCGCTGGCCCTTCCGGCCGCCGAGCCACTGGCGGCGAGACCGGGGATTTCGGTGCTGCTCATGTCTTGTCCGCTGCCTTTCCTGGTCACTTCTTCTGCGCCGCGGGGCGGCCCTGGTCGGCGACCTGGCCGGCGCTGGCGACGACCTTGTCGATGAAGCCGTACTCGAGTGCCTGGGGGGCGGTGAACCAGCGGTCGCGGTCGGCGTCGAGCTCGACCTGCTCGAGCGGCTGGCCGGTGTGCTCGCTGATCAGCCGGAAGAGCACCTCCTTGATGTGCAGGGACTGCTGGGCCTGGATCTTGATGTCCGAGGCCGAGCCGCCCATGCCGCCAGAAGGCTGGTGCATCATGATCCGCGCGTGCGGGAGGGCGTAGCGCTTGCCGTTGGCGCCGGCGCAGAGCAGGAACTGCCCCATCGAGGCGGCCAGGCCCATGCCGACGGTGGCCACGTCGTTGGAGATGTAGTTCATCGTGTCGTAGATCGCCATGCCGGCGTCCACCGAGCCACCCGGGCTGTTGATGTACAAGAAGATGTCGGCCTCGGGGTCCTCGGCGTTGAGGAGGAGCATCTGGGCGCAGATCGCGTTGGCGTTCTGGTCGCGCACCTCCGACCCGAGGAAGACGATCCGCTCCTTGAGCAGACGCTGGTAGATGTGGTCGTCGAGCCCGTACGACGCGGCGCCACCGTTCATCTGGGGACCTGGAGTCAGGCTGGGAGTCTCGTTCACGTCCCCGACCCTAGCCGTAACGCGGGACACTTCCACGGGCAATCCCCTTGTGTTCGCCCACAGCAGACGACACGCCGACCAGCCGGCATCGGCGGGGCAGGGTCTACCCGCGTTCGATCGCGGTCTTGATCCGCTCCAGGGTCGTGCGGATCCCCGCAGCGAGCTCCTCGTCGTGACCCACCGCACCGCCGATCACCGGCGCCATCAGCTTCGTGGCCGCGGTGAACGCCGGGAGCTCACGTCGCCCGGTCAGGTGGGCGCCCGAGGCGGTCGGCGCGATCTCGTAGCTCCAGGTGGCGCCGCTCTCGCGGGTCTTCCACGCGACGGCAGTGCCGGGGTCGAAGCGGACGACCTTCGACGTCGTCGGCCACACGGCCCAGCCCCTGCGGTTCAGACCCAGGAACGTCGTGCCCACGCCCTGCTTCGGCGAGCCGACGACGACGATCTTGCGGCACTCAGGGCTCCACTCGCTCATCCGCCGCACGTCGGAGACCACCTCCCAGACCGACTCGGGACTCGCGGCAACCTCCACGGATGCACTGATGGGCAGGGGCTGGTTCATGAGGACCTCTCGGGGGGCTGGTGGATCTTCGGTGTAGTAGGTCTCGGCTCACGCGAGCCAGTTCTTGAGTGCGTCATAGACATCGGGGTGGTTCAGCAGTGCGAAGTGGTCCGCACCGGGCACGTGCAGGACGTCGGCGTCCGGGAACATCGCGCTCCCCCGCCGTGGCTGCCCCACAGCGGAGGGGAACCGGACCAGCAGGTCGCCGAAGACCTCGCTCACGGGATGCCGGTGCGACTCGGCCAGGGTGGCGGCGACGAGGTGGTAGCGCGCGTGCGGGAGGTGTTGGACGTCGGCCGCGAGGCCCCTGCGCAGGTCGAGGATGCCGACGCTGCGGTACTCCAGGATCCGGCCGAACGGGGCCGACTCGGGGAGCATCCCGAGTGCCCGGGCTCCCGCGTTCACCACGCGCTCGAGGGGTGCCCCGAGGTGCGGCGTCCCGAGCGTGACCACGTTGCTGACCAGGTCGGTCCAGTGCCGGGCGGCCTCGAGCGCACCGGTGTCGACGGCACAGGCCGCCCGCATGATCAGTCCGCCCATCGAGTGGCCGACCAGCGCGATCCGACGTACCTCCGCGGGCCAGGCGCCGACGAGACGGTCGAGCAGGGACGCGAGCGCCACGCCGTTCTCCGCGATCGGCAGCCCGGTGTTCGCGCGCAGGTAGACGGGGGTCCAGCCGGTCTCCTGGCCGAGGCGGGACCCGTAGGTGCCGCCGAGCTCGGTGCGGCGAAGGTGCCAGGACTCGTCGTTCTCCCCCAGGCCGTGCAGGAACACGACGAGGTCGCCGGTCGCGGCCGGGAACGCCTCGCCCAACGCGTCCGGCTGGACGGGTACGTCGGCCCCCCGGCGGCGGACCGCCATCTCGATGGCGAGCTCGGGCCGCTCGTCGCGAAGCCGGTCACCGATCAGGGCGTTCACGGCCGAGAGCAGCTGGCGCCCCGCGGGGCGGTCCTCGAGCCGTGGGCCGAGCCCGCGACGGTCAGCGGCGCGCAGACCCGCGGCTGCCGACTTCATGCCCGCCGCAAGGCCGAGGTAGACGCTCGAGGAGATGCCGTCGTGGAGCACCTGAGGCAGCCGCGAGGAGCCCATCGTGGCCCGGTGCGTCGCTCCGAAGACCCGGCCGGCCACCGCGCGATGGACATCGCGGACGGCGCCGAGCAGCAGGTCCTCGGCGTACTCCCCCGCCAAGGCGACAGCGGCCGCTACTCCAGCGTCGCGCGAGTCGCGGTCATCTCGCCTGCCGTCGCCTGGGCGCCTTTCACAGTGCTCGGTGGCGCCGGCTTCCGTGGCGGCGTCAACGGCTGGTGTCGTCGTCGAGGGCGTCACGGGCCCAAGTCTGTGTCCGATACTTCCGGTATGTCAACGATGTCCGTCACACCTCGGACAGGCGGCCCGCGCGGCGTACGACAGCCGGGTGACCCGTCGTACCGAGCGGGCGGTCACCGGCACCTACCAGTACAAAACGTCACTCCCCGCGAGGAGCTCGTCGCGGGGAGTGACGTTCTTTCAAGGTCCCTTGGGAAGGCTGCGCCTTCCCGGGCGGAGGATCAGTCCTCGGTGGGCTGCTCCTCGCCGGCGCCCGCCTCGGGCTCGGTGGACTCGGTCTCGGCGGCCTCGGCCTCCGGCTCCCCGATCGTGCCGTCGGGGCGGAGGTTCTTCAGCTCGACGTGGTTGCCGGACTCGTCCACGACCTTGGCGTTCTCGACGATCGTCGCAAGCGCCTTGCCGCGCACGACCTCGGACACCATCTCCGGGATGTGGTTGTGCTCGACCATGTGCTTGGCGAACTCGTTCGGGTCCTGGCCCGACTGCTGCGCCCGGCGGAAGATGTGCTCGGAGAGCTCCTGCTGCTCGACGCCGATCTGCTCCTTCTTCGCCACCTCGTCGAGGACGAACTGGGCGGCGATGGCGTCGCGGGTGCGCTTCTCGAGGTCGCTCTCGAACTCGTCGACGGTCTGCTCCTCGGACTCGAGGTACTGCTCCATCGTCATGCCGGCGTACATCAGCTGCTGCTGCACGTTCTCGCGGCGGGCCTTCAGCTCGTCGTCGACGATCGTGTCGGGCAGGGGCACCTCGACGAGGTCGAGGACCTTCTCGAGGACGGCGTCACGGGCGGCCGCGGCCTGCTCGAGACGCTTGCCGCGCTCCAGGCGGGTGCGGACGTCGGCGACGAGCTCGTCGACGGTGTCGAACTCCGACGCGGTCTGGGCGAACTCCTCGTCGAGCTCGGGCAGCTCCTGCTCCTTGACCGCGCTGACCTTGACCTCGACCTCGACGTCGAGGCCGAGCTGGTCACCGCCGACGAGGCTGGACGAGAAGGTCTTCTCGTCCCCGGCCTTCATGCCGGTGAGCGCCTCGTCGAGACCGTCGAGCATGCCGCCGCGGCCGACCTGGTAGCTCATCGCGCTCGCCTCGGCGCCCTCGACGAGCTCGCCGTCGTGGAGCGCCCGGAGGTCCATGACCACGAAGTCGCCGTCGGCAGCCGCGCGGTCCACCTCGTTGAGCGTCGCGAAGCGCTCACGGAGGTTCTGGACCTGGGCGTCGACGTCCTCGTCGGTGACGGTGACGTCGTCGACGGTGACCTCGAGGCCCTCGAGCTCGGGCAGGGTGATCTCAGGACGGACGTCGACCTCGGCGGTGAACTCGAGCGACTCGTTGTCCTCGAACTTCGTGATGTCGATCTCGGGCTGCGCGAGCGGCTCGATGTTGTTGTCCTGGAGGGCCTGGACGTAGAGCTTGGGGAGGGCGTCGTTGATCGCCTCGTCGAGCACCGGGCCGCGGCCGACCTGACGGTCGATGACCATCGGCGGGACCTTGCCCTTGCGGAAGCCGGGCACGTTGATCTGCTGGGCGATCTTCTTGTACGCCGCGTCGAGGCTCGGCTTGAGCTCCTCGAAGGGCACCTCGACGGTGAGCTTCGCCCGGGTCGGGCTCAAAGTCTCGACGGCGCTCTTCACAGGTCTTTCTCCTCAGTAGTCGACAGTCATTGCGGTATGGCGCACACACTCACCGCGGGTGGATCGCTGAGCATGGTCGGGGCGACAGGACTCGAACCTGCGATCTCCTGCTCCCAAAGCAGGCGCGCTAGCCACTACGCTACGCCCCGGTTGAACCCCGGGGAGTCTAGTGGACGACCCCGTGCACGCCGTAATCGTGCCCGCACGGAACCGGCCACGACGGGACTGCTGTGTCGATTGGGACCTGGCATTCGCGCTGTGGCACCATTGTCCCGCTGCCGCTCCGATCCGAGCCAGGACGTACCAGGTCGGGACCGGCAGACACGCGGATGTAGCTCAATGGTAGAGCCCCAGTCTTCCAAACTGGCTACGCGGGTTCGATTCCCGTCATCCGCTCCAGTGGACGCCCCCTGACCCTCGGTCCGGGGGCGTCTCGCACGTCAGCGGCGGTGCAGCAGGAACAGCGCCCGGTCGTCGCTCATCGACTCGAGCTGGTCGATCAGCCGGTGTGCACCGTTCTCGAAGCCCTGGCGCAGCAACCGCTCGCCCTGCCCCAGCATCTTGTCGATCCCGAGCGAGATGTCGCGCTGCGGCGTCTCGACCAGGCCGTCGGTGTACATCAGCAGCGCGTCCCCGCGGTTGAGCGTGCCCGTGCGGACGTTGAACTGAGCGTTGGCCATCAACCCGAGCACCGGCCCCTCGGTCTCGTGGATCGCCCATCGACCCGAGCCGGCGAGGAGCTGTACGGCGGGCGGGTGGCCCGCCGAGCGCAGCTCGAACCTGCCGGTCTCGAGGTCGAGCGAGAGGTGCACCGCCGTGGCGAACCCCTCGCTCCAGTCCTGACGCAGGAGGTAGTCGTTCGCGGCGGGGAGGAACTGATCAGGCGGCAGAGCCCCGAGGAGGCCGCCGAACGAGCCGGACAGCAGCAACGAGCGGGTGCCGGCCTGCTCGCCCTTGCCCGAGACGTCGACCACCGCCACCTGGAGGTTGCGGCCGTCCGGGGAGGTGCTGGCCACGATGAAGTCGCCCGCGAAGGACGACCCCCCGGCCGAGCGCATGACCGCCTCGGCGTACCAGTCGCGAGGAAGCAGCGGGATCTGGCTCTGGCGGGCGATCCGCTCCCGCAGGTCGACGAGCATCGACTCACCCCGTGAGCCGGCGACGCCGAGCCGGGAGCGGCGGAAGGACGAGACCAGGATGATCAACCCGATCACGAAGCACACGACGATCCCGCCGATGCGCCGGCCGTCGAGGACTGCCTGATCGGTGGCCACGCCGACGACGAGCGCACCGAGGCAGAACACCACGACCCACGGCAGCGTGCGGGGGCCGAGCACCTGGTTGCCGAGCACCATCGGGATGACGAGAGCGGTCACCGGCACCCAGAAGAAAGCGACGACGCCCATGCCCGTGAGAACAGCCATGAGGCCGAGAAGGACCACCAACGAGGTCTCGGAGTAGCGCAGCCGTCGCCATTCGTGCCCCCAACGACGGCTGAGCTGGCCCGCGGGGACGCGGGTCAGCATGTCGAGGTGGGGTGCAGCAGCCACAAGACGACCTTAGTGTCGGCTGAGCCTGGATCGGCGCAGAACATTGGGACGGGCCAAAGGATCACAGGTTTGCGGCCGAAGCGCGAGACCTGAACGTGGGCTGACACCTCGGACACCAGAACAGGTTGCGCGCAGCGAGCACCTCCGTGCGCACCCGCGCTCCGCAGACGTGGCAGGCCTGGTCGTGGCGTCGGTAGACGTACACCTCGCCACCGTGGTCGTCCCGCCTGGGCTCGCGGCCCATCGCTTCCGGGGTGTGCTCGGTTCGCACCGTGTCGATCCGACCGGTCACCACCCCTTCGGCCATCAGCTGCACCAGGTCGTTCCAGACGGCCTGGAACTGGCCGCGCCGCAGGGTGTTTCCCGGCCGGAACGGGTGGATCCGGTGCCGGAACAACACCTCGGCCCGGTAGACGTTCCCCACGCCCGCCACCACGGTCTGGTCCATCATCAGCGTGCCGATCGGCGTCCGGCTCCGGCTGATCCTCGCCCACGCGGCTGACGGGTCGGCGTCCTCGCGCAGCGGGTCGGGCCCGAGACGGGCCACGATGGCCGCGCGCTGCTCGTCGGTCACGAGCTCGCACGCTGTCGCCCCGCGCAGATCGGCGTACGACGGACGGTCCCCCTCGGCCTCGTCGCCAGACGTGGCGCCGGCTGCGAGCCGCATCCGCACCTGTCCGACGGGCGCCGGGGGCGGACCGTCGTACACGTCGAGCTTGCCGTAGAGCCCGAGGTGCACGTGGACGAACCGCTCCCCCTCGAACTCCACGAAGAGGTGCTTGCCCCAGGCCTCCGCTCCGACGACGAGACTGCCGTCGAGGAGCGCGGCCTCCTGCGCGAACCGGCCCTGGGGGCTGGACACGTCGACCCGGCGCCCGGCGAAGTGCTCGCCGAGGCTGCCGGCCAGGCGGTGAAGGGTGTGTCCCTCGGGCATGTCAGCCCCTGCTCCGTGCGCGCGTCACTGCCCTGGCTTGACGGCGGAGTCCGGGAGCGGTGGCAGGTTGCCGGTCTTCTCGTAGTCGGCCAGCATGGCGATCCGGCGGTTGTGCCGCTCCTCGTTGCTGTAGGGCGTGGCCAGGAAGATCTCGATGAAGCGGGTCATCTCCTCGACGCTGTGCATCCGGCCGCCGACCGAGATCACGTTGGCGTCGTTGTGCTCCCGCGCGAGGGCCGCGGTCTGCTCGCTCCACACGAGTGCGGCACGCACGCCCTTCACCTTGTTGGCCGCGATCTGCTCGCCGTTGCCCGACCCGCCGATCACGATGCCGTAGCTGCCGTCCTCGTCGGCCACGGCCTCGGCCGCGCGGAGGCAGAAGACCGGGTAGTCGTCGAGGGCGTCGTAGACGAACGGGCCGTGGTCGACGACCTCGTGGCCCTGGTCGGCGAGCCAGCTCAGCAGGTGGTCCTTGAGCTCGAGGCCGGCGTGGTCGGATCCGAGGTGAACGCGCATGGCCGGAATTCTGGCAGAGCGGTTCCGGCCGGCGACATCAGAGGGTGCGCCGCAGGAACTCGGCGATCTCGGCGAGCGACTCCTCCGCGGCGTCGAAGAGCACCGGGTGCCGCCAGAAGCCGTGGACCATGCCGGGGTACGTCGACAGCGTGACCGTGCCTCCGGCCTGCTCGATGCGACGGGCGAGCTCGACGTCCTCGTCGACCAGGGGGTCGTGCTCCGCGGCGATCACCAGGCTGGGCGGCAGCGTGTGCAGCTTGTCGGAGTCGATCGGGGCGAGGTCGGGGTCGGCGAGGTCCTCGGGGCGAGCGGCGTACTGCTTCCAGTACCAGTCGGCCTCGGCCGCCCCGAACCCCGACGCCTCACGCCGGTAGGACTCGAACCGCCCCTGGGGGTCGACGAACGGGTAGATCAGCAGGGTCGCGGCGAAGAGGTTCGGGTTGCGCAACGCCGCCACCAGGGCGAGGTTCGCCACCGGCGCTGTCGCCGAGCGCGACCAGCCTGGAGATGTCCACGCCCAGGGCGGGGCCGTGCGCGACCATCCACGCCACGGCGGTGTCGACGTCGTCCGGAGCGGACGGGAAGCGGTGCTCGGGCGGCCGACGGTAGTCGACGGCCAGGACCGCGAGCCCGGTGCGGTTGGCGATGCGTCGGGACTGGGCGTCGTGGGTGTCGAGGTCACCGAACACGAAGCCCGCCGCCGTGGAGGAACACGATCGCTCCGCCCGACCAGCCCACCGGGTTCGCCGGTTCGGCAGGGACGTAGAACCGGCAGGGCACGCCGTCCGCGTCGACGTCGACGACGTGCGCGACCTCCTCGCGAGGCTCGTTCGTCGGCCTCCTGGAGGGCCAGCCGGCGCTGCTCGTCGATGTCGTAGGGCCGAAGCCGGGTCCGTGACCTTCGGGCCCGCGATCCACTGGGCGAGGGCGGCCTCGGCCTGGGGATGGAGGGTCACCTCAGGCGTCGCCCTCCAGGCGTTCGAGCTCGTCGTCGACGACCGCGGTGTCGAGCTTCGTGAACACCGGTGCCGGCTTGGCGATCGGCGTGCCCGGCACGATCGGCCGCCGCTCCCAGCGCGGGGTGCCGGTGTACTCGCCGGTGATGACCGGGTACGACGGTCCGCCGTCGAGGTCCTCGACCTCCTCGATCCTGGGCATCGGAGCGATCTCCCCCGACCCGCCGAGCACCTGGTCGACGGCGTTCGCGCTGTGCGGCAGGAACGGCGCGAGGATCAGGTTGCAGTCGGCCACGGCCTGGGTCGTCACGTGCAGGATCGTCGCGAGCCGCTTCCGTTCGCTCTCGTCCTTGAGCTTCCACGGCGCCATGTCGGAGACGTACTTGTTGACCTCCGCGACCACCCGCATCGCCTCGCCGACGCCCTGCTTGAAGCGGTGCCGCCCGATCAGGTCGCCGACGGTGCCGAACGCGGCCTCCACGGTTTCGAGCAGCGCGGTGTCCTCAGCGGTGAGCTCGCCGGCCTGCGGGATCTCGCCGAAGCTCTTCGCGACCATGTTGGCCGTGCGGTTGACCAGGTTGCCCCAGCCGGCGACGAGTTCGTCGTTGGTGCGCCGCACGAACTCCGCCCAGGTGAAGTCGCTGTCCTGGTTCTCCGGGCCGGCCGCACAGATGAAGTAGCGCAGCGCGTCGGCCTGGTAGCGCTCGAGCACGTCGCGGACGTAGATCACGACCTTCTTCGACGAGGAGAACTTCCGCCCCTCCATCGTGAGGAACTCCGAGGAGACCACCTCGGTCGGGAGGTTCAGGACGCCGTACTCCCCCGGCTCCCCGCCGCGGCTGCCCCGACCGTCGTACGCGAGGAGCTCCGCGGGCCAGATCTGGCTGTGGAAGGTGATGTTGTCCTTGCCCATGAAGTAGTACGACAGCGCATCCGGGTCGTTCCACCACTCGCGCCAGCGGTCGGGCTCGCCGAGGCGACGGGCCCACTCGATCGATGCGGAGAGGTAGCCGATGACCGCGTCGAACCAGACGTAGAGCCGCTTCGCGGGCTGGTCGCGCCATCCCTCGAGCGGCACCGGGATGCCCCAGTCGATGTCGCGGGTCATCGCCCTGGGCTTGATGTCCTCGAGGATGTTCTGGCTGAACTTGATGACGTTCGGCCGCCAGGTGCCGGAGGCCTCGCGGTCGTCGAGCCACTCCCCGAGGGCGTCGGCGAGCGCGGGCAGGTCGAGGAAGAAGTGCTGGGTCTCGACGAACTCCGGCACCTCGCCGTTGATCTTGCTCCTCGGGTTGATCAGGTCGGTCGGGTCGAGCTGGTTCCCGCAGTTGTCGCACTGGTCGCCGCGAGCGCCGTCGGCCCCGCAGATCGGGCAGGTCCCCTCGATGTAGCGGTCGGGCAGCGTGCGGCCCGTCGACGGCGAGATCGCGCCCTTCGTGGTGCGCTCGACCATGTAGCCGTTGCGGTACACGGTCGTGAACATCTCCTGCGCGACGGCGTAGTGGTTGCGCGTCGTGGTCCGCGTGAAGAGGTCGTAGGAGAGCCCGAGAGCGGTGAGGTCCTCGACGATCAGCCGGTTGTTGCGGTCGGCGAGCTCACGCGGGCTCACCCCTTCGGCGTCCGCCGCCACCAGGATCGGGGTGCCGTGCTCGTCGGTTCCCGAGATCATGAGCACGTCGTGCCCGGCCATCCGCATGTACCGGCTGAAGACGTCGGAGGGCACGCCGAAACCGGCCACGTGGCCGATGTGGCGCGGGCCGTTGGCGTACGGCCATGCGACTGCGGACAGAACTTTGCTCATGCGCCCGATCCTATTGATGCCGGCAACGCGGTTTGGCCGGTGGTGGCCGGTGACGGACTCCCGGTGCCAAAGTCGAGATGCAACGTTCAGCGACCATCCTGGGCGTTTCACTGGTGCCGAACGTTGCAGGTCAACGATCGACCCGGCCTGTCAGGAGAAGTCCGGGCCCTTCTCGCGGGAGCGCTTGAGCTCGTAGAAGCCGGGCGTGCCGGCGACGAGGAGCACTCCGTCCCAGAGCTTCCCGGCGTCCTCACCCTTCGGGGCGGGGGTGACGACGGGGCCGAAGAAGGCGACGCCCTCGACGCTGATGACCGGGGTGCCGACCTCCTGGCCGACCTGGTCCATGCCCCGGTGGTGGGACTTGCGGATGTCCTCGTCGTAGGACGAGTCGTTCATCGCGTCGGCGAGCTTCTTGGGCAGGCCGACCTCCTCGAGCGACTCCTCGAAGAGCGCACGGTCGGCCGTGCGGCCCTCGAGGTGGATGCGGTTGCCCATCGCGGTGTAGAGCGGCAGGACCACCTCGTCGCCCTCGGCCTGGGCTGCGGCCATGATGACGCGCACCGGCTCCCAGGCGTGCTCGAGGAACTCGCGGTAGCTCTCCGACAGGTCCTCCTTGCCCTCGTTCAGGTAGGCCAGGCTCATCACCTGGAAGGAGGGCGAGACGCGACGTACCTTCTCCACCTCGAGCATCCAGCGCGACGTCATCCATGCCCACGGGCAGAGCGGGTCGAACCAGAAGTCGACAGGGGTGCGGTCAGTCGTCTCGGTCGTCTCTGCCGGCACGAGGCCTCCTCGAAGATAGTTGAACGTTCTTCTACATCTAACGTCCTAATGCACTCCTCTGTTCCCAGGATCAGGTGACAAGATGCGTCCATGCCTGGAACCAACCTCACAAGGGATGAGGCGCGCGCACGCGCCGAGATCCTCGACGTCGAGTCCTACACAGTGGATCTCGACCTGACCACGTCCGACACCACCTTCGGCTCCACGACCGTGATCCGGTTCTCGTGCTCGCAGCCGGGTGCGTCCACCTTCGCCGACCTCGTCGGGGCCACGATCCACGAGGTCACCCTCAACGGGAGGTCAGCTCGACCCGGCCGCGGTCTACCGCGACAGCCGGATCGCGTTGGACGACCTCGCTGCCGAGAACGAGCTGCGCGTCGTCGCCGACTGCACCTACAGCCGCACCGGCGAGGGCCTGCACCGGTTCGTCGACCCCGCGGACGACCGCGTGTACACCTACACGCAGTTCGAGGTGCCCGACGCGCGCCGCGTGTACACCACCTTCGAGCAGCCCGACCTGAAGGCGACCTTCACGTTCACCGTCACCGCGCCCGAGAAGTGGAAGGTCGTCTCCAACGCCGCCACCCCGCAGCCGGCCCCGTCCGGCGACGGCAAGGCGACCTGGAGCTTCCCGACCACCGAGCGGATGTCCACCTACATCACCGCGATCGTCGCCGGTGAGTACCACGAGGTCCTCGACTCCTACTCCGGCAAGCACGGCGACATCCCGCTCGGCCACTACTGCCGCCAGTCCATGAAGGACTACCTCGACGTCGACGAGCTGCTCGAGATCACCAAGCAGGGCTTCGCGTTCTTCGAGGAGGCCTTCGACTTCCCCTACCCCTTCGGCAAGTACGACCAGCTCTACGTGCCGGAGTACAACATGGGCGCGATGGAGAACGCCGGCTGCGTGACCTTCCGCGACGAGTACCTCCCGCGCAGCCGTCAGGTCCGCTCCTTCTACGAGCAGCGCGCGAACACGATCCTCCACGAGATGGCGCACATGTGGTTCGGCGACCTCGTGACCATGAAGTGGTGGGACGACCTCTGGCTCAACGAGTCGTTCGCCGAGTGGGCCTCGCACCACGCATCGGTGCAGGCGACGAAGTACACCGAGGCGTGGACCGGCTTCACCAACGCCCGCAAGAACTGGGCCTACCGCCAGGACCAGCTGCCCTCGACCCACCCGATCGCCGCGGACAACTACGACCTCGAGGCCGTCGAGGTGAACTTCGACGGGATCACCTACGCCAAGGGCGCCTCGTCGCTGAAGCAGCTCGTGGCATGGGTCGGCGAGGAGGAGTTCCTCACCGGCCTCCGGGCGTACTTCAAGGCCCACGCCTTCGGGAACAGCGAGCTCGCCGACCTGCTCGGCGCCCTCGAGAAGGCCTCGGGACGCGAGCTCGCCTCCTGGGCCCAGGAGTGGCTGCAGACCTCCGGCGTGAACACCCTCACGCCTGCCTTCGAGGTCGACGACGAGGGCCGCTTCACCACCTTCGCCGTCAAGCAGTCCGCGCACCCCGACTTCCCGACGATCCGCCGTCACCGCATCGGCGTCGGCCTCTACGACAGCAGGGACGGCCGGCTCGTCCGTCGTACGTCGATCGAGACCGACATCGCGGGCGAGCGCACCGAGATCGCCGAGCTCGTCGGACAGCAGCAGCCCGACCTCGTGCTGCTCAACGAGGGCGACCTGACCTACGCCAAGATCCGCCTCGACGAGCGCTCGCTCGCCACCCTGGTGGACGGCATCGCCACGCTCGACGACTCCCTGGCCCGCGCCCTGTGCTGGGGAGCGGCCTGGGACATGACCCGCGACGCGGAGATGTCGGCCACCGACTTCGTCACGCTCGTGCTGCGAGGAATCGGCAGCGAGAGCGACGTGATGGCCGTGAGCCGGCTGCCGCTCTCGGCGCAGCTGGCCGTGGACACGTACTCCGACCCGGCCGGACGCGCGCAGCTCGTCACCGCCTGGGAGCAGGGGCTCCTGGAGCTCCTCGAGCAGGCGGAGGCGGGCAGCGACCACCAGCTCGCGTTCGCTCGTGCCTACGCCGCGGCCGCGCGCAGCGACGAGGCGCTCGACCGGCTCGCGGCGATGCTCGACGGCAGCGTGGCCTACGACGGCCTGACCGTGGACACCGACCTGCGGTGGTCGTTGCTGCGTTCGCTCGCCGCACGTGGCCGCGCCGACCGGGCCCGCATCGAGGAGGAGCTCACCCGCGACAACACGATCTCGGGCCAGGAGCGCGCAGCAGCCGCCCTCGCCGTCCGGCCGACCGCCGAGGCGAAGGAGGAGGCCTGGAACGACGCGGTGGTCCGCGACGACGTGCCGAACGAGACGCAGCGCAACATCGCTCTCGCGTTCAACGTGCACGGCCAGGACGAGGTGCTCCGCCCCTATCTCGCCCGCTACCTCGACGTGGCGGCGACGATCTGGGAGGAGAAGGGGACGCAGCGCGCGTCCACGATCCTGGAGTTCATGTTCCCCCGGACCCTGATCAGCGCGGAGACGCTCGACACGGTCGACGCGTGGCTGGAGTCGTCGAAGGCCAACCCGGCCGCGAAGCGCTACGTGCGGGAAGGCCGTGCGGACATCGCCCGCGCGCTCGCTGCGCAGGCGAAGGACGCCGGCTGACCGTCGTACCAGCAAGGAAGGGCCGCCATCCCGTCGGGGATGGCGGCCCTTCGCTTGTGCGCGATGGCGAGGCGCGATGCCTCAGCGTGCCGTGATGTAGGTCCTAGGACGGCTCGTTCTCGGCGTGCCGCATCTGCGGGGCCCTGGCGTGCTCGGCGAGCATCATCAGACCCTGGGTGATGCCGCCGACGAGGTCACCTGCGGCGAAGGAGTTCTGCATCGCCAGAGCGGCGAGGTTCACCTCGTTGTCGTCGAGGTCGCGGCGCACCTCCGTGCCGGTCACGATCTCGAGGATCCTGGCCGCGGGGTCCACCATCACCAGGACCGAACGCTCGGGAGCGGTGAGCGTGGCGTGCAGCCGCTCGGCGAACGGACGTGTCTCCCCTTCCGAGGCCCCGACGAAGACGGAGAACTCGAAACGCGAGACCGTCTCCGCGTCCCGGATCGCCTTGTCGATGTCGAAACGCTCGCGGCCGGTGAAGGCATCACCAGCGGGCACTTGCGCCACCCCGCTCGGTCTCCGCTGCGGCGGCTGCGTCTGTCTTGTCGGCCGCCTCGAGGCCGTCCTTCGGACCGCCGAACCACTCGCTCTCGTTGCGCCACGCGTTGCCCGGCGTGTACTTCTCACCACGCACCATCGACGGGATCGAGACCAGCAGCGCGATCACGAGAGCAAGCCCGAGCGGGATGATGAAGAGCACCAGCAGGAAGTCGAAGGCACCCACGTGCGGCTCGGTGGGCCAGCTCTGCGGCGGGGCCGCGAAGACGGGCGCTGTGACCAGCGGAACACCCACGACCGGCGTGACTGCGAGGGCACGGAGAAAGCGTCGTAGGACGCGCGCATTAAGGGGAGACATCACGCTGTCTAGCGTATCGAACTGCGTTTTGCCCTCTTCACTCCATCTCGTAACCTGCCATGAATGGACCCCTTTGCCAACGCTCAAGTCTGCGCAAACGCCGACAGCAACTCGTGCGACCTGGTGTGGAACGTCACAGGGAACGAAACCCTCGCCCTCGCCGCCGAGTGGGTGATCGGCAAGCCACTGGCCATCCTGAGCCTGATCCTGATCGGCATGTTCGCCCGCTGGCTGCTGCACAAGCTCATCGACCGCCTCACGAACCAGGCGGCCGACAGCGCGATGCCGAGCGCCTTCACCCGCGGCAAGCTCGGCCGGCGCAGCGAGAAGGCCCTCGCCTCGAGCTCTCACACGGCGGCCCGGCGTACCCAGCGCACGAAGGCCATGGGCTCGCTGCTCAAGAGCATCGTGACCGGCGTCATCGTGACCATGGTCACGATGATGGTGATCGCCGAGCTCGGCTACGACGTCGGGCCCTTGATCGCCAGCGCCGGGATCCTCGGACTCGCCCTCGGCTTCGGCGCCCAGAGCCTGGTCAAGGACTTCCTGGCCGGCATCTTCATGATCTTCGAGGACCAGTACGGCGTCGGCGACGTGATCGACGCCGAGTTCGCATCGGGCACCGTCGAGGCGGTGAGCCTCCGGGTCACGCGGATCCGGGACGTGGACGGGACGGTCTGGTACGTGCGCAACGGCGAGATCCTGCGCATCGGCAACATGAGCCAGAACTGGGCGCGCACCGTCCTGGACATCCGGGTCGCGTACTCCGAGGACCTCTACCGCGTACAAGGCCTCCTGAAGGACATCGCCCACGACCTGTGGGACGACGACGACTACAAGGGCAAGATCATCGAGGAGCCCGAGGTCTGGGGTGTCCAGTCCCTCGACCCCGAGTTCGTCACGGTCCGGGTCACCCTCAAGACCGCGCCGCTCGAGCAGTGGGACGTCGCCCGCGAGATGCGCGAGCGGATCAAGGCGCGCTTCGACTACGAGGGCATCGAGATGCCGCTCCCGCAGCGGGTGGTCTGGCACCGCGAGGGCACGGAGAACCCGGGTCACCCCGAGGCCAACGGCATGCCGAGAGACAGCCGCGACGCCAAGGTCACCTGACTCCTGACCGGCCCTCCCCATGACACAGCCGAGCCGTCGCGTCCTCCCCGACCGGGAAGGACGCGACGGCTCGGTGCTTCGGTCGGCGCTCGGCGGCTCAGGCCAGCGAGGCCTCCAGCGTGATGTTGGTCCCCTTGAGCGCCTGGGACACCGGGCAGTTCTCCTTCGCGCCCTCGGCCGCGGACTTGAAGTCCTCCGCGCTGATGCCGTCGACGCTGCCGACCACGGTGATGTGGATGCCGGTGATGCCCTCGCCGGGCTGGAAGGTCACGTCGGCCTTCGTGTCCAGCGACGTGGGAGGCGTGCCCTGCTTGGCGAGAGCCGCCGAGAGTGCCATCGAGAAGCAGGCAGAGTGGGCTCCGGCGATCAGCTCCTCGGGGCTGGTCTTCCCGTTGGGCTCCTCGGCTCGCGCCGCCCACGAGACGTCGTACGTCCCGATTCCCGAGGACTGCATGGTGACCTTGCCGGACCCCTCGAAGAGCGATCCCTCCCAGCGGGTGGCGGCGGTGCGGGTCGTAGCCATTCATGCTCCTTAGTTCGTCGATGGTCGGTCTGCACGGGCAGCGGCGGACGCCGCGATTACTCGACTCTTGCCCGATTGGGGACAATAGACAAGTGACCAGCCACGACGAGAGCACGGCCCCGACGTTCTACGACGAGATCGGCGGCATGCCCACGATCGCGAAGATCGTCGACCGCTTCTACGAAGGTGTGGCCACCGACGAGGTGCTCCGGCCGCTGTACCCCGAGGCGGACCTCGCCCCCGCCGCAGAGCGCTTCACCCTGTTCCTCGCCCAGTACTGGGGCGGGCCCACGACGTACTCCGACAACCGCGGGCACCCGAGACTGCGGATGCGGCACGCCCCCTTCGCCGTCACACCGGCGGCGCGCGACCACTGGCTGCGTCACTTCCGGGCCGGCCTCGACGTCGCGAACCTGACCCCCGAGCAGGACGCGCAGTTCTGGGACTACGTCACCCACGCCGCGCAGTTCATGGTCAACACGCTCGAGTAGTACTAGCCCACCTGGTCGAGGGCCTTTGACCCGCGTGGTCCTTTCGCACCTTGGAACTGTCAGACAAGATGGCGGGCGTGACCCAAGCCACTGTGGACACCACCCGGCGGATCCCCCGCACGGAGGATGCCGAGGCCTATGTCGCGATGGTCTGCTTCAAGCACGGCCCGCCTGAACGCACCGGGGTCGAGCTCGAGTGGACGGTTCACGACCACGGGGCCCAGGACCGACCGCTCGACCCCCGTCTGCTGGTCTCCGCTCTCGGCGACCACGCGCCCCCCAGCATCAACCGCGACAGCACCCACGCACCCCTCCCCCGAGGCTCCCTGGTCACCGTCGAACCCGGCGGCCAGGTGGAGATCTCCAGCCTTCCCAGCTCCTCGCTCGCCGAGCTGGTCACGGCCGTCGAGAGTGACATAGCCTCCCTGGACGCCCTCCTCGCAACCAGAGGTCTGGTCCGCGGCAGCGCCGGCATCGACCCGCTGCGGCCACCTTCGCGGCTGCTCGACCTGCCGCGTTACGCCGCCATGCAGGAGTTCTTCGACGGCCGAGGACCGTGGGGCTCGTCCATGATGTGCAGCACCGCCAGCACCCAGGTCTGCGTGGACGCCGGCGAGCCAGCCGAGGCCCGACTCCGCTGGCACACGTTGCACAGCATCGGCCCCACGCTCGTCGCGCTGTTCGCCAACTCGCCCGTCGTGAGGGGCATCCGCACAGGCTGGGCGTCCAACCGGCTGCGAGCCACGCTGGGCACCTGCCCGCCCTTCACCCATCCGCTCGACCCCGACCGGGACCCGGTGACGTCGTGGGTCGACCGGGTGATGTCCGCGCCGGTGATGTGTGTACGTCGACCGCACGGCGACTGGGCCCCCGACCGCCCGATGTCCTTCGCGGCGTGGGTGTCCGGAGCGGGCGGGACGTTACCGACCTTCGACGACCTCGACTACCACCTCAGCACGCTCTTCCCACCGGTCCGCCCGCGTGGGTACGTCGAGGTCCGCTACCTCGACACACAGCCGGCCGGCCGATGGCGCCATCCTCTGCTCATGGTGGCGGCGTTGCTGTCCTCGAGCGCGGTCGCCGAACGCGCCTGCGAGCTGACCGAGGAGGGCGCAGACCTCTGGCTCACGGCAGCGCGGAAGGGCCTCGGCGACCACACCCTCCGGAGGGCGGCACACGGCCTCGTCGACCTGGCAGCAGGCCACCTCGACCCCTCCCTCGACAGCGACCTGACAGACCAGGTGGTGGAGGCGCTCGAGCGTCGCACCACCCACGAGGCAGCAGGGAGATCCGCATGACCAGCTCGGGACGAGCACTCACGTCGGCCGACCGAGGCGTCGAGGAGCTGCGCTCGCTCGCCGCCGACCAGCTCCTGCGCGCCCGCTCGCGCAGCACGGCACTGACCGACGCGGTCGACGACGACGACCTCGTCCGCCAGCACTCACCACTCATGTCACCGCTGGTGTGGGACCTCGCGCACGTCGGGAACCAGGAGGAGCTGTGGCTGGTGCGTGACGTGGGACGCCGCGAGCCGGTGCGCAAGGACATCGACGACCTCTACGACGCCTTCAAGCACGGCCGGTCGTCGAGACCGGCGCTGCCCCTGCTCGGCCCTGCCGAGGCCCGGGCCTATGTGCGCGAGGTCCGCGACAAGGTCCTCGACGTGCTCGACTCCGCGAAGCTGGAGGGCACACCACTGGTCGAGGACGCCTTCGCGTTCGGCATGGTCGTCCAGCACGAGCAGCAGCACGACGAGACGATGCTCGCGACCCATCAGCTGCGCGCCGGGGCGCCCGTGCTGGCGGCCGAGGAGCCCCCACCCGTCCGCGGCCGGCCGGCGCGGAGCGAGGTTCTGGTCCCCGCAGGCGAGTTCACGATGGGCACGTCCGTGGAGCCATGGGCCCTCGACAACGAGCGGCCGGCCCACTCGACGTACACCGATGCCTTCTTCATCGACACCACGCCGGTCACCTACGGCGACTACCTCCGGTTCGTCGAGGCGGGTGGTTACACCGAGGAACGCTGGTGGTCGGCGGGCGGCTGGCGCCACGTGCAGGAGGCAGGTCTCGAGGCACCGCAGTTCCTGACCCGCGACGGGGACCAGTGGATGCGCCGGCGCTTCGGCGTCGTGGAGCCGGTGCGTGACGACGAGCCGGTCACCCACGTCTGCTTCTACGAGGCCGAGGCGTACGCCGCCTGGGCCGGCAGAAGGCTTCCGACGGAGGCCGAGTGGGAGAAGGCCGCGCGCTGGGACCCTGCAACGGGCCGGTCGCGCCGGTATCCCTGGGGCGACGACGACCCGGGGCCCGACCATGCGAACCTCGGCCAGCGTCATCTCCGGGCCGCACCCGTCGGCGCCTACCCGGACGGCGCGTCGCCGCTCGGTGTGCAGCAGCTGATCGGCGACGTGTGGGAGTGGACCTCCAGCGACTTCCGGCCCTACCCCGGTTTCACGGTCTTCCCCTACCCGGAGTACTCCCAGGTCTTCTTCGGCACCGACTACAAGGTCCTCCGGGGAGGGTCGTTCGGCACCGACCCGGTGGCGTGCCGCGGCACGTTCCGCAACTGGGACTACCCGATCCGCCGACAGATCTTCTCCGGCTTCCGCTGCGCCCGTGACGCGACGCCCGAGGAGCTGGCCTGACGATGTGCCGACACCTCGCCTATCTCGGTCCGCCCGTCACGGTCGCGGAGCTGCTCCTGGCGCCGCGGCACTCGCTGCTCGAGCAGACCTGGGCGCCCGCGGACATGCGCGGCAGCGGCAGCGTCAACGCGGACGGGTTCGGCTTCGGCTGGTACGACGGCCGCGGCGACAGCGCTCCGCTACCGGCGCGCTGTGCCGATGTGGGCCGACGGCTCCCTCTCCGACCTCGCCGGTTCCATCCGTACGGCGGCGCTGGTGGCCGCCGCACGCAACGGCACCACCGGGATGCCGGTGACCGAGACCGCGTGCGCGCCGTTCCGCGAGGGCCGGTGGCTCTTCAGCCACAACGGCATCGTCGCGGGCTGGCCGACGAGCGTCGAGCGCCTCGCACGCGACCTCCCGACGGCCGACCTGCTGCGGCTCGAAGCCCCTACCGACAGCGCGCTTCTGTGGGCTCTCGCTCTGCGCCGGCTCCGCGACGGCTCCCCACCCGACCTCGTGGTCGAGGAGCTCACGACCGAGGTCGCTGAGGCCGCCCCCGGCTCCCGGCTCAACCTGCTGCTCAGCGACGGCGTCGTGGTCGTCGCCTCCACCTGGGGCCACAGCCTCTCGGTCCTGGAGGGCTCCGACCGCGTCCTGGTCAGCTCGGAGCCGTTCGGCGAGCCGGCCGAAGCGTGGCAGCCCGTCCCCGATCGCCATCTGGTGGTGGCGTCACTCAGCGGCACCAAGACCCGCCCGCTCGGCTGACCGACGGCCGATGAAGCACCTGACCTCTCACCTGAAAGGCATCCACCCATGGCCGACCCGACCGTCGAGGTGCGCCTCACTCCCGACCACGCCTCCAGGGCCCTGCGTCACGACGTGCTGACCGGGCTCGCCGACGAGCCGAAGTGGCTGCCACCGAAGTGGTTCTACGACGCACGGGGAAGCCAGCTCTTCGAGGAGATAACCCGTCTCCCGGAGTACTACCCCACCCGAGCCGAACGCGAGATCCTCGACAGGCGGGCGGCTGAGCTCGCGGAGCGAACCGGCGCGCGAAGCCTGGTCGAGCTCGGATCGGGCTCCTCGGAGAAGACCCGGCTGCTCCTCGAGGCCCTCCGTGCGGGCGGCACGCTCGAGGAGTTCGTGCCGCTCGACGTGTCCGAGTCCGCGCTCCGCGAAGCTGTCGACGCGATCGTCGCCGACTACCCGGGTCTCGGTGTGCACGCCGTGGTCGGCGACTTCACCGAGCCCCTCTCCGGCCTTCCGGGTGGGTCGCCGCGGCTGGTCGCCTTCCTCGGCGGGACGATCGGCAACCTCCTGCCCGACGAGCGCGAAGAGTTCCTGCGCAGCGTGCGCGGTGTCCTCGACCACGGGGAGTGGCTGCTCCTCGGCACGGACCTGGTCAAGGACCCGGACACGCTGGTGCGCGCCTACGACGACGCGGCGGGCGTCACCGCGGAGTTCAACCTCAACGTCCTCCGCGTCCTCAACCGTGAGCTCGACGCCACCTTCCCGGTCGAGGACTTCAGCCATGTCGCACGCTGGGACGCCGATCACGAGTGGATCGAGATGCGTCTCCGCGCAAGACGTGACGTGCGGGTCGAGATCCGTGGCGTCGACATGGTGGTGGAGCTCGCCAAGGGCGAGGAGATCCGCACCGAGATCTCTGCGAAGTTCCGCCGCGAAGGCGTCGAGCGCGAGCTGAAGGCCGCCGGCTTCGGTCTGGACCGGTGGTGGACCGACGCCCGGGAACGGTTCGCGCTGTCGCTGGCGCAGGCCGTCTGAGTCCCGCGGGCTCGGGTCACCTCTCCGCGGCGGTGATCCGGTCCGCGAGGTCGCGCAGCCGGGTCTCCCAGTCGATGTCGCCGCCCGTCGTACCGAGCCGGACGATGACCATGTCCTGAGCCGGGAAGACCGCCACCATCTGCCCGTACTTGCCGATCGCGAAGAACGGTGGGCGCTCGCCGCCTCGAGCGGGACCGACCCACCACATGTACTGGTAGAAGTCGGCCGGGTCGGTGCTTCGCGTTGCAGCCGTCGCCTCGTTCACCCACGTGGCGGAGACGATCTGACGGCCGTTCCAGCGACCGCCGTGGAGCATCATGAGGCCGAACCTGGCGTAGTCAGCCGGCCGGGCGTTGAAGCCGCTCTCCATCTTCTCGAAGCTGCTGTCGCTCGAGTCCAGTGACCAGGTCGCTTCGCCTTCCGCACCGAGTGGCTGCCACAACCGCTTCGACATGTACACGGACACCGGCATCTTGGTCGCCCGTTCGAGTACCAGGCCGAGGAGGAGCGGGTTGTAGTTGTTGTACCGCCACGTCCGGCCGGGTGGCTCCTCGATGTGCGTGTGAGTGAGGGCGAGGTCGCGCAGGTCCGTGCCGTAGTACGTGAGCGCGTCGTCGCTCCACGGCAGTCCGGCCTCGGCGTACTCGATGCCGGACGACATGGTGAGCAGGTCGCGGATGGTGATCCGGGCGAAGCGGGGGTCGCGTTTCGCGAGCTCCGGGACGTACTTCGTCACCGGGTCGGTCACGTCGCCGATGAGCCCCTCGTCGATCGCGATGCCGACCAACGTCGACAGGAACGACTTCGCGGTGGAGAACGACGTCTGACGGTCCTCCCGGCCGGCTCCGTCGAAGTAGCGCTCGTAGACGAGGCGGTCGTGGTGGACGACGAGGAACGCCCGCGTCCCGCTCAGCCTCAGCAAGCTGTCGAGTGGTCGCCCGACCCCGTCGACGTTGACCGGTGCGGAGAGGGCGGCCGGTTCTGCCCCCGTCGGCAGCGGACTCACCTTGTCCCCGGTCTGCACGATGCGTGCCGGGAACCTGAACTGGTCCTCGACGTCGGACTCCTGCCACGCGACCGCCCGTGCCCAGGCGAAGTCGGCCGTCAGGAGGTGCGCAGTACCGAAGAAGGCGAGAACGAGGACGACCAGCGCGACGATGAGGGTCAGGACGACGCGTCGCCAGCCGCGGCGACGAGGCTTCCGCGAAGGTTCGTGCGCTCGCGCGCCGGCCTCACTGCCCTGTGCCGTGCTCATGGCTGCTCCCCGTCCCGGCGTGTCGCCTGAGTGATTCGCTGCTTCATCACTCCCGGGGCCAGTCTGCGATAGGAATGGCCTCAGACAGGGAGATGGGGAAATGACGACACTCCGACCGAGAGTCGCCGCCTACGGGATATGCGTGGACGGCGGGTCCACCGACCTGGCCGCGTGGTTCCCCGCTGGCTCGAGTGCCGGAGCTCGAGCGGTCGGTCGTCATCGACGTCGCCCTCGGGCTGGAGCAGGAGCGCCCGGCGAACGGCCATGTAGAGCCGGTGACCGTCGGCGGCCTGCTCCGGCACTAAGACGGTATGGAGTAACCGCTGGCTGGGAGCCAGGCCGCGCCGGGAATCGGGCTCACACGCGGACGAGGTGGTGATGTGGCTCCGGTGGCAGCACGACACCGATCCGGTCTCCAGCGGTGACGATGCCGCCGGCGACGACGACACCCATGACACCCGCCCGGCGGACTGTCTCCCCGTCGTCACCCCGCCCCACGGCGAGCCCGAGCAGTCCCTTGCGGAAGTTGTCGATCTGCAAGCACGGGTTGCGCAGGCCCGTGACCCGGACGACAGCCTCTGGCCCGATCTGCAGCAGTGTGTCGCGCGGGAGCCCGAGCAGGTCGAGCCCCGAGGTCAGGATGTTCTCGCCCAGGTCGCCGGGGCCGACCTCGTAGCCGGATTCACGCGCCATGGTGAGGAACTCCGACTGGAGAAGGTGTACCTGGCGCAGGTTCGGCTGGGTGGGGTCGGCCGCGATCCTGGAGCGGTGTTGCACGGTGGCTCCGGCGTGCGCGTCGCCTCGGACTCCATGACCCTCGACCAACGTGATCCGCTCTCGCGGGACCTTGCTGAACCGGTGCACCTCGTCCCTCGAGACGCTCACCACAGTCACGTTCGTAGTCGGCACGGCAACCGATTCTGGCAGGCATCCCAGGCTTCGTGCCCGAGCACGCCTCCGGACCGTGCGAGGCATGACGGCTCAGGACTCCAGCGCAGCCTCGAGCCGCTCGCGCTCCGTTCCGCTGAGCTTCCTGGCCGCCTGAGTCTTCAGGTCGAAGGTCACCAGCACGGCGTCGGCGCGCGAGAGCACCGTGTCACCGTCCTTGATCTCCGCGCGGAGGTCGAACGACGAGTTCCCGACCCGGCTGACCCAGGACTCGATGGTGTACGGGTCGCTGCGGAACAGGATCGGCCGCTTGTAGTCGACGTTCACCCGGGCGACGACGACCGCGAACCGGCCCTGCTCCTCGGCCCGCCCCATCGAGGTGAGGTAGGCAAGTCGTGCCTCCTGGTAGTACTCGAAGTACTTCACGTTGTTGACGTGGCCGTAGACGTCGACGTCGGAGAACCTGACGCGGCACTGGTAGACGTGGCGGCTCACGAGCGACCACCCGCAGCGGTCGAGGCAGGCTCGAGGAACCGCTCGAGCACCTCGCGCTCCTCAGGACGCAACCGGCGCGGCCGCTCCTGCGCGAAGACGAACGGTGTCAGGACGGACGTCGCCCGGGTGTACACCTTCCGCGTCCCGTCCGGCAGCTCGTCGAGGATCTCGTAGGCCATCGTGAACGACGCGGCCCTGATCTCGGTGATCCAGGTCTCGATCCGGACCGGCTCGAAGCGGAACACCAACGGCGCCACGAACTCGACCTCGTGGCGGACGACGACGACCCCCTCGGCGAGCTCCTCGCCGCCGGAGGCCGGCGCGTGCACGGCGAACATGTCGACGCGCGCCTCTTGCAGGTAGTCCACGTAGGTCACGTTGTTCACGTGGCCGAGGGAGTCCATGTCGGCCCAGCGCAGCGGGCAGTCGTAGACGTGGCGCACAGTTCGATCCTGCCAGAGACGGTGGGTACGCCGGTCGGCGCACCGCCGTACGACGTTGACCGGACCGTACGACGGTCGGCATCCGCGCCGTACCACTGGTCCGTGGTGTGGCGTCCGGCACATCCCGCACCCGCGGAATCCGTTCTAGGCTGTCGGCGTGCCGGCGCTCGCGTCCGCAGCCTCCCGGCCCCAGACGTCACACAGAAGATCGGAGCCCCTCCATGCCCGAGGCAGTGATCGTTGCCGCAACCCGCTCCCCCATCGGTCGCGCGAACAAGGGTTCGCTCAAGGACATGCGTCCCGACGACCTGACGGTGGCCATGGTGCGCGCGGCGCTCGACAAGATCCCCGAGCTCGACCCGAAGGACATCGACGACCTGTACCTCGGTTGTGGCCTTCCCGGTGGCGAGATGGGCTTCAACATGGGCCGGATCGTGTCGGTGCTCCTCGGCTACGACCACCTGCCGGGCGCGACGATCACCCGCTACTGCTCCTCGAGCGTGCAGACCACGCGGATGGCGTTCCACGCGATCAAGGCCGGAGAGGGCGACGTCTTCATCTCCGCCGGCGTCGAGACCGTCTCGCGCTTCCGCAAGGGCACCTCCGACCACCTCCCCGACACGCAGAACCCCATCTTCGCCGAGGCCGTGGAGCGCACCGCGGAGACGGCGAAGGGCGGCCAGGACTGGCACGACCCGCGTGAGGACGGCAAGGTCCCCGACGCCTACATCGCGATGGGCCAGACCGCCGAGAACGTCGCGAAGCTGCGCGGCCTCTCGCGCCAGGAGCTCGACGAGTTCGGCGTACGCAGCCAGAACCTCGCCGAGAAGGCGATCGCGGACGGCTTCTGGGCCAACGAGATCACGCCCGTGACGCTGCCCGACGGCACGGTGGTCAGCAAGGACGACGGTCCCCGCGCCGGCGTCACGCTGGAGGCGGTCTCGGGCCTCGACCCGGTGTTCCGCCCCGACGGTGTCGTGACGGCCGGCAACTGCTGCGCGCTCAACGACGGCGCGGCGGCCGTGGTGGTCATGTCCGACACCAAGGCCCGGGAGCTCGGCCTGACCCCGCTGGCCCGGGTCGTCTCAACCGGCGTCACCGGCCTCTCCCCCGAGATCATGGGCCTCGGCCCGGTCGAGGCCTCGAAGCAGGCGCTCGCCCGCGCCAACATGACGATCGACGACATCGACCTGGTCGAGATCAACGAGGCGTTCGCGGCGCAGGTCGTGCCGTCCTACCAGGACCTCGGGATCGACATCGACAAGCTGAACGTCAACGGCGGCGCGATCGCCGTCGGCCACCCGTTCGGCATGACCGGCGCGCGGCTGCAGAACACGATGATCAACTCGCTGCAGACCCACGACAAGCAGACCGGCCTGATCACGATGTGTGTGGGCGGCGGCCAGGGCATGGCGCTGATCCTCGAGCGCATGAGCTGACGCTCGCTCCGGCGGTCGAGCCCGTCGAGCACGGCGAAGGCCCCCTGGTGCGTGAACCAGGGGGCCTTCGGCGTTGTCAGCGCAGGTGGCTCACTGCTCCTGCTGGAGCACAGCCTGCACCGCCACGGTGATGTCGATCTTGTCGCCGACGAGGAGACGGCCGCCGTCCATGGGGATGTTGAAGTCGACGCCCCATGCCTTGCGGGAGATCTGCGTCGTGCCCTCGAAGCCGAGGCGGGTGCCGCCCCACGGGTCGGTGTCGGTGCCGAGGTACTCCACGTCGAGGGTGACCGGCTTGGTAACGCCCTTGATCGTGAGGTCGCCGGTCACGAGGAGGCCCTTGCCGCCCTGCTCGACGTTCGTGCTCGTGAAGGTCATCGGACCGGAGTTCTCCACGTCGAAGAAGTCGCCCGAGCGCAGGTGCGCGTCGCGGTTCTCGTCGCGGGTGTTGATCGAGTTCAGGTCGATGGTCGCGGTGGCGGAAGGCTGCTCGCCGGTGACGACCTGGCCCTCGAACTTCTCGAAGAGACCGCGCACCTTGCTCATCAGGTGACGAGCGGTGAAGCCGATCTCGGAGTGGCTGGGGTCGATGTTCCAGGTGCCGGCCTGGACGCCGAGGACGTTCTGTACGTCGATGCTCACTGTGACTCTCCTTCGCGTGAAGACTTTAGTTGCTGTTTCAACTTCTTGAATCAACCGTAGCAGGCATTCGTTGAACCTTCAACTGTGAGTTAGACTTGTCCACATGACGGCGAACGTGACGGCCACACGCTGGCTCGACGAGGATCAGCAGCGCTCCTGGCGGGCCTATCTCGTGGGCACAACCCTGCTGATGGACCGTCTCGACCGAGACCTGCGTGAGCAGCACGACCTCTCGATCCCCGAGTACGAGATCCTCGTCCGCCTGTCGGAGGCACCCGGCCACCGGATGCGGATGGCGCAGCTGGCCGGGTCGGTCAGCCACTCCCGCAGCCGCGTCACCCACACCGTCGCCCGGCTCGAGAAGGACGGGCTCGTCACCCGGAGCGCCTGCGTCTCCGACGGGCGCGGCGTGGAGGCGGTGCTCACCGACAAGGGCATGGAACACCTCGAGGCCGCGGCGCCCACGCATGTCGAAGGAGTACGCCAGTTCCTGGTCGACCTCGTCGGCAAGGAGGACTTCGCCGCTGTGGGACGCGTCTTCAACGCGGTCGCGGACGAGCTGATCGAGGGCAACCCCGCCGCCGACATCCGCTGAGACATCGTCCGCCGCTGCGGGGGCGGCGTCGGGGCGGTCGGGCCGGCGGTCCGTCGCCGAACGTCAGTTCGTCTCGGCGGTTCGGTCGATCAGCTTCGCCCTCAACGACTCCGGTACGGCGCACCCGCCGGGACCACCCTGAGCGAGCCACTCCTCGAGCACGTCGGTCTGCTCGTCGCCCGCGATGCCGGAGAACCACACCGGCCGCCCACCTCGACGCCGTTCCAGCGCACATGGGCGTACGACGATCACGTCCCCCTGGTTGCACTGGTCGAGGCACTCCACCTCGTACACCGTCGCGGCTCCTCGCGCGGAGATGTCGCGGAGTCGGCCGAGCTGGCCGTCGCGGCGCGGGTCGGTCTCGCCGAGTGTCTCCCCTGCGCACAGGCCGCACACGGTCAGGCCGGGAAGCCGCCTCTTGTCGGTCTCGCTCATCAAGTGCTCTCGGTCGTACCGGCTGTCCCTCAACCGGGTCACGGGATCGGGACATCGGGCCCGAATCGGTCAGCCGCCCAGTCTAGGTCGCGCTGCCCGTCGTACCGCGATCAAGGCGACCATCGGGTCCGCAACCGCCGCCATGTGACCCGGCTGACCGGCCGGCGGGGGCATGACCGCTTGGCGACGCGGGTACCTTCCCTCATGGGAATGATCAGCAAGGTAGTCAAGCTCGGTATCGCCAAGACGATCTACGACCAGGCGCGCAAGCCCGAGAACCAGCAGAAGGCCCGTGAGGCGTACGCGAAGTTCCAGGCCAGCCGGCAGAAGAAGCGCTGAGCGCCTGCCACCAGGACATGACGAGGCCCCCGGCGAACTGCCGGGGGCCTCTCCTGTCTGGGTACTCCCGCGTCAGTCGCGGGTGAGCCTGCGGTGCGTGACGCGGTGCGGACGAGCTGCCTCGGCGCCGAGCCGCTCGATCTTGTTCGCCTCGTAGGCGGCGAAGTTGCCCTCGAACCAGAACCACTTGGCGTCGTCCTCGTCGTCACCCTCCCAGGCCAGGATGTGGGTGGCGACCCGGTCGAGGAACCACCGGTCGTGAGAGGTCACCACGGCGCAGCCGGGGAACTCGAGCAGCGCGTCCTCGAGTGACTGCAGGGTCTCCACGTCGAGGTCGTTGGTCGGCTCGTCGAGCAGCAGCATGTTGCCGCCCATCTTCAGAGTCATCGCGAGGTTCAGCCGGTTGCGCTCACCGCCCGAAAGAACACCCGCCTTCTTCTGCTGGTCGGGCCCCTTGAATCCGAACGACGCGATGTACGCCCGGCTCGGCATCTCGAAGTTGGCGACCTTGATGTGGTCGAGCCCGTCGGAGACCACTTCCCAGACGTTCTTGTTGGGGTCGATCCCGCCACGACTCTGGTCGACGTAGGAGATCTTCACGGTCTGACCCACGTTGAGCTCGCCGCTGTCGGGCTTCTCCTCCCCCACGATCATCCGGAACAGCGTCGTCTTGCCGACACCGTTCGGACCGATCACACCGACGATGCCGGCACGCGGCAGCGAGAACGACAGGTCGTGCATGAGGACGCGGTCGCCGAACGACTTGCCGACACCCTTGGCCTCCAGCACGACGTCACCGAGCCGGGGTCCGGCCGGGATGTTGATCTCGGCCAGGTCCACCTTGCGGTTCCGCTCCGCCTCCGCGGCCAGCTCTTCGTACCGAGCCAGACGCGACTTGCTCTTCGCCTGCCGGGCCTTGGGGTTGGACCGGACCCACTCCAGCTCGCGCTCGAGCATCTTGGCGCGCTTGGCGTCCTTCTGGCCCTCGATCTGGAGACGCGACTTCTTGGTCTCCAGATACGTCGAGTAGTTGCCTTCGTACGGGTGGGTCTTGCCGCGGTCGAGCTCGAGGATCCAGCTCGCGACGTTGTCGAGGAAGTACCGGTCGTGGGTCACGGCCAGGACGGCACCCGGGTACGTCGCGAGGTGACCCTCGAGCCACTGCACCGACTCGGCGTCGAGGTGGTTGGTCGGCTCGTCGAGCAGGAGCAGGTCAGGCTGCTGGAGCAGCAGCTTGCAGAGCGCCACGCGGCGCCGCTCACCACCGGAGAGGTTGTCGACGAGGGCGTCGGGCGGCGGGCAGCGCAGCGCGTCCATCGCCTGGTCGAGCCTGCTGTCGAGGTCCCACGCGTTGGCGTGGTCCAGGTCGCTCTGGAGGTCACCCATCTCGGCGAGCAGCTTGTCGTAGTCGGCGTCGGGGTCCGCGAGCTCTTCGGAGATCTTGTTGAAGCGGTCGAGCTTCGCCTTGATGTCTCCGACGGCCTCCTCGACGTTGTCGAGAACCGTCTTGCCCTCGGTCAGCGGCGGCTCCTGCTGGAGCATGCCGACGGTGGCCTCCGGGTCACGGATCGCGTCGCCGTTGGATGGCTGGTCGAGGCCCGCCATGATCTTCAGGAGCGTGGACTTGCCCGTCCCGTTCGGACCGACGACACCGATCTTGGCCCCGTGCAGGAAGGACAAGGTGACGTTGTCGAGGACAACCTTGTCGCCATGGGCCTTGCGCACGTTGCGCAGCGTGAACACATACTCAGCCATAGTCCGAGAGCCTACGGCGCACGACCCCGCCTGCTCCAATCGGCCTGCACCGGCACCAGCACCGGGACCGACGCCGGGACGAACACCGGGACCGACGCCGGCACGAACACCGGGACCGGCGCCGGGGCGGCCGACTCAGGCGGCCGGCTCGGCGCCGTGGTCGGCGGGCGCCGCGGCCGGGGGCCGTACCGGGTTGCCCCAGCTGTCGAGCTGCGTCGTCACGTCGGCCTCGCGGTGGATCATCTCGGCGAGCTCGTCGTGGACGTCGGCCTCCGGCTTCTCCTGCTTGGTCGAGCGAAGGAAGACGCTCGCGAAGACGCTCGTGCCCCGGCACAGGTCATGGCCGACGAAGCTCGCCTCCACCAGCAGCGTGCTCGAGATCTGGCCGTCCTCGCGCTCCCAGGCGTCGCTGCGCAGCCTGCCGTGCACGATCACGGCATCTCCCTTCTTGACCGAGTCCCGGATGTTGTCCGCGAGCGCCCGCCAGGCGGAGACGGAGTACCAGGTGGTGTCGCCGTCCATCCACTGGCCCTTGCGCTTGATCCTCGGGGTCGAGGCGACCCGTAGGTTCGCCACCGCCACCCCGTTCACGTCGCGGTGCGTGACGTCGTTGCCCACCCATCCGTGGAAGGTCACGTGCGTGTCGCCCATGTCGCTGCTCCTCTGCATCGGTTGCTTGTGCTGACGACGACAGGCTGCCGGTGCGGGACGACAGTCGGGAACGGACCTGGCAGGGCCTGTGGAGGAGGTGCTCCCCGGCCGTCGCTGTGGACGTTCCCGGGCCGTGTGGCGCCGGCAGCGGTGGCGAGACACGGCCACGGAGGCACGAGCCGGGGACAAAGATCGGACATGTGCGCGGTCTTGACCCGTCAAGAGCGGTTCAAGGCGCTCAGACCTCGCACATGCACGATGTTGGTCGCCCGCAAGCAGGCGCCACCGGGACGCACCCTGCCCGAGTGTCAGCGAAGAGCGACAGCCAGCCCGTCGCGGGTGCGGCGGTAGGCCTCGATCTCCGCCTCGATCGGCTCGATCACGAGCTCTTCGGTCACCTCGCTGATCGCCGCGCGCAGGCGGCGGTCCGCCGAGCTTGCCCTGCGCCGTGCCCCGAGTGATGTGAACACCCGGCACAGCAGAGCGACGAGTACCCCGGCGAGTGCGCCGCCGAGGAGCATCAGGGTCGGCACCGGGAGCCCGAGGTAGTCCGGCGTCGTGGGCTCGGGCATCTGCAGGTACCCCATCACCGCCAGTCCGCCGAGCCACAGCCCGCCTGCCACGGCGACGAAGAACAGCAGCCACTGCACGATCCGGACCACCTGCCACCAGACCGGCGTACGTGACACACCGAGGTCGGTGCTGCTCACCGCCCGGTCGAGCGCGTCGTTGAGGTCCTCCAGGCGGGAGACCGAGGCATGGCGCAGGGCCACCGCCCAGGGGTGGGCGAGGTTCTCGGCGGCGTCGTCGGCGACGGCACGAACGGCGGTGTCCACCCGCGCGCGCTGGACCTGCGAGGCCTCGGGCATCGACGCCCGCGCTCCCCCGGTCAGTGCCTTGTCCCGCGACCCGAGGTCGAGGTGCAGCCGCCTCAGCGGATCGGGCTTGAACCGGATGAGCCACTTCGTCACCGGCCAGCCCGTCGCCTGGCGGGCGCGGACCCGGGTCGCCTTGTCGACGGCGTGTACGACGGTCGGCACCCCTGCAGCGTCGGCGAACGAGTCGACGAGCTCGTTCTTGCGGGCACGCGCGACGTCGCGGGGCTTTGCCGTGCCGTTCTCCTCCTGCATCCGCTGCGCCGCGTTCCTGACGTCGGCGAGCAACCGGGTCCGGACCGCCTTCTTGGCCTCGACGCGAGTGGCGAGGGCCTTCTTCAGCTCGTCGACCCCGTCACCGTTGCGGGCCGAGGTCGTGAAGACCGGAACCCCTTCGAGGCCGTCGTCCTTCAAGAGCCGCTGCAGGTCGGCGACCATCGACTCACGACGGTCCGTGGGCACCTCGTCGATGTGGTTCAGCACGACCAGCATCACGTCCTTGTGCCTCGCGAGAGGGCGGAGGTACCGGTCGTGGATCGCGGCGTCGGCGTACTTCTGCGGGTCGAGGACCCACACGAGCGCGTCGGTGAGCTTCACGAGCCGGTCGACCTCGACGTGATGGGCCACCTCGGTGGAGTCGTGGTCGGGCAGGTCGAGCAGCACCAGGCCCTGCAGGTCCCGGTCGTCGCTGGTCGGGTTGTCGAGCATGCTGTTGCGGCTGACCTGGTGGCGGCGCGGCACACCGAGCCAGTCCAGGAGCTCGCCGGACCCCTCGGCACCCCACGTGCAGGCCATCGTCCAGGAGGTCGTCGGGCGCTTCACGCCGACGGCCGCGAGGTCCAGGCCGGTCACCGCGTTGAAGGTCGATGACTTCCCCGAGCCGGTCGCACCTGCGAGCGCGACGACGGTGTGGTCGGCGGAGAGCCGGAGCCGGCCACCAGCCCGCTCGACCACGCCGGCGGCGTCGTCCACGACCGCGTCGTCGAGCCGCCCGCGAGCCGACTCCACGGCTTGCTCGAGCCCCTGGAGCCGCTTGCTCACGTCGGAGGAGCTCCTGCCGACGAGACGCTTCGCTCCCTCCACGAGCGCCGTCATGCGCGCTCGCTCGGGGTGTCGTCGGGGGCGATGTTCTGCAACGAGCTCTCCTCGGCGGGCGTGGGGGCGATCTGGGCGGCGAAACGCAGATCGTCGATGCGACGCGAGACGATTCGGAGGTTCTCAGCCGCCTCGGGCTCGACCTCGAGCGCATCGAGCACCTCGACGTACCGCTGCCGCTCGGTGTCGAGCAGCTCCCCCACGCGGACGTTGAGGTCCTTGCGCGCCTCGGTGGCGAGCCGTCGTACAGCCTGATCGCCGAAGACCGCCTCGAGCAACTTCTGGCCGATGAGGGCTGTACCGGTCCCGACGCCCACCTCGGCACCCGTGGGGATGCCGGCCGTGGAGGCGAACACCACGACCATCAGAGCGACGCTCAGCCCGTTGACGCCGAAGGCCAGGAACCGTGCGGTGGACCGCTTCTCGGCTCCCTCGGTGCGCACCATCTCGAGGACGCCCTGCTGCCAGTCGCGCACCGCCCGCTCGGCGCGCGCCCGGAAGTCGCGGGACGCCCGGCCCAGGTCGCGTCCGGAGTCCTCGAGCAGGTTCTGGCCGGCCTGTACCGAGCTCCACGAGGCCTCGGCCCGCTCGGCGGCGTTCTCGGCGTGCTCGAGGATCAGCGTCTCGAGCCCCGACTCGACCGCGACGGTGACCTTCTCCGCCTGCTGGGGCCGGCCCTTGATCACCCCGACGATGCGGTCGCGCACCCAACCGACCCTGGTCTCGAGCGAGCGGAGCAGCTCGCCGGTGCCGATGAACTCCTGCCAGCGCGCGAGGACCTCTCCCCGGAGCAGCGTGCCGTCCGCGGAGGCCTCGTCGATCCGGGAGAGCGCCTCGTCGTAGGCCCGGTCGACGTCAGTCCGCAGACGCGTGACCATCACGACCTGCGCCACTGAGGCGTCGGCGACGTCGTAGGTGTGGTGGGAAAGGCTCCGGATCGCGCCCTCCAGCGTCTGCTTCACGACGGCTGAGCGGGCGTTCGAGTCTGCCGCCAACGAGTGCAGCCAGCCGCGGATCTCCGCGACTGCCGCGGCGGGCAGGAGTCCGTCACTGTCGACGCGGCCCTCCTCGACCGTGAACAGCGGCGAGTCACGCAGACCTCGGGTCGTGAGCATCCTGGCCAGGTGCGCGCTGACCTCCACGACGGCTTCGGGCGCGGTCCGGTCGAGGACGATCGCCACGGCGGTGCTCCGCTCCGCTGCGGCTTTGAGGAAGTCCCAGGGCACCTGGTCGGCGTACCGCGCCGCCGAGGTGACGAACAGCCACAGGTCGGCCGCGGCGAGCAGCTGGGCGGCGAGCGTGCGGTTGCGCTCCTCGACCGAGTCGATGTCGGGGGCGTCGAGGATCGCGAGCCCCGGGGGTACGGCGTCGGAGGGCACCAGCTGGAGGGCGCCCGGGTCACCCGTCGCGCCCGTTGTCCGCGCGAGGTCCGGGAGGATCCGCTCCTTGTCGAACCAGTCCGCGTCGACCGGGTTGTGCACCAGGACGGGTGAGCGTGTGGTGGGTCGCAGGACGCCGGGCTCGGTGACGCGAGTGCCGACCAGGGAGTTCACGAGGGTGGACTTGCCGGCGCCGGTCGAGCCACCGACGACCGTGAGGAGCGGGGCGTCGATCTGGATCAACCGGGGCAGGACGTAGTCCTCGATCTGGTCGACCATCTCGCGCTGGTTCTTGCGCACCTCCTCCACACCCGGTAGGTCCAGAGGCAGCCGCGCCGCCTGGAGGGCCCCGCGGAGACGCACCAGCGCCGTGATCATGTCCGTCGGCGTAGCGGGCGTTGTCACCGTCCACCTTCCAGCCAGGGTTGAGTCAGGGCAGTTGTACCAGGCACCTGCGGGAACACGACGTACGGGCGGAGTGCTGCCAGCCGGTCGACGAGGGCCTGCCCCCGCGGTACGGCGTCGTCGGGAGCCGTGCCCCGCAGGAACCGGTCGTGCAGGAAGCCGAGCTGGATCGCCGCCTGCTGGTAGTCCTGCATCGCTCGCAGTGCCGGCTCGCCGCCGACCCGCCTCGCGTTGGCCCGGGCCGCTCGGCGTCCCGAGATCCTGGCCAGCCAGGGCACCTCGTAGGGCGAGAGGAACCCGCGGTTCGCCGCGTCGGTGAGCGCACGCACGAGCATCTTGCCCTCACGTTGCCGCGCCCAGATCGCGAACCCGGCGAGCATGAGGAAGGCGGGCACCATCAGGAACAGGTAGGCAGCGACGAAGAACTGCCCGCCGCCGACGTACGCGGCTCCGTTCCACAACGCATGAGCGAGCACCGCGACGGCATACCCGAGCAGCGGTGCTGCCACACGCCAGAAGCGGCTTGTGGTCACGACGGCGTAGCCGATCCCGATGCCGGTCGCGGCCGTGAAGAAGGGATGGGCGAACGGGCTGAAGATGCCGCGTACGACGAACGTGCCGGTCGCCGCGCCGATGCCGCCCGGACCGATCTCGTCGCCGCCCATGTACGCCGAGGCGAGGTAGAGGATGTTCTCGGTGAACGCGAACCCGATTCCGACCAGGCCCGCGTAGACGATCCCGTCGAGGACCCCGTCGATGACGTGGCGTCGGGCGAGCACGAGGAGCAGGACGAACACGCCCTTCATCGCCTCCTCGGTGACGGGAGCGACGATCGCGGCGTTCAGCGACTCAGGACGGCCGAACGCGAACTGGTCGAGCGTCTGGAGCACCAACGCCCCGGCGGTGGCGACGAGAGCGCCCCAGCCGAGCGCGGCGAGGATCAGCCTTCGCGGCTCGGGCTCGTAGCGGTCGAGCCAGAGGTACACCGCGACCAGGGGCCCGACAGGCAGGGCAGCGAGCAGTGTGCCGACGATCGAGCGCGCCGGGTGCGCCGGAGGCCATCAGCACCAGCGCCATGATCGCCGCACCCGCCAACATGGCGAGCGCGATGACGACGGCGAACACCGCGTTGCCGAGATGTCTCCTGGTCGCCGCGCTCATGCGCCGAGCCTAACGGGCGGCAGCCCGGCGATTCTGCGTCGCAACCCCCGTGGTCGCCGTCGTACAGTGCTGCTGTGAGCGACGACACCCGCGCAGAGAACACAGACGAGACGTTGACTGCCTCGGATGCGGTGACCCCGCCCGAAGGCACCGACTCCAACCAGCCGAAGACCGAGAGCCACGACCCGGCCGTGCCGGAGGCCTATGCCGCCTTCATGCGCCAGGGCTGGGGCGACCGCGAGCTCGACCTCCCGCCGCACCCCGTTGTGTCGTGGGCCGAGCAGCGCAGGGCCCGGCTCGCCGAGATGTTCCCCGGCGAACGCCTGGTGATCCCGGCCGGCACGTTCAAGGTGCGCTCCAACGACACCGACTACCGGTTCCGTCCCGAAACCGCCCACACGTACCTTTCCGGCAACCAGACCACCGACGCGGTGCTCGTGGTCGAGGACGGGGAGTCGACCCTCTACGCCAGGCCGCGCTCGTCGCGACAGACGGACGAGTTCTTCCGTGACCGGCAGTACGGCGAGCTCTGGGCCGGCCGCCGCCCGTCGCTGAACGAGATGGAGTCCTCGCTGGGCATCGCCTGCCGCCACATCGACGATCTCCCCTCCGCGCTGGGGACCTCGGGCAAGACCCGGGTGCTTCGGGGCGTCGACGCCTCGGTGGACCAGGCCGTGACCGCGGACGAGGGTCGCGACGAGGAGCTCGCGCGCGTGCTCAGCGAGATGCGCCTCGTCAAGGACTCCTGGGAGCTCGAGCAGCTCCAGGAGGCCTGCGACATCACCACCCTCGGGTTCGCCGACAGCGTGCGCGAGTGGGACAACGTGCTGAAGTACGGCGAGCGCTGGATCGAGGGCACGTTCTTCCGGCGCGCCCGTGCCATGGGCAACGACATCGGCTACGACTCGATCGTCGGCGGCGGACGCCACGCCACCACCCTGCACTGGATCGAGAACGACGGCCCGATCACGCCCGGTGAGCTGGTGCTGCTCGACATGGGCGTCGAGGCGTCGTCGCTCTACACCGCCGACGTGACGCGCACGCTGCCGATCGACGGCACCTTCACCCCGCTGCAGCGCGATCTCTACACGCTGGTGCTCAACGCGCAGAAGGCCGGTATCGACGCGGTCCGACCGGGTGTTCCGTTCCTGGCCGCCCACAACGCGGCGATGAGCGTGATCGCGCACGGCCTCGAGGACATGGGGCTGCTGCCCGTGCCCGCAGAGGAGGCGCTCTCCCCCGACAGCAAGGTCTACGCGCGCTGGACGCTGCACGGCACCAGCCACATGCTCGGCATGGACGTCCACGACTGCGGTCGCGCCTCGATCGACGTCTACCCCCGCGGTGACCTCGAGGCCGGCATGGTGCTCACCGTCGAGCCGGGTCTGTACTTCCAGGAGGACGACCTGCTCGTTCCCGAGGAGCTTCGCGGCATCGGGATCCGGATCGAGGACGACATCGTCGTGACGGAGAACGGTTCGCGGAACCTCTCCGAGGCGCTCCCGCGCGAGGTGACGGCGATCGAGGAGTGGATGGGCGCGCTGCGAGCCTGAAGCCGCGCCCTTCACACCCCTCACGCCTCGCGGCGCCCGCAGACCTCCTGTGTGAAGCAGGTACTCGGTCTCTGCCGGAAACTCGCGATCAACTCAGGCATACTTGCCCTCGGATCGAACAAGTTGCGGACCGGAGACCATACGGATGCAGTCCCTGTGTTCAGCCCGATGAGGTATGTTCCGATCCCCCGCCCCCGTAGCTCAGCTGGATAGAGCGGCAGACTTCTAATCTGATGGCCGCAGGTTCGAATCCTGCCGGGGGCGCTTCGTTCCGTCTCGTTCGCTCCAGGTCGCCCGATCCAGGCTCTCGCGCTGCGCCGCGACATCCGGCACCGCCTCCGAGGGCTTGTCCGGCCACTGCTCGACCAGGGCGGTCGCCCACTCGAGACCACTCGGCCACGAGCTTGTAGAAGTCGGTGACGAACCTCCCGACGAGCAGCGTCTGGGCGGCCCGGGCCTGGAACGGCGCCTCGCCCCTCAGGTACGCCCGTGCGGCCTCGAGGTTGCCGACGTTGCGCTCCTCCGCCCACTCGCGTGCGGAGGCGAGTGTCGCCAGAGCATCGTCCCGGGAGCCGTTCTCGGCGAAGAAGATCTTCAGCAGGTGCTCGGACTCGAGCACCAGCCCGACACTGGGTTCGCTCATCCAGGCCGCCAGGGCCCGGCGGCCCTTGGGCGTGATGCTGTAGACGGTGCGCGGCCGCTCTCCCACCCACTCCTCCTTGGCCCGCGCGTAGCCGCCGGCGGCGAGCTTCTTCGGCTCCTCGTACAGCTTGCTCTGGGCGCGGGGCCAGATCCGGCCAAGGCTTCGGTCCATCTGCTGCGTGAGCTCATAGGTGCTCCATGAGCGCACCGAGAGCAGGCTCAAGATCGCGTACGACGTCGTCGTCAGCTTCGTGGCCCTTGACATGGAGCGCCTCCCGGCGTATCCCGGAGATAGTCCCATTGGGAGGATAGCAGCGAGAGAAGGCGACACCATGGGCGAGCTCGAGACATTCCACGTCGACCCCTCGAACCAGGAACAGAGCCGGGCCTGGGACGGCGACGAGGGGGCCTACTGGGCGGCGCACGCCGAGCACTTCGACACGTCGGTGGCGGAGTACCACCGCCGACTCATGGACAGCGCCGCGATCGAGCCGGACTGGCAGGTCCTGGACATCGGATGCGGCACCGGGCAGACGACCCGCGACGCGGCCCGTCTGGCGTCCTCCGGCCATGCGCTGGGCCTCGACCTGTCCAGCAAGATGCTCGACGTCGCCCGTCGACTGTCCGAGCGCGAGGGCGTGCGCAACGCGACGTTCGAGCAGGTCGACGCACAAGTGGCGCCGTTCGAAACCGGCTCCTTCGACGTCGCCATCAGCCGCACCGGCGCGATGTTCTTCGGCGACCCGGTGGCGGCGTTCACGAACATCGGCCGAGCCCTGCGTCCCGGGAGGCGGCTGACCATGGTCGCCTGGCAGCCTGTGTCCGAGAACGAGTGGTTCCGTGCCATCGGCACGGCCATGGCGGCCGGCCGCGACCTACCGTTCCCCCCACCTGAGGCTCCCGGACCGTTCGCACTCTCCGACACCGTCTCGCGTCCGCCGTCTGCTGACCACCGTCGGTTTCACCGAACCGGCGTTCGAAGATCTCCGGGCACCGATGCATTTCGGCCAAACCGCACGGGATGCACACCAGTTCATCGTCGGCCTGACCGGCTGGATGCTCGAAGGGCTCGACGACGCGGGCCGGCGCCGGGCCCTCGACGATCTCTACGCCAGCCTGATGGAACACGAGTCGTCGGAGGGCGTGGAGTACGAGTCGGCCATGTGGCTGATCACGGCGACGCGAACGCCCTGACGCCGGTACCTCACCGTCGCTCCCCTGCCACCCAGCTGGGTTCGGCCGGGAACCGCGCATTTCTATGAGAGGCAGCCCCGCAGATAAGGTGCGTAGAGGACGAAAGTCTCGAAGCACTTCACGTCGTGGCACAAGCGTCACCGCGACGCGCACCTGTCGAAAGGGGGACTGTGTCCGAGAAGCGTGTCAGCATCGTCGTGCCGGTCTACAACGCCGGCCCCTACATCGACCGGGCCGCGCCTTCGCTGCTGAACCAGAGCATCGGTGCCAGCGCATACGAAGTCATCTACGTGAACGACGGCTCCACCGATGACTCGGCCGACCGCCTCGAACGCCTTGCTGCCGAGCACCCCCACGTTCGCGTCCACCACCAGGAGAACTCCGGCTGGCCGGGAAAGCCGAGAAACGTCGGAGTCGCTCTCGCCAAGGGCGAGTACGTCCAGTTCGTCGACCAGGACGACGAGCTTGGCCTGGAAGCGCTCGAGCGGATGTACGCCCTCGCGGCGCGCAACGACTCCGACATCGTGCTGGGCAAGCTGGCCGGCACCATGGTCGGCCCGCGACGGGTCTACCGGCGAACGATCGAGCGCGGCAGCGTGACGGACAGCGGCGCCATCGAGACCCTCACCAGCCACAAGATGTTCAAGCGCGAGTTCCTGCTGCGCTACGACATCCGCTACCCCGAGGGCTACTGGCGAGCCGAGGACCTGCTCTTCGTGGTGAGGGCATACGCCCGCGCCGGCGTGGTCTCGGTCCTCGGGGACTATCCCTGCTACTACTGGAACCGCCGCGACGACGGCGGCAACAACAGCACCGCCCCATTCGACCTGGGCGGACACTACGAGCGGCTTCGCGTGATCGTGGACGCCGCCAAGTCGGCGGAGCCGGAGACGGAACTGCAGGACCGCCTGCTTCGCCGCCTCTACGAGGTCGAGGTGATGAGTCGCGTATCCGAGCCGTCCGTGCTCAACGCGGCCGAGCAGAGCGTGCAGGAGGCTTACTCCCACTGCCGCGCAATGGCACTCGAGTGTTTCCCGCCACGCATCCGTGAAGGCATGTCCGCGATCCCGAAGCTGCGGGCCACCCTCCTCGAGCAGGCGGGCCTCGACGACGTCCGCGAGCTCGCGCGTCGGGTCCGCGACATCCGATCGGGCGTCGAGGTCGAAGAGAGCGAGTGGCGGGACGGCAAGCTCCACCTGCGCCTTCAGGTGACGACGCGCTGGCGCGGCGACGTGCTGGCGCTGGTCGAGAAGGAGCATGGCTACGCGCTGGAGCCGCGGTTCACCGATGGGCTGCCCGGCGCGGACCAGGTGGTGGTGCAGGAGCCGGCTAGCGAGGCGTTCGGAGACGTCGCGGTCAAGGTCGACGAGGGCAACGTCTGGTGGTGGGCGAACGCCGACCTGGCACCTTCCCTCGAGCCGCTCGGTGACGGCCGCCACCACGTCGTGCTCCGTGGCGAAGCGGTGCTCGATCCCAGCAGCCTCGCTGGTGGCGCTCCGCTGCCGCTGGGGCTGCACGGCGTGTCGTTGTCCGTCCGGATGCACGGCCTGCTCCGAGTGAGCCGACTTCGGATCGGGCCGCGCCGCCTGCCGAACGGGCTCTCGGTCAACGGCCCGGTCATCGCCTCCGCGACGAGTGAGGGTCCGGGTAAGCATGTCCACCTCCGGGTCCAGCCGGCAGCTCGCAGGCTGGCCAGGCACCTCGCGCACCACGGCGTCGCGGCGAGATCCCGGCTGCTGCCACTGGGCGACCAGGTGCGCTTGCCGGTTCGGCTTGCGGGTGCTCATCTGCCGGCGTCGTCACGCATCGAGCTCCCCGTGCGCCCCATTCGCGCGGAGCTCGTCGCCGAGAACGACGGCGCGGGGCACCTCTCGATCGAGCGGCGGGTCCCTCTGGGCTCCGGCCGCCACCGGATCTCGTTCGGCAAGGACGCACCCGTCGTCACGCTTCTGGTGCTCAGGTCCCGGGTGCTGTGGGCCGTCGGTGACCAGTACCGCGGCCTCTTGCGCTTCCTGACCAAGTAGTCGGTTCGCGCGCCGTCTCGCGCTGTGCTGGGGCTCACGCCACGTCTACGTCCAGACCGGCCTGTCACCGTGTTTGGCCACAGATACCTCGGGTAGACGTAGCGGGGCCCCGCAAAGTACGAGTTTGCGGGGCCCCTCATGACAGTCGCTTGACGACGACCATCTCGCGAACGCGTTCACCGGATTCCCGACCTCGTCAATGGTCGCAGGTACGCGTAGCACCTGTCCGGAATCCGAACTTCGTCCGGTCCCGCTGACCAGGCGGTCCTCCGGTCAGCGTGAGACCAGTCTCACCCCGGTTTCCGGGACGCGCAAGGGACCTTGGTCCCCCGGTCTAGGGATGAGGGACGACGCCGACGCGGTTTGGGACAGGATCGGCTACTTCGCCAGCGCGTCCTGGATCGCGGTCTCGGTGTTGCTCAACAGGTCCTCGGCGCTGTTGTACTTGATGTTCTTGCCGTTCACGGTGACCGTCGGCGTGCCCGTGAAGCCCCGGTCGGACCAGTCGCCCGTGGAGTTCACCACCCACTGCTTGAACTTGAGGTCCGCGATAGGTCCGGAGATCGCGTTCTTGTCGGCGCCCGCCTTCACAGCGAGATCGATCAGCTCGCTGTCGGAGAGGCCCGCACTTCCCTCCTGCGGCTGGTTGGCGTACAGCGCGTCGTGGAACTTGATCGCCACCTCGGGGCCGGCCGTGTCGAGCACGACCCCCAGGGCGTTGGCGGCTCGGGTCGAGTACTTGGTGCTGGACGCGTCGTCGAGGAAGGACACCACGTGGTACCTGACCTGGACGTCGCCGGAGTCGGCGTACTTCTTGAGCACGTCCTCGCTGACCGCCTCGAACTGCCCGCAGTACGGACACATCATGTCCTCGTAGACGGTCACCGTCACCGGGGCACCGTCAGGTCCCAGCGGCACTCCGTAACCGCCGACCACACCGGCCGGTGCGGCTGCGGACTGACCGGTGGTGTCACGGCTCGCCTGGACCGCCACCACGATCGCGACGACGAGGATCAGGACGCCGACGACGGCAGCGGTCACCATGATCGTCCGGCTGCGCCGCTCCTTGCGCGCGTGTTCCGCACGGATGGCGGCCGCGCGCTCGGACGCGCGCTGCATGTTCGCCTGCTGGGTGACCTTGGACTGTTTCTTCGTCATCGGCTCGGCTCTCCGGTCAGAGTGCGATCGGGTTCGTGGTGGAGCAATGAATTGTCCAACGCCCACGGCGCACGGGGTCGCCAAACCAGCCATAGTGAGGCAAAGAGGAGACCAAGGTCCCGTCCGATCTCCCAGGGGTACTTCTGCCTTGCCTGGGCATCGAACCCGCCGCCCCCGAAGCAGCCGCAGTCGATCAGGAGCTGACGACTCCACGCAGACGAGATGCCGATGATGAACGCGACGAACAGGATGCAGGACAAGATCGCGCCGATCCGCACGAGCAGCCCGACGACGAGAGTGATCCCCACGAGCAGCTCGATGATCGGCAGTGCGTAGCCGACGGTCGGAACGATCGCCTCAGGCAGGAGCTGGTAGGCACGGACGGCCCGCACGCTGGCCGCCGGGTCCGGCAGCTTGAGAAGCCCGGCGACGATCCACACACCACCTACGAGCACACGCGCAGCAAAGCTGATCCACGCCATGGCCTCATGCTAGGCAGTTCGCCTGAGAGTCGACTGAGTAGGGTGCTACACGTGAATGACCGTCTCGTGTGGATCGACTGTGAGATGACTGGGCTTGACCTCGGCGCCGACGCGCTGATCGAGGTCGCGGCCCTGGTCACCGATTTCGAGCTCAACGTCCTCGGCGAGGGCGTCGATGTCGTGATCAAGCCTCCTCAGGAGGCGATCGAGCAGATGGACGAGTTCGTGCGGAACATGCACACCGTCTCGGGCCTCCTCGAGGAGCTCGACAACGGGATCACGCTCCACGAGGCGGAGGAGCAGGTGCTGTCGTATATCCGCGAGCACTGCCCTGACGGAAGCCGCCCTCCCCTTGCGGGCAACACCGTGGCCACCGACCGGGCCTTCCTGCAGCGCGACATGCCCCAGCTCGAGTCGTTCCTGCACTACCGGATCGTCGACGTCTCCTCGATCAAGGAGCTTGCCCGGCGCTGGTACCCCCGTGCCTACTTCAACTCTCCTCCGAAGACCGGGAACCACCGGGCACTGGCCGACATCCAGGAGAGCATCGAGGAGCTTCGGTACTACCGGGCGGCGGTGTTCGTGCCGCAACCCGGGCCGGACTCGACGGAGGCGAAGGCCCTCGCGGCCGAGCACGGCGGCTCTCTGACCGGCGCCAACGGCGACGCGGTCGGGGCGGACACCGCTCCTCCGGCCGACGCGACCGGCACGGAACAAGACCCTGGTCAGAACGGTTCGTAGAAACAGGTACACTCTTCATCGCTCGGTCTCTCGTGGCGCTTGCCAGGAGGGGCCGACATGGCTGAGAAGTGACAGTCATGGTGGGCGTAGCTCAGTTGGTAGAGCACCTGGTTGTGGTCCAGGATGTCGCGGGTTCGAGTCCCGTCGTTCACCCCAAGAAAGCCGCAGTTCAGCGGCCTGCCGCCCGGGCTCTGCCCGCACTCGCACCGACTCGAGGCGACTCACGGGAGCGAGTTCCCGCCCGAGCGGCCCCGCGGCGGAGCGGGCCGCATCTGTTCGATCTGGAACTCCGTGGTGACCGCAGGTCCGTGCATCCACGCGCCCGGCCCTGCGACCAGTCCCGTGCAGACCTCGCTATCATTCCAACAATCGTCAGAATGATGGAGAGAGTCGAACGGAGAGGTGAGCCAGTGACCACCCCGGCAACCACCGGCACCGGACGCCGCATCGAGCTGGGTCTGCGCGAGAACCTCGCCCAGTTCGTCTTGCTGGTGGCGGTCAACGCGCTGGTCGGCGGCATGCTCGGTCAGGAGCGCACCGTGGTGCCGCTGCTGGGCAAGCAGACGTTCGGGATCGAGGGCTACACCGCTGGTTTGACCTTCATCCTGGTGTTCGGCCTCGCGAAAGCGGCCACCAACTACTTCGCCGGCACCCTGTCGGACCGGTTCGGCCGCAAACCGGTGCTGGTCGCCGGCTGGCTGGTCGCGGTCCCCGTGCCCCTGCTGCTGATCTGGGCACCCTCGTGGGCCTGGGTGGTCGCAGCCAACGTGCTGCTGGGCGTCAGCCAGGGTCTGACCTGGTCGACCACCGTGGTGATGAAGATCGACCTGGTCGGCCCCGCCCGCCGGGGGCTGGCGATGGGGTTGAACGAGGCCGCCGGCTACGCCGCGGTTGCGGTCACCGCGCTGGCCACCGGCTACCTGGCGCAGACCCACGGGCTGCGACCGGCGCCGTTCTTCCTCGGGATCGCGTTCGCCGCGCTCGGCCTGGGCCTGTCCACCCTGGTGGTCAAGGAGACCCGCGAGCACGCCCGGCTCGAAGCGGCCAGCCACGTCGCCCGCGCCGACGGCAGGCACGACCACCTGCACGCCGAGCTCACCAACGGGCAGGTCTTCACCCAGACCAGCTTCAAGGAACCCGCATTGTCCTCGGCCAGCCAGGCCGGCATGGTCAACAACCTCAACGACGGCCTGGCCTGGGGCTTGTTCCCGATCTTGTTCGCCGCCGCCGGCCTTTCGGTGTCCAAGATCGGCGTACTCGCCGCCCTGTACCCAGCCGTGTGGGGCGTGGGACAGCTGTTCACCGGTGCGCTGTCGGATCGGCTGGGCCGCAAGTGGCTGATCGCGGCCGGCATGTGGCTGCAGGCCCTCGCCTTGAGCATCATCGCAACCGCGAACATGTTCGGGCTGTGGGCGCTCGCTGCCGTGCTGCTCGGCGCCGGCACCGCGATGGTCTACCCGACCCTGCTCGCCGCCATCGGCGACGTCGCCCACCCCGCCTGGCGGGCCCGCTCCGTCGGGACCTACCGGCTGTGGCGCGATGGCGGGTTCGCCGCGGGGGCCCTGCTCGCCGGCATCGTCGCCGACGCCCTCGGGGTGCGGGCCGCGGTGTGGACCGTCGCAGCCCTGACCGCGGTGTCCGGCCTGGTCGTCGCGGTGCGGATGTATGAGACTCACCACCTACCCCAGGCCGTTGAACCGGAGGGCGCCGTCGATGGGTGAGCGTGCCACCAAGGACCAGCTGTTCGCCGAGTTCGCCGCCGTCGGCAAGGTGCTCGGCAACCCGAAACGGCTCGAGCTGCTCGACCTGCTCGCGCAGGGCCCGCGCAGCGTCGACGACCTCGCCGCGGCCGCCGGGGTGGGGGTGAGCACATGCTCGGCGCAGCTGCAGATCATGCGGGAGGCCGGTCTGGTCGAGACACGGCGTGACGGCAAGCGGGTCTACTACTCCCTCGCCGGCCACGACATCGCCGGCCTGTTGGACCAGCTCCGCACGGTCGCCCAGCGGCATCGGCCGCACACCGAGCTCGCCCGCCGCGCCTACCTCGGACCTGAGGACACCGAGTCCGTCGACACCGACGATCTGATGCGCCGCCTCCGGACCGGAGACACCGTGGTCCTCGACGTACGTCCACAACCTGAGTACGCCGGAGGGCACCTACCAGGCGCCATCCACATCCCGCTCGATGAGCTCGAGCAGCGGCTGGCAGAGCTGCCCCACGACAAGGAGATCGTCGCCTACTGCCGCGGGCGCTACTGCGTGCTGGCACACGATGCCGTACGGCTGTTGTCCGAGCGTGGGTTGACCGCCCGCCGAGCAGCCGATGGCGTCCTGGAGTGGCGGGTGGCCGGCGTCCCCGTGGTGACCGACGCCGCCTGACCGGGATCCACTCCCCCGCTGACCTCGGTCGAGGCGAATCCGGACAAACCGGTCTCGGACGCGGCCGGGAGACTCTACGGTGCTGGTGTCCGTCCCACCACGGACGGCGAGCACCACGGGGGGTTCTCTTGAGGTACACACTGCGCGCACTTCTTGCGGTGGCGATGCTGCTGGGCGTCTACGTCCTCGCACTCGGTGTCGTCGGCGCCCTGGCCTTCGGTCTCTACGAGATCGTGGTCCACGGCTTCCATGGCGTCGCCGTAGCCAAGCTCTTCTTCGTGGCGGCGGTGGTCTCCATCGCTGTCGGACGCGGACTCTGGGCCGGCCTGCGCCAGCCGAAGGAGGGAGAGCCGGGTGTCGTCCTCACGGAGCAGGAGCAGCCGCGCCTGTGGTCCGAGGTCCGCTACCTGTCGGAGCAGGTCGGCACCAGGCCGCCGGACGAGATCAGGCTCGTGCACGACGTCAACGCCGCGGTGTCGGAGTCCTCGCGCTGGCTCGGCCTGGTGCCCGGGACCAGGCGCATGTACGTCGGGGTGCCGCTTCTCACCGGGCTGTCCGCTCTCCAGATGAGGGCGGTCCTCGCACACGAGCTCGGCCACTACAGCGGCCGCCACACGGGCCTCGCCGGAGTGACCTACCGCGGCCAGGAGTCGCTGCGTCGCATGATCGGCCACCTGGGTCCCCGCTCGTGGGTCGGGCGGCTGTTCGGGCTGTACGGCCGCCTCTACATCGCCGTCGCGAGCAGCGTGAACCGTCGACAGGAGCTCGAGGCGGATGCCTTCAGCGCCCGCCTGGCCGGCAAGGGCGTCGCCATCAGCGCACTCCAGCACGTGCCGGCGATCGACGCGGCATGGTCGTTCTTCCTGGAGAACTACGCGGCCCGGGGTTCGGAGCAGCAGCGTCGTCCCCGGGAGCTGTTCGCGGGTTTCCACCAGTTCTGGCAGACCCCGGAGCTGCAGCAGGAGCTCGACGGGCTCCGGGCAGCGCCCCAGACGACGGAGCGCTCGGTCTACGACAGCCACCCCAGCACCCCCGAGCGTGTCGCCGCCCTGTCGGCGCTCGACGCACCGGACGACCCGGACGACTCCGGTCCCGCCATCGAGCTGCTCGACGACGTCGCGACCGCCCTGGGTGGGCTCGAGGAGTGGATGTTCGACGGCTCGTCCTTGACACCGGTGCCGTGGGAGGAGCTCGTGTCGACGTCGCTCGCGGCCGAGACGCACAGCAACGCAGCATCTCTCATCGCCGCGATGGAGGACGGCGGGGAGACCAAGGCCGACCTCGGCCAGGCGCTCGAGGCGCTCCGCCTCGGGTGGGCACCGGATCTCGTCGCTGGGCTGATGTCCGACGAGGCCACGGATGATCAGCGCCGCGCCGCCGCGGGCCAGCTCGTCGGAGACCTGGTCGCCGACGCCCTGATCCAGAACGGCCGGGCCGCCTATCGCCTGAGCTGGACCCCGGGTCGCCCGCTCGTCGACCGCGAGGGAACGGTGCTGGACCCGTGGAGCCTCGCGCGGTCGGCCGCACAGTCACCTGACGCTGTCGCTGCCCTGGCTGAGTGGTGCCAAGCCCACGAGGTCGCCCTGAGCCACCGCGCCGCGCCGTAGTCGAGGCCGGCGACCGCCGTACGACGTCAGCGCGACGCCGTTGGTCAGCCGCAGGCGCCGATCGTCCACACGTCGTCGGCGGCGGAGGAGCTGGTGGCGCGGCGGAACGCCTCGTCGAAGTGCACGCGTGCCAGGTCACCGTCACGTCTCACCACGACGACCGTCGAGGGCACCTGCGACTCGGACCAACGAGCCATGTCGATGCAGCCCGGGAAGCGCTTCGCGTGGGCGGGCTTCCACTTCGGCAACCCCGTCACCTGGTCGAGCGAGCTCGGCGCGGGTCTGACGTGCAGCGGCTGGACCGGTTGCTGGTTCAGGAGGGCTGCGGGCAGGACGTAGGCGAGCACCATCGCGTAGACGAAGCCGGAGGCGGCCAGCGAGCGGGTGAGCAGCTCGACGAGCGTCCGTCGTCTCCGGTGCATCGCGTAACCCCCTTTGGTCTCCTGCTCAACGCGACAACTCCGACGGGGTTACGGCGGGGAACGCCACACGGCCCCGGTCCGAGAGGTCTCGGGCCGGGGCCGTGCGGTTCGTGCGTCAGGCTGAGGTCAGCAGGGGGTCACCGAGTCGATGACGAACCCCTGTGCGACGACGCCCGGGTCGGTCACCATCTGCACCGAGCCGGTCGCGGTCGGGATGCAGGACGAGTCGAACCCGCCCGCGGCGGTGCCGGTGTAGGTGTCCAGCACGTTCCCGTTGGCATCCTTGACGTACACGTAGTCGTAGTCCTTCTCCATGTCGAGCGACGCGAAGTGGAACTTGAAGCCGGCAGACCCGTTGTTGTAGGTCCAGGTGCAGTCGCCGTTGTTGCCGTAGGGGTGGGGCGACTCGATCGGCAGGGTGGCGTTGGCGTTGCCCACGCACGGCGGCGGGGGCGGGGTGCCGGGCTTGCAGCCGTTGTGGACGCCGACGGCGTCCCAGGCCAGCCGCACGCTCTTGGAGGCCGCGGTGGGCTTGCCGGTCGCGTTGCTGCCAGCCGCAGCGACGGTTGCGTTGCGGGCGTCGCAGAAGTTGGCGTACTCCGGGAGGCTGCTGAAGCCCGCGTAGTAGACCTGTGCGGCCGTGTCGAGGCCGAGGGCGGGTACGGCGATCTTGCAGTCGTCGCCGGTGAGCAGCACGCCGTGGTACTGGTTCGCCGTGCAGCTGGCGTTGCGACCGCCGTTGACGGTCAGGTAGTAGGCGTGGTTGGCGATGCCGCTGTTCGTGTGCACGCCGCCGTTGTCCTCGGTACCGGTGTACTGCTGCGAGACGTGGCTCGGGTCGCCGTCCTGCATCGGGTCGCCCATGTTGCGGAAGCCCGGAGTCGGGTCGCCAGGCGTGTTGATGACGTCCTCACCGATCAGGAAGTCAGGCTGCGCGGCCTTGTCGAGCCCGTTCCTGTCGGCGTAGAACTCGATCGTGTTGCCCATCATGTCGCTGAACGCCTCGTTGAGCGCCCCGGACTCGTTCTCGTAGATCAAGCCCGAGGTGTGCTCCGTGACGCCATGGGTGAGCTCGTGGCCGTCCACGTCGAGACCGCCGGACAGCGACTTGCAGGTCGTGCCGTTGCCGTCGCCGTAGGTCATGTACGCCCCGTTCCAGAAGGCGTTGCAGTAGCCCTGCCCGTAGTGGACGACTGAGTCGATACGCATGCCCTCGTCGTCGATACTGTTGCGGCCGAACGTGTCGCCGTAGAAGTCGTCCACAACGTCTGCGTAGTAGTGCGCGTCCACACCGGCCGACTGGCCCGGGCTGGTGTTCCCGAGGAGGTCCCAGACGTCGTCGGCGTCGGTCATGTGCTTCACCTGCAGCGGCGTGGTGCGACCCGTGTTCATGGCGTCCAGAGTGCGCTGGCGACCGTCGCTGGACACCAGCCGGTAGGCGTCCCCGGCGGGTGTCAGCGTGCTGTCGACAGGCTTGGTGTCGCCCTTGACGCCGACGCCCTCGCCCTCCGCGACGGCGTCGAACGCCTTGACGGTCTCGCCCGTGGTCGCGTCGACCCAGCGCACGGGGCGCTCGTCGTCGCGGATGCTCTGCACCTGGTAGAAGAGCCGGCCGGTCTTGGGGTCGAGGCGCAGGGTGCTGTCGAAGTCACCCTCGGTCCCGATCTCCTTGGTGACCTTCTGCTTGGCCTCGCCCTTGGTCAGCTTGGCCTTGTTCTTGGCCTGGAGCGCCGGGAAGTGGGCGCCGATGACCGACGTGGCCACACCGTCAGCGCCGCGGTTGATCGTGACCTGACCGCCGAACACGGAGGCGCCGTCCACCACCTGCTGGTAGCGGGTCTGGGTGCCGCCGTCCGGGAAGGTGGACGTGTGGAGCTCGCGCATGCCTGAAGGCAGCTTGTAGTGCGCGGCCGCCGGGCCGCTGAGCGCGAACGATCCCCCGGTCTGGGATGACTGGCTGACGGTCACGGAGGTGTTGTCGACCGCCGACGACGTGGTCGCGGTGACGACCGTTGTCGCGGCTGCCAAGGCTGCGACGGCCGAGACCGCGAGCATGGAGCGATAGCGCATGGAGTGTGTCCCCTCGGGTGAAAAAGCGCAGCCGGACCGGCCGCGCTGAACCCGGCAACGTTAAGAGTTCAACGAGGGGAAATATCTACCAATAGCGTTGCATCTTCGTGCATTGCGTATTTATGCAGGAAGGAAAACGCGCACAGCTGACGAAGGGGCGGCAGATCTTCGCGAGACGGTTCAGTCGCCGTAGACGATGTCGGTCGGCGCCCCGTGGACAGCGGGCACCGTGCCGAGCCGGCCCGCGCGGTAGTCCTCGAAGGCGGCCATCACCTCGGCCTTGGTGTTCATCACGAAGGGGCCGGCCCAGGCCACGGGCTCACGGATCGGCCTGCCACCGATCACCAGAACGTCGAGGGCCGAGGTCCGGCTCTCCTGGGTGCGGTCGGCGGCGACAGTCACGAAGTCACCGCGACCGAGCACGGCGAGGTTGCCGGCACGCAGCGGCCGCGCCTCGGCGCCCACACTGCCGTGACCGGACAGCACGTAGACGAGTGCGTTGAACTCCGGGTCCCATGGCAGGTCGAGCCTGGCGGTCGGGGCGAGGGTGGCGTGGACCATCGTCATCGGCGTGTGCGTTGCGCCCGGGCCCTTCTGCCCCGCGACGTCTCCGGCGATGATCCGGACCAGGGCCCCGGCGTCGGCGCTCGTGACGAGGCCGACCTGGCCTGCGCGCAGGTCCTGGTAGCGCGGTGCGGTCATCTTCTCCGCGCGAGGAAGGTTCACCCAGAGCTGGACGCCGTGGAACAGCCCACCCTTCTGCACGAGCCACTCCGGCGGAGCCTCGATGTGCAACAGTCCGGCGCCGGCGGTCATCCACTGCGTGTCGCCGTCGGTGATGCTGCCGCCCCCACCGTTGGAGTCCTGGTGGTCGAGCAGGCCGTCCATCATGTAGGTGACAGTCTCGAAGCCCCGGTGCGGGTGCCACGGCGTGCCCTTCGGCTCACCGGGTGCGTACTCGACCTCGCCCATCTGGTCCATGTGGATGAAGGGATCGAGAAGGGCCAGGTCGACACCGGCAAACGCCCGACGTACGGGGAACCCCTCGCCTTCGAAGCCACGCGGCGCTTCAGTGACCTGCACCACGGGACGGACGGTGTCACCCAGGCCCGGGCCGCTGACGCGAGGCAGGACGGTGAGGTCTTCGACTGTGAGAGCAGGCATCTGACAAGGGTAGTTCAACATTCAACAGGTTGCCAGGTTCGAGCGTGGGGGCGGCGGCTAGTAGCGTGCACTCGTGACTTCCGGGACCAAGCAGAGCAAGTACGACGTCGTCATCGTCGGAGGCGGCCACAACGGCCTCGTCTCCGCCACCTATCTCGCCAAGGCCGGGCTGTCGGTACTGCTCCTCGAGCGGCTCGCCCACACCGGCGGGGCCGCGATCAGCACCGAGGCCTTCTCAGGCCTCGACGCCCGGCTCTCGCGCTACTCCTACCTGGTCAGCCTGATGCCGGAGAAGCTCATCTCCGACCTCGGCCTGGACCTCGAGCTGAAGTCGCGCACGACCGCGTCGTACACGCCCGTCGTCCGCGACGGCAAGCACACCGGGCTCCTCGTCGAGCGCCCCGAGGGCACCCTGACGGCCGAGTCGTTCCGCGCGCTGACGGGGTCGGACGTGGAGTACGACGCCTGGCGGTCGTTCTACGGCGAGGTCAGCGACTTCGCCCAGGCGATCGCGCCGACGCTGCTCGAGCCGCTGCGCACCGAGAAGCAGATGCGCGAGCTCGTGAAGCCCGAGTCCTGGGACGCTTTCGTGACGCATCCCCTCGGCCGGGTGATCGAGGAGCGGTTCAGCGACGACACCGTCCGCGGCGTGATCGCGACCGACGCCTTGATCGGCACGTTCGCGGACATGAACGACGCTTCGCTGATCCAGAACCGCTGCTTCCTGTACCACGTGGTCGGCAACGGCACCGGCGAGTGGCGAGTGCCGGTCGGCGGCATGGGTGCGGTCACGGACGCTCTCGCCGACGCAGCCCGGCGCGCGGGTGCGGAGATCGTCACGGGTGCCGGCGTCAGCAAGATCGAGTCCGACGGTACGACGGCCGAGATCGTGTGGCACGACGGTCAGCTGACCCACAACGTCGAGGCCCGCTGGGTGCTGTCCAACGTCGCCCCGTGGGTGCTGCAGATCCTCCTCGGCGAGGAGCCGGGCGAGCCGCCGGCCGGGTCGCAGCTCAAGATCAACTTCCTCCTCGACCGGCTGCCGCGCCTGAAGTCCGGGGCGGACCCGGACGTCGCCTTCGCGGGCACGTTCCACGTGGCGGAGGACTACAGCCAGCTGCAGAAGGCCTACGAGGAGGCCGCCGCGGGGCAGATCCCGACGACCCCGCCGGGCGAGCTGTACTGCCACTCGCTGACCGACCCTTCGATCCTCGGCAGCCTCGCCGGGTCCGGCAAGCAGACACTGACCTACTTCGGCGTGCACATGCCGCTCCAGGCCTTCGAAGGCGACCTCGACGGCCGCCGCGACCAGGCTGTCGAGCGGGTGCTCGACGCGATCAACGAGCACCTCGAGGAGCCGATCGAGAACTGCTTGGCGCTCGACGCCGACGGCAAGCCCTGCCTCGAGGCCAAGACCCCACAGGACATCGACGACGCGCTCGCCATGCCCGGCGGCCACATCTTCCACGGCGACCTGGCCTGGCCCTGGTCCCCCAACCGGTCCCGCCTGGACAGCCCGGCCCAGCGATGGGGCGTTTCCACCGAGGTGGAGAACGTGCTCCTGTGCGGCTCCGGCGCACGACGCGGCGGTGCGGTCAGCGGCATCGCCGGACACAACGCCGCGCAGGCCGTGCTGGAGGCACACCAGGCCGGCTGACCCGGCCGCACGGCGGTCGACCGGCCGCCGCGCGGTGGTCGAGCCTGTCGAGATCGGCCGAGCGGCCGCCGCACGGTGATCGAGCTTGTCGAGACCGGTCAGACCTGGCCGGTCAGGACCTTGCGGGGGTCGACCTGCATGATCGGGTCGGTCGTCGGCTGCTTGGACCCGCCTGTCGGTTCAACGGTGATCGCGACCTCGGTGTCCGGCTCGGGTAGCTCCATGGCCGCACCCTTCTCCCGCTCGACCACGCCGACCGATGAGAAGGCACCGCCGTGGATGGCCCAGATCTGGTAGACGTGCTTCTTGTCCAGCGCCGGGAGGTCCTCGGTGTCGACGGCCATCTCCCCCAGCTTCGACGAGGCGGCGACCGAGATCTTGCCGCCGTTCGCGGTCTCCATGGTGGCGCTGTGGGCGTCGTCGGCCTGGAACACCTTGACCACCCCCTCGGCGAGAAGGCTCTGCTGCTCGCTGGGCCCGTTGTCGCCGATCTGGCTGATGCCGATGGCACCCGCGAGGATCACGACCACGGCGGCCGCGGCAAGCAGCAGCCTGGTCCCCCACCGATGCGGCGCCACGTGGATGACGTTGGCCTTGCCGGTGTGCGGCGGCAGCTGTGGGGTGCGGTCGGCAGCGCTCAGCACCTTCGCCCTGAGGTACGACGGCGGCGGGACTGCCTCGCTGGCGCCCATCGTCGCCGCGGCCTGCTGCAGCTCGCTAACCTCCTGACGGCAGGCCTGGCAGGCTTCGAGGTGCCTGCGGAACTGCTCGGCCTCCTCCGCGCTCAATGCGTTGAGGGCGTAGGCGCCGGAAAGCGTGTGAAGCTCGGTGCTCATCGTGCCCCCTCCAGGCAGTCGCGGAGACGGATCAGGCCGTCTCTCATTCTCGTCTTGATCGTGGGAAGTGGCTTGTCGAGCAAGGTCGCCACCTCCCCGTAGGTGTATCCGTTGAAGTACGCAAGGCGTACCGACTCGAGCTGCAGGTCGGTCAACGTCTCCAGGCAGTCCCGGACCGCCCCGTGCTCCTCGGCCTCGATGAGGGCGTCGGCGGGCTCGTCGTGCGAGACCTCGTCGGGTGCCCCCTGGTGGTCCTGGCGCTTCTGGGCCTCGCTCCGGCGGACCGCGTCCACCGCGCGGCGGTGCGCGATGGTCATGATCCAAGTCTTCGCCTTGCCCCGCTCGACGTCGAACCTCGTCGCCTTGCGCCACACGTCGAGGAAGACCTCCTGGGTGACGTCCTCGGCCCTGGTCGGATCCCGGACGACACGTCGCGCCAGGCCGTAGACCGCTGGGGAGAGCTCGTCGTACAGGGTCTCGAAGGCCCGTGAGTCACCCCGAGCGGCCCGGCGCATGAGTTCGTCGACGTCGGCTGGTCCCTGAGGGGACACCAGCCTCAGCTCGGGCTCGGGCATCAGGCCTCCTGACCGGTACGAACGGGCGCAGGGCCCTTGGCTTGTGACTGTAGTTCGCAGTGGAGCCGACCGCGGATGGGTCCGTGAATCCAACCTCTTGACAATGCGCTCGCAGAGAGTATGTTTAACGCATCCGTTAATTAACACAGAGGTTAAGTGCGATGGCGAACGACCGGCTCAGCGTGATCTTCTCAGCGCTGGCCGACCCGACCCGAAGGGCGATCCTGGCCCGTCTCGCCGAAGGCGACGCGACTGTCTCGGAGCTCGCAGAGCCGTTCTCCATCAGCCTCCCCGCGATCTCACGGCACCTGAAGGTGCTCGAGCAGGCAGGGCTCATCACGAGGAGCCGCTCGGCGCAGTGGCGTTCGAGCACGCTGAAGGCCGAGACCCTCCGGGAGGTCATCGACTGGGTGGAGCCGTACCGCGAGCTCTGGGACACCAGGCTCGAGCGTCTCGACGCCCACCTCAAGCGCATGAAGCAGGAACAGGACAACGGTGGCTGACCGCCGCCCCGCACGAGAGGCAAGACCCATGGCAACAGAACTGCACATCGAGCGAGTCTTCGACGCACCGCGCGAGCTGGTGTGGAAGGCGTTCACCGACCCCGACCAGCTGGCGCAGTGGTTCGGCCCGGTCGGCTACTCGGTCCCCCGCGAGAGCGTGGAGGTCGACCTCCGGGTCGGCGGCCACCAGCGGCTCACGATGGTCCCCGACGACCCGAGCTACCCGCCCGGAGGCCCGTCGGACGGGATCTTCGACGAGATCATCGAGAACGAGCTCCTCGTCGTCCACGAGGACCTCTCGGGCGAGATGGCCGAGCTCTTCGGCGCCGAACGGATCGATCTGCGCCTCGAGCTCCACGACGAAGCCGGCAAGACCCGGCTGGTCATTCACCAGGGTCCCTACAAGGACGACTTCGTCGGCAACGCCCGCGAGGGCTGGGGCAGCTCGTTCACGAAGCTCGACGCCCTGCTCGCCGGCTGAGCCGAGCGCTGTGGTCGACCGGCGCCGATCCCGTAGCGGACGGTGCCGGTCGTCACACGGGCTCGATTTCGTGGTGAGGCGTCTGTGTTGCTAGAGTTCCACTCGCTTCGCGCGCCATTAGCTCAATTGGCAGAGCAGCTGACTCTTAATCAGCGGGTTCGGGGTTCGAGTCCCTGATGGCGCACAAAACCCCAGGTCAGAGGCCCTCACGGTGTCTGACCTTCTTCTTTGGCCACGGTTTTGCCACCGCTTTACTCGTCAGCGCGCGATGTCCCTTAACGCGGCCTCCAGCGCGAGCGCAGCCTGCGAGTCCACCGCCCGGCGCGCCCATGTAGACGTCCTGGGTCATCGACGGCCGGCTGTGCCCGAGCTGGTCCGCGACCAGGCGAGCCGACAGCGCGGCCTCGTCGAGGATCGTCGCCGCCGTCTTGCGGAAGGTGTGCGAGGTGATCCAGGCCAGCGCCTCCTTGCCCCTGGCCTCGCGCAGCTCGCGCCGCACGTTGGCCGGGTCCCGGAAGCCGCCGATCACGTCCGGGAACACCGGCTGGTCGAGCCGCGCTCCGGTCATGAACCGTCGCCGCAGCATCGCGACCGCGCTCACCGGCAGAGGCAGGGTCCGCTCCCCCGCTCGACTCTTGGTGCCCTTCCGCAGCAGCCCCTCGCCCTTGACCCGGACCAGCGTGCTCGTGATCTGCACCGTGCCGGCCTCGAAGTCGACCTCCGACCAGACGACCGCCAGCGCCTCACCGATCCGAACCCCGGTCGCGAGCATGAAGAACACCAGGTCCGGCAGGTCACGACGCCGAGCCTTCTCGTCCTCCTGGAGCTGCTTGAGCAGGTCGACCCGCTCCGCCATCGTCAGCGCCCGCGGCTCACGCTTCGGCTTGGCCTCGATCCGCTCGACCTCACGGACCGGGTTGGCCATGATCGCGCCGTACCGGACCGCCAGGCCCATCACGCCCGAGATCACGCTCCGGCAGCTCTTGGCCGTCGAGGCACTGACCTTCTTCTTGATCGACGCGATCACCTTGTCGACCAGCGGCGTCGTGGCCTCACCGAGCCGCACCTCCCCCATCGCCGGCAGCACGTGGTTCTTCAACTGCCGGCGGTAGGTGTCGACCGTTCCCGGCGAACGCCGCCCGTCGGCGACCATGCTCGTCGACCTTCGACAGCCACAGGTCGGCCGCGTCGGCAGAACCGGCTCATCGCGGTCAGCTCGCCGTGACGGCCGGCCAGGGTGCGGTTCTGCAGCTTCGTCCGCAGGTTCTGGCGTGCCTGCGTCGCTGTCCGGCCGCTCGCCTGGACCAGCCGGGTGACACCGTCGAAGTCGCGGTACTTCGCCAGCGGCCCGATAGCCGCTTCGGCTTCCCCTTCTCGTCCTCGCCGATCGGGTACGTGCGGATCAGTCCCCACGTCCCGATCGGCAGCGGCTTGCGTCCCACGGCGACGCCTCAGGACGCCAGCGCGTTCTGGGCGTCGACCCAGGCACGCACTTCCTCGGGGCGGTACCGGACCTTGTTGCCGAGCCGGTAGCTCGGCGGCCCGTACTTCCGGCACCGCCAGCCGTACAGCGTCTTGGTCGACAGCGCGAGGTACTCCGCGGTCTGCTCGATCGACCACAGCTGCTCGAACCTGCTCGGCACTTCCTGCTCCATCGTCATCCCTTCCTTGTTCCGAGTGATGGTGTTCGTCGAAGCCGACATCAGGGCGACCGCGCCATGGCGGCCGAGCGGACCGCAGCGGCCGCCTGGTCGAGGTCGAGGTAGCCCTGGCCGACGAAGACCGAAGAGGAGACGACCTCGAAGCCCTCGGGCACGTCGTCGTCGACGTCGAGGACCTGGCGCACGTCCGCGTCGGGCGCCAGGGCGGCGGGGTTGGCTCGGTACCAGGCGGCGGGCCCGGCGGATCTGGCCGAAGGTGACCGAGTAGGCCCGGGACTTGGTGATCGGGTGCCCGCGGTAGCCCAGGGTGGCGAGGTTGGCCAGCAGCCGCTCGTAGGCCTCGCCCTCGACGGCGACGTCCTCGGCGGTCTCGATGATCCGGACCGCGTGCGGCGGAGGCGCCGGCAGCGCGGGCGTGGCCGCCGAGCGGACCCGGGTCGGGCAGGCCGAAGTCCTCGGTGGCCTTGGTCAGGTACTTCGCCAGGTACGCCGCGACCTGCTCCGGGTGCACCAGCCGCGCGGCCCGGCCGGTGTCGCGGTCCGCGACGTCGGTGATCGAGCGGGTGTCGACCTGACTGCCCCAGCGCAGCCGGTAGACGGTGCCGTCGCGGAACGGTGCGGAGTCGAGCTGTACCTTCGCGGCCGCGGTCTTGATCGCGTCCTCGAGGTCGTCGGTGCCCACCGGGAGGTCCGGCGCCGGCCCGTCGGGACCCTCCGGGCCGTCGAGGCGGATCGGCACGTGCACGTGGACCAGCCCGCGCGCCTGGAACTCCACCACCTTGGAGTAGGAGATCACTGCACCGCTCCCGGAACGCCTTGACCGACAGACCGACACTCCGGCCGAGCTCGCGCTGCAGGGTGATCGTGAACCGCCGCCACAGCTCGGGGGCGTGCCACTGCCAGACCACGTGGCCGGTGTAGTCGTAGCAGTCCGACGCACAGCGGCTTGCCGAGCCGCGGGTCGTCCTCGTGATGGCGCCGTTGCACCACAACGGCCGACCGTGGCGCAGACCGGCTTGTCGCGGCGGGCCCGGCAGGGACCCTTCTGCCGCACCCCGTGCACCGGCCCGAACGACGGAGCGGTGAACGTGGCGAACGTGCACGGATGGTCCGCCACCGACTCCGGGATCCCCTTGCCGCCAGCCAGACCGCACAAGATCAGATGCCAGGCATCGCCCTTGTACTCCGCGCTGCACGACGGACAGACCTCGGCGCGCCGGTTCCCGCACCGCACGTACGTGATGCCGTCGAGCTCCTGGCTCGAGGAGTAGCGGTGCCCGACCTCACCGGTGGACTTGTTGACCACCATCGTGGACCCGACCAGCCGCACCGGACGGGTACAGCCGCGGCCCCGCTTCTCGGCATCGCCCACGCCAGCATCGGCCAGCAACTGGCGGAGATCCTCGGACGTCACAGGCGCTTGCACTCGCTCGCCGGACCTGTTCCGAGACGGCGAGTATGGGAGCGACATGCCGACCAGAGTGGCACCAAAAATCGTCCGGAAAAGGGCGAGTCAAACGCGCAGTGTCTGGCGGCGTCTCAGGGCGTATGAGGTCGTCTCTGCCCGTCTTGAAATTGACTGCAACCACTCGGCGTGTTCTGTCTAGACCACGGGTGCCTACCCGGGATTCGAGGCGGCGATTCCTAGCGACCAGGCCAGGAGACGCTGCATGCCCCCACCTACCAGTTACCGAGTTTCACTCTCATGCCGATGTGCGGACGTTGGCAAAGCACCCTCCGGGCGAGCGGGGCAGTGTCGCTACGAGTCAGCGGGCTTGCGGTCAATCCCCAAGAAGCGGCGCAGGACACTCGCGCCTTCGACTGAGACCTGATCCTCTGGGCGAACGAAGGTAGCGGGCGTCACCACTACGCGCTGCTCGTCCACCCCGACCTTGCCTTGCCGCGTGTGCTGCACGATCCGGCGCCGGCCGTTGTCGACGTACCCGGCCTTGCGACTGACCGCTGCCGAAGCGTGGTTGCCCACGACGTAGCCCGACTCGCATTGGACCGCGCCAAGCTCGTCGAACGCGAACCCGACAACGAGTTGTCGCATCAGCGTGCCGGTCCCCATCCCGTGGTGGGCTCTCCCCAGCCACGAGCCCGTCATGACAGTGGCGCGTCTGCGCGAAGTCCTTCGCGTGCAGGTCCTGCATACCGACGAGCGCTCCATCGCGACGGACGACCAGGGCGAGGCGCCACTCGTCGGGCGCGAAGGTCGCCCTCTGTGTCCACCACCACCCCAGCGAGGTCGTCGGGAACCCGTCAGGAGATCCGGGCGTGAAGGCCTGCTCGTGCCAGTCCCGGAGGAAGGGCATGGGCAGGCCGGGGACCTGGATGCCGCCGCGAACGAGTTCGACGAGTTCGGGGAGATCGTTGTCGCGCAGCACCCTCAACTCCAAGGAGCCGCAGGAGATCCGCAGCGCGAACGGGGGGAAGACTTCCTCCAGGGTGAGCATGCCGGATTGTTTCCGAAGACGGGTGCTGGCGTACAGCGACTTTCCCAATACAGGCAGCCGTCGTGGGTGCTTGAAGGACGGGGTGCGGGAGGGACTCCCCGCCGGCTCTTGTCGCAGACATCGTGCGCTGACGGCGATCCGGACAGCCGCGATCCGCGCGGGTCAGGCTCTGCGCCCCTTGGGCGTCAACCAGTCGGCAGCCGGATCTTCGGGGAGCCGCTGCGCCGAGACCTTGTCGTGCCCCGCGAAGATCGCCTTGGCGATTCGGTGCATGCCATTAAGCCCCTGGGCGTCTGCGGCAAGACGGACGGGGCGGGTGAGGTCCGCGTCGACGATTCTTCGCGCGTGGTCAACCACGGCGCGAACCGTCGCCGGACCACCCCTGAACCAGCAGTCCTCATCGACCTCCCGGAAGTGGGCCACCAGCACTTCCTCGGTCGGCAGTCCCTCCGCCGCAGACCAGATCGACTCGATGTGCCAGGCGCGCTCGCCTAGCGAAACCCAGTGCCCCGACGCTCCTTGTGTGTCCACGGATTGATCCTAGGCATTTGAACGCTCCCGGCCCGTCGCCTGCATCCGGATCCGGAGCCGCTGGGAGGGCATTACAAGCCTCACGTGGTTCCGGGTCACCCAGCGTGCTCTGGAACGCCTACATTTGCCCAGTGGACGTCGTCGTAGTCGAAAGTGAACAGATCGAGGGCGCGACTCGGGTGGTCCTGCGCAATCTCTGGCACCGGGCTTTCGGCGACCGCTTCAGCGACGATGACGCCGACCACGCCTACGGTGGTGTGCACGTGCTGGTTCTTAGCGGCGACCGTCTGATCGGCCATGCCAGCGCCGTACCTCGACGGATCAAGTTGGCTACGAGCCGTGGCGCACTGTCGGCTACGTCGAAGCAGTGGCTACGGATCCCGAGCACCAGGGCGGAGGCATAGGTAGACCGGCGATGCAGGCGCTCCACGCCGAGATCTCCCTGCGGTGGCCAGTTGCGTTGCTCTCGACTGGACGCGCCGCCGGCTTCTACGAGCGGCTCGGCTGGGAGCGCTGGCGTGGGCTGTCGTATACCCAGGCTGCCAGCAGCGTCATCCCTGACGACGAACATGGCGGGCTCATGATCCTCCGTCTCGATCGCTCCGTGGTCCCAGAACTGTCCGTCGCAGTGACCTGCGAGGATCGCCCTGGCGACGCTGGCTGATGCCGGACACACTCGTCGACCTCGTCCGGGAGTGCCACTACCACCGCTCGCTGAGGCGTCGAGGACGAACTCTATTGCCGCAGATGGCGTGCGCTGCGGCCATCCGCACA
>CAVRIE010000014.1:0-349492 GCA_963721165.1 uncultured Actinomycetota bacterium | reverse complement strand
AGATGCCGAGCGAGCGGCCGATGATCTCCTTCTGGATCTCGGTGGTGCCGCCGTAGATGGTCTGGATCCGGCTGTCGACGTAGGCCCGGGCGATCGGGTACTCCATCATGTAGCCGTAGCCGCCGAACAGCTGGACCGCCTCGCTCACGAGCTTGTTCTGGAGCTCCGTGGTCCACCACTTCGCCATGGCGGCGAGCTTCGCGTCGAGTTGACCGGCGTTGTGGCGACGGACGCAGTCGTCGACGAAGACCCGTGCGATATGGGCCTCCGTGGCCATCTCGGCGATCAGGAACCGGTTGTGCTGGAACTTCCCGATCGGCTTGCCGAACGCCTCGCGCTCCTTGGCGTAGCCCAACGACAGCTCGAGGATCTGCTCGCAGGCGGCGGCCGCGATCATCGCGATCGAGAGCCGCTCCTGGGGCAGGTTCACCATCAGGGAGATGAAGCCGCTGCCCTCCTCGCCGAGGAGGTTCGCCTTCGGCACCACGACGTTGTCGAAGAACAGCTCGGCGGTGTCCTGAGCCTTGAGGCCCATCTTGTCGAGGTTGCGGCCGCGCTCGAAGCCGTCCATGCCGCGCTCGACGACGAGCAGGCTGATCCCCTTGTGGCCCGCCTCCGGGTCGGTCTTCGCGACGACGATCACGAGGTCGGCGAGGATGCCGTTGCTGATGAAGGTCTTCGAGCCGTTGAGGACGTAGTGGTCGCCCTTGTCCACCGCGTGGGTGCGGATGCCCTGGAGGTCGCTGCCGGCGCCGGGCTCGGTCATCGCGATCGCGCTGATCAGCTCGCCGCTGACGAGTCCGGGCAGCCAGCGCTGCTTCTGCTCCTCGGTGGCCAGGGTGCTGATGTAGGGGACGATGATGTCGGTGTGGACCAGGAAGCCGGGGCCGTTCGCGCCGGCCCGGGTGAGCTCCTCGGCCATCACCATGTTGTAGCGGAAGTCCTTGACCCCGGCTCCGCCGTACTCCTCGTCGACGTCGAAGCACAGCAGGCCGAGCTCGCCGGCCTTCGTCCAGACCGAGCGGTCGACGACGCCGTCCTTCTCCCACTGCTCGTGGTGAGGCGTGACCTCCTTCTCGATGAAGGAGCGGACCGTCTGCCGGAACGACTCGTGCTCGGGCTCGAAGATCTCGCGCATGTCAGGACACCCATTCCTTCATCTGGCGGACGAGGGCTGCCGGGTCGTCGGCAACCGGTGTGATCTGGAGGCTGGTGACTCCGGACTCGCGGAACGCCTCGATGCGCTCCTTCACGTAGGACTCGGGGCCGACCAGGTTGCACATCTCGAGCAGCTCGAGCGGGACCAGTGCCTCGGCGTCGCGCTTGTTGCCGTTGAGGTAGAGGTCCTGGATCTTCGCGGCCTCGGCCTCGAAGCCGTAGCGGCAGGCCAGCTCGTTGTAGAAGTTCTTGCCCTTGGCGCCCATGCCGCCGATGTAGAGCGCGAACATCGGGCGGGCGAAGTCGAGCATCCCCTTGACGTCGTCGCCCACTGCGACCATGCCGCCCGCGGCGATCTCGAGCGGGCCGAGGTCGTCGGGACGCTTGGCCTTGCCGGCGGCGAGCGCGTCGCCCCAGACGTCTGAGGCCTTCTCGGGCGCGTAGAGGAACGGCAGCCAGCCGTCGGCGTACTCCGCGGTGCCCTGGACGTTCTTCTCGCCGAGCGCGGCGATGTAGATCGGGACCACGGGACGCTCGGGCTTGGTCAGCAGCTTGAGCGGCTTGCCCAGCCCGAGGCCCTGGTCGGGCGGCAGCGGGAGGTCGAACACCTTGCCGTGGAAGTCGATGGTCTCCCGGCGGATCATCGCCCGGATGATCTGGACGACCTCGCGGGTGCGGGTCAGCGGCTTGTCATAGGGCATGCCGTGCCAGCCCTCGATCACCTGGGGGCCGGAGGCGCCGAGGCCGAGGATCGCGCGGCCGCCGCTGACGTTGTCGAGGCCGGCGGCCGTCGACGCGAGCGTTCCGGGTGTGCGGGAGTAGATGTTGAGAATCGCGGAGCCGATCTCGAGGGTCTCGGTCTTCGCGGCGAGGTAGCCCATCAGGGTGGGGGAGTCGAACCCGTAGACCTCCGCGACCCAGACGGTGTCCAGACCGGCCTTCTCCAGGGCGACGACCTGGTCGGCTGCTTCGCGTGGGTTTCCGGCATACATCAGGGGCATCGAGAGCTTCATGGCCCTACTTTCACTTGTGTCGAGGCGTGGGCACGCCAGGGGGTCCGGCCGCGCAGGCACTACCGTGACAGTATCGCTGTCATGATTTCAAGAGGTACCAGGTCGATCCAGGAGGCGCAGACGTGACGAGCTACCGCATCGCGGTCATCGGAGGCACCGGCCCGCAGGGCAAGGGGCTGGCCTACCGGTTCGCCAGGCACGGGCACGCGGTGGTGCTGGGTTCACGCTCGGCGGAGCGGGCCGAGACCGCGGCCGCGGAGATCCGCGAGCGGGTCCCGGACGCCGACGTGTCGGGTGCCGGCAACGCGGACGCTGCGGCGGACGCGGAGGTGGTGCTGCTGGCGGTGCCGTACGACGGTCATGACGACCTCGTGAAGGACCTGGCCCCTGTGCTGGAGGGCAAGACCGTCATCTCCTGCGTCAACCCGCTCGGCTTCGACAAGCGCGGCCCCTACGGCCTCGACGTGCCAGGCGGGAGCGCGGCCGAGACCGCTGCCTCGCTCGTCCCGGGCGCGGTCGTCGTGGGTGCGTTCCACCACGTCTCCGCCGTGACGTTGTGGGGCGACGCGGAGTTCCTCGACCACGAGGACGTGCTGGTCTGCGGCGACGACAAGGAGGCCAAGCAGGTCGCGATCGAGCTCGCACGCACCGTGACCGGGCGCGACGGGGTGGATGCCGGGAAGCTCCGGCTGGCCCGTCAGCTCGAGCCGCTGACCGCCGTACTCATCAGCATCAACAAGCGCTACAAGACCCGCTCCGGGATCGCGATCTCCGGACTGCCCGGACACCAGTAATCCGGTAGATCAGAACAGCCCGGCCGGGCAGAATCGGGCGGTGACCCTTGCCGCCCGCCTCGCACCCGAGCGACTCGGGCGGGACTTCCGCTGGATCTGGTCCGCATCCACCGTCTCGAACCTCGGCGACGGGATCGTCCTCGCAGCCGGTCCGCTGCTGGTCGCCTCGATCAGCCGGGAGCCGTTCGCCGTGGCGATGGCGGCGTTCCTCCAGCAGCTGCCGTGGCTGCTGTTCGGGGTCCCGGCGGGCGCGGTGATCGACCGGCTCGACCGCCGTGCGCTCACGATCGTCGTCGACCTGGTCCGTTTCTCGGTCATCGGGCTGCTCGCCGTGGCCGTGGCCCTCGACGTCGCGTCGCTACCGGTCGTGCTGGTGGCGGTGTTCCTCCTCGGCACCTCGGAGACCTTCGCCGACAACGCGGCAAGCACCCTGGTCGCGACCGCTGTGCCGAAGGACGGCCTCGGCCTGGCCAACTCCCGGCTGTTCGCGACCTCGATCCTCGGCAACCACCTCGCGGGACCGCCGCTCGGCGCCTTCCTGTTCGGCGTCGGCATGGCGGTGCCGTTCGGTGCCAACGCCCTGTGCTTCCTGCTCGCGGCGGTGCTGGTCTCGCGGATCTCCCGGCCCGTCGTGGACCGCGAGGGGGAGCCCCGCGCCATGCGCCACGAGATCGCGGAGGGGCTGGCCTGGCTGTGGGCGCACGCGCCGGTGCGGACGCTCGCGCTCACGATCACCGCGTTCAACGTGACCTTCGGCGCCGCCATGGCGGTGTACGTGCTCTACGCAGCCGAGCGGCTCGGCCTCGACGAGTTCGGCTACGGGTTGCTCATGACCGCGAGTGCCGTGGGCGGTCTGCTGGGCGCCGGCACCTACCGCTGGCTTGAGAAGCGGTTCAGCCTGGCTACCTTGATGCGCATCGGCCTCGTGGTCGAGACGCTCACGCACCTCGGCCTCGCCCTGACCCGCGAGCCGCTCGTCGCCGGCCTGGTCATGACGGTCTTCGGCGTGCACGCGGTCGTCTGGGGGACCACCTCCACGACCGTCCGCCAGCGAGCCGTGCCCTCCCGCCTCCTCGGTCGGGTGACCAGCGTGTACCTGCTCGGCGGGGTCGGCGGGCTCGCGCTCGGGTCGCTCCTCGGCGGTGCGATCGCCCAGAGGTGGGGCGTGGTCGCGCCGTACTGGTTCGGCTTCGTCGGCTCCGCGCTCCTCACCGTCGTGATGTGGCGCTCGTTCCTGAACATCGCCCACGCGGCGGAGGCCGCTCCCGAGCCGGACCTCGCGGAGGACACCTCCCGTCCCGCAACCGATCCCGCCCGCGACTGAACGGAGTCTCCCGTTGCCCGAGTCATCGTCCGCCGTCGAGCTCGTCCGCTGCCCGAACCTCACCGACCAGGTGCCCTACGCCTACGCGTCCGTGGTGGACGGGCCCGGTCGCCTGGTGTTCACGGCCGGCGCCTGCCCGCTCGACGGAGAGGGCAAGGTGGTCGCGCCCGGGGACGTGACCGCCCAGGCCGAGCGGGTCGTCGCCAACCTGCGCGAGGCGCTCGCCGCTGCCGGCTGCGGCCTGACCGACGTCGCGAGGACCACCGTGTACGTCGCGTCGTCGGACCGCGCTGACCTGGTCGCGGCCTGGCAGGTGGTCAGTGCCGCCTTCGCCGACCACGACGTCCCGAGCACGCTGCTCGGAGTCGCGGTGCTCGGCTACCCGGACCAGCTCGTCGAGGTCGAGGCCGTCGCCGTCCTCTCGGCGTAGCGCGTCCTGTCCTCGCCATCGCGAAGGCCCGCGAAACACCAGAATCCGACCAGCCTTTTTCCTACTATCGACTGGAGCACGAGAGGGGACAAGTGCCGGATGAGCAGGAGCAGTCGGACTTTGCCCGTGACCCGACCGGTGGTGTCTCGGCATGTGAGCCGCGTCGTGGGCGGTGAATCGAGCACGCACGCCTATTACGACGAACCCGAGGACAACGTCGTGGCGATCGTGACGTGTTCGGGTACTCCGTCGAGGGAGTTGTCGACGGTCTCCACGGCCTCCTTGCACGTTGCTCCGAACGTGTTGGAGGGCGACGACATTCGCGTCGAGCTGCTGTTCGTCGCGCAGTCCGGCCTCGAGCAAGCCGCGAACGTGCTGGCGACTTCGGCGTTCAACGTGATGAAGGACGGGTGGTTGGCCGCCCCGGGGGTCGTCTTCCCCGGTGCGGTCCGGGAGTACTACCCGCGGGCCACGACTCCGCACATCATGTGGACGGAGCCGTTCGTCTTCCCCCAGCTGAGCACGGTCCAGCTCGAAGGCGTCGAGTACGACGTTCACTGGCTGCAGGGTGTGCCGTTGACGGAACAGGAGCGTGCGTTCTTGAACGACTCCGGATTCGACGCGCTCTCAGAGCGCCTCGAGGCCGCAGACGCTCCGTACTACGACGTCATGCGACAGTCAGTCGTCTAGATGAACGCGGTGACACCTGAGCAGGCGTCGCTTGCCCGACGGTATGGCCTCGATCGTGCCCGGTTACGAGGACGTCTGGTTCGATCCGGACCTGCTTTGACGGTCATCGGCGAGACTTCTGCGAGGAAGGGGCAGCGTTCGAGGTTCCGACAGGTACAGCTGGAGCGATGGGTGGCATCAACGTGGATCTGACAGGACTCTTGGGTACCCCGTTCGCGGACTTGCAGGCGCAGCCGGGGCTGAGCGGTCATCTGACCTCGCCTGTGCGGACCGAGGGGCGCACCCATGTCGAGGCGCCCGCGATCGGCATCGGCTTCGTCGATCATGGGGACGGGCTTGTCGGCACGATTCACCTTCATTGTGACGCGACAGAGGGCATGGATCGCTTTGCGGGCGAGCTGCCTCACGGCCTCTCCAGAACGATGCCTCAGGTCGAGGTGCGAAGGCTTCTGGGCGAACCGGAGTCTTCGGGGACGGGGTTGACGCTTCCTGTGCTCGGCGCGATGCCACCCTGGGACCGTTTCGTTGTGGGTGAGTGCGTCGTCCACGTCTCCTACAGAGCTGACGAGCAGGGGTTGTCGCTGGTCACGCTCATGTCCCGGGAGGTCGCCCCGGACGCGTCGGGCGTGAGGCCGTCCGCACGGGCCCGGCCGAGGTTCCACTCCAGCCAGTCGTAGTGCTGCGGTTCGGCCTGGAGGACGCAGCCCCGGTACTTCGCGGGCAGCCCGGCCAGGACGGGGACTGCGTCGGCGGAGAGGCCGCTCAGGTAGGACCAGTCGATCCTCCCGGTCTGCTCGAAGCGGTCGATGTTGCGCTCGGCGATGTAGGCGTCGGGGTTGATCGCGGCGAGGCCGAGCAGCATCGCGGCGCCGGTGAGCAGGGCCGCCCATGGAACCCAGGGGCCGCGCAGCCTGATGCCGGCGGCGAGGACGAGTACGACGACCACGCCGAGCCAGGCCTCGAAGACCGACACGAGCAGCCGCAGACGGGTGAACCCGTAGGCCTCCTCGTAGACGTGCATCCGGTACAACGCCGAGGCGACGACCACCAGCGTCAGAGCACACAGGGCACCGAGCACGACCTGCAACAGGAGGCGGTCACGGCTCGTCGCGCGGGAGGCCTTGCGCGTCGTGGTCGCCACCACGGCGAGGGTCAGCAGCGTCGCGACGGTGAGCTGGCCGAAGCCCTGGTGGACGTACTCCGCATAGGTGAGGCCGGTGGTGCGACGGAGGTACTCGTGGCCGCCGAACATGACGGTCAGCTGCGCTGCGACGAAGACCGCGAGGACCCCCACGACGAGCCCGACCGGCACCACCCACTCGAAGAGCCTGCGCACGGGCCGGCCTGCAGGAAGGCTGAGGCGCTCCACGTTCGGCGGGCAGAGGGCCACGTAGACGCCGGTCAGGGTCAGCCCGGCGAAGGCCAGGAAGACGAAACCACGGAAGAACATCGAGCCGAAGGAGAGGTCAGGGACCAGCGCCCCGACCCAGCGGGCGAACAGCGCGTCGGCCGAGGCGAACAGGGCTCCGAACACGACGACGAGGAGCAGCGAGACGGCCGTCGTGCGCAGGAGCGACCACCAGTGGTCCGCTTGTCGCCCCCCGACCGTCGAACGCCGCACGGACCTGCCGAGCCAGGGGAGTCCCCGGATGCCCGCCATCGGGATGGCGGCGGCCGAGGCGACGAGCCCGATGACCGAGCGGCCCCCGGCGAGGACGGCGGCGCCGACCGCGAACGCCGCCATCAGGCAGAGCGCCACGACCCAGGCGGCGTCACGCAGGAGCAGGGTCGCGGTGAGAAGGACGCAGAGCCCACCCGCGGCAAGGTGCGGCGCGGTCGTCAGCCGTCGGTCGGCCGCCGCGACCACTCCCACGACCGCCGCGAGCGCGAGGAAGGTCGCCAGGCCGTAGGACCGGAACGGCAGGACCAGGGCCGCCAGCACTCCCACTGCGGCGGCCGCTGCCACTAGACCGGGACGGGCGGGCGTCGTCCTTCCGGAGGTCGTCCGGTCGGGCCAGAGCTCCCCGAAGGCTGCGTCCAGGATCGGTTTCGACGGGACTGGCGAGGCGACTGAGGGGGTGCTCATCGGTTGCTCCTGGTGTGGGGAAGGGCCACCCGGATGTGGCAGCCCGAGGCGGAGTCGGCGACCTCGATCGAGCCGCCGTGCAGGTCTGCGACCCAGCGGCTGATCGCGAGACCCAGGCCGGTCCCGCCGTCGCCGGGCGCGGTGGCGCCGGTGGTGAACCGCTGGAAGACGGCCGACCGGTCGGCCGGTGCGATGCCAGGGCCCTCGTCGACGACGTCGAGCAGCACCAGGCCGTCGTCGTTCGTCGCGCGAAGCGTCACGGTCCCGCCCGGTGGGCTGTGCCTGCCGGCGTTGTCGACGAGGTTGGCGACGAGCTGGTGCAGTCGTTCCCGGTCCGCGGGCACCACCAGCTCCTTCGGGTGTACGTCGACCAGGTAGGCGACCGGTCGGTCGGAGACGCGGGCCTCCTCCACCACGGACCGCAGGAACGGCTCGACCGGGAGGTCCTCCACGTCCAGAGGCGTGAGGCCGGCGTCGACGCGGGACAGGTCGAGCAGGTCGGTGACGAGCCGACCGAGCCGCTCGGTCTGTTCCAGCGCGGCCTGCAGCGTCGCCTGGTCCGGGGGCGAGACCCCGTCGACGAGGTTCTCGAGCACCGCGCGCAGTGCGGAGACCGGCGTGCGCAGCTCGTGGGAGACGTTGGCGACCAGGTCGCGGCGCTGCTGGTCGACGGCCTCGAGGTCGGCCGCCATCGTGTTGAAGGCCCGGGCCAGCTCTCCGACCTCGTCCCGCGAGGTGGCTCGCACCCTGCGTGTGTAGTCACCGGTCGCCATCGTCCGGGCCGCCGCGGTCATCTCGCGCAGGGGAGAGGTCATCCCGCTGGCCAGGATCTGGGTGACGACGAGCGCGACCAGAACCGCGGCCGGGATCGTGTAGAGCGGCAGGAGCCCGAGCTGCAGCCCGGCCACCGAAAGGCTGGCGGCGACCGCCACCGTGACCGCGACCAGGACGCCCAGCTTGGTCTTGATCGACCCGAGCCGGTCCAGCGGCCGGATCACGGGGTCGCCTCGAGGGCGTAGCCCACACCGTGCACCGTGCGCAGCCGGTGCGGCCCGAGCTTGCTGCGCAGCGACTTCACGTGGCTGTCGACGGTGCGGGTGCCGGCCGCGTCCTGCCAGTCCCAGACCTCGGCGAGCAGGTGCTCCCGGGTGAGCACGGTGCCCGGCTTCGCCGCCAGGCACACGAGCAGGTCGAACTCGGTCGGCGTGAGGTGTACGTCGACCCCCTCGTTGTTCACGCGTCGCCGCGCCTGGTCGATCCTCAGCGGCCCCACGACGAGCTCCGGTGGCGTCCTCGTGGCGAGCTCCGCGGCTCGCTGGACCCGGCGCAGGAGGACGCGGATCCGGGCCACGAGCTCACGCATGCTGAACGGCTTGGTGAGGTAGTCGTCGGCGCCGACCCCCAGCCCGACCAGCACGTCGGTCTCGTCGTCCCGCGCGGTGAGCATGAGGACCGGGACGGGATGTTCCGCCTGGACCCTCCGGCAGACCTCGTGCCCGTCGATGCCGGGCAGCATCACGTCCAGGACGATCAGGTCGGGAGACCAGTCGGCCGCGGCCGCGACGGCGGCCAGACCGTCGTACTCCTGGCGGACGGCGAAGCCCTCGGCGGTCAGCCGGTCGGCAACGGCCTGGGCGATCGTGCGCTCGTCCTCGACGACGAGGACTCGCGGCGGCGTCCCGGTTTCGGTCATACGGGGAGCGTACGAGCGAAACCGGCCCGGTTGTGCGCACGACTTGTGAAGATCCTGTGCAGGCTGCGACCTCTCCGGGGGCAATGGGTGGGGCCCGGGCACCCCATGAGGCCCGGGCCCCGAAGGGCTGGCTACCTCCTAGGAGCTGTTCGCCAGGATCGTGACGGTGGCGACCGTCTGGGGACCTGGCGTCGCGTTGGTCGGAGCATCGAGCTTCACCTGGAAGGTCTCCGCAGGCTCGTTGATGCCGTCCTTGGCGATGGTGATCGACACCGGCTGGCTGGTCCGGCCAGGGTCGAAGGTGACGGTTCCGCTGTTCGGCGTGTAGTCCTGGCCCGCGACTGCGGAGGCGGGACTCAGGTCGTTCGTCGCCCACTTGACGGTGACCGTCTTGGTGCTGGTCTTGTCGAGCGTCACCATCAGCGTTGCCGGGGAAGCCTCACCGGTCACCGACAGGTCCGCTATGGAGACTGTCGGATCCGTCGGTGGCGGTGCCGGGTCGTTGTCGAGGATCGTGCCGGTGGTCACGGCCGTCCACCAACCTCGCGTCCCTGACGTGCGTGACGTACAGGTAGAACACCTCGTCACCCTCGTGGACCGGTCGTCCTTGGTCTGGACGTTGATCCAGACGTCGCGGTCGCCGGACCGGATGGTCTTGTGTCCCCTGACGGACCGGTAGTCGTCAGGCGCCTTGGCAGTGCCGTCCCGGGTGTTGTACTCGAAGGTGATGTCCTGCGGGCTGCGGTCGGACAGCTTCGACCCTGAAGTGGGCGTCGTGGCCCTCGAGGACGGAGTACCTCTCGACCCAGAGCCTCGGCCCGTCGTCGTCGTCGATCTTCGCGACGCCACGGCCGTGATCGACCTCGGCGTTCGTCACATCGCTGATCTTCAGGTAGAACGTCTCGTCGAACTCGTCCTTGTGGTCGTCGCGCGTCCAGACCTTGACCCAGACCTCACGATCGCCGGCGCGGATGGTCTTCGTCCCGCTGTCGGCCGCGTAGTCATCGGGTGCATGCGCGGTGCCCGCGTCGGTGTCGTAGTCGAACGTCACGTCCTGCTTGCTCGTCTGCGACAGCTCGACCTCGAACGCGGCGACGTGGCCTTCGCGCACCCGCACGTTCTCGACCGAGATGTCGGGCCCGTCGTTGTCGCGGATGGTGCCGCGCGCGGACCCGTCGGACAGCCTGGCGTTCTGGGCGTCGGAGAGGGTCACGGTGAAGGTCTCGTCGACCTCGTCCGTGTCGTCACCCACGGCCGTGGTCGACACGTACTTCACCGTCGTGCCCGGCGACGAAGTACAGCGTCCCGGAGGACTCGGCCACGTAGTCGTCGTCCGCGTCCGCGCTGTCTTCGGAGACCTTGTAGTCGACCGTGACCGGCATGCCGCTCGCTGTGGACAGGCGGACCGGGAAGGACATCGATTTCTCCGACCCGGCGTTCGGCTCGGTCACCTCGACGTTCCCGATCTCCATCGACGGCATCGGGTCGTTGTCGCGGATCGTCACGGTTCCACTGCGGTCGGCGATCTTCGCGTGTACCGGGTCGAAGATCCGGAGCCGGAAGGTCTCGTCGACCTCGTCTCGGGTGTCACCGGTGAGTGGAATCGCGACCTTCTTGGCCTTGTCTCCGGCCCGGAAGAAGATCTTGCCCGACTTGGACAGGTAGTCCGAAGGCGACTTCGCTGTTCCGTTGACCGTCTCGTACCGGACCGAGACCCGGTGGTTCACGGTCTTGGACAGTACGACGCGGACGTTGGCCACCGTGCTGGCGGCGTCGGTCTCCCTGACGGTCATGTTGCTGACCGAAAGGGACGGGAGCGTCGCTGCCACGGCGGCTGGTGCGGGGAGCCCCAGCGCTAGAAGACCGGCTATCGCGCCGATGGACGTCGTCCATGTGCGAGCCGGTTTACGAAGGGGCGCATGAGATGTGAAGAAAGCGTTGCTCATGATGCGCCTCCCTTATTCAGTTGTCACGCTTTCTACTTTCAGTCTGCAACCGTCGTGCCTCGCAGATGAGTGCCCAAGGACCCAGCAGCACAGGCCCAACGGCTCTCGCCAGCGCTGGTCCGAGGGCTAGTTGCCGTGCCAGGACTGCCACAGGGCAGCGTAGGAGCCACCCTGCTCGACGAGCTCGTCGTGTGAGCCGAACTCGCTGATCCGACCGTCCTCCACCACAGCCACACGGTCCGCGTCATGGGCGGAGAAGAGCCTGTGGGCGATCGCGATGACCGTGCGCCCTTCGAGGACGGCCGCCAACGAGCGCTCGAGGTGACGGGCCGCCCGCGGGTCGATCAACGAGGTCGCCTCGTCGAGGACCAGCGTGTGCGGGTCGGCCAGGACGAGACGTGCCAGGGCGACCTGCTGGGCCTGCGGAGCCGTGAGGGACCGGCCTCCCGACCCGACCACGGTGTCCAGGCCCTGCGGCAGCGCCTCCACCCAGCCCCGGGCGTCCACGGCGTCGAGGGCCTCCAGCAGGCGGTCGTCCGTGGCCTCGCCGTCGAGCGCCAGTGCCAGGTTCTCGCGCAGCGTCCCGACGAAGACGTGGTGCTCCTGCGTCACCAGGGCGACGTGACCTCGGAGGTCGGCCAGCGGCAGCTCGGTCAGGCCGACGCCGCCGACCGTCACCGAACCCGTGCGGGGCGGGTGGATGCCCGCAAGGAGGCGGCCGAGGGTCGACTTGCCCGCGCCGGAGGGGCCCACCATGGCGATCCGCTCGCCGACCCCGACGGACATGTCGACGCCGTGCAGGACGTCGCGGCCGTCGACGTACGAGAAGCGGACGTCCTGTGCCTCGATCTGCTCTCCCGCGGGCTCGCGCCCTGTGGCGGTTCGGTCGTCGGGCACGTGCGCGACGCCGAGCAGCCGGGCGAGCGACGCCGCGCCGACCTGGAGCTCGTCGAGGATCGAGACGACCCGGTCGACCGGGTCGATCAGCATCTGCACGTACAGCGTCGCCGCCGTGACGTCGCCGAGCGAGACGGTGCCCTGGGTGTAGAGGTAGCCGCCGAACAGCAGCGTCGCGACCGTCGGGATCAGGTAGGCGACCTCGACGGAGGGGAAGAACACCGTACGCAGGAAGAGCGTGTACTTCTCCGCGGCGTAGGAGCCGGCGATGTCACCGTCGATCCGCCGGAGCCGCTGACGGCCGAGCCCCAGCGCCTCCACGGTGCGCGCGCCCTCGACGGTCTCGGTGAGGGAGGCGTTGATGGCGGAGTACGACGCGTTCTCCCGCAGGTAGCCGGCCTTGGCCCGGCGGAGGTACCACCACAGGCCGACGACGAGCGGCGGAACGCCGAGGAGGCAGGGGATGGCCACCCACCAGCCGACGAGGAGGGCGGCCGCGAACGTCATCACCGCGGTGAGTACGGCGATGCTCCACTCCGGCAGCGCCCAGCGCACCGACCAGCCGAGCTGCTCGACGTCGCGTGAGGTCCGCGTGAGCAGGTCGCCGCTTCCGGCGCTCTCCACGACACCGACGGGCAGGGCGAGCGTGTTCTCCACGAAGTCCTGGCGGAGCTCGGCGAGCACCTTCTCGCCGAGCACGAAGGAGAGGTACCTCGCGTAGCGGGTGAGCACGGTCTGGGCGATGAGGAAAGCCGCGAGCACGAGGATCGTCTTGTCGACGTGGGCGAGGGTGGTGCCGTTCTCGACCGCCTCGACGAGGTTCCCCAGGATCCGCGGACCGGCGAGCGCGGCGAGCGCTGCCGCGACGTTCAGCACGACCGCACCCGCGACGCCGGCTCGGTGGTTCCGGAGCAGGCGCAGGGTGTAGCGGGCTACCTGGCGTCCGTCGGCGACGGGCAGGGTCTCGTTGGCGGCGAGGGTCATACGGTCGCCTCCTCCTCACGGGTCACGAGCGCGCGGTAGGCCGGTACGTCGGCGAGCAGGTCCCGGTGTGGGCCCCAGGCCACGACCACGCCGTCGACGAGGAAGGCCACGTTGTCGACGCGGTCGAGGAGAAGCGGGCTCGACGTGGTGACGACGGTCGTGCGCCCGGAGCGGTGGGTGCGAAGCCGCTCGGCCACCCTGGCCTCGGTGTGCGCGTCCACAGCCGAGGTGGGCTCGACGAGGATCAGGATCTCCGGGTCCGCCGCGAGGGCGCGGGCGAGCACCAGGCGCTGGCGCTGGCCACCGGAGAAGGAACGGCCGCGCTCGGTGACGACCGTGTCCATGCCCTCGGGCAGAGCCTCGAGGACGTCCTCGGCCGACGCCGTGTGCAGAGCCGCTGCGACCCGCTCCGGCCCGCGCTCCCGCACGTCGATCTGGTCCTCGAGGCGCCCCGAGAACAGCGTGCTGCCGGTGTCGGACACCACGATCCGGCGCCGCACCACCTCGGGGTCGACCCGGTCGAGGGGCAGGCCGCCCCAGTGGACCTCGCCGTCGGCGTAGCGGCCGAGCCGGTCGGCCAAGGCAGCGCTGTCCTCGGGAGGGTCGGAGACCACCGCGGTGATCTGCCCGGCCGGCACCCGGAGGCCGCTGGAGACGTCGAGCAGCTCGGCGCCGGTAGGCGGCTCGTCGTACGCCGTGTCGGGGGTGGCGGCGACCTCCGGCTCGAGCGCGAGCACCCGGATCACGCGGCGGGCGGCGACGAAGCCGCGGATCCACTTGTTCGCGAACTCGGTGGCCGTGCGGAGCGGGATCATCAAGAACGCGGCGTACCCGTAGAAGGCGACGAGCTCGCCGGCGCTGATCCGCCCCTGCACCGCGAACCGCGCGCCGAGCCAGACGACCGTCACGACGAACACGCCGGGGAGCAGGATCTGCAAGGCGTCGAGGACCGACTGCAGACGGCCGACCTGGACGCCGGCGTTGCGTACTGCCTGGGACTCGCGGACGTAGCGGTCGTGGAAGACCCGCTCGCCGCCGATGCCTCGGAGCACGCGGAGGCCGCTGACGATGTCGGCCGCGAGGTTCGAGAGCTGGCCCATCATCTCGCGTTGCGCGAGGTTGCGGCGCTGGAGCGGCTTGAGCAGCGGACCCACCGCGACGAGCAGGAGAGGCACGCCGACCAGCACGAGAAGGCCGAGCGTCACCGAGGTGCGTAGCAGGATGACGGCGACGACGAGGAAGGACACGACCGCACCTGCTGCTCGCGCCGTGACGTCCATGGCGTTACCGATGTGCGACAGGTCGTTCGTGCCGATCGCGACGACCTCACCGGTGGCGACCTTCTTCGGCAGGGTCGCGCCGAGGGTCACCGCCTGTCGCGCCACGAGCTGGACGGTCCGGTACGCCGCGGTCAGCCAGTTGGTGACGGCGAACCTGTGCCGCATGATCCCCGCGACCGCTTGGACGAGCCCGATGCCGAACATGGCACCGGTCCACACGAGCAGGGAGTGCGTGTCCCTCGCCGCGACGCCTTCGTCGATGGCGCGGCCGATGACGGCGGGGATCGTGGCCTGGGCAACCATCCAGATGATGCCGAAGAGGGCACCGAGCGCCATCGTGTGCCACTGGCCCTTGACCAACCACAGCATGAACCGCATCGGACTGCGGTGGTCGGCGATGCCGGGGTGGTCGAGGGGAAGCTTGCGCACCCGGTAACGGTACGTATCGGACGGCTGCGCCAGCCAATGGTTTTCGGCGCGCCCGCCGGGTGTTCACCCGGGCGACGGATATCGGTCATTTCGCGCCGATTGGGTCGGTTCCATGATCCGACTCCTCGGCCTGGCCGTCCTCACCCTTGTCACGTCCGCGACCGCCGGCAGCGCCATGGCCGCGCCGGTCACCTCGCCCGTCCGGGGCGGTGAGCGCGGCCTCGACGCGCCGATCGTCATCGGGCACCGCGGTGCACCCGGCTATCGGCCCGAGCACACGCTCGCCTCCTACAAGCTGGCCATCCAGATGGGTGCGGACTACATCGAGCCGGACCTGGTCTCGACCAAGGACGGTGTGCTGGTGGCGCGTCACGAGAACGACATCACCGGTACGACGGACGTGGCGGACCACCCCGAGTTCGCCGACAGGTTGACCACCAAGACGATCGACGGCAAGTCCGTCACGGGATGGTTCACCGAGGACTTCACGTTGGCCGAGCTCAAGACGCTGCGCGCCAAGGAGCGGCTCCCAGCCGTGCGGCCGCAGAACACCAGGTACGACGGTCGCTTCGAGGTCCCGACCTTCGACGAGGTGCTCGATCTCGTCGAGCGCGAGAGCCGGCGTCGGGGCGAGGTCGTCGGCGTGTACCCGGAGACCAAGCACCCGACGTACTTCCGGAGCATCGGCCTCCCGCTCGAGAAGCCGCTCGTCGCGGCGCTGCGGGCCCACCACCTCGACCGTCCCAACGCCGAGGTCTACATCCAGTCGTTCGAGACCGGGAACCTCAAGGCCCTGTCCGACCAGGTCAAGGTCCCGCTCGTCCAGCTCGTCGACGCGTCCGGTGCGCCGTACGACCTCCAGGCGTCCGGCGACGGCCGGACCTACGCCGACCTGGTGACGCCGAGGGGGCTGCGAGAGATCTCCACCTACGCGGACGCGGTCGGCGCCAACAAGGACCTCGTGCTTCCGCGGAACGAGGCGGGGGAGACGACCAAGCCGAGCGAGCTGGTCGACGACGCCCACGCGGCGGGCCTCGACGTGCACGTGTGGACGATGCGGGACGAGAACCAGTTCATGGCCCGCAACTACCAGAACGGCGCCGACCCCAACGCGAAGGGCGACGCCGTTGCAGAGTATGAAGATTTCTTCGATGCCGGGGTCGACGGAGTCTTCTCCGACAACCCCGACACCGCAGTAGACGCGCGGGAGGAGTGGCTCTCTCACTCCTCCGGCATGAGGATCCACGCGACGATGTAGGCGATCGCCAGCGACCCCAGGCCGAAGATGGTGCCCAGCACCACCACGAGCCGGACGAGGTTGGCATCGACGCCGAGGTAGGCACCCACCCCACCGCAGACGCCGGAGATCCACCGGTCGTCACGGCTGCGGACCAGGCGCTTCGGCGCCGGGGCCGACGGGGGAGGGGTCATGGGCTGCGTCATCGTTCTTCTCCTTCATGGGACTCGGGTGCTGCGTAGGTGTTGTAAGCGTTGTCCTGCTCGAGCTGGTTGTCACTTCGCCTCAGGCCCTTGGCCGCCATGGCGACCAAGCCGATGCCGCCGGCGACCACGAGGGTCACGGGGAACAGCCACTTGACCTCGGCGATGTCCACGACGCCTGCCTCTCGGAGGGCCCAGGACGCCGCGACGCCCAGGAAGACCAGTCCGACGACCAGGTAGCTGACGTTGAGCGGGTGGGTTCGGGGAGTGCTCATCACTGCCTCACTTCGATGCTGCCGACCATCAGGTCGACGTTCAGGTTCATTTCGGGGGCGTCGGGACCACCGTCGACCGCGCGATGCACGGAGACACCGGTTCCGTCGTGGGTCTGGCCGAGGATCTGGGCCTCGCCGGCCATCGAGACGTTCGCGTCGACGTTGACGTCAACGCCCTCGCGGGATGGTCACGACGATCTCGCCGGCGTTGCTCTCGACGTCGATGGTGCGGCCGTCGAGCTTCTCGATGTCGCGGATGTTGCTCATGTCGATGTGCATCTGCCCGGCGGGCACGAAGTAGCGGTCGTTGACCTGGACCGCGGTCGTCGGGGTCTCGTTGAGCACCCGGTCGCCGGAGAACCGTGGCTCCGCGACCGACGTGGCCAGCAGCGAGACGGTCGCGACCAGGCCGAGCAGGATCAGTCCTCCCGGGCGGCCGAACCAGGCGCCCACCACGAGCATCAGCCCGACGACGGTGAGGGCCAGGGCCGGGTAGGCCGCGTCCACCACGCTGCCTCCGGAGACGTCGTACAGGCCGAGTGCACCGAGGACGACGGCGAGCAGCGCGAGGGTGAACCAGAAGAGGATGGGTCCGCGGTCGGGACGAGGCGCCGGCGGCTGCTGGACCGGGTAGGCCGGGGCAGCCGGAGGGACGGCACCGCTGTAGGTGTCGGTCGGCGTGCCCGGGGCGAAGGCGGTCGTGTGCTCGACGTCGCCGGAGGTCTCAGCCGTCTCCGGACGCGGTGCCTCGGGCTGGGGCGGTGGGTAGGTAGTGCTCATGGGCTTCTCTCTGTTCATGAGGATGACAGCGACGACGAGGCCGACGATTGCGAGCGGCCACGGGAACCAGCCGACGCGTCCCCAGCTGTCGCCGATGATCAGCAGCGCGGCCAGCACGCCGACCACGATCAGTACGACGTTCCGGGCGCTCGGGTTGGTGGAGATCACCGCGTTGTCCTTGCCCTCCTCGGGAACGAACAGCCACAGGGCGCCGTACAGCAGGAACCCTGCGCCGCCGAAGAACACGAGGACGACGAACGCGACGCGGAGGATCGTGGGGTCGATGTTGAGGTGCCGGCCGAGGCCGCCGGCGACACCGGCCACCTTGCGGTCGGTGATGCTGCGGCGCAGCTGGCTGTAGTCACGCAGGTGGTCGGTGTCGACGCGGTCCTGCTGCGGTGTTTCGGTCATGCATCGATCGTCGGCCCCGGCACACCCCTGCCGCTATCGGGGAGACCCCTGATTCCACCCGCCCCTCGCGCCCTCCTGGGTCAGGGTCGGTTCGGGGCCTCGGCCAGGGTGTGGTCAGGGTCGAAACTCATGGTTAGGGCGTGTGCGCTGTGTGACGATGGGCGCGATGACCAGCAATGTCGTGGACCACGAGGCCCACCCCGCCCGCAGGGCCACCCGCCGCACCGAGGGCCGCATCCTCGGCGGCGTCGCGGCCGGGTTGGCCGACCACCTCGGTGTCGACGTGACGCTGATGCGGGTGCTGTTCGTCGTCACCGCGCTGCTCGGCGGCTTCGGACTCGCGATGTACGCCGGCCTCTGGATGATCCTGCCGAGCGACGCGAGGTTCCAGCAGGACGCTCCCGGGCTCGAGGCGGCGACCCGCCAGGGCAAGCGCCCCCGTCGTACCTCCCGGCTCGAGGACAACGGCTGGCTCGTGGCCCTGGGTGCCGTGGCACTCGGCGTCCTCGTGCTCCTCCAGTCGGTCGTGGGGAAGGGGTACATCTTCTGGCCGGTCCTCCTCGCGGTCGTCGGGATCGCCGTGCTCTGGCGCCAGGCCGACGAGGCCCAGCGGGAGCGCTGGACCGACACCACGGGCCGGATCGACCCGGTCCGCGCCGTTCTCGGTCGAGGCGGACCCGCGTCCTGGGCACGCCTTGTCGCGGGTGTCCTGCTCCTGGCAGGCGCCCTGACCCTCTTCGCCGTGCAGACCGGTCAGGCCGGGGTCGCCCGCGACGTGCTGGTCGCCGGCGGACTGGGCGTGATCGGTCTTGCCCTCACCGTCGGGCCGTGGCTGTTCCGGCTCGCGTCGGACCTGACCGAGGAGCGCGCGGCCCGCGTGCGTTCCCAGGAGCGAGCGGACGTCGCGGCACACCTGCACGACTCGGTGCTGCAGACCCTTGCGCTGATCCAGAAGCACGCCGACGACGGTCGGACGGTGTCCAAGCTCGCCCGCGCCCAGGAGCGGGACCTGAGGGCCTGGCTGTACGGCGACACCGCCGCCACGGACACGACGGTGGCCGGTGCACTGCGGTCGGCGGCGGCAGAGGTCGAGGACGTCCACGGCATGCCCGTCGAGGTGGTCACCGTCGGCGACGCACCGCTCGGTGAGGATGCCCGACCCGTCGTCTTCGCCGCACGGGAGGCGATGGTGAACGCCGCCAAGCACTCGGGTGCCGACCGGGTCGACGTCTACGCCGAGACCTCCGGCGACCGGGTGGAGGTGTTCGTCCGGGACCGGGGCCGCGGGTTCGTACCCGAGTCGATCCCCGACGACAGGCTCGGCGTCCGCCGCAGCATCGTGGACCGGATGGAGCGTCACGGCGGCATCGCCGACATCCGTTCGACCCTCGGTGAGGGAACCGAGGTACGACTGGACATGCCGCTCTCGCAGCGCAGCAACGAGGAGGAACGTTGACCGGGACCAGCCCACGCCGACGCGTGGTCATCGTGGACGACCACGCAATGTTCCGCACCGGCGTGCGGGCCGAGCTCGCGGGTGCGGTCGACGTGGTGGGGGAGGCCGCGGACGTCGACGAGGCGGTCGCCGCGGTCTCGTCCGCGCGTCCCGACGTGGTCCTGCTCGACGTACACCTGCCCGGTGGCGGCGGGGTCGAGGTGATGCGCCGGGTGTCCTCGCGACTGCCGGAGACGCGGTTCCTGGCGCTGAGCGTCTCCGACGCCGCCGAGGACGTCATCGGCACGATCCGCGGCGGAGCCCGCGGGTACGTGACCAAGTCGATCACGGGACCGGAGCTGGTGAGCGCGATCGACCGGGTCGCCGACGGCGACGCGGTGTTCTCCCCGAGGCTGGCCGGCTTCGTCCTCGACGCCTTCGCCGGGTCCATCGCGGTGGCGCAGGTCGACGAGGACCTCGACCGGCTCACCGAGCGGGAGCGGGAGGTGATGCGGCTGATCGCCAGGGGGTACGCCTACAAGGAGGTCGCCTCCGAGCTGTTCATCTCGGTGAAGACCGTGGAGACCCACGTCTCCAGCGTGCTGCGCAAGCTCCAGCTGTCGTCGCGTCACGAGCTCACCCGGTGGGCGTCCGACAGGCGGCTTCTGTGAGGATTGGCGCATGGAGATCCTGCGCGACATTCTGCTCTTCCTGCACTTCCTCGGCCTGGCCTCGCTCTTCGGTGGACTGTTCGTGCAGATCAAGTCCGACCCTCGCGTGGTCAACAACGCGATGTTCCACGGGATCCTGACCCAGCTCGTCACGGGCCTCCTGCTCGTGGGCGTCCTCGAGGGGATGCCCGACGAGGACGTCAACAACCCGAAGATCGGCGTGAAGCTCGTCGTCGCGCTGGTGATCGCGGTCCTGGTCTTCGTCAACCGCAAGAAGCCGTCCATCCCGAACGGCCTGTACTTCAGTCTCATGGGGCTGACCGTGCTCAACGTCGGCGTCGCCGTCTTCTGGCACTGACGCCCTCGGCGACCGCGCGGGCGTGAGCGACGGCACGGGCACCGTGGTCGGCGACTGTCCCCGGTCAGACGTAGGCTGACCGGGAGATGAGCGCGCTTTTCCCGATCCCCCAGGCTCCTGCACCTTCACGTGTCGACGAGGCGACCCACGGCGACAACGGCCGAGGTGCCGAGAGCGGTCACCACGTCGCCGTACGACGTCGCCCGAGCAGCTGCTCGACGGGCTCAACGAGCCGCAGCGTCAGGCGGTCGTGCACGAGGGGGCACCGCTCCTCGTGGTCGCCGGCGCCGGCTCGGGCAAGACCCGTGTCCTGACCCGGCGCATCGCCTGGCTGATCTCCGAGCGCAAGGCCCATCCGGGCTCGATCCTCGCGATCACGTTCACCAACAAGGCCGCCGCGGAGATGCGCGAGCGGGTCGAGGACCTCGTGGGGCGCCGCGCCCGGCTGATGTGGGTCTCCACCTTCCACTCCGCGTGCGTGCGCATCCTGCGCAAGGAGATCGACCGGTTCGGCTACAAGTCGTCGTTCTCGATCTACGACGCCGCGGACTCCAAGCGGCTGATGACGCTGGTGCTTCGTGACCTCGACCTCGACCCGAAGCGTTACCAGCCGCGGGCAGTGCTCAACTGGGTCTCCAACGCCAAGAACGAGCTGCTCGACGAGGAGCAGGCCGCCAAGGACGCGAAGAACCACCTCGAGGAGACCTACGCCGAGGCCTACGCCATGTACCAGCGGCGCCTGCGCGAGGCCAACGCCCTCGACTTCGACGACCTGATCATGACCACGGTGCACCTGTTCCGGGCCTTCCCCGAGGTCCGGGAGACCTATCGCCGTCGCTTCCGGCACGTGCTGGTCGACGAGTACCAGGACACCAACCACGCGCAGTACGCCCTGATCAGGGAGCTGTGCGGCCACAGCGAGGACGACGCCACGCCGGCGGACGCTGACGGCTCGGCCGGCGTGGAGCCGGCGGAGCTGATGGTGGTCGGTGACGCCGACCAGTCGATCTACGCCTTCCGGGGCGCGAACATCCGTAACATCCTGGCCTTCGAGGAGGACTTCTCCGACGCCAGGACGATCCTGCTCGAGCAGAACTACCGCTCCACCCAGACCATCCTGACCGCGGCCAACTCGGTGATCAGCAAGAACGCCGGACGGAAGCCGAAGAACCTCTGGTCCGACGCCGGTGAGGGTGAGCAGATCGTCGGCTACGTCGGCGACGACGAGCACGACGAGGCGCGGTTCGTCGCCGAGGAGGTCGACCGCCTCACCGACGAGGGCGACGCGCGACCGGGAGACGTCGCGGTGTTCTACCGCACCAACGCCCAGTCACGTGTGTTCGAGGAGGTCTTCATCCGCGTCGGCCTGCCTTACAAGGTCGTCGGCGGGGTGCGCTTCTACGAGCGCAAGGAGGTCAAGGACGCCTTGGCCTACCTGCGGATGCTGGTCAACCCGGCGGACGAGATCTCCCTGCGGCGGATCCTCAACGTCCCCAAGCGGGGCATCGGTGACCGTGCCGAGGCGTGTGTCCAGTCGCTCGCCCAGCGGGAGCGGGTCAGCTTCTGGGAGGCGCTTCGACGGGCTGAGGATGCGCCCGGGATCGCCAGCCGCTCGCTCAACTGCATCCGCGGGTTCGTGGAGATGGTGGAGGAGCTCCAGTCCATGGTGGACGCGGGGGAGCGCCCCGACGTCGTGCTGGAGCAGGTGCTCGCACGCAGCGGCTATCTCAAGGAGCTCGAGGACTCCGACGACCCGCAGGACGAGACGCGGGTGGAGAACCTCGCCGAGCTCGTCGCGGTGGCTCGTGAGTTCGCCGACTCGCCCGACACCGAAGAGGCCGCGGCAGGGCTCGGTGACTTCCTGGAGCGCGTCGCGCTGGTCGCCGACTCCGACCAGATCCCCAACCACCCCGACTCCGACGACGGCGGGGTCGTGACGCTGATGACCCTGCACACCGCCAAGGGACTCGAGTTCCCGGTCGTGTTCCTGACCGGCCTCGAGGACGGCGTGTTCCCCCACATGCGGTCCCTGGGGGACCAGACCGAGCTCGAGGAGGAGCGACGGCTCGCCTACGTCGGGCTCACTCGCGCTCGGGAGCGGCTCTACGTCTCCCGCGCGGTGGTGCGCTCGGCATGGGGCGCCCCGTCGCACAATCCTGCCTCTCGCTTCGTCGACGACCTGCCGGTCGACCTCGTCGACTGGAGGCGCACCGAGGCCGCCCAGACCTCGTGGAACCGCCCCGCGGCCCCCTCGTTCCCGCAGCGTGCTGCCGGCGCCGTACGTCGGTTCGGCACGGCGGCGATCCGGGCCGACTCGTCCGCCAAGGCGAAGACCAGCCGGGAGATCCCGTCGCTGTCGCCGGGTGACCGCGTCGTGCACGACAGCTTCGGCATGGGCGCGGTCGTCTCGCTCGAGGGTGCAGGGGAGAACGCCGTCGCGTCGATCGACTTCGGCTCGGGTGGGGTCAAGCGCCTGCTGCTGCGCTACGCCCCGGTCGAGAAGCTCTGACCAGCCGCTGAATGGCGGCCGGCCGTCGAGGGTCGGCCGGCGACCGGACGCTGAGGGTTACGGCTGGAGGCCGTGCGCGATCAGCGCGGCCATCGGGTCGACCGGGTCACCCGCGCCGGGGCGCACCTCGAGGTGGAGGTGCGGGCCGGTGACGTTTCCGGTGCTTCCGACGAGACCGATCTGCTGCCCGCCGGTCACGGACTCTCCGACGGAGACGTTGAACGCCGAGAGGTGGCAGTACCAGACCTCGGTGCCGTCCTCGAGGGCGACGACGATCCGGTTGCCGTAGGCGCCGGAGTACTCCGTGGAGCGGATCGTCCCGTTGGCGACCGAGACCACCGGGGTGCCGGTCGGGGCGGCGAAGTCGAGACCGGTGTGGGTGCTGCGCCCAGAGGCCGGAGGACTCTCCGAACCCTGCGGTGAGGTGGTAGCCGACGACGGGCAGGTGCCAGGCGTTCGCGGCGATCTCGCCGGCGTACTTCTCCGCACTCGCGGCGAGCTGGGCGAGCGCGGCGTTTCGCTCCTGGGCCTGCGCCTCCGCGGCCTGCTGGAGCTTCTCGTCAGCCGCGTCCTGGAGCGCTGCGCGCTGCGAGTCGCGGCTGACCGCCTGGCTGCGGCTGTCGAGGTCGAGGCTCGAGGTCTCCGCGGAGGTGCCCGAGAGCGCGCTTGCGGGCCGGAACAGCTTCGAGCTGCTGGCCTCGGTCACGTCGTTGGGGGAGTGCGTGAACGTCACGGCGCCGGTCGCGGCGATGACGAGTGCCGCCGCACCGACCGCGGTGGGCGCGGAGGGGAGCAGCGGGAAGAGGTTCTTGCGGCCTCCGGTGCGAGCACCTGTCTTCGGCGTCGAGCCGCTGCGTGCGCCTGTCTTCGGCGTCGAGCTGATGCGAGCGCCCGACTTCGACGGGGAGCCGGCGGGGGCGCCGGAGGTTGCCGGGCGGCCGGCGATCCGTGCGCCCGACTTCGAGGTGCGGGCGGCTGCCGTCGACGGTGAGTTCGTGCGGTCGGCCGCTGACGGTGCCGGGGAGCTGGTGCGGGCGGCGGCTGCCGCCGGCGGGGAGCTGACGACGGGAGGAGGCGTTTGCGGGCGGCGCTGCTGGGTACGGGCGGCCCGAGAGGGTTTGACCGCCTTGCGCTTGCCCGGTGCGGACGCAGGAGCGGACACCGGGGTCGAGACCCGGGGAGCAGCCTCAGTTTCGGTCGGCTCGATCCCGTGGGTCGTGCCGGTACGCGAAGCAGAGCGCTTCGGTGCGCGGTGGTTTGCCACGAAACGGTGTCCTTACGTCGAATGTGCACACGCAGCGCACCACCCTAACGGACTAGTCACGGCGGACGCTGCGCGGTCACCCTACTTGTGGACGAGGTCACACGGATCAGACCGAAACGACCCGCGTGTCGCCGGGTATGTCGTCTTTTCCGGATTCCTCTAACGGGGCAGAGTGCCCGAGGTCACGTATCGCGAATCGCCGGTCTAGTCGGCTGAGCGGGACGGTCGGCTACTCTGCGGCCAAGAGATCTCTCCGCCGTGTTGCCCTGCCCAGACAGAGGCGCCCGGCGCTCAGTCCAAGGTGGTGGCAGTTCTGATGGTGGCTCCGATCCGGATCGTGGTGGCCAAGCCCGGGCTCGACGGGCACGACCGCGGCGCGAAGGTGGTCGCGCGAGCGCTGCGTGACGCGGGCAACGAGGTGATCTACACCGGCCTGCACCAGACGCCGGAGCAGATCGTCGAGACCGCCATCCAGGAGGACGCCGACGTCATCGGCCTCTCGGTGCTCTCCGGCGCTCACATGACGCTCTTCAAGAAGGTCGTCGAGCTCCTCGACGAGCGCGACGCCCGCGACATCGTGGTGTTCGGCGGCGGGATCATCCCCGAGGCCGACATCCCGCTGCTCGAGCAGGCCGGCGTCGCCAAGGTGTTCACGCCTGGAGCGACCACCACCGAGATCGTCCAGTGGGTCCGCGACAACGTCGCCGACACGACAGGGGTCGACGCCTAGCGTTGGACCGGGTGACGGTAGAACCGTCCCCATGAGAGTCCTGGTCACCGGAGGCACGGGGTACGTCGGAGCCCGCGTCGTCGCGCACCTCGTCGAGGCAGGTCATGACGTCCGCCTTCTCGTGAGGCGGCCCGAGCAGGTCACGGTGTCGCTGGCGCCGTACGGCGTCGAGGTCGACGACATCGTCGTGGGCGACGTCCTGGACGAGGCGGCCGTGGCCCGAGCCGTCAAGGGTTGCGACGCCGTGGTCCACGCGGCCGCGATCTTCTCCCTCGACGCCGCCCGCGCGAAGGAGATGGAGCGCACCAACGCCCGCGCGGCCGAGCTGGTCCTGACCCAGGCCGTCGAGGCCGGGTGCGACCCGGTCGTGCACATCTCGAGCACGGTCGCGCTGGCCCGCTTCGGGGGGAGCGGCCCGGACCTCCCGCTCGGCGATGTCGACTCGGCGTACAGCCAGTCCAAGATCGCCTCCGAGCTGGTCGCCCGCCGACTCCAGGACCAGGAGGCACCGGTCGTCACGATCTATCCCGGCGGGGTCTACGGTCCCCACGACCCCTACCGCGGGGTGAACAGCGAGATCCTGCGGTGGGCCCTGCGTGGCCTGGTCCCTCTGTTCCCTTCCGGGAGCTCGCACGCCGTCGACGTCCGCACGGTCGCGGACACGGTGCTCGCGGTCCTCGAGCCGGGCAAGGGTCCCAGGCGCTACGTCGTGCCCGGCGTGGCGCTCGACGCCGAGCTCCTGTACGGGACGCTTCGGCGGATCACCGGTCGCCGGTTTCCCCACGCCGTCATCCCGAGGCGGCTGGCCGTCCCGCTCACCCGCGTCGCCTCCGCCGCGGAGCGGCTGATGCCCGCCAGGTGGCACTACCCGGCGGATGTCGAGGCCGCCGAGATCGCGATCCGTGACACGCGGTTCGACGACACCCCGGCACGGACCGAGCTCGGCGTGGTGCCGGTTCCGTTCGAGGAGAGCCTCCGCGACACCACGCGATGGCTGGTGGAGTCCGGACGCCTGCCGGCGAGGTACGCCGGGAAGGTGCTCTCGCCTCAGACGTGAGCCAGCACGAGCTCGCGACCGGCCAGGCTCGGACCGGTCGAAGGGAAGCGTCCCTCGGCTCGCGGGGGCGTGTGCTCGCCGGAGCCGTGGGTATCCCGCATGTGACGGACCCTACGTGGTGGTGACGCCGGTTACAGGTCTAGTGTCGCCCCTGGACAATCCACCCCTGTGCCCACCGGACACGGTCGCGCCGCGGGGGAGAGTGACACCGAAAAGGACGGTTTGAGCCTGTGGACCTGATGGAGTACCAAGCGAAGGAGCTCTTCGCCAAGCATGACGTGCCGGTCACCCTCGGCGTTGTTGTGGAGAAGGCCGAGGACGCCGCCGCAGCAGCCGAGTCGCTCGGCGGCCGCGTGGTCGTCAAGGCTCAGGTGAAGGTCGGTGGCCGCGGCAAGGCCGGCGGTGTGAAGCTCGCCGAGAACCCCGACGAGGCCGTCGCCCGGGCGCGGGACATCCTCGGGATGGACATCAAGGGTCACACGGTCCACCGCGTGCTCATCGCGCCGACCGCCGACATCGCCGAGGAGTACTACTTCTCCTTCCTCGTCGACCGCGCCAACCGCAACTACCTCTGCATCGCGAGCATCGAGGGCGGTGTCGAGATCGAGGAGGTCGCGAGGACCAACCCCGACGCCGTCGCGAAGATCTCGATCGACCCGGGCACCGGCGTCGACGACGCGAAGGCCGCCGAGATCGTGGCCGCCACGCGCTTCCCGGCTGAGGTCGCCGACCAGGCCAAGGACGTCGTCAAGAAGCTCTGGGACGTCTTCATCAAGGAGGACGCCAGCCTCGTCGAGGTGAACCCGCTGGTCCGCCTCGGGGACGGCAACCTCGAGGCGCTCGACGGCAAGGTCACGCTCGACGAGAACGCCGACTTCCGTCACGAGGACCACGCCCAGTTCGAGGACAAGGCCGCGGCCGACCCGCTCGAGGCGGAGGCCAAGGAGAAGGGCCTCAACTACGTCAAGCTCGACGGCGAGGTCGGCATCATCGGCAACGGCGCGGGCCTCGTGATGTCCACGCTCGACGTCGTGGCCTATGCCGGCGAGAAGCACTCGAACGTCAAGCCGGCGAACTTCCTCGACATCGGTGGCGGTGCCTCCGCCCAGGTCATGGCCAACGGCCTGCACATCATCCTCAACGACCCGCAGGTCAAGAGCGTCTTCGTGAACGTCTTCGGCGGCATCACCGCCTGTGACGCGGTCGCCGACGGCATCGTGCACGCGCTCGAGATGCTGGGTGACGAGGCGAACAAGCCGCTCGTCGTACGCCTGGACGGCAACAACGTCGAGGAGGGTCGCCGGATCCTGAACGAGGCGAACCACCCGCTGGTGACGATGGTCGACACGATGGACGGTGCGGCCGACCGCGCCGCCGAGCTGGCTGCCCGGTAACGACGGAGCAAGGGATTCCTTAGAAAAATGGCAATTTTCCTAAACGAGAACAGCAAGGTCGTCGTCCAGGGCATGACCGGCTCCGAGGGGCAGAAGCACACCCGCCGGATGATCGCCTCGGGCACGAACATCGTCGGTGGCGTGAACCCGAAGAAGGCCGGCCAGGAGGTCGACTTCGACGGCACCTCCGTCCCCGTGTTCGGCTCGGTCGCGGAGGCGATGGAGAAGACCGGCGCCGACGTGTCGGTGGTCTTCGTCCCGCCGGCGGGCACGAAGGGCGCGGTCATCGAGGCCGTCGACGCCGGGATGCCGCTCGTCGTGGTGATCACCGAGGGCGTGCCCGTGCACGACACCGCGGAGTTCTTCGCCTACGCGCAGTCCAAGGGCACCACCCGGATCATCGGCCCGAACTGCCCCGGCCTGATCAGCCCCGGCAAGTCCAACGCCGGCATCATCCCCGCCGACATCAGCAAGGGCGGCCGGGTCGGCCTCGTGTCGAAGTCCGGCACGCTGACCTACCAGATGATGTACGAGCTGCGTGACTACGGCTTCTCCTCGGCCGTGGGCATCGGCGGTGACCCGATCATCGGTACGACGCACATCGACTGCCTCAAGGCGTTCCAGGACGACCCCGAGACCGACGCGATCGTGATGATCGGCGAGATCGGTGGTGACGCGGAGGAGCGTGCCGCGGCGTACATCAAGGACCACGTGACCAAGCCGGTCGTCGGCTACGTCGCCGGGTTCACCGCCCCTGAGGGCAAGACGATGGGCCACGCCGGCGCGATCGTGTCGGGCTCCTCCGGCACCGCGCAGGCCAAGAAGGAGGCCCTCGAGGCCGTGGGCGTGAAGGTCGGCAAGACGCCGTCCGAGACCGCCCAGCTCATGCGTGAGGTCCTCGAGAGCCTCTGACGCCTCGCGAGACCATGAAGGCCGCCGTACCCCTCGGGGTGCGGCGGCCTTCGTCCGTCGGAGTGGCTCACGGCCGGTCGCCGCAGGGGTCAGCCTGACGGCTCAGGTGACGGGGTTGCGGGTGGTGTACTCCGTCCGGGCGTACTCCCGGTGATCCATGACCGCGACCAGGTGCTCGACCGCGTCGTAGACGTCGGCGTGCGTGACGTACAGCGGCGCGAAGCCGAACCTGGCCACGTCGGGGGTGCGGAAGTCCCCGATCACGCCGCGTTCGATGAGCGCCTGCACGACGCCGTACGCCTGCGGGTGCCGCAGCGAGACCTGGCTGCCACGCCGGTCGTGCTCGCGCGGGGTGACCACCTCGAACACCCCGGGCAGGCGTACGTCGACCAGGTCGATGAAGTAGTCCGTCAGCGACAGCGAGGTCGCGCGCAGCTCGGCCGGCTCGACCCCCTCGAACACGTCGAGCGCGGCGTCGAGCGCCGAGAGCGCCAGGATCGGAGGCGTCCCGGAGGCGAGGCGGCCGATGCCCTGGACCGGCTCGTACTCGATCTCCATGTCGAAGGGCCGGGCGTGGCCCATCCAGCCCGAGAGCGGCTGGTCGATCGCGTCCTGGTGCCGTGGGGCGACGTACATGAACGCCGGGGAGCCGGGGCCCGCGTTGAGGTACTTGTAGCTGCACCCGACGGCGAAGTCGGCGTCCGCGGCGACGAGGTCGACCGGCACCGCCCCGGCCGTGTGGCAGAGGTCCCAGAGGATCAGGGCGCCCACGGCATGGGCGGACGCGGTCACGGCTGCGGCGTCGAACATCGCACCGGTGCGGAAGTCGACGTGGGTGAGACAGACGAGCGCGACCCGCTCGTCGAACGACTCCTCGACCCGGTCCGAGTCGGCCCACCGCAGCTCCATGCCGAGCATCCGAGCGACGCTGGCGGCGATGTAGCCGTCGGTGGGGAAGGTCGCCTGCTCCACCACGATCACGTCGCGGCCCGGCTGGAGGCGACAGGCCGCCACCATGGTCTTGAACAGGCTCACGCTCGTGCTGTCGCTGACCCAGACGGAGCGCTCGGGCAGGCCGATGAGCGCGGCGATCCGGTCACCCACCCGGGCGGGGAGGTCGATCCACCCGGCGGTGTTCCAGGAGCCGATCAGGTCCCGGCCCCACTCCTCGGCCACGACCTGCGCCAGGCGTGCCGGGACCGAGCGGGGGAGAGCGCCGAGGGAGTTCCCGTCGAGGTACACCTTGTCGTAGGGCAGGCTGAACAGGTCGCGTCTCCCGCGCAGCGGGCTCGCCGCGTCGAGCTCGAGCGCGTGCAGACGGGTGTGGCGTCGGTCGGGCGTCCCTGGCGCGGGCTGGGTCATGGGCCGACCCTAATGGTCGGTCGAGCCGGTGGTCGGCCGACTCGGTCAGTCGAGCTCGCCGAGGCGCTGTCCGGCGCGGACCACCATGGCCCGGAAGTCGCTGGAGGAGAGGTCGGCCGGCCCGGCCGGGAGGAACGTGAGCTGGGCGACCGTGTCTCCTCGCCGCACGAACCCCAGGTCGAAGAAGACCTCCTGGTTCTGCGACAGCTCCGCGCGGAGCCTCCAGGTCGATCCGGCCAGGGCACCCTCGTTCAGCGAGTGGGGGCTGAGCACGTCGATGGCCAGGTTCTTGTCCTCGCACGCCGCCAACCGCTTGCGCACCGTGGCGAGGAAGTCCGCGGCGTCCTTGGTCGACTTGAACTTCCCGTAGGTCTCGGTCAGCCCGAACCGGTCGGGGAGCCGAGCCCCGGGCACGAGGAACGTTCGCGTCTGGGTGGTGACCGCGCCCTCCTTCCGGAAGTCGGCGCGGTCGCAGGAGGTTGCCGCGGGGTTACGTGACGCAGGGGCTGCGGCCGTGCCGACCCACGGCTTGCTCACGCCCTCGACCGGAGGCATGTCGACGGTCGCGAGAACGCCGGCCGCCTCGCCGGACGGGGGTGGTGCGGTCTGCTCCAGACGTGGCGGGTGACCGCAGTCCTTCCCGCCGGCCTGCTCACAGAGCCTCTTGGTCGCCGAGCCGAGGGTCCGCGCGGCCGAGAGTGCTCCGGGCGGAGAGCCGTTCGCAGTGCTCACCACATCCGTGGTCACGACCTGGCCGATCTGCGCCAGCGCGACGGAGTACGACGTCTGAGGGGCCGCCCAGGTCCTGAGCTCGAGGAGCACGGCCCGGTCGGCGACCCCTGACACCGCGAACGCCCGCTTCAGGTGCAGGTTGCCGCCCTCGCATCGGGCGAACCACGACAGCACCTTGGCGTAGGTCGCGGAGGCGTGTTCCTCCGACGAGGAGATCTCGACGGCCTGCACCACCGACCGCGACGGCTTCGCCTCGGTCTTCAGGGTACGGACCAGTGTTGCGAGCCCTTCCGGGTCGGCGAAGCGCTCCTGCTGGCACACGTAGTTGATGCCGTCGCCGCCGGTGTTGTCGTGCGTCTCGGTGACCTTCCACGACGCCTCCGGGTCCAGCCGGGCGACGTCGGTGGTGTCGAGCAGGTCGTCGGCGGACGGCAGGTTGGACTCCTGCTCGGGGTCGCCCTTCGCCTGCTGGCCGGTGGCTGAGCTGCCCGGCGACGTCGCCGGCGACCCGGCCTCGGGGGAGCCCGTGGGTTCGTAGGCGAACGCACCCGACCCCACGGCGAGGAAGATGACTGCCGCCGCGGCGGCGAGGGTGTGGGTCCGGCGGCGGGTCCGCCCGTCCCGCCGCACGGCCGCCGCACGCGGCAGGGGGGCCGTCGTGGCGGCTTCGCCGAGGCCGGCGAGGAGACCGGGGACGGCGGCGGGCTCGGTCTCGAGCGCCTCCGCGAAGCTCGCCGTGCCGGAGGCGAGCTGCCGCTCGAGCGTCTCGTGAGTGACGTTCAGCTCGCGTGCGCTGACGTCCATCGGGACCCCGGCGAGATCCACCAGGACCAGCGCGCGGCGCTCCGCGCCCGGCAGCTTGTGCAGCGCGTTGAGCACCGCACGGTCCTCGACGGACAGCTCCTTGGTCCGCTGCCACAGCCGGGCGGTGTGCCGGCGCTGGGCGAGCGCCCACGCGCGGGGGCGGACCCAGTCACGCGGGTCCTGGTAGGTCTTGACCTTCCGCCAGTGGTGCCACGCGCTGACGTAGGCGTCGCGGACCGCCCGCTGGGCGGCGGCCAGATCCCCGGTCAGCGCGAACGTCTGGTGGACGAGCGTGCGACGGGTCTCGAGGTAGAAGGAGTCGAACTGCTCCTCCGCGCGCATGAACCGGACCCTCCTCCGTTGCCGACCAACCTTGGAACGGTACCCGGCGCGGTGGGTGGGTGAACCTCTGGGTGCGGGCCCGTGGTGTGACGCTCACCGCGTGCGGCGTGGGAACGTGATCGCCCCCGAGGCGTCGAGGAAGATCGACGTGATGACCGATCTGCTGAGCTCCGCTGCCCGTCGTACGTCCTCGGGTGCCCCGGGAACCACCGGGCGACCTCTGGTGCTCGGCGCCGTCATCGGGGGCGTCGTCTCGGCCGGGTCGATGCTCCTGGTCTCGATCGCGGTCGCTCTTGCCGGCTGGTTCGCTGCGGACGCCGGGAGGTACGGCGACACCCGCGACGCCATGCGCGTCGGCGCAGACGCCTGGCTGCTCGCGCACGGCGCCGGTCTGGACATCGGGGCGACGACGATCACGCTGATGCCTCTGGGGCTGACCCTGCTGTGCGTGTACGCCACCTACCGGGTCGGCGTGCGCACGGGGGTGCGGGCTGCCGTGCGCCGTGAACCGTCGGATCTTCGAGCGGTGCTCACCGCTGCGGGGGTCCTGGCGACCGTGTACGCGGTCATGGCGCTGCTCACCGCCGTCCTGGCCGCGGAGGAGCGCGCGGAGTCGGACCTGCTGCGAGCCCTGCTGGGTGGCTTCGTGCTCGCCCTCCTCGCCGGTGGAGGGGGGCTGCTCGCCGGCTCAGGCCAGGGGCGGGCGCTCCTTGGGCGTGGCCCGGCGTGGGTTCGGCCGGTCCTGGCCGGCGCCGCGGGCACCGTTCTGCTGATGTTCGCCGCCGGCTCGGTCCTCGTCGCGGTGTCGCTGATCCGGGACTTCGGCACGGCGGCGACCGTGCTGTCCCGGTTGCACGCCGACGGTCCGGGCGGCTTGATGTACACCGTCGTCGGCATGGCGTTCACCCCGAACGCCGTGCTTCTCGGCGGGGCCTACCTGCTCGGGCCGGGGTTCGCCGTGGGCGCCGGCACCGTCGTCTCGCCCGCCGTGGTCATCCTCGGGCCGGTGCCCGCCTTCCCGCTGCTGGCTGCGCTCCCGGACGACGGTGCGACCCCCGGCTGGACGACGGCGCTCATGGGCCTGCCGGTGCTCGTCACGGCGTTGGCGGTGGTCCTGGCCGCTCGGCTCGGGCCCGTGCGGCGCATCGAGGTCGGAGCGATGCGGGGTCTCGGTGCGGGGCTTCTCGCGGCGGCCCTACTCGCCGTGATGGTCGCCCTGGCCGGAGGAGCGGCCGGTCCCGGCCGCATGTCGGCGGTCGGGGCGCCGGTGTGGAGCACCTTCCTCGCCGCCGCTGTCTCGTGTGGCGGGGGCGGCCTGGTCGGCGGTGCGGCGGCATCCGTGTGGGCCCGCCGCCGCACGCGTGACGGGGTGTCCACCGCGGGGACCGCGGCGGGCTGAGCCGCAGGGCGCTCGGTAGCCTGAGGCCGTGCCCCCCGCCTCGCCCAGCATCTCGGAGCGCCCCATGCGTACACCCGCACGGGTCGTCGTCCTCGTGTCCGGCGCCGGTACGAACCTCCAGGCGCTGATCGACGCGAGCCGCGACCCGTCGTACGGCGTGAGCATCGTCGCCGTGGGGGCGGACCGCGACGGCATCGAGGGGCTCGCCCGCGCCGAACGCGCCGGGATCCCCACGTTCGTGCTCCGGGTCAAGGACTTCGAGACCCGGGCCGACTGGGACCGGGCGCTGACCGCGGCCTGCCAGGGGTACGACCCGGACCTCGTCGTGCTCGCCGGCTTCATGAAGCTCACCGGGGAGGCGTTCCTCGAGGTCTTCGGCGGGCGGTGCGTGAACACCCATCCCGCCCTGTCACCGTCGTTCCCGGGGATGCAGGGCCCCGCCGACGCGCTGGCGTACGGCGTGAAGGTCACGGGGGCGACGCTGTTCGTCGTAGACGCCGGGGTCGACACCGGCCCGATCGTCGACCAGACCGTGGTGCGGGTCGAGGACGACGACGACGTCGACTCGCTCCACGAGCGCATCAAGGTCGCCGAGCGCGAGATGCTCGTGACCAGTGTGGGCCGGATGGCCCGCGAAGGCTTCACCATCACCGACAGGAAGGTCCGGTTCGGCAGCGGTCGGCCGTTGGACTAAAGTGAGGGCACCACGACTGGCGCAGGTGGGCAACCACCAGGGAGTGAAGTCGAGCGCATCGAACGCCTGGGTGCCCTCATCGATCCGATGAGGAGTGGCATGTCTGAGGAGCGCAACGAGATCCGGCGGGCGCTGGTGTCCGTCTACGACAAGACCGGCCTCGAGGAGCTCGTTACCGGGCTGCACGCCGCGGGCGTCGCGATCGTCTCCACCGGTTCGACCGCGAACCGCATCGCCGACGCCGGGGTCCCGGTCACCAGGGTCGAGGAGCTGACCGGCTTCCCCGAGTGCCTCGACGGCCGGGTCAAGACGCTGCACCCGAAGGTGCACGCCGGCATCCTCGCCGACCTCCGCCTCGAGTCCCACCGCGCCCAGCTCGAGGAGCTCGGCATCGAGCCGTTCGACCTGGTGGTCTCGAACCTCTACCCGTTCACGGAGACCGTCGTGTCGGGAGCGGCCCCCGACGAGTGTGTCGAGCAGATCGACATCGGCGGGCCCTCCATGGTGCGGGCCGCCGCGAAGAACCACCCCAGCGTCGCGATCGTCACCTCGCCCACGAGGTACGCCGACGTGCTCGCCGCCCTGGAGCGGGGCGGGTTCACGCTGCAGGAGCGGCAGGCGCTCGCGGCCGAGGCGTTCGTCCACACCGCCACCTACGACGTCGCCGTGGCCTCGTGGATGGGCAACGTCCTGACCGACACGTCCGAGGGCACCGGCTTCCCGGCCTGGATGGGCGCGACCTGGGACAAGAGCGCGGTGCTTCGCTACGGCGAGAACCCGCACCAGCGAGCGGCGCTCTACACGAGCGGGTACGCCCCGCAGCCGGGCCTCGCCCAGGCGACCCAGCTCCACGGCAAGGAGATGTCCTACAACAACTACGTCGACGCCGACGCCGCCCGCCGGGCCGCGTTCGACTTCGACGAGCCCGCGGTGGCGATCATCAAGCACGCCAACCCCTGCGGGATCGCCGTCGGAGCCGACGTGGCCGAGGCCCACCGCAAGGCGCACGCCTGCGACCCGCTCTCGGCGTTCGGCGGCGTGATCGCCACCAATGTCCCGGTCAGCAGGTCGATGGCCGAGCAGGTGGCCGAGATCTTCACCGAGGTCGTCGTGGCGCCCGGCTACGAAGACGGCGCCGTCGAGGTGCTCAGCAAGAAGAAGAACATCCGGCTGCTGCAGTGCGCACCGCTCCAGCGCGGTGGCGTCGAGATGCGCCCGATCTCCGGCGGGCTGCTGCTGCAGGCCCGCGACGCGGTCGACGCCGCGGTGGAGGGCGGCGGGGACGACCCGTCCGCTTGGACGCTCGCAGCCGGTGAACCGGTCTCCGACGAGGTGCTCGCCGACCTCGCGTTCGCGTGGAAGGCGTGCCGCTCGGTGAAGTCCAACGCGATCCTGCTGGCATCCGACCGCGCCTCGGTCGGCGTCGGCATGGGCCAGGTCAACCGGGTCGACTCTGCCCGGCTCGCCGTGTCGCGGGCGGGGGAACGGGCCGCGGGTTCGGTCGCCGCCTCGGACGCGTTCTTCCCGTTCCCGGACGGTCTCCAGATCCTCATCGACGGCGGGGTGACGGCCGTCGTACAGCCGGGGGGCTCGGTCCGGGACGAGGAGGTCGTCGAGGCCGCGCGGAAGGCGGGGATCACGATGTACTTCACGGGCACCCGGCATTTCTTCCACTGACGGCACTGGCAGGATGGGCGACGTGACGGCACAGATCCTCGACGGCAAGAAGACCGCCTCCGACATCAAGGGCGAGCTGACCGAACGTGTCGCCAAGCTGCGCGAGCAGGGACTCGTTCCGGGGCTCGCCACGGTGCTCGTGGGAGACGATCCCGGCAGTCGCTGGTACGTCGCCGGCAAGCACCGGGACTGCGCCGAGGTCGGCATCCACTCGATCCGGGTGGACCTGCCCGAGGACGCGCCGCAGTCCGAGGTCGAGGAGGCGATCGTCCGGCTCAACGAGGACCCCGCCTGCACCGGGTACATCGTGCAGCTGCCGCTGCCGAAGCACATGGACGAGCACCACATCCTCGGCCTGATCGACCCGGCCAAGGACGCCGACGGCCTGCATCCGACCAACCTCGGCTGGCTGGTGCTCGGCAAGGACGCCCCCTTGCCCTGCACGCCCAACGGCATCGTCGAGCTGCTGCGCCGCCACGACGTGCCGATCGCGGGCGCCGAGGTCTGCATCGTCGGGCGTGGCGTCACGGTGGGCCGGCCGCTCGGCCTGCTTCTGACCCGGCGCAGCGAGAACGCCACCGTCACCCTGTGCCACACCGGCACCCGCGACCTCGCCAAGCACGTGCGGGAGGCCGACATCGTCGTCGCGGCGGCGGGCGTCACCGGCATCATCACCGGCGAGATGGTGAAGCCCGGCGCCGCCGTGCTCGACGTGGGTGTCTCCCGGGACGCAGAGGGCAAGATCGCGGGCGACGTGGCCCCGGACGTGTACGACGTCGCCGGGTGGGTCTCCCCGAACCCCGGTGGTGTGGGCCCCATGACGCGCGCGATGCTCCTGTCGAACATCGTCAGCGCCGCTGAGCAGTCCCTGACGGCCTGAGCGCGGGTTGATGCTCGAAGAGGGACCTGGCCCCGACCGCCGGCCCCAGACGATCGGCGGTGCGGTCTACCTGGTCGTCGTCGCCATCGCCCTGACCGGCCTCGCGATCACGGTCCTCGGCGCCTGGCGCACCGGGGTCGTGTGGATGGGGGTCAGCCTGCTCGTGGGAGGCACGACCCGGCTGGTCCTCCCCGAGCGGAAGGCCGGCATGCTGCGGGTGCGGCGCAAGCCGTCCGACGTGGCGATGCTGCTCCTGGCCGGCGTGGCCCTGGTCGTGCTGGCGATCGTCGTACCCGACCAGCCCCGCTGACCCCCGCGCCCGCCCGCGCCGCCGCCGCCGCGCCACGTCGCCCGGTCTGGCCGGCGCAAACTTCGCACATGCACGATTTCAGCCGCCGGAACGCCTGAAGTAGGGCGCAAACTTCGCATCTGTCCGATTCTTGCCGCCGCTGACCGCCCGCAGCCGACCGACCGCTCGGCGCAGACCGACGCGGACCGCCACGGCAGGAGGCCGGGCAAAGAAGAACGTCGTTGCCATCCCGGTGGACGGCAACGACGTTCGAGGTGCGCTGGGCGCAGGTCAGATCAGGCCGAGCTCCTGGACCGCCTGGCGCTCCTCCGCGAGCTCCGCGGTGCTGGCGTCGATCCGCCCACGGGAGAAGTCGTCGATCTCGAGGCCCTGGACGATCTCCCAGTCGCCGTTCTTCGTCGTGACCGGGAAGGACGAGATGAGGCCCTCGGGGACGCCGTAGGAGCCGTCGGAGACGACCGCCATCGACACCCAGTCGCCCTGCGGGGTGCCGGTCAGCCAGTCGCGGGCGGCGTCGATGGTGGCCGACGCGGCGCTCGCGGCGGAGGACGAGCCGCGGGCCTCGATGATCGCGGCGCCGCGCTTGGCGACCGTGGGGATGAAGTCGTTCTCGATCCAGGTCTGGTCCCCGACGACCTCGGCGGCGTTCTTGCCGCTGATCTCGGCGTGGAAGATGTCGGGGTACTGGGTCGCGGAGTGGTTGCCCCAGATCGTCATCTTCTTGATGTCGGCGACCTTCGCGCCGGTCTTGGCCGCGAGCTGGGAGATCGCGCGGTTGTGGTCGAGACGCGTGAGCGCGGTGAAGCGCTCCTTCGGGATGTCGGGGGCGTTGGTCATCGCGATCAGCGCGTTGGTGTTCGCCGGGTTACCGGTCACGCCGATGCGGATGTCGTCCGCAGCGACCTTGTTGAGGGCCTTGCCCTGGGCGGTGAAGATCGCGCCGTTGGCCTCGAGCAGGTCGCCGCGCTCCATGCCCTTCGTGCGGGGGCGGGCGCCGACGAGGAGGGCGAGGTTCGCGCCGTCGAAGATCTTGTTCGGGTCGTCGCCGATCTCGACACCCGCGAGGGTCGGGAAGGCGCAGTCGTCGAGCTCCATGACCACGCCCTCGAGAGCGCCGAGAGCAGGCGTGATCTCGAGCAGCCGCAGCTCGACCGGGGTGTCCGGCCCGAGCAGCGCACCGCTGGCGAGGCGGAAGAGCAGGCTGTAGCCGATCTGGCCGGCGGCGCCGGTGACGGCGACCTTGAGGGGGGTAGAGCTCACAACGACTCCTTGGTTCTGGTCTGGGGGTACACCGCGCGGGTTGCGCGCAGGGACTCATCCGACGCTAGCAGCGGCGTGCCGCGAAGCGCTCTGTGGGTGTCAGCCGGACGCCGTGCCGGGAGAGCGGTCGTCGTCGAAGGCCGGGTGGCGCGTCGAGACCTTCCGGGCCGTGGTCAGGTGGCCGCCGAGGTAGCCGCCGACGGTCGCGGCGGCGCCGCCCGCAAGACCCAGCATCACGCCGCGCCGGTGGGCGCCCCTGCGTCGCGCGGCGAACGATGCGGCGTAGAGGCTCAGCGCCACGATGTTGGAGCCGGCGTGCACGAGGCCGACCCGTTGCTCGCGCTGTTCCGCCACGCCCCACTCGGCCCAGCCCGTGAGGGCAGTCGGTACGGCGGACGCCAGACCCAGGCCGAGGAGGCGCGTGGCCGCGGGGCGGGACTGCTTCCCGCCCACGAGGTCCAGGACGCTCGTGGAGGTCCAGAAGCCGATCGGCAGGTCGGTCAACAGTGGGTGGACCGCGTGCCCGAGCCACGTGCCGTGGAGGAGCTGGCGACGCTGCGGGTCGGCGAGGAGGACGTCCGCAAGGCGCTGAAGCACTGCTGCCGGTGCGTCGAGGGCCGACGCCCCCTCGATCTTCTCCGTCAGATCCACCAGGGCGGGAGTGACACCCAGGTGCCCGTCGTACTGACCTGGGCCTGTCGTGTTCGAGCTGGTCATGTGCGCCTCCTCAGCGGGTACAGGACTTCCACGTTCCCACTCGGGCCGGGGGCTAACAATCAGCCGGCAATGGTGGGAGCCTGGGCGTTCAGGTGCCGGCGACGACCCGCCTGGCCCCGCGAGATGCCCAGTGAGATATCTTGACGTCAAGAAACTATCGCGAAGTCGGAACGGAGCCTCGGTGACGGACTCGAAGATCATCTACACGCACACTGACGAAGCGCCCCTGCTGGCCACCTACTCGTTCCTCCCGGTCATCCAGGCCTACGCGTCCACCGCCGGCGTGGCCGTCGAGACGCGGGACATCTCCCTGGCCGGGCGGATCATCGCCAGCTTCCCCGACCGCCTGACGGCCGACCAGCGCATCGACGACGCCCTGGCCGAGCTCGGCGCGCTGGCGAAGACGCCCGAGGCGAACATCATCAAGCTGCCCAACATCAGCGCCTCGATTCCCCAGCTCAAGGCCGCGATCGCCGAGCTGCAGGAGAAGGGCTACGACCTCCCCGCCTACCCGGACGACCCGAAGACCGACGAGGAGAAGGACGTCCGGGCCCGCTACGACAAGGTCAAGGGCAGCGCGGTCAACCCGGTGCTGCGTGAGGGCAACTCCGACCGGCGGGCGCCGGCCTCGGTCAAGCAGTACGCCCGCAAGAACCCGCACAAGATGGGCGCCTGGTCCCAGGACTCCAAGACCAACGTCGCGCACATGACCTCCGACGACTTCCGCTCCAACGAGAAGTCGGCCGTGGTGGAGTCCGACGGGTCGCTGCGCATCGAGCTGGTCGGCGACGACGGTACGACGACAGTGCTGCGTGAGTCGGTGCCGGTGCTCGCCGGCGAGGTCGTCGACGCCACGGCCATGCGGGTTGCCGCGCTGCGCGAGTTCCTCACCGAGCAGATCGCCCGCGCCAAGGCCGAGGACGTGCTGTTCTCGGTGCACCTCAAGGCCACGATGATGAAGGTCTCCGACCCGATCATCTTCGGGCACGTGGTCCGCGCCTTCTTCCCGAAGCTCTTCGCCGAGCACGCTGAGTCCCTGGCCAAGGCCGGCATCAGCCCGAACGACGGCCTCGGCGCCCTGCTGAAGGGCATCGAGTCCCTCCCGACCGAGGAGCGCGACGCGATCGCCGCCGCGGTCAAGCAGGGTCTCGACGAGGGCCCTTCCCTCGCCATGGTCGACTCCGACAAGGGCATCACCAACCTGCACGTGCCGAGCGACGTCATCGTCGACGCGTCCATGCCGGCGATGATCCGCACCTCCGGCCACATGTGGGGCCCGGAGGGCGAGGAGGCCGACACGCTCGCGGTGATCCCGGACAGCAGCTACGCCGGCATCTACCAGGTCGTGATCGACGACTGCCGCGCCAACGGCGCCTTCGACCCCGCCACCATGGGGTCGGTCCCGAACGTGGGGCTCATGGCGCAGGCGGCCGAGGAGTACGGCAGCCACGACAAGACCTTCGAGATCCCCACCACCGGGACGGTCCGGGTCGTCGACCAGGCGGGCAACGCCCTCCTCGAGAGCGCTGTCTCCGCCGGTGACATCTGGCGGATGTGCCAGACCAAGGACGTGCCGATCCGCGACTGGGTCAAGCTCGCCGTGACCCGCGCCCGCGCCACCGGCTCGCCAGCGGTGTTCTGGCTCGACGAGGGCCGCGCCCACGACGCCGTCCTCATCGGCAAGGTGCGGGAGTACCTCCAGGAGCACGACACCGAGGGCCTGCAGATCGAGATCATGCCGCCGGTCGACGCCATGAAGTTCTCGCTCGAGCGGATCCGCAAGGGCGAGGACACCATCTCGGTCACCGGCAACGTGCTGCGCGACTACCTCACCGACCTGTTCCCGATCATGGAGCTCGGCACCAGCGCCAAGATGCTCTCCGTCGTCCCGCTGATCAACGGCGGTGGTCTCTTCGAGACCGGTGCCGGCGGTTCAGCGCCCAAGCACGTGCAGCAGCTCGTCAAGGAGAACCACCTGCGCTGGGACAGCCTCGGTGAGTTCCTCGCGCTCGCGGTGAGCTTCGAGCACCTGGCGCAGACGACCGGCAACAAGCGGGCGCAGATCCTCGCGGACACGCTGGACCGGGCGACCGCGACCTTCCTGATGGAGAACAAGTCGCCGAGCCGCAAGGTCGGGGAGATCGACAACCGCGGGAGCCACTTCTACCTGGCGCTCTACTGGGCCAAGGAGCTCGCCTCGCAGTCCGAGGACGCCGACCTCGCGGCCGCGTTCGCCGAGCTCGCCGGGTCGCTGGCGGCCAAGGAGTCGACCATCACCGAGGAGCTGCTGGCCGTCCAGGGCTCACCGGCCGACATCGGCGGGTACTACCAGCCCGACGACGAGAAGGCGACCTCGGTCATGCGTCCCTCGAAGACGTTCAACGAGGCCCTGGCGATCCTGGGCTGACCTCACGTCGACAGCCGGCCGCGGACGACACCCGATGGTGTGGTCCGCGGCCGGTTCCGTCTCCGCTGCAGTGCGCAATGCCTGCGACGTGGCCGGGGCGCTTGTTCCGGCGGGACGCTAGAACATGCACTCACGGCGTACGGCGGCCGCTCTCGCGCCTGAAGGTCGGGTGCAGCGGCCGTGAGTGCATGTTCGGCGGGCTCACCCGCGGGAGTACTCCGACGCCAGCAGGTCGTAGTAGATGGTGTCGGCGTACGACCCGTCGCGCATCGGGTTCTCCTGCCGCATCCGACCGGTCTCGACGAAGCCGTTCGACTCGATCACCTTGCGAGACGCGACGTTGCCCTCCGCCGCGATGATCCGCAGCCGGCGCAGGCCCATCCCGCCGTCCTCCTCGGGCACGAACGCGTGCCGCACGACGAGGCCGCACGCCTCGGTCATCACGCCGCGACCGCGGGTGGCAGGGTGCGCCCAGTAACCGATCTCCGCGTCCTTGCCGAACCCGAGGTCGAAGATCGCTGATGTTCGCGAGCAGCTCGTCGGTCTCGGGGTCAGCCACCGCCCAGGTGATGCCCTGTCCCGTGGCGCGCTGCTCCCGCCGGCCCTCGATGTAGGCGTGCGCGTCCTCGAGCGTGTACGGCGAGGGCAGGAGCGGGAGCCAACGGGCGGTCCGCTCGTCCGAGCAGGCCTCGACGACGCGGGGTGCGTCGGTGTCCCGGTACCCCCGGAGCACGACGCTTCGCCCGGTGAGCGTGGGCACCTCGAACCACGGCGTCCGGGGGCGTCGCTCGTCGGTCGACGTGAGGACACCGACCCAGCCGTCCCGCAGCTCTCCTCGGTGGGGGAGCCAGGCGCGCACGGTGCCGTCGAAGGAGAAGCCCAGCCGCCATGCCACCTTGCGGGAGGCCCAGTTGCCCTTGTCGGCCCACCAGATCACCGTCCGCAGGCCGCGCTCGCGGAAGCCCCAGTCGAGGAGCAGCTCGAGGGCGCGTACGACGTACCCGCGGCCCCGTGCCCACGGGTGCGCGCCGTACGCGACCTCGGCCCGTCCCTCGCCCTCGTTGCGCAGGGACACGCTCCCCACGAACCGCATGGACCCGTCCTCACCGGGCGCCTCGACCGCGAACGCCCACTCGCTGTCCCTGCGCCAGCCGGTGGGGATGATGTCGCAGGCGAACTCCTTGGCGGTCTCGGGAGTCGAGGGGTCGGGGACGGTCGTCCACTGCAGCATCACGGAGTCGACCGCCTGCTCGTACAGCGCCTGCACGTCGTCCTCGGTGTGCGCGCGCAAGGTCACGACGCCGTCGGTGAGGCGCGGGACGTCTTCGGGGAACGAGAACGTGGGCGTGGAGGGGCTCATGGTGCGAAACCCTGCCGCTTACCCGTGCACCGGGCAAACCCTTATCCTCGGTCCATGGATGAAGGTCATAGACCGTGAGCAGCACGCTGGCCAACATCGGGCTCGTCGTCTTCTTCGTCCTCGTCGGCGGTGTCTTCGCCGCCGCTGAGATCGCGCTGGTGTCCCTGCGCGACAGCCAGGTGCGCTCGCTGGCGGGCCAGAGCAAGCGCGGCAAGACGGTCGCCGAGCTCAACGAGGACCCCAACCGCTTCCTGTCGGCGGTACAGGTCGGGGTCACCCTCGCGGGCTTCCTCTCAGCGGCCTTCGGTGGCGCCACCCTCGCCGACGACCTGGCGCCCGTGCTCGTCGGGTGGGGGCTCCCCGAGCGGTTCTCGAACGCGACCGCCCTGGTGCTGGTGACCGTCGCGATCTCCTACCTCTCCCTCGTCCTCGGCGAGCTCGCCCCGAAGCGCCTCGCCCTCCAGCGCTCAGAGGCGTTCGCGCTCGCCCTGGGCCCGATGATCGACCGGATCTCCAAGGTGTCGCAGCCGGTCATCTGGCTGCTGTCGAGATCGACGGACGCCGTCGTGCGCCTGCTGGGGGGTGACCCGGGCGCGCAGAAGGAGCAGATGTCGGACGAGGAGCTGCGCGAGCTGGTCAACCAGCACGAGACCCTCGGCGAGGAGGAGCGCCGGATCGTCGAGGACGTGTTCGCGGCCGGTGACCGGCAGATCCGCGAGGTGATGATCCCTCGCACGGAGGTCGAGTTCCTCGACGCGAGCACGCCGGTCTACCGGGCGGCGAAGTACGCCCTGACCCAGCCGCACTCGCGCTACCCGGTGACCCGTGGCTCGGTCGACGACGTCATCGGCTTCGTGCACGTGCGGGACCTGCTCGACCCCGAGATGGCGAGCCGTTCGGTGCGCGTCGGTGAGCTGGTCCGGGGGACCCTGGTGCTGCCGTGGACCCGGCCGATCCTGGCCGCCCTCGCGGACATGCGACGCGAGGGCGTGCACCTCGCGATGGTCGCCGACGAGTACGGCGGGACCGCGGGCATCGTCACGATGGAGGACCTCGTCGAGGAGCTCGTCGGCGACATCAGGGACGAGTACGACGTCAAGGAGGCCGAGACCACCCGGCACCGCGGCGGCGACGTCGAGGTCGACGGTCTCCTCAACCTCGACGACTTCGAGGACGAGACCGGCATCGAGCTCCCCGAGGGGCCCTACGAGACCGTCGCCGGCTTCGTCGTCTCCCGGCTGGGACGTCTGCCGGAGGCCGGCGACTCCGTGGAGCACGACGAGGTCCGCCTGGTCGTTCGCGAGGTCGAGGGGCGGCGGGTCTCCCGCGTGCTGGTCACCACCACGTCTTCGGCCCAGGCGGCCCCCGAGGACAACGCCCCTGCCGCCGCCCCGCCGCTGCCGCCGCCCTGCCGCCGCCCCTGCCCCCCTCCGAGGCCGAGGGGCCCCGGGCGGACCAGGCGAGCTGACACCGGCCGCGTCCTGACAGAATGCCTGGCATGTCTGAGGCCGCCCCCACCTCCAAGCCGACCGCACGCCCCCGGGTCCTGTCCGGGATCCAGCCGACCGCGGACTCGTTCCACTTCGGCAACTACCTCGGCGCGATCCGGCACTGGGTGGCCCTCCAGAACGAGTTCGAGCCCTTCTTCTTCATCGCCGACATGCACGCGATCACCGTCGAGCACGACCCCAAGCAGCTCCGGGAGCGCTCGCTGCGGTCGGCGGCCCAGCTGATGGCGGCCGGTGTGGACCCGGAGCGGTCGGCGATCTTCCTGCAGTCCCACGTCCCCGCGCATGCGCAGCTGGCCTGGGTGCTCCAGTGCCTGACCGGGTTCGGCGAGGCGCAGCCGGATGACGCAGTTCAAGGACAAGACCGCCAAGGGCGGCGAGCGGGGCGGCGTCGGTCGGGCTGTTCACATACCCGATGCTCATGGCCGCCGACATCCTGCTCTACCGGCCGCAGTACGTGCCGGTGGGCGAGGACCAGCGCCAGCACCTCGAGCTCACCCGCGACCTGGCCCAGCGGTTCAACCACCGCTACAAGAAGACTTTCCGGCTGCCCGAGCCCTTCATCATCAAGGACACCGCCAAGATCCTGGACCTGCAGGAACCGAACGCGAAGATGTCGAAGTCGGCCTCCTCGCCGAGCGGCATCATCGAGATGCTCGACGACCCGAAGCGGTCGGCGAAGAAGATCAGGTCTGCGGTGACCGACTCCGGCACCGATATCCGGTTCGACGCCGAGGAGAAGCCCGGTATCTCGAACCTGCTCACGATCCACTCGGCGCTCTCCGGTCGATCGATCGAGGACCTGGAGAGCGACTACGCCGGCCGCGGCTACGGCGACTTCAAGAAGGACCTCGCCGAGGTCGTCGTCGAGTTCGTGACCCCCTTCCGCAACCGCACCCTTGAGCTGCTCGAGGACCGCGCGGAGCTCACCGCGGTGCTGCAGCGCGGAGAGGACAAGGCACGCGAGGTTTCGGAGCGCACCTTGGCCGACGTGTACGACAGAGTCGGCTTCGTCCCCACCGGTAGGTAGGGTTCACGTCGTGACGACGATCGGAGTGGCCATCGCGGTGCCGGAGCCCTGGGGGTCCCGGCTCCAGGACTACCGCGCCTCGCTGGGCGACAAGACCGCCCACGGCATCCCGACGCACATCACGTTGATGCCCCCGTTCGAGGTGGACGAGGCCGACATCCCGGCGGTGGAGAAGCACCTCGCCGACGCCGCCGCGAGCAGGCCGCCGTTCCGGATCCACCTGCGTGGCACGGGGACGTTCCGGCCGGTCTCCCCAGTCGTGTTCGTGACCGTCGTACGCGGCATCTCCTCCTGCGAGCAGCTCGCCATGGCCGTTCGCCGCGGGCCCCTGGCAACCGACCTGGTCTTTCCGTACCACCCGCACGTCACGGTGGCGCACGACCTCGACGACGAGCTGCTCGACCGCGCGTTCGACGAGCTCGGCGACTTCGAGTGCATCTTCGACGCCGACCACTTCCTGCTCTACGTCCACGACGCCGAGGTCGGCTGGCAGCCGACCCGGGACTTTCCACTCACCGGCCAGAGCGGCTGATGGCGGCGCTCAAGGAGCGCGTCTCCACCCGGGTGAGCGCGCTCCGTGAGCGGTACGCCCTCGTCGACCACGGCATCCGGACCCTCGGCCACTACGGCGACCGCAACGGCAACGCCCAGGCCGGGGCGGTCACGTTCTTCGCGTTCCTGTCGTTCTTCCCGATCCTCGCGCTGGCCTTCTTCGTGGTCGGCTACGTCAGCACTGTCTTCCCCGGCCTGCGGGGAGAGGTGGCCTCCGCCCTCGAGGAGATGCTCCCGGGTGTGGTCGGGCAGCGGGAGGGGCAGATCCCGCTCACGACCTTCGAGGAGTACGCCGGGAGGGTCGGTCTGATCGGTCTGGCCGGTGTGCTCTACTCCGGACTCGGCTGGGTCTCGGGCATGCGCTCGGCGCTCGAGGTGATGTTCCGGTTGCCGAAGAAGGAGCAGCCGAACTTCGTCCACGGCATGGGCCGTGACCTCAGGGCGCTCATCGTGCTCGGCGTCGTACTCCTGCTCTCGATCAGCCTCACCGGCGCGATGTCGTGGTTCTCCACCGTGATCCTCGGCTGGGTCGGCCTCGACGACAGCTGGCTCGCGGTGACGCTGCTGTGGGTGCTGACGCACGGTCTCGCGACCCTTGCCACGACCTTCCTCTTCGTCGCGATGTTCGGACTGCTCGCCAAGCCGCACCTCGCGAACCGCGCGCTCTGGCAGGGCGCCTTCGTCGGCGCGGTCGGCTTCGAGATGCTCAAGTCCGTGGCGAGCTTCTTGATCAGCCAGACCAAGGACCAGCCGGCGTTCCAGGCCTTCGGGGTGGCGCTGATCCTCGTCGTGTGGATCAACTACTTCTCGCGTCTGGTCATGCTGAGCGCCGCCTGGGCGTACACCGCGCCGGTCGCCCAGCAGCTGCGTGAGCTGGAGCGGGAGCCGCTGGTGAGCCCGGAGGAGCGCGACCTGGTCACACCGGCTCCGGCGTCAGTCGTGCCGGAGGACCCGGAGGAGCGCCCAGCGGGTTCGAGACTGGCGGGGGAGTGGAGCCTGGAGGGAGAGTCCGGTCGTGTGGCTGGTCTCACGCGCCTTTTCAGAAGGAGCAAGGGATGAGAGCGGTAAGGATGGAACAGTGAAGCTCGAACGAAAGCACGCCGTCACCTTCCTGATCATCGCGGCCTGGAACGTCTTCAGCTACGCCAACTTCGCGAGGAACCTCGCCGAGGCGCACGCGAGCGGTGAGGACCGGCCGACCGGCTACTACGTCGCACACATCGTCCTGATCGTCGTGAACCTCGTCATCGCGGCGTACCTGGGCCGTCTCGGTTGGAAGGCCTGGCGCTCCTCGCGAACGCCGGAGACGACCGCGGTGGAGCGCTGACACCGTGGCGGCGCAGGACGCGCTGAGGCTGCCTCGCAGGTCCGACGTGGAGAGCGCGGCGGCGCGGCTCGGAGAGAAGATCCGGCACACGCCGACCCTGGTGCTCCACGGCGACGAGCTCGGGGTGCCCTACCGAGTTGTTCTCAAGCTGGAGCTCCTCCAGCACACCGGGTCCTTCAAGGCGCGTGGAGCCTTGAACTCCGTGATGAGCCTGGACTCCTCCGTCCGAGGCGTCGCCGCTGCGTCCGGTGGCAACCACGGCGTCGCGGTCGCCTGGGCGGCCGGGCGCACAGGTCTTGCAGCCGACATCTTCGTCCCCTCCACGTCCACGCCCGCGAAGCTCGAACGCATCCGGGAGTACGGCGGACGCCTGCACCCGGTGGACGGAGACGTCGGGGACGCCCTGGAGGCCTGCCGCGAGTTCAGCGAGCGCGAGGGTCTCCCGGTCGTCCATCCCTACGACACGTTCGAGACCGTCTCCGGAGCCGGCACGCTCGGCCTCGAGGTGGGTGACGCGGTGCCGGCGGCGTCGCGGGTCCTGCTCGCCTGCGGCGGGGGAGGGCTGTACGCCGGGGTGGTTGCCGCCCTGGGCGACCGCATCCCCGTGACGCCCGTGGAGACCGAGCTCTGTCCGCACATGCACGTCGCTCGTGAGTCCGGCCGGCCCGTGCCGCACGTCTCCGGTGGCGCGGCCGCCGACTCGCTCGGGCCGCCGCAGGTCGGCCGCATCGGCTACGAGACTGCAGCCGCGCACGGCACCACGTCGCTGCTCGTCACCGAGGACGAGCTGGTCGCCGCGCGCCGGTTCTTGTGGGACCGCGTGCGGGTGCTCGCCGAGCCCGGTGCCGGCGTGCCCATGGCGGCGGTCATGTCGGGGCGGGTCGAGGTCGAACCCGGCTCCACGGTCGTCGTGGTCGTCAGCGGCGGCAACAACCCAGCGATCCCCTGAGCCCTCGAACTGCATCGTGGCCAGGGGACCAGCCATGACTCAAGAAGGATTCTGTCCCATGCTGCGGGCGTACAACCTCAGTGTCCCCGCGGCGGCCAGCAGGGGCAGCAGCGCAAACAGGTACCGCCCGGGAAAGTCAGCGTGACCGTAGACGTCCGCCGAGTGCAACCACGCCGCGCACATGAGCGCGCCGATCACGACAGCGGCCACGTTGAGTGCCGACGACACGGCGAAGAGCGCCTCTCCAACGGCCCGCGAACCTGCTGGCTCTTGGCGTCGGACGGGCTGGCGTTCAGGTCGGTCATGTGAGGTCCTCACTGGCTGTCTCGCGCGCCGAGCTGGCTAGCGGCCTCATTCTGCCCGTGGAGAGCGAGTCCGGGGCAGAACTACAGCTCCCGCAAGGCCCCGACCATGTCACGCTCGCGCCTGGTCAGCGCATGCAACACAGCCCGGTCCCCGTGTCGCTCACGCGCGGCCGCGACCAAGCAAGGTGACCCGCCAGCCCGCCGACCGACATGCCGGCCAGTACGGACTCGGCTTCCCGCACAGATAACGGACGTGCTCGAGGTCGGCCGTCGGGCTGTCGGGGTCATGCGGCTCACGCTCCCCACACGCCGAGGACATCGGCGGTACGACGGTTGGACAGCTGACCGACGCACCAGCGGAAGTGTCCGTCGGTGAGGTCGTTCCCGAAGAGGGTGCTGGTAGCCACCGCATACGCGGCGCGGTAGAGGACCAGGACGGCGGGGTCGTAGGCCAGCTGGCGCGCGATCTCGTCGGTCAGCTGCCGCGTGATGCGCTCCGCGTGGGGGCCGTACATGTTCATGATGCCCGCCGTGACGGCCGCCTCGAACCGCGGGTCACCCGCGGTCGTCATGAAGCCGAAGTCCAGCACGGCCACCGGCCGACAGTCATGGTCCACGTGGATGTTGGCGCCGAACAGGTCTCCGTGAACGACCGTGTCCGCGGGCGACTCGAGGGTGGCAATGCCGGCCAGTAGCGCATCGAACCGCTGGCGGAAGTCCGGCAACGCGGCGGTGAGCTGCTGTTCGCATGCCTCGACGCGACGGTCCAGCAGGGACACGAGCGCGCTGGGGAAGTCGTCGCCGGCCGACCGGAAGGGCGCAGGCTCTCCCACCACGGGCAGCGCCCTGAGGGCCTCGGTGGGCGGCACCGTCCGCAGCGTCAGAAGACACTGGACGACCGCGTCGACGGCGTACGCAGGCAGCTCCTCGGCGGACGTGTCGAGCTTGCCCTGGAGGGCAGCTCCCGGCAGCTCGCGCTCGATCGTGACCGCCGCGCCGTCCAGGACCAGAACCTCCTGGATGAGCGGGGTGCGGATCGGGGGGTTCGCTGCGTCCACGTCCGCGTAGAGCCGCCGCATGGGCTCCAGCTCGGCCGCCGACTTCGAGGTCCACACCTTCGCGACCGTGCCAGGCCGCAGTCGGTAGACGACGCCCTCGACCCCGCTTCCGAGGCGCTCGACATGACCGTCACCCAAGTGGGCGAGACGGCGACTCCATTCGTCCTCGGCTTCATCGTCACGGGCGTCATCGTGCCACCTCCCCTCAGGCGGGAAGCGGCCCCCGGCACTGGGTCCGGGTTCGCTCAGACGCAAGCTGTCGAGCTCAGCGCGAGGTGATCTGGGGCTCCACCGTGACGGGGAAGTTGACCGACTGGGCGATGAAGCACATGTCGTGGGCCTTGCCATGCAGCTCGGCTGCCTTCTCGAGCTGGTCCTCAGCACCCACGACGATCCGTGGCCGGAGGACGACCTGGGTGAACTTCCCGCTGCCGTCCGGCCCGGTGAGCATCGTGCCGACGGCGTCGTCGGTGTACTGGTGAACGACCACGCCCGCCCGCGCGCAGAGGCCGAGATACCAGAGCATGTGGCACTGCGACACCGCTGCGGTCAACAGCTGCTCGGGGTTCCATCGCTTCTGGTCGCCCAGGAAGGCCGGCTCGCTCGTGCCGTCGATCGCCGGTGGGCCGTCGGCCTCGACGATGTTGTCCCGGTCGTAGTCCCGGATGCCCGTCGTACCCTCGCCGCGGTTCCCGGTCCAGATCACGGTTACGTCGTAGCTGCGCTCCTTCATGCCTCGATCGTGACACGACCGACCAGTCGGATCAGGGGGCGAAGGTCCCGGAAACGGACATGCCCCGCGGAGTACGCGGGGCATGTCCGACTGGTGCGGTGCTGTGGACGCATCCCAAGCGGTATGCCGCTTGTGGAGCGTCCATAACCCCGCGTTACAAGGGCTAGCGGCGGAAGATCAGGGCTCGCTTCACTTCCTGGATCGCCTTGGTGACCTCGATGCCGCGAGGGCAGGCCTCGGTGCAGTTGAAGGTCGTGCGGCAGCGCCACACGCCCTCCTTGTCGTTGAGGATCTCCAGGCGCTGGTCGGTGCCCTCGTCGCGGCTGTCGAAGATGAACCGGTGCGCGCCCACGATCGCCTGGGGGCCGAAGTACTGGCCGTCGGTCCAGTACACCGGGCACGACGTCGTACATGCGGCACACAGGATGCACTTCGTGGTGTCGTCGTAGCGCTCACGGTCCTTCTGGGACTGCAGCCGCTCACGCGTGGGCTCGTTCCCGTCGGTGACCAGGAACGGCATGATCGAGCGGTACGCGTCGAAGAAAGGCTCCATGTCGACCACGAGGTCCTTGAGCACCGGAAGGCCCTTGATCGGCTCGACGGTGATCGGCTGCGACGGGTTGACGTCCTTGATCAGCGTCTTGCAGGCAAGGCGGTTCTTGCCGTTGATGCGCATCGCGTCGGAGCCGCACACGCCGTGGGCGCAGGAGCGGCGGAACGTCAGCGACCCGTCGAGGTCCCACTTGACCTTGTGAAGCGCGTCGAGCACCCGGTCGGTCGGCTCGGCCGTGACCTGGTAGCTCTCCCACTTCGCTTCCTCCGAGACCTCGGGGTTGTAGCGAAGGATCTTGATCGTGACGTCCATCAGTACTTGCGCTCCATCGGCTCGTAACGGGTCTGCACGACCGGCTTGTAGTCCAGGCGAATCCGATAGCCGGCCCCGTCTTCCGTCGTCTCGCGGTAGGCCATCGTGTGACGCATGAAGTTCACGTCGTCGCGGTTCGGGTAGTCCTCGCGGTAGTGGCCGCCGCGGGACTCGTTCCGGGCGAGCGCGGAGATGACCAGGACCTCGGCGAGGTCGAGCAGGAAGCCGAGCTCGATCGCCTCGAGGAGGTCGGTGTTGAACCGCCGACCCTTGTCCTGGACCGAGATGTTGACGTACCTGGCCTTGAGACCCTCGATGTCCGAGAGCGCCTGCTTCAGCGAGCCCTCGTCGCGGTAGACCTGCGCGTTGATGTCCATCGTGGCCTGCAGCTCCGCGCGGATGGCGGCCACCCGCTCCGAGCCCCCGGCGTCGCGCAGCATCTCGATCTGCTCCACGACGTACTTCTCGGGGTTCTCCGGCAGGTCCTCGAAGTGCGCCGTCTGGGCGTACTCCGCGGCGTAGATGCCCGCACGCCGGCCGAAGACGTTGATGTCGAGGAGCGAGTTGGTGCCGAGGCGGTTCGCGCCGTGCACCGAGACGCAGGCGACCTCGCCCGCGGCGTACAGGCCCGGGACGACGGTCTCGTTGTCGCTGAGCACCTCGCCCTTGATGTTGGTCGGGATGCCGCCCATCGCATAGTGCGCGGTGGGGAACACCGGGATCATCTCGGTGTAGGGCTCGACGCCGAGGTAGGTCCGCGCGAACTCCGTGATGTCGGGGAGCTTCGCGTCGATCTGCTCCTTCGGCAGGTGCGTCAGGTCGAGGTAGACGTAGGCCTTGTCCGGGCCGGCGCCGCGACCCTCGCGCACCTCGTTGGCCATCGCGCGGGCGACCATGTCGCGGGGCGCGAGGTCCTTGATGGTCGGGGCGTAGCGCTCCATGAACCGCTCGTTCTCGCTGTTGCGGAGGATTCCGCCCTCGCCGCGAGCCGCCTCGGACAGGAGTACGCCGAGCCCGGCGAGACCCGTCGGGTGGAACTGGAAGAACTCCATGTCCTCGAGGGGCAGACCCTTGCGCAGCACGATGCCCATGCCGTCGCCGGTGAGCGTGTGGGCGTTGGAGGTGGTCCGGAAGACCTTCCCGAAGCCGCCGGAGGCGAAGATGATCGACTTCGCGTTGAAGACGTGGATCTCGCCGGTGGCGAGCTCGTACGCCACGACGCCGCTCACCCGGACGCCGCCGTCGGTGTGCTGGGTGAGGATGTCGAGCACGTAGAACTCGTTGTAGAACTCCACGTTGTGCTTGATGCACTGCTGGTAGAGCGTCTGCAGGATCATGTGGCCGGTGCGGTCCGCGGCGAAGCAGGAGCGGCGCACGGCGGCCTCGCCGTGGTTGCGGGTGTGGCCACCGAACCGGCGCTGGTCGATCCGGCCCTCCTCGGTGCGGTTGAAGGGCAGGCCCATCTTCTCCAGGTCGAGGACGGCGTCGATGGCCTCCTTGGCCATCACCTCCGCGGCGTCCTGGTCGACGAGGTAGTCACCGCCCTTGACGGTGTCGAAGGTGTGCCACTCCCAGTTGTCCTCCTCGACGTTGGCCAGCGCGGCGCACATGCCGCCCTGGGCCGCGCCGGTGTGGGACCGGGTGGGGTAGAGCTTGGTCAGCACCGCGGTGCGGGTGCGCTGACCGGACTCGAGCGCGGCGCGCATCCCTGCGCCACCCGCGCCGACGATGACGACGTCGTACTTGTGGGTCTGAACCATGCTGATCAGCGCCTTACTTGTTGGTGCAGACCTCGAGCGTCGACGAGGGGTCGATGCACGGGTCGAACGTGAAGATGACGAGGGTGCCCAGGACGATGGTCACGAAGGTCGCGAAGTACAGCAGCGTGCGCAGCGCGAACTTCGTGCCGCCGCGCGTGGCGTAGTCGTTGATGATCGTGCGCAGGCCGTTCGCGCCGTGCAGCATCGCGAGCCACAGCATCGCGAGGTCCCAGATCTGCCAGAAGGGCGAGGCCCACTTGCCGGCCACGAAGGCGAAGTCGATCTGGTGGATCCCCTCGCCCTGCCAGAGGTTCACGAAGAGGTGGCCGATGACGAGGACGACGAGCAGCAGGCCGGAGCCTCGCATGAACAGCCAGGCGTTCATCTGGCTGTTGTTGCTCTTGCTCGCCTTGTAGGGGGTGCGGGGCTTCGGGATCGAGGTCAGGCTCATCGGGGTCAGCCTCCGAACACGTTCGACAGGTGGCGCACCACGAAGGGCAGGAACAGGACGAGGAAGAGTGCGACCACGCCGTAGCTCATCTGGCGCTGGTAGCGCGGGCCGTTGCCCCAGAAGTCGATGAGGATGATCCGGATGCCGTTGAACGCGTGGAAGAGCACGGCGGCGACGAGGCCGACCTCCATGAGCCCGACGACGGGGTTCTTGTAGGTCTCCACCGCGGTGTTGTAGGCCTCGGGGGAGACCCGGACCATCGCGGTGTCGATCACGTGCGCGAAGAGGAAGAAGAAGAGCGTCACGCCGGTGATGCGGTGTGCGACCCACGACCACATCCCCTCGCGGCCTCGGTAGAGCGTTCCCGCCGGTGAGCTGGCCAAGGGGATTCCTTTCGAAACTCAAAGCTGGGTTGTGTCGAAGTGTCGCTGCCGCGCATGGACACGACAAGGCATCCGAGAGGGATGCACGACAACTACGGCACTCTATCGGCGCACCTTTCGTTACCGGTCAGTCGGGTTTGTGAAATCGATTACCGCACGGCAGCGTTGCCTAATCCTGCGTGCGCGGGCACGTCGGCTGAGACGAGTCGGCTTCAGCGCCAGAGTCGCGGCCGCTTCCGTGCCCGTGACGATATGACGACATGTCGCGGTTTCATGTCCATGCATAGCCCACGTGAACTAGCAGGTCATGCCGGAAACATCCTGCTACCGGACAACGGCACGATCCCATCGCCCTATGGACCGCCCTCGCGAAAGCACGAAGGATGAGGAGAGGCGGCTTGGCACGACTTCGCACTCCCGACAGGGACCGCGCCGAGGGGGACGGCAGAACCATGACCTTCACTCGATTGCTCGACAGTCCTGGGCCGTCTGCGACGTGCAAGGACTTCTGGAAGCCGCAGGTCACGCCTTCGCCCGGGCGCACTCGTCGTCCTACTGCTGTCTGCCTCGCCGTTCATGGAGGACACGCGGGTGCTGTCGACGTCCGCCTTCGGCACCAACCCCCCGTCAACCCCAGGGTCCATGAGCGCAGCGAGCATCACCGCGCAAGGTGCTTCGCTGAGCTGGGCGAAGTCGCGCGACAACGTGCGGGTCGTCGGATACCTGATCTACCGGGGGCCTGCGTCCGCGTCTGCGTCGGAGCTGACGCTCATCGCGGCCAACGACCGGTCGGCGAGCTCGTACAAGGCGGGCAACCTCATGAGTGGGACCGACTACACCTTCGGGGTGAGGGCAGTCGACGCGGACAACAACGTCTCTCGGATGCGGACGACGACGTTCAGGACCTCGAGCAGCGGGGACGCGACCGCCCCCCTCCCACCGTCCGACGGGAGCTTCACCACGGCTGCGTTCTCCTCCTCACGCATCGATCTCAGGTGGGGGGTCTCGCCGTCCACCGACGTAGCGAAGTACGAGGTGCTCCGCAACGGCACCGTCGTCGCAGCCGTCCAGAGGCCGTTCCGCGAACGCTACTCGGACAACGGGCTCAGCCCGGCGACCTCCTACGGTTACTCCATCCGTGCGGTGGACTCCGCAGGGAACAGGTCCGTACCCACGAAGGTCAGGACTCGCTCGACGATGGCGGCCGGAACGGTCACGATCCCCCGAGGGCCGTACACGTCCAGGGTGACCGCCGGAGCGGCGACGATCTCCTGGTGGACGAACATCCCCACGCAGGGAGCTGTCTCGGTCAACGGTGCTTCGCTGAGGGACCGTGCCGGAGTGGTCCGGCACCACAAGGTGCGCGTCTCCGGGCTCCGGGCAGGCACGAGGTACTCCTACCGGGTGACGGGCGGTCCGGCATCCGCACGAGGATCGTTCGCTACGGCAGCGAGAAGGGGCCAAGCCTTCCGGTTCGCCGCGATTGGGGACTTCGGTGGTCAGGGCTCCGGGGAGCAGCAGAACGCGGACAACGTTGCGGCCGCAGGTACTCAGTTCGTCCAGACCGTCGGCGACAACGTCTACCCCTCCGCGGGTTATCCGGATCCCGACTTCTCGAGGGTCTACTCCGACTTCGACGCCCGGTTCTTCAAGCAGTTCGGGCAGGTGGTCAGGAACCAGGCGTTCTTCCCCGCGAACGGGAACAAGGAGTACTACGCGAACGGGCAGTTCTGGAACGCCTTCCCGATGCCGGGCGCCAACCACAGCTGGTACAGCTACAACTGGGGTCCCGCTCACATCCTCGTGCTCGACACCGAGCGGCCCTACGCGCCGGGGACCAGGCAGTACCGGTTCGCGCGGTCGGACCTGGCAAGGCATCGGAGCTATCCGTGGCGGATCGTGATCTCGCACTTCCCGCCATACAGCTCGACGACGTCGACCTCCAGCGCGGTGGAGGTGCGGAAGCACCTGGTGCCTCTCTTCGAGAGGCAGAAAGTCGCGCTGGTGATGTCGGGGAACAGCCACAACTACGAGCGTTCGCACCGGTTGCTCGGCGGACGGCGAGTCCGTTCCGGGGGCGTCACGTACGTCGTCACGGGAGGCGGTGGGAACGGGCTCAACAAGTTCACGTCGCCGAGACCCGCGTGGAGTGCGTACCGCCAGTCGGCCTTCTACGAGTTCACCAGGGTGTCGGTCTTCCCGAGGAGGCTGGTCGTGTCCGGGATTCGTGCAGACACGAACACGGTGTTCGACTCCGTCACGATCAGACGCACCCGGTAGCCGCCGCTCCGGATGCTCTTCGGCTCTCTCCGCCGAGGCCGTTGGTCCCCCGAGCGAGACACGTTAGGCATCTCACGGTGCAGCGCGCGCGCCGTGGCCGTAACCTTCGACCATGGCAGAGGAGACCACGCCCCAGTCGGCATCCCAGTCGGTTCCGCAGTCGCACGCCGAGCTCTCGGCCGACCCCAAGACGCACACCGAGTCCGGACTGCCGTTCCGGCCGGTGTACGGGCCCGACGCTCTCGAGGGTTTCGACCCGGAGACACAGCTCGGCAACCCGGGCGAGTTCCCCTTCACCCGGGGTGTCTACCCGACGATGTACACCGGTCGGCCGTGGACGATGCGGCAGTACGCCGGATTCGGCACCGCCAAGGAGTCCAACGAGCGTTACAAGCAGCTCGTCGCGCACGGCACCGGTGGTCTCTCCGTGGCCTTCGACCTGCCCACCCAGATGGGACACGACTCCGACGCCGCGATCGCGCACGGCGAGGTCGGCAAGGTCGGGGTGGCGATCGACTCGATCGACGACATGAAGGTGCTCTTCGACGGGATCCCGCTCGACGAGGTCTCGACCTCCATGACGATCAACGCGCCCGCGGCCCTGCTGCTGCTGATGTACCAGATCGTCGCCGAGGACGCGGGCATCCCGGCGGACAAGCTGACCGGCACGATCCAGAACGACGTGCTCAAGGAGTACATCGCCCGGGGCACCTACATCTTCCCGCCGCAGGAGTCGCTGCGTCTGATCACCGACATCTTCAGCTACTGCCGCACCGAGATCCCGAAGTGGAACACCATCTCGATCTCCGGCTACCACATGGCCGAGGCCGGTGCGACGCCCGCGCAGGAGATCGCGTTCACGCTGGCCGACGGCATCGAGTACGTCCGCGCCGCGGTGGCCTCCGGCCAGGACGTCGACGAGTTCGCGCCGCGGCTGGCGTTCTTCTTCGTCTCCCGCACCACGATCCTCGAGGAGGTCGCGAAGTTCCGCGCCGCCCGCAGGATCTGGGCGCAGGTGATGCGCGACGAGTTCGGGGCCAAGAACCCCAAGTCGCTGATGCTGCGCTTCCACACCCAGACCGCCGGCGTGCAGCTCACCGCCCAGCAGCCCGAGGTCAACCTGGTCCGGGTCGCGGTCCAGGCGCTCGCCGCGGTGCTCGGCGGCACGCAGTCGCTGCACACCAACTCCTACGACGAGGCGATCGCGCTCCCGTCGGAGAAGGCGGCCCGCCTGGCGCTCCGGACCCAGCAGGTGCTCGCGTTCGAGACCGACGTGACGAAGACCGTCGACCCGTTCGCGGGCTCCTACGCCGTCGAGTCCCTCACGGACGAGCTCGAGGAGGAGGCCCGCGCGCTCATGACGAAGGTCGAGGACCTCGGCGGCGCGGTCAAGGCGATCGAGCACGGCTTCCAGAAGAACGAGATCGAGAAGGCCGCCTACGAGATCGCCAAGGAGATCGACTCCGCCCAGCGGATCGTGGTGGGTCTCAACAAGTACGCCAGCGACGAGGAGGAGCCCTACGAGCCGCTGCGTGTCGACCCGGCGATCGAGGCACAGCAGGCCGAGCGGCTCGCGCGGCTCCGGGCGGACCGGGACAACGCCGCGGTCGAGAAGCACCTAGCCGCGTTGAAGCAGGCGGCCCAGGGGACGGAGAACGTGCTGTACCCCATGAAGGAGGCGCTGCGCGCCCGGGCGACGGTCGGCGAGGTGTGCAACGCGCTGCGCGACGTGTGGGGCGTTTACTCCCCACCTGACGCGTTCTGAGTCCGACGTCGGTTCGGAGGCGGCGCGCGAAGGGTAGCCTGTCCTGACGTGTCGTCCTTCGTCCCTGCCGCCGTCTCCGCCGTCGACCTGCATGCCGACGAGCTGATCTCGATCCGGCGGGACCTGCACGCTCACCCGGAGCTGGCCTGGCTGGAGGAGCGGACGACGAACCTGGTCGCCAAGCGCCTCGAGGACGCCGGGGTACGCGTTCAGCTGCTCCCCAAGAGCGGCCTCGTCGCCGAGGTCGGCGACCCCGAGGGTCCCGTCGTCGCGCTGCGGGCGGACCTCGACGCGCTCGCCGTCGACGACCTGACCGACGACCCGTGGCGCAGCTCGTACGTCGGGGTGGCCCATGCCTGCGGGCACGACGTGCACACCGCCGGCCTCCTCGGGGCGGGGCTCGCGCTGGCAGACGTGCACGCGGCGACGCCGATCGGTGGCCGGGTCCGGCTGCTGTTCCAGCCGGCCGAGGAGATCATGCCGGGGGGTGCCCTCGAGGTGATCTCGACCGGTGCCCTCGACGGCGTGCAGCGTGTCTTCGGGCTCCACTGCGACCCTGGCCTCGACGTCGGGCAGATCGGTCTGCGTGAGGGCCCCATCACGGGCGCGGCGGACTCGATGTCGGTGCGGCTGGCCGGTCGGGGTGGCCACACCTCGCGTCCCCACCTGACCCAGGACCTGACCTACGCCCTCGCCACGCTGGTGACCCAGCTCCCGGCGGCGCTGTCGCGGCGGCTCGACCCGCGGGCGGGCGTCAGCCTCGTGTGGGGCACGGTCCGTGCAGGGTCGGCCAAGAACGTGATCCCCTCCAGCGGTGAGGTCGCCGGCACGGTGCGGATGCTGGACGCCGTGGCCTGGGCGGACGCCGAGCACCTCATCCGCGAGCTGATCGACCAGATCGTCGCGCCCTACGGGGTGACGGCGGAGGTCGAGTACATCCGTGGCGTGCCCCCGGTCGTGAACGAGACGACCTCCACTCATCTCCTCGGCCATGCCGCCGAGCAGGTCGTGGGGGAGGACAGCCACGTGTACACCCCCCAGAGCCTGGGCGGCGAGGACTTCGCGTGGTACCTCGAGTCGGTCCCGGGTGCGATGGGACGGCTGGGCACGCGTACGCCGGGCGGGCCGACGTACGACCTCCACCAGGGCGACCTGCGCATCGACGAGCGCGCCACGGCGATCGGGGCGAAGGTGCTCGCGGCGGCCGCGCTCGAGGCCCTCGCCAGGCTCTGACGGTCCGCCCGGCGGGACCAAGGTCCTGGCTATGGCGGGCATGAAGTCACCGAGCCATAACAAATGGGCTCGCAATGGCCCGGATGTGCCGGTTCGCACCCCCCAGCGGTATTAGTGTGACCGTGGTTCGCGCCAGTCCAATGGCGCTACGAAATGAGGAGGCGTCTTGCGTCGGTTGACCAAGATTGCGGCAGCATCGGCGGTCATCGCGATCGCGTTGACCGGCTGCGCAAAGCAGGATGAAGGATCCAGCAACAACCAGGCGAGCAGCGACATCTGCAAGGGCGACGGCAACGGCCCCAAGGTCGGCCTGGCCTACGACGTCGGTGGCCGCGGCGACCAGTCGTTCAACGACGCCGCCTACGCGGGTCTGAAGAAGGCCGTCGAGGAGCTCGACGCCACCTGCACCCAGGGCGAGGCCCAGGACGGCGAGGCGGAGTCGGCCCGTGAGGACCGGCTGCGGCAGATGGCCGAGTCCGGCTACAGCCCGATCATCGGTGTCGGCTTCGCGTACAGCGACGCGGTGAACGCCGTGGCACCGGACTTCCCGAAGATCTCCTTCGCGGTGGTCGACGGGTTCGACCCGGACGACAAGCCGAACGACAACGTCGCCTACCTCGGCTTCGCCGAGAACGAGGGTTCCTTCCTCGTCGGTGTGGCCGCGGCCGAGAAGACCCAGGCCGACCACGTCGGCTTCGTCGGCGGTGTCCACAACGACCTGATCAAGAAGTTCGAGGCCGGCTTCGCCGCGGGTGTGAAGGCCGCCAACCCGAAGGCCAAGGTCGACGTGAAGTACATCGAGGAGACGGACCTCAAGGGGTTCAACGACCCGGCCGGTGGCAAGGCCGCCGCGACCGCGCTCTTCGACGGTGGCGCTGACATCGTCTACCACGCTTCTGGTGGTTCGGGCGCCGGTGTCTTCGACGCGGCGGTCGACGCCGGCGACGGCAAGTGGGCGATCGGTGTCGACTCCGACCAGTACCTCAGCGCTTCTGCCGACCAGAAGAAGCACATCCTCACCTCGATGCTCAAGCGCGTCGACGTGGCGACGTACGACATGATCAAGTCGATCTCGGACAGCAAGCCGTTGGTCAGCTACCAGACCTACGACCTCAAGGCCGACGGTGTCGGGTACTCCACCTCCGGTGGGTACGTCGACGACATCAAGTCCTCGATCGATGAGTACGGTGACAAGATCAAGTCGGGCGAGACCAAGGTGCCGACCGCACCCTGATCCTGTGACAGGAACCCTGTGACAGCCCGGACCCGGGGCCGGACGAATGAGTCCGGTCCCGGGTCCGCCCCTGTGGACGAGCGGAACGAGGAGATCCATGACCGCCACAGCCCCCGCGCCTGCAACGGATGACGCCATCCTGGTGCGCGGGATCACGAAACGCTTTCCCGGCGTCATCGCCAACCAGGACGTCAACATCACGATCCGCAAGGGCACCGTCCATGCGCTGATCGGTGAGAACGGCGCCGGCAAGTCGACGTTGATGAAGATCCTCTACGGGGTGCAGAAACCCGACGAGGGAACCCTCACCGTCAATGGAAAGCAGGTCAGCTTCTCCTCGCCCACGGAGGCGATCGCCGCCGGCATCGGCATGGTGTTCCAGCACTTCATGCTGGCCGACAACCTCACCGTGCTCGAGAACGTCGTGCTCGGAGCCGAGAAGATGCACGGCATCGGCAGCGAGGCGCGCAAGGAGATCGAACGGATCTCCGACGCCTACGGGTTCGACCTCGACCCCGACGAGCTGGTCGAGGACCTCGGCGTCGGCGAACGGCAGCGTGTGGAGATCCTCAAGGTCCTCTACCGCGGCGCGCAGATCATCATCCTCGACGAGCCGACCGCGGTGCTGGTCCCGCAGGAGGTCGACGCGCTCTTCGTGAACCTCCGCGAGCTCCAGCGCTCCGGACACACCATCCTCTTCATCTCCCACAAGCTCGACGAGGTGCTCGCGATCGCCGACGACATCACCGTCATGCGGCGCGGCACGACCGTGGGCGAGGCCAAGCCCAAGGGCACCACGAAGCACCAGCTCGCCGAGATGATGGTCGGCACCGAGCTGCCCTCACCCGAGACGGAGGAGTCGACGGTCACCGAGCACGTCCTCCTCGACGTGAAGGGCCTGTCGCTCGTCGACGAGCGCGGACGGGCACTGCTCTCCGACATCGACCTTCGCATCCACCGCGGCGAGGTCCTCGGCATCGCCGGTGTCGAGGGCAACGGCCAGGCCGAGCTCGTCGAGACGATCATGGGCATGCGCAAGGCCACCACCGGGACCATCGAGCTCGACGGCTCCGAGATCAGCGACTGGGACACCCGCCGCCGCCGTGAGGCAGGCGTCGGCTACATCCCCGAGGACCGGCACCGTCACGGACTGCTCCTCGACGCTCCGCTGTGGGAGAACCGGATCCTCGGCCACCAGACCCTCGAGCCCTCGGTGAAGGGCATGTGGATCAACAAGTCCGGCGCCCACCAGGACGCCGAGCGCGTCGTCCGGGAGTACGACGTCCGCACCCCCGGCGTGGACACCTTCGCCCGGGCGCTGTCCGGGGGTAACCAGCAGAAGTTCATCGTCGGACGCGAGATGAGCAGCGAGCCGCTGCTGCTGATCGCCTCCCACCCGACCCGCGGCGTCGACGTCGGTGCCCAGGCGGCGATCTGGGACCACATCAAGAACGCCCGCCGCAAGGGCCTCGCGGTGCTGCTGATCTCCGCCGACCTCGACGAGCTGATCGGTCTCTCCGACACGATCGAGGTGATCCTGCGCGGCAGGCTCGTGGCCGAGTTCGACCCCCAGACCGTCACCCCGCAGGATCTCGGAACTGCCATGACCGGTGGCAAGGAGGAGGCGTCGTGAACACCGTCTCGAGAGTCTTCGCAGCACTCCTGGCGCCGCTCGTCGCGGTGGTCGCGGCGATGCTCATCACGAGCCTCGTCGTGCTCCTCGTCGGCGGTTCGCCCGGCGAGTTCTGGAGCATCATCTTCTCCCGGCCGGCCAACCGGGTCTTCGTCAACATCGTCAACCAGTCGTCGATGATCTTCCTGTCGGCGCTGGCCGCCGCCATCGGCTTCCGGATGAACCTGTTCAACATCGGCGTCGAGGGGCAGTACACCGTGGCGTCGTACGCCGCGGCCGTCTTCGCCGGCGCAGCGCTCCTGCCGGGCAAGCTGAACGTCCTCGCCTCGCTGATCATCGCGATGGCCGTGGGCGCGACCTGGGCCGGCATCGCGGGCGTCCTCAAGGTGACCCGCGGCGTGAGCGAGGTGATCTCGACGATCATGCTCAACGCCATCGGCGCCACCCTCGCCGGCTACTTCCTGCTGAACTACGGCCAGCAGTACGGCAGCGGCCGGCGCACGACGCCGCTGAGCGCCGACAGCGAGTTCAAGGGCTTCGCGCCGTTCAGCGCAAGCGACGGCTCGATCTGGACGCTTGTCATCCTCGCCGTGCTCGCCGGCGTCGCGTTCAACGTGGTGCTCAACCGCACCCGGTTCGGCTTCGACCTCCGCGCCACCGGCATGTCGGAGACTGCGGCCGTCGCCAGCGGCGTGAACGTCAAGAAGATGGTCGTGGTCGCGATGATGCTCTCGGGCGCCGTCGCCGGCCTGATCTGGATGCCCGCCCTGTTCAACGGCGCTCACTACTACGGGCCCACGTTCCAGGCAGGTCTCGGGTTCACCGGCATCGCCGTGGCCCTGCTCGGTCGCAACCGGCCGCTCGGCATCATGTTCGGTGCCCTGCTGTTCGCGTTCCTCAACGAGCAGTCCAACCGGCTGACGCTGGAGACCGACATCTCCCCGAACGTCGTCCAGATCACCCAGGGCGTCATCGTCCTGGCCGTCGTCATCGCGTACGAGGTCGTGCGCCGCTGGCGTGCCACGGCCGAACAGAGAGCGGTCACGCGCAAGCTCGAGGAGTCCCGCATGGGTGGAGAGGCGGTGTCGGCATGAGCACGGCTCTGATGCAGGGACAGGCGGAGGCGAAGACCGGCCGCTCCCGGGGCCCGTCGTACACCTGGGTGTGGCTCTCCCTCGGAGTCCTGGTGGCCGTGTCGGGGGTCCGCATGCTCACCGGCGCGCACGAGATCGACTCGAGGGGCAGCCTGCAGGCGGCGATCATCGCCACCTGCCCGATCCTCATGGCTGCCATGGGCGGTCTGTGGTCCGAGCGCTCGGGCGTGGTGAACATCGGCCTCGAGGGGCAGATGATCCTGGGCACCTGGGGCGCGGGGTACTTCACGTACTACTACGGCCCCTGGCAGGGCATCCTCGGTGCCGCTCTGCTGGGTGCCATCGGCGGACTGATCCACGCCATCGCGACGGTCAGCTTCGGCGTCGACCAGATCGTCTCCGGTGTCGCGATCAACATCATCGGCCTCGGCGCGGCCAAGTTCCTCTCGGAGGCCTACTTCGCCGACCTGAACAGTGACCGGGGCACGGGCGGTGTGAAACAGCTCGTGGGTCTCGAGAGACCGCCGAGCTTCACCGTGCCGGGGGTCTCGGAGTGGACCTCCGACATCGCGGCCAAGCACTGGTTCGTGGTCTCCGACATCGCCGCGACCGTGGCGGCACTCACCACGCGCATGTCGTGGGTGACCCTCCTGGTCTTCGCGCTCGTCGCACTCACGGCGTGGCTGCTGTGGCACACCTCGTTCGGGCTGCGCCTCCGCTCCTGCGGCGAGAACCCGCAGGCCGCCGAGAGCCTCGGCGTGAACGTCTACCGCTACAAGTACATCGCGGTCCTCGTCTCGGGTGCCTTCGCCGGCATCGGCGGCGGCTACCTCGCGCTCGTCGCCTCCAGCGGCTTCGTCACGGGCCAGACCAACGGACGGGGCTTCATCGGCCTGGCCGCGATGATCTTCGGCAACTGGCGCCCGGGTGGCATCCTGGCCGGCGCGAGCATGTTCGGCTACACCGACAGCCTGCCGCTGCGCTCGACCTCCACGATCCACGCGCTCCTGCTGCTGATCGCGATCGGGCTGGTCGCGTTCGCGATCTTCAAGCTGCTGCGCGGACAGCGCGCCACGGCGGTCGTCCTGGCGATCTTCGGCGGGCTGTTCCTGCTCTGGTTCCTCGTGACCAAGCAGGTCCCGCGTGACTTCACCAGCATGACGCCCTACATCGCCACGCTGCTCGTCCTGGCGTTCGCGTCCCAGCGGCTGCGCATGCCGGCCGCCGACGGCCAGGTCTACCGGAAGGGCTCGGCGGGGTAGCCATGTCACACGACTCCGCCGGCGGCGGCTTCGACTGGGCGGGCCTGCAGGAGCAGGCGGTGCAGATCATGCGCCACGCCTACGCGCCGTACTCCGACTACCCGGTCGGCGCCGCGGCGGTCGTCGACGACGGCCGGGTGATCGTCGGCTGCAACGTGGAGAACGCGGCGTACGGCGTCGGGCTGTGTGCAGAGTGCGGCGTCGTCTCGCAGCTGCACGCCTCGGGAGGCGGACGCCTCACCCACTTCGTCTGCGTCAACGGCGACAGCGAGGTGATCATGCCGTGCGGCCGGTGCCGGCAGCTCCTGTTCGAGCACGGCGGACCCGACCTGCTGCTGCTGACGGTGTCGGGCGTCCGGCGCATGGACGAGGTGCTCCCGGACGCGTTCGGCCCCGCCTCGTTGAGCGACTATGCCCACCACACGGATTGACCTGACCTCTTCCGACGTCGTCGCGGACCCCTACCCGCACTTCGCCGAGGAGCGCCGCAGTCACGCAGTGGCGTGGCACGAGCCGTCGGGCATGTGGCTCACGTTCGACCACGCGAGCGCGAACGCCGTCCTGAGGCACCGGCGCCTGGGCCGGATCTGGGTCGACAAGCAGCCCGAGGGACGGTTCGAGCCGTTCAACCTGCTGCACCGGAACCAGATGATGGAGAACGAGCCGCCCGAGCACACGCGCCTGCGGCGGCTCGTCGCCGGCGCGTTCGCCCGGGGCCACGTCGAGCGGTTGCGGCCCCGGGTCCGCGCGCTCGCCGGACAGCTGCTCGACGAGGTCGACCCGGCCGACTTCGACGTGATCGGGGAGTACGCCGAGCCGCTGCCCGTGCTGGTGATCGCCGAGCTGCTCGGCGTCCCCACGGAGCTCGCGCCACAGCTGCGCTCGTGGTCCCAGGCGATCGTGCGGATGTACGAGGTGGCGCCGACCGCGACCGACCAGGACGCGGCGGTCACGGCCGCCCGTGACTTCGCGGAGATGGTCCGCGAGCTCGCCCGCGACCGGGCGGCCGCTCCGCGTGACGACCTGGTCAGCGACCTCGTCGCCGCCCGGGTCTCGGAGGGTCGCGACGCGACGGTCCGCCTCAGCGAGGACGAGGTCGTGGCGTCCGCCGTACTCCTGCTCAACGCGGGGCACGAGGCGTCCGTGAACGTGTTCGGCAACGGGCTCGTCGCGATGCTGTCGCGCGGGCTCCAGCCCGGGACCGGGCGGGTGCCCGAGTGCGTGGAGGAGATGCTGCGCTTCGACTCGGCGCTCCAGCTATTCGAGCGCACGGCCACCGCGGACGTGCGCATCGGCGACGTGACGGTCGAGAAGGGCCAGAAGGTCGCGGCGTTGCTCGGCGCGGCCAACCGCGACCCGGCCGTGTTCGACCGGGCCGACACGTTCGTGCCCACCCGTGACCCGAACCCGCACCTGGCCTTCGGCGCCGGAGTGCACTTCTGCCTCGGCGCGCCGCTCGCGCGCATGGAGCTCGCGGAGTCGCTGGGGCTGCTGTGGTCCCGGATGCCCGGCCTGGACCTCGTGGCGGACCCGACCCCGCGGGGCACGTTCGTGCTCCGCGGGTACCGGTCAGTGCGCGTCGGCAGTCCCGGTCCGCACAACGCCAGCCACCCACAACACCCCCACCAAGGAGAGTCCCACTCATGACAGAAGCGCACGACGCAGTCGAGGTGATCGTCGCCAAGCGTGACGGCGGTGAGCTCAGCGACTCCCAGATCGACTGGGTGGTCGACGCCTACACCCGCGGCGTGGTGGCCGACGAGCAGATGTCGGCTCTCGCGATGGCGATCCTCCTCAACGGCATGAGCAGGCCCGAGATCGCCCGCTGGACCGCGGCGATGATCGCCTCCGGCGAGCGGATGGACTTCTCGTCGCTGTCGAGGCGTACGGCGGACAAGCACTCGACCGGGGGCGTCGGCGACAAGATCACGCTTCCGCTCGCTCCGCTCGTCGCGGCGTGCGGCGTGGCCGTGCCGCAGCTCTCGGGTCGCGGCCTGGGGCACACGGGTGGCACCCTCGACAAGCTCGAGGCCATCCCCGGCTGGCGCGCGGACCTGAGCAACGAGGAGATGCTGCACCAGCTCGAGCACGTGGGCGCGGTGATCTGCGCGGCGGGCGCGGGACTCGCGCCGGCCGACAAGAAGCTCTACGCGCTGCGGGACGTGACCGGCACGGTGGAGGCGATCCCGCTCATCGCGAGCTCGATCATGAGCAAGAAGATCGCCGAGGGCACCGGCGCGCTGGTGCTCGACGTGAAGGTCGGCACCGGCGCGTTCATGAAGGACCTCGACCGCGCGCGTGAGCTCGCGGAGACCATGGTCGCGCTCGGCAAGGACGCGGGCGTGCACACGGTCGCGCTGCTCACCGACATGTCGACCCCGCTCGGGCTCACCGCGGGCAACGCGCTCGAGGTCCGGGAGTCGGTCGACGTGCTCGCCGGCGGAGGGCCCGCCGACGTGGTCGAGCTGACGCTCGCACTCGCGCGGGAGATGCTCGCGGGCGCCGGTGTCACCGACCTCGACCCCGCGGACAAGCTGGCCGACGGCTCGGCGATGGACACGTGGAAGGCGATGATCCGCGCCCAGGGCGGGGACCCGGACGCGAAGCTGCCGACGGCGCGAGAGACCCATGTCGTCAACGCGCCGGCCAGCGGCGTCCTGACGCGGCTGGACGCGATGGCGGTCGGCATGGCGGCCTGGCGCCTCGGCGCCGGCCGCGCCCGCAAGGAGGACCCGGTCCAGGCCGGCGCGGGTGTGGAGATGCACGCCAAGCCCGGTGACGCGGTGACCGAGGGTCAGGCGCTGATGACGCTGCACACCGACGAACCGGAGCGGTTCGACCGGGCGCTCGACGGCCTGCTCGACGGCGTGGAGATCGCCGACGAGGCGTCGTTCACGCCCGGCCCGCTCGTGATCGACCGGGTCAGCTGAGCAGCAGCACCACGGTCTCGGCGACGCAGGCGGGCTTCTCCTCGCCCTCGATCTCGACGACGTAGCGGGTGATCATCTGCTTGCCCGCAGGGATGTCGGTGACCTCGCCGAGCGAGGCGGTGCACCGGATGCGCGAGCCGACCTTGAGCGGGTTGGGGAAGCGCACCTTGTTCACGCCGTAGTTGAGCCGTGCGCCCGGGGTCTCGAGCGAGAAGATCTGCGACGCGAAGTGCGGCACGAGGGACAGCGTCAGGTAGCCGTGCGCGATCGTGCCGCCGAAGGGGCCGTCCTTGGCGCGCTCGACGTCGACGTGGATCCACTGGTGGTCGCCGGTCGCGTCGGCGAAGGCGTTGACCCGGTCCTGCTCGATCGTGAGCCAGTCGCTGGTGCCGAGCTCCTGCCCGGCCGCCTCGCTGACTTCGTCGAAGGTCTTGAAAACGCGCATGGTCGCCTCTCAGGTCCAGATGCAAGGATGTCGGTCATGGCTGAACTTATCCCTGCCCCAACACGCATCCCCGTCCCGGGTGGCAAGGTCATCGACGAGTACGTCGGCCGGGTCACGACCGGGACCGAGTCGGTGTCCGTGGCCCACATGATCGCGCCTGGCGGCTGGAGCGAGCCGGCGCAGCAGCCGGAGTTCGACGAGGTGACCGTCGTGCTGCGCGGGGTCGTGCTCGTCGAGGTGACCGCGCCCGACGGCTCGACGACGACGCTCGACGTGCCCGCCGGACAGGCCGTGGTCACGAAGGCGGGGGAGCGGGTGCGGTACTCCACCGGTGACGCGGAGACCGAGTACGTCGCGGTCTGCCTGCCGGCCTTCTCGCCCGACATCGTCAACCGCGACCCGGAGCCGGCCGAATGACGACCACCGAGGAGGTCCTGCTGCCGACCCGAGACCAGGTGCACCGCGCCCCGAAGGTGCTCCTGCACGACCACCTCGACGGTGGCCTTCGGCCCCAGACGATCCTCGACCTGGCGCCCGGCGCGGGGCACGAGCTCCCGGCCGACGACGCCGAGTCGCTCGGGAAGTGGTTCGAGGACTCCGCGAACTCCGGGTCGCTCGAGCGCTACCTCGAGACCTTCGACCACACCGTCGCCGTGATGCAGTCGGCGGAGAACCTCCGCCGCGTCGCGCAGGAGTGCGTCGAGGACCTCGCGGACGACGGTGTCGTGTACGCCGAGGTGCGCTACGCGCCCGAGCAGCACCTGCAGGGCGGGCTGTCCCTGGAGCAGGTCGTCGAGGCCGTGAAGGCCGGTTTCGAGGCGGGAGAGGAGCAGGCTCGCGCGAAGGGTCAGCCGATCGTCGTACGCCAGCTCCTGACCGCCATGCGGCACCAGGCGCGGTCCCGTGAGATCGCCGAGCTCGTCGTGCGTTACCGCGACGAGGGGGTCCTCGGCTTCGACATCGCCGGCGCAGAGGCGGGGTTCCCACCCACCCGTCATCTCGACGCGTTCGAGTACCTCCAGCGGGAGAACGCGCACTTCACGATCCACGCGGGTGAGGCGTTCGGCCTGCCGTCGATCTGGGAGGCGATCCAGTGGTGCGGCGCCGACCGGCTCGGCCACGGCGTACGCATCGTGGACGACATCACCCGGGACGCCGACGGTCGCTACGTGCTCGGCCGGCTCGCGTCCTACGTGCGTGACAAGAGGATCCCGCTCGAGATGTGCCCGCGCTCGAACGTGCAGACGGGTGCCGCGACCTCGGTCGCCGAGCATCCGATCGGCCTTCTGAAGGAGCTCGGCTTCCGGGTCACGGTGAACACCGACAACCGGTTGATGAGCGGCACGTCGATGACCGAGGAGATGTACGGCCTCGTCGAGGCGTTCGGGTACACCCTGCAGGACCTGCGCTGGTTCACGATCAACGCGATGAAGTCGGCCTTCCTGCCCTTCGACGAGCGCCTCGAGATGATCAACGCCGAGATCAAGCCGGCCTACGCGGTTCTGAGCGCGATGGTTTAGTCAGGTATGGTCCCCTCGCGTCATGAGGGAGGGAGACCCAGGACATGGCTGGACGCCACAGTGCGCCCGGGCGGAGTGGAACACGTGTTGGGTCGCGGTCGAGGGCACGCACGCGTTCGAAGGTGATGCCGGCCCTGCTGGCCGTGGCGACCGCGATGGTCGTCGCCGTCGGTGGGTTCGTCGCACTCGGCAGCGCCTCGACGGACGCCGCGAGCTGCGAGGGACCAGCGGCGAAGGTGCGTGTCGCGGCGGCGCCGGAGATCGCTCCGGTGCTCGGCGAGGCGACCCGTGACCTCGAGGCCGGCGGCGCCGGCTGCGTCGACTACGAGGTCCAGGCAGTGGCCCCCGAGCAGGTGGCGAGGACACTGGCGGCCGAGCCCGGCAAGGCGCCCGACCTCTGGGTACCGGACTTCTCCGTGTGGCTCACTCGGGCGGCACCGGACGTGACATCGACCACGATCGCGAAGTCGATCGCGAAGTCGCCCGTCGTGGTGGTGGGCCGCGATGTCGAGGCGCCGTCCTCCTGGCGCGAGGTCGGCATGAAGACCGTCGCGTACCTCGACCCGCTGACCAGCTCCGCCAGCACGGCGGCACTTCTCTCGGCCTTCGGCGAGATGGCCGTGACCGGTGCGACGAAGGCCGAGATGGGCGCGATGATGGTGCCACTGGCCCAGAGGTACGGCGCCCAGCCCGACAAGCCGACGACCGTCGAGGACGTCGCCGAGGCCGCAGAGCACGGCGCGCTCGGCGTCATGACCGAGCAGCAGCTCGTCGACGCCCGGAGCGCCGGGCACGCCAGCGGTCTCTCCGCGGCCGTGCCGAAGCCCGGCACGATGGTCCTGGACTACCCGCTGGCCGCCCTCTCGCAGGACGAGTCCGTGCAGAAGGCCGGCCGTCGGCTGGCCGACTACCTCGCCGGCTCGCACGGCGAGGAGCTCCTGGCGGTGAACGGGTTCAGGGACGCCGCGAACACGCCGCTCGGCTCGGGGGAGGGGCTCGGCAAGGGTGAGCTCGGCGTCCTCCCGGCACCTGACGCGGACCAGGTCTCGGGCGCGCTGAGGCAGTGGGCCGTCCTGACGGTCCCCTCGCGCAGCCTTGCGGTGGTCGACGTCTCGGGCTCGATGGACTTCACCGACGAGGGGCGGTCGCGGATCTCCCTCGCGGTCGCCGCGGCGGACGGAGCGCTGAAGCTCTTCCCCGACAACGCCCAGATCGGCCTCTGGGCCTTCTCGGTGGGACGCGGCGCCGGCAACCGGGACTACACCTCGCTGCTCCCGATCCGGGCCCTGGGCTCGACGTCGAAGGGCCAGCCGCATCGCAAGGCGCTCGCGGCGTCCCTCGGCAGGCTGCCCGGGATGACCCACGGCGGCACGGGGCTCTACGACACCACCCTCGCCGCGATCCGCACGGTCCAGGACGACTACGACGCCCGGGCGGTGAACAACGTGATCCTCCTGACCGACGGAGAGAACGACGACCCTGGCAGCCTGTCGCTGCCGGAGCTCGTCGACACGATCGAGCGGGAGCGGGACCCGGCGCGTCCGGTGGGGGTCATCGCGATCGGCATGGGACCGGACGCCGACGCGAAGGCGTTGCAGCGGATCGCCGGCGCCACGGGCGGGCGCAGCTACGTCGCCCGCAACCCCTCCGACATCGCCAAGGTCTTCATCGACGCGATGCTCGCCAGGTAGCGCTCAGGACTCCTGCTCACGCGTGGTCCCAGGGCTGGTCGCTGTCGCGACCAGCCGGGTGATGTGCCGGTAGGCCTCCTCGGAGGTCATCGGCGTGCACCCGAGCTCCTGCGCGTGTGCGACCACGTGCGGCTCGGCGCGCAGGAGCTTCACGCCCCGGTGCAGGAGGACCAGCGGGTGCTTGCGCCGCTCCCGCAGGTCACGGGTGAGCCGACGCCAGAACGTCACGCCCCGGTGGTTGCGCACGCAGATCGCCTCCGCGAGCACGCCCCGTGACCGGCTCTCCTGCACGACCTCCTGCGCGAAGATCCCCTCGGCGATGAAGTGCTGCGCGCCCTCGAGCTCGAGCGTCCGGTGGCCGGTGCGGCCGTCGTGCGCGATGTCGTAGACCGGCACGTCCGCCCTGCCGTCGCGGCACAGGGACTCGATCGCCTCCAGCGCCTCCTTCATGTGCCACGACGCGGGGTCGTCCCAGTCGACGACCGACTCGTGGCCGAGGCCGATGCGGGGGAGGGAGGGGTCGGAGCCGTCCTTGTAGAAGTCGTCGAGGTTGAGCACCGGAAGCCCGATGCGTCGCGAGAGCCGCGACTTCCCCGATCCGGAAGGACCTGCGAGGACGATCACCCGGGCGCGCACCGGGTCATTGTGCCGGTGCGCGTCGGGCGTCTGCCCGCCGGGGGTCGCGGGGATCGTCAGATCCCGATCGGGTGCCAGACGGTCTTGGTCTCCAGGAAGGCGGTCATCCGCTCGATGCCGGGCTGGACCGACCAGTCGGGCTCCGCGGCCGGGGCGCGGAGGACGCGCTTGAGGTTCTCCGTGGCCGCGACCTCCAGCTCACGGGCGTGGTCGAGGTCCCCGGCCGCGCCGGTGAGGTCGATGCCGTTGACGTCCATGTGGGAGGCCAGGGTCGGCACCGTGTCGGCGAGACGTCCGGTCAGCATGTTCACGACACCGCCGGGCACGTCGGAGGTCGCGAGCACCTCGGAGAGCGTGATGGCCGGGACCGGACGGGCGTAGGAGGAGGTCACGACACAGGTGTTGCCGGTGACGATCACCGGCGCGACCACCGAGACGAGCCCGAGGAGCGAGGAGCCCTGGGGTGCGAGGACCGCGACGACACCGCTGGGGTCGGGCATCGAGAAGTTGAAGTACGGCCCCGACACCGGGTTCGCGCCGCCCACGACCTGGGCGATCTTGTCGGCCCAGCCGGCGTACCAGACGAGCCGGTCGATGGACTCGTCCACGGCAGCCTCTGCCTGGCGCTTGCCGAGCCCCTCGCTGAAGCCGACCTCCTCGACGAACTGCCCACGCCGGCCCTCCAGGACCTCCGCGACCCGGTAGAGCACCTGGCCGCGGTTGTAGGCGGTCCTCGACGACCAGCCGCCGAAGGCCTTGCGGGCCGCGGCGACCGCGTCGCGGGCGTCCTTGCGCGAGGCGTACGCCGCGTTGGCGATGAACCGGCCCTTGTGGTCGTGGACCTCGTAGGAGCGTCCGGACTCGGAGCGCGGGAACGCCCCTCCGACGTACAGCTTGTAGGTCTTGCGCACGTCGAGACGCGCGTCAGCGGGGGGTGTCATCGGACGTAAGCCTCCAAGCCGTGGCGGCCGCCCTCGCGGCCGTATCCGGACTCCTTGTAGCCACCGAAGGGGCTCGCGGGGTCGAAGCGGTTGAACGTGTTGGCCCACACCACGCCGGCGCGGAGCTGGTTCGCCATCCAGAGGATGCGCGAGCCCTTGTCGGTCCACACGCCCGCGGACAGGCCGAAGGGGGTGTTGTTGGCCTTCTCGACGGCCTCGGCGGGCGTGCGGAAGGTCAGCACCGACAGGACCGGGCCGAAGATCTCCTCGCGCGCGATCCGGTGCGCCTGGGTGACGCCGGTGAAGATGGTCGGCGGGAACCAGTAGCCCTTGGTCGGCAGGTCGCACGCCGCCGTCCAGCGCTCGGCGCCCTCGGCGTCACCGACGTCGGAGAGCTCGCGGATGCGCTGGAGCTGCTCGAGCGAGTTGATCGCGCCGATGTCGGTGTTCTTGTCGAGCGGGTCGCCGACACGCAGCGTCCCCATCCGGCGCTTGAGCCGCTCAAGGACCTCCTCGGCCACGGACTCCTGCACGAGCAGGCGGGAGCCGGCGCAGCAGACATGTCCCTGGTTGAAGAAGATCCCGTCGACGATGCCTTCGACGGCCTGGTCGACCGGGGCGTCGTCGAAGACGATGTTGGCCGCCTTGCCGCCGAGCTCGAGGGTGACCCGCTTGTCGGTGCCGGCGACGGTCTTCGCGATCTGCTTGCCGACGTCGGTCGAGCCGGTGAACGCGACCTTGTCGACGTCCTCGTGGGCGACCAGCGCCCTTCCGGTCTCACCCGCACCGGTGACGATGTTGACGACACCAGGCGGGAGGTCGGCCTGCTGGCAGATCTCCGCGAACAGCAGCGCGGTCAGCGGCGTGGTCTCGGCGGGCTTCAGCACGACGGTGTTGCCCGCGGCCAGGGCCGGCGCGATCTTCCACGCGAGCATCATCAGGGGGAAGTTCCACGGGATGACCTGCGCCGCGACGCCTAATGGCTTCGGAGCGCCCTGCTCTGGCGTCGAAAGGCCGGCGTACTCCAGCTTGTCCGCCCAGCCGGCGTAGTAGAAGAACCACGACGCGACCAGGGGTACGTCGACGTCGCGTGCCTCGCGGATCGGCTTGCCGTTGTCGAGGGACTCCAGGACGGCGAGCTCACGGGAGCGCTCCTGGATGATGCGCGCGATCCGGAAGAGGTACTTGGCCCGCTCGCGGCCGGACATCGTCGACCACACCTTGGTGTAGGCGCGCCGGGCGGCCTTGACCGCGAGGTCGACGTCCTCGGCCGATGCCTCGGCGACCTCGGCGAGCACCTCCTCCGTTGCGGGGCTCACCGTCTTGAACGACTGGCCGCCGGTGGGGTCGGTGAACTCGCCGTTGACGAACAGGCCGTAGGACGACTTGATGTCGACGACGGCGCGGGACTCAGGGGCAGGGGCGTACTCGAACGCCGCCCGTGCGTCGAGTGCATGGGTGCCGGCCTCGGTGCTCGAGCCCGTCGAGCCCATGTTGTCGGGGTTCTCGGATGTCATCTGCGATCAGTCCAGGGTGAAGTAGTCGGGGCCGGAGTAGCGGCCGGTCTTCATCTTCGTGCGCTGCATCAAGAGGTCGTTGAGCAGCGTGGAGGCGCCGAAGCGGAACCACTCGGGGTCGAGCCAGTCCGGGCCCGCGACCTCGTTGACCATGACCAGGTACTTGATCGCGTCCTTGCTGGTCCGGATACCTCCGGCCGGCTTCACGCCGATCATCTGCCCGGTGGTCGCACGGAAGTCGCGGACCGCCTCGAGCATCACCAGCGTCACCGGCATGGTCGCGGCGGGCTGCACCTTGCCGGTGGAGGTCTTGATGAAGTCGGCGCCGGCCATCATCGCCAGCCACGAGACCCGGCGCACGTTGTCGTAGGTCTGGAGCTCACCGGTCTCGAAGATCACCTTCAGGTGAGCGGCGCTGCCGTCGGGCCGGCGGCAGGCCTCCCGCACCGCGACGATCTGCTCGAACACCTCGAGGTAGCGACCTGACAGGAACGCCCCACGGTCGATCACCATGTCGATCTCGTCGGCGCCGGCCTCGACCGCGTCGCGCGTGTCGGCGAGCTTCACGTCCATGGCCGCGCGGCCCGACGGGAACGCCGTGGCGACCGAGGCGACGTGCACGCCGCTGTCCCCGAGGGTCTCCTTCGCGACCGCCACCATGTCCGGGTAGACGCACACGGCCGCCGCGGACGGGCAGGTCGGGTCTTCGGGGTCCGGGCGCATCGCCTTCGCGGAGAGCGCACGCACCTTGCCCGGGGTGTCCTGCCCCTCGAGGGTGGTGAGGTCGACCATCCGGATCGCGAGGTCGATCGCGAACTCCTTGGCCGTGGTCTTGATGGAACGAGTACCCAGCATGGCGGCTCGGGCCTCGGCCCCGACCTGATCCACACCGGGGAGTCCGTGGAGGAAGCGGCGCAGCGACGCGTCGGACGACGTCGCCTCCGCCAGGTCTCCGCTCCGGGCTCCGTTGCCTGGGCTTACGACGGTAGTCACCGACAAAGCATATGACCGGTGCCCACGATGTGGAGAATCCGCACGTCACAGGCAGAATCGACGCCATGAGTGCAGCGCAGGACGAGCCCGGTAAGGCGGCACCGGTCGAGCGGTTCCGGCCGACCAGCGGGCGGCTCGTCGGGTACGTCAGCCTGGCCGTGATCGCCGGGCTGGTCGTCTACCTCGCGGTGAACGAGCACTCGGTGATCGGCCTGCGCGTCGGCACCGGTCTGCTCTTCGTCGGGGTCCTGATCTGGGTGACGCAGCTGCGGCCCCGGGCCACTGCCTATCCCGACACCCTGCGCCTGCAGAACACGCTGCGGGACGTCACCGTGCCGCTCGTCCTCATCGACGACGTCAGCGTCCGCCGGATGCTCAACGTCTGGGTGGGGGAGAAGCGCTACGTCTGCATCGGCATCGGCAGCTCCCTGCGGAAGATGGTGAGGTCGAAGTCCCGCGGGCCCTCCTCGCTGCTCGGGTGGGACAAGCTCGAGGCGTACACCGAGGCGGCGACTCCTCTGCACCCCGACCAGAGCGCGATGAACTACGCGACCTTCGTGGAGACCCGGATCGGCGCGCTGGTCGAGGACGCGAAGCGTCGGGCGGCCGCCGGCGGCGGTACGACGGGCGAGCGACCGCGCGAGACGTGGGCCTGGCCGGAGATCGTCGCGCTCGTCGTCACGGGCGTGGCCCTCGTGGCGAGCCTCCTGCTCTGACGCCGGCCTCGGCCGCCTCGCGCATCCCGGCGACCGTCGTACACCCGGCCGGCTCGGACACGGGACCCCGGGCAAACATCGTGCAGGTGCGAAGAAATCACGTCTCGATCAGCGAATCCGACGTCACGATCGGACATCTGCACGATGTTTGTCAGCGCGACCCTCAGAGGCCGAGGGCAGCGGACAGGTCGTTGCGGATCGCGTCGAGCCGCCGACCGCGGAGATCCGGGCCGCGTCCACCCCACCGGCGTCGGCGCCCTCCACGGGGACCACGACCTCGAGGTAGCACTTCAGCTTCGGCTCGGTGCCCGAGGGGCGCACGACCACCCGGGCGCCCTCGCTGAGGCGGTACCGCAGGCCCTCGGTCGGGAGGAGTCCCGCGCCCCCGAGGCTCAGGTCGTCCACCTGCTCCACGGACAGGCCGCCGAGGGTGGTCGGCGGAGTGGCGCGCAGCCGGGCCATCGCGTCGGCGATCTCGGACAGGTCGCTCACCCGGACCGAGAGCTGGTCGGTGGCGTGGAGGCCGTAGGTGCGCGCGATCTCGTCGAGCTGGTCGGTGAGCGTGCGCCCCTCACGGCGGAGGATCGCGGCGAGCTCGGCCAGCCGCAGCAGGGCGGAGATGCCGTCCTTGTCGCGCACGAGCTCGGGCGCCGCGCAGTAGCCGAGTGCCTCCTCGTAGCCGAAGGCCAGTCCCTCGACGCGGCCCAGCCACTTGAAGCCGGTCAGCGTCTCGCGGTAGTCCTGCCCGTGCGCGGCGGCCATCGTGCCGAGCAGCGACGACGACACGATCGTCGTGGCGAACACGCCCCGGACGCCCTGGCGCAGCAGGAAGTCCGCGAGCAGCGCGCCGACCTCGTCGCCCCGGAGCATCCGCCAGCCGTGGGGGCCGTCGGGCACGGCCGCGGCGCAGCGGTCCGCGTCGGGGTCGTTGGCGAGCACGACGTCGGCGTCGACCTCCGCGGCGAGCCGCATCGCGATGTCCATGGCTCCCGGCTCCTCCGGGTTCGGGAAGGCCACGGTCGGGAAGTCCGGGTCGGGTTCGAACTGTTCGCTCGCGACGTGGGCCGCGGCGAACCCCGCACGCTCGAGGACCTGCCTGACGACCTGGCCGCCGACGCCGTGGAGGGGCGTGTAGACCGCGGTCAGGTCACGGGGCGAGTCAGGGCTCACAAGCGCCGCCACCCGTGCCACGTAGGACTCGAGGACGCTGTCGTCGAGCCACTCCCAGTCGTCCGAACGCGGGACCGACTCGAGCGCTCCCACCGCCTCGATGCGCTCGGAGATCTGGGCGTCGGCCGGCGGCACGATCTGGCTGCCGTCGCCGAGGTAGACCTTGTAGCCGTTGTCCTGGGGCGGGTTGTGCGAGGCGGTCACCATGACGCCGGCGACGCAGCCGAGGTCGCGGATGGCGTAGGCCAGCACCGGCGTCGGCAGCGCCTTCGGCAGCACGAGCGCGCGGAGGCCCGCCCCTGCCATGACCTCGGCGGTGTCGCGGGCGAACACGTCGGAGTTGTGCCGGGCGTCGTAGCCGATGACGACCTTGTCGCCATCGCCTGCCCCGTTGTCGCGCAGGTACGCCGCCAGGCCGGCCGCCGCGCGGATGACCACGATCCGGTTCATCCGGTTCGGCCCCGCCCCCAAGGCCCCCCGGAGGCCCGCCGTACCGAACTCCAAGGGGCCCCGGAACCTGTCCGCGAGGTCGACGGCAGCGGGCCCCGCGGGGTCCTGCCCGACCTGGCGGAGGAGGTCCTCGAGCTCCGCGCGGGTCTGCGGGTCGGGGTCCTCGGCGGCCCAGGCGCGGGCGCGTTCGAGGAGGGCGTCGGTCGAGTCAAAGGTGTTCGAAACGGTCACCCTCGAAGGCTAGCGTTGCCCTCGTGACGACGTCCGGGACATCTGACCGACGTGACCTACCCGTCAGCGAGGTCGTGCAGGCGCTCGCCGCGCGAGAGGGGGAGGCGCGCGTGGTCGAGGCCTGCGTGGCCCTGCTGGACGGCGCGCCGCCGGAGTCGTGCGCCGCGATCGCGGTGGGCCTGACCGGCCACGACCGGACCATCGACGAGGTCCGCGAGTCCGGCTTCCGCGACTACTGGTGGCCGACGTGGGGAGCGCGCGGGCTGCTCTACGTCTGGGCCCCGGGTGCGGCGCCCGCGGTGGTGCGCGGCCTCGCCCACGAGCACTGGCGGCCGGCGGAGATGTGCCTCAAGGTGGCGGCCCGACGAGAGATCTCGGCGGCGGCCGACGGTGCCGTCCCGCTCGCGAGCCACGACCTTCCGCGGGTGCGGGCCACGGCGATCCGGTTGCTCGGTCTCGCGGGCGACACCGAGCACCTGCCCACGGTGCAGTCGGGCCTCGACGACGCCGACGCCCAGGTACGACGGGCAGCGGCCCTGGCACTCGAACGGATGGTCGCTCGTCTCGACCTCCCGGGCGAGGTCCTGCCGTGAGCACGACCTACCGCTTCAGGAACGACTGGTCGCTGCCGTCGCCTCGCGGCGAGCTCTTCGACATGCTGGCCGACGTCGGCGGCTACCCGTCGTGGTGGCCCCAGGTGCGCGCCGTGAGGCGTGTCGACGACGACACCGCCCACGTGGTCGCGCGCTCACTGCTGCCCTACTCGCTCGACCTGGTTCTCGAGCGCGCGGTGGAGGACCGGTCCGCCGGGGTGCTGGAGGCTCGCATCCGCGGCCAGCTCGAGGGCTGGTCGCGATGGACCCTGTGCGACACCGGTCCCACCACGGCGGTGTGCTACGAGCAGGAGGTCGAGGTGCGTGGACGACTCCTGAGAGCGGGGTCCTCGATGGCCCGTCCCGTGCTCGTGGCCAACCACGCCTGGATGATGCGCGGCGGCCGCCGGGGCCTGCTCAGGCGCGGTCCAGGGCGGGGCGGTAGTACTCCTCGGTGACGAACGGGCCGCCCACGTGCGCGCCCTCGACGCGGTCGGTGTCGCTCTCGGGCGTGGCCTCGACGGTCGCGGCGAACTCCTCGGCGTCGTCCTGCGGGTCGTAGCCGAGTGCACGCCCTGGGGCCAGGTCCCACCACGCCCTCGTGTTCGCGGAGATGCCGTAGAGCACCCCGAAGCCCGGGTCCGGTGTGGTCAGGCAGGCGTGCACCATCCGCACCGCGTCGTCAGGGGAGAGCCAGGTCGACAGGTGGCGGCGGGTCGTCGGCTGCGGCAGGAAGCTCCCGATCCGGGTGGCCAGCGCGTCGATGCCGTAGCGGTCGACGTACAGCCGCAGGAGTGCCTCGGCCGCGACCTTGCCGACCCCGTAGAACGTGTCCGGCCGGGGCGGCACGTCCGTCGACACCAGGTCACTGCGGGGGGTGCGCCCCACAGCGTGGTTGCTGCTGGCGTACACGATCCGGCTCACGCTGTGGGTCACCATCGCGTCGAGGAGAGCCGCGGTCGTCGTCACGTGGGACTCGAGGATCACCGGCAACGCGGCCTCGGTCGGGATGCTCGCGAGGTGAACCACCGCGTCGAGCGGGCCTGAGTGCTCGAGGCTGTCGAAGACCGCCGAGACCGCGTCCGGGTCGGCGCAGTCGGCGGTGAACCACGGGCCGGTGAAGCCCTCGGGCTCGGCCGCCGTGTCGAGCCCGGCCACGTCGTGCCCGCGGTCGAGGAGACCGGCGCAGACCACGGTTCCGATCGTTCCGGCCGCGCCGGTGACCAGGACCCGCATCAGATCTTCGGCACGATCGAGCCGAGGAGCCCGCCCATGCGTGAGGCCGCGGCGTTGCCCGCCTCGAGGACCTCCTCGTGGTTGAGCGGCTCGCCGGTGATGCCCGCGGCGAGGTTCGTGACCAGCGAGATGCCGAGCACCTCCATGCCGGCCTCGCGTGCCGCGATCGCCTCGAGGGTGGTCGACATGCCGACGAGGTCACCGCCGATGGCGCGCACCATGCCGATCTCCGCCGGGGTCTCGTAGTGCGGTCCGCGGAACTGGACGTAGACCCCCTCGTCGAGGCTCGGGTCCACCTCACGGCACAGGTTGCGCAGCCGCGTGCTGTACAGGTCGGTGAGGTCGACGAAGTGTGCGCCCTCGATCGGGGAGGTCGCCGTGAGGTTGATGTGGTCGCGGATCAGCACGGGTGTGCCCGGCTGCCAGGACTCGTTCAGCCCGCCGCAGCCGTTGGTCAGGACGGCGACCGTGCAGCCGGACGCGGCGGCCATGCGGACCCCGTGTACGACGGAGCGCACGCCGAGGCCCTCGTAGAAGTGGGTCCTGCCGAGGAACACGAGCAGGTTCTTGTCGCCCGCGCGCACCGACCGGATCTTGCCCGCGTGTCCCTCGACGGCCGGAGGCGCGAAGCCGGGCAGGTCGGTCGTGCTGACCTCGGCGGTCGCCTCACCGAGCGCGTCGACGGCGGGGAGCCAGCCCGACCCCATGACGAGCGCGACGTCATGGCGGTCGACGCCGGTCAGCTCACGCAGACGGTCGGCGGCTTCTGAGGCGAGGGCCTGGGGGGTGGGTGCGGTGTTCGTCGTGTTCACCGCGGCAGCGTAACGCCGCGGGCGCGTCGACGTACGTTCACAGGCCGATGGAGCGGCACGGTCTCGCGCGGAGGGCGGCGACGTAGTCGTCGGGGGCGTCGGCTGCCTCGGCGGCGTCCGCGAGGATCCCGAGCGAGCTGGCCGAGGGCAGGCCGCCTTCGTAGGCGTCGAGGACGTAGGCCCACGCGAGGTGGCTCCCGGACATCGTCGCCACGCGGACCCGGGTCTTGCGGTAGAGCCCGGCGTTGAAGCTCTCGAGCTCGTCGAGGACCGCCATGTCCTCCTCGGTGACGTCGTAGAGCGCCACGAAGACCTGCTCGAAGGGATCCTGGACGATCGTGGCGAGGGCGCCGTCCCAGCCGTGCTCCTCGCCGCCGAAGGTCAACCGCCAGCCGGTGAGCCAGCCGGTGCTTCGGAGAGGCGAGTGCGGGCAACGCTCGCTCATGCGGGAGGGATCGAGGTTCGACCCGTAGGCGGCGTAGAGAGGCACGGCACAGGAGGCTATCGCGCGGATGGAACAATGGGCGCCGTGAATCGCGTAGTGATCGTCGGTGGTGGACCAGGTGGCTACGAGTCCGCGCTCGTGGCGGCCCAGCTTGGGGCGGAGGTCACAGTCGTCGACTCCGACGGCATCGGCGGTTCTGCGGTCCTCACCGACTGCGTGCCCAGCAAGACCCTGATCGCCACGGCGGAGCTCATGGCCGACATGGGCGAGGCCGAAGAGCTCGGCATCTCCCTCGGTGGTCACGACGACGTCCCCGGGGGCACGGTCTCGGTGGATCTGCTGCGGGTGAACGAGCGGGTCAAGACACTTGCGCTGGCGCAGTCTTCGGACATCGAGCGCCGGCTGACACGCGAGAAGGTTCGCGTGGTGCGCGGCCGCGGCAGGCTCGACGGCCCGCAACGGGTGGTCGCCGAGCTCCCTGACGGCGGCACCGAGACGTTCGACGCAGACGCGGTCCTGATCGCCACTGGCGCCAGCCCACGCACACTCGACACGGCTCAGCCGGACGGCGAGCGGATCCTCAGCTGGGACCAGGTCTACGACCTCGAGGAGGTCCCCGAGCGGCTGATCGTCGTGGGCTCCGGCGTCACCGGGGCCGAGTTCGCCGGCGCGTACAACGCCCTGGGCATGGACGTCGTGCTCGTCTCCAGCCGGGACCGGGTCCTGCCGGGTGAGGACCCCGACGCGGCCGAGGTCCTCGAACAGGTCTTCACCCGCCGCGGAATGACCGTGCTGTCCCGCTCCCGCATGGAGTCGGTCGTGCGTGAGGGCGACAAGGTCACCGTCACGCTCACCGACGGACGCACCGTGGAGGGGTCGCACTGCCTGCTTGCTCTGGGGTCCGTCCCGAACACCTCCGCGATCGGGCTCGAGGAGGCGGGTGTGAACCTCAAGGACGGCGGGTTCGTCAACGTGGACCGCGTCTCACGTACGTCGGCCCGCGGGATCTACGCGGCCGGCGACTGCACAGGGGTGTTCATGCTCGCCTCCGTGGCGGCCATGCAGGGCCGGATCGCGATGTGGCACTTCCTCGGTGACAAGGTCACCCCCCTCGACCTCAGGACCGTGTCCGCCAACGTCTTCACCACGCCGGAGATCGCCACGGTCGGCTGGACCCAGAACGCCGTCGACGCGGGGGAGATCCAGGTCGAGACGGTGATGCTGCCACTGTCCGGCAACGCCCGCGCCAAGATGCAGGGCGTGCGCGACGGGTTCGTGAAGCTGTTCTGCCGTCCCGGCACGGGCATCGTCGTCGGGGGAGTGGTGGTCGGTCCGCGCGCAAGCGAGCTGATCCACCCGGTGTCGATCGCGGTCTCGGAGAACCTCACGGCCGACCAGCTCGCCCAGGCGTTCACGGTGTACCCGTCGATGAGCGGGTCGGTCGCCGAGGCGGCCCGCCGCCTGCACCGCTACCACGGGTAGGCGGCTGCCCGCGGGTCAGAACCCGCCGAAGTCACCGCCGCCGAAGTCACCGAAGCCGCCACCGAAGTCGAAGCCGCCTCCGTCCCCGCCGCCGAAGTCGCCACCCCCGGAGTCGCCCCGGAGTCGGTGCCTCCGGAGTCGCCTGCGTAGTCCCCGCCGGAGTCGCCGCCGCCATCGTCGCCGGAGTCGCCTCCACCGCCATCGCCCCAGCCGCCGTCGCCGCCCGCGTCACCGGCGCCGAAGTCCGTGTCGGCGCCCTCGACGTAGCCGCCGTCCCAGGTCGGTGACAGCAGGGTGAGCAGCATGAAGCTGGGCAGCAGGTTCGAGGCGGCGTAGGCGCCGAAGTACCCCGTCGCCCACGGTGAGTAGGCCGGCCCGGCCTGCCAGTACGGAACCCGGCCGTAACCCTGCTGCACGGTGCGGATGTCGGGCTCGGCTCCCTGTTCCACGCGGTCGGCGTCTGCTGCGCAGACGGGCACCTGTCGCGGGATGCCCGCGGGCGGCGCCCAGTCGATGTCGGTGGTGGACGGTCCGTGTGCGGGGTTGAAGAAGCACGGCGGCCTTCGCACAGGCAGCGGCTCGCCGTTCTTCCGGGCGAGAACGCAGGCAGCGGCGTACCGGCCGTCCTCGAGGGCACTCGTGACGTGCTTGATGTGCTCAGGCTCGGTGGCCCGTTGCAGGGTCTCCTTGGCGGACTCGTAGGAGTCGAGCGCGCGCTGGTAGTCCTGCCGCATCGGCTCGTCGAGCGGGGTGACGAGCATGTCGGTGTCGAGACGCTGGAGCTCCTCGCCGAACCGTGTCACGTCCTCGTCCGCGACCTTGACCACGGCAGCGAGCTCGGTGGAGCGGCGTTGTTCGAGCTGCTGCCGTTGCTGGCGTCGGGAGACGCCCACGGCAAGCGCGATCGCTCCGGCGACGACGAGGAGGATGAGCAGGGCGGTCATGTCCTGAGCGTATCCGTCAGCCGGAAATCCGCCCCGCTTCCTGGGATTCAAAATCAGCCAAATGACATTTGCGTAATTACGCTGCTGTATTTAGGCTTTATTTCTACATTCGTCAGACAGAAATACCTCAGTCGTGCGCATAATCACCTGTTCACACGCGCAACAACACTCACATCTTTCACGCGGATTCGTCTCGGGCAGAGGGAGCTTCGGATGAGTGCACGGAGACGTGGAGCCGCGCTGGCGCTGGCTTCGGTGATCATGGCCGGGTCTCTCGGCGGGGTCCTCTCGGGGGAGCCCGCGGCGGCCGTGTCGACCGACCAGTCCTACTGGGTCCCGGTCGGCAAGAAGATCGTCGTCGAGGGTCATGGCTTCGGTCACGGCCACGGGATGTCGCAGTACGGCGCCCAGGGAGCGGCACTCAAAGGCCTGTCCTACAAGGAGATCGTCGACTTCTACTACCCCGGCACGACCTGGGGCAAGGTCTCGGGCTCGGTCCGGGTGCTGATCACGGCGGACACCTCCGACGACGTCGTCGTCAGCCCGGTCGCGGGTCTGAGTGTCCGCACCCTCGGGGACAAGGCGGTCCACACGCTTCCCGTCCGCGACAACGTGTCGCGCTGGCGACTGAACGTGAAGGACGGTCGCACCGTTGTCGACTTCTACAACGGCCGCTGGCGACGTTTCGGGGCCACCTGGGCCAAGAACATCTCGGGTGACGCGGAATTCTTCGCCGACAAGCCGATGACTTTGTGGATGCCTTCGGGCGCCAGGACCTACCGCGGCATTCTCCGTGCTGCCTCTCCCTCGGCAGGATCTTCGAGCCGTAATACCGTGAATATCGTCTCGATGGACGAGTACGTCATGGGTGTCGTACCGGCCGAGATGCCCGCTTCCTGGCACACCGAGGCGGTCAAGGCGCAGGCCATCGCCGCGCGTACCTACGCCACCTGGTCGCGCGACCAGAACTCGCGCCGGTACTACCAGATCTGCGACACCACCGCGTGCCAGGTCTACAAGGGCGTGACCAGCGAGGACTCCCGCGCGAACGCGGCCGTGCGAGCCACGGCCAGGCAGATCCTGACCTACCAGGGGCGCCCTGCCTTCACGCAGTTCTCCGCCAGCAGCGGCGGGTGGACGTCAGCGGGCAGCGTCCCCTACCTGACATCACTGGAGGACCCTTACGACGGGTGGGACGGCAACTACGTCCACACCTGGTCAGTGACCGCGGACGCCGGCCGCCTGGAGCGGCGCTACCCGTCGATCGGCACGCTCCAGCGGATCCGCGTGACCAGCCGGGACGGCAACGGGGAGTGGCAGGGCCGGGTCAACACGATCGTCCTCGACGGCTCCAAGAGCGACGTGAGGATCTCGGGGGACGACTTCCGATGGGCCTACGGGCTGCGGTCGAACTGGTTCTCCATCGAGCCCACGCCGATCATGACCCGCTGGACGCGCATCGGAGGCAGCAAGTCACAGCTCGGCAACGTCCGCGGCGGTGAGTTCCCGGTGGCCTCGGGCGCCGCCCAGAGGTTCCAGCGTGGCCGCATCTTCTACTCGCCGACGACCGGCGCGAGGGAGCTGTACGGCCCCATCCTCAGCGCCTACAACAAGGTCGGCGGACCGACGTCGGCCCTCGGCTTCCCGAAGACTCCGGTACGTCGACGGGGCGTGAACAGCCTGGCGCGGTTCCAGAAGGGGAGCATCTACCAGCACGTCCCCTCCGCTCCCGTCGCGGTGACCGGCGCGATCGACAAGCGCTACGGCGCCGAGGGTGGCATCAGGGGCAGCCTGGGCTGGCCGACCTCGTCGAACCGTGCCGTCCCGCGTGGACAGCGGGTCGACTTCGAGCACGGCTACATCCTCTGGATCCGCAAGACCGGCGCCACCCAGGTCGTCAGGAACTGACCCGAGGCACTCCTCGGACAGGGGATTGGTCTCACGCCGGGGTCGACTCCCGCTCGGCGAGGTACCGCTCCACACGTCGGTCGGGCACGAGCCACATGATCGCCACGGCGGTGAAGACGAGCATGGCCAGCCAGGGTGCGACGAAGGCGAGCGCGATCCCGGAGACGTAGAGGACCGGCGAGAGCTTGCCCTTGAGATCGCGGCCGAGCGCCTCCCGGAGGCCCGAACCGCCCCGGACGTGGAAGATCGCCAGCTGCAGGACGTAGTACGCCACCGCTGCCAGGAGCAGGTTGAGCCCGTAGACGACGACGGGCGTGCGGGAGAACCTCGTCTCGTCCACCCAGGCGGTCGTGACGGGGAAGAGCGAGAGCCAGAAGAGCAGGTGGAGGTTCGCCCAGAGGACCGTGCCGTTGACGCGCTCGACGACCTGGAACATGTGGTGGTGGTTGCTCCAGTAGATCCCGATGTACACGAAGCTGAGCAGGTAGGTCAGGAACCCCGTCGCCGAGCCGCCGAGCGCGTGCAGGGTCGGCTCGTCCGGCACCTTCAGCTCCAGCACCATGATGGTGATGATGATGGCGAGAACGCCGTCGCTGAACGCCTCGAGCCGACTGGTTCGCACGGTTCCTGCCCTCAGGACCGGTGCCGACGCGGCGCCGTGGTCAACGGCGGACCTTGCCTGTGCACGCTTTCCAGTGCGGAGCGGCGAACTCGGGGAAGCGCTCGACCAGCTGGTTCACGCCGACCGTCTCCCGCTTGACCACCGGGGTGGCGAAACGGGCCCGCTCGCCACGGATGTCGTAGGTCCGCCGGGTCACACGGAAACGCTTCCCGTCCGTCGTCTGCGCTGCCTGTGACAGCATCACGCGTCCCTCGGCGGTGCACCCGGCACCGTGGGGATAGATCACGCCGCCACCCTCGACGATGAACGTCCCGTCCTCGGATCCCGGTACGTGAACCGGGCGGAGGCGCCCGCCTGAAAGGGTGAACATCTGCGCCAGCACGGAGTCGACGGCAGCCTTGGTGTCGACCACGATCTGCGCGCCTCGTTGATGCTGGAGGGTGGGCAACCCGACGATCTGTGCCCGCAGGCCCTTGATCGGTGCGGCGCCGGGGATCAAGTGCGTGGAGTACGTCGAGCTGCCTCGAACGCGTACCCCCACGAAGGCGCGGCAAGGTTTGGGGGCTCCGGGCTCGGACGCGACCGCCACCTTGTCGAGTCGCCCGTCGCCGTTCACGTCCACCCGGAGGTGCGACCTGTGGAGCGCCCGTCGTACCACCGTCTGTTCGCGCGGGCAGTCACCGGAGGTCTCGAAGGTGGTCGTCTGCACGTTCGAGCCGCAGGCGGGTAGAGCCATGGCGCCGGCGACCAGGGCTGTCGCGGCGAGAACACTCTTGAGACGCATCAGCTGGCTCCCCGTGACGACGGCTGGCACGAAGGGCGCCCCGTGCACCACCGAGAACCATCGTCACACCTGCCGGTCGCGCCTGTAGGCCGTTCGGCGGAGCCGGTGGTCGCAGATCGTGAGGACCCGCTCAGGCATAGGGGATCGACGGCCCGGGGTAACCGCTTCGAGCCACGTCCGGTGTGGTCAGTGTGCGCCCCGGCGCGTCACAGCTGGTCGAGGAGCCACGACGGGCTCCGGCAGGTGGCTCCTGCCGCCTCGACACGGCTCCGCAGCACCCGGTCGGCGGTGACTACCGTGACGCTGCGCCCGTCGTCCGCGCCCAGCTGCGTCTGCACAGCCTCGACGATCGCGTCGTCGCCGGACCGGGGCGCGTGAACCGTCCGTATGCGCCCGTCCGGGCCGGCCGGGAGACCACGTCTAGCGCCGCCCTCGAGGACCAGGATGACCTCGTCCTGGGGCAGCTCGGCGGTCTGCAGCTGTTCATGCAGGCGCCGGGCGGCACCCGCGCGGTCCCGCCACCAGCCGTCGGGACGACTGCCCACGACGTTCGCACCGTCGACGACGAGAACCTGCATCCTCGGAGCGTACGACGAGTCGTCCTACCCAGGCCGACGTCGCTCAGCGGAGCATCGCCCAGACCGTCGTGCTGTACTCAGCCACCTCGAGCCGGCGACGGTGACCTCGAAGAGGCCGATCGCCGCAGTTCACTTCTGGACCACCGAGGCGAGGTGCTGCTCGAGCCTGGCTCGGGCGAGTCGGTCGCTGACCGGGCGCCCCATGTCGCGCCACGGCTGAACGACCTTCGAGGGGTCCGGCAGGTACCCGACGATGTCCATGACAGCCCAGTACCGCTGGGCGTCAGGATCCTCCTCGCCGTTCGCGAGCTCGTGACAGGCCGATGCGAACTCGTTCGCCGTGTCGACGCCGTGGAGCATCGCCAGGTACGTCGTCGCGTGCGCGACGTCGAGTCCTGCCGGACCCCACGACGTCTCGACCCAGTCCACGACTCCGCTGACGTGAGGGCCGTCCCAGAGGATGTTCCCCAGGTGGAAGTCGCGATGGAGGAAGGTGCCCCGGTACGCCGGAGGTGGCTGTTCGAGCACCTCGAACGCCTGCCTCCAGACCGCGGGAAGCTGTGCCCACACGGGAACCACGCGCTTGGCCGGTGGAGCCCAGGACTGGTAGGTCCGCGGCCTGCTGTCGCCGGGGTCGTGGCTGTGGATCTCGGCGAGCAGCCGAGCAAGACCCCGCAGCAGGTCGTCATCGGCGCGGGTGAGCTCGAGGGAGCCCGGAAGCCAGGACATCAGGTGCGCGGGCGTCCCGGCCCGGGCGCCATCGGGATCCACGGCAAGGCTCTTGGGCGTGGGGATGTTCGTGCCGACGAGCTGTCGTTGGATCTCAGACTCCCGCCCGAGCAGACCCGCTGCGTGCGAGCGCCATGGCTCCTTGGTCATCAGACGCAGAACGGCACGTTCGCCGTCGCTCGCGGTCAGCTCGAGCATGGTCGAGGTCCAGCCTCCGCTCAGCCTGCGGACACCTCGAACCGCTCGGCCCCAGACTTCTTCCGCCCACGAAATGGCAGCCCCGTCCCACTCGCTCACCGGATGAGTATTACGGAGCCGACCGTGTGGAGCCGCTGGCGGTCGTCGGTTGACCGCGCCACACTCGAGGCATGGGCGAGCCCATCCGCGTGATCAGAGCGGCCGACCTCGAGCCTGCTGACCCGACTCCGGGCATGCTCCGGAAGCGAGCCTTCGAACGCCCCATTCTGTGGGCAGGACGGGTGGAGACCGCGCCCGGCTCGGTCTCGGCCTGGCATCACCACGACAAGAACGAGACGAGTCTGTACGTCGTCTCAGGGGTGATGCGTCTGGAGTGCGAGGAGAGTCGAGGGTTACCTGGACGCCGGACCGGGTGACTTCGTCTATGTGCCCGCCTTCACCATCCATCGTGAGAGCAACCCGAGCGATGAACCGGCGTTGGCCGTCATCGCCCGGGCAGGTGGAGGGATCCCGACCGTGAACGTGCCACCGCCTGCCGAATGGTCGGGCGAGTAGAAGCGGACCGGTCGGGCGCGGCTACGACCCTCACCAGGAGGCCATTGCGAGGGCGCGTTTCGTGCTGCAGCGTAGAACCGAGACCTCCGGAGGGAGCGGGCGATGCCGAGCTATGCCGAACTTCCAGCAGTGCGGACCTGGTACGACGAGCTCGGTGCGGGGGAGCCGCTCGTCCTGTTGCACGGCGGGTGTGTCGACGCCCGGTTCTTCGTGGGCAACATCGGGCCGCTTGCCGAGCGGTTCCACGTCTTCACGCCGGAGCGGCGTGGCCACGGGCACACGCCGGACGTGGAGGGGCCGCTCACCTATGACGTGATGGCGCGCGACACCATCGACTTCCTCGAGACGGTCGTGGGCGCCCCCGCGCACCTGGTGGGACACAGCGACGGCGCAGTCGTCGCGATGCTCGTGGCGATGAAGCGGCCGGACCTGGTCCGCAACCTGGTGCTCATCAGCGGCGGCTTCCACCACGACGGCCTGATGCCCGGCATGAACGAGATGGACGTCGACCAGGTCGTCGCGTTCCTCGGCGCTGCCTACGGCGAGGTGTCACCGGACGGCGAGGAGCACTTCCCGGTCGTGGTCAGGAAGGTCGCGCAGATGGCCGCCAGGGAGCCCGCGCTCACGCGAGGGGACCTCGGCAAGGTGGCGAGCCGGACGTTGGTGATGTTCGGCGACGACGACCTCATGACCATGGAGCACGTGGCCGCGATGTACGAGGGGATACCCGGGGCAGAGCTGGCCGTCGTACCAGGCACCTCCCATTTCCTGCTTCAGGAGAAGCCGGACCTCTGCAACACCGTGATCGTCGACTTCCTGACCAAGGAGCCGGTGCCGACGGTGGCACCGGTGCGCCGCGCGTCGATGCCCGCCCACACTGCCGACAGGTGACGACCGCCTGCTCGCTGTGACAGGAGGGCGGTCAGTCCGGGGCGATCACCAGCACCAGGTCGCCGCCCTCGACCTGCTGGGTGGCCTGGATGGCGATCCGCTCGACCGTGCCGCCGACCGGGGCGGTGATGGAGGCCTCCATCTTCATGGCCTCGATCGTCGCCACGGTCTCCCCGGCCGCGACCTTCGCGCCCTCCTGGACGCCGACGGTCACAGCGCCGTCGAACGGTGCCGCGACCTGGCCGGGCTTGGAGGTGTCGGCCTTCTCCTGAGCAGGCACCTCTGACGCGACGGACCGGTCGCGCACGTTCACCGGCCGCAGCTGGCCGTTGATCGTGCACATCACCGTGCGGTAGCCGCGCTCGTCGGGCTCGCTGATCGCCTGCACGCCGAGCAGGAGTCGCTTCCCCTCCTGGAGGTCGACCTGGTACTCCTCGCCGGTCTGCATGCCGTACAGGTAGAGCGACGTGGGGAGGACCGAGAGGTCGCTGTACTTCGCCCGGGACTCCTCGAAGTCCTTGGTGGGCCCCGCGAACAGCAGCCGGTTCAGCGTCGCGCGACGATCCAGCGAGAGGCCCTCACGCTCCTCGTCGCTGAGCTCCGCCACCGGGGGCTTGGCCTTGCGTCCGGCCAGCGCCTTGGTGCGGAACGGCTCGGGCCAGCCGCCGGGCGGGTCGCCGAGCTCACCGGACAGGAACCCGATCACCGAGTCGGGAACGTCGAACTTCCCGGGCTCCTCCGCGAACTCCTTCGGGTCGGCGCCGACCGCCACGAGGTGGAGCGCGAGGTCACCGACCACCTTGCTGGAGGGAGTCACCTTGACCAGGTTGCCGAGGATGTCGTTCGCGGCGGCGTACATGTCCTCGATCTGCTCGAACTTCTCGCCGAGGCCGAGGGCGATCGCCTGCTGACGCAGGTTCGACAGCTGGCCGCCGGGGATCTCGTGCGTGTAGACCCGACCCGTGGGGGAGGGGAGACCCGACTCGAACGGCGCGTACACCCGCCGGGTGGCCTCCCAGTACGGCTCGAGGTCGCACACAGCCTGCAGGTCGAGGCCTGTCTCGCGCTCGGAGTGGTCCGTGGTGGCCACGAGCGCCGAGAGCGGCGGCTGGCTGGTCGTCCCCGCCATCGACGCGCACGCGGCATCCACCGCGTCGACGCCGGCGTCGATCGCAGCGAGCAGGGTGGCGAGCTGGCCGCCCGGGGTGTCGTGCGTGTGCAGGTGGACGGGCAGGTCGAAGCGCTCGCGCAGTGCGGTCACCAGCGTGCGGGCCGCGGGTGCGCGGAGCAGACCGGCCATGTCCTTGATCGCGATGACGTGCGCACCGGCGTCGACGATCCGCTCCGCAAGGCGCAGGTAGTAGTCGAGCGTGTACAGCTTCTCGTCCGGGCTCGACAGGTCGCCGGTGTAGCAGAGCGCGACCTCCGCGACCGTCGTACCGGTCTCCCTGACCGCCTCGATCGCCGGCCGCATCTGCTCGACGTCGTTCAGGGCGTCGAAGATCCGGAACACGTCGAGGCCGGTGGCGGCCGCCTCCTGGACGAAGGCGCGCGTGACGTCGGTCGGGTACGGCGTGTAGCCGACCGTGTTGCGGCCGCGCAGGAGCATCTGCAGGCAGATGTTCGGAACCGCCTGCCGCAGCTCCGCGAGCCGCTCCCACGGGTCCTCGGAGAGGAACCGGAGGGCCACGTCGTACGTCGCCCCGCCCCACGCCTCGAGGCTCCACAGGTTCGGTGTCATCCGGGCGACGTGTCCGGCGACCGTGACCATGTCACGGGTGCGCACCCGCGTCGCGAGCAGCGACTGGTGTGCGTCGCGGAACGTGGTGTCGGTGACTGCCACAGCCTTCTGCTCACGCAGGGCACGGGCGAAACCCTCCGGGCCGAGCGAGAGCAGCTGCTGCCGGGTTCCGTCCGGGGCCGGCACGTCGAGCGACAGGTCGGGGAGCTTGCTCGCCGGGTCGATGCTCACCGGCGCCTTGCCGTACGGCTGGTTCACGGTCACGTCGGCGAGGTACGTCAGCAGCTTCGTGCCGCGGTCGGCGGACGACCGAGCGGTGAGCAGCTGCGGGTGATCCTCGATGAACGAGGTGGACAGCCGCCCTGCCCTGAAGTCCGGGTCGTCGAGGACTGCCTGGAGGAACGGGATGTTCGTGGCGACCCCACGGATCCGGAACTCCGCGACGGCCCGGCGGGCTCGCTCGACCGCGACCTCGAAGTTCCGCCCACGGCAGGTCAGCTTGGTCAGCATCGAGTCGAAGTGCGCGCTCACCTCGGCGCCCGTGTACGTCGTGCCGCCGTCGAGGCGCACGCCGGCGCCGCCGGGGGAGCGGTAGGTCGTGATCTTGCCGGTGTCGGGGCGGAACCCGTTCGCCGGGTCCTCGGTCGTGATCCGGCACTGGAGGGCAGCGCCGCGGAGCACGATGCTGTCCTGGCTGAGTCCGAGGTCGGCGAGGGTCTCGCCCGCGGCGATCCGCATCTGGGAGCGCACCAGGTCCACGTCGGTGACCTCCTCGGTCACCGTGTGCTCGACCTGGATCCTTGGGTTCATCTCGATGAAGACGTAGGAGCCGTCCGGCGCGAGCAGGAACTCGACGGTGCCGGCGTTGCGGTAGCCGATCTCCTTCGCGAACCGCACCGCGTCGGCGCAGATCCGTTCCCGGAGGTCCGGGTCGAGGTTCGGGGCCGGAGCGATCTCCACGACCTTCTGGTGGCGGCGCTGCACCGAGCAGTCCCGCTCGAAGAGGTGGATGACGTTGCCCTCGCCATCAGCGAGGATCTGTACCTCGATGTGGCGCGGGTCCACGACCGCCTGCTCGACGAAGACCGTCGGGTCGCCGAAGGCGCTCTCGGCCTCGCGCATGCAGGTCTCGATGGCCTCACGCAGCTTCTCGGGCTCGTCCACGCGGCGCATGCCACGGCCACCGCCGCCCGCGACAGCCTTCACGAACAGCGGGTAGGGGATGTCAGCGGTGGCCTCGACCAACGACTCCACGTCGGTGCCCGGCTCGACCGACGCGAGGGTCGGCACCCCGGCCTGCTTCGCCGCGGCGATCGCCCGTGCCTTGTTGCCGGTGAGGGTGAGTACGTCGGAGGTGGGACCGATGAAGGTGATCCCGGCGTTCGCGCAGGCCTCGGCCAGCTTGGGGTTCTCCGACAGGAAGCCGTAGCCGGGGTAGACCGCGTCGGCCCCTGCCTTCACGGCGGTGGCCACGATCGTCTCGGGATCGAGGTAGGCGCGCACCGGGTGGCCGTGCTCACCGATCTCGTAGGCCTCGTCGGCCTTCAGCCGGTGCTCGGAGCCCCGGTCCTCGTAGGGGAAGACCGCGACGGTCTGGGCGCCGAGCTCGTAGGCGGCGCGGAAGGCCCGGATGGCGATCTCACCGCGGTTGGCGACCAGGACCTTCTTGAACATCGCCACGCCGGGCTCAGCCCTTCAGCTCGCAGATGACCGCGCCGTTGGAGACGGTCGCGCCGACCTCGGCGTCGAGGCCCGTGACGGTGCCGGCCTTGTGCGCCTTGAGCGGCTGCTCCATCTTCATGGCCTCGAGCACCACGATGACGTCGCCCTCGGCGACCTCCTGTCCCTCCTCGACGCCGACCTTGACGATCGTGCCCTGCATCGGCGAGGTGAGGGAGTCTCCGCTGACCGCGGCGCCGGCCTTCTTCTTCTCACGCTTGGGCTTCTTCGCCCCGGACGTGGCCGCACCGGCACCCGCGGCAGCGGCGAAGCCGGCGGGGAGGACGACCTCCAGACGGCGGCCGCCCACCTCGACGGTCACGCTCTGCCGCTCCTCCGAGGCCGCAGCCTCCGCGTCCGCCGGTCCGGTGTAGGGCTCGATCTGGTTGTCGAACTCCGTCTCGATCCAGGAGGTGTAGACGGAGAAGGTCTCGCCGTCGCCGATGAAGGCGGCGTCGTTCACGACGGCCTGGTGGAACGGGATCACCGTCGGCATCCCCTCCACGACGAACTCGTCGAGGGCCCGGCGGGAGCGCTCGAGGGCCTGGTCGCGGTCACGGCCGCTGACGATCAGCTTCGCGACGAGCGAGTCGAAGGAGCCCGGAACGGTCTCGCCCTGGTCGTAGCCACCGTCGAGGCGGATGCCGGGGCCCGAGGGCGCGTGCCAGCGGGTCAGGGTGCCCGGGGCAGGCATGAAGTTGCGCCCACCGTCCTCGGCGTTGATCCGGAACTCGATGGAGTGGCCCTCGATCTTCGGGTCGTCGTAGCCGAGCTCCTCGCCCGCGGCCACGCGGAACATCTCGCGGACCAGGTCGATGCCGGTGACCTCCTCGGTCACGGGGTGCTCGACCTGGAGCCGGGTGTTGACCTCGAGGAAGGAGATCGTGCCGTCCTGGCCGACGAGGAACTCACAGGTGCCCGCTCCGACGTACCCGGCCTCCCTGAGGATCGCCTTGGAGGAGTCGTAGAGGATGCGCATCTGCTCCTCGGAGAGGAACGGCGCGGGCGCCTCCTCCACGAGCTTCTGGTGCCGGCGCTGAAGCGAGCAGTCGCGCGTGGAGACCACGACCACGTTGCCGTGCTGGTCGGCGAGGCACTGGGTCTCGACGTGGCGCGGCTTGTCGAGGTACCGCTCGACGAAGCACTCGCCGCGACCGAACGCGGTGACCGCCTCGCGCACGGCGGACTCGTACAGCTCGGCGACCTCCTCCTCCTTGCGGGCCACCTTGAGGCCGCGGCCACCACCGCCGAAGGCGGCCTTGATGGCGATCGGCAGGCCGTGCTCACGGGCGAACGCGACGACCTCGTCGGCGTCGTTCACCGGGTCGGCGGTGCCGGCGACGAGCGGTGCGCCGACCTTCTGTGCGATGTGGCGCGCCTGCACCTTGTCGCCGAGCGAGTCGATCGCGGCGGGCGGCGGGCCGATCCACACCAGGCCGGCGTCGATGACGGACTGCGCGAAGGCGGAGTTCTCGGCGAGGAAGCCGTAGCCGGGGTGGACCGAGTCGGCCCCGGACTTCTCGGCGACGTCGATGATCTTCTCGATCGAGAGGTAGGAGTCAGCAGGCGTGGCGCCGCCGAGGCTGTAGGCCTCGTCCGCCAGCCGGACGTGGAGGGCGTCCCGGTCGGGCTCGGCGTACACCGCGACGCTCCCGATGCCGGCGTCCTTGCAGGCGCGGATGACCCGCACCGCGATCTCGCCACGGTTGGCGATCAGGACCTTCCGCAACGGCTTGGTCTCGGGCTTGGTCTCGGGGCTGCCGGACACACTTGCTCCTGGTCTCTCGGATCGTCAGGTAGTAGCGGAGTCTAGGGCCTGGCAACGGCCCTGAGAGAGGGGTGCCCATGTGACGGGCGTCCACTCGGTACGACGGTCACTTCAGTGACGCGACAGTCTCTCGCAGGCCCTCGTCGAGCCCCCGGGCCGTCCAGCCGAGCTCCAGCTCCGCGCGGGCCGGCGTGCCCAGATAGGTGGAGACCGACGCGCGCAACGACTCGGAGGTGTAGTCCGCCGGGAGCGGGACGACACGCTCGACGACGGAGTTGAGCGCAGCCGTTGCCCGAACCATCGGCACCGGCAAGGTCAGCGGCGGCTTCGTCCCGGCGAGCTCGGCGACCTGGCGCAGCACGTCGGCAAGGGATGCCCGCGGGCCGGCCAGCATGTACGCCGCACCAGGAGCGCCCTTCTCCATCCCGAGGACATGCCCGTGCGCGACGTCGTCGACGTGCGCCCAGCACATGCCACCGTCACGGGGGACGACGGTGCGGTGGCCCTGCGCGGTGCGCGCGATCATGCCGCCGATCTGGCTGGTGTCGCCCGGACCGTAGATGACGCCGGGCTGGAGGATCACGACGTCGAGCCCGTCGGAGGCGTACTCCACGGCGATGTCGTGGGCGGCGGCCTTCGTCTCGTCGTAGACCGAGACGTGCTTCCCCGTGAACTGGTAGGACTCGTCGACGACGCGACCGCCCGTGTCGGAGTTCACGGCCAGCGTGCTGGTGTAGGCCACCCGGCGCACGCCGTTGCGACGTGCCGCCTCGAGGGCGTTGCGGGTGCCGTCGACGTTCACCCGGCGGCCGAGCTCGGGGGTGCGGCTGCCGACCTGGTACCACCCGGCGACGTGGAAGAGCCCGTCGGCTCCACCGCAGATCGCGTCGAGCGCCTTGGCGTCGTCGAGGTCGCCGGTGACGAGCTCGACACCGGCCGCGGCGAGAGCCGTCGCCTTGCCCGGGTCACGGACGAGCGCGACCACGTCATCGCCTGAGTCACGGAGCTGGCGGGCCAGGACACCGCCGAGAAAGCCGGTGGCACCGGTGATCGCGTAGCGCATGACCGGATTCAACCAGTGGAGCCACCGGTGGGGGAGGGGTGTCCGATTCGTGAGAGATCCTCGTGGCAGCGGCGCTCGACCTCGGCGAGCTCGGCCAGGGTCTGCTCGATGTCCCGGCGGCGCTGCTCGAGCTCTCGCCGGCGGACGTCGATCTGCTCCAGGAGGTAGTGCAGCTGTCCTGTCTCGCCGGGCTGCTCGTCGTACATGTTGACGATCGTGGCGATCTCGTCGAGGGAGAACCCGAGCCGCTTTCCGCGCAGGATCAGGGCGAGCCGGACCCGGTCGCGGTTGTGGAAGACCCGCACGGTGCCCCGGCGCTCGGGGGAGAGCAGGCCGAGGTCCTCGTAGTGGCGGATGGTGCGGAGCGTCACGTCGTACTCCTCGGCGAGCTCCGCGATGGTCCACGTCCGCGCGCCGTCGGTTACCCCGCCGATGTCACCGGCTGACTCTTGCGTCCCGTCGCTCATGGCTTTAGAGTGCCTGACGTTTACGTAAACGTAAAGGAGTGGTTGCCATGTCGTTCGAGCTCTCCCGCGAGCACGAGGAGTTCCGCCGCAGTGTCCGCGAGTTCGCGGAGGCGGAGATCGCCCCGCATGCCGCCCAGTGGGACCGCGACCACCACTTCCCGACCGACGTCGTGCAGAAGATGGGGAAGCTGGGCCTGTTCGGGCTCACCGCGCCCGAGGAGTTCGGTGGTGCCGGGGAGCACGGTGACTTCACCAGCCTCTGTGTCGCGATCGAGGAGATCGGCCGCGTCGACCAGTCGATGGGGATCACTCTCGAGGCGGCCGTCGGCCTCGGCATCAACCCGATCCTGACCTTCGGCACCGACGAGCAGAAGCAGACCTGGCTGCCCGACCTCGTGGCTGGCCAGACCCTGGCCGGCTTCGGGCTCACCGAGCCTGGCTCCGGCTCGGACGCGGGGGCGACCAAGACCAAGGCGGACCTCGTCGACGGCGAGTGGGTCGTCAACGGCTCCAAGCAGTTCATCACCAACTCCGGGTCCTCGATCACCTCGGTGGTCACCGTCACCGCCCGCACCGGGGCGCGGGAGGACGGCAAGGCCGAGGTGAGCACGATCATCGTGCCTTCCGGCACGCCTGGCTTCACCGCCGAGAAGGCCTACGACAAGCTCGGCTGGCACGCCTCCGACACACACCCCCTGACGTTCGAGGACGTCCGCGTGCCCGAGTCGAACCTCCTCGGTGAGCGCGGGCGAGGGTTCGCGCAGTTCCTCGCCACGCTCGACGACGGCAGGGTCGCGATCGCCGCACTCGCGGTCGGCGCGATCCAGGCCTGCCTGGACATGTCGGTGCAGTACGCCGGCGAGCGGACCACCTTCGGCGTGCCCATCGGCACCAAGCAGGGTGTGGCCTTCCAGGTCGCCGACCTCCAGGTGATGCTCGACGCGTCCCGCGCCCTCACCTACAAGGCGGCGTCGATGAAGGACGCCGGTCGGCCGATGAAGGAGTTCAAGCAGGCGGCCGCCATCGCCAAGCTCTACGCCACCGAGTCGGCCGTGACCGCCACCCGGATCGCCACCCAGGTGTTCGGCGGCTACGGGTTCATGGAGGAGTACCCCGTCGCGCGGTTCTACCGCGACGCGAAGGTCCTCGAGATCGGCGAGGGGACCTCCGAGGTCCAGCGGATGCTGATTGCGCGGGGCCTCGGTCTGCCTGTTGAGTGACCGGTTTGACCTTTACGGCCGTACCCTCTACCTCATGGGTCGCCGCCTCCAACGCCTCACATCCGAGGCAGCCAAGTTCCTCGCCGTAGGCGGCGTTGCGACGGTGACCGCGCTGGTGATCTTCAACGTGCTCGTGCACGGGCTGCTCGGCAACCCGTCCGGCCCGATGAACGACATGCCGCTCGAGGCTTTCGTCATCGCGAACGTGATCGGCATGCTCGTCAGCTACCGGGGCAGCCGCTCCTGGGCGTTCCGGCACCGTGAGGCGGTCGGACCGGCGGGTGGCCGGGTGTCGTTCCTGGTGATCAACCTGCTCACCATGGGGATCCCGCTGATCTGCCTCGCGTTGAGCCGGTACGCCCTCGAGCTCGACAGTGGCTTCTCCGACAACGTCGCGGCGAACGTGATCGGGCTCGCCCTGGGAACGACGGCCCGGTTCTGGGCGTTCCGCCGGTTCGTCTTCCTTCACCCGCAACAGGTGCGGGAACGTGAACTGGCGTCCTGACCCCGCCGCTGAACCGGTGCCCTAGTCTCTGGTCATGAAGTCCCCTCTGCGGGCGCTGCTGGCGCTCTCGGCAGTGCTGTTGGTGCTCGTGATCACCTCGTGCGACAGCAGTTCGGAGGCCAACGGGACGGTCGTTCGGGTGCGGCCGGAGGAGGCGGTGTCACTCATCCGCGCGGGCAAGCACACGGTGATCGACCTGCGTCCGCCGCGGGACTTCGCCGCCGGCCACGTCGCCGGCGCTGTGAACATCGCCGCCGCCGCGCCCGACTTCGAGGATCGGGTCAAGGAGCTCGACACGTCGGCGACCTACCTGGTCTATGCCACCAACAAAGAACAGTCGGCACCGGCCGCGGACACGATGGTGCGCCTGGGGATCGAACGCGTGGTCGACGCGGGGAGCTTCGGACTTCTCGCGCTCGCAGGCGCCGCCCTCGAGTAGCCGGAACGGCCGGCGCGTCCGTCACCTCGGGAAGTTGACTCTTGTGGGCGCTGGTCTTCCGCCTGCGGCGAAGGCTATGGTGTTGCAGTCGAGTTGAGACCACGGGTCGACTTACCTTCCACTTCTGGTGAAGGGGGTCCTCATGGACGCTCCCAGCGTCGATTCCCGTCTCTCCGAAGTGCTCTTCGTCCTCAAGGTCAGCGGCGATCTGGACCTGGACACGCAGTCATGCTTCGAGTCCACGGTGTTCGGGCTGCTCGAGCGGGGGTCCGTGGTCGTCGACCTGTCCCAGCTCCAGTTCATGGCGATCTCGGCGTTGCGCTCCCTGGTTCTCGGCCACAGGTACGCCGCGTCCCGCAGGCGCGCGCTCGTCTTCGCCGGGCCACCCCGGCAGGCCAGCCGGCTGCTGTCGGTCGCCCGCCTGGACGGCGTCCTCGAAGTCCGGCCTTCTCTTGCGGCGGCGTACGACGACCTGCCGATCCGGTCGGACGGAGTCCGGACGACCTACTGGCTCGGCAAGGAGACGTCGGCACTCGTCGGCAGTGAACGAGACCGACCCGAGGAGGTCGTGCACGTAGACGGTCTCCCAGAACCGCGGTCCGGTGTCAGAGATGCCAGCCCTCCGACAACCTCTGGGGCACCGGGCCGACGGCGGTGGGCAGGAGCATCTGGGTCAGTCGCCGACTGAGCTTCGCCCACCGTTGGGCCGCAGGTCGGGGTGGACCTTGGTGCCCTGCGAGGCCTCCTCGACCATGCGAGCCGCGATGTCGCGCAGCTTGACGTTCGCCGTGCTGCTCATGTCCACCAGGACCTGGAAGGCCTCGTCGGGCCCGCACCCCCGGCTGGCCATGATCATCCCCTTGGCCTGGTCGATGGTCGAACGCGACTCGAGAGCCGCCTGCAGCTGCCTTGTCGAGTCCTCGAGCTCGGACTTGGCCTCGGCCTCGTGCAGCACCGCCGCGACCGTCGTACCCAGGAGCTCTGCGCTCTCCACTGCGGCCTCGCCCGTCACACGGCCGTCCTCGCTGTACAGGTTGAGGACCCCGACGACCTTGTCTGCGAACCGGATGGGCACAGCGACCGCGGAACGGACGCGGCTGGTCGCCAGATGTCTGTGAAGCCGGGGCCAACGTCGGTCGGCCCGGAGGTCCTCGCTGCGCACGGTGCGTCCCTCGCCCCAGGCGGTCTGGGCGGGGCCCTCGCCGGCGGTCACCTGTGCCCCGTCCAGGCTCTGGGCGAGCTTCGAGCCGGTGGCGACGAAGTCCGGCCGACCGGGCTCCCCGATGTTGATGCTGACCTCGACCGGGTGGGAGAACGCGCGCTGACACGCGCCTGCCATGGGTGCGAGGACCTCGGAGATCCCTGATGCGCTCAACGGGAGCTGGGTCAGCTCGACGAGCGAACGCGCCAGGTAGCGGCCGCGGGTCCTCTCGTCGGCGTCCGAGGACGAGATGACACCGTCACCGAGCAGCACCCAGGTGACCTCGGCGCCACCCGTCCCGGGGTCGTCACGCGTGGTCGCGGCCACGTCGACGCGCACCGGGTCGCCTCGGTCGGGACAGAGCGTCGCGGTCGACCTGAGGTCGCGTCTGGCTTCGACCGCCTCGGCGAGGAGCCGCCGCAGCTCGACGCGGCAGGTGGCTTCCATGAACGTGAACAGCGAGTCGTCGACCAGCCGGTCGGCCGACCGCCCGAGCAGCTCAGCCGCGGACCCGTTCGCGGTCCGGACCAGCCCCGACTCGTCGGTCACCACCACCGGGGCGGGGAGCACGGCGACCAGCCGCTCTTTCCTCCGGATGTCGGAGTGCTGACCCTGGGCGGGACGGGGGAGCAGCTCTGGCTGGCTCCGCGTCCTCTTCCTGGGCGGTCCTCAGCTCCTCGCGGGCTGACCCGGGCTCTCGGATCTGCGCTTCGGAGTGACCATCGCGATCCGCAGGGACATCCCCCTCGCGGAAGCGCTCAATAGGTGTGTCTCGGGCGTCGAGCTCGCGGCCGAACATTCTCCCCTCCAGGAGTAATCCTCAGTCTGGTGCATGCCCCCGTGCGATGCTCACAGCGTCATCTTCCGCATGCGCGAAAGTTTCCCGCAACACGCGGCGGTGAAACCACACAGGAACGTGAAACGAGCGGCCGCCAGGGCAGACCCGACCTGCGAGACAACGCGCGTCCGGTCAGACGGGGAAGCGCTCCCACAGGTCGGTCCAGCGCACACCGAGCTCGCCGAACATGTCGCGCAACAGCGGGAGCCCGATGCCCACGACGGTGTGCGGGTCGCCCTCGATCCCGCGCACGAACGCGCCGCCCAGGCCGTCGAGGGTGAACGCGCCGGCGACCTTCAAGGGCTCTCCCGTCGCGAGGTAGGCGTCGATCTCCTCGTCGGAGGGTTCTGCGAAGTGGACCACCGTGTCCGCCGAGCGGGCGACCTCCCGGCCCGTGCCGGTCTCGACCAGGCAGTGGCCGGTGTGCAGGACCCCGGACCGTCCGCGCATCAGCAGCCACCGCGACCGGGCCTCGTCGACGTCTGCCGGCTTCCCGTGGATCGCGCCGTCGAGCTCGAGCACCGAGTCGCAGCCGATCACCCAGGCCGGCTCATGCCCGAGAGTCTCCGCCACGGCACGGGCCTTCAACGAGGCCAGCTCGAGGGCGAGTGCCGCCGGGTCCTCGACGGTCACCTGCGACTCGTCGACTCCGGAGACGACGACCTCCGGGGAGACGCCCGCACTGCGCAAGGTGGCCAGCCGGGCGGGGGAGGCCGAGGCCAGGACCAGCCGTTCGTTCACGAGATGCGGGCCAGCGCGGCCTGCAGCGGGTCGAGGCCCACCGAGCCGAGGTCGAGCGCCGCGCGGTGGAACGCCTTGAGGTCGAAGCGGTCGCCCATCCGCGCCTGCGCGTCGGCCCGGGCCTGCAGCCAGATCCGCTCGCCGACCTTGTACGACGGCGCCTGACCCGGCCAGCCGAGGTACCGGTTGACCTCGAAGACGATCACCGGATCCTCCATCCGGCAGTGCTGGCGCATGAACTCCAGACCGAGGTCGGGGGTCCACCGCTCGCCGGGGTGGAAGCCGAAGGGGTTGTCCTTCGGGATCTCCAGCTGGAGGTGCATCCCGATGTCGACGACCACGCGGGCCGCGCGCAGGGCCTGGGCGTCGAGCATGCCGAGCCGGTCGCCGGGGTCGTCGAGGTAGCCGAGCTCGTCCATCAGCCGCTCGGCGTAGAGCGCCCAGCCCTCGCCGTGACCGGAGACCCAGCACATCAGCCGCTGCCAGCGGTTCAGCTTCTCGGTGCGGTAGGCGGTCTGGCCGATCTGGAGGTGGTGGCCGGGGACGCCTTCGTGGAAGACCGTGGTGACCTCACGCCAGGTCGAGAACTTCTCGATGCCCTCGGGGACGGCCCACCACATGCGTCCGGGTCGGGTGAAGTCCTCGCTGGGACCGGTGTAGTAGATGCCGCCGTCGTTCGTGGGTGCGATGCAGCACTCGATCCGGCGTACCGGCTCAGGGATGTCGAAGTGCACGTCCGTGAGGTCCGCGACGGTCCGGTCGGCGAGCTGCTGCATCCAGTCGCGGAAGGCGTCCTTGCCCGCGATGTTCCGAGCAGGGTCTGCGTCGAGCGCCGCGATCGCGTCGTCGAGGCTGCCGCCCGGGACGATCTGGCCGGCGACCCGGGCCATCTCGGTCTCGATCCGGTGCAGCTCCTCCCAGCCCCAGGCGTAGGTCTCCTCGAGGTCGACGGTCGCGCCGAGGAAGTAGCGGGAGCCGAGGGAGTACAGCTCGCGGCCTGCTGCCTCGGTCTCGCGGCCTCGTGGCGCAAGGTCCTGGTCGAGGAACCTGCCGAAGTCGGCAAAGGCCCCGGTGGCCTCACCGGCGTGACGCTCGAGCGCGGACCGAAGCGCGCCGTCCACCTGGGCCTGGCCGACCAGGGTGGTGAAGAAGCCGCCGTCGGGGCCGGTCCAGGACCGCACCTGCTTGGCGACCTCCTGGATCTGTCGGCGGGCGGCGACGTGCCCGGCCTCTGCCTCGCCGAGAAGTGTCTCGCGGTAGCCGTCGAGTGCCGAGGAGACGGCGGCGAGCCGGGCGTCGATCGCCGCCCACGCCTCCTCGCCGTCGGTCGACATCAGGTCGAACGCCATGCGCAGCTCGTGCAGCCCGCTGACGATGACCGAGAGCTCCGACTGGGGCACGTGCGCGTCGTACCGCTCGACCTGGAGGCCGAGCCGCTCGAGGAACGCCTCCTTCGCGACCCGCTCCCTCTCGTCGACCGGCGTCGCCGCCTCCGCCGCGGCGAGGGCGCGGCGAGTGAGGTCGTTGCGGGCGGCGAACCCGTCGGGGGAGAGGTCGGTGACCTCGTGCTCGTGCCCGGCCACACCCATCTCGGTGGCCGCCAGCGGGTCGAGTGCGCAGTAGTCCTCCACGTAGGCCTCTGCGATAGCGTCGACCGGGCGGGCGGAGCGGTCCGGGGCAGTGTTCGTGTCGGTCACGCAGAGCACCCTAGTGGCGTGAGAGGGGTTTGCCGATGACCGGAGGAACGCGCCCGCCGATCCTCGGCCTCGCCGTGCTCGTCACCTGCCTCTGGCTGGTCTCGCGCGCGTTCGTGCTCTGGCTCCTCCTCGACCGCCACGCCTGGGTCATGGGCGACGTCGACTACTTCGCGAACAGCCTCGCCGCAGTTCCCGACGTGGGCCTCGCGAACACGCTCGTCGAGTACCCGTTGCCGGGTGTCGTCGTGGTCGCCCTGCCCTGGCTGCTCGTCCACCTCCTCGGCGCGCCGGACAGGTACGGCGAGGCGGTGATCGCGCTCTCGATGCTCGCCGACGCGTCGTTCACGGTGCTGCTGATGTGCCTCGCCGGGGTGAGACGCCGCGCTGCGCTCATGGCGTGGCTCCTCGCCGTCCCGCTGCTCGGCGCGACCACCTACGCACGGTTCGACCTGGTCCCGGCACTGCTCGCCGGAGTTGCGCTGCTCCTGCTGGCCCGCCGCCCCGGCCTCGGCGGGGCAGCAGGTGCGCTGGCCGCGGGGTTCAAGCTCTGGCCCGCTCTCATGCTGCCGGCGCTCGCCGCACCCGCGGTGACCAGGCGCCGCGTGGTGCCGGCCGTGGCGGTCACCGGAGCGCTGCTCGCCGCGGCGACCGTCATGGCCGCCGGGTGGTCCCGGCTGGTCTCGCCGCTGACCTGGCAGGCCGAGCGGGGCCTCCAGATCGAGTCCGTGGCAGCGACACCTGCGATGGTCGGCTGGGTGCTCTCGCCAGGCAGCTACGTGATCGAGCTGACCGAGCACCACGCCTACGAGATCACCGGTCCCGGGACCGACGTCCTGCTGTTCGCCGCGGGAACGGCCTCGTTGCTGCTGGTACCGCTGCTCCTCGGCCTCTGGGTCGTGGCCCTGCGCCGCGGGCGGGAGGTGGGACTCGAGGCCGTCGTGTGGATGTCGCTCGGCGCGGTCGGGGCGTTCATGGTGACCAGCAAGGTGCTCAGCCCGCAGTACCTCCTGTGGCTCCTGCCGACGGCCGCGGCCGCGAACGCGGTGGTGGAGTCACGGGCGCTGCGTCGGTGGACGGCGGGCCTGCTGGTGGCGACAGCGGCGACCCAGCTGGTCTTCCCAGAGCTCTACGGCGAGATCACGCTGAGCGGGGACCACGCCGGGTGGGCGGTGCTGGCTCTGGCGGTGCGCAACGTGCTGCTGGTCGTCCTCGTGGTGTGGGCGGCGGTGTTCACGTGGCGGTCGGTGGTGGGGTCACCGCGGGCCGACCCTGAGCCCGGCGACCTGGCCCGGACAGCACGTCGACAGACCAGTCGGCCGGTACTCTGAGCCGGTGCCACACGCCACCACGCGCCCGGTCAGCGGCGGTTCCCCTTCCATCGAGCGCCCGGAGTACTGGTGGTACCGCGCTCGTGCCGAGCTCCTGCGGGTCGCGCTCGAGGAGCACGTCGGCACGCCGGCGCGCGTCCTCGACGTCGGCAGCGCCGACGGGCCGAGCGTCGGATGGCTCCGTGGACGCGGGGTCGACGTGTCACTCGACATGGACCCCCGCGGGCTGCGCCCACCCTTCGGGGTGTGCGGGTCACTGCTCCGGCTGCCCTTCCCCGACGAGACGTTCGACGTGGTGGGCGCCTTCGACGTGCTCGAGCACTGTGACCCGGAGGAAGTGGCGGTCGACGAGCTTCGACGGGTGCTCGTCCCCGGCGGTCGCCTGCTGCTGTCGGTCCCGGCGTACAGCTGGGCCTGGAGCGACCACGACGTGGCCAACGGCCATTACCGCCGCTACACCCGTGCCCGTGCGGTGGCCGCCCTCGAGCGCGGCGGGCTCGTGGTGACGCGGTCGAGCTACGCGTTCGCCGGGGTGTTCCCCTTCTTCGCCGGCGAACGCCTGCTGCGGAGAGCTGCGGGCGCGCTCCGTGGCCGACGGGTCGAGGGCGCGGCCGATGTGGTCACCGTGCCGGACGTGTCGCCCGCGGTCGAGCGGCTCCTCATGAGGCTCACCAGGATCGACGAACGGCTGCTGGGTCACCGGGACCTGCCGTTCGGCTCGTCGGTGCTGGTCGCCGCGGTCAGGCCCTCCTGACCTCGTCCACGCTCTCCCGACCCTCCACGTCTGTCGCACCGGCACCAGGGTCCCTCAGGCTGTCGTAGCCGACCAGGTACGTCGGGCGTCGATGCGTCGCAGTGAAGATCCTCGCGACGTACTCACCCAGGAGGCCGAGGCAGATCAGCTGGATGGCCCCGATGATGCCCGTCGTCGCCAGGATCGACGTCCATCCGGGCACGACGGTGCCGGCTGCCCACCCGTACACCGACCAGACGATGGCGAACCCGCCGAGAAGCATTCCGACGAAGCCGGCCAGGGTCGCGATCCGCAGCGGCGCCGCGGAGAAGGAGACCACCGAGTCGAACGCCAGGGCGAGCATCTTCGACAGTGGGTACTTTCCGCGTCCGGCGGCGCGCTCCTCGCGGACGAACCCGACCTCCGCCGAGGGGAACCCGAACCAGGGGATCACCAGGCGATGGACCCGGCCGTGCTCGGGCAGCTGGCCGATGGCTTCGACCACCCGTCGGCTGACCAGACGGAAGTCGCCCGCGTTGTGCGGCACCTGCTCCCCGGCGACGCGTCGCATCACCCGGTAGTAGAGACCGCCGGTGGTGCGTTTGAACCACGAGTCCGAGCTGCGGTCGGTGCGCACGGCGTAGACCACGTCGAGGCCTCTGGCGAGCGCCGTGTCGAGCATCGCGGGGATCGTCTCCGGGGGGTCCTGCAGGTCGGCGTCCATGGTGACGACGAAGCTGCCCCGTGCGGCGACGAAGCCCGCGCTGAGAGCTGCTTGGTGGCCGGCGTTGCGAACCAGGCGCACCAGCCGCAGCTCTGGCCAGCGCCGCTGCGCGTTCATGACCAGGCCGGCGGTGCGGTCGGTGCTGCCGTCGTCGACGCACACGACCTCGTAGCTCACGCCCAGGGCATCGAGCACCGGACGCAGTCGGCCGAGGAACAGGTGCAGCACCTGCTCCTCGTTGAACATCGGAACGACCACTGAAAGGTCGAGTTGCTTTTTGTCCAAGGCTCGCAGCCTCCCCCGGAAGGCGTCTTTCGTGCTTTCTATCACAGGGACGCCGGTCACCCCCTCCTGTCGAGAAACGCTTCGGGGGCGTGCTAGACCCTTCCTGTGAGCAAAACGGGGGAGCGGGGCGCGGCTGCCTCGACGCGTCTTTGGGCGCTCGCGGCACTCGGCACGGTCCTGGTCATGGTCGTCCTCCTGTTGCTGCGGGACGACCGTTACCTCTTCTACGGCGACACCCAGGCGGCGTACTACGGGTGGTGGTACCACCTCGGGCAGGAGGTCCGCGCCGGGCACTGGCCGGTGCTGGACCCGCACACGTGGCGGGCAGGCAACCTGGTCGCCGAGGGGCAGTGGGGTCTCTTCAGCCCGCTGTCCATCGGCATCGGCCTGCTGGCGACGCTGTCCGGCGGCGTGCTGCTGCTCGCCTCCGTGGTGAAGGTGGCTCTCGTCTGCACCGGATCACTGGGGATGTTCGCGCTGGTGCGCTCCTACGACGGCCCGGCGCCGATGGCCTACGTCGCCGCGGTTGCCGTGCCGATGGGTGGGATGACGCAGTACCTCGACCTGCCGTCGTGGGCGGCGGGCCTGACCATCTGGGCGCTCTTCCCATGGGTGTGGTGCGCGCTCCGGGGCGCGATGCGGCGGCTCGCGATGGTGGCGCCCGCGCTGTTGGCCGGCTACCTGATGGTGGCGGTCGGCTACGTGTACGGCACGATCATGCTGGTCGTCGTACTGGTCGGTTGCCTGGTCGACGCGTGGATGGCCCGTGACCGTACGGCGGCCTTTCGCGTGGTCGGCGTCGGACTGGTCTGTGGTCTCGTGGCAGTCGCGGTCTACCTCCCCGGCGTGCTGACCGCGTCGGTCAGTGTCCGGGACAGCGCGTTCGGTGGCTTCGGCGGGAAGTTCAGCACCGACCCGCTGGCGATGTTCACGTCGGTCATCCCCACGGCGGCCGTTCACGGCACCTCGGGGCACCTGCTTCCCTACGCGTACCTCGCCTGGTTCCTGCCGGTCCTGCTCTGGCTCGATGTCGAGAAGGTCCGGCGTGGTTGGCGTCCGCTCGCCGGTCTCCTCCTCGTCACGGCGGTGACGCTGCTCGTCGTCGACGGGCCGGCCCGGTTCGGACCACTCCGATGGCCGCTGCGACTGCAGCCGTTCCTCGTCGTCGCACTCGTGCTGTTGGTGGTGGTGGCTCTCACGAGGTTCGGGGTGCGGCACCCGTCGCGGGGAAGGCTCGCGCTCAGCCTGCTGTGGGTGTTGCTGGCCGGGATGGTGGCCGTCGTGCGGGCACCCGGCGTGTGGTCGGGACACCTGCTCAGCGTGGTCCTGGTCGGCGCCGGGATCGTCGCCCTCTGGTACGTCGTGCGCAGACCCGGCCCGGGTGTGCGGTTGGCCGTGGTCGGCGGCGTGGTGACGCTCGCCGCGACGGCCTGGCAGCACGCGGTCTTCCCGGAGCCCCCGTCCCCGGAGCGGAACCTCCCCGCCTCCATCGCGGAGTACCAACGACCCCTGGCAGGGGCGCAGGGCGACGTGATGGTCGTCGGGGACGCCGACGCCGTGGTGCAGGAGCACCCCGCGGCGGTGCAGGACCTGCTCGTCGGGTCTGCCTGGTACCTCAGCGGACACCGGGTGCAGAACAGCTACACCGCCGTGAGCAACAAGGCGTACTTCGACCGCTACTGCATCAGGTACCAGGGCTCCACCTGTCCCGAGGCGCTGAAGACGCTGTTCGACGCCGAACCGAGCACCGGACGGAGCCGCGTCGACCTCCTGGGAGTGAGCACGCTTCTCCTCGTCCGTGCCGACTTCTCGCCCGAGGTGCTCCACTCGCCGCCGCCCGGCTGGCGCGTCACGCGCGCCACACGGTGGTCGGTCACCTGGGTCCGTCGCGAACCGGTGCCGGGAGCGGGGCGGCCGGTCTGGACGTCCGACGGCACTGCCGTCACCCCCCTCTCGTCCGATGACCGGACCACCCGGTTCCGGGTCGAGGACGTAGCCGACGGCGGTGGCCGCGTCGTGCTGAGCGCCCTGGCGTGGCCCGGCTACAGCACGGACGTCGGCGAGGTGGCCGACCCGGTAGACGGCTACCTGCTCACGGTCGACCTTCCCCAGGACGCCCGAGGACGCGTCGTCACAGTCCACTTCTCCCCGCCGGCCTGGCCGCTGGAGCTGGCCTGCTGGTGGCTCGGCATCGTCGTCGCCGTGACGTGGCCGACAGTCGCCTACCTGAGGCGTCGTCGCGGCGCCAGGGGTGTGGCGGTCAGCGCGGCAGGGCGCTCGAGCGCCAGCCGCCCGACCCCGACGAGCGCCACGACCGGACCTTCCGGTGATGGGCCGCCCACTCCGACGTGACCTTCCGCTCCGAGGCCGGTGCGCTCGCGGCGGCGACACCCTGGAGTACGACGGTCAGCGCGGCGACCTCCTCGGGCGTCGCGTCACCCTTGACCAGGAACAGCGGAGTCGTGACGACTTCGTGAGTCCCGTCGAGGGGTTCGTCCGGCGTGTCCGGCTTCTCGTCGCTCACAGCGGGATGTTCCCGTGCTTCTTCGGCGGAAGCGTCTCGCGCTTGGAGCGCAGGAGGCGCAGCGCGCGGACGATCTCGATGCGGGTCTCGTGTGGCTGGATCACCGCGTCGACGTACCCCCGCTCGGCCGCGAGGTAGGGGTTGGCGAGGTGGTCTTCGTACTCCTGGATCAGCTCTGCCCGCCTGGTCTCCTCGTTGCCGGCCTCGGCGGCCTCCGCGATCTCCTTGCGATAGAGGATGTTGACCGCGCCCTGCGCGCCCATGACGGCGATCTGCGCGGTGGGCCAGGCGAGGTTCATGTCGGCGCCGAGGTGCTTGGAGCCCATGACGTCGTAGGCGCCGCCGTACGCCTTGCGGGTGATCACCGTGATCAGCGGGACGGTGGCCTCGGCGTAGGCGTAGATCAGCTTCGCGCCGCGGCGGATGATCCCGTTCCACTCCTGGTCGGTGCCCGGCAGGAAGCCCGGCACGTCGACGAAGGTGAGGACCGGGATGTTGAAGGCGTCGCAGGTGCGCACGAAACGCGCTGCCTTCTCGGAGGCGTCGATGTCGAGGGTGCCCGCGAACTGCATCGGCTGGTTCGCGACGACGCCCACGGGGTGGCCCTCGACGCGGCCGAACCCGACGACCATGTTCGGCGCGAACATCGACTGGACCTCGAGGAACTCCTCGTCGTCGAGCACCGACTCGATGACGGTGTGCATGTCGTAGGGCTGGTTCGGCGAGTCCGGGATCAGCGTGTCGAGCGCGCGGTCCTCGTCGGAGATCTCGAGGTCCGCCTGCTCGTCGAAGGCCGGAGGGTCGTCGAGGTTGTTCTGCGGCAGGTACGAGATCAGCGCCTTGACGTAGTCGATCGCGTCGGTCTCGTCGTGGCCCATGTAGTGGGCGTTGCCGGACTTGGTGTTGTGCGACCGGGCGCCGCCGAGGTCCTCCATCGACACGTCCTCGCCGGTGACGGTCTTGATCACGTCCGGCCCGGTGATGAACATGTGCGAGGTCTGGTCGACCATCACGGTGAAGTCGGTGACGGCGGGGGAGTACACCGCGCCGCCCGCACAGGGCCCCATGATCAGCGAGATCTGCGGGATGACCCCGCTGGCGTGCACGTTGCGGCGGAAGATCTCGCCGTAGAGGCCGAGGGAGACCACGCCCTCCTGGATCCGGGCGCCGCCCGAGTCGTTGATGCCGATGATCGGGCACCCGGTCTTCATCGCGAGGTCCATCACCTTCACGATCTTCTCGCCGAAGACCTGGCCGAGGCTGCCGCCGAAGACGGTGAAGTCCTGGGCGAACACGCAGACCTGGCGGCCGTCGATGGTGCCGTAGCCGGTGACCACGCCGTCGCCGTACGGCCGGTTCCGCTCCATGCCGAACGCCGTCGAGCGGTGCCGGGCGAGCTCGTCGAGCTCCACGAACGACCCCTCGTCGAGCAGCTCCTCGATCCGCTCCCGCGCGGTCTTCTTGCCCTTGGCGTGCTGCTTCTCGATGGCCCGCTCGGAGCCTGCGTGCACCGCCTCCTGGAGCTTGTGCTCGAGATCCGCGACCTTCCCGGCCGTGGTGTGGATGTCCACGCCCTCGGTGATCTCGGTGCCCTCGCCGGGCTGCGTCATGGCTGCTTCGCTCACGGGTGAATGGCCTCTCTCGATTGCGTGGGTGTCAATGTAGTGCCTGTGACGTACGACGATCTGCGGCGCCCACCTCTCGATCCTGTCGCCCTGTCCGCCGCGCTGACGAGGCCCGGCTCGCTGTGGACGGAGATCGAGGTGCTCCCGGCCTGCCCGTCGACGAACGCCGAGCTGGCCAGGCGGGCGCGTGCCGGCGCGCCGGCGGGGTCGGTCCTCGTCGCGGACCACCAGACCGCCGGACGAGGGCGCCTCGACCGGGTCTGGGTGACCCCGCCTGGCTCGGCCCTGACGTTCTCGGTGCTGCTGGCTCCGGACCGGGTACCGCTGGCGCGCTGGCCGTGGCTGCCGCTCCTGGTCGGCATCGCCGTGGCCGAGGGCGTCCGCCGGGTGGCCGATGTCGACTGTGTCCTGAAGTGGCCCAACGACGTGCTGGTCGGCGAGCGGAAGCTGGCCGGGATCCTGGTCGAGCGCATCGAGCGGGCCTCGGGAGCCGTCGCGGTCGTGGGCGTCGGCCTGAACGTCTCGCTCGCCGAGGACGAGCTGCCCGTGCCGACCGCGACCTCGCTGGTCCTGGAGGGCGCGTCCACCACCGACCGCACTGTCGTCCTGCGTGAGGTCCTCCGCTCCCTGGAGGCGCTGTTCGTGCAGTGGCAGGCCGACCAGGGCGACGCCACCCTCGGGCTCGTCGAGTCCTACGTCCGGCGCTGCGCCACCGTGGGCCGCGACGTCCGCGTCGACCTCCCGTCCGGCGAGCAGGTGGTCGGCGTGGCCACCGGCATCGACACCGACGGCCGCCTGGAGGTGCGTACGTCGGAGGGCAGCCGCATCCTCGGGGCAGGCGACGTGGTGCACGTCCGCTCCCTTGAGTGACGCGGGACACGTGAGAGGATCTGGCCCGTGGCCATCTCCCGCAGACTCCTGAACGACGACGAGTCGGTGGTCGTGTCTACCCGGACGCACGGCAAGGCGCTGGTCGGTCCGCTGCTCGTGCTCATCGTGCTCGCCGCGCTGGCGGGCTTCCTGAGCACCTTCACCTCCGTTGCAGGCCGTGCCCAGCCGCTGCTGGTGGCGGTGATCTGGGGGATCACGGCGCTCTTCGTGTTCCGATGGGTGGTCCGGCCGTTCCTGGTCTGGCTCACGACGACCTACACCGTGACGAACCACCGGCTGATCAGCCGCAGCGGCGTCCTGAGCCGCCGCGGCCACGACATCCCGCTCTCGCGGATCAGCGACGTCGCCTACGAGCGCGGGCTGATGGACCGCGTCCTCGGCTGCGGCACCCTGTTCGTCTCGGTCGCGAGCGACCAGCATGTCGAGCTGAACGACATCCCGCAGGTCGAGCAGGTCCACATGAAGATCCACGACCTGCTCTTCGAGGAGGCCGAGACGCGGTACATGGACCTCGGAGGCTCCGCCGACCGATGACCGACGCTGAGCGACCCGCTCACTTCACCCGCGAAGAGCTGGAGCGGGTGATCCTCGGCGAGACGCCGGCCCTGACCAGCGAGGACGTGGCCTCGGCGGCAGGGGTGACCATCGAGCAGGCCCGTCGGCTGTGGCGGGCGCTCGGCTTCCCCGACGCGGGCGAGCAGGCAGCCTTCAACGAGGCCGACCTCGGCGCGCTCAGCACGCTCATCAGCACCATCGAGGCGGGAGCGATCGACTTCGACACCGCGGTGCGGATGACGCGTGCGATGGGGCAGACGATGGCCCGCCTCGCCGACTGGCAGGTCGCCACGCTGGCGCCCCGGGTCGAGCAGCTCGAGACCGGACCCGAGCGGACCGGCTCGAGGATCGGCAGCGCGCTCCGCCTGGCGGAGCAGGTGGGCGTCCCCTTCGAGCGCCTGCTCATCTACTCCTGGCGCCGTCACCTCGCAGCCGCTGTCGGCAGGGTCGAGGCTCTCGGCGCGGCGGACGAGGACCTGCACACCACGGAGGTCACGGTCGGGTTCGCCGACCTGGTGAGCTTCACCGCGTTGTCGAACGAGATCGACGACGACCGCCTCGCGGACATGGTGGAGGTCTTCGAGTCCCGCTGTGCCGACGTCGTGGCCGGGCGGCACGGCCGGGTGATCAAGACGCTCGGCGACTCGGTGCTCTTCGTGTCCGAGGACCCGGTGCAGGCGCTCGACATCGCCTTCGACATCGTCAAGGTGATCGGCAACGACGCCCGGATGCCCGACGTACGCCTGGGGCTGGCCACGGGCTCGGTGATCATGCGGCTCGGCGACGTCTTCGGCCCGCCGGTGAACATGGCGGCCCGCCTGACCGGCGTGGCGCGGCGCAACCGGGTGATCATCGACCACATCACCGCCGAGCGTCTTCCACCGGGCGAGTTCGACACGCGAGCCCTTCCCGCGCGGCCGGTCCGGGGCTTCGGCCTGGTGGAACCAGTGGCTGCCCGACGCCGCTGACCTGCGTGGTCTAGACGCATAGTGGTCTATTGGAGTCAAAGTTTTTCGATTATCGAGCGCTGTCCGATTTGTCTTTTTAACCTAAGCGACATGTTGAGTGTTCAGGGGGTGGACCTCGACGTGGAGACACGTCGAGTGTGGCGAGACGGCGTGGAGATCAAGATGTCGAACAAGGAGTTCGACCTCTTGCATGCTCTGATGAGCCGTGCGGGGGAGATAGTCACGCGTGAGGAGCTCATGCGTGACGTGTGGCAGACGACGTTCTGGACGTCCGCCAAGACCATTGACGTGCATCTCGGCTGGGTCCGCCGCAAGCTCGGCGACGACACCAGGCGCCCGACGTTGATCACCACGATCCGGGGACGGGGACTGCGGTTCGAGACGAAACCGCCGGTCTACGCCCCTCGAGCGGAGGCCCAGGCCGCGGTCTCCTGAGGCAGGTCCGGCAGGTGGGGGCGCGGAGGAGCCTCGTTAGGCTCTCCCCGTGACCCCGCCTGCTCCTACCTCCTCTGCCGCGTCCGGGGCCGGACCCGGATCGACTCCGGTGCTCGCGATCATCGGCGGGGGCCAGCTGGCCCGGATGATGGCGCAGTACGCCGTGCCGCTCGGTCTGCCCTTGCGGCTCCTCGCCGAGGCCGAGGGCGTCTCTGCCGCGCAGGTCATCCCTGCCTCCGTCGTGGGCGACTACCGCGACCTCGACACGCTGCGCGAGGTCACCGAGGGCTGCGCGGTGGTCACGTTCGACCACGAGCACGTACCGACCGAGCACCTGCACGCGCTGGCGGAGGCGGGGGTCGCCTGCCGGCCGGGTCCGGGGGCCCTGGTGCATGCCCAGGACAAGGGCGTCATGCGGGCGCGCCTGCACCACCTCGGCGTGCCCTGCCCGCGCAACGAGGTGGTCGCCGACGCCGGCGAGGTCGCCGACTTCGCCAAGACCGTCGACGGCTTCCCGGTCGTGCTGAAGACCACCCGTGGCGGCTACGACGGCAAGGGCGTGTGGGTGGTCGACGGCGAGGCCGACTGCGCGCCGGTCTTCGAGGTCGCCCGCCGCGCCGGGGTCGAGATCCTCGCCGAGGAGAAGGTCGACTTCCGCCGCGAGCTCTCGGCGCTCGTGGCCCGGTCGCCTTCGGGACAGGTTGCGGCCTACCCCGTCGTCGAGTCGGTCCAGATCGACGGCATCTGCACGGAGGTGATCGCCCCGGCGCCCGGTCTCGACCCGGACCTGGCCGTCGAGGCGCAGCAGATCGCGATGACCGTGGCGTCCGCCCTGGACGTGACCGGCATCCTTGCCGTCGAGCTGTTCGAGACCACCGACGGCCGCGTGCTCGTGAACGAGCTGGCGATGCGACCCCACAACACCGGCCACTGGAGCATGGACGGCGCGGTGACGGGGCAGTTCGAGAACCACCTCCGCGCCGTCCTCGACCTCCCGCTCGGCTCGCCGGAGGCGCGGCAGCCGTGGACCGTGATGGTGAACATCCTCGGCGGGGACCACGGTGACCTGTCGAAGGACCTGTTCGGGGGATACCCACACGTGTTCGCACGCGACCCCCGGCTCAAGGTGCACCTGTACGGCAAGGACGTGAAGCCGGGGCGCAAGGTCGGCCACGTCACGGCATACGGCGACGACCTCGACGACGCCCTGGAGCGGGCACGTCACGCGGCCGCCTGGTTCCGGGGCGACCTGGGGATGGAGAGCGAGTGAGCATGAGCGAGCAGACTGCGCGCGTCGGGATCGTCATGGGGTCCGACTCCGACTGGCCGACGATGAAGGCGGCCGCCGAGGCGCTCGAGGAGTTCGGTGTGCCCTACGAGGCGGACGTCGTCTCGGCCCACCGGATGCCGGAGGAGATGCTGGCCTACGGCAAGGAGGCCGCGGGCCGCGGGCTGTCGGTGATCATCGCGGGTGCCGGCGGCGCGGCCCATCTGCCGGGGATGCTCGCCGCGGTCACACCGCTGCCGGTGATCGGCGTGCCGGTGCCGTTGAAGTACCTCGACGGTATGGACTCGCTGCTCTCGATCGTGCAGATGCCCGCAGGGGTGCCGGTGGCCACCGTGGCGATCGGCAACGCCCGCAACGCCGGCCTTCTCGCGGTGCGGATCCTCGCGGCGTCCGACGTACCGCTGCGGGAGCAGATGGAGCGCTTCCAGGAGTCGCTGGCCGAAGCCGCCCGGGCCAAGGGCGCCGCGGTGCGCGGCGAACAGGGCCGCAAGATCGGTTTCGCCTGACCGCGGGCTGACCGGCTCGGGTTGACCGACGCGTCAGCGCTCGGTCAGACGGGGCCACTCCATGACCGGGCAGGTGTCCATCACCATCGGGACGCCGGCCTCGGTGGTCCGCCGGAACGCCTCCTGGTCGACCACACCGAGCTGGAACCAGACCGCCCTGGCGCCGATCGCGACGGCCTGGTCGGCGAACTCCCCGGCGGCCGCGGAACGACGGAAGACGTCGACGCAGTCGACCGCGAACGGGATCTCGGCCAGCGACGGGTAGCCGTCCTCGCCCAGGACGTTGTTGGCCGCGGGGTGCACCGGGACGATCCGCTTGCCGCGGTCCTGCAGGAACTTCGCGACGCCGTACGCCGTGCGCGACGGGTCTCCGCCGAGCCCCACGACCGCCCAGGTCTGGCACTTCTCGAGCATGAACCGGATGTTGTCCTCGTCGAGCCACGGTGCGCCTGACATTGCCATGTCCCCATGGTTACCTGCGGGCCAAGGCACAAACGGGACAGCGGTCGACCTGCGGGGGGTCGAAACGCCTACCCGCGAGTAGAATTCCCGCCCATGAGCGCTGAGTACCCGATGTTTGCCCTTTCCGAGGAGCACCAGGCGATCCGCGAGGCGGTCCGGGCCGTCTGTGACGCGAAGGTGGCGCCGAACGCTACCGCCGTCGACGAGGCGGCCGAGTTCCCGCAGGCGGCGTACGACGCCCTCGCCCATTCCGACTTCGCTGCTCCCCACATCGCCGAGGAGTACGGCGGGGCGGGCGCCGACGCACTCATGACGGCCATCGTCATCGAGGAGGTCGCCCGCGCCGACGTGTCCGCGTCCCTGATCCCCGCGGTGAACAAGCTCGGCACCCTGCCGCTGATCCTCGCCGGGTCCGAGGAGCTCAAGCGCAAGTACCTGCCCCCGGTGGCGGCGGGCGACGCGATGTTCTCCTACTGCCTCTCGGAGCCCGAGGCCGGCTCCGACGCCGCTGCCATGACGACCCGCGCCGTCCGGGACGGCGACCACTGGGTGCTCAACGGGGTCAAGCGCTGGATCACGAACGCCGGCGTCTCGGAGTACTACACCGTCTTCGCGATGACCGACGAGTCGAAGCGCTCGCGCGGCATCTCTGCGTTCGTCGTCGAGAAGTCCGACGAGGGAGTCTCCTTCGGCGCCAAGGAGAAGAAGCTGGGCATCAAGGGCTCGCCCACCCGCGAGGTGTACCTCGACAACGTGCGGATCCCGGCCGACCGGATGATCGGCGAGGAGGGCACCGGGTTCGCGACCGCGATGCACACGCTCGACCACACCCGGGTCACCATCGCCTCGCAGGCCGTCGGCGTCGCGCAAGGAGCGCTCGACTACGCCCTCCAGTACGCCAAGGAGCGTCAGCAGTTCGGCAAGCCGATCGCGGACTTCCAGGGCCTGCAGTTCATGCTCGCCGACATGGGGATGAAGATCGAGGCCGCCCGCCAGCTGACCTACGCCGCGGCCGGGCGGTCCGAGCGTGGCGACAAGGACCTGACGTTCTTCGGCGCGGCCGCGAAGTGCTTCGCCTCCGACACCGCGATGCAGGTGACCACCGACGCGGTGCAGGTCCTCGGCGGATACGGCTACACGAGCGACTACCCGGTCGAGCGGATGATGCGCGACGCCAAGATCACCCAGATCTACGAAGGCACCAACCAGGTGCAGCGGATCGTGATGGCACGTCAGCTGCTTGCGGGGGTCCAGAGCGAGCTCTGACCTCGTCGTCGAGGTCGGAGACCACGTGTTCCGACCTCGACGGTGCCGCGCGGGCCGCTCACCTGAGCCGCGCCGCCACGACGGTGACGTCGTCGCGCAACGACTTGTCGGCCAGGTCGGCGAGGCCGTCGACCAGCTCGCCGAGAGGTTTCTCCCGCAGCTCCGCGGCATGTTCGCGCAGTCGCGAGATGCCCCGGTCGAGGTCGTGGGTGCGTGACTCCACGACGCCGTCGGTCACGAGCACCAAGCATGGACCCCGGCTCGAGGTGCGCCGTGGTCACGGTCCGGTCCAGGTGTCGGAGCACACCGAGCGGCAGACCCGACCCTGCCCCGAGCGCCTCGGTGCTCCCGTCCGGATGCACCAGGACGACCGGCACGTGGCCGGCGTTGCAGAGGGTGAGCGTCCCCGTGGCGGGGTCCACGAGCACTGCGGCCGCGGTGACGAACTGGTCGGGCGCGTCGCGGGTCATCATCTCGTCGGCCGCAGTGAGAACCACCTGGGGAGCGGGGTCGACGGTGAGCAGCCCACGGATCCCGGCCCGGACCCGGATCATCGTCGTCGCTGCACGCACACCCCTGCCCATCACGTCGCCCACGACCAGGGCCAGCGCGCCGGTCGGGGTGCTGACCGCGTCGTACCAGTCGCCGCCCACGTGCTCGAGCTCGTCGCCACCCGGCGCGTAGTGCACCGCGAGCTCGAACCGCTCGAGTGCGGGCAGGGGGCTCGCCGCCAGGCTGGACTGGAGCTGCTCGGCGATGTCGGCGGTGCGAGCGTGGAGCTTGGCGCGCTCCGCGGCGATCGCGCACTGCGAGGCCAACGTGTCGAGCAGCTGCGTGTCCTCCTGGGAGAGCCGGCGCTCGGTGTTCCCCAGGAAGGCGCCGCCGCACGTGACCGACGAGAGGTCGTCGGGGACCCGGAGCCGGACGCCCTCGCGGAGGATCGTCCCCACGCGGTCGAGACTCGCGGCGAGCACCGCCTCGACCTGGTCGAGCGTCCAGGCGCGGAAGAACGCAGCGGTCACCTCCTGCAGCAGGAGGGCGCGCGCGGCTGCATCCGCCTCACGCTCTTGGACCATCACCCGGTCGGTGATGTCGCGCACGCAGCCGATCGTGCCGGTGGGGTTGCCCTGGTCGTCAGTGGTGACCTTGCCGTGCGCCTCGATCCACCGCATGGTGCCGTCGGGCCAGAACATGCGGTTGCGCAGCACGTACGACGAGCGCGCCTCGATCGCGTCCTGGACGATGGCCATCGCCCGGTCGTGGTCGTCTGGGTGGAGGGTCGCCTCCCAGGCCTCGAAGGTGCCGTCGAACCCACCGGGCGGCATTCCGTAGATGGCCTCGAGCTGCTCGTCCCAGACGGTGACGCCGGTGGCCATGTCCCAGTGCCAGCTGCCGAGCTCGGCGGCCTGGTGCGCCAGCCGGAGGCGTTGCTCGCTGGCTGCCGCCTCGGCCTCGGCCTCGCGGATCTCGGTCATGTCCTCGGCGACGACGACGACACCGACCACGGTTCCGTCACCGTCCCGGATGGGGGTGGCCGAGACGGCAGCGAGGAACGTCCCACCGCGCGGGCGTCGGACCGTCAGGTCGCCGCGCCAGGTCTCTCCCGCGACGAACCGCCTCGAGGTCGAAGGCCGAAGCCGCGTCCGACTCGCCGGTCAGGAGCTCCAGGACGTCGCGCCCGAGCAGCACGTCCGCGTCCGCGGCGTAGGCGTCGGTCGCCGCCTCGTTGACGAAGGTGATGACGCCTGTCGGTGTCAGTGGCCACGACTGCCAGCCGGAGCGCGTGCAGCAGGTGCAGCTCGTCGATGTAGCGAAGCACCTGGGCACCTCCCGACTCGAAGCCCGTGCGTGCCCCCGCGTCGGCTCATTGTGCACCCGGGAGTGCACAGGTGCGCAGATCCGTCCGGGTTCAGCTGCTGTGTCCAGGAACTGGGAGCCGGCCTGACTGGACAACCATCGGTTCTTCCAGGCCTCCGGTGCCGCAAGGTCTGCGGGCCGAGGTGCGGACATGTGGGCGCCCCGACGGTCTCGGGTCCATCGGGGCGTGGTTGGAGTATGGACCCGAGCGGGTCGCCACGTCCCGCGTTCAGGAGATCTCGTGGACCGGGTCAGACTCCGGTGTTCTGGGCGGGCGCCTTCTGCCGTACCCCCGCCGGCCCGCTCTGTTGCGGGATCCGCTGCTGGGCGATCCGCAGCTCCTCCTGGTGCGCGAAGATCTCCTCCAGCGACGCCGGCAGGCCTTCGGAGCTGCGCTGTCGTCTGCCCTCGCGTCGGCTCCGGGACGCCGGGGTCGGCTGCGGAGGTACGACGGGCTGCGCGATGTCCTCCAGGCGCGGTGCGGACGCAGCCGCCGCGAGGTCGGTGGTGACCGTGAGCGTCACGCGCGGCCACCACCTGTCACGGTCCTTCCGACCCAGCACGACTACCTCGCCGAAGGCCTCTCGCGCGTAGGCGAGGGCCGAGTCGAAGGAGCCCGCCGTGACGTGCCAGGTGGGGCCATGGCCCGCCGACCTCGATGCGGCCCTGGACCGCACTCCACATCTCTCCGATGCCTTGCCCGAGTGGCATGGGCGACCACCTGCTTCCAGTCTCAGCGAGAGGCTAGTACAAGTGAGGCGCTCGTCACAGTTTGGGGCCTTTCCTCATGCCTCGGTGGCCACTCCGTTGGGGGACGAGACCTCCTTGGGGCCGTCGGCCCTGCCCGCCATCAGCTTCGCCACGTCGAGGCCGGTCGTGGCCGACACCATGTCGATGACCTGGGAGAGGTTGCCGACGAGCTGCTTCGGCAGCTGCGATGCGCCGTCGGTGGAGACCACCGTCAGCTTGTCGATGTTGCCCATCGGGGCGGCCAGCTCGCGTGCGACCTCGGGGAGCACCTTGACCACCATCTCCAGGACGGCGGCCTCGTTGAACCTGGCGTAGGCCTCGGCCTTCGCCTCGAGCGCCTCTGCCTCCGCGGAGCCCTTCGCGGCGATCGCGGCAGCCTCGGCCTGACCCTCGACGCGCACCGCCTCGGCGATCGCCTCGCGCCGTGCCTTCTCCGCCTCACCGGTCTTGGCGCCCTCGACCGCGGCCGCCTCGGCCCGCGCGATACGGGCGTCCCGCTCCGCCTGACCGCTCTTGGTCGCCTCGATGGCCGCTGCCTCCGCACGCGCGATGCGTGCCGCCTTCTCCGCCTCGGCGTCGGAGACCTTGGCGTTCTGCGCGGCGATCGCCTCCTGCTCGACGCGGTAGCGAGCGGCGTCGGCGGGCTTGCGCACGTCGATCTCGAGCTGTCGTTCGGTCAGGCTGGCCTGACGGGCGGCGACCTTCTCCTGCTCGGAGAGGACCTCCTGGTCGCGGGCTGCCTTGGCGAGCGGGCCGGCGGCCTGTGCCTGCGCCGCGGCTGCGTCCGTCTCGGCCTTGATCTCGGCCTTCTTCAGCTCGAGGGCGCGGTTCGCGATCGCGATCTGCTCCTCGGTGGCGATGCGCTTCTCCTCGCTCTTGAGGCGGGCCTCCGCCTCGGCGATGTCGGCGGCCTGCTTGATGCGAGCCGCGTCGGGTCGACCCAGGTCCCGCAGGTAGGTGCCGTCGGCGTCCGCGACGTCCTTGATGGAGAAGCTGTCGAGCACGAGGCCCTGGACGCTCAGCGACGCCTCGGTCGCCTCGGCGACCTTGGCCGCGAACGACGCCCGGTCCTGGATGATCTGCTCGACGGTCAGCGTGCCGACGATCGAGCGCAGCTCGCCCTCGAGGACCTCGGTCGTGAAGTTGCTGATCAGCTGCTGCTGGTTCTGGAACCGCTGTGCCGCCGCGCGGATCATGTCCTCCGTGCCACCGACCTTGACCACGGCGACCGCCTGGACGTTCAGGCTGATGCCCTGGTTGGACGGCGCCTTCTCCACCTTGAGCCCGATCTGGCTGCTGGACAGGTCGACGACGCTGCGCTGCTGGATCACCGGCATCACGAAGACACCGCCACCGAGGACGACCTTCTGCCCGCTGGTGTCCGAGGCGCTCTTGCCCTTGCGGCCGGTGATCAGGAACGCCTGGTTGGGGCCGGCGACCTTGTAGCGGCTTGCCACGAAGGCGAACAGGAGTACGACGACCGCGAGGATGCCGCCGACCGCGATGAGAGTTTGGACAGACACGGTGGTTCCTTCTGAGAGTGGTTTGGCTCGAAGCTCTATGGGGTTGTGATCGAGGGTCAGTCGACGGCGGGGACGACACGGACGGAGGTCGAGGACAAGGACGCGGCCACCTCGACCGGCACGCCTGCGGCGATCGGCTCGTCCGCCATGGCGGAGTAGCGCATCGGGTGACCGGAGAGCGTCAGCGCGACCTGGCCGTACTGCCCCGGAACGATCGCTGCGGTGACGTAGCCCTGGGCGCCGACGATGGTCGCCGATGACGGGGTGTCGTCGCCGTCGTCGCGTTTGAGCACCCGGACGACCTGGCCGAGGAGGCCGCCGACGAAGATGCCGACCGCGGCCGCCGTACCGACCGTGGCCGCCGTGCCCCAGCCTGCGCTGTCGGTGAGGTAGGCGACGAAGCCGAAGATCGCGACCGCCGCGGAGATGGCGTGGCCCGAGAGGAAGGGGATGTCCAGGCCGAAGACGCCGTCGAGGATGTCGTCGAACAGCGCCGACGCGGCGAGCGCGACGAGCCCGACGACGCCGATGATGAGGAAGAGCAACCGGCGGCCTTTCTGCTCTGCGGGTGCGGTCATGAGTCGACCCTTGATGCGACTCACACCCGGGTGTCCGCGGCCTGCGAGTGGCGGCAGCCTAGTCCGATCGGGGCATTTCGGCACCGGCAATGACAGAACCGGCTCGAACTGACTGGTCAGTCGGCTCTGACGGTGTCCCAGTCGAGGATCCGGTAGCGGACGTCCGTGCATCCCGCACGGTCGAGGTACAGCACGAGCGAGGCGAGGCTCGGCGCGAAGTGGCCCATCGGCAGGAACATCGAGACGTCGAGCCGGTCCTCCAGGCGGACGGTCAGCAGCGTCGCGTCGGCAGAGAAGCGCCACCCCCGCGCGACGACGTACTCGTCGCCTCGCCTGGTGATCGGGAGCTGTCCCATCCGGCTGCCGACGCGGGCGGCCCACTGCGGCTCGGCGTCCGGCTCGAGGGGTTCGGTGCGGAGCGAGGCCAGCGTCTTCGGGTCGTAGGCACCCTCGAGTCGGACCGGCGACAGCTCGCGGCGGCGCTCGGCGATGCGGCCCTGCACCCGTTCGAGCCGGTCGGTGTCACCGGCGCGGAGCGCCTGCCGGTAGTGGAACCAGAGCTCCTGGGTCTCCGGGTCCGCGGCGGCTGCCAGCTCGAGCGCGTCGTAGAACCGGGTGTACGTCGACCTGGCCAGCCGCTCTGCTGAGGTGATCGGTGGCAGGGCCCAGGGCGGACGGAGGAAGAGCTCGTCGTGGGTGCCCGCGTAGTCCTCCAGGTCGCCGGCCACGACCTGTGCCTTCGCCCGGTCCTCCGGCCGGCAGCTCAGGTCGGTGACGATCGCCCCTTCGCCGTACCGGTCGCCCTCGACCAGGACCTCACCCGGATAGCCGGACAGCAGGCCGCGCGCCGCGCGCATCGCGGCCGCGCCCTGGATGCCGCGCACCACGAGCGAGCTGCCCAGCACGACCACCGCATCGCGCGGGGTGTCGTAGCGGGTGGCCGTCCCCGGTAGGTCCGCCCGGACCCGTCTCGCCGCGGCGCGGGCTTCGCCAGGAGTGCCGAGCGTCAGGCGCGACTGCCATGTCGGCGCGGGCGAGCGTGGCGTCCGTCAGGTCGGTGTCGATCAGCCGCTCGAGCGTGTCCGCGTCGACAGCGCCGAAGGGCGTGGACGGTCCTGTCTGCCGGGACCAGACGAAGACGTCCTCGCTGTCCGCGCGACCACCAGGTGGCTCCGCGATTCCCGGGTCGACGTACTCGTGCTTCCTGGAGGGGCCCAGATCCTCAGGCCCTGTCGTCGTGAGCGAGGCGTACGTCGACGGTGCCGGCCGGCCCGGCGCGGCAGAGGTGCCGACACCACACCCGGCAGCGAGCATCAGCGCCAGGCCGCCGAACAGGACGCGGACAGCACGCGATCCTTCCCCCATGTCAGGCAGGCTAGGGGGCCGTCGTCCCCCGCGTGCGGGATTTACGGCTTTGTCCTCGGGTCAGCATCCAGGCCCAGGTCGGGCGAGTACCCGGCGGATACGGTTCACCTCGATACTGGGCGTTTGGTCGAAGACCGGAGGGCGGTACCCATGGCACCCGAGCACGTCGACGTACTCATCGTCGGCGCCGGCCTGTCGGGCATCGGCGCAGCCTGTCACCTGCAGGACGAGTGCCCGGACCGGACGTTCGCGATCCTGGAGGCCAGGGGAGCGATCGGAGGCACCTGGGACCTGTTCCGCTACCCCGGGGTTCGCTCGGACTCCGACATGTTCACGCTCGGCTACCGGTTCCGCCCGTGGACCGACCCGAAGGCGATCGCCGACGGGGCCTCGATCCGCTCCTACATCGAGGACACGGCTCGTGAGCACGGCGTGGACCGTGCGATCCGGTTCCACCACCGCGTCGTCCGGGCCGAGTGGTCGAGCGAGGACGCGCTGTGGACCGTGACCGCCGAGCGGTCCGACTACGCCGAGCCCGCGGTCATGACCTGCTCCTTCCTCTCGGTCTGCTCGGGCTACTACCGGTACGACGAGGGCTACACGCCGGAGCTCCCGGGGATCGAGCGCTTCGCCGGTGAGGTCGTGCATCCGCAGCACTGGCCCGAGGACCTCGACTACGCCGGCAAGAGGGTCGTCGTCATCGGCAGTGGGGCGACGGCCGTGACGCTGGTTCCGGCGATGGCCGAGCAGGCCGGGCACGTGACGATGCTGCAACGCTCACCGAGCTACGTGGCCTCGCTGCCGGCCCGTGACCCGCTCGCCGACCTGTTGCGTCGCAGGCTGCCTCCGAAGGCGGCCTACCCCATCGTGCGCTGGAAGAACGTCCTGGTCTCGATGGGGCTCTTCCAGCTGAGCCGCCGCCGGCCGGCAGTCGTGAAGGCGCTGCTCCGCAGGACCGCTCTGAAGCTGCTCCCCGAGGGCTACGACGTGGACACGCACTTCGCGCCGACGTACGACCCGTGGGACCAGCGGCTGTGCCTGGTACCCGACGGCGACCTGTTCAGGGCGATCCGCAGCGGCCGGGCGTCGATCGCCACCGACCGGATCGAGACCTTCACCGAGACCGGGATCAGGCTCGAGTCGGGTGACGAGCTCGAGGCGGACGTCGTGGTCACGGCCACGGGGCTGAACCTGCTGGCGATCGGCGGCATGGCCCTCGTCGTGGACGGCGGTGAGGTCGACCTCGCCCGGACCGTCTCCTACAAGGGGATGATGCTCTCCGGCGTACCCAACTTCTCGCTGACGCTGGGCTACACCAACGCGTCCTGGACGTTGAAGGCCGACCTCGTCGCGCACTACGTGTGCCGGCTCCTGAACCACATGGACGCGAACGGCTACCAGGTGGTCGAGGCCGTGGTGCCGGAGGAGTCGGACTCCTGGGAGACCGTCCCGCTGATCGACCTGCAGTCGGGGTACGTCTTGCGCAGCGTCCACCAGCTGCCGAAGCAGGGACCCGCGGCGCCGTGGCGGCTGTACCAGAACTACCCGAGGGACGTGCGCCTGATGCGCCGGGGCCCGGTCGAGGACGACGGGATCCGGTTCGGCCGGGTCACATCCCGCGGTCGGCCGCCTGCCGCGGAGCCTGAAGCAGCGGGCTGAGGCGTCGGGTGGACCGCGCGACGTGCGCCGGGTCCTCCGGGGAGGTTCAGTCCTGCCAGGGGTAGAACGGCGGCATGTCCGACGTACGGCCGGTGAACTCCGGGTCGCGCTTGTCGAGGAAGGCGGCCACGCCCTCCTTCCCGTCGCCGATGCTCGTGTAGAACATCGCGAGCGAGTCGACTCGGTGCGCCTCGACCGGGTGCGGCTGCGCCGCGTTGCGGTACATCATCTGCCGGGCCAGCGCGGTCGCCACGGGGGAGCGGTGCCGCGTGAACCTGCGGGCGAGGTCGTACGCCGCGTCGAGCAGCTCGTCCTCCGGGTGCACCGACCGGACCAGGCCGCCCTCGTGCGCCTCCTCGGCGCTGAGGATGTCGGCGGTGTACACCCACTCGAGCGCCCGGCTGATGCCGACGAGCCGCGGCAGGAACCACGAGGACGTCGCCTCGGGGACGATGCCGAGCCTGCCGAAGACGAAGCCGATCCTGGCGCGCGTCGAGGCCAGGCGGACGTCCATCGGGAGCGTCATCGTCGCGCCGATGCCGACCGCGGCGCCGTTGATGGCGCCGATCACCGGCTTCGTGCAGCGGTACGTCGCGAGTGCGACCCGGCCACCGGTGTCCCGGACGCCCTCCACGATCTCCGGGTCGTCGAGCCGTTCCACCATGTCGGCCATGGTCGGGTGCTGCGACTCGTCGAGGCCGAACACGTTGCCGCTGACCGACAGGTCCATGCCGGCGCAGAACGCCCGGCCGCGCCCGGTGACCACGATCGCGGCCACCTCGTCGTCGAGGCTGGCGCGGTCATAGGCATCGACCAGCTCGTCGGCCATCTCCACGGTGAAGGCGTTGAGGTGGTCGGGCCGGTCGAGGGTCAGCGTGAGGATGCCGTCGGCGACCGCGTAGTCGAGGGTGCCATAGGACGGCGTGGCGGAGTGCTGGGTCACTTCGGCAGTCCCGAGGGCGTGCAGAGGCTCTTGGGGATGTCCTTCGTCTTGTCCTCCTTGATGTAGTCGAACATCTGGAGGGCGCGCTCGCGGTCCCAGTTGACGGCGAGGTCGGCGATCGGGACACCGCAGGTGAGGCCCTTGTTGCCCGTGACCCGGGTCATCGCCCACGCGAAGCGCAGCGTGTCGATGGGCCCGGTGTTCTCACCGAGCGTGAGGGAGTCCGCACCGGCACCTGCAAGACGCGCGTAGCGCACCGGGTTGAGGACCGACCAGGGTGATGCCGCCTTGTCGCCCACGGCACTGACCACCTCGCGCTGGTGCTGGGCGCGGTCGATGTCACCGAGCGCCGAGGTGTGGCGGGACCGGGCGTAGCCCAGTGCGGTCGGCCCGTCGGCGTCCTGGCAGCCCTTGTCGATGTCGAGGTTGGCGAGCTTGTCCTTCATCGCCTGCTTGGGGCAGATCTCGACGCCGCCCACAGCGTCGACGACGTTCACGAAGCCGCCGAAGCCGATCTCGACGTAGTTGTCGATCCGGACGCCGGTCTCGTCCTCCAGCGTCTGGACGAGGAGCTTCGGCCCGCCGAGCGCGTAGGCCGCGTTGACCTTCGTCCTGCCTTGGCCGGGGACGTCGACGATGGAGTCCCGCGGGATCGAGAGCAGGAGGCTCGGTCCGGAGCCCGTGTGCAGCAGCATGATCGTGTCGGTGCGCCGGCCCTCCGCCTGGCCGGTTCCGAGCCTGCGCCGCTCGGCCCTCGACAGGCCCTCGCGGCTGTCGCTGCCGACGAGCAGATAGGTCTGTCCGGGCTGCCGACCGGGCCGGTCGCCGTCCGGCTCCGCGTCGACCTTGTCGATCTTGCTCCAGGCCCACAGGGGTACGGCGACCAGGAAGACCACCCACAGCAGCAGGACGAGCTTGACCCAGCCGAACCGGCGACGGCGCCCTCGCGAGGCGGGACGCGGCGGCGGAGCGACGGGACGAGATCCTCGGCTCGCCGGGCCCGCCGGCGGCCTGCCCTGCGTGGAGGAACCTCGTCCGCCGCCCGAGCCGGGACGGGGCGATGTGGGCAGCACGCGGGTCGGCTCGGGGTCACCAGGGGCGTTGCCCCGCCCCGAGCCCGGGTCGGTGCCGTAGAGCCAGTTGTACTCCGGCGACCCCTTCGGCGGGTCGCCGCTGCCTCGACGTCGGTCTGCCATGGCAGGAGACGGTACCGTGCCGCCCCCGCTCGGCCCCCGGCGCGCCGTACCGGCTGTGACCGCTGTGGCTGGTGATACTTGTTCGGAGCTTCACGTCCCGAACACGAAAGGCCCACGCCATGCCACCGGTATCCGCACCCGGGTCGGACGACCGGCTGGCCCGAGTCCGGTTCCGCCGCGCGGTGACGCTGATGCTGATGACCCTGTTCGTGCCGGGGTCGGCCCAGCTCGTCGCCGGCCGGAAGCAGGTGGGCCGCATCGCGCTGCGGGTCTGGCTCTCCCTGGTCGGCGTGCTGGCGTTCGTCGTACTCCTGGGTCTGGTCTGGCACGGGTTCGTGTTCTGGCTCGTGAGCAGCACCTTCGTGCTCGGTGTCGTCCGGCTCACGCTGCTCGCGCTCGCGGTCGGCTGGGCGGGACTGTTCGTCGACGCCTGGCGGCTCGGCCAGCCGCTCGAGCTGCGGCAGAAGCAGCGCCTGGCGATGGTCGGGATCAACGGCTTCCTGTGCTTCACGGTCGCCGGCAGCCTGCTCTTCGCCTCCCACATCGTCGGGGTGCAGCGGGGCTTCATCAGCGCGATGTTCGGCGACGGCCGGGTCAGCGGCGCCAGCGACGGCCGGTACAACGTGCTGCTCCTCGGTGGGGACTCCGGTGCGGACCGGTGGGGCCTGCGCGCCGACAGCATCACGGTCGCGAGCATCGACGCGGACACCGGCCGCACCGTCTTGTTCGGGCTGCCGCGCAACATGCGCAACTTCCCCTTCCGCAAGGGGTCGGTGATGGCCGAGCAGTTCCCCGACGGCTACGACTGCGACGACTGCTACCTCAACTCGCTGAACACCTTCGCGGCGGACAACAAGTCGCTGTTCACCAAGTACGACGACCCCGGGGTCGAGGCGACCATCGAGGGCGTCGAGGGGATCACCGGGCTGGACATCAGCTACTACGCGATGGTGAACCTCCGGGGCTTCCGCGACCTCGTGGACGCCGTCGGCGGCGTGCGCCTCAACGTCCGCGACCGGATCCCGATCGGCGGGATCGGCGCACCCATCACCGGCTACATCGAGCCGGGGGAGCAGAGGCTCGACGGGTTCCGGACCCTGTGGTTCGCCCGCTCCCGCTCGGGCGCCGACGACTACTCGCGCATGGCGCGCCAGAAGTGCGTCATGAGCGCGATGCTCGACCAGCTCAGCCCCCAGGTCGTGGTGACCAAGTACGGCAGGATCGCGAAGGCCGGCCAGGAGGTCATCACCACCAACGTGCCCGCCTCCGAGGTGGACCGGTTCGTGGCGCTCGCGCTCAAGGCGAAGTCCCAGCCACTGGCCACGGTGTCCTTCGTGCCGCCGCTGGTCAACACCGCGGAGCCCGACATCGACCTGATCCACGAGCGCGTGAAGCAGGCGGTCGAGAAGTCGGCCTCCCGCGGTGACGGCGACAAGGTCAGTGCCGGCAAGAGCACCAAGAAGAAGACGAGCCGGCCTTCCGCCGGCGCCGGAGGCACCACCCCACCGAGCACGACCGGAGGATCGATCGGCTCGCTGGCCGAGGGCTACGCCGCGAACGACGCGGCCGACCTCTCCTCCGCCTGCTGACCACTCACCTCCCATCGCAGCCCCTGGAAGTGACTTCCATGGCGGGCGCTTCAGACCGATATCGGAGGGGTAGGGTGCCGGGCGTGCCTCCCCGGATCGTCGCTGTCGTCGTCACCTGGAACAGACGCGATCTGCTCCAGGAGTCACTCGCCGCAGTCGCCGGCCAGACGCTCCCGCCCGCGCAGATCGTGGTGGTGGACAACGCCTCGACAGACGGCACCCGTGAGCTGCTTCGCTCGGAGTACCCGGACCTCGAGGTGCTCAGGCTCGAGACCAACACCGGTGGCGCCGGGGGCTTCGCGGCCGGGATCGAGCGTGCCCTGACCTTCGACCCCGAGCTGGTCTGGCTGCTCGACGACGACACCGTGCCGACACCGACGGCCGCCGAGGCGCTGGCCGACGCATGGCTGGGCTACAACCGGGAGGCGGGCACCCGTCCTTCCCTGCTCGCGAGCCGGGTCGTCTGGACCGACGGCCGCGACCACCCGATGAACACCCCGCGCACCAAGCCGGGCGCGACGTCGGCCGAGCTCGCCGCCGCCCGAGCGGTCGGGAGCACGCCGATCCGGTCGGCGTCCTTCGTGTCGGTCATGTGTGACGCGGACGTGATCGGCGCACGCGGGCTCCCGATCGCCGACTACTTCCTGTGGAACGACGACTTCGAGTACTCCACCCGCCTGATCCGGGACCGGGTCGGCCTCTACTGCCCCGAGAGCGTCGTCGTCCACAAGACGAAGACGTTCGGGGCGACCGACGTCGACCCGGGAGAGCGGTTCTTCTACGAGGTCCGCAACAAGATCTGGCTGTTCGGTCGCAGCACCGGCCTCACGCCTTCGGAGAAGGTGCTGTACGGCGGCTCGACCGCACGTCGCTGGGCCAGGACCTTCGCGAAGTCGCAGGACCGGCCCACCCTGGCGAAGGCCTTCGGCAAGGGCGTCGCAGCCGGCCTGCGCAGCGGCCCGCGCCCGAACGCCGCCGTCCTCGGGTCGGCCGGGTTCCAGCTGCACCGTCCCGGGTCGGAGGGGCCGCCGCCCTCGGCGGGGAAGCGGCAGCCGTTCAGCCTGCTGCTCTCGACCTACGGCGGTGACGACCCGGGCTTCCTGCGCGACGCGTTCGTCTCCAGCGTGCAGGAGCAGACGCGGCGGCCCGACGAGGTGGTGCTGGTCCAGGACGGGCCGGTGCCCGAAGCGCTTGCGCATGCCATCAACGACCTGGCCGCGACCAGCCCGGTGCCCGTGCGGCACGTGGTGATGCCGGCGAACGTCGGCCTCGGCCCGGCCCTCGACAAGGGTCTCGAGACCTGCGCGCACGAGATCGTGGCCCGCATGGACGCCGACGACGTGAGCCGGCCGGACCGGTTCGAGAGGCAGCTGCCGCTGATCGAGGCGGGGGTGGACATCGTCGGGTCCGGCCTGATCGAGTTCGGCTCGTCCATCGACGAGGTGGTCGGCCGTCGTACGCCTCCGACGGACCCCGACGAGATCCGCCGGGTGATCAGGTTCCGGGACCCGTTCAACCACCCGACGGTCGTGTACCGCAAGAGTGCTGTCCTCGGCGCGGGCGGCTACACGGACATGGCCCTGATGGAGGACTACCTCCTGTTCACCCGCATGCTCGACGCCGGAGCTCGCCCGGCGAACCTCGCGGAGCCGCTGGTGTACTACCGCGTGGGGGCCGGCGCCTACGCTCGTCGCGGGGGCGTCGACCTGCTGCGCTCCGAGCTCGCGCTCCAGCGTCGTTTTCGCGACCTCGGCATCACCAGCAGGGGGGAGTACCTCCGCAACGTCGCGGTTCGCGGCGGCTACCGACTCGTCCCGGAAGGTGTGAGAAAGGTCGCCTACCGCAGTCTGCTGGCAAACCGGGGGGCCAAGGCCGGCCGTTAGACTGCCCTGCGGCAGTCCCATCTAGGAGTTGTGTGTGAACGTAGATCTCGTCGTCGTCGGATCCGGCTTCTTCGGTCTGACGATCGCAGAGCGCTGTGCCAACGAGCTCGGCCTGAAGGTCCTGGTCCTCGAGCGGCGCCACCACATCGGCGGCAACGCCTACAGTGAGGCGGACCCGGAGACCGGGATCGAGGTCCACGTCTACGGCGCCCACCTCTTCCACACCTCCAACGAGAAGGTGTGGGAGTACGTCAACCGGTTCACGTCGTTCACGAACTACCAGCACCGGGTCTTCGGGCAGTACAACGGCCAGGTCTACTCCCTGCCGATGAACCTCGGCCTGATCAACCAGTTCTTCGGGAAGTCGCACACACCCGACGAGGCGCGCGCGCTGATCGCGGAGCAGGCCAGCGAGATCGACACCGCGGAGGCGACGAACCTCGAGGAGAAGGCGATCTCGCTGATCGGCCGTCCCCTGTACGAGGCGTTCATCAAGGGCTACACCGCCAAGCAGTGGCAGACCGACCCCATGAAGCTCAGCGCCGACATCATCACCAGGCTCCCGGTGCGCTACAACTTCGACAACCGCTGGTTCAACGACAAGTACGAAGGTCTCCCGGTCGACGGCTACACCGCGTGGCTGAAGAAGATGGCCGACCACCCGAACATCGAGGTGCGGCTCGAGACCGACTTCTTCGACGTGGCCGACGAGTTCAAGGGCAAGGTTCCGATCGTCTACACCGGTCCGGTCGACGAGTACTTCGGCAACTCCGAGGGCAAGCTCTCCTGGCGCACGGTCGACCTCGAGGCCGAGGTCAAGGAGGTCGACGACTTCCAGGGCTGCGCGGTGATGAACTACAACGACCAGGACGTGCCCTGGACCCGGATCCACGAGTTCAAGCACTTCCACCCCGAGCGCACCTACATCTCGGGCAAGACGGTGATCGTCCACGAGTACTCCCGCTTCGCGGAGGACGACGACGAGCCGTACTACCCGATCAACACCGCCGAGGACCGCGAGAAGCTGCTCAGGTACCGCGAGCTCGCGAAGAAGGAGCCGATGGTGCTCTTCGGCGGCCGGCTCGGCACCTACAAGTACCTCGACATGCACATGGCGATCGGTTCGGCGCTGTCGATGTTCGACAACAAGCTCAAGCCGCACTTCACCGACGGCACCAGTCTCGAGAGCGGCGGTGTGGACGAGTGACCAGCCAGACGCTTCACCCCGATGCGGTGCCTGAGGCCCCGCTCGTCGCTCCCGGCGACCAGGGTGGCCTGCACAACGTCTTCCGCAAGCGGTACCTGCTCAAGCTCCTCGTGGGCAAGGAGCTCGCGGCGAGGTACCAAGGCTCGGTCCTAGGGCTGTTCTGGTCCTACGTCCAGCCCGCGGTGAAGTTCACCGCGTACTACTTCGTCATGGGCTACGTGTTCCAGCTGCACCGGACACTGCCGCACTTCGAGCTCCACCTCTTCGCCGGCATGGTGATGGTGCACTACTTCACCGAGACCTTCTCCGCGGGCACCCGCTCGATCGTGGCGAACAAGCGGATCGTCCAGAAGCTCCCGTTGCCGCGTGAGCTCTTCCCGGTGGCGTCGATGCTCGTGTCGGCGTACCACACGCTGCCGCAGCTGGTGATCCTGCTCGTCGGTGCCCTGTTCGTCGGCTGGGACCCGTCGATGTACGACCTGGCCGCCGGTGTCCTCGGCTTCGCGATCGTGGCCACCTTCGGCGTGGCCCTGGCGCTGATGTTCAGCGCGGCCAACGTCTACTTCCGGGACTTCCAGAACATCGTCGCGACCTTCACGATCTTCGTGACCTGGTCGGTGCCGATGATCTACTCCTACGAACGCATCCAGAACCTGTTCAACGGGGGCTGGCCCGAGCAGGTCTACCTGATGAACCCGATCGCCAACGGCGTGCTCCTCATGCAGCAGCTGTTCTGGGTGCCCACGGTGGGTCCGGACTCGGAGTTCCCGGCCGTCATGCCCGACTACCTGCTCACCCGCGGGTTGGTCGTCCTGGTCGCGTGCCTCATCGTCCTCGGGTTCGCGCAGGTCTTCTTCACCCGCCTCGAGGGCAAGTTCGCGGAGAGGCTCTGATGTCCAAGGCGATCGTGGTGGAGCACGCGAGCAAGCGCTTCACGATGCAGTACACCCGCACCATCAAGCAGATGTCGATCGCGGCGCTGCGCGGCCAGAAGCTGAGCGACAGCTTCCTCGCGGTGAACGACGTCTCCTTCACCGTGGAGCAGGGTGAGTCCATCGGGCTCATGGGCCTCAACGGCTCGGGCAAGAGCACGCTGCTCAGCCTGATCTCCGGCGTGATGCGGCCCGACGGCGGCAGCGTGCTCACGCGCGGCCGGATCGCCGGCCTGATCGCCGCGGGCGCGGGCTTCCACCCGCAGCTCACCGGCCGCGACAACCTCTACCTGAACGCCGCGATCCTGGGCATGAGCGAGGCCGAGACCAACCGGAAGTTCGACCAGATGGTCGACTTCGCCGACATCGGCAAGTTCCTCAACGTCCCGGTCGGTCACTACTCCTCCGGTATGAGCGCGCGCCTGGGCTTCGCGGTCGCCGCCTTCGCCGACTCCGACATCTTCCTCGCCGACGAGGTGCTCGCCGTGGGCGACCGTCCCTTCAAGCGCAAGTGCATGGCGCGCATGGAGGAGATCAAGAAGGAGGGGCGGACGATGTTCTACGTCAGCCACGCCCCCGGCTCGGTGCGCCAGATGTGTGACCGCGCGCTCGTCCTCGTCGAGGGCAGGCTGGGCTTCGACGGTCCCGTCGACGACGGCATCCGCTTCCTGAAGTACGACGACGGCCCCGAGGACGACGCCATGAACCAGGAAGAGGACCTCGGCGCGGACATCTGAGCCCCCCTCGCTCGTAACCGGACAGGCACACGCGCCCCGGCGGAGCCGCTCAGGCGGGACTCGAGACCGCTGCCGGCACTTCTGCCTGTCGGTCTACGCGGCAACATCTGACGCACGCCGTCACCCGTTCGAGGCCTGTCCGAAACCGGATCGTGACGGGTTTTTCCGGATCCTCGACTCATCTCCGTCCGAGCGCAGGGCATACCACCGGAATTACACATTTGTACTTAGCCAGAACCAAAGACGTGCTCTTGTTACTGGTGTGAAACTTGGGGTTCTTGTGACAGAAGACTGACCCTGGGAGCTCCTGAAATGCCCGAGAACAAGAGCCGTTTCGTCCTTCTCTGCCAGCAGGTCCTGGCCTTCGGGACCGTAGCCGCGCTCGCAGCACCGGCAGCAGGGGTCGTGTCGCTCGACATCGTCGGCCCGCCGTCCGAGCCCGCTCAGGCGGCTCCCGGACTCTCCTCGCCGGCGGCGACCTCTGTGGCTCTCGTGGCTTCCCACCCGGTCGACCCTGAGGTCACCGAGATCCCCGTCAAAGGCGTGGAGCACGCCGGACTCCAGGCTCTCACGCGGCGGCCCGCCGCGCAGCGGAAAGCGGCCAAGGACCTCGCGGCGCTGACCGCGCCGGAGAAGGTCGAGGGGTTCGCCACGGTCGGCGTGACGTGGAACCCCCGTGTCCACGTGGACGACGAGGACATCACGGTCTCGGTGCGCAGCCTCGACGACGGCGAGTGGAGCCAGTGGCAGCCGATCGAGTACCACGACGACCACGGCCCCGACCCGGACAGCGCCGAGGCCGCCAAGGCGAGGCAGGGCACCGACCCGATCGTGGTCGGTGACGTCGACGACGTACAGGTGAAGATCGAGACGGCCGACGGTGAGGTGCCTGCGGGCACGAAGCTGGCCGTCATCGACCCGAAGGAGACGCCGAGCCCCAAGCTCGAGACCCCCGCGATCGACACCGCGCACCTGCCCGCGCAGGGCGCGATCACGCTGTCGTCGTCGACCACCGGAGCCACGCCGGTCGACAGCACCGACCAGCCGACCGTCGAGCAGGGCGACGTCGCGCCCGGCGCGGACGGCGTCCTGACCGCCTCCGTCGGCGTGACGCCGAAGCCGCAGATCTTCTCGCGCGCCCAGTGGGGTGCCGACGAGCGGATGCGCGACAAGTCCTCGCTGCACTACTACGAGGTCCACGCAGGGTTCGTCCACCACACGGTGAACGCCAACAACTACACGCGGGCGCAGGTCCCGTCGCTGCTGCGGGGCATCTACGCGTACCACACCCAGTCCAAGGGCTGGAGCGACATCGGGTACAACTTCGTCGTCGACCGGTTCGGCCGGATCTGGGAGGGCCGGTACGGCGGGGTGGACCGTCCTGTCGTGGGGGCGCACACGCTCAACTACAACGAGTACTCCTTCGCCATGTCGGCGCTCGGCAACTTCGAGACCGCCAAGCCGTCGTCCGCGATGCTCGACGCCTACGGCCGGCTCTTCGCGTGGAAGCTCTCGCTCCACGGTGTCTCCGCGTCATCGTCGAAGCAGTGGGTCGGCAAGAAGTACTTCCGGGCGATCAACGGACACCGGGACGCCGGCACCACCGCGTGCCCCGGCAAGTACCTCTACGCGCAGATCCCCGCGATCCGCGCGCTCGCGGCGAAGTACCAGGCGCCGTTCACCGAGCGCGCCAGGACGACCAACCTCGCCGGCTCCCCATGGCCGGACCTCGTGGTGCGCGACAAGGCCACCCAGCGTGCCTACCTGGTGCGCACCGGGGGCCAGACCAACTTCCAGCCCGGCGTGCGGGCGACGTCCGGCTGGAAGGGCATGGACCTGATCGCCGCCACGCGCGACTTCACCGGCGACGGAATCCCGGACGTGGTCGCGCGCAACGCCTCGACCAAGCGCACGGGCGTCTACCCGGGCACCGCCCAGGGGACGCTGGGAGCACCCGTGCTGACCACCACCAAGTTCGCGACCGCCGACCAGCTCGTCGGGGCGCTCGACATGACCGGGGACGGGAACTCCGACGTGGTGGCCCGGATCTCAGGGCACCTGTGGCTCTACCCCGGGAACGGCAAGGGCGGCTTCCTGCGCCGCCGGCTCCTGTCGGAGGACTGGAGCGCCTACAACCTGACGACGGGTGCCGGTGACCTCAACGGTGACGGCAAGAAGGACCTCGTCGCCCGCAGCGGCAGCAAGCTCTACCTCGTCCCCGGGCAGGGGCGTGGGCTCGGCACTCCGGTCGCGATCCCCGGCACGTGGGGCGGGTACAGCGTGATCTCCGGCGTGGGCGACGTCACCAACGACGGTGAGGCGGACCTCCTGGTCAAGGTGGCGAAGTCGCGACTCGTGTACGTGTACCCCGGCGACGGTCGCGGCCGGTTCAAGAGCGCCCTCGGACCGTTCGCGCAGTTCAAGAACATGAACTACATCGCGGGGGCCGGTCAGCTCGTCGGTGGCCCGGGCATCGACCTCGTGGCTCGCGACGGCAACGGAGTCATGGTGGTCTTCCCCAACAACGGGGGGAAGAACATCGAGGCCATGGTCAACACGGGCGTGCGGCTGAACAGCACCAACCTCATCCTCAACGTGGGGGACTGGAACGGCGACGGCCGGGGCGACCTCATGACCCGGAACCCGACCAACGGCAACATGTACCTGCGCCCGGGCAACGGCCGCGGTGGCTTCGGTGCGCCGGTTCTCTCCGCGAAGGGCTGGGGCTCGGTCAAGCTGCTCGCCGCGGTGGGTGACATCACCGGAGACGGCCACCCCGACCTGATGGGGCAGCCGGCTCGCAAGGCGATGCGGATCTACCCCGGCAACGGCGGAACCGGCTTCCTCCCGAGCTACGTCGCGCACTCGGCGATCAGCTCCAACCGCCACACCGGCCTCGGCCTCTGGGACGGCGACGGGTCACCCGACAGCCTGGTGCGGCGGTCCGACGGCACGCTCGTGGTCTACCCGGGCAACGGCCCCGGCGGCCTGCTCAGCCCGCGCCGGGTCGGCAGCGGCGCGAAGGCCTACGACTGGCTGCAGTCGGTCGGTGACGCCACAGGCGACGGGCGGCCCGACGTCGTGGCCCGCCAGAGCGGCACCGGCAGGCTGTGGCTGCTCCCGGGCACGAGCACCGGGTTCGGGGTTCGCAGGCTGATCGCGGACGGGTTCGAGAAGTTCGACCTGAGCAGCTGAGGCAGCTGAGTCCGGTCACGAGGGGCGGGCGGCCCGCAGCTGAGCGGTCGCCCGCTCCTCGTCGTACCTGGCCTGCCAGCGGCCCTCGTCGGGGTTGGCGACCCAGACGGCGCCACCCGAGGCGAGCAGCGGCGACAGCAGCGTCGCGACCCCCTCTCGGGTGCACGGGTTGACGTCGGTGAGCAGGCGGCCGCCCTCCTCGACCAGCGGTGTCGCGGCGGCCGCGGCGAGGAGCTCGGCCTGGCTCGTCGTGCGCGGCGCCGACCCGCCACGCCGCGTCCTGCGCTGTCGGCGGGTCCAGCGGCATGAAGACGTCGGGCTGGGCGAGCACGACGGCGCCGTAGTCCACGACCCCGGTAGGCAACGGCTCGGCTGAAGCGCGCGCCGAGGGGACGCAGCGACAGGGCGACCACGGGTACGGCGTCGGCGCGGTCGGCGTACTCCTCGACACCCTCCGGGCCGCACACGACGAGGTCCGCCTCGTCAGCGAGTCCGCGGTCCGTGGTCACCACCTGCCCGCCCGACCACGCGGCCCCCAGCCACACGGCGCCGAGCCAGTGCGTGGGGAGGTCCACGAGCACCAGTCCGCCCCGCTCCAGGTCCAGCTCGTCCTGGACGAGGCCGGCGGTCTTGGCGACCCAGTTCGCGTACGTCGTGACCGACAGCTCGACCCTCTCGCCGGTGCGGTCGTCGTAGAAGGTCACGAACGGGCGGGCCGGAGCCGACTGCAGCGCAGCGGCCAGCTGAGCCGAAAAAGTGCTCGTCGAGGGGGAGTTAGTCATCTGCCGCAGCCTACGCAATGGCAGGATGCCGTCCATGTCACACCATGCGTCGCACCACGCGGAAGCCGTCATCGTCGCCGGTGGGTTCGGGACACGTCTGCTGCCCCTGACCACCCGGCGTCCCAAGCACCTGCTCAACGTGGGAGGCGTGCCCTTCCTCGAGCACCAGATCGCTCGCCTGGCCGAGGCGGGCGTGGACCACGTGGTGCTCGCCACGTCCTACCGCGCCGAGCTCTTCGAGCCGGTCCTCGGCGACGGGAGCCGCTGGGGAGTGCGGCTCGACTACGTCCAGGAGGACGAGCCGCTCGGCACCGCCGGGGCGATCCGCAACGTCGCCGGCGCCCTGCGAGACGACCCCGACGGTGCGGTCGTGATCCTCAACGGCGACATCCTCTCGGGCCACGACCTCCGTGCCCAGCTCGCCGACTTCGAGACCCCACGGGACGGTCGCCGCGTCGACGTCTCGCTCCACCTCGTCGAGGTGCCGGACGCCCGGGCCTTCGGCTGCGTGCCGACCGACGACTCGGGGCGGGTGACCGGGTTCACGGAGAAGTCCGAGAACCCGGTGACCAACCAGATCAACGCCGGCTGCTACGTGTTCCGGCGCGGGGTGATCGACGAGATCCCGCCGGGCCGCGTCGTGTCGGTCGAGCGCGAGACGTTCCCCGAGCTCGTCGCCGCGGACCGGATGGTCGTCGGCTTCGTCGACACGGCCTACTGGCGTGACGTGGGCACCCCCGCGGCGCTGGTCGCCGCCTCGCGCGACCTCGTGCTCGGCACGGCCACCAGCCCGGCGCTGCCCTACCCGCCGGCGGACGCCCGGATCCTCGACGGCGCCTCGGTCGACCCGAACGCCAAGATCGAGGGCGGTTCGCTGGTGGACGAGGGGGCCTGGATCGGACGCGGCGCAACGGTCTCCGGAAGCGTCGTGATGTCCGGAGCGGTCGTCTCCGAGGACGCTGTGGTCGTCGACTCCGTGGTCGGTCCGCAGGCCGTGGTCGGCAGGTCCGCCCAGCTTCTCGAGGTGACCCTGGGTGACGAGGCGACGGTCGCGGCCGGGGGCCGGCTCGAGGACATGCGCGTCGACTGCGCCGTGAACGTCTAGCTGTCGCACGTGCTCCGGGCCGTCACCAGCCCGGAGCCGCGGCCGGGTGACCCGGTGTGAGCCGTGGTCAGGCGGCGCCGGGCTCCGGGGAGTCGGTGTACGGGTACTCCTTGACGAAGGTGTCCACGGCCTCGCCGCTCGGCTGCCCGCAGTACTGCGTGATGCCCTGCTGGCCCTTGGCGTTGCCGTTGGTGCCGCCCATCGACCAGTGGGTGAGGGCGACGTGGGCGCCGTTCGGGGAACGGGTCGCCGTCCTCGGCGGTCCACGGCGCCGCGATGAACTTGTCCGTGAAGTCGGTGCCGGTGAACTTCTCCGCGATGGCCTTCACCGCAGCGAGCTTCTGGTCGTCCTTGGCGACGGTCTCGTCGTACCAGAGGATGTTGTAGCCGTGCTCGAGGTTGTGCACCAGGTACCCGACCTCGGGCCGGTCCTTGGCGGTGTAGAACTTCCGGGTCATGGGGGCCGCGACCGGGTAGTGCGGACCGGTGGCGGGCGGCGAGTCGGTGTAGGGCAGCTTCGAGCCCTCGGCGCGGTGGTCCGCCGAGCCGGTGGCCTTGGTGGCCGCGGCGTCCGTGCACTTCGCAGCGGCAGCGCTGACGCCGAGGCCGGAGAGGTCCTGCTTGGCCAGCTTGTCCTGGGTGAGTGAGTCCTTGATGAGCGGGTAGGCGCCCAGGCCGATGATGACCAGCCCCACCACCACGGCCGCTCCGATCATCGCGAGGGTGCGCTTCTTCTCGGCGCTCTGCTGCTCACGACGCATCTGCTCGATGACGGCGCGACGGTCCTGCTGCTTGGTGGGCTTGGCCACGACACCGACCTTCTTCGACATGGGACGGGACTCGGTCGCGGGAAGTCTACGGAGTCCCGGGAGCGAACCGGAGCACCGAGTCGGGCGGACGCTCCCGCGCATCGGGGGAGCGCCGCTTCCAGCCGTGACCGAAGGCCACTGCGCTGGCCCGCTCCTCCAGCGCCCCGAGCCGGCGCTCGCCCACATGTTCGGCGCCCGGCAAGGTCACCTCGACCAGGTCCCCGGCGGCCGACACGGTGACTCCGTCCGCGCGCAGCACACGCTCGAGCGCCGCGCAGAGGTCGTCGCCGGCCGCCGGACTGCCGAAGCCGCGGCCGTCGTCCCGCGATGCCGCATGCTGCACCGCCTCGCGGGCGCCGAGCCCGAACATGTCCTGCGCCTCCGCGCGCACGAGCGCGCAGGCCCCCGGCCCGTCCTCGCCCCGGGGCAGGACCAGTCGTCCGAGCCCGCGCACCACTGCCGCGGGGGAGCGGGAGAGCTTGCCGGTCGCAAGGTCGGCAGCCGACGTGATCTCGTCGGCCAGGGCGGGTGCGGTGACCGCCAGGAGGTTGCCGTAGCCGTCGTCGCGGCCCGCATGGTCGTCGAGCACCTCCATCCCCGCCGCGCCGACCGCGATGTCGGTCTGCCCGTTCCGCCAGGCGCGTCCGGACGTGTCGCTCACGAGCACCGCGACGTTCGGCCCTCCGCCGACGGCGATCCCCCGGCGGAGGACGCGCGCGGACTCGTCGGGGTCGACCGGGAGGAGGACGAGCGTCCCGGGAGCGGTGTTCGAGGCGTCGATGCCCGCCGCTGCCATGACCAGCCCGTGGCGGGTGCGGACGATGCTCGTCGGCCCGCGTCGCGCGACCACCCGGTCGGTCTCCCGCGCGATCACGTCCGCCTTCTCGCCCGTGACGACACGACCCTCTGCCTTGCTGACCACCTTGCTCGTGACCACGAGCACGTCTCCGTCCCGGAGATCGGCGGCCGACACGACCAGCCCGGCGAGGTCGTCGCCCGGAGCCACCTCCCCGATCCCCTCGACCGGTAGGCAGGTGATCACCGCGTCGCGCGCCGTTCGTCGACGCCCACGACCGCGTAGGCCTCCCGGACCATCGCCGCGGTGGTGTCGGCGTCGGTCATCATCAGCGGGACCGCGCGGCAGGCGATGCCGGCGGCCTCGACCCGGTCGGTCTGGTCCGCGTCGCGCGTGTCCACGAGCCACGCGTCGAGCACTCCGCCGGTACGACGGGCGCCGTAGTGCTCCGCGACCCCTGCCGCGCTCGTCTCGACGCCGATGGCTGCGAGCATCTGCGCGGCCATCCCGCGCACGTGGGCGCCGGCCACGATGGGGGAGAGGCCGACGACGGGCGCAGCGGTGCTCTGCAGGGCCTCCCGGATCCCGGGGACGCCCAGGATCGTCCCGACCGACACGACCGGGTTGGACGGAGGGACGACGACCACGTCGGCCGCCGCGATCGCCTCGAGCACCCCGGGAGCCGGGCGGGCCTGGTCGATCCCGATGGCGAGGACGGCGCGCGCCGGCACCTCGGCGTGCATCCGCACCCAGTACTCCTGGAAGTGCACGACCCGCTGCCCTGAGGGGGACTCGGGGTCGTCGACCGCGACGTGGGTCTCCACGCGCTCGTCGGTCATCGGCAACAGGTTGACGCCCGGCTGCCAGCGCTCGCACAGCGCCGCGGTGACCGACGAGAGCGGGAAGCCTGCCTCGAGCATCTGGGTGCGGACGAGGTGGGTGGCGAGGTCTCGGTCGCCGAGCCCGAACCAGGTCGGCTCGACGCCGTACGCCTCGAGCTCCTCCTTGACGCTCCAGGTCTCGTTCGTGCGGCCCCAGCCACGCTCGGTGTCGATCCCACCGCCGAGCGTGTACATCACGGTGTCGAGGTCAGGGCAGACCTTGAGGCCGTGCAGCCAGATGTCGTCGGCGGTGTTGGTCACCACGGTCACGTCGCAGGCGGTCCCGGTCTTCGCGTGATGGTGCAGCAGGCCCGAGACGAAGCGGGCGCCCCCGATTCCACCCGAGAGAACCACTGCCCGGAAAACCGGGTTTTGCACCCGTTTGGTCCGGGCTTGATTGGGCACTCATGGCGCGCACTTTCGAAGGCAATGGCACATATGGGTCACTTTTCCGGGCGTGTCGGGGCTATAGCAGATACAGGCTTGACTTGCCGTCAGCGACAGGCATGTAATTCCAACAGTGTTCTTCATTTCGGTCACATTGCGGGATGAATGCCACTAGCGTCAGGCCAGTGCTTCACAGCACAGGTAATCAAATGGGGGTCCTGGCAAGGATCTCACGGGTCGAAGGGCGGAATGCCGTGAGAGAGCTCTATGTGATCGACGGGGACGCCGAGGAACTGGGGTGGCAGGAGCGCGCCTTGTGCGCGCAGACCGACCCCGAGGCGTTCTTTCCGGAGAAGGGCGGCTCGACGAGAGAAGCCAAGAAAGTCTGCCTCACCTGCGACGTGCGGACCGAGTGCCTCGAGTACGCACTCGAGCACGACGAACGGTTCGGCATCTGGGGCGGCCTCTCCGAACGCGAACGCCGCAAGCTGAAGAAGCGGGCGGTCTGAGCGCGACAACGGGCAGTGTGGCGGAAGCCGCACTGCCCGTCGCGGTTCACCCCGCTCTTTGCCCACTTCTCGGCTGAGTTCTGCACCTGCGCCACCGATGGCTAGGGTTGGGCGCCGTGACGGTTACAGCGCTCCTGGTCAGCCACAACGGCGCACGGTGGCTCCCGGCGGTGCTCGAGGGCCTCGGTTCCCAGACCCGCAGGCCGGACCAGGTCCTGGTCGTCGACACCGGTAGCACCGACGCCACCCTGGAGCTGCTGGCCGAGAGGCTCGGCACCGAGTCGGTCGTCGGCGCTCCGGCGCGGACCACCTACCCCGAGGCGGTGGCCCACGGCCTGCGCCGCCTCCCTTCCCGCGACGCCGTCCACGGTGAGCCCGAGTGGGTCTGGCTGCTGCACGACGACAGCCGCCCGGCGCCCGACGCTCTCGAGCGGCTGCTCGAGACCGCCGAGGAGAACCCCTCGGTCTCCATCCTCGGCCCCAAGCTCCGGGAGTGGCCATCGCTGCGCCGCCTGCTCGAGATCGGCATCACCATGAGCGGGACCGGGCGCCGTGAGACCGGCCTCGAGCGCGGGGAGTACGACCAGGGTCAGCACGACCGCACCCGCGACGTCCTCGCCGTGAACTCGGCCGGGATGCTGGTCCGCCGCGAGGTCCTCGACGAGCTCGGCGGGTTCGACCGCCGGCTGCCGATGTTCGGCAACGACCTCGACTTCGGCTGGCGCGCGGCCCGCGCCGGCCATCGCACCATGGTCGTCCCGGATGCGGTCATCTTCCACGTCGAGGCGGCACACCGGGGCGTCCGTCGTACGCCGGTCACCGGCAAGCGGAGCCGCGCCGAGCGTCGGGCCGCTCTGTACACACTGCTCACCAACTGCTCGGCTCTCGCGCTGCCCTTCCTGCTGGTCCGCCTGGTCTTCGGCAGCCTGCTCCGTGCCCTCGGCCTGCTGCTCGTGCGCGCTCCCGGCGAGAGCCTGGACGAGATCGTGGCGATGCTCGCCACCTATGCCCGTCCGGACCGGATCCTGGCCGGCCGGATGGCGAGACGTCGTACGTCGAAGGTCTCGCCGCGCGAGGTGCGCCACCTGCTCGCGCCGCCATGGCTTCCCTACCGCCACGGGCTCGACTTCGTGTCGGACATCGCCACCGCGGTCGTGCACCAGGCCGCCGACGTCTCCTCCGCACGGCGCGCGTCCAAAGCGGCAGCGGAGACCGGGCCCGTGCCGGAAGAGGCCCAGAACCTCCCCGAAGACACCGGCCTGCTGGCTCGGGTGCTGTCGAGCCCCACCGCCGGCGTCTTCGCGGTGCTCGTGCTGCTCTCGCTCGTCGGTGCGCGGGGCCTGCTCGGAGGCGGTTTCCTGTCCGGTGGCGCCCTGCTGCCCGCACCGGGGTCCGTGTCGGCCTGGTGGTCGCTCTACACCGAGTCCTGGCACGAGGCCGGAGTCGGCTCGGACGCCCCCGCGGCGCCGTACGTCCTGCCCCTTGCCCTGCTGGGCACGCTGCTTCTCGGCAAGGCGTGGCTGCTCGTCGACGTGCTCTTCCTGTTGAGTGTCCCGCTCTCCGCCTGGGGGGCTCACCGCTTCCTCCGCACCCTCATCGGGTCCGGCTGGCCGCAGCTGTGGGGAGCCGTGGCCTACGGCCTGCTCCCGGTCGTCACCGGCGCCGTCGGCCAGGGACGGCTCGGCACGGTGGCCGCGGCCGTCGTGCTCCCGTGGGCGGCACGCGCCGCTCTCTTCCTGGCGCCGAGCGGCCCGCCCGGGGTCGGTGGCGGGTTCACGCCGACGTCTCGTGACCGGCAGTGGCGGGCGGCCTGGCGCACGGCACTGCTGCTCGCCCTGCTGAGCGCGTTCGCGCCCGTGGCCTGGCCGATCGCAGTGGTCCTGGCCGTGGTCGCCATCGGGGCCGGACCTGCCCGCGACCGAAGCGCCGCGCCCCGGTCGCAGACCTGGCGGCCGGTTGCCGTCGCGGTGGGAGTGGTCCCGTTCCTGCTCCTGCCGTGGTCGCTGCTGCGGTTCACCGCCGAGCGGTCCGGTTCCTGGTACGCCGAGGCGGGACTGCCCGCCTCGGACCTCGTCACCGACCTGGGGTTCTGGGACCTGCTGAGCGGTCGCCCCGGCTCCACCGAGCTCGGTGCGGCGCCGATGTGGATCGGCGTCGGGCTCGCGTTGGCGGCGGTCGCCGCGCTGGCTCGGCGCAACACCCGCCCCCTCGTCCTCGCCAGCTGGGTCGTCGTCGTGGTCGCTCTGGCCGCGGCATTGATCCTCGACGCCGAGGGGAGTGGGCCGGCTTCCCGGTCCTCCTCGCGCAGGGTGCCGCCATCACCGCGGTGGCGGTCGCGGCGACCGGGATCGCCGAGCTGCTCTCCGGGCGGGCCTTCGGCTGGCGGCAGCCGGTCGGGCTCCTCGTCGTGGTGGGCGCGCTGCTGGTGCCGCTGGCCGGCGTGGTGTGGTGGGCGGTGACCGGCGTGGACGGCCCCCTCGACCGCGGCCCGGCGAACCGGGTCCCGGCCTACATGACCGACGCCTCGCTGCGTGACCCCGACCAGGGCGTCCTGGTGGTGCGCGGCCTGGGCGACGAGCTGACCTACACGCTCCTGCGTGGCGACGGGCTGCGCCTCGGCGACGACACGGTTGCGGCGACGGAGTCGGCACAGAAGGGCCTCACCTCGCTGGTGGCCGATCTCGCGACCGCGCCGTCGGCCGAGAAGGTGAAGGACCTCAGCCACTACGGCGTCGCCTTCGTCTACCTGCCACCGCCCGCCGACCCGGACTTCGTGGGGAAGCTGGACTCCGTGAGCGGCCTGAGCACCGCGAGCGCGCTCCGGCCCGGGTCCAGGGCGTGGCAGCTCGACGCCGCCCCGGACCGGTCGGCCCTTCCCGACCCGTCGGGCTCGCTGCGCCCGTGGTTGCTCCTCGTCCAGGGCGTAGCCCTCCTCGCCGCCGTCGTGCTTGCCGCTCCCAGCAGGAGGACCCGCCGATGAGCACCCCGACTCCCGGCCGACGGGCCGCTCGCCGCGCGGCTCCGCGGCCCCGCCCTTCGTTCGACCGCAGCTCTCTGATGGGCGTCTCGCTCGTCGCGGTGGCCGCGCTGCTGCTCCTGGCCGCCGGCATGGTGGAGGCTCAGCCGGAGCCCGCCGCCGCTCCCACCGAGGTGCCCATCGACCAGGTCACGACAGCCTGCGTCGGCTCTCCTGTGGACGCGGCGAGCGAGGCCTCCACGCTCGCAGCGCCGCTGCCGGACGCCCCGGACGCAGGCTCGGTCATGGCGGGCAGCGTCGGCGCGCAGCCGAAGGCACAGGGCAACGACTCCCGGGGCGAGCTGCGGAAGCTCGACGCACCCGGGTCGGGCTCGGCCCTGATGGTGACGGCTGCCGACGTGGCCGCCATCGGGCGGAGCACGTTCCTGGTCGACCGGCCGAGAGGCCGCGACGCCCTCGCGACGCAGGAGTGCCTGCCGGCTCGTTCCCGGTGGTGGTTCGCCGGCGCGGGCGCGGGGCTCGACCACCAGTCGCAGCTCGTGCTCACGAACGTCGACCCCGGACCCGCTGTCGTCGACGTGGTCGTCAACGGGCCCGACGGGGTCGTGGACAGCGTGGGGACCCGCGGAATCACGCTCCCGCCAGGAGAGGTGCGCACCATCGACCTGCTCGACATCGCCCCGAAGTCGGACGAGCTCGGCGTTCGCGTCGAGGCCTCACGGGGCCGCGTCGTGGCGGCCCTCGCGGACTCCTTCGCGGCCGAGGCGGGTGCGGAGCCGGGCCAGGAGTGGCTCCCGCCCCAGGAGGAGACCTCCCGGCTCCTCCGGCTCGCGCCCCTGCCGCGCAAGGCCGACCGTCGTACCCTCGTCGTCGCCAACCCGGCCGGCCGCGAGGCGCTCGTCGACGTCCAGATCTCCGGGGCGGCGGGCTCCTTCGCGCCGACCGGCGTCGACGCGCTGCGGGTGCCCCCGGGCGCGGTCGTGACCACCGACCTCGGGTCGGCGGTCGGCGACGAGGCGTCCGGGGTGCTGCTGCGCTCGACGGTGCCGGTGTCGGCCACAGTGCGCTCGAGCTCCGGGAGCGACGTCGCCTACGCAGGTGCGGTCCGGTCGCTCGACGGTCCGGCCGCCGCGGTGCTGCCCAGCGGTACGACGGGCGCCGTCAACCTCACCGCCGGGGAGAAGGGCGGGACCGCGCGCGTCGTGGCCTACTCCTCGAAGGGCAAGGAGGTGGACTCGGGCGACCTCGACCTCCCGCCGCGAGCAACGCTGGCCTGGTCCTCGAAGCGCGCTGCCGACTACGTCGTCGTGACGCCGACCAAGGGCCGGATCTTCGGCGGGGTGACCCTCGCGGGCGACGGGGTCCTGAGCCAGGTCGCGCTGCGGCCGCTGCCGGTGACTCTCCGACGTCCAGCGGTCGTGCCGCTGCTGCACTGACGGACCGGCGACGTCACTCGGCTTCGTAGCCGGGGTCGATCTCCTCGGGGGGAAGCCCCAGCAGTTCCGAGACCTGCTCGACGAGCACGGTCAGCACCAGCGCGTTGAGGTCCGAGCGGGTCTCGCAGCGCAGCTCGATGGGGCGCCTGAACAAGACCAGCCGGGTCGGTGTCGAGCCGTTCGCGCGGACGAGCGAGGCGAGGGGGACGGTGTCGGCGGACCAGTCGTCCGGGACGATCGGGGTCTCCTCGACCGCGAACTCCATCAGGCCGAGCTCGTCGTGCCAGCGCTCCTCGAGCCGGCGCACGACGCCGAGCACGATGGCGTCGAAGACCTCACGCGGGGTGCGGACGCTCGGCACGCCGCGGGGTGAGAGCGGGCCGGCCAGGACCGCGGGCCCACGCATGCCTCGACCGCGCCGGTCGCGGCGGTTGCTGCGGCGAGGACCGGGGACCGGCCCTGGAACTGGCCATCGGTCGGGTCGGCTCGCCTCCACGACCGCGAGCCTAGTCGCTGCCGGCCGGGTCACGATGTACCGTCTGCCTCGTGAGTTCTGCCCGTCGCTGTTCGCGTACCGCCTGCGGGCGCCCGGCGGTGGCCACCTTGACCTACGTCTACTCCGACCAGACCGCCGTCCTGGGGCCACTTGCCACCTACGCGGAGCCGCATGCCTACGACCTGTGCGACGCGCACAGCGAGCGGCTCAGTGCCCCACGCGGCTGGGAGGTCATGCGTCTCGCACCCGACCCGGACGCGCTCGGGCCCTCGAGCGACGACCTCCTCGCCCTCGCCGACGCGGTGCGCGAGGCGGCCCGCCCGATCCCCATGCAGGACCGGCCTGAGCAGGCCGTGGGCCTCGCCCAGGAGACCGGCCGCGAGGTCGGCAGGCGCGGACACCTGCGGGTGCTCCGATCACCCGACAGCTGAACGGTCACGGACGGTAGGGTCGAGCCATGCCTGAGACCACGGACCCGGCGAACCTCTCTGCCGTCTTCAAGGCCTACGACGTGCGGGGCACCGTCCCGGACCAGATCGACGAGAACCTGGCACGGTCCACCGGAGCGGCGTTCGTCGCCGTCACCGGTGCCGCGGGTGAGTCGGTCGTCGTCGGCCACGACATGCGCCCCTCGTCACCTGCGCTGGCCCACGCCTTCGCCGAGGGGGCGGCCGACGCCGGGGCGGACGTGGTGATGATCGGGCTCGCCTCCACCGACGAGCTCTACTTCGCCTCGGGGCACCTCGGCATGCCCGGCGCGATGTTCACCGCGAGCCACAACCCCGCGCAGTACAACGGCATCAAGATGTGCCGGGCGCGGGCGGTCCCGATCGGTGTCGACACCGGACTGGCCGACATCCGCGACCTCGTCGCCGCGGGTGAGGGCACGAACGGCACCCGGCCGGGCGACCCGGTCTCCAAGGGCACGATCTCCACCTCCGACGTACTCGACGCCTACGCCAACCACCTGCTGACGCTGGCGCCGGTGCGCGGTCGCCGGCTCAAGGTCGTCGTCGACGCGGGCAACGGCATGGCGGGGCACACCGTGCCGGCGGTTCTGGGCCGTCTGGACGTCGAGCTGGTGCCGATGTACTTCGAGCTCGACGGCACGTTCCCGAACCACGAGGCCAACCCGATCGAGCCCGAGAACATGGCCGACCTCGCTGCCCGGGTCCGCGAGGAGCGGGCGGACGTCGGTCTGGCCTTCGACGGCGACGCCGACAGGTGCTTCCTCGTGGACGAGCGCGGCGAGCTGGTCAACCCCTCGGTGCTGACCGGCCTGATCGCCTCCCGCGAGCTGGCCAAGCACCCCGGCGCCACGGTGATCCACAACCTGATCACGTCCCGCGCGGTGCCGGAGATCGTCACCGAGCGCGGCGGCACGCCGGTCCGCACCCGTGTCGGCCACTCGTACATCAAGGCCACCATGGCCGAGACCGGTGCGGTGTTCGGCGGCGAGCACTCCGGTCACTTCTACTTCCAGGACTTCTGGCGTGCCGACTCCGGCCTCCTGGCCGCGCTCCACGCGCTGGCGGCACTCGCGGAGTTCGACGGGCCGCTCTCCGACCTGCTCGCGGAGTACTCCCGCTACGTCGCGTCCGGCGAGATCAACTCGACCGTCGCGGACCAGGCAGCGGTGACGCGCCGCATCGAGAAGGAGTACGCCGACCGGCCGGGTGTCTCGGTCGACCACCTCGACGGGCTCACCGTGGCCCACGACGGCTGGTGGTTCAACGTCCGCCCGTCCAACACCGAGCCGCTGCTTCGACTGAACGCCGAGGGCAAGGACGAAGCCACGATGACGCAGGTCCGAGACGACGTGCTGGCCATGATCAGGAGAGACCAATGAACCTCAACCCCGCACTGCTCGAGATCATCGTGTGCCCTGCCTGCCACGGGAAGCTCGACCCGCAGGAGGCAGCGCAGGAGCTCGTCTGCACGTCCTGCGGGCTGGCCTACCCCGTGCGCGACGACATTCCCGTGCTGCTGGTCGACGAGGCGCGCCGTCCCGAGCAGGCCTGATGACCCGGCTCTTCGACGAGTCCCGGCTCGACGACGAAGAGGCGCTCGGCCGGGCTGACACGGTCCTCCGGCCACTGGCCGAGGCCGGTGCCCGGGTGCGGCGTGAGGCAGGGGGAGCGGCGGAGGCGATCGAGGCCGCAGTGGCCACCGCCGCCGGAGACGCCCGCCCCCGCGCCGTGATCGCGGCAGGCCCCGACTCGAGGCTGCTCCGCGCCGTGCTGGAGCCCTGGTGCCCGGTGCCGTTCGTCGCCTGGCCCGGCCCCAGCCTCCCCGGCTGGGCCGGCTCGCTGGACCTCGTCGTCGTCCTCTCGCCCGAGGGCAGCGACTCGGGCAGCGCCTCCGCGGTGGCCGAGGCGGTGCGCCGGGGCTGCCAGTGCGTCGTCGCCTCCCCCGAGCACAGCCTCGTCGCCGAGCACGCCGAGGGCCGCCACAGCACCGTGCTTCCGGTGAACACCCGTGACCAGCTGGCCACCGCCGTGGTGATGCTCGAGTTCCTCGACCGCCTCGACCTCGGCCCCGAGACCGACCCCGAGGAAGTCGCGACGGCGCTCGACGACGTGGCGATCGCCTGCTCGCCGTACAAGGACCTGGCCGTGAACCCGGCCAAGATGCTCGCGATCGCGCTCGCGGACTCGCTGCCCCTGGTCTGGGGCGGCTCCGTGCTCGCCGCCCGCGCCGCGCGCCGGGTGGCGGAGTCGATCCGCCGCACCAGCGGTCGGGCCGCCCTCGCGGCGGACGCCGAGCACCTGCTGCCGGTGCTCTCCGCCGCGCTCCGGCGCGACGTCTTCGCGGACCCCTACGCCGACCCGGAAGCCGACCCCTACGCCGCGCCGTACGACGACCTCAGCGACCCCGGCGCCACCGACCGACGGCCGATCCTGGTGATCCTCGACGACGGCTCGACCGACGCCTCGGTGCGCGAGCAGCGCGGCCGCCTGGTCGCGGCGGCGCACGAGCGCGACGTCCGGGTCGAGACCGTCACAGCCGACGCGTCCAACGAGGTCGCCCGCTACGCCGCGCTCCTCGCCACCGGCACGTTCGCGGCCGCCTACCTCGGTGTCGGGCTCGACCACCTGCGCGGCGGGCTCACAGGTTAGGGTTCGTCCTCGACCTGCCCCGACGTGGGGCCGTTCCCGAAAGGAAGGATCTCCATGGCAGCCGAAGGAGGGACCAAGGCGGTCGTGGCGGCGCTGTTCGCCAACCTGGGAATCGCGGTGACGAAGTTCATCGCCTTCCTGCTGACCCGCTCCTCCTCGATGCTCGCGGAGTCGATCCACTCGGTGGCCGACTCAGGGAACCAGGTTCTCCTGCTCCTCGGCGGGAAGCGCGCCCAGCGCGAGGCGACCCCGCAGCACCCGTTCGGCTACGGGCGTGAGCGGTACGTCTACTCGTTCATCGTCTCGATCGTGCTGTTCTCCGTCGGTGGGCTCTTCGCGCTCTACGAGGCCTACCACAAGTACCACGCCACTCACGAGGGCGAGCCGAACGAGCTGCTCGACAGCCGATGGTGGTGGGTACCCATCGTGGTCCTGGTCGGCGCGATCATCATGGAGAGCTTCTCCTTCCGCACCGCGATCGTCGAGTCGAACAAGGTCCGCGGCAGCGCCTCCTGGCCGACGTTCATCCGCCGCGCAAAGGCTCCCGAGCTGCCGGTGATCCTGCTCGAGGACTTCGCCGCCCTGCTCGGTCTCTTCTTCGCGCTCATCGGGGTCGGCCTCACACTGCTCACGGAGAGCGCCTACTGGGACGTGGCGGGCACCGCGGCCATCGGCCTCCTGCTGATCACCGTCGCGATCGTGCTGGCGCTGGAGACCAAGAGCCTCCTCCTCGGCGAGTCGGCGACACCCGAGGCGCAGCGGAGGATCCGCACGGCGCTCGAGGGCGCGTCCGGCATCGACCGGGTGATCCACATGAAGACGCTCCACCTCGGTCCGGAGGAGCTGCTGGTGGCGGTGAAGGTGGGCGTGCGCCGCGAGTGCGAAGCAGCCGAGGTGGCCGCGAGCATCGACGCGGCAGAGCGCGCCATCCGCGAGGTCGAGCCCACGGCACAGGTCATCTACATCGAGCCGGACATCTACGTCGAAGGCCACGTGCCCGACGCCCGACCCGAGCCGCCGGCTCCGGTCGGACACTGACCGACGAGACTCGCGCGCAGAACTCTCGTACGCTGCCATCCGGGAGCGCCGCGGCCGCGAACCCGACGGTGCACGGTCGCGCCCGCGCGCCCGGTAGTCTGAAGAAGTTGCCCCCGAGATGAGGATGTTCATGGATTTCAAGGTTGCCGACCTCTCCCTGGCCGACTACGGCCGGACCGAGATCACCCTGGCCGAGCACGAGATGCCCGGCCTGATGGCGATGCGCGAGCGCTACTCCGACTCCAAGCCGCTGGCGGGGGCGAAGATCGCGGGCTCGCTGCACATGACGATCCAGACCGCGGTCCTGATCGAGACCCTCACCGCGCTCGGCGCCGAGGTGCGCTGGGCGTCCTGCAACATCTTCTCGACCCAGGACCACGCTGCCGCGGCCGTCGTCGTCGGCCCCGAGGGCACCCCGGAGAACCCGTCCGGCGTGCCGGTGTTCGCCTGGAAGGGCGAGACGCTCGAGGAGTACTGGTGGTGCACCCAGCAGATCCTGCGCTGGCCCGGCGGCCAGTTCGCCAACATGATCCTCGACGACGGCGGTGACGCCACCCTGCTCGTGCACATGGGCGTCGAGGCCGAGAAGACCGGCCACGTCGAGTCCCCCGACTCCACGGACAACACCGAGAAGAAGGTCATCCTCAAGGTCCTCGCCGACTCGCTCGCGGAGGACGGCGGCCGCTGGACCGCGATCGCGAACGAGCTCAAGGGCGTCACCGAGGAGACCACCACCGGTGTCCACCGGCTCTACGACATGATGAAGGAAGGCTCGCTGCTCTTCCCGGCCATCAACGTCAACGACTCGGTCACCAAGAGCAAGTTCGACAACAAGTACGGTTGCCGCCACTCGCTGATCGACGGCATCAACCGTGCGACCGACGTGCTGATCGGCGGCAAGGTCGCCGTGGTCTGCGGCTACGGCGACGTCGGCAAGGGCTGCGCCGAGTCGCTGCGCGGCCAGGGCGCACGCGTGGTCGTCACCGAGATCGACCCGATCTGCGCGCTCCAGGCAGCGATGGACGGCTACCAGGTCTCGACCCTCGAGGACGTGCTCCCGGTCGCCGACATCGTGATCACCGCGACCGGCAACAAGGACGTCGTCACCGTCGACCAGATGCGACGGATGAAGCACCAGGCGATCGTCGGCAACATCGGCCACTTCGACAACGAGATCGACATGGCCGGCATCGAGAAGTTCCCCGGCATCACCCGCAAGACGGTCAAGCCGCAGGTGGACGTCTTCACCTTCCCCGAGGGGAACTCGGTGATCATCCTGTCCGAGGGTCGCCTGATGAACCTCGGCAACGCCACCGGCCACCCGTCGTTCGTGATGTCGAACTCCTTCACCAACCAGGTGCTCGCCCAGATCGAGCTCTTCACCAAGACCGACGAGTACCCCGTCGGGGTCTACACGCTGCCCAAGCACCTCGACGAGGAGGTCGCCCGGCTCCACCTCGCGGCGCTCGGCGTGAAGCTCACCGAGCTCACCCCCGACCAGGCCGGCTACCTCGGCATCCCGGTCGAGGGCCCGTACAAGTCCGACCACTACCGGTACTGATCGGTCCGGACCAGCAGGAGTAGGAGTGGCGTCGATGCCCGAGCAGGGGAACCGGGGACGGGTCCTCGTCGTCGACGACGACGCCGCTCTCGCGGAGATGCTCACGATCGTGCTCCGCAACGAGGGGTTCGACCCGCGCGTCTGCCCGACGGGCGACCAGGCGCTCCCGGAGTTCCGGGAGTTCCGGCCCGACCTGGTCCTGCTGGACCTGATGCTCCCGGGCAAGGACGGGATCGACGTCTGCCGTGAGATCCGCGCCGAGTCCGGGGTGCCCATCGTGATGCTCACGGCGAAGAGCGACACCATCGACGTGGTCGTCGGCCTCGAGTCAGGGGCCGACGACTACGTCGTGAAGCCGTTCAAGCCCAAGGAGCTCGTCGCTCGGATCAGGGCCCGGGTGCGCCGCCACGACGACGCGCCCCCGGAGACGATCAAGGTCGGCGACCTGGCCATCGACGTCGCGGGCCACCGGGTGACCCGCGACCAGACGGAGATCCTGCTCACCCCGCTCGAGTTCGACCTCCTGGTGTGCCTGGCACGCAAGCCGTGGCAGGTCTTCACCCGCGAGGTCCTGCTCGAGCAGGTGTGGGGCTACCGCCACGCCGCGGACACGCGGCTGGTCAACGTGCACGTGCAGCGACTGCGGTCCAAGGTCGAGCACGACCCCGAGAACCCCCAGATCGTGGTCACGGTGAGGGGTGTCGGGTACAAGGCCGGCACCTCCTAGGCGCCGCGATGACCCCCGTGGCGCCCCTTCGCAGGGCCGCGACCTTCTGGCAACGCTCGATCCAGGCCCGTGTGGTCGTCAGCACGCTCGTGCTCTCGGCCGTCGTGGTCACCCTGGTCGGCTGGGTGCTCATGCGGCAGATCACCGACGGCCTGGTGGCGGGGAAGACGAACACCTCCGTGGCGGAGGCCACCCGCGGTGCCTACGACGCGCAGAGCCGACTCGAGGGGGCACCGGGCACGGAGTTCGACTCCACGGCCCAGCTCGGCCAGCTCGTCGCCGGCATCGTCGCGCGCGGTGACGTGCAGGGCTACGCCGTGGTCCTCGACGGACCGGTGGACGGCCCGGTCGCCGGCCCCGCATCGGGCGGCGAGGACGGGTCGATGAGCGCCGACGGCGAGACGGCCGGCGGGACGTTCAAGTCACCGGACGTGCTGACCTCGAGCATCCCCGCCCGGCTGAGGGACGTCGTCGAGACCAGCTCCGGCACGTCGTGGACCTACGCCACGATCGACTACGAGCCCGGGAGCGGACGCCGCGACGTCCCCGGCATCGTCGCCGGCTCCCAGGTCGAGGTGCCGAGCGACGGCGCCACGTACACCCTCTACTACCTCTTCCCGATGACCGAGGAGGAGCAGACCCTCAGCCTCGTCCGCCGTGCCCTCCTCACCGGCGGAGCCCTGCTCCTGCTGCTCGTGGGCGGGCTCACCTGGCTGGTGACCCGGCAGGTCGTGACGCCGGTCCGGCTGGCCCGCCGCGTCGCGGAGCGACTCGCCTCGGGACGCCTCGAGGAACGGATGCAGGTGCGCGGCGACGACGACATCGCCCGCCTCGGCACGTCGTTCAACCAGATGGCCGCCAGCCTCCAGAAGCAGATCCGGCAGCTCGAGGAGCTCTCCCGGGTGCAGCGACGCTTCGTCTCCGACGTCTCCCACGAGCTGCGGACGCCGTTGACCACCGTGCGGATGGCCGGCGACGTGCTGTACGACGCCCGGGACCGCTTCGACCCGGCCACCTCACGCTCCGCGGAGCTGCTTCAGAAGGAGCTCGACCGGTTCGAGCTCCTGCTCACCGACCTGCTCGAGATCAGCCGCTTCGACGCCGGAGCCGCGGCGCTCGACCTGGAGGACGTGAACCTGGTCGACCTGGCCTACCGGGTCGCGGAGTCCACCCTGCCGCTCGCGCAGCAGCGGGGCGTCCGGGTGGTGGTCCGCGACCCGCACCGGCCCTGCGTGGCCGAGGCCGACGTGCGACGCGTGGAGCGCATCGTGCGCAACCTGGTGTCCAACGCCATCGACCACGCCGAGGGCCGCGACGTGGAGATCCTCCTCGGGGCCGGCGGAGGACGCCGCCGCGCTCGCCGTACGCGACCACGGTGTCGGCCTGCGCGAGGGAGAGGCGCAGATGGTCTTCAACCGCTTCTGGCGCGCCGACCCTGCGCGGGCCCGCACCACCGGGGGCACCGGCCTCGGTCTCGCGATCTCACTCGAGGACGCCCACCTGCACGGCGGGTGGCTGCAGGCCTGGGGCGAACCGGGCAGAGGGGCGCAGTTCCGCCTCACGCTGCCCCGGCGAGCAGGTGACCCGTTGTCAGCCAGCCCGCTGCCCTTGGTGCCGGTCGACGTCCGCCGGCAGCGTCCCGACCAGCTGCCCCGCGACGAACGGGCGGGCACGGCATGAGAAGCACGACCCTGAGGCTGCTGCTCCTGCTGCTCGCGATGGCGGTTCTGGGCGGGTGCGTGAGCCTGCCCGATGCAGGGATCGTGACTACCCAGCCCGGGCAGGAACCGGTGCAGCAGGGCGACGGCTCCTTCGACTACACGCCGTCGGGGCCGCGTCGCGGGTCGCCGCCGCTCGAGATCGTGCAGGACTGGCTGCTCGCCATGCAGGCCTCGCCGCAGTCCACGGCCGTCGCCCGGAAGTTCCTCACGGTCGAGGCGCAGCCCGGCTGGCGGCCCCAGAAGGGCACCCTCATCTACAGCTCCAAGCTCGTCGGCGGCAAGCGGGACAACGTCGACGTCAACCTCGTGGGAACGGTCCAGCTCGACGAACGCGGCACGTGGCTCGGGACGACCGGGGGCGCGGGCGGCCAGGAGTACCAGCTCCGGCTGGTGCGCGAGCGGGGGCAGTGGCGGATCGCCAACCCGCCCGACGCTCTCCTGATCCCGAGGAGCCACTTCGAGACGAGGTACCAGCAGTTCTTCGTCTACTTCTTCGACCCCACCGCCCGCGTGCTGGTCCCTGAGCCCACCTACCTGCCGAGGGGAGAGCAGGCCGCGACCTTGCTCGTGCGCCGGTTGCTGCGGGGGCCGGCCCCGAGCCAGAAGGGCGTGCTCCGCTCGTTCATCCCCGGCGGCACGGAGTACGTCCTGTCCGTGCCCGTCTCGTCGGACGGCGTGGCCCAGGTGGAGCTCAGCGAGCAGCTGCTCCAGCTTCGCGCCGACGACCGGCAGATGGCACTGGCCCAGCTGGCCTGGACGTTGCGCCAGGTGACGGGTGTGGAGTCCATGCGGGTCACCGTGGGCGGCTCACCGATCGACATCCCGGGCGCCGGCAGCCCTCAGAGCGTGAAGTCGTGGGCAGAGTTCGACCCGTCGATCCACTGGGCGTCCCAGGAGCTGTTCGGGATCCGCGACAAGAAGGTGGTCGCGGTCGGAGCCGAGGGCGGCGAGGTCGTGGGCCGCTTCGGCGCCCAGGACTACGCCCTTCGAGACATCGCGGTCGACCTCGAGGCCGAGAACGTCGCCGGGGTCACCGACGACGGTACGACGGTCGTGGTCGCGCCTCGGGGAGGGGCCGGAGGCAAGCCGCCCGACCCCGGCCAGACCAAGGTCGTCTACTCCGGCGGGACCGACGTGCTCCGTCCGGCCTGGGACGTCTTCGACGAGCTCTGGGTGGTGGACCACACCCGGCGCGGCACCACGGTGAGCATCGTGAAGAACGGCGTCGTGAGCCGGGTCGACGCCCCCGGGCTCGAGGACCAGGACGTCAGCAGGTTCGTGGTCTCGCGCGACGGGACCCGTCTCGTCGCCGTCGTGAAGGGCAAGGCAGGCGACCACCTGGTGATCTCCCGGGTGCTCCGCACGGAGGCGGGCAAGGTGCGTGCGCTGACCCCCGCGGTCGGCCTCCCCCTCGCCCAGGGCGGCGTGGACGAGATCCGCGACCTGGCGTGGCGCGGGCCCGGGCAGCCTGGCGGTCCTGACCGGCCCGACACGCGACTCGTCGCAGGTGCTGCTGGCCCTCGTCGACGGCTCCACCGCCCTGCCCGGCGTGGACAGCACCGCCGAGATCTTCCGCGGACGCACGGTGCGGCTCGTGGCCTCCCCGTCGCCCGGGACGCCGCTGTTCCTGGGCAGCCCCCAGGGCAGCCTCTTCGAGCTCGGGTCGGACGGCCAGTGGACGGAGGCGTCCATGGGCGGACCCATGCTGGCGCCCACGTTCGTCGGCTGACCCGACCGCGTCCACAGGACCTGACGCCGAGCGACGGTGCACAGACCCGGCGCTCAGGCAGACCGGCGGTGTCCCGGCCGGGCACCCTCGGGAGGTGCCCGACGCCCTCCTCGACCTGCTCCTCGGCAGCCGGTGCGTCGTGTGCGGGAAGCCCGGCCGTCTGCTGTGCGGCGCGTGTGACCGTGCCCTGCCGCGCCACGCCGCGACCTGCTGGCCGAGCCCGCCGCCTCCGGGTCTCGCGCGGCCGGTGGCGGTGGGGGAGTACGACGGTCCGCTGAAGCTGCTGGTCAACGCCCACAAGGAGCGAGGACAGTTCGCGCTGGCGCGCCCCCTCGGCGACCTTCTCGCGATCTCGGTGCTGGCCCATGTCGGCCCGTTGCCCTCCGGCGGCTCCCGGGCTCGGCCGCCGGCTCCTGTGATCCTCGTGCCGGTCCCTTCGAGGTCCTCGGTGGTGCGGCGTCGTGGTCATGACCCGCTGCTGCGCCTCACGCTCCGGGCCGCCGGGCGGCTGCGTGGCTTCGGCATGCAGGCCTCCGCCGTACGTCTGCTGAGAAGCGTCAGGGCGGCCGAGGACCAGGCCGGGCTCGGCGCGGCCGACCGGGCGCGGAACCTCGCCGCGACGATGTCGTGCCGGCGACACCGTGCCACGCACGCCATGACGGCCGGCTCACCGGCGCCGACTGTGCTCGTCGTGGACGACGTGATCACGACCGGGGCGACCGTACGAGAGGCGCAGCGCGCGCTCGAGGACGGCGGGATCGAGGTGGCGGGGATCGCCACAGTGGCCGCGACCAGACGGACCGACCCCAGACCACTGGTTCACAAGGCCCTCGGCCGCGGCCCTGCGTGAAAGGGGAATCGCAGGGGTTCACTACCCTTTTGGGGCCTGGCCGACTAGCGTCTAGGCATGGAGTCCGTCCGGGTCCGTGGTTGCACCGACAGGATCCGGCCGAGCGCAGCCGCCATGGTTGCGCAGAGTGCAGGGACCTGTCGGCTAGCCGATGCCAGTCGCAGGCGAAACGGTCCACGTAAGGCGTCACCGCCGCGGGAGTCCTCGGACGCCCGGTCGGGTGGTGTCCGCCGATCACGGTGCGGCTTAGAAGTAAGCCCTGCCCTGTCCGTGTCGTCAGATACGACGCGGTCGCGGGAGAAGGTCAGTAGTGGCGGAGAAGCTGCGAGCACCTCAGCAGGCGGTTGTGGGGTCGAAGACCAGGTCGGCCGGACGGATCTCCATCTCAACGGCCACCGCATCGCGGTGGTCAACAAACCACAGGTGACGGGTTCACCGAGACAACCGGGAGGTTTGCCGTGGAAATCGTGGTCAAGTGTCGGCACATGGACGTGTCGGACCGATTTCGCAGTCACGTCGAGGAGAAGCTCGCCCGGTTGGAGAAGCATGACCACCGCATCATCAGGGTCGAGGTCGAGGTCGAGAAGGAGCGCAACCCCCGACAGCAGGACCGTGCCGTGCGCGTCGAGCTGACCGCGTTCTCCCGGGGGCCGGTGGTCCGTGCCGAGTCCGCCGCCGAGGACAAGATGGCCGCGCTCGACGGAGCCATGGACAAGATGGTCGCCCAGATGAGGCGCGCCGCCGACCGGCGCAGGGTGCACCGCGGCCGGCGGACTCCCGTCTCCGTCGGGCAGGCGCTCGCCGGCATCGAGCCGGAGCCGAACGGCGACACCCAGGCCGCTGAGACGGCCGAAGGCGGCCAGCGCCACATCGGTCCGATCACCGTGATGGGTGACGGTCCCCTCGTCGTGAGGGAGAAGACCCACTCCGCGGAGCCGATGACGTTGGACCAGGCGCTCTACGAGATGGAGCTCGTCGGCCACGACTTCTTCCTCTTCGTGGACAAGGAGAGCGAGCGCCCCTCGGTGGTGTACCGGCGGCACGGGTACGACTACGGCGTGATCTCCCTGGAACTCCCCGAAGCCTGAGCGCCACCCGCTCGGTTGGCTGTTTTTGGTCCCATCGTGTGCTACCCCATGACATGATCGGAGGGTGTCCGAACCTGAGCAGCGCCTGAACCCGGGCGAGCCGATCCGCGTCGCAGTCGTCGACGACCAGGAGCTCTTCCGTCGCGGTCTCACCATGCTGCTCGGTGTCGAGGAGGACATCGAGGTCGTGGGCGAAGCCGGTGACGGCGTGGCCGCGACCGATCTCGCGGCCACGACCGTCCCCGACGTGGTGCTCATGGACGTCCGGATGCCGAAGCGTTCGGGCATCGAGGCGTGCGCGTCGATCAAGGACGTCGCGCCGTCGGCCAAGATCATCATGCTGACGGTCAGCGACGAGGAGGCGGACCTGTACGACGCCGTCAAGAACGGCGCCTCGGGCTACCTCCTCAAGGACTCCTCGATCGACGAGGTCGCCCAGGCGATCCGGGTCGTGGCCGACGGGCAGTCGCTGATCAGCCCGTCCATGGCGGTGAAGCTGCTCGACGAGTTCAAGCAGATGACCCGCTCGGACCGGCAGCAGGTGCCCACGCCGCGGCTCACCGACCGCGAGCTCGAGGTGCTCAAGCTCGTGGCGCAGGGCCTGAACAACCGCGAGATCGCCAAGCGGCTCTTCATCAGCGAGAACACCGTGAAGAACCACGTGCGGAACATCCTCGAGAAGCTGCAGCTGCACTCCCGGATGGAGGCCGTGATGTACGCCGTGCGGGAGAAGCTGCTCGACATCCCCTGACCGTTCGGCTCGGCGGGAGCGCCATCTTGTCGGTGCTGTCCGGCATAGTGACGTTCATGCCGAACGGACCGACCGTGGTGGGATCTCTCAGCAAGGCGCAGGCCCGCCGTGTCGCACTCGTCGCGCAGGGTTTCCGCGACCCGCGGCACACCGTGCCGACCATGCGCACGTTCAACCGCACGCTGGCGCGCACGGGCGTGCTCCAGATCGACTCGGTCAACGTCTTCCAGCGCGCCCACTACATGCCGCTGTTCAGCCGGATGGGGCGCTACGACACCGGGCTGCTGACCCGTGCCGCCGAGCGACGCCCGCGCAGGATCGTGGAGTACTGGGCGCACGTGGCCGCGTTCATGCCGGTGGACCTGTGGCCGCACATGCAGCACCGGATGGCTCGCTACCGCGACCACGAGCACGAGTGGTCGATCATGCGTCAGAAGCCCGAGCTCGCCGACTCCCTCCTGGCGGAGGTGCGCGACGTCGGACCGGCGACGGCACGCGACCTCGACGACGGCCTCCCGCGGGTGAAGGAACACTGGGGCTGGAACTGGTCGGACACCAAGAAGGCTCTGGAGTACCTCTTCTTCACCGGTCAGCTGGCCGTCGCGGGCCGCAACTCCGCCTTCGAGCGCCTCTACGACGTGCCGGAGCGGGTGCTCCCGGCCGACGTGCTCCACGCCCCCACGCCGACCGCCGAGGAGTCGGCGATCGAGCTGGTCCGGCGCGCGGCCGTCTCCCACGGCGTGGGCACGGAGCAGTGCTTCCGCGACTACTACCGCATGAAGAGCTCGCGGACGCGGCCGGCGGTCGACGTGCTCGTCGAGGCAGGGGAGCTGCTGCCGGTGCGGATCGACGGCTGGGAGCGGCCGGCGTACCTCCACCGTGACGCGGCGATGCCGCGACGGGTCCGGGCACGTGCCCTGCTCAGCCCCTTCGACCCCGTGGTGTGGGAGCGCGACCGCACCGAGAACCTGTTCGGGTTCCGCTACCGGATCGAGATCTACGTCCCCGAGCCGAAACGCGTGCACGGCTACTACGTGCTGCCCTTCCTCCTCGGTGACCGGCTCGTCGCCCGGGTCGACCTCAAGGCCGACCGCCTGGGCAAGGTCCTGGTCGTCAAGGCGGCCTACGCGGAGCCGGGCGCGCCGCCGGACACGGCGCCGGAGCTCGCCGAGGAGCTCGCGGAGGCCGCGCGGTGGCTCGGGCTGACCGACATCACCGTCGAGCCTCGCGGAGACCTGGCCGACGAGCTGCTCCACGAGGTGAAGTCGCTCTCCGGAACGACACTGGCCCCGCGAGGAGACCTCGCGGAGCCAGTGTCGGTCGAGCCGGGGGAGTAGCCGGCGCTCGGGTCAGCCCTTGGTGGCTCCCGCCGCCAGGCCGCTGACCAGGTGTCGCTGCGCGAACATGAACACGATCGCCGCCGGGATCATGATCATGATCGCGGACGGGGTGAGGTACTCCCACCGCTGGTTGAACCGCGGCACGAACGTCTGCAGGCCGTAGCCGAGCGTGAACTTGTCGTTGGTCTGCAAGAACGCCGTGGCGTAGGCGATCTCGCCCCATGCGGTGAGGAACGTGTAGAACGCCGTCACCGCCAGGCCCGGCCGGGCGAGGGGGAGCACCACCCGCCAGAACGTCTGGAAGGGACCGAGACCGTCGAGTGCGGCGGCCTCGTCGAGGTCACGCGGGATGGTGTCGAAGTACCCCTTGAGCATCCACGTGCAGAACGGGACCGCCACCGTGCAGTAGGCGATCACCAGCGAGGTCAACGTGTTGATCAGCCCGAGGTTCGCCATGATCGTGTAGATCGGCACGATCAGGATCGCCACCGGGAACATCTGGGTGACCAGGAACGTCCACATCAACGACCGGCGGCCGGGGAAGTTGAACCGGCTGAGCGCATAACCGGCCGACGCCGCCATGAAGACGCCGAAGAGCATCGTGAAGCCGGCCGTGATCACCGAGTTCATGAACCAGGTCGGGAACTCCGTCTGGGTCAGCACGTGCCGGTAGTTCTCCAGCGTCGGGTGGTCGATCAGCTTGATGTCGCTGGCGAGGATCCGGTTCGCGGGCTTGAACGAGGATGCGAGCACCCAGAGCACGGGGAACACCGCGATCCCACACGCAACGACCAGGGTGGCATGCAGGAGGATCGACGATCCGGTGCTTCTCTTGCGGTCGATGGCAGCCATCACCACACCTCTCCCTGTCGGCTGAGCGCCTTGCGGTAGGCCACGCCGAAGACCAGCAGCATCGAAAGGATGAGTACGCCGTAGGCCGAAGCCAGCGCGTACTGCCGGATGCCCTCGAAGGCGGCGCGGAACGCCCCGGTCACGAGGATCTCCGTCTGGCCGGCGGGCTGCCCGCCCGTGACGAGGAAGATGACCGGGAACATGTTGAAGGTCCAGATCACACCGAGCAGGACCACCGTCGCGCTGACCGGCCGCAGTCCTGGGAGCGTGACGTTACGGAACCGCTGCCACGGGCTGGCGCCGTCCATCTCGGCGGCCTCGTAGAGGTCCGCGGAGATCGACTGCATGCCGCCCAGCAGCGCCACCATCATGAACGGGACACCGAGCCAGACGTTCGTCACGATCGCGGTGAACATGGAGGTCCAGCGTTCCCCGAACCACTGCACCGGCTCGAGACCGAAGCTCTGCAGTGCGACGTTCGCGAGCCCGTTGCGCTCGTTGAAGATGAACTTCCACGCGAAGGCGCTCACGAACGCGGGGACCGCCCACGGCACGATCAGCAGCACCCGGTACAACCCTCGCCCGCGCACTCGTCTGTTGAGCAGCACCGCGAGCCCGAGGCCGATCGTGTAGTGGAAGAACACACCAACACCCGTCCAGACGATCGTGTTGGTGAACTGCAGCCAGAAGTGGCCCTTCTTGCCGGTGACGATGTCGACGTAGTTGTCGACGCCCACGAACTTCGCGGCCTTCGGGTTCGGTTGGCAGTCCTCGGCGCCACCGAGGGTCTTGGTGCAGATCTCGGCGCGCTGGTTCGACTCGTTCAGGTCCGTGAAGCTGATGTAGACGCCACGGGCCAGGGGGTAGAGGACGAGCACACCCAGCACGATGACGACGGGCAGCACCATCGCCCAGGCGTACCAGTGGCGCGCAGCCATCGCTCTGAGACGGCCTTCCGCTCGCGGTTGGGGCCGGGGCTCGGGCTCTGGCGCCCGGGGCTGTGCCTCCGGCAACGTCCCGGTGTCGATCGGCATGAAAGCTCCTCTTTCGGACGTAACGGGGACCGCACCCGAAATCGGATGCGGCCCCCGGAACTATCTCACGGTCGGTACGACGGTCACTTCATGCTGTAGTCGGGGACGACCTCGGTCTTGTAGGTCTTCGCCGCCTTGTCGAGCGCCTTCTTGGCGTTCTGGTTCTGGACCATCGTCTCGACGGCCATCGTGTCGAGCGCGGCGAAGAACTGGCCGCCCTCGGGGATCCACGGACGGGCCACCGCTGCGTCGACAACAGGCTTGAAGGCGGAGATCACGGGGTTGTTCTTCACCGAGTCGATCTCGTAGGCCGACTTGCGGGTCGGCAGCAGGCCGAGCTTGTCGGCGAGGAACGCCTGCGAGTCGGCGGAGTTCATGAAGTTGATGAACGCCACCGCGGCGTCGGCCTTGGCGTCGTCCATGCCCGACCACACCACGTAGTTGTGGCCACCCACCGGAGCGCCGGCGGTCTTCGAGCCGGCCGGAACCGCGGCGACGCCGAGGTTCTCGATCCCGCCGAAGTCCTTGGCGTTGCGGATGTTGTTGACCTCCCAGGGGCCGTTGATGATCATGCCGACCTTGCCCTCGGTGAAGGCGGTCATCATCGCGGGGTAGGCGTCGGACGCCGGCGGGCGCACGGAGGCGCCGCTCTTGACGAGCTTCTGGGCCTCGGTGACGCCCTGGACGTTCGCGTCGGAGTTCACGACGATCTGCTTGGCGTCGGTGTCGACCATGTCGCCACCCTCGCCGTACATGAACGGCAGCAGGAAGTAGCCCGCCGGGTTGAGGAAGATGCCGTCGACGCCGGCCTTGGACTTCAGCAGCTTGGCGTCCTGGGCGACCTCGTCCCAGGTGGTCGGCGGGGAGTCGATCCCGGCCTTCTCGAACAGCTTCTTGTTGTAGAGCAGAGCCAGGGAGTCCGTCACCTGCGGCACGCCGTAGGTCTTGCCCTCGAAGACGTCGGAGGACAGCGGCGTCTCGAAGTAGTCGCTCTTGTCCTCGAGCGCGGCGGTGCCGTCAAGGGCGTAGAGGTAGCCCAGCGACGCGAACTCCGGCACCCACGCGACCTCGGCGCGGAGGATGTCCGGCGCGCCGCTCTTGGCCTCGGCGGCGGTCTTGAACTTGTTCTGCGCCTCGCCGAACGGGACCATCTGGTGCTTGATCGTGACGTCGGGGTACTTCTCGTTGAACTTCTTGATGAGCTCGTCGAACGCGGGACCCTCGTTCGTCGGGTCGGAGGTGTCCCACCACGTGAGGGAGCCGGAGACCTTGTCAGGCGCTGGGGCGCTCTTGGTGTCGGTCTCGTTGCCGTTGTCGCCCGATCCGCAGGCGGTGGCCAACAGGCTCACGGCCGCCACAAGGGCGCCGGCCTTTGCAATGCGTCGCATCGAAATGTCTCCTTTGGCAGTGATGGACTGCGCGCAAACTTAGCACCGGTATTGCAAGGTTTGGAAGGCTATGAAAGTTCTTGCTGCGAAGTTGCAATAAACAGGACTAAGGTCCTCCGCATGAGACGTCCCCGACTGCACGATGTCGCCGCTCAGGCAGGCGTGAGCGAGGCGACCGTCTCCCGTGTCCTCAACGGCAAGCCCGGTGTCGGACAGGAGACCCGCCTGCAGGTCCTGACCGCGCTCGACGTGCTCGGCTACGAGCGGCCTGCGGCTCTGCGCTCGACGAGCGCCGGGCTGGTCGGCCTCGTGGTCCCCGAGCTGGTGAACCCGATCTTCCCGGCGTTCGCGCAGCTGATCGAGTCCGGCCTCGCCGGTCACGGCTACACCCCGGTGCTCTGCACCCAGACACCCGGCGGCGTGACCGAGGACGAGTACGTCGAGATGCTCCTGGCTCGCGGGGTGGCGGGGATCATCTTCATCTCCGGGCTCCATGCCGACTCGACCGCCGACGCCTCCCGCTACCACGCGCTCGTGGACCGCGGGCTGCCGATCGTGTTCGTGAACGGCACTCGCCCCGAGATCTCCGTGCCGTGCATCTCCACCGACGACGCCGGCGCGGTCCGCACCGCCGTCACCCATCTCACCGCGCTGGGGCACACGCGCTTCGGCCTCGCCGTGGGGCCCGCCCGGTTCGTGCCGGTCGAGCGCAAGGTCGAGGCGTACCGCGCCGCGATGGCCGCGGACCCGCGCATCAAGGGCTTCGAGGAGTACACGATGTTCTCGGTCGAGGGGGGTCACGCCGCCACGGCCCGACTGCTCGACGCGGGCGTCACCGCCGTCATCTGCGGCTCGGACCTCATGGCTCTCGGTGCCGTTCGTGCGGCGCGCGCCCGTGGCCTCGTCGTGCCGCGGGACGTCTCGGTGGTCGGCTACGACGACTCGCCGCTGATGGCCTTCACGGACCCGCCGCTCACCACGGTCCGCCAGCCCGTCGCCTCGATGTCGCAGTCGGCGGTGCAGAGCCTGGTCGAGGCGATCACCGGGCACGACGGTGCGCAGGGGGAGTACCTCTTCGACGCCGAGCTCGTCGTTCGTGGCTCGACCGGCCCGGCGCCCGCGAGCTGAAGTCCCTTTACGAAGACCCGACTTCGACCGGCTGCGTAGGATAGGTCGGGTGCCCGCCGTAGGCTGGGTGCCTTCCCCGGCTGAACCCCGGGGGCCGCATCTCGGGCGACACCAACGCAAGACCGCAGACCACTATTACTGGAGCCGACCTCGTGCCTGCCATTCTCGACAAGATCCTCCGCATCGGTGAGGGCAAGATCCTGCGTCAGCTGGAGTCGATCACGCGCGCCGTCAACGCCATCGAGGACGACTTCGTCTCGATGACCGACGGCGAGCTCCGGGCACAGACCGACCAGTTCAAGGAGCGGCTCGAGGCAGGGGAGTCGCTCGACGACCTCATGCCCGAGGCGTTCGCCGTCGTGCGCGAGGCCGCGAAGCGGGTCCTCGGCCAGCGGCACTTCGACGTGCAGATCATGGGCGGCGCGGCGCTGCACCTCGGCAACATCGCCGAGATGAAGACCGGTGAGGGCAAGACGCTGGTCGCCACGCTTCCGACGTACCTGAACGCGCTCACCGGCAAGGGCGTCCACGTGGTCACCGTCAACGACTACCTGGCGAAGTACCACGCCGAGTGGATGGGCCGGGTCTACCACTTCCTCGGTCTGACCACCGGGGTGATCGTGCCGGAGATGCGGCCCGACGAGCGCCGGGTGGCCTACGCCGCGGACGTCACCTACGGCACGAACAACGAGTTCGGCTTCGACTACCTGCGCGACAACATGGCGAGCTCGATCGAGGAGTGCGTCCAGCGTGGCCACTACTTCTCGATCGTCGACGAGGTCGACTCCATCCTGATCGACGAGGCGCGTACTCCGCTGATCATCTCCGGTCCGACGCAGGACGAGGTGAAGTGGTACACCGAGTTCGCGGCCATCGCACGGAGCATGGTCAAGGACACCGACTACGAGGTCGACGAGAAGAAGCGCACCATCTCGGTGCTCGAGCCGGGAATCACCAAGGTCGAGGACTACCTCGGCATCGACAACCTCTACGACTCGGTCAACACCCCGCTGATCTCGTTCATGAACAACGCGATCAAGGCCAAGGAGCTGTTCCGCCACGACAAGGAGTACGTCGTGATGGACGGCGAGGTGCTCATCGTCGACGAGCACACCGGCCGCATGCTGGCGGGCCGCCGCTACAACGAGGGCCTGCACCAGGCGATCGAGGCGAAGGAGGGCGTCCAGATCCGCGAGGAGTACCAGACGCTCGCCACGATCACCCTCCAGAACTACTTCCGGCTCTACGAGAAGCTCGGCGGCATGACCGGTACGGCCATGACCGAGGCCTCGGAGTTCGACAAGATCTACAAGCTCGGTGTGGTGCCGATCCCGACCAACCGGCCGATGGCGCGCCTCGACCAGGCCGACCTCGTCTACCGGACCGAGGAGGCGAAGTTCAACGCCGTCGTCGACGACATCGCCGAGCGCAGCCAGAAGGGCCAGCCGGTCCTCGTGGGCACCACGTCGGTCGAGAAGTCCGAGCACCTGTCCAGGCTGCTCAAGAAGCGGGGCGTCCCGCACTCCGTGCTCAACGCCAAGCAGCACGCTGACGAGGCGAAGATCGTCGCGCAGGCCGGACACAAGGGCGCGGTCACGGTCGCGACGAACATGGCCGGTCGGGGCACCGACATCATGCTCGGTGGCTCGGTGGAGTTCCTCGCCGACCTCGAGCTGCGCAAGCAGGGTCTCGACCCGGTCGAGAACAGCGAGGACTACGAAGCCGCCTGGCCGACGATGGTCGAGCAGATCAAGGCGCAGGTCGCCGCGGAGCACGACGAGGTCAAGGAGCTCGGCGGCCTCTACGTGATCGGCACCGAGCGGCACGAGTCGCGCCGCATCGACAACCAGCTGCGCGGTCGTTCCGGCCGTCAGGGCGACCCCGGCGAGTCGCGGTTCTACCTCTCGCTGCAGGACGACCTGATGCGGTTGTTCAAGTCCGACTGGGTCGACTGGGTGCTGACCACCCTCAAGGTGCCCGACGACGTGCCGATCGAGAACAAGCGCGTCACCGGCGCGATCGCCTCCGCGCAGGCGCAGGTCGAGGCGCAGAACTTCGACTCCCGCAAGAACGTGCTCAAGTACGACGACGTGATGAACCGGCAGCGCCAGGTCATCTACGCCGAGCGCCGCGCCGTGCTCGAGGGCGCGGACCTCCACGAGCAGGTGCGCGGGATGATCGACGACGTCGTGTCCGGCTACGTCCTCGGTGCGACCGAGGGCGTCCCCGCCGACTGGGACCTCGAGGCTCTGTGGACGGCGCTCAAGACGCTGTACCCGGTGTCGCTGAAGCTCAGCCAGGTCGAGGAGGAGGCCGGCGGCCGTGAGGGGATGTCCCGCGAGCAGCTGATCGAGGACCTCAAGGCGGACGCCCGGGCGGCGTACGACGCCCGCGAGGCGAGCTTCGGCGAGGAGGTCATGCGCGAGCTCGAGCGTCGGGTCGTGCTGTCGGTCCTCGACCGGAAGTGGCGTGAGCACCTCTACGAGATGGACTATCTGCGCGAGGGCATCGGCCTCCGGGCGTACTCGCAGCGCGACCCGCTCGTGGAGTACCAGCGCGAGGGCTTCGACATGTTCTCCGCGATGATGGACGGCATCAAGGAGGAGTCGGTCGGCTACCTCTTCAACCTCGAGGTGCAGGTCGAGGACGTGCCCTCCGAGGAGCTCGAGGAGGAGAGCGCCCTGCTCGGCGAGGGCTCTGCCGTCGCGCAGGCCGCAGCCGCCGGCCAGACAGCGGGCGGACCGCAGATCCTGGCCAAGGGCCTCGAGGCGCCCAAGGCGCCGCGGCACCTCGCCTACACCGCGCCTGACGAGGGTGGTGTCGCGGAGGTGACCGGTGCCGCTCCTGCCGAGGTGGCGAACGAGTTCGCCGGCGTGGGCCGCAACGACGAGTGCCCGTGTGGCTCGGGCAAGAAGTTCAAGAAGTGCCACGGCGCGCCCGGTGGACCCACCGGGATGACCACGCGCGTCAACGGCTGAGGCCGATCACCGAGTCACCGAGAGCCGGGTCAGCCCACTGACCCGGCTCTCCGGCTCTCTCGGGGACCTCACCCGAGCTGCAGCACGGTGCACTGCCACCGTCCCCGGACGAGCTCGAGCCTGGCGGCGATCGCCCGCGAGCGTTGACCGTGGCGCACGTGGACGCTGACCTCGGCGGACTCGGGTGTCGGGTGGAAGACGTGGACGCTTCGCACCTGCGGCCGGATCGTCCGGGCACGGTGCCCGGCCTGTGACGTGCGGGCCAGGATGCTCAGCCGGCGCTCGAGCTCGACGTAGACGCGCTGGGACGTCCAGCGGACCAGCTGTGCGAGCGGCCGGTCCCCGCCGAGGACCTCCACGACCGCCTGGGCGAACCGGGCCGCCCAGACCTGCACGTCCTCACCCGCTGCGCCTCCGGTCACGACGCGAAGCTCGGGGGTCTGGGGAAGGCCGCTCCTCGGCTCGTGGGGCGCCGGAGCTTTCAGGGCCAGGCTGCCGTCGACCGGTGGACGCGTGCTCGTGGCGGGCTCGGGGACGCGCTGCCGGAGGACACACCGAGCCTGGTGACGGTGGCCCACTGTGTCGGGCCGGCGGGGGGCCGCCTGGGGGTCGACGACAGCTCGTCGTCTCTGGGCTCGGTCATGAGGCGTCCTTTCGCGGTGTGGTCGGGCCCGGCTCCGGCCGGGTCTTTCGGGGATGGTCTGCTGCCTGGGGCCACGCCGGGTGGGGCAGCCGCAGGGTGGTTCCCGGGACCAGCAGGTCGGGGTCGTCGCCGATGACGGAACGGTTCGCCCGGTAGATCCGACGCCAGGCCGCATCCAGCTCCGCCGGCCCTGCTGCTGTGGGGAGCAGCTTCTCGGCGATCGACCACAGGGACTCGCCCCGTCGGACCGGCCACTGCGCCGGCGCGGTGGAACCCGGGTGAGCAAGTGCGGGCGTGGTCGGGACCGTCGCGGTGCCGCGTGCCGCCGCGCGTCGTGTCGCGACCTGACGTCCGGACGCACGGTCCGGCGGTTGCTGTCCCACCGGCGCCGCACCTCCCACGGCGCGGTCCGGGAGCGGCAGCCCCGCGAGCGCGGCTGCCGTGCCGTGGGCGGTCACGCCTGCCGCCTCCTCAGCGTGAGCAGGCGGGTCAGCGGCGGCGGGCGACACCGCACCCGCGCCGCCGACCGCCAGGCCGCAGCACACGAGCACCACGCGGCGCACGACCGCGGGAGTCAGCGCGTGGACCAGTGCCGACGAGGCGCCCGTCAGGACTTCGACGACGATGCCGACCGTGACGGCCGCTATCCAAAGAGCGCAGCCCGCGAGAACCGCGGCCGCCAGCGACGTCACGAGCAGTCCGAACGGAAGGGTGCTCCACGGCTCGCCCTGCGCGACCCTGCCGTGCAGCTCGGCGAGCGGAGGGGTGCAGAGCGCCAGCGCTCCAGCCAGCGCACCGGCCGAGGCGAGTGGCCGTCAAGGCCGGTGCCACGAGAGTCACGCCGGTGGACCGACCGGATGTGCTCGAACGCCTCATGCTGACCCCTGAACCATGCGTTTGCGTGTGTTTGCATGTTTTAGCGCTACCCGGGCCCGGCGGTCAACGCTCTGTCCACAGGCATTGACACCGGTGGCCCGCCTGACGAGGGTGGGCGTCCATGGGCGGTGACGCGGCTTCAGATGACGCGAGCTCAGGCCTGGGCGGCGGCCCTGGACCGGCGGGCCTCGGCGGTCTCTTCGAGGACCTCGAGCAGCAGGCCGCCGGCATGCACTTCGCGGAGCGGGACGCCGAGCTGCTCGACCGGGCGCGCGGCGAGTACGCCTCGGTCACCCTCGCGAGCAGGGTCCACGCCTCGGTCGACCGGAGGGTGGTGCTCACGCTCACAGGCGGCGGGCTCCTCGACGGCACGCTGGTCGGGGCCGGGCTGGACTGGTGCACCGTCTCGACGCCCGAACCGCCCGCGGACTGGCTGGTCCGGCTGGCAGAGGTCGCGGTGGCTCAAGGGCTGTCCGGCCGTGCGGTCCCCGAGGCGGCTCGTCCGGCGGTGGCTCGGCTGGGGTTCGGTTCCGCACTGCACCGGCTGGCGGGTGAGTCGCTCCTCGTCGTGCTCCACCTGGTGAGCGGTCGGGACCTGCGGGTGCGCGTGCTGCGGATCGGCGCGGACTTCGTCGAGGCGGAGCCGGAGCGTCCGGACGCCACTGCCGCCGTAGGGCTCAGCCGTGCTCGTGCCGTTCGGCGCCGTGCGCGCCGTGCGCGGCGATGCCCGCTGAGAGCAGTCACGCGGTCACAGCCTCGCGTCGTCCTCCTGCTCGACCTCGGTGAAGGGGTGCTCGCGGACGAACGACCTGGTCTGCTCGTAGGAACGCTGGATGAACGCCTCCAGCTCCGAGGTCTCCACGCGCCACTGGCCGCGACCGCCGATCTTGATCGCGGGCAGCTCGCCGCGCCGCACGAGGGCGTAGACCTGCGCGGTCGACGTGTTCAGGATCTCCGCCACATCCGCGAGCTGGAGGAAGCGGGGAGCGTGGGCGCCGGAGCTCATGCCCGCATTCTGCCACCGGAGTCACGTGTTCCCGACCGCTTGCGCGCGTTTGCCTGTGGACAACCCATGGCCGTGGAGGGCCGAAGCGGTCATCATTTTCCCCGTGAAAGCCGCCAGCGCAGAACAGCTCGCGTCCCGCACACCCGGAGCCGACGGCGTCGCCCGTGCATCCCGCGACGGCAGGGTCGGAGCCGGCCCACCGGAGAGCCCGGCAGCGAGCCGAGCACCGAGACGCTCGTGGAAGGATCCCCGGCTCCTGGTCGGCGTGGTCATCGTCGCGGTCTGCGTCCTGGCGGGCGCCCGGATCCTCGCCGGCGCCGACGACACGGTGCCGGTCTGGTCCGTCCGTGTCGACCGCGCGGCAGGGGAGGACCTGGGGCCGGGCGACCTCCAGAGGGTGGACCTGCGGTTCGCGACACCGGACCTCGCGCAGCGCTACGTCTCCGCCGACGACGAGCTGCCGGCCGACGCGGTGCTCACCAGGGAGGTCGCCGCGGGGGAGCTGCTGCCGCGAGCCGCACTCGGAAGCGGCCCGCCGGAGTACCTCGCGGAGCTGCCCGTCGCGTTGCCGGCCGACGCCGTACCGGCCTCCCTGCGCTCCGGCGAGCTCGTCGACGTCTGGGTCACGCCCGCCGAGGACAGCGGTGCTCCACCCAGGGCGGTGCGCATCCTTCGTCAGGTCAGGGTCGTCGCCGTGCCCCGCACCGGCGGCGCGTTCGGCCCCTCGGCCACGCGGCAGGTCGTCGTCGGCGTAACCGAGGAGGACGAGAACCAGCTCGGCTCGGCGATCGCGCAGCTGGCCACCGGTACGCCCGTTCTCGTGAGGCGGGGCTGAGGCGTGCTCGGTGAACGCGTCGGCGTGCTCCTGGCTGCCGGCGGCGCGCCCTGGGAGATCGAGGCGCTGCAGGTGGTCGGCAGTCCGTCCTCTCGATCGGTGCTGCTGAAGCGGTGTGTCGACCTGCCGGACCTGCTGGCGAGCGCCGCCACCGGCCAGGCTCGGGTGGCGGTCGTCGCAGCGGGCCTGCCCGGCCTCGACGCGGACAGCGTCGGCCACCTGCGCCGGGCCGGGGTGAGCGTGGTCCTGATGGCCGACCCGGGACTCCCGCAGGACAGGGCAGCGCTGCCCGGCGTGTTCGAGGTCGTCAGCGCCACCGACGTCACGAGGCTGACCGTCGTCGTACCGTCAGCGGCGGCCGAGGCGGCTGCTGGCGACGCCACGTCTCAGGCCGACGGCCGGGCTCCGGCATCACTCCCCGCAGCCGACGACTCGGACGCGGCCGGATCCGGAGCGGCCGCGCCGGAAGCCGACCGCCGAGGGCGGGTGCTCGCGGTCTGGGGGCCCACTGGTGCGCCGGGCCGGACCACGGTCGCGACGGGGTTGGCCGCCGAGCTCGCCCGCCGGGGCCACGACACGCTGCTGGTCGACGCGGACGGGTACGGCGGCGCCGTGGCTCAGCACCTCGGGGTGCTGGACGAGGTCTCGGGGCTGCTCAGCGCGGTGCGGCTGGCGAACGCCGGCCGTCTCGACGTCGCGCAGCTGGCCGCCGTCGCCCGGACGGTCAGGCCGCACCTCCGCGTCCTCACCGGTCTGCCCCGGGCCGACCGCTGGGTCGAGGTGCGGCCTCCGGCCTTCGACGCTGTGCTCGACACAGCCCGGCAGCTCTGCCGGCACGTCGTGATCGACCTCGGCTTCAACATCGAGCAGGAGGCGCAGACCTACGGGAGCACCGCACCGCAGCGAAACCACATGACGCTGGCGGGACTCGACCAGGCCGACGAGGTGATCGTCGTGGGTGCGGCGGACCCGGTCGGCCTCGCCCGGCTGGCCCGCGGCCTGGTCGAGCTACCCGAGGTAAGACCGGTCGGGACCACCCGGGTCGTGGTGAACCGGGTCCGCCCGTCCCTGGGCTGGGGCGAGCAGGAGGTGCGCGCGATGGTGGAGGGCTTCCTGATCCCGGCGAGCACCCATTTCCTCCCGGACGACCCTGGCGCCACCGACCGCGCCCTCATGGCCGGGCGTCCGCTCGTCGAGCTCGGAGAGTCCGCGCTCGTCTCCGCGATCTCACGGCTCGCGGACGCGCTCGAGGGCGGCGGCCCTCAGGCGTCCCGTCGCGCGGGCCTCCGGCTCAGGCGCCGAAGAGCAGGTAGAGCCCGGTGATCGTGTAGAAGACCATCACGACCAGCAGCGGGAGCTGCCCGGTCAGCTGGTGCCGCTTCGGCAGCAGTGCCACCGCCCGGTCGTGCGCTGCTACCACGCCGAGGATGTGGCCGGTCACCACGGCGAGGACCTTCGTGACCGCGAGGAAGGTCGGATGCATGGAGAGCCAGTAGTTGACCTGCCAGTTGGCCGTCCCGAGCAGGTTCGCGCCGGTGCCCATCGGGTCGCTGAGCTGGATCACGGTCTGCTGGCCGGTCTCGACGAAGTAGCTCAGGTAGTGCGCGACCATGTAGCCGACGACGATCGGCACCACGGAATGGGCGAAGAGGGCCGGCAGGTCCCAGCGGCGTACTCCCTCTCTGGGCGGCGCGGCCGTCGTCGCCACCGCGAAGCTCACGCCCACCACCACGCAGAACACCAGCAGGGCTGCGGTGTTGACCGACATGACGGGCAGCGACGTGGACTGGGTGAACCGCAGCCAGGTGTTCGAGTCCTTGAAGCTGTCGAAGGCGGTGCTTCCGAAGAGGACTGAGACGACGGCCACCAGGCCCGGTCCGGCGACGACCGCGTCGAGGTTCGCCAGTGGGCTTCTCAGCACCAGCGTGCCGTCGTCGCGGCGGCCGAAGAACGACAGGTGCCCGACCAGCGTGGAGTAGACCTCGAAGGGGTCGGCGCGCTCGAACCACTGCGAGCCGAAGAGGGCGCTGCCCACGAAAACCACCGCGATGTAGAGGGCGAACCAGAGCCGCAGCGGTGAGAGGTAGGTGTTGTCGGGATAGACGAGCTCGAGCCACACGAAGCCGAACAGGCCGGCTGCCGCGGGCCAGTAGCCGAGCCAGCGGGGCATGTCGTAGATGCCGCGGTCAGGGTCGCTGCCGACGAGCCGGCTGAACAGGATGTTCAGAGTGCGGAGCGGGTTGACTGCCTTGTAGAAGGGTCCGAACAGCAACGACGCGGGCACCAGCCCGACCCAGAGCAGCACATAGGCGACGCCGAACACCGGGTTCACGAGCAGGTCCGGGCCGGCGAGGGCCGCCCACGCGACGTAGCCGAAGAAGGCCAGGCCGAGGATGCGCAGCGCCCAGCCGAAGACCGGCGAGTCGACCAGGCCGGTCAGCCAGCCCGGAGCGGGACGTCCGGACGTGGCCGCGTCGTACCTGGGGTTCCGCCAGGCCAGGGCCAGCACGATGAACGAGATCGCCAGCGCGGCGCTCGCCCCGGCGATCGCGAACTCGGCCGGGATGGGCAGGTCGCGCGCCCCTCCGATGCCATGGGCGAAGACCATGGTCAGCGGACCTCGAGCTGCAGCACCACGGTCTCGGAGTGGTGCTCCTCGACCTCCACGATGCCCGGGGTGTTGATCTTGATGGTCAGCGTCGACTCACCCGCCTTGACCGCGAGCTCCTGCTCCGGCGAGGAGTGCACGTGAAGCTCGGCGGCGCGGTCGGACTTGACGTGGAGCGTGATCGGCTCGCCGACCTTCGCGTCGACCCGCTCGCCCGACGGAGTGACGCGGTCGCCCTCGATCTCGATCTCGATGGCGTCGGCCGAGTCGTCGGCCGCCGACGGCGACGTGCTCGGTGCGTCCGGTGAAGGCGACTCGCTCGGGGAGCCGGCCGAGCTGCCCGCGGTGGGGGACTCCTTCGCCGAGGGCTCTTCCGAGGAGGAGGCGCAGCCCGCGAGGGCGAGGGTGGCGACGGCTACGGCAGCGAGTGCCCGGCGCATACGTGGTCTCCTAGCGTCAGGGTTGGGTCACGTTGTCCCAGAATCCCACCATGGTGTCCATCACCCCGCAGCGGCCCACGCCTTGTCCGTCCGGCCCGATAGCCTGGGGGGCCGACATGCGGACGACCGGCAGAACAGGAAAGGACCAGCATGGGTGAACGCCTCCGGCCAGCGGACATGGCGTTCTTGGCCGACGAGTCGGCGAGCGCGCCGATGCACAACGCCACTCTCGAGATCTTCGAGCCGCCCGCGGACGGCTTCGACTACGAGAAGCTCCTGGCGGTCATCGCGGACCGGATCGCGTTCGTGCCGAGGTACCGGCAGCGGATCCGCAGGGTCCCGGGCCGGCTGGCCAACCCGGTGTGGGTCGACGACGACGACTTCGACCTGACCTACCACGTCCGTCGTTCCGCACTGCCGCGTCCGGGCTCGATGGAGCAGCTGCGCGAGCTCGTCGCGCGCATCATGTCGCGGCGCCTCGACCGGAACCGGCCGCTGTGGGAGGTCTACCTCGTGGAGGGGCTGGAGAAGGGTCGGTTCGCGATCCTCTCCAAGTCGCACCAGATCCTCGTCGACGGCATCTCCACCGTGGACATCGGCCAGGTGCTGCTCGACGTCGACCCCCGGCCACGGCAGGTCGTGCAGGACCACTGGCGCCCTCAGCGTGAGCCGAAACCGCCGGCACTGATCGCCGAAGCGATCAGCCAGTCGGTGAAGCACCCCCGCACGCTGGTCGAGACCGCGCACGGGAACATCGACGGGCTCTGGCGCGTCGCGGGCTCGCTGCGGCGGACAGCGGCGGCGACCGCAGGCGCGGTGTCGAACCGCCGTCACACGCCTGACACTCCGATCCACGCGCAGCTGTCCGAGCAGCGCCGGTTCGTCACCGTCCGCACGGACCTCCAGGACTACCGGAAGGTCCGCCGCGTCCACGGTGGCACGGTCAACGACGTGGTGATGGCCACGGTCGCGGGTGCGATGCGGTCCTGGCTGATGACACGGGCCGAACCGGTCCGCGGCAGCCGCAGCCTCAGGGCGATGGTGCCGATGAGTGTGATCGACAACGAGCTCGAGCCGACCTCGCTCGGCAGCCAGGTGACGGGCCATCTGGTCAGCCTGCCGATCGGCGAGTCGAGCCCGGTGGTGCGGCTGCACCAGGTCTCCTACGCGTTCAAGGCGCACAAGGACACCGGGACGGCGGTCGCGGCAGACCGGCTCGCGGACGTGGCCGGCTTCGCGCCGACGACCTTCCACGCCCTGGGCTCGCGGGTCGCCGCGGCCCAGGTCCGACGCGGCTTCGACCTGGTGGTCACCAACGTCCCCGGGCCACAGTTCCCGCTGTACGCCGCCGGCGCGCTCATGCAGGAGAGCTACCCCGTGCAGCCGCTGCTGCCCGGCCATGCCCTGGCGATCGGCGTGACGTCGTACGACGGTGGCGTGTACTTCGGCATCACGGCCGACCGGGACGCAGTCCCCGACGTCGACGTACTCGGCCAGTGCGTCGAGGAGGCGCTGGCGGAGCTGGTCGACAGCGCGAGCGACACACGACCGAGGGCACCGCGCGGGCGCAAGAGCTCCGTGAACGCCGCCTCCCGCCCACGTGCCCCCCGCAAGGGAACCGACAGGAGCAAGACATGACCGTCCGGGTCTACGTCCCGAGCAGCATCGCCCTGCTGAACGACCTCCTCGTGTCCGGTGGCATCGGGCCGGTGCCCGTGCTCGCCCACGCCGTGACCGACGGCGTCCGCTCGGCCCTCGCCGACGTGGGGGAGGAGGAGTGGGAGTACGCCGCACTCACGGCGGCCGCCCAGGACTCCCTGGGCCTCCTCGGCGAGGACGACCAGGCCCGGCGGGTCGTCGTGGTCGCCGAAGCGGACTCGGTTGTGCCGGTGCCAGGAGCGGAGACGAGCCTGGTCCAGGTCGACGAGGTGGTTCCGCTGCGCAAGGTCGTCGCCGTGCACGCGGACTCGGACGACGCGGCCGAGGACGTCGCCGCGGCCCGCGCCGCGTGGCCCCAGGCCAACGACGACGACCCGGCTGCGACGGACGCTCTCGAGCGGTGCCTGGACCACGAGCTGGGCTGGTTCGCCACGCAGGAGATCGGCGACCTGCTCGAGGAGTGACCCGCAGCGCGGCGGAGCGTCCGGCCCACCCGCTGTATGACTTGGGAGTAACCCTCGAGGTCTGACACGATCGAGGGCATGGACGCGATCACCCAGCCCCCTGCACCGGTCAACGAGACCAACCTCGGCTACGCCCCCGGCAGCCCTGAACGGGCGGCGCTCGAGGTCGAGCTGGAGAGGCAGGAGTCCCTCCAGGTCGATCTCACCGCGACGATCGGCGGCGAGAAGCGGATGGGAGGCGGAGCCGAGATCCCCGTCGTGCAGCCGCACGACCACAAGCACGTGCTCGGCGTCCTCAAGAACTCCACCCAGGCCGACACGGAGGCTGCAATCGCCGCGGCCAAGGCCGCCGCGCCCGAATGGCAGGCGCTGACGCTCGACGACCGCGCCGCCGTACTCCTCAAGGCGGCCGACCTGCTCGCCGGACCGTGGCGCCAGCGCGTCAACGCGGCCACCATGCTCGGCCAGTCCAAGACCGCGTGGCAGGCGGAGATCGACTCGGCCTGTGAGCTGATCGACTTCTGGCGGTTCAACGTCCACTACGCGCGGCAGATCGTGGCCGACCAGCCGATCGCCAACTCCCGGGGTGTGTGGAACCGCACCGACCACCGGCCGCTCGAGGGCTTCGTCTACGCGATCACGCCGTTCAACTTCACCGCGATCTCGGGGAACCTGCCCACGGCGCCGGCCCTCATGGGCAACACGGTCATCTGGAAGCCGTCTCCGACGCAGCAGCTGGCCGCGCACTTGGTGATGGAGCTCCTCGAGGAGGCCGGCATGCCGCCGGGCGTCATCAACCTGCTGCCCGGCGACGGGATCGACGTGTCCGCTGTGGCGCTCAAGCACCCGGACCTGGCCGGAATCCACTTCACGGGGTCCACGCCGACGTTCAAGTACCTCTGGTCCACGGTGGCCGAGAACCTCTCGACGTACCGGTCCTACCCCCGCCTGGTGGGCGAGACCGGCGGCAAGGACTTCATCGTCGCCCACTCCTCCGCCGACCCCGACGTGCTCCGCGTGGCCATGCTGCGGGGCGCCTTCGAGTACCAGGGCCAGAAGTGCTCGGCGGCCTCGCGGGCGTACGTTCCCCGCTCGGTGTGGAACCGGATGCGCGACGAGTTCCTCGCGGAGGTCGAGTCGCTCACGATGGGTGACGTCACCGACCTGTCCAACTTCATGGGCGCCGTCATCGACGAGCGGGCGTTCGCCAAGCACGAGGCTGCGATCAACCGGGCCAAGGAGTCACAGAGCCTGCAGATCGTGGCCGGTGGACAGGTCGACGACTCCGTCGGCTACTTCGTGCGGCCCACGGTGATCGAGGGCGGCGACCCCACCGACGAGATGTTCTCGACCGAGTACTTCGGTCCGCTGCTGGCCGTGCACGTGTACGACGACGCGGACTTCGAGAAGGTCGTCGCGCAGATGGAGTCGTTCGCGTCGTACGCCCTGACGGGGTCGATCATCGCGCAGGACCGCAGGGTGGTCGCCTGGGCGAGCGAGACGCTGAGGTTCGCCGCCGGCAACTTCTACATCAACGACAAGCCCACGGGTGCCGTCGTCGGGCAGCAGCCGTTCGGTGGCGCTCGGGCCTCCGGCACCAACGACAAGGCGGGCGCGCCGTCGAACCTCCAGCGCTGGACCTCCCCGCGTTCCATCAAGGAGACGTTCGACCCCCCCACCGACTACCGCTACCCCCACATGGGCTGAGCGCCGTCCGGTGGGCGGCTCGCGGCGTTGTCGTCGTTCGACGGAGCTCGCTCCGCCTTCACTCCTCCGCCTTGCGAGCCACTCCACCGGACGACGCTCGTCCGACGCAAGACCTCTCAGGCGGGGGGTCAGGCGGATTGCTCGCACCGATGTCGGAGAATGACCAGATGGGCTCCGCGATCCTCGTACCGATGCACCTGGGCAACCTGCACCCCTATGAGACGGCGTTGCTCGCGCTGCTCGCGTTCGGGCCCTTCGTCGTCCTCGCGGTCGTCGTCGCGGTGCTACGTCGCAGGGACGCCGGCGCCGACGAGGAGAGCGGAGTCGCCGCAGACGCGGGACGGCGCCTCGTCCGAGGCCCGCCGGAACGGTTAGCGCTCCGCCAGCCACTGGGTGCCGATCCGCTGCTCGGTCTGGAGCGCGTGCTCCAGGATCTCGGCGATGAGGCCCTCGATCTTGGCGCCCACCAACGGGAGGCTCACCTTCAGGTCGCCCTCGACCGTCTCCACTGTGCTGTCCCCGTCGGCGCGAAGGGTGATCGTGCCCTTCATGTGAGCCGGCTTCCCGGGGATGCTGACCTCGAGCGTGGCGTCGGTCGGGCGCGACCACTCCTCACGCTGCCGGATGTGGATCGTGTCTCCGACGAACTTCTGAGCGAACGACGGGATACCTTTCGAGGGGCGCTTCTGGTCCACGAGGACGGACATCGTGCCGTCGACGCCGTCGACCTGGGCGGTGCAGTCGGTGCAGTGCTGGGCTTCGGCCACCTGCTCCCGGAAGACGGCCTCGCTCAGCATGGCGAAGACCTGCTCGGGCGTCGCGTCGTACCTGAGCTCGTGCCGGAACTTCATCGTCTGCCGCCGAGCCACGCCTTGGCCACGCGGTGCTCGGTGTCCATGCCCTCGATGAACATCCGGTGGATCAGGGTCTCGAGCTTCCCGCCGATCAGGGGGATGTTGATCCGTGCGTCGCCGTCGAAGACATAGACCGAGCCACCGCCGTCCTCCGGCGATGCTGAGTGTGCCGCGGATGTGTCCTGGCTTGCCGGGGATCTCGACCTCGATGTGGCCTGTCTCCAAGCTCGGCCAGCGCTCGGTCTGGATGACCCGGGTCTCGTCGCCGACGACCTTCTTGGCGAAGCTCGGAAGACCCTGCGTGTGCTGCACCATGTCGACCGAGACGGTGAGGTCCCCGCCCGCGTCGTGCACCTTGACATCGTGGCGGAGGGTCTCCATGGCCTCGCAGACCCTGGCGCGGAAGGCCGGGTCGGCGCGCATCTCGTAGATGTCGGTCGGAGGTGCGGCGTAGGTCAGCTGGTGGCGGATCTTCATGGCGCACAATCATGACGCATGGCCCAAATCGTGGCTACGCTCCGCCGTGTGACTTACAACCCGGCCGGCGAGTGGGGCGGAAGCGACATCGCGTTCGGCGAACACGGTGCCCGGCTGACCTACGGCAGCTACCTCGCGCTCGAGCAGCTCCTGAGCGCCCAACGCTTCGAGTCCGACCCCCCAGCCCATGACGAGCTGCTCTTCATCACCGTGCACCAGGTCTACGAGCTGTGGTTCAAGCAGCTCCTGCACGAGGCGGTCGCTGCCCGCGACGCGATGCTCGGCCGCGGCACGGCAGCCGGTGCGGAGCCGAACCGGCTGTGGTGGGCCCAGCACCTGCTCCAGCGGATGCATGCGATCGAGCGGGTTCTCGTCTCCCAGGTCGACGTACTCGAGACCATGACCCCGCAGGACTTCCTGGAGTTCAGGCAGGCGCTCGCTCCCGCGAGCGGCTTCCAGTCGGTGCAGTACCGCGAGCTCGAGTTCCTCTCCGGAGCCAAGGACCCGTCCTTCGTGCGGCGGTTCAAGGGGCTCACCGAGGCCGAGACGGAACGGCTGCGACGCCGCCTCGACGAGCCCACGCTCTGGGACGCGTTCCTGCATGTGCTCCGGGAGCGAGGGCTTCCGGCCGAGACCGACGACGAGGTCACCGCGTCGGTACGTCGGGCCGCCCACGACCGCGCCGCCTACTCCGACATCTGGGCCCTCGCGGAGGCGCTCCTGCAGCACGACGAGCTCGCCGCGGCATGGCGGGCACGCCACGTCGTGATGGTGGAGCGCATGATCGGCACCAAGACCGGTACGGGCGGATCGTCGGGGGCGGCGTACCTGCGCTCCCGCCTCCCGCTGCAGTACTACCCGCTGCTGTGGGAGCTGCGTTCACACCTCTGAGGCGACCGCCGGGCCGGCGCGCGAGACACGCGCCCAGGGGTTGTGTTGTGGGCCACCTCACCACGCCTTAGGGTCGTACACGTCGGCACAACGGCGTGCCGGTCTGGGAGTAAAAAGGTTGATGCCTCGTGCGTACGACGCTGGATGACAGCAAGGATGAGCTCATCGCCAAGGCGGCGGAGCTCGGCTCGGACCGAAAGGGCTCGGGTGGTCCTCCAGGCACCAGCAGCGATCAGTTCCTGAGGTCCTACTTCCGCCACGTCGCCCCTGACGACATCATCGACCGCTCGCCCGAGGACCTCTACGGCGCGGCCATGAGCCAGTTCCGGCTCGCCACGCACCGGCCACAGGGCACCGCGAACATCCGGGTGTTCACGCCATCGGTCTCCGAGCACGGCTGGTCCGCCAACGGGCACACCGTCGTCGAGGTCGTCACCGACGACATGCCGTTCCTCGTCGACTCGGTGACGATGGAGCTCAACGAGCAGAGCCGGTCGGTCCACCTCGTCGTGCACCCCCAGCTCCTCGTCCGCCGTGACGTCACCGGCGAGCTCCAGGAGATCCACACGTCCGAGGAGCAGGACGGTCCCGGCAAGGACAAGCCCCACGACGTCTTCCGTGAGTCGTGGATGCACATCGAGATCGACCGGGAGACCGACCCCGACGACGTCGAGCGCATCGAGCAGGCCCTGGGCAAGGTGCTGCTCGACGTACGCGAGGCGGTCGAGGACTGGGAGCGCATGCATGCGCAGGCCAGATCCATCGTCGAGGACCTGGAGAAGAACCCGCCGCCGCTTCCGGAGCACGAGCTCACCGAGGGCAAGGCGCTGCTCGAGTGGCTGGCCGACGACCACTTCACCTTCCTGGGCTACCGGGAGTACCACCTGGACAAGGTCGGCGAGGACGACGTCCTGCGTGCCGTGCCCGGCACCGGCTACGGGATCCTCCGAGCCGACCAGGACATGTCCCCGACCTTCGGCAAGCTGCCTCCGCTGGTCGCCGCCAAGGCCCGGGAGAAGACCCTCCTGGTGCTCGCCAAGGCGAACTCCAAGGCCACCGTGCACCGGCCGGCGCACCTCGACTACATCGGCGTGAAGACCTTCGACGAGTCCGGCGAGGTCGTCGGCGAGCGGCGCTTCCTCGGGCTCTTCTCCTCGGCTGCCTACACCGAGTCGCTGACCCGGATCCCGGTGATCCGCGACAAGGCGAAGCAGGTGATCGACCGCGCCGGCTTCGACCCGCTGAGCCACACCGGCAAGGCGCTGATGGACGTCCTCGAGACCTACCCTCGCGACGAGCTGTTCCAGACCCCCATCGACGAGCTCGTGCCGATCGCCGAGGCGGTCCTGCACACGCGTGACCGCCGGCAGGTCCGGCTGTTCGTGCGGCGCGACGTCTACGGCCGGTTCCTCTCCTGCCTGGTGTACCTGCCGCGCGACCGTTACACGACAGCGGTGCGCGAGCGCATCGCGTCGATCCTGAAGAACCAGCTCCACGGCGAGACGGTGGAGTACACCGCCCGCGTCAGCGAGTCGATGCTGGCCCGCCTGCACTTCGTCGTCCGGCCCCCGAAGGGCGAGCTGGTCGGCGACTTCGACCAGGCCGACCTCGAACGTCGCCTGGCGGACGCGGCCCGGTCCTGGCGCGACGACCTCGTGGCCGCGGTCTACAGCGAGTACGGCGAGGAGGAGGGCGCCCGGCTCACGCGCCTGTACGCCGACGCGTTCCCCGAGGCCTACAAGGAGGACTACCCGGCCCGCGCAGGGTCGGTGGACCTCGGCCGCCTCGAGGCGATCCCGGGCGACGAGGGCGTCTCCCTCTCCCTCTACGAGCGCATCGACGCGGGCCCGGGGGAGGCTCGCCTCAAGGTCTTCAGGATCGGGCCCCCGCTCTCGCTGAGCCACGTGCTGCCGGTGCTCTCGGCGATGGGCGTCGAGGTGATCGACGAGCGGCCGTACGGCCTCGAGGGGCTGCCGCGCCAGTCCTACATCTACGACTTCGGGCTGCGCTACACCCGGGAGATGCCGCACGGCGCCCGGGAGCTGTTCCAGGACACCGTCAGCTCCGTGTGGGACGGCCGCAACGAGAGCGACCGTTTCAACGCCCTCGTCCTCGCCGCAGGGCTGACCTGGCGCCAGGTGGTCGTGCTGCGGGCCTACGCCAAGTACATGCGTCAGGGCGGCACGCCGTTCGCGCAGGACTCCATCGAGGACGCCCTGCGCGGGAACGTCGACATCACCCGGCTGCTCGTGCGGCTCTTCGAGGCCCGCTTCGACCCCGGCCGCAACGGTGACCTCGCCTCCGACGGCGAGAGCCGAACCGCCACGATGGCCGAGCTCGAGGGGCGGATCACGAGCGCGCTCGAGGACGTCGCGAGCCTCGACCACGACCGGATCCTGCGCTCCTACCTGGCGATCATCAAGGCCACCCTGCGCACGAACTACTACCAGCGCGACGAGCAGGGGGACCCGAAGAGCTACCTGTCGATCAAGCTCGAGCCGCACGCGATCCCCGACCTGCCCGAGCCGCGGCCGCGCTACGAGATCTTCGTGTACTCGCCGCGCGTGGAGGGCGTGCACCTGCGCTTCGGCGCGGTTGCCCGGGGCGGCCTGCGCTGGTCCGACCGCCGCGACGACTTCCGCACCGAGGTGCTCGGCCTCGTGAAGGCGCAGATGGTGAAGAACGCCGTCATCGTGCCGGTGGGGGCCAAGGGCGGTTTCTACTGCAAGCAGCTGCCCGACCCCTCGAACCGCGACGCGTGGATGGCCGAGGGCGTCGCCTGCTACAAGACCTTCATCTGCGGGCTGCTCGACATCACCGACAACCTGCTGGACGGCAAGTCGGTTCCCCCCGAGCGCGTCGTACGCCACGACGGCGACGACTCCTACCTCGTGGTCGCCGCCGACAAGGGCACCGCGACGTTCTCCGACATCGCCAACGGCATCTCGGCCGACTACGGGTTCTGGCTCGGCGACGCCTTCGCCTCCGGCGGCTCGGCGGGCTACGACCACAAGGCCATGGGGATCACCGCCCGGGGTGCCTGGGTGTCGGTGCAGCGGCACTTCCGGGAGATGGGCGTCGACTGCCAGAACGAGGACTTCACGGCCGTCGGAGTCGGCGACATGTCCGGCGACGTGTTCGGCAACGGCATGCTGCTCTCCGAGCACACCCGCCTGGTGGCCGCCTTCGACCACCGCGACATCTTCCTCGACCCCGACCCGGACGCCGCGACGTCGTTCGCCGAGCGCAGGCGGCTCTTCGAGATGCCGCGCTCGTCGTGGAAGGACTACGACACCTCGCTGATCAGCGAGGGCGGCGGCGTCTACTCGCGGAACCTGAAGTCCATCCCGATCTCCAAGCAGGTACGACGGGCGCTCGGCATCAACGACACGGTCACGTCGATGACCCCGGCCGAGCTGATGCGCGCCATCCTCCTCGCCGACGTCGACCTGCTGTGGAACGGCGGCATCGGCACCTACGTGAAGTCGTCGGCCGAGACCCAGTCCGACGCGGGGGACAAGGCCAACGACCAGATCCGGGTCAACGGCTCCGATCTGCGCTGCCGCTGTGTCGGCGAGGGCGGCAACCTCGGGTTCACCCAGGCCGGGCGGGTCGAGTACGCCCGCAGCGGCGGCCGGATCAACACCGACTTCATCGACAACTCCGCCGGTGTGGACACCTCCGACCACGAGGTGAACATCAAGATCCTGCTCGACCGGGTGGTCGCCCAGGGCGACCTGACCGGCAAGCAGCGCAACGACCTCCTGGCGTCGATGACGGACGAGGTCGCCGAGCTGGTCCTCGAGGACAACTACGCCCAGAACATCGCGCTGGCCAACGCCGAGGCGATCTCCCCGGCGCTGCTGCACGTCCACGAGGACTGGATGCGACGGCTCGAGCGCCAGGGCCTGCTCAACCGGGAGCTGGAGTTCCTGCCGTCTCGCAAACAGGTCACGGAGCGGCTCGACCGTGGCCAGGGGCTCACTGCCCCGGAGCTGTCCGTGCTGCTGGCGTACACGAAGATCGTGCTCGCCGACGAGCTGCTCGAGACCGACCTTGCCGACGACCCGTTCCTGCGCGGCGACCTGTTCGGCTACTTCCCGAGCAAGATGCGCCAGCACTACCGCCGGCAGATGGAGGACCACCCGCTGCGGCGCGAGATCATCGTGACGCAGATCGTCAACGCCCTCGTCAACGGTGCCGGGACGACGTACTTCCACCGGCTCTCGGGGGAGACCGGCGCGACGCCGGCCGAGCTGACGCGGGCCAACTTCCTGGCGCGTGACATCTACGGCTCCCGAGCGCTCGTCGAGGAGATCGCGACCTACGACAACAAGATCCCCGCGGACGTCCAGACCCGGATGCGGCTCGAGGTGCGCACGCTCGTGGAGCGGGCGTCACGCTGGCTGATCACCAACCGGCGCCAGCCGATGGACTCCGACGCGATCGTCGACTTCTTCGAGGTCGTCGTCCAGCGGGTGATGGGGGAGCTGCCCGACCTGCTGACCGGCCGCGAGCTCGAGGCCTACGAGCAGCGGAGGAAGGAGCTCCTCGACGCCTCGGTTCCGGAGGATCTGGCCCGCCGGATCGCGGTGCTGCCCCCGTCGTACGCCCTCCTCGGCGTGGTGGACGTGGCTCACCGTGACGGTCTCGACCCGATCGACGTCACGCGTCTGCACTTCACGCTGGGGGAGCGGCTCGGGCTCCCGGCACTCTCCGCCCGGGTCCTGGCGCTGCCCCGGAAGGACCGCTGGCAGACCATGGCGAGGGCGGCGCTGCGCGACGAGCTGCACTCGGTGCACGTGCAGCTCACCGCGCAGGTGCTTGCCCAGACGCCGGCCGAGGAGACCGCTGCGGCACGAGTGGCCGAGTGGGAGTCCGAGGAGGAGGTCGCCGTGACCCGCGCGGTCAGCACCCTGGAGGAGATCTGCGCTGAGGACCGCGCCGAGCTCGCGCGGCTCTCGGTCGGGCTGCGGGTGGTCAGGACCCTGCTGGCAACGCCTTAGGGCTCTGCCGGCCCTGACGGCACGCGACGGCAAAGACTGCTGCGGGCCTGTTGCCACGCGCTCCCGCCGGGCGGAGACTGACTGACAGTCGGTCGGCCCCGGTCTCGGGGGCCCCGGGGCGCGACTTCATACTCGCGCGAGAGGGGCAACACGTGCAGACACCTGCGCCCGTCGACTACGCAAGAGCCACGAGTGTCGACCACGCACTCGAGCTCCTGGAGAGACTCGGACCGGAGTCGCGGCTCATCGCCGGCGGGCACAGCCTGCTGCCGATGATGCGGATCCGGCTGGCCCAGCCGGAGTGCGTCGTCGACATCAACGGCCTCAGCGAGCTCGACTACATCCGGGTCGAGGAAGGCGAGCTGCGCATCGGCGCCATGACCCGGCACGCCGCGGTGCTGGCCTCGCCCGCGGTCGGCGAGCAGTACGCGATCTTCCACGACGCCGAGCGCCGGATCGCCGACCCGCCGGTGCGCAACCGGGGCACCGTGGGCGGGTCCTTCTGCCAGGCCGACCCTGCCGAGGACCTCGCCGCTGTCGGGGCCGCCCTCAAGGCCACACTGGTCCTCCGCTCCTCGGCGGGCACCCGCACGGTCCCTGCCAGGGAGTTCCACACAGGTCCCTACGAGACCGTCCTCGGCGACGCGGAGATCCTCACCGAGCTCAGGGTGCCGATCCGCCCGGGCGCGAGCAGCGCCTACGAGAAGGTCAAGCGCCGGTCAGGGGACTGGGCCACCGCCGCTGCCGGCGCCTACCTGGTGATCCGGGACGGCGTGGTCGCCGACGTCGGCATCGGCCTGACCGCGGTGGGTGCACCGCACTTCTGCGCCGAGGACGCCGAGGCCTACCTCATGGGCAAGCCCCCGACCCAGGAGCACTTCGCGGAGGCAGGACGGCTCGCGGCCCAGGCGTGCAAGCCGCACGCCGACCAGCGCGGGCCGGTCGAGTACAAGCTCCACCTCGCCGGCGAGCTCACCCAACGCGTCCTGCGCCGGTCTGTCGAGCGCGCCGAAGGAAGGTCCTGAGACATGCAGGTGACGATGACGGTCAACGGCACCGAGGTGAGTGGCGACATCGAGCCTCGCCTGCTCCTGGTGCACTTCATCCGCGACCACCTCGGGCTCACGGGCACTCACTGGGGCTGCGACACCTCGCAGTGCGGCACGTGCGTGCTGTGGCTTGACGGCCAGCCGGTGAAGAGCTGCACGGTGCTGGCCGCGATGGCGGACGGGCACGAGGTGCGGACGGTGGAGGGGCTCGAGGTCGACGGCGAGCTCGACCCGGTCCAGGAAGGCTTCATGCGGGAGCACGGACTGCAGTGCGGCTTCTGCACGCCGGGGATGATGATGACCGCGCGCTGGCTCCTCGACCACGACGCCGACCCCGACGAGGCCACGATCCGCGAGGCCATCTCCGGGCAGCTGTGCCGCTGCACCGGCTACGAGAACATCGTCCGCGCCGTCCGCTGGGCCGCCGAGCACCAGGGCGAGAAGCAAGCGGAGCGCGAACCACAGGAGAGCTCCCAGGAGGTGCAGGCATGACCAGCACCGAGCAGCACGCCGCACCACCCACGAGCCCGGCGGGCAACCCGATCGGCTTCGGCCGGATGCTCCGCAAGGAGGACGCGAGGTTCCTGCGCGGCCAGGGCCACTACCTCGACGACCTCGCCATGCCCGGCATGCTGCACGCCGCGATCCTGCGCAGCCCGGTCGCGCACGCGAAGATCATGTCGATCGACACCACCCGCGCCGAGGCGCACCCGAAGGTGAAGGCGGTGATCATCGGTGCGACCCTCGAGTCCCTCAACCTCGCCTGGATGCCGACGCTGAGCGCCGATGTCCAGGCCGTGCTCGCCACCGACAAGGTCCGCTTCCAGGGCCAGGAGGTGGCCATGGTCATCGCGGAGGACAAGTACTCCGCGCGTGACGCGCTCGAGCTGATCGACGTCGAGTACGACGTGCTCCCGGCCGTCGTGGACGCCACGAAGGCGATGGACCCCGACGCGCCCGTGATCCGCGACGACGTCCAAGGCCGCACCGACAACCACATCTTCGACTGGGAGGCCGGCGACAAGGAGCGCACGGACGGGGTCTTCGCCGACGCGGAGGTCGTGGTCAGCCAGGAGATGCTCTACCCACGGTCGCACCCGGCTCCGATGGAGACCTGCGGGACGATCGCCAGCATGGACAAGGTGACCGGCAAGCTCACCGTCTGGTCCACCAACCAGGCGCCGCACGCGCACCGCACCATCTACGCGCTCGTCGCCGGGATCCCCGAGCACAACATCCAGATCATCTCTCCCGACATCGGCGGCGGCTTCGGCAACAAGGTCGGCATCTACCCGGGATACGTGCTGGCCGTGGTCGGCTCGATCCTCACCGGGAAGCCGGTCAAGTGGGTGGAGGACCGCAGCGAGAACCTGATGTCGACCTCGTTCGCCCGCGACTACCACATGAAGGGCGAGATCGCGGCCACCCGCGAAGGCAAGATCCTCGGCCTGCGGGTCGACGTGCTCGCCGACCACGGCGCCTTCAACGGCACGGCGCAGCCGACGAAGTTCCCGGCCGGGTTCTTCCACATCTTCACCGGCAGCTACGACCTCCAGGCCGCGCACTGCAAGGTCACCGGCGTCTACACGAACAAGGCGCCGGGCGGCGTCGCGTACGCCTGCTCCTTCCGGATCACCGAGGCGGTCTACCTCGTCGAGCGGATGGTCGACGTACTCGCCGACGAGCTCGGCATGGACCCCGCCGAGCTCAGGCTGCAGAACCTGCTCAAGCCGGAGCAGTTCCCCTACACCAGCCAGACCGGCTGGGAGTACGACTCCGGTGACTACCCGCGCGCCCTGCGGCTCGCGATGGAGATGGCCGGGTACGACGACCTGCGCCGCGAGCAGCGGGAGAAACGCGAACGCGGCGAGCTCATGGGCATCGGCGTCAGCTTCTTCACCGAGGGCGTCGGAGCCGGGCCCCGCAAGCACATGGACATCCTCGGCCTCGGCATGGCCGACGGGTGCGAGCTCCGGGTGCACCCGACCGGCAAGGCACAGCTGCGGCTGTCCGTGCAGACCCAGGGGCAGGGGCACGAGACCACCTTCGCGCAGATCGTCTCCCACGAGCTCGGCCTCCCGCCGGAGGACATCGACGTCATCCACGGCGACACCAGCAACACCCCGTTCGGGCTGGGCACCTACGGGTCCCGGTCCACGCCGGTGTCCGGAGCGGCCGCGGCCGTGGTGGCGCAACGGATCCGGGACAAGGCCCGCGTCATCACCGCTGCGGCGCTGGAGTGCAGTCCCGACGACCTGGAGTGGGAGCTCGGACGCTGGTACGTCAAGGGCGACCCGACCCAGGGCAAGACCATCCAGGAGGTCGCGATGCTCTCGCACGGGACCCTGGAGCTGCCGGAGGGCGTCGAGGGACACCTGGACGCGTCGGTGGTCTACGACCCGCCGAACCTGACCTACCCGTTCGGCGCCTACATCTGCGTGGTCGACGTCGACCCCGGCACGGGCCAGGTCACCGTCCGCCGGTTCATCGCCGTCGACGACTGCGGCCCCCGGATCAACCCGATGATCGTCGAGGGCCAGGTGCACGGTGGCCTCGCCGACGGGGTGGGCATGGCGCTGATGCAGGTGATCGCGTTCGACGAGGACGGCAACTGCCTGGGCAACTCGTTCATGGACTACCTGCTGCCGACGTCGATGGAGTGCCCGAGCTGGGAGCTCGGCGAGACGGTCACCCCGTCGCCGCACCACCCGATCGGGGCCAAGGGGATCGGCGAGTCCGCGACCGTCGGGTCGCCGCCGGCCGTGGTCAACGCGGTCATCGACGCCCTCGAGCCCTACGGGGTGCGGCACGCGGACATGCCGCTGACTCCCGCCAACGTGTGGATGGCGATGCAGGGCCGGCCGATGCGCACAGACCTGGCGGTGCAGTGAGCAGACCTGACCTCGCCCAGCGCGCGGCCGACCTGCGGGCCGAGCGGGTGCCGTTCGTGCACGCGACCGTGGTGCTCGCCGACCGGCCGACCTCCGCGAAACCAGGCGACGAGGCGATCGTGTTCGGCGACGGCACGATCGAGGGGTTCGTCGGAGGCACCTGCGCGGAGTCGACGGTGCGGGCGCAGAGCCTCGCGCGGCTCGACTCCGGCGAGCCGCTGCTGCTGCGGATCACCGCAGAGCCGGAGCGGGAGCCGGCGGACGAGCCCAACAAGCTGAGCGTGCACAACCCCTGCCTCTCCGGCGGGACGCTCGAGATCTTCCTCGAGCCCGTGGTGCCCGCCCCGCTGCTGGTGGTGCACGGCGAGAGCCCGATCGCGGCGGCGCTGGTCGCGCTGGGCGAGCGGCTCGGCTACGAGGTGTCCACGGCGGCTGCACCGGACCCCGCCGGGGTAGCCGCTGTGGTGTGCGCGTCGCACGGTCGTGACGAGGAGCAGGCCCTCACCGCCGCGCTCGCTGCCGGCGTGGAGTACGTCGGCCTCGTGGCCAGCCGGAAGCGGGGAGAGGGCGTTGTCGCCTCGCTCGAGGTGGACGAGGCCGACCGGGCACGGGTGCACACACCGGCGGGCCTCGACATCGGCGCCCGCACACCGGAGGAGGTGGCGCTCTCGATCCTCGCGGAGATCGTCGCCGAGCGCCGCCGCGTCTCGGGACGCCCGGTGGAGGAGGCCGGCTCCCCGGCCACTGCCGAGCGGCCCGGCACCGCCACCGACCCGGTGTGCGGGATGTCGGTGGCGACCGTGGAGACCTCGCTGCACCTCGACCACGAGGACGTGCGCTACTGGTTCTGCGGCACCGGCTGTCTCCGAGCGTTCGCCGCGGACCCCGGCGGGTACCTCAACCCGTGAGCCAGGTCGGCGCCGCGGGGGACCCTGGGCGGGACACTCGGGCGGGACACTGGGGGCATGGACCTCGCGAGCCTCGTCCCCGACATCGCGACCCTGCGCAAGGGGCTCGAGAGCACCGGGTACCTCACCGACGAGGGTCTGGCGACCGCGCTGTTCTGCGCCACCCGGCTGCCTCAGCCGATCCTGCTCGAGGGTGAGGCCGGCGTCGGCAAGACCCAGGCCGCCAAGTCGCTGGCCCAGCTGCTCGGCACACCGCTGATCCGGTTGCAGTGCTACGACGGCATCGAGGCGGCCGAGGCGCTGTACGAGTGGAACTACCCGCGCCAGCTCCTCGCGATCAGGCTGGCCGAGGCCGAAGGGAGCCACCTCCGGGAGGCGGACCTGTTCGGCCCCGAGTACCTCGTCGAGAGGCCGCTCCTCCAGGCGGTGCGGCACCAGGGGCCGTTGCCCGCCGTACTCCTGATCGACGAGGTGGACCGGGCGGACGAGGAGTTCGAGGCCTTCTTGTTCGAGCTCCTCGCGGAGGGAGCGATCACCATCCCCGAGATCGGCACGGTCAAGGCCGCCGTCCCGCCGCTGGCGGTGCTCACCTCGAACCGGACCCGTGACCTGCACGACGCGTTGAAGCGGCGGTGCCTCTACCACTGGATCGACTATCCCGACGTCTCGCGCGCGGCTGAGATCATCCGGCTGCACGTCCCGTCCGCGGCCGAGGAGATCGCCGCGGGCGTGGCCGGTGCGGTGCAGAGGCTGCGCAGCCTCGACCTCCAGAAGGCGCCAGGTGTGGCCGAGGCGATCGACTGGGTCGGTGCGCTCTCGCTGCTCGGGGTGTCCCGGCTGGACGGTGCCGTCGTCGGCAGCACGCTCGGCTCCGCGTTGAAGTACCGCGAGGACCTCGACCTGGTCGTCGAGCGGGGTACGGCGTGGGTGGCCGGAGCCGAGTGAGCGTGACGGGACGTGACCCAAGGTGGTGAGCCAAGGTGACTGAGCAGCTCGCCCCCGGCCTGGCGCTCGCCCCCGACCTGGCCACCGTCGCAGCCGGGTTCAGCAGCCTGCTGCGCATCAGCAGGGGTCCCCGCCAGCCCCGAGCGGGCGGCGCGTTTCGCGGCCACCGTCGAGATCGCCCGGCCGGCGACGGTGCACGAGCTCTACTGGCTGGCACGGGTGACGCTGGTGGACCAGCACGACCAGCTCGACGCGTTCGACCGGGTGTTCCGGCAGGTGTTCGGCGGCCTGGCCGACGTCGCCGGGAACCGAGGGGACACCGCCGCGCCCCGGCTCCCGCCGAGCCTCCGGCCCGGCCCGAAGGCTCGCCCCGGCCCTGAGGCGCGGGCGGGCGCGTCCGACGTACCCACACCGTCGGCCACGACGGGAGAGGGCCCCGAGACCGACGACCGGGGCAGGGTGCTGATGACGGCGAGCGTCGAGGAGCGCCTGCGGCACAAGGACTTCGCGGGCTACACCGCCGAGGAGCTGGCCGCGCTGCGTCGGCTGGTCGAGCAGCTTCGGGTGGCCGCCCCGCGTCGGCGCGCAAGGCGGACAGAGCGAGCGCCCTCCGGCCGCCGTCTCGACCTGCGGCGCACCCTTCGCCGCTCCCACCGCACCGGCGGAGACCCGGTGCGTCGGGAGTACCGACGCCGCCGCACGCAGCCACGCCGGGTGGTGCTGATCGCCGACGTCTCGGGGTCGATGGAGGCGTACTCGCGGGTGTACCTCCAGCTGCTCCAAGGCGCGGTCCGAGGTGCGCGCGCCGAGGCGTTCGTGATGGCGACCCGGCTCACCCGGGTCTCGAGGATGCTCGCGTCCGGGCATCCCGACGTCGCCCTGGCCAAGGGCGCGGAGGCCGCGCCCGACTGGTCCGGCGGCACGCGCATCGGCGCCGCGCTCAAGACCTTCGTCGACGACTACGGCAGGCGCGGCATGGCGCGCGGCGCGGTGGTGGTCATCATCTCGGACGGCTGGGAGCGCGCCGACCCGGCGACCCTCGGCGAGCAGATGGCCCGGCTGCAGCGACTGGCCCACCGGATCGTCTGGGTGAACCCACGCTCCGCGGCCGAGCAGTACGAGCCGCTGGCCGGCGGGATGGCCGCGGCGCTCCCGCACGTGGACGTCTTCGTGTCCGGGCACTCCCTCGACGCTCTCGACGAGGTGCTCGACGCCATCAGTGGCACACCCCGTGGGAGGTGAGTCATCGGCCGAACTCTCGGGCCAGCCAGGCGGCGCCGACGATGCCCGCCGAGTTGCGGAGCTTCGCCGGGATGATCGGGGTGCGCAGGTCGAGCAGGGGCAGGAACCTGTCAGAGCTCTTGCTGATCCCGCCGCCGACCACGAACAGGTCGGGCCAGAAGAGCCCCTCCACGTGGCTGTAGTAGCGCTGGAGCCGCTTCGCCCACTCCGGGTAGGACAGGTTCTCCCGTTCCTTGGCCGACTGTGCCGCGCGCTGCTCGGCGTCGTGGCCGTCGATCTCGAGGTGGCCGAGCTCGCTGTTGGGCATCAGCTTGCCGTCGAGGAGGAACGCCGAGCCGATGCCGGTGCCGAGGGTGGTCAGGATGACCAGTCCCTGCACGTCCTTGGCCGCGCCGTACCTCACCTCGGCGACCCCGGCGGCGTCGGCGTCGTTGACGACGTGGACCGGGCGTCCGAGGCGCTCGGTGAACAGCGCGTCCACGTCGGTGTCGACCCAGGACGGGTCGATGTTGGCGGCCGACCGGGCGACGCCTCGCTGGCAGACGGCCGGGATCGCGATGCCGATCGGGTCGTCCCCGAGAGAGCCGGCGAAGTGGTTCGCGATCTCCCCGACCACCTCGGCCACGGCCTCAGGCGTCGCGGGCTTCGGTGTCTTGATCTTCAGCCGGTCGGTGACGAACTCGCCGGTCGCCAGGTCCACCGGCGCGCCCTTGATCCCCGTGCCGCCGATGTCGATCCCGAGAACCGGGCCGTTACCGTCTGACTCACCCATGTTTGCCTCCTTCGGCACAACCCTAGACACTCGGCGTCATGACCTCTCATGGCCGCACCGACATGGAGTCCTTCGTCCTCGACCACCTCGACGAGGACGCGCTGGTCGAGGACCTTGCCACCCTGGTCCGTCTACCCAGTGTGGCGGGAAGTGACGCAGAGGTGGAGGTGCAGGATGTCTGCGCCGAGATCCTGAGAAGCCAGGCGGCGGTCGTCGACCGCTGGGACATCGACCTCGCCGAGCTCCAGGAGGACCCCTGGTTCCCGGGCTCGGAGGCGCACCGCGACCGTGCCGTCGGCGTGGTCGGGATGACCGTGGGGGACGGTGTCCCGGCCCTGGTGCTCCAGGGCCACCTGGACGTGGTGCCGCCCGGTGACCCGGAGACCTGGCAAGGGGCGGACCCGTTCTCGGCCGCGGTCCGCGACGGAGCGCTGCACGGTCGTGGCGCCTGCGACATGAAGGCAGGGGTGGCCGCGAACCTGGCCGTGGTCCGGACGCTCAGGGCGGCCGGCGTGCGGCTCGAGCGTCCGCTCGCGCTGCACTGCGTGGTCGGCGAGGAGGACGGCGGTCTCGGCGCGTTCGCCACCCTGCGCCGCGGACACAGGGGTGAGGCCGCGGTGATCACCGAGCCGACGGGCGCGCGGATCGTGACGGCGACGGCAGGTGCGCTCACCTTCCGGATCGAGGTGGGAGGCAGGTCGGCTCACGGGAGCATGCGCCGCGAGGGCGTGAGCGCCTTCGAGGCGTTCCTGCCCATCTACGAGGCGCTCGGCAACCTGGAGCGGGAGCGCAACGTCGACCCCGACCCGTTGTTCGGCAGCGACCTGCCCTACGCGCTCTCCGTGGGAATGGTGACCGCCGGTGACTGGGCGAGCAACGTGCCCGACAAGCTGACCGCGGAGGGCAGGCTCGGGGTGCAGCTCGACGAGGACCCCCGCCAGGCCCGGCTCGCGCTCGAGGACGCGGTGGCCGAGGCCAGTGCGAAGGACCCGTGGCTGCGTGAGAACCGGCCGCTCGTGAGCTGGCCGGGCGGTCAGTTCGCCAGCGGCCGCACGGACTCCGACCACCCGTTGGTGGAGGAGGTCATCGGCTCCGTCCGGGACACCGGCGGACCGACGCCGGCTCTCGGGGCGGAGGTGTACGGCAGCGACCTCCGTCTCTACGCCGGCATCGGCGGCATCCCGACGCTGCACTACGGTCCGGGTGACATCCGGGTGGCCCACGGCCCTCAGGAGCACGTCGACCTCGAGGAGGTCGCCCAGGTGGCCAGGGCGCTCGTCGTACTCACCCTCCGACGGTGTGGTGTGCGGGCCTGACCCCTGTTGAACCCTGGTGAAGCAGGCCCGCACACCACTGACCTGTTACACGTTGGTCAGCCGACCATCGTTCATCTGGATGACCAGGCCGTCGGCCATGGCGAACGCGAGAGCGGACTCGAAGCGGTTCCCCTCCCAGAAACGGGCGCCGGTGATCCGTTCGAGGTCCTCCGGGCTCTGCGGTCCCTCCGTCTCGAGAGCACGCACGATCTGACCCATCTCGTGGAAGACCTGTCGGTCCCTCCGGCCCTCGGTCGAGGGCTTGGGCGGGGGCATGGGCATGGAGACTTCCTCCTCGGTCGGGGGAGTGGACGGTGTCAGGCGGACGCGGGAGCGAGGTCGGCCGCGGAGCCGTCCTTGTCGTCCTCCGCGGTCAGCGGCTGGGCGATGCTCTCCAGGGAGCGGCCCTCGGCCTTGACCCCCAGGAAGGCTTCGACGACGCCGCCGGCCACCATCAGCGCGGCACCGATGAAGTAGCCCAGGGCGATCGCGGTGATGTCCTTGCCGCCGGTCGTGGCGTTCTCGATCAGCTTGCCGAAGAGCAGGGGCCCGGCGATACCGCCGGCCGCGGTGCCGATCGCGTAGAAGAACGCGATGCACAGCGCCCTCGTCTCCATCGGGAAGATCTCGCTCGCGGTGAGGTACGCCGCGCTGGCGCCCGCCGAGGCGAAGAAGAAGACGATCGCGCCCATCAGGGTCAGCGTGACCGCCGTGAAGGAGCCGAGGAAGATCCCGGTGCCCGCCAGCAGCACGCCGGAGAGGATGTAGGTGCCGGCGATCATCCGGACCCGGCCGAGCGAGTCGAACAGCGGGCTCAGCAGGAGCGCGCCGGCGAAGTTGCTGACCGCGAACACCGCGATGTACCAGCCGACCTGCTTGACGCCCATGAAGCTGGTCAGGGTGTCGCCGTAGGTGAAGAAGAAGGCGTTGTAGAGGAACGCCTGGCCGATGAACAGGCTGAAGCAGAGCATGGTCCGCTTGGGGTAGAGCGTGAAGACGGTCCGGGCGATCAGCCCGATGCCGATCGACCTGCGCTGGCGGATCGTGATCGTGTTCGAGGTGCTGGGCAGCTCGCGTCCGCTCTCGCGGTGGACGGTCTCCTCGATGTCGCGGACGATCTTCTCGCCCTCGTCCTCCCGACCGTGGATGAAGAGCCACCGCGGCGACTCGGGCACGTTCTTGCGCACGATCAGGATCGCGACGGCGAGGATCGCGCCGAGGCCGAAGGCCAGCCGCCAGCCCCACTCGGGAGAGACCTTGGTGGGGTCGAGCAGCGGGATGGTCAGCAGCGCACCACCGGCGGCGCCGACCCAGAACGAGCCGTTGATCGCGACGTCGACGCGACCGCGGTACTTCGCGGGGATCAGCTCGTCGATCGCGGAGTTGATGGCGGCGTACTCACCACCGATACCGGCTCCGGTGAAGAACCGGGCGACGAAGTACCACATCGGGTTCATCGAGAACGCCGTGAGCACGGTGGCAGCCGTGTAGACCGCGAGCGTGAGGAGGAAGAGCTTCTTACGGCCGAACCTGTCGGTCAGCTGCCCGAAGAACAGCGCGCCGAGACAGGCACCGGCGACGTAGACGGCGCCGGCGAGGCCGACGTCGAAGCTGCTGAGACCCAGCCCGGTCTTCGGGTCGGAAAGAGCGTCCGACATCGACCCGACGATGGTCACCTCGAGCCCGTCGAGAATCCACACGGTGCCGAGCCCGATCACCACCAGCCAGTGCCACCGTGCCCAGGGCAGTCGGTCCAGCCGGGCCGGGATGTCCGTGGTTATCCGGCCGGTCTCCACGCCTGTTGACATTCGTCCTCCTCATGACAGGGCGGCCCCCGTTCCGACCTTGTGCAGTACGTCACAGCCGCCGCTGAATGCCTTACCCGGTGTCGAAGGCCTTCATGCGGTGTCGTCTCGTGACTGGCGGGGCAGGCACCCTGTCGACGGGCCATGCACTAGCGTCCGCAGGCATGGACGACGAGATCTTCTTCGCCGGTGTCGGCGGGCCAGGCCGAGCTCGTGCACGAGGGTCGGCTCACCTCGCGGGAGCTGACCGAGGCGTGCCTGGACAGGATCGACGCGCTCAACCACAGGCTCAACGCGTTCACGAACGTGATGCGGGAGCGAGCGCTCGCCGAGGCGGGAGAACGCGACACCGCGCAGGCTCGTGGAGCAGGAGCTCGGTCCGCTCCACGGCGTTCCGGTCGCCATCAAGGAGGAGGTCCACGTCGCGGGGGAGGTGACCACGTTCGGCGGGCGCGCGAACCGGACACCGGCCGAGCACGACGCCGCGGTGACCCGAAGGCTGCGCGAGGCCGGGGCCGTGGTCGTCGGCAAGACAGCGATGCCGGAGTTCGGGCAGTGGCCGTTCACCGAGTCCGTCGCCCACGGCCTGACCCACAACCCGTGGGACCCCACCCGGTCGACAGGCGGGTCCAGCGGGGGCACGGCGGCGGCCGTCGCAGCGGGCCTGGTGTCGATGGGCATCGGCGGCGACGGTGGCGGCTCCATCAGGATCCCGTCCGCCTGCTGCGGCCTCTACGGCCTCAAGCCGCAACGCGGGCGGGTCACCACCTCGCCGCAGCCACACCTGTGGTGGGCGCTGGGTACGACGGGCCCCCTCACGCGCTCGGTCCTGGACAGCGCCATCGTCTACGACGTCATCCGCGGGTCCTCGTCCGGCGACCGGTTCCGGGCGGGGGAGCCGTCCACGTCGTTCGTGGACGCCGTGCACGCGCCGTTCCGGCCGCTGCGGATCGCCTGGTCGACCAGGTCCGCGGTGCTCGGGGTCCGACCCGACCCTGAGCATGTCGCCGCCGTCGTGGCGACCGCCGAGCTGCTCTCGTCGCTCGGCCACGACGTCGAGGAGGTCGACCCGGGCTACCCGGACGCGAACGCCGCGTTCATCCCCCAGTTCTTCGCCGGGGTCCGCGCCGAGGCCGACGAGATGGAGCACCCCGAGCTGCTCGAGCGGCGCACCCGGGAGACGGTACGTCTCGGGGCGTGGGTGCGGCCCCGCGTGGTCGAGTGGGCGATGCGCCAGGGCGAGAAGGTCGCGGCCAAGGCGAACCGGGTCTTCGACCGCTACGACCTGCTGCTCACTCCTGTGATCGCGCCCCGACCTCCGCAGGTCGGCGTTCTCGACGGGGTCGGCACGGTCGGGGCAGCGCTGAGGTCGACGCCGATGATCGCCTACACCGCCCTCTGGAACGTGACCGGCAACCCCGCGGCATCCGTGCCCGCCGGTTTCGGCAGCGACGGGCTGCCCCTCGCCGTACAGCTGGTCGGGCGCACCGACGACGAGCCGACGATCCTCACCGTGTCCGCGCAGCTCGAGCAGGCACGTCCCTGGGCCGACGCGAGGCCGGTGGTCGCATGAACGGCCTGCTGCTGACCACGCCGAAGGCATGGGCGCGGCGGATCGCCGGCCGCCTGCCGGGCGTGGACCTCGAGAGCCCGCTCGTCGGCAGGACCGTGATGGTGACCGGCGCGTCCTCGGGCATCGGCGAGGCCACCGCACGGGCGGTCGCTGCACGCGGTGCGAAGGCCCTCCTCGTCGCACGTCGTGCTGACGAGCTCGCACGGGTCGTGGCCGAGATCGAGTCGGCCGGGGGAGAGGCGTCGGCGTACCCCTGCGACCTCACCGACGGGCCGGCCGTCGATCGGATGGTCGCCGCCGTCCTGCGCGAGCACGGTCACGTGGACATGCTCGTGAACAACGCCGGACGGTCGATCCGCCGTTCGCTGTCGCTGTCCTACGACCGCTTGCACGACGTGGAACGGACCGTGGCCATCAACTACGTCGCGCCGGTGCGGCTGATCCTCGCCCTGCTGCCTCAGATGGTGGAGCGAGGCGACGGGCACGTGGTGAACATCCTGACCTGGGGCGTGCAGGTGAAGGCCCCGAAGTTCGCGGCGTACATCGCCTCCAAGACCGCGCTCGACACCTTCAGCCGGATCGCAGGACGCGAGACGTACGCCGACGGGGTGACGTTCACGAACGTCCGGCTCTCGCTCGTGCGCACCGACATGATCGGGCCCACCGACGTGTACCGGAGGTCCCCTGCGCTGAGCCCCGAGAAGGCGGCCGCGAAGGTGGTCCGTGCCCTCGAGGACCGGCCGCTGACCGTCAACACGCTCGTCGGGTCGGTGTCGGAGGTGCTCAACCTCGTCGTGCCACGTCTCTCGGACGCGGTGGCCCATGCCGCCGCGAAGCGCTTCCCGGACTCGCCCGCGGCGGCGCGGCACGTGCGGGAGGACAGCGCAACCGGCTGAGCGCACCCGCCCCGAGCCGTCCTGACGTGGCCCGCGCGTGCAGCCGACGAGGGGCAAGGATCGTGCATGTGCGCAGTTGTGACGTCGGCAGGGCCGGTCCCGCGTGCTCAAACCGCGACATATGCCCGATTGTTGCCAGGGCTCAGCTGGCCTTCTTGGCGGTCTTCTTGGTCGCAGTCTTCTTCGCGGTGGTCTTCTTCGCCGGAGCCTTCTTCGCGGGCGCCTTCTTCGTGGCCTTCTTGGCTGTGCTCTTGGAGGCGGTCTTCTTCGCGGCGGGCTTCTCGCCCTCCTCCTCCGAGGTCTTCTCAGGGGCCTCCTCGGGGCCTCCTCGGCGGGCTCCTCCGAGCCGGCGGTCTCACCTCGCGACGACTTGGCCGCCTCGACACTGCGCTGGAGAGCCGCGAGCAGGTCCACGACCTCGCCGGTCTTCGGCTCCTCGCGGGCGGCCTGCTTGACCTCGCCGCCCTCGAGCTTGGCCGTCACCAGCTCCTCCACCGCGGAGGCGTAGTCGTCCTCGTACTCGTCCGGGTCGTAGTCACCGGCGAGGGTCTCGACGAGCATCCGCGCCATCTTCAGCTCGTTCGGCTTGGCGGCGCCCTCGGTCGCGTCGAGCCCGGCGAAGTCGGGCTTGCGGATCTCGTCGGGCCACAGCATCGTCTGGAGGACCAGCACGTCGTCGCGCACCCGCAGCACCGCAGTCGTCATCCGGTTGCGCAGCGACACCGTCACCACGGCCATCCGGTCCGCCTCCCGGATCGCCTCGCGCAGCAGGGCGTAGGGCTTGGCCGCCGACTTGTCGGGCTCGAGGTAGTAGGACCGCTCCAGCATCATCGGGTCGATCTGCTCGCTCGGCACGAACTTGTCGACCGAGATCTCACGGCTGCTCGTGGAGGGCAGCTCGGCGAGGTCCTTGTCGTCGAGGATCACCATCTGGCCGTCACCGGTCTCGTAGCCCTTGGCGATGTCGGCGTACTCGACCTCCTCGCCGTCGATGCTGCAGACCCGCTTGTACTTGATCCGGCCGCCGTCCTTGGCGTGGACCTGACGGAACGAGATGTCGTGGCTCTCCGTCGCGGCGTAGAGCCGCACCGGCACACTCACGAGACCGAACGAGACTGCACCCTTCCAGATGGCCCGCACAGGCGGTCTCCTCTCTACGCGGTGATGACGCGACGCGTCCCCCTCTAGGTCAGGATGGACCCCGCGGTCGATGCTGGCTAGTCGAAACACGCGGTACCCACCGGGCAGGGATGGATTCACCGCGCGGCGCCGAGCCGGGAACACCCGGCGGGGTGCACGGCTCATCAGTCCGGACATTCGGGACGTTCTACCCAGCGCGAATGTCAGCGGGCGATGTCGGGTGCCCGAGGAGATGCCGTGTGTCCCGGGTCGGCGCCGACGACTTCGTCGGTGGGCCAGGATGGACCCATGCGACCGATGCTGGCCAGTCGAGGCGACTCGATACCCCAGGGGGCCGGATGGCTCCACGAGGTGAAGTGGGACGGCATGCGCGTCCTGGCCGAGGTCCGCGACGGGAAGCTCCGGCTGTGGTCGCGCAACGAGAACGACGTCACCGTCAGCTTCCCGGAGCTGGCCGACATCGGCGTCCTCGCCGGCCGTGACGTGCTGCTCGACGGCGAGGTTGTCGCGATGGCCAACGGGATCCCGCAGTTCTCCGCGCTCGCCGACCGGATGCACGTCTCCAGTGCGGCGAGGGCGCACGAGCTGGCCCGGGCGAACCCGGTGACGCTGATCGTCTTCGACCTGCTGCACCTCGACGGCCGCGACCTGACCGGTGAGCCGTTGTCGGTGCGGCGTGCGGAGCTCGAGTCGCTCGGCATCGGCAGCGCGCACTGGCAGGTGCCACCGACGTACGACGACGGGCAGATGCTGCTCACGGCGACCGAGCAGCAGGGGCTCGAAGGGGTGGTCAGCAAGAAGCGGACGTCGACGTACCACTTCGGCCGCCGGAGCAAGGACTGGCTGAAGTTCCCGACCAGGCCGACGCTGTCGTACGTCGTCGGCGGCTGGCGCCACGAGACCGGCAGCGAGTCGAGGCTCGGAGCGCTGCTCGTCGGCCAGCCGACACCGAACGGACTGAGCTACCGCGGACGCGTCGGGAGCGGGATCGCCGGGAAGAAGGCGCAGGAGCTGCTGCAGATGCTCGAGCCGCTGCACAGCGACACGTCGCCGTTCTGCGACGAGGTCCCGCGGGTCGATGCGGCGGGTACGGTCTGGGTGCGCCCGGACGTGGTGGTGGAGGTGGCCGCTCTGGGCGTGACGCCCGGGGGCCGCCTGAGACAGCCGAGCTACCAGGGCGTGCGTTTCGACCTGGCACCCGCGGACCTGGGGGAGTGAACGTGGCGACGACCGAGGAGCAGGTGACCGTCGAGGTCGAGGGTCGTCGGCTGAAGCTGAGCAACCTCGACAAGGTGCTCTACCCCGCGACCGGCACCACGAAGGGGGAGGTGCTGCACTACTACGCGCAGGTCGCGCCGGTGCTGCTCCCGCATCTCGCCGACCGTGCCGTGACCAGGATCCGGTGGCCGCACGGCACAGCGGGGGAGAAGTTCTTCGAGAAGAACCTGCCCCAAGGAGCGCCGAAGTGGCTCCGATCCGTGAAGGTGCCCTCGACCGGGTCGCGCGGCGGCGGCGACACGATCTCCTACCCGGTGATCGAGGACCTCGCCGGCCTGACCTATCTCGCCAACCTCGCCTCGCTCGAGCTGCACGTCCACCAGTGGAAGGTCGGCCGGAACAACCAGCCCAAGAACCCCGACCGGCTCGTGATCGACCTGGACCCCGGCGCACCGGCCGGCCTGCACGAGTGCGCGCAGGTTGCGCTGCTCGTCCGTGACCGACTCGCGGAGATCGACCTGCCCACGGCGCCGGTGACCAGCGGCAGCAAGGGGTTGCACCTGTACGCCGCGTTGCCGGGCCGCCTGAACGCCGACGAGGTCCGCGACCTGGCCAAGCAGGTGGCGCAGGAGCTCACCAAGTCACACAAGGACCTGGTGCTGTGGCAGATGACCAAGGCGATGCGCGGCGGCAAGGTCTTCCTGGACTGGAGCCAGAACACCAGCACCAAGACCACGATCAGCCCGTACTCGCTGCGGGGGACCGAGTCGCCGTACGTCGCCGCGCCCCGCACCTGGGAGGAGGTCGAGCAGGGGGCCTCGGAGAAGGGCAGCCTTCGGCACCTGGAGATGGGCGAGGTCCTCGACCGGGTGTCGGAGATGGGCGACGTGTTCGGCGACCTGCTGCACCAGGGCTGAGGGCGCGGGCGCGGTGCCCTCGGGTGCGCCGGGAGTGACCCGACGCCGGAAACGGACAGTCCCGCCGTTCCCGAGAGACGGCGGGACATGTCATGGGCCCGGTGACCGTCTGGACATCTACCCAGACGGGTAGTGGTTTATGCCCCGCACGGGCTACCGGCTTCGTCCCGCTGGTCGCTTGTATCTCTCTCGCCACACAGGTTCCACCCTGTCCACAGCGTGATGGACTGGCTCTGGTGGGGAGGGCTCTGATTCCGCCAGACTCCGACGCGACAAATCCGACAGCGACGTGGACGGGCCCATGAGCGTGACTGTTGCGGACGCCTTCGACGGCATCGTGGAGCATCTCGACGGCCGCCTCCGTGAGGTCGTGCGCCGGGAGGGGATCGACCCCCAGCGCGACGTCGAGCTGGTTCGGAGTGTCGCCGTCAGGCTGGTCGCCGACCACGACGAGCGGAGCCTGACCGGAGCGGTCGCGCCGGTGGCTGACCCGGAGGCGACCGTCGAGGAGCTGGTCGCCCGGGTCGCGGGGTTCGGGCCCTTGCAGAGATACCTCGACGACCCCGAGATCGAAGAGATCTGGATCAACGACCCGAGCCGGGTCTTCGTGGCCCGCGCCGGACGCCATGAGCTGACCAGCACCATCCTCAGCCGCGCCCAGGTCGACGAGCTCGTGGAGCGGATGCTCAAGTCCAGTGGTCGTCGCATCGACCTCTCACAGCCCTTCGTGGACGCGATGCTCCCCGAGGGACACCGGCTCCATGTCGTGCTCCAAGGGATCTCCCGCGGGTTCAGCGCCGTCAACATCCGCAAGTTCGTGGTCCGGGCGGCCCGGTTGCACGACCTCGTCGCGCTCGGCAGCCTCTCGGACCAGGCGGCCAGGTTCCTCGACGCCTCCGTGAGAGCAGGCCTCAACATCGTCGTCGCCGGCGGCACCCAGGCCGGCAAGACGACCTTCCTGAACTGCCTGGCGGCCAGCATCCCCGGTGAGGATCGCGTCGTCTCGGCAGAGGAGGTCTTCGAGCTGCGGTTCAACCATCCCGACTGGGTGGCGCTCCAGACCCGACAGCTCGGGCTCGAGGGCACCGGCGAGATCCGGCTCCGCGACCTGGTCAAGGAGAGCCTGCGGATGCGGCCCTCGCGGATCATCGTCGGCGAGGTCCGGGCCGAGGAGTGCCTGGACCTGCTGCTGGCGCTGAACGCCGGGCTGCCCGGCATGGCCTCGCTGCACGCGAACAGCGCTCGTGAGGCCCTGGTCAAGATGTGCACCCTTCCGCTGCTGGCGGGGGAGAACATCGGCGCCCGGTTCGTCGTACCGACGGTCGCCTCGTCGGTGGACCTCGTCGTCCACCTGGGCATGGACCGCCATGGTGTACGCCGGGTCAACGAGATCGTCGCAGTACCCGGGCGTGCCGAGAACGACACCATCGAGACGGAGACGATCTTCGCCCGGGAGGGTGACCGCCTGGTCCGGGCCACGGGGATGCCGCCCAGGCTGGAACGGTTCGACCGCCTGGGGCTCGACATCCACGACGTGCTCAACGAGGCCGGCTGACCATGGGTGTCCTTCTCGGCCTGGGCACCGGCATCGGCCTGCTCCTCGTCTACTGGGCGATCGTCTCGCCGCTCGCGCCACGCAGGCCACGGAGCTCGTCCCGGTTGGAGTCCCTGCTGGGAAGAGCCGGTCTGGCCGGCACATCGCCCGGCGGTGTCGTGGCGCTGTGCCTCGGCTCGGGACTCGTGGCCGGGCTGCTCGTCCAGGTGGTCTCCCGGACCCTGCCGGTCAGCCTGGCCTTCGCACTGTTGGCCGGCTACCTCCCCGTAGCCGTGCTGAACGGACGAGCCCGTCGCCGGCAACGGGAGCTCGCAGAGGTCTGGCCGGAGGCCGTCGACAACCTGGCCTCCGCCGTGCGGGCGGGAATGTCGCTCCCCGAGGCCCTGGCTCAGCTGGCAGTCCGGGGCCCTGAGCCCCTGCGGCCGGCCTTCGTTGCCTTCACCGTCGACTACCAGGTCACCGGTCGGTTCGCGGAGTCGCTCGACCGGCTCAAGGAGCGGCTGGCAGACCCTGTCGGAGACCGCGTCGTAGAAGGGCTCCGCATCGCTCGGGAGGTCGGCGGTGGCGAGCTCGGCCGTCTCCTGCGCAGCCTGTCGGGATACCTGCGCGACGACGCCCGGACCCGCTCCGAGCTCGAGTCGCGCCAGGCGTGGGCGGTCAACGGCGCACGGCTCGCGGTCGCGGCGCCCTGGCTGGTGCTGCTCATGCTGTCGTTCCAGCGCGAGGTGATCTCGCGCTACGCCTCCCCGGCCGGTGTGGTGGTCCTGGCCGTCGGCGGCGCGTGCTGCCTACTCGCGTACCGGTTGATGGTGCGGGTGGGTCGGCTGCCCCAGGAGAGGCGGATCCTCTCGTGACACTCGCACTCTGGGGTGCCGTCCTCGGCGCTGGAACCGGGATCGGCCTGCTCATGCTGCTCGAGCGGGCGGTGGCGGGTCGCCGACCCCGCCTCGACGTCCGGGTCCTTCCCTACGTGCGGGACCTCCCGCCCGTCGCGGCCCAAAGGTCCCGCACCGCCACGCCCGGTCGACAGCCGGCGTTCGTCGCGGTGTTCGGCCCGGTCCTCCGGTCGGTCGCCGACGCGCTTGACCGCGTGCTGGGAGGCGCAGCGTCGGTACGCCGTCGCCTCGAGCGTGCCGGACTGTCCATGACCGTCCACGACTTCCGGGTCGAGCAGGCCGTGTGGGGCCTCGTGTCCTTCTCCGTCACCGCGCTGGCCTCGCTGCTGATCGCCCTCCGCAGCCCGGGTCGAGCTGTGCCCCTCATGGTGCTCTGCCTGGTCGCCTTCGTGGTCGGCGCACTGTGCCGGGAGAACAGGCTCACCGCGCAGGTGAAGGAACGCGAGCGACGGATGCTGGCGGAGTTCCCGGCCATCGCCGAGCTCCTCGCCCTCGCCATCGCGGCAGGAGAGGGGCCGGTGTCCGCGCTCGACCGCGTGGTGACCCGTGCCCGCGGCGAGCTCTCCGTCGAGCTGGCCGGGGTGCTGGCCCAGGTGCGGACGGGCACACCGGTCTCCCGTGCGCTCGACGACCTGGCCGCGCGCTCCGGGCTTCCCGTGGTGGCCAGGTTCGCCGAGGCGGTGGCCGTAGCCCTCGAGCGGGGAACGCCGTTGACAGACGTGATGCACGCCCAGGCCGCCGACGTCCGCGAGGCCGGCCGCCGGGCGCTCATCGAGACGGGGGCGCGCAAGGAGGTCCTGATGATGGTGCCGGTGGTCTTCCTGGTCCTGCCGGTGACCGTGCTGTTCGCATTCTGGCCAGGGTTGGTCGGCCTCCGGTTGGTGTCACCGTGAGGCCGGAGGTCGAGAGGCAAGGGAAGAACATGGTCGAGCTGTTCACGCGCTGGTGGGCGGAGGCTCTGGTGAGCGCGACTGCGCACCGGAACGAGCGAGGTGACGTCCCGGGCTGGGTGCTCATCACGGTGATGACCGCCGGGCTGGTCAGCGTGCTCTGGGCAGTCGCGGGTGACGCGCTGTCGCAGATGCTCACAGACGCACTGCGGTCGGTGTCGAGCTGACCGTGCCCGGCCCTGGCCGTGTCGGTGAGCGCGGGTCCGCGGTCGTCGACTTCGTGCTCGTGCTCGTCGTACTGGTCCCGCTCTTCCTCGGCATCCTGCAGGTCGCGCTCGTCCTCCACGTCCGCAACACCTTGACGTCGGCCGCTTCGGAGGGCGCGCGTTACGCGGCGACGGTGGACCGCCCGTTGGCAGCGGGTGTGGAGCGGACGCGGACCCAGATCGCGGGAGCGATCTCCGCGCGGTTCGCAAAGGACGTGACGGCGTCCGAGACGGTCCTCGACGGCGTCCCGGTGGTGCGTGTCGACGTCGTCGCCGTCGTGCCGCCCCTCGGCATCTGGGGCCCGGGTGTGAAGGTGGCCGTCTCGGGCCATGCGTTCGAGGAGAGCGCGCCGTGAGGCGTCGTGGTGAGCGGGGGAGCGCCCTCGTGGAGTTCTCGTGGCTGGCGATCCTGCTGATGGTGCCGCTGCTGTACGTCGTCCTCACGGTGTTCGAGGTGCAACGGGCGGCGTTCGGGGTCAGCAGCGCTGCGCGATCGGCGGGCCGTGCCTTCACAGAGGCGCCGAGCGAGGCCGTCGCCGCACGTCATGCCGCGGCCGCGGCCCGGCTCGCCCTCGCGGACCAGCACCTCGACGTAGAGCGACGCTCGCTCGACGTAGGTTGCTCGCCGGAGCCGGCGAACTGCCTCGCACCCGGTTCGGTGGTCACCGCCACCGTGACCTATCCCGTACCGCTGCCGCTGCTGCCGAGCGTCCTCGGAGGTCAGCGACCCAGCATCCGGGTCGAGGCGCAGCACACCGTGCCGTACGGGTCGTTCCGCGAGGACCGACCGTGACCTCCTCGGCGAGCCTGGGCCGCCGTGCCGCCAGGCGGTCGGACGAACGCGGCCAGACCGCTGTCCTCATCATCGGCTTCACCCTGGTGCTCGCGATGATGGTGGTCGTCGTGGTCGACGCCTCGGCCGCGTTCCTGCGGCGCCAGGCGCTGAACACGCTGGCAGACGGGGCGGCTCTCGCCGCCGCGGACGGCATCGAGGGCGAGCGGGTCTACACGTCCGGACTGGAGGATCGGGCGGCAGTCGACCCGGCCACGGCTCGCGAGCTGGTCGAGGCCTACCTGGCGTCGGTCGGAGCCGGGCGGCGCTACCCGGGTCTCACCCACACCGTGGAGACCGACGGCGAGAGGGTCGTCGTCCGCATCGCGACCCCGCTGGACCTCCCGCTTCCGCTTCCTCACATAGGTGAGGCTTCTCACGTCTCGGCGGTGGCCGCCGCCGTAACCACGGTGGGGGACTAGTGCAAAGAGCCGGTCCGCTCCTGTCCGGACGGGCTATCGACGAACTAGGACGTTTGAGCTAGGACAAACAGGGACAGGATGCCTCACGTGCGACCGAACCGGGGTCTTGATGCCGGGTGCCGGAAGTGCTTAAGTGCAAAGAACGTGGTCAAGCCAACGTGCCACGAACAGATCAATCCAGAAGGTAGTAAGCATGTCCGCTTCGCCTGAGCTTCAAGAGCAAGAACTGGAAGGATCCGCGGCTCTCGTACCGTCAGAAACGGTGACCGAGGCCGACCGCAGCCAGATCACGGCCCGCCTGTTGGCCCAGATCGCAGAGACCACCGACGAGGTGGAGCAGAAGAGGCTGCGCGACGAGATCGTCGTACTCAACATGGGCGTGGCTCGCGCCATCGCCTCCCGCTACCGCGACAGGGGAATCGCCCGGGACGACCTGCTGCAGGCCGCATACGTCGGCCTGGTCAAAGCAGTCCAGGGCTTCGACCCGACCTACGAACGGGACTTCCTGAGCTACGCCGTCCCGACCGTGACCGGAGAGGTCAAGCGTTACTTCCGCGACTTCGGGTGGACGGTTCGTCCGCCTCGTCGCATCCAGGAGCTCCAGGCGCAGATCTCCCGCGCCTCCAACGAGCTCTCGCAGACCCTGCACCGTTCGCCGAAGCCTCGTGAGGTGGCGGAGTTCCTCGACATCGACGTCGACTCCGTGATCGAGGCACTCGCGGCCGACGGCTGCTTCACCCCCGCCTCGCTCGACGTACCTGTCGGCGAGGACGGCAGCGGCTCGCTCGGAGAGCTGCTCGGGGGCGAGGACGCCGACCTCGGTCGTGCGGAGGCGCGGATCCTGCTCGGCCCGGCGGTCCGCAAGCTCAAGGAGCGCGACCGCAGGATCATCGAGCTGCGGTTCTTCTACGGCTGGACCCAGGAGCAGATCGCGCAGGACATCGGGGTGACCCAGATGCAGGTGTCCCGCCTGCTGTCCAGGATTCTCTCGGACCTGAGGACCGAGCTGGCCTGAGCACGAGTCAGCAAGCGAGTGGGCGGTGCCGAGAGATCGGTGCCGCCCACTCGTGCGTCATGACGCGTCCGCGCGCCGCTCGCTGAGAGTCAGGGGGCGCTGAAGCGCCGCCGCTGCATGACCGGCAGCACTCCCCAGAGCAGGGCGAAGATCCCGATGGTGATCGCCGCGGCGATGTGCGAGGACGGCGCCCCGATGACCAGGTCGAAGACCAGCCAGACGACACCGGCCATGGTGAGGGCGAGTGCGATGAGGCCGTGGCGGGCTGCGCGGTTGGCGGCCTCGACGATCCACTCCCGCTCGCCCTGGCGGAAGAGCGTTCGGTGGAAGGCCACCGGCGCGACGATCAGCCCTGTCGCGATGACCGAACCGCACAGGACGGCGAGGTAGACGTACTTCTCCGAGGAGTTGAGCTCGGAGAACCGGTTCGAGAACGGCACCGTCAGCAGGAAACCGGTGAGGATCTGCACGCCGGTCTGCATGACCCGCAGCTCCTGGAGGAGCTCGTTCAGGTTGCGGGTCAGGCGCTCGGCCTTGTCCTCGTCCGGTTCGCTCGAGCGCTCGGAGGCGCCGGTGTCACTGGTCATCGTCACGTCGTTTCAGTGGTCTGGTGGCCGGGCCCTGCAGCACCGCACCGTCGAGGCCGAAGCGAGACCCGTGGCAGGGGCACTCCCAGGCCTTCTCCGCGTGGCTGAAGGAGACCAGGCACCCCAGGTGTGTGCAGGTGGGGGAGACAGAGTGTACGGCGCCCTCCTCGTCGACATAAGTCGCCCACTCGCCCGCTGAGTCACTGACGATCCCGGCCTGGCCCGGTGCGAGGTCCTCGGCGGAGGCGGCGCGCTGCAGCTTCGCCTTCACCCGTGCCCCCGCGTTCCCCGCCAGGCCGGCAACGGACCGGACGCCCGAGGTGAGCACCGTCTTCGCCTCGAGGGCCGGGTGCACCCGGCGAGGGTCGTAGATCCTGCTCCAGGGCTGCGGCTGTCCCTCGATCAGGTCGCGCAGCAGCAGGCCGGAGAGCACGCCGCTGGTCATGCCCCAGGCAGCGAAGCCGGCGACGACCCAGGTGTGCCTGGCTCTCGGGTGCAGCGGTCCGATGAACGGCACCTTGTCGCCGCTGTGGTTGTCCTGCGCGGCCCAGGTGAAGCGCACCTCGTCGACGGGGAACCGGTCGGTGAGCCAGGCGCTCAGCTCCTCGAGATGCTCCGGCGCCTTGGCATCGCCCGGTGTGAACGGTGCGCCGGTCGCGATGAGGAGCCGCCCTCCGTCGTACGGCGCACCGCGCAGCGAGCGGGTGTTCGCGCCGGCGGAGACGTACATCGCCCGAGGGTCGGCGCCCTCCTTCACGACTCCCGCGACGGCGAACTCCCGTTTCGGGGTCAGCCGGCTGAACATCATCGCCCGGTCGAAGATCGGGTAGTGCGTGGCGACCACCACGTGCAGCGCGCTCACACGGTTGCCTGCCTCGGTGGTGACCGTGCACGGCGTGCCCTCGTCGAGGTCCGTGACACGCGTGTTCTCGAAGATCAGACCGCCCTGCTCGACGTACTCCTCGGCGATGCCCCGGAGGTACTTCCTCGGGTGGAAGACGAGCTGGTCCTCCACGCGCACCGCACCCGCGACCGGGAAGGGGAGGCCGGTGTCCTGAGTGAAGGTCGCGGGCAGCCCGGCCCGCCGGGCGGCGTCCGCCTCGCGGCGCAGCATCGCCTCCTCGGCCGAGGACTCTGTGTAGACGTAGGCCGGCTGCCGCTCGAGCTCGCAGTCGATGCCGAGCCGCTGCACCGTGTCGGCGACGTGCTCCATCGCCGTCCACTGGCTGGTGGCGTAGGCCTCCGCGGCTTCGTCGCCGAGCTTCTCCGCGAGGTGGTGGTAGATCGCGCCGTGCAGCACCGACACCTTCGCGGTCGTGCCGCCGGTGACGCCGGCCGCGATCCGGCCGGCCTCCAGGACGGCGACCGAGCGGCCGGTGCGGACCAGCTCCGCGGCGACGCTGAGGCCGGCGATCCCGCCACCGACCACCGCGACGTCGACGGTGATGTCGTCGTCGAGCATGGGGTAGTCCGGCGTCTCCGCAGAGACCATCCAGTAAGAGGCGTTCGTCTCCATGGCGAGCGCCGTACCCGTGGGCAAACCGCGCCATGCGTCGTCCCGGGTCGCGGGGCAGCGAGGGGACGTGGACCGAATGAGAGCCCGACGCGGGGGTATCAACCCGGAGAGCCACAGGGAAGGAAGACGACCATGATGAAGAAGATGATGTTCCTCGGCGCCGGCGCGATCGGCTACGTGCTCGGTGCGAAGGCCGGCCGGGAGCGGTACGACCAGATCGCCTCGCAGGCCCAGAAGCTGCGGTCGAACCCGACGGTCCAGAAGAAGATGGACGACGCGAAGCACGTGGCCAAGGACGCTGCGGGCACGGCGGCGGGCAAGGCTGCGGGCAAGGTCCGTGAGCATGTCCCGGGCGGCTCGTCCGGCGCCTCGAACAGCACCGTCTCGGCGCCCCTCGACTCTCCTGGGGCGAACACGTTCGGGGTGGGCGGGGAGCGCACCTGACCCTTCGTCGATAGACGCCCGCGGGGTGCGGTGCGGCCGACTGTCTCGAATGGCTGCGCTGCACCCCGTCGCGTACCCTTGCGGTCGTGGCAGGCCCCGACTTCGAAACCCAGATCAAGCAGCTCCAGGCGACCATGCACACCATCGAGCAGGTGCTCGACGTGGATGACATGCGCAAGGAGATCGCCGAGCTCGGCGAGCAGGTGGCTGCCCCGGACCTGTGGGACGACCAGGCGAACGCGCAGAAGATCACGGGCCGGCTCTCCGCGCTCCAGGGAGAGCTCGAGCGCTTCACCTCCCTCCAGAGCCGCATCGACGACCTCGGCGTCCTGCTCGAGCTCTCGCGTGAAGAGAGCGACGAGGAGTCGCTGCGCGACGTTGAGGCCGAGCTCCAGCGCATCCACAAGTCCGTCGAGCAGCTCGAGGTGCGCACGCTCCTGTCGGGGGAGTACGACGCCCGCGAGGCTCTTGTGACCATCCGGTCAGGGGCCGGTGGCGTGGACGCCGCCGACTTCGCCGAGATGCTGATGCGGATGTACACCCGCTGGGCCGAGCGCAACAAGTACCCCGTCGAGGTCTTCGACACCTCCTACGCCGAGGAGGCCGGGCTCAAGTCCGCGACCTTCGCGATCCACGCTCCCTACGCCTACGGCACCCTCTCCGTCGAGGCGGGCACGCACCGGCTGGTGCGGATCAGCCCGTTCGACAACCAGGGCCGGCGCCAGACCTCCTTCGCTGCCGTCGAGGTGGTCCCGGTGCTCGAGCAGACCGACGAGATCGAGATCCCGGAGGACGAGATCCGCGTCGACGTCTACCGCTCCTCAGGGCCGGGTGGCCAGTCGGTCAACACGACGGACTCCGCGGTGCGGCTCACGCACATCCCGACAGGCACCGTGGTCAGCTGCCAGAACGAGAAGAGCCAGCTGCAGAACAAGGCCAGCGCGATGGTGATCCTCAAGGCCAAGCTGCTCGCGCTGAAGAAGGCCGAGGAGCGCGCGCACCTCGACGAGCTGCGCGGAGACGTGCAGGGCTCGTGGGGCGACCAGATGCGCAACTACGTGCTCCACCCGTACCAGCTGGTCAAGGACCTCCGCACGGAGTACGAGGTGGGCAACCCGCAGGCGGTCTTCGACGGCGACATCGACGGCTTCCTCGAGGCCGGTATCCGCTGGCGCCGCGGCGCCGACAAGGCCGCCCAGAACTGACCCTCCCCGCCAGAGCGCCGGCCTTCAGGGCCGGGCTTCCGAGCTGGCGTCAGGGCGAGAGTCGAGGTCGGGCGTCACGGCCGGGCGCCGACCGTGGTCACCACCTCGGTGCACCAGCTGACCGCCCGTTGGACCACGTCGTCGCGGGCGCCGGTCGCGCCCTCGAGGGGTTCGGAGACCTCGCAGCCGACCCAGGTGTCGCCGAAGAGCCCCTCGAGCCGGGCGCGCACGATCATCGACGGCTGCTCCTCCGTCCGGGACGGCATCTCGCACACCGAGGTCAGGCCAGGGGACCCGAAACCCACCGGCTTCGGGAAGGCGCAGTCGCGCCCGCGGCGCGCTCGACGTACCAGCGTGCGGGCCTCCGATCGGGCGACCGGGCGGGCGAACACCCACACCCGCGCGGCGGCTCCGTCCTTGCCCTCGAACACGCAGCCGTACTCGTGCGAGACGTCCACGAGACCCGGGCGGACCTCGACCTCGTCACCGTTGCCGTAGTGGTGGGTGTCGGCGAGCTTGCCACCGAGTGCTTCGGTGACCCCGTCGTCGGAGAGCAGGCCGCAGATCTCGGCCCGGGGAATCGGCAGGCGGCTGAGGTCCAGCTTGGAGTCGGTGTGGGTCACCGACCTCGACGGCGCGGACTCCGGCCGGTCCGTCGACGCGGACGTGCACCCCGCGAGGACCAACGGAGGCGTGAGCAGGGTCACGATCGTGGAGAGGGCCCGTCGGCGCGTGTGTGCGGCGCGTCGGCAGCGGGGGGACATGGCTTCAACCTATTGGAAACACCGACTGGCTGGACCTGTTGGGGAGGTCGCCGGAAGTCACCTAGACTCAACTGTTGGTCGGATACGCCCGCACTGCCCCTTTCCTGCAGGGTGGGCGTGAACCCCTGTGTCCCCGAGCCCGGCCACCAACGCCTGTGATTCGGTTCGAGAGTGTGACAAAGACGTACGCCGGCCAGAGCCGCGCTGCGCTCGACGACGTCAACGTCGAGATCGGCAAGGGGGAGTTCGTGTTCCTGGTCGGTGCCTCCGGCTCCGGCAAGTCGACCTTCCTGCGTCTGGTCCTGCGTGAGGCACGGCCGACGCACGGCAAGGTGTACGTCGCCGGCAAGGAGATCAACCGGCTGGCCGGCTGGAAGGTTCCGGGCCTGCGCCGCCAGATCGGCACGGTGTTCCAGGACTTCCGGCTGCTGCCCAACAAGACCGTGTCCGAGAACGTCGCCTTCGCCCTCCAGGTGATCGGCAAGCCGCGGGGGCACATCAACAAGGTGGTCCCGGAGACCCTCGAGCTCGTCGGGCTCGAAGGCAAGGGCGACCGGATGCCCGACGAGCTGTCGGGTGGCGAGCAGCAGCGAGTCGCGATCGCGCGGGCCTTCGTGAACCGGCCGATGATCCTGATCGCCGACGAGCCCACCGGAAACCTCGACCCGAACACGTCGGTCGGCATCATGAAGCTGCTCGACCGGATCAACCGGACCGGGACGACGGTGATGATGGCGACCCACGACGCCGGCATCGTGGACCAGATGCGCAAGCGCGTGATCGAGCTCGCCGGCGGACACATCGTGCGTGACCAGTCGCGCGGCGTCTACGGCTACCAGCACTGAACACGACCGAGGGACCCCTCACATGCAGCTGACCTATGTCTTCTCCGAGCTCGGGAACGGGCTCAAGCGCAACGTGTCCATGACGATCGCGGTGATCGTGACGATCTTCGTCTCGTTGACCCTGGTCGGTGCCGGACTGTTGCTCAACGCCCAGGCGAACAAGGCGGAGGACTACTGGGGGAGCAAGCTCCAGATCACCGTCTTCCTGTGCAACCAGAACTCCACGACCGCGAACTGTGTGGACGGTGAGGCCACCAAGGCGCAGAAGACGGCGATCGAGAAGGTCCTCAGCGACCACCCCGAGGTCGCCTCGTGGCGGCTGCAGAGCAAGCAGCAGGCCTATGACAAGTGGCGCAGCGCCTACGTCTCCAACGACGAGACCGAGCAGAAGGTCTACGAGTCCATCCGGCCCTCGGACATGCAGGAGTCCTACTGGGTGCAGCTGAAGGACCCGGAGAAGTTCATGGGCATCAAGAGCCAGGTGTCCGGGCTCCAGGGCGTGAACACCGTCCGTGACCTCCGGGAGGTGCTCAAGCCGATCTACTTCTGGATGAACGTCATGAAGTGGGGTGCGATCGGCATCGCCACGTTCCTGATCTTCGCCGCGGTGCTCCAGGTCGGTAACACGATCCGGCTCGCCGCGTTCGCCCGGCGGCGCGAGATCGGCATCATGCGCCTCGTCGGGGCGTCCAGTCTTTACATCCAGCTGCCGTTCCTGATGGAGGCGCTGGTCGCAGCGTTGATCGGCGTGGTCCTCGCGAGCGCCTCGCTCGCCGCCTTCATGTACTTCGTGATCTACCACATGCTGCGACCCACCTCGAGCATCGTGGCGTGGATCGACTGGGGTGACGGGGTTTCCACAATCGGGTGGATTGCCCTCATCGGGCTTTTACTTACATTGGTCCCGACTCTTGCAATGACGCGGAAATACCTAAAAGTCTGAGTAAGGTCAGTTACGGTCGAATCACCGATACGACGACAGCTAAGGCAGACCGGTGGTTCGCAACTTCCCCCGCACCTCCCGTCGCCGCGGAATAGCCGCTCTTGCGGCAGGCAGCTTGATGTTGAGCTTTGCTGCCATCCCGCTGGCCTCGGCCGACGACCTGCACGACCGCAAGAACAAGGTCGAGGGGCGCATCACGCGCACGCACGAGGACCTCGACCAGTCGAGCGCGAAGCTCGTCGCCGCCACGCGGGCCCTCGAAGCCGCCCAGGCGAAGCTGGACGTTGCCGAGCAGCACCTCGCGAAGACCCGCGGCGAGCTGGCCGCCGCCGTCGTCCTCGACAAGCGCATGCAGGCTGCGCTCGAGCAGGCGATCCTGCGTCTCCAGGATGCTCGCCGGGCGCTCGCCGAGGGCAAGGCCGAGCAGGCCGCCCAGGAGGATGTCCTCGGCCAGCTCGCGGTGCAGAACTACCAGCAGGGCGACCCGAACCTCCTCGGCCTCTCGATGGTGCTCACCTCGCAGGACCCGACGGAGCTCTCCAGCCAGCTCAACTCGGTGCGCAACGTCCTCGACAAGGAGTCGGTCACGCTCGACCGGCTCGAGGCCACGCGCGTCCTCCTCACCGTCAAGGAGAAGGAGGTCGAGGACGCCAAGCAGGAGGTCGCGGCCCAGCGTCAGGCGGCTGCGGAGAACCTCGCGCGCAAGCAGGCCCTGGAGCAGCAGGCGGAAGCAGCTGAGGCGGCCGTGTCCGACCTGGTCTCCGCACGGGCCGAGGCCCACGACGCCGCTGCGGCCGCCAAGCGCGCCGACCTCGAGGTGCTGCGCGGCCTGCAGAAGGAGCGGGACCGGATCTCCGACATCCTCGCCCGCCGTGCTGAGGCAGCCCGGCGTCGTGCCGAGGCCGCCGCCGCGAAGTCAGCGGCCGACGCAGCGGACACGGCCACGGGTTCCGGAGGGGTCGGCGGCTTCCTCAGCTACCCCGTGGACGGTTACATCACCTCGCCGTACGGGATGCGGATGCACCCGGTCTACCACCGGTGGACGCTCCACGACGGCACCGACTTCGGCGCCGCTTGTGGTACGCCGGTGCGTGCGGCCGCCGCGGGACGGGTCATCGCGGTGTACTTCAACACCGGCTACGGCAACCGCGTGATCATGGACAACGGCTACCACCACGACGTCGGCCTGGGTACGGCGTACAACCACCTGAGCAGGTACTCCACCTACGTCGGCCAGAAGGTGAAGCGCGGCGAGGTGATCGGCTACGTCGGCAGCACCGGCTTCTCCACGGGATGCCACCTGCACTTCATGGTGTTCGAGAACGGCGCCACCGTGAACCCGATGGGCTGGCTGTAGCACCTCGGGTAGCCACTGGGCCCGGAGACGCGATGAGCGCCGGGCGAAACGACGTTGCCCCGGCCTGACACAATCTGGGCATGGTCAAGGAGCAGGGGCAGAAGCTTGTCGCGCAGAACCGCAAGGCGCGGCACGACTACCACATCGAGGACACCTACGAGGCCGGGCTGGTGCTCACCGGCACCGAGGTGAAGTCCCTGCGCGCCGGCCGGGCTTCCCTCGTCGACGGCTTCGCCGAGGTCCACGAGGGCGAGGTGTGGCTGCACGGCGTACACATCCCGGAGTACTCCCAGGGCACCTGGACCAACCACACCGCGCGGCGCAAGCGCAAGCTGCTCCTGAACCGTCACGAGATCGACCGCATCGAGTCCCGCGTGAACGAGAAGGGCCTCACGCTGATCCCGCTGTCGCTGTACTTCAAGGACGGCCGGGCCAAGGTCGAGATCGGGTTGGCCAAGGGCAAGAAGACCTGGGACAAGCGCCACGCGCTTGCGGAGCGGCAGGCCAAGCGTGAGACCGAGCAGGCGATCGGGCGCCGGCTGAAGGGCATGGAGTGAGCCTGGCCGACCACGATGTGCCGGCGTGGGCGGAGCGCCTCGGGATCCCGGGGCTGTACGACGTGCACGTGCACTTCCTGCCGCCGAACATCATGGCGAAGGTCTGGGCGCAGTTCGACTCGGAGGGGCCGCTCATCGGCCGGCGCTGGCCGATCACCTACCGCGGCACCGACGAGGAGCGTGTGGCGCAGCTGCGGGCCCTGGGCGTACGACGGTTCTCGGCGCTGCCCTACGCCCACCGACCCGGGATCGCCGGGTTCTTCAACGACTGGGCGCGCTCGTTCGCTCGAGACGTGCCGGAGTGCCTCCTCTCCGCGACGTTCTACCCCGAGCCCTCGGCGTCGGAGTACGTCGCCGACGCCATCGACGAGGGCGTGGAGATCTTCAAGGTCCACGTGCAGGTGGGCAACTTCGACCTCCGTGACCCGCACCTCGACAAGGTCTGGGGCCAGCTCGCCGATGCCGGGAGGCCGGTGGTGATCCACGCAGGCTCGGGGCCCGTGCCCAACGAGAACACCGGCCCCGCCCCCGTGCGCGAGGTGCTCGAGCGGCATCCTCGGCTGACCGCGGTGATCGCTCACATGGGCGCACCGGAGTACGTCGAGTTTCTCGAGCTGGCCGAGCGCTTCGACCGGGTGCACCTCGACACGACGATGGCGTTCACCGACTTCTTCGAGGACATGGCGCCGTTCCCCGTCGAGCTGATGGGTCGCCTGCGCGACCTCGGCGACAAGGTGCTCCTCGGATCCGACTTCCCGAACATCCCGTACACCTACGCCCACCAGATCGAGTCGCTCGAGCGGCTCGGCATGGGGGAGGAGTGGCTGCGCCGGGTCTGCTGGGAGAACGCGCACAGCCTCATCGGATGAGGCTGGGACGACCACAGCTCAGCTCGCGAGACTGTCGAGAAGGTAGACCCCTGGCGCCGGTTGCCGCAGCCGCGCCCGCAGCGGGATCTGCCCGGGAGGGTCTGGGGCGGTCGAGGTATAGGTGTGGCCGGTCGGCGTCCGCACCGTGACCGGCGCCCTTGGGCCGTCGCGGGTGATGGACGAACTCCAGCCGGGTGACTCCTTGGCGTGGTTGCATCGCTCGCAGAGCCCCTGCCCGTTCGACTCGGAGGTCGGGCCTCCGGCGGAGGCCGGGACCACGTGGTCGGCATGCCGGATGGGTGCGTCACACCAAGGCGTGCGGCAGACCCCGTCACGGGCGACCAGGAAGGTGCGTATGCCCTCCGGGAAGATGCGTCGGGTCGACTCCATCGCAACCAGGTCGCCCGTCGTGGGGGACGTGAAGAGCCGGCGGATCCACACCACCCCTGCTTTGGCGGCGGAGCCGTTGTCACGGATCAGCGCCCGACCCAACGCGGCCGGCACTGGCCCGTAGCCCGCGATCTGCGCGGGGGTGTCGTCACTTCCGAGCAACGCGCGGTCGGTCATCACCAGCTGGATCTCGGCTGGCACCGCGTCGGCCTGCGCCTGTCCGGTGAGCCGCTCGACGAACGTGTCGGCCATGATCTGGCTCTTGCTCCGTGGGTCCCCGGTAGCACGGAGGGAGTCGGCGTGCCGGGTCAGCGCTGCGTGTACGGCGACCCCCTGGGCAACCGGGAGAAGACCGGTGACGTAGCTCATCGTGTCGGGCGCCGGCCGGGTGGTGACGCGCCGGTCGCCCTCGGCGCGGCGGAGCCTGCGCATCGCCGAGCCGGGGTCGAGACGGTAGGCGATCTTCCGTGCCTCCCGCGCCACCCCTCCGTCGCCCAGGAACGGCAGCCGCTCAGCGAGCTCGTTGTCGACCCGGGCGCGGTGCTCGGCGCTCAGGACCGCGGTCTCCCTGACCATGATGGTTGCCCGCCACTCGCTGATCCTCCCCTCGGTCAGAGCCCTCAGCGTGTGCGGCATCTCGTGGACCAGTGCACGGGCGAGGCCGAGGTGCCGGCCGCCTCTGACGGGGGAGTCGTGCCGCGCCAGCGCGACCTGGGAGGCGACGCCCTTGCCCAGCTCCTTCGGGGGGACGCCCTGACGAGACTGTGCGGCCCGCTGGGAGTCATCGAAGGCGACGGTCACCCGCGCCTGCGCCGCTGCAGCGGCTCCCTTGAGCGCCTCGAGCCCGGTCAGCAGGTCCACCCGATCGCTGTCGGTGCTGTCGGGCAGGCCGCCCGCGAGGCGGTCGAGAAAGGCGGCGAGCTCGGTCGCCGTCGGCATCGTCGCTGCCTCCACCGGGCGCATCGCCGACCTCCCGCCGCGCTTCCATTCGAACATTTGTTCGATTCTTTCAGGGTGCGGCGGAGTCGTCAAGGTCGTCTCCCGTGGCTGTGTATGGGAATACTCGCTCGTTCCTGTCGGTTCAGGCAGGTACAGTGGTCACCACTGTTTGACAACTCAAGAGGGGCTGATCGGTTTCGACTTGGGACGTTCGTTCCAGGGGAAGCGGGTCGAGAAGCCAAGGTCATCTCGTAAACGTTCCTTGGAAACCAATAACTGCCAACAACCAGCGCAGTTCGTTCGCCCTCGCCGCCTGAGCGACTGGTGAACGGGTCAGACTGAGCGCCGCCTCCGGCTCAGATCCTGGCCTCATTTAGGAGGCTTGCTGGTGATCCCCGGCCACTGGGGCTCACCGGGACTTTTCAGTGGCTGAGTCTGTCGGCAACGTGTCTGTGCGAGTGCCGGGACTGAGAAAACGACATCGCAGACTGCACCCGGAGAAGCCCTGGATCAGCGCCGAAGGACGCGGGTTCGATTCCCGCCAGCTCCACTGACTGAGGGGTCTTCGCAGAATTCGCGGAGATTCTTCGCAGAATTGCCGGTCCCGGTGGGGAGCACCACCGGGAAACCAGCCCTCTTGAACGAGAGCCGTCCCGACACCGTCGGGGCGGCTCTGCGTCGCGTCCAGGTGACCCTAGTGCGAGGACTCTCGCGGGCGTCCCGCCTTCGTGGCACCAGCAGCGGGACCAGCCGTCTTGAAACAGAGCCGCACCGACGAGAGCCGGTGCGTGCGGCTCTCGTGCTCCACGGCGGCGTTGCGGCGCAACCCTTCCACGGCATGATGGGGCGAGTGACGGAAGAGGAGCTCGCGAGGCTGGCGGACCGGTTGATCGAGGTACCGGGGGTGCAGGCAGTCACGCTGGGAGGAAGTCGTGCCCGCGGAGACCACGCCCCCGAGTCCGACTACGACATGGGCCTCTAATACGAGCGGTCGCTGGACGTGAGCACGCTCCAGGCGCTCGCGCGAGATCTGGCCGGTCCCACAGCGGAGGTGAGCGCGCCGGGAGCCTGGGGCCCTTGGGTCGACGGCGGTGGCTGGCTGAGCATCGCGGGTGCAGCGGTGGACTGGATCTACCGTGATCTTGCCCGCGTGCGGCAATCGTGGGCCGACGCGCAGGCCGGCCGGTTCAGCTTCCACTCCCAGGCGGGTCACCCGCTCGGTGTCCCCGACTTCGCTTATGCAGGGGAGGTCTCGCTCGGCATTGTGCTGGCGGACCCGTCCGGCGAGTTGACGTCTCTGCGGCGAGCGACCGGCGACTACCCGCCAGCGCTGGCCAACGCCCTGGTCGAGGGCCTGTGGGAGGCGGACTTCCTGCTCGCGAACGCGCGCAAGGCGGTGACCCGAGCGGACACCGCCTTCGTCGCCGGCTGCCTCTTCCGGATCGTCGGACTGTGCGCCCACGCGCTTCACGGGCGCGCGGGCCATTGGGTGACCCACGAGAAGGGAGCGGTTGCGTCTGCGGACCGGCTGTCCGTCGCCCCTCGCGACTTCGGTAAGCGCGCCCATGCAGTCCTGGGCGCCGTGGGCAGCAGCCCTGGTCAAATCGCGACGGCGGTCGACACAGCGGAAGATCTGGTCAGCGCGACGCGCGCAGCATGTGGGAGGTAGGAAACGATGGGTGCTGGTTCACGCAAGAATGGGTGCATGGGTCTCCGCGAGGAACTGTCTGCGGACCCACAGTCTCTATGCTGACCGGGTGGACCTGGAGTTCAGCGGCGAGGTGTGGTTCTGGCGGGGGCCGTCGCCGTACCACTTCGTCACCGTCCCCGAGGACGAGAGCGCTGAGCTCCAGGCGACGTCTGCGCTGGTGACGTACGGCTGGGGCATGATCCCGGTCGAGGTCCGGATCGGGTCGACCCGGTGGACGACCTCGCTGTTCCCCAAGAACGGTGGGTACGTCGTGCCGCTGAAGGACCTGGTCCGGACTGCCGAGCGGATCGACGTGGGCGACACGGTGACGGTGCGTCTGGCCGTCGACGTCTGACCTGTCGCGAGCGGCACCAGGTCCGAGACCGCCCGGATGGTCGGTGCGTTCCTCTACGCTCGCCGCATGGCCACGGTCCACGAGCTGAGTCGCACCGACGCCCGCCGTGTCGCCGTACGAGCGCAGCTGCTGACGAAGGAGCGGCCGACCGACCTGCTCGAGACCGTGCACCGGCTCTCGCTGCTCCAGCTCGACCCCACCAGTGCGATCGCGCCGAGTGCCGAGCTGGTGGTGTGGAGCCGGCTGGGATCGGGATACTCGCCACGGGAACTGTGGGACGCCGTCGACGAGCAGCGGCTGATCGAGCTCCGGGGGACGCTGCGGCCGGCCGAGGACCTCGCGCTCTACCGAGCTGAGATGGCCGAGTGGCCGGGCACGGGTGAGGTGCGTGGCTGGAAGCAGCACCAGAGTGACTGGGTCACGGCCAACAACGCCTGCCGGCGCGACATCCTCGACCGGCTTCGCGCCGACGGGCCGCTGCCCCTGCGCGAGCTGCCAGACACCTGCGTGAAGCCCTGGGCCTCGAGCGGCTGGAACAACAACAAGAACCTCACCATGATGCTCGACTTCCTCGTGCAGCGGGGAGAGGTCGCGGTCGCCGGCGGGACTGGCCGCGACCGGCTGTGGGACCTCGCGTCCCGGGTCTACCCCGACGACCCGGCGGTCCCGTCGGAGAAGGCACGACGGCTGCGCGACGAGCGCCGGCTGAGCGCGCTCGGCATCGCGCGGTCGCGTGGTCCGGAGTGCCCGGTCGAGCCGTTGGACGTCGGCGAGGCCGGCGAGCCGGCCGTGGTCGAGGGGGTGCGCGGCCAGTGGCGGGTCGACCCGGCGCTGCTCGGGCAGCCCTTCGCGGGCCGTGCGGCCCTGCTCTCGCCGTTCGACCGGCTCCTGCACGACCGCAAGCGCATGAACGACGTCTTCGAGTTCGACTACGCCCTCGAGATGTACAAGCCCGCCGCCAAGCGTCGGTGGGGCTACTACGCCCTGCCGATCCTGTACGGCGACCGGCTGGTCGGGAAGCTCGACGCCAGCGCCGACCGCAAGGCCGGGATGCTTCGCGTCGCGGCGGTCCACCGGGACGTGCCGTTCAGCCACGCCATGACGACGGCGGTCGACCGCGAGATCAGGGACCTGGCTCGCTGGCTCGACCTGGAGCTCGTCCGGCCCGACTGAACCGCCTCGAGCGGCTGCCTAGCGGGTCACTCCCGCCCCATCCAGCCGGCGATGTCGACCCGTTGCCCTCCTTGCCTGTCAGTTCTCGATGGTGAACCTGAACGTGAACGCGGTGCCCTTCGCGTTGCGGGCGTGCAGGTGCATCTCGCCGCGGGCGCGGGAATAGGCGCCGGTTCCGCCTGTGATGGCGAGCACCGAGTCTCGGGTGTCGTAGAACGGACCCTCGACGACCAGTGATCCCTTGGCGAGGCGTGTCGTCAAGGAACACTGCCACGCTTTCCCTGGGACCGTGCGGATGCAGGAACCTTGGTCGCGGCCGACCTTCTTCGAGTTGGAGCTGTTGTACACCGGGTTGGCGAAGGTGAGCAGGTCGCCGCGGCTGTCGCCCTTCGGCGCGAGGTCGACGACCTTGTCCGAGACGGCCCGCTCGACGACCGTGATGTTCGTCGCCGCCTGACGGGCCGCAACTGAGCCGCTGCCGGCGGCTTGGCTGGCCTGGGCGGCGCTGACCCCGAACGCGGCGGCGGTGGCTGCGACTGCGGTGCTCGCGATGACGACTCTCCTGCGCATCTTGCTCTCCAAACTGTTGTGCGGACACTCCGGTCCGGCCAGGCAACGAGAAAAGCGCCAGGGTTCGTGACCCGGGCCGGCAAGGAGGAGGTCCTCCCCGGGTTGAGGGGCGGGCACGACGACTCCTGCCGCATGACGGCACTCACGCTAGACCCAGCCGCAGAGCCCCGAACAGCACTGCAAACCGCTCGAATCCAGCCCTTTCCAGCTTCGAAGGGACGCGAAGAAACCCCGAACCCTCAGGTGGTTCGGGGTGTTCTTCTGGGTTCTGCTCGATCAGCCCACGGGCGGCAGCGGCCCGAAGCTGCGCCGGCAGCTCTTGCCCGAGCAGTTCCGCAGCGCATGGGCCCGCCGCTGGAGCTCTCGCTGCACCTTGCTGTAGGCCGGGAGCCCGGCGACGTTGGTCAGCTGGTGCGGGTCGAGGCGGCGGTCGTACAGCTCGGTCCCGTATCTCGTGTACTCGACGTAGGTGTAGCGGCGGGTTCGCACGCCGCGGTACGACCAGCCGGCGCCGTCCCCCTCACCGAGCCGGGGTCCGTTCTGGATCAGGAGGTTCTGCCACCCGGTTGCTGCACCGCGGCGCGCGAGCGGGAGCAGGCTCCGCCCGTCCAGGGGCACCGTCGGTTTCGCGTTGGCGAGGTCGACGAAGGTCGGCGCGAGGTCGACGGTGGCCACGGTGTCGCGTCGCGTGACCCCCTTGGGCAGCCCCGGTCCGCGGACGATCAGCGGCACCTGCAGCGACTGCTCGTAGGGCACGTCCTTGCCGGTCCAGCGATGCTCACCGAGCACGAAGCCGTTGTCCGAGGTGAACACGACGACGGTGTTGCTCAGCTCCCCGGTGTCGCGGAGCACGCGGATGGTCCGTGCCACGGCCTCGTCCACGGACTGCAGGGACTGGATGCGGCGGGTGAAGCTCTGACGCAGCTCCGCGAGGCGTTGCGAGGACGTCGACAGACTCTTCAAGTAGGCCGGCTTGTCGGCGACGTCCCGCTCGAAGAACGCAGGGTCGCTGAACGACGGCGGTTGCACGTCCTCGAGCATGTCGGCATGGCGTCGCGCGGGGACGGGCGGTCCCCAGCACCATGAGTCACCATCGGGCACGCACGCTCCGTGCGGCGCCACGTGCGACTGCCAGATGAAGAACGGCTGGCGCCGCTTGGAGAACTTCCGCACCAGCCGGGCGGTCTGTCGCCGCCAGGAAGTCCGAGACGTGCACGCGCGGGTGACGACGGATCACGTCGTTGTGTCGCGCGGAGAAGTTGTAGTACTGGTACGCCCCGAAGTCCTCCAGCAGCGGGTTCCACTCGTTCCAGCCCGGGATGTTCCGGCTGGTGCTGCGGTAGCCGTTGAGGAACTTCCCGACGAAGGCGGTGCGGTAGCCGGCGTGCTGCAGCCACGGGCCGATCGTGTTCCGGTAGCTGTGCATGGCGCGGAACCCGCCGTGCTTGTGGCCCTCGTTCGTCCGGACACCGTTGTTCTGGGCGAACTGACCGGTGAGGATCTCCGCGCGTGCAGGGCAGCACAACGGATGGGGCGAGACCGAGTCGCTGAACGTCACGCCGGCCTCGCCGAGGAGACGGCGGGTCCGCGGCATCCACCGCATGTCGTAGTCGGCCTCGTCGTCGGTGGTGATCAACACGATGTTCGGCCGCTTGGACTCAGCGGGCCGGGTCGGCTGGCCCGCGACACCGGCAGTGCCGTCGGCCTGTGCCGCCGGAGCAGCCGGAGCCGTCACAGTGACCTGTGCCAGTCCGACGACGAGAAGGAGCAGCAAGGCCGAGATGCACGCCAGACGACGCACCATGTGGAGATCCCCCGTGGTTCGAGCTAACCCGTTGTGTCCACATTGTGTGACATTCGAGCGGATTTCACCGAATTGGGGGAACCGAAACCGTTCCTTTACCTTGCGGCGTCGCGCCGGGTCCTCGTGAGCACAGACGTGCCGACTCATCCGCCGAGGACGAGATCGGGCGGTGGGCCGGCGTGACGCTGCTAGTCGACGACCTGTAGGCGGTGGTCCGTGTTGTTGAGCCTCCGGCCGCCGTCCTCGGTGACGGTGACGATGTCCTCGATCCGGACCCCGAAGCGGCCGGCGAGGTAGATACCGGGCTCGATGGAGAAGCACATTCCCGGCTGGAGTGGCTGGGCCTCGCCCTCGACCACGTACGGCGGCTCGTGGGTGGTGACCCCGATCCCGTGCCCCGTGCGATGGATGAACTGCTCGCCGTACCCGGCCTCGGTGATAACGGACCTGGCCGCCCGGTCGATCTCCTGGCACGGCACACCCGGCCGCACGGCCTCGAACGCCGCCTGCTGAGCTGCCCGCACGGTGTCGTGCACCTTCTGTACCTCTTCGCTCGGCTCACCGACGGACACCGTGCGTGTGGTGTCCGACCCGTAGCCGTACATCAAGCCTCCGAAGTCCAGGACGACCGCATCGCCCTGTTCGATCCAGCGGTCGCCGGCCTCATGGTGGGGGTTCGCGCCGTTGGGGCCGGACCCGACGACGGTGAAGTCGACGTGTTCGTGTCCGAAGTCTCGCAACAGGCGCGCGAGGTCCGCCGCGACCTCCGTCTCGCGTCGGCCGGCGAAACGCAGTCGGACGATCTCGGAGTACGTCGCATCGGCGGCCGCGCCTTCCATCGTGAGCCGGCCGAGCTCGTTCGCGTCCTTGACGGCGCGGAGCATGGGCAGCCGCCCGCTCAACGCGTGGAAGCGCGAGCCCGGCAGGGCACCTTGCAGGCCGAGCAGGTGGATCGACCAGGACGAGTCCGAGATCCCGAACCGCCCGCCCGGCTTCAGGAGGCCGCCGGCCACCTGGTAGACGAGAGTCGGAGTCTGGGCGGGGGAGAGCACGAGCATGGTGAGGCGCTCGGTGATGGCCGGGGGCTGGTAGCCGGTGAGCCAGACCAGGTCCGGGCCGGGCGCCACGACGACGCCGTCCAGGCCTGCCGCCTGCGCCTGGTCCACCACCCGGGTCATCCGGGCCCGCGTAGTCCTCGCCCGTGAACGGCGCCGGCGTCGGGTGCGTGGTCGTGGTCATGGGGGCTGTCTCACCCCGTGTGTCGTGGCTTCTGCCCGATGGCACGAAGGACGAGCATCACGAGCGTGGCGCCGAGGATGGAGCCGATGAGGCCGCTCGGACGGAGGGCGAGGCCGTCCCCGAAGACCAGGCTTCCGATCAGGCCGCCGACGAAGGAGCCGGCGATCCCGATCAGGAAGAGCTGGCCCCAGTTTGCGGGGCCTCGGCCGACCAGGAGATGCGCGACCCACCCGGCGGCGAGACCGACCAGGATGATGGCGAGGATCAGCACGACACGACTCCCTTCCTCGACCCTTGTCGCGACGACGCTATGGGAACGCGGCGGAGTCGGGATCACCCACCGTGGATGATCCGCTTCCAAAACCGGGACGGGGAGTGCGTTTCCCGGGCACGCTCGTTCTGTGCGCTGATCGAGAGGACGTGCCATGGGCAGCGACGTGCAGGTGCCTGGTGCTCGAGCCGCGGCCGCGTCGGGGACGGTCCTGCTGACGTTGGCGTCGGGTCAGTTCCTCATGGCGCTCGACAGCTCCGTCATGAACGTGTCGATCGCGACGGTGGCTGAGGACCTCGGTACGACGGTCACCGGCATCCAGACCGCGATCACCTTGTACATGCTCGTCATGGCGTCGCTGATGATCACGGGCGGGAAGATCGGCCAGATCATGGGCCGCAAGCGAGCGTTCGCGCTGGGATGCGTGATCTACGGCGCCGGATCCTTCACCACGGCGATCTCCCCGAACCTGACCGTGCTGCTGATCGGCTGGTCCCTCCTCGAGGGTGCTCGGTGCCGCGCTGATCATGCCCGCGATCGTCGGCCTGGTGGCCTCGAACTTCGGACGGTCCGAACGTCCCGCGTGCCTATGGCATGGTCGCGGCGGCTGCGGCGATCGCCGTCGCGCTCGGGCCCTTGATCGGCGGTCTCTTCACAACGTATGCCTCGTGGAGATGGGTGTTCGCCGGCGAGGTGATCGTGGTGCTGATCATCCTCTTGATGACGAGGCGGCTGGCTGATGCGCCACCGGAGTCCGGCGTCCGTATGGACCTTGTCGGCACCGGTCTCTCGGCCCTCGGCCTGAGCCTGGTCGTGTTCGGCGTCCTCCGGGCCGGCACCTGGGGATTCGTGATCCCCAAACCCGAGGCTCCCGTCTGGATCGGCCTGTCACCTGTGTTCTGGCTCGTCATCGGCGGCGGCGTCGTACTGCTCGGCTTCCTCGGGTGGGAGCAGCGTCGCCAGTCCCGCGGCGCCGCCGTACTCCTGGATCCGGCCATGCTCGGCAACAAGCTGCTGCGTGGAGGGCTGACGTCGTTCTTCTACCAGTACCTGCTGCAGTCCGGCCTGTTCTTCGCCGTGCCGCTGTTCCTCTCCGTGGCGCTCGGCCTGTCCGCGATAGACACCGGCCTGCGCATCCTTCCGCTTTCGCTGGCCCTCCTCGTGGCCGCGGTCGGAGTGCCGAAGTTCTTCCCGCACGCCTCGCCCCGCCGGGTCGTGCAGCTCGGCTTCCTGCTGCTGTTCGTGGGCATCGTCGCCCTCGTCGCGGCACTCGAGGTGGGCGTCGGGCCTGAGGTGGTCACCTGGCCGATGCTGCTCTGCCGGGCTCGGCATCGGCGCACTCGCGTCGCAGCTCGGCAGTGTCACGGTGTCGGCGGTGCCGGACGAACAGAGCGCCGAGGTGGGCGGGCTGCAGAACACCATCACCTTCCTCGGCGCCGCCATCGGGACCGCCCTGGCCGGGGCCGTGCTGATCTCGGCTCTCACCACGTCGTTCTTCGAGGGCATCCAGGACAACCCCGCCATCCCGGAGAACATGTCGTCGTCGGCCCAGGTCGAGCTGGCCGGTGGCGTTCCGTTCATCCCCGACGACCAGCTGAACGCGGCGCTGGAGGACGCCGGGATCACAGGCGCGACGGCGACCGCCATCGTCGAGGAGAACGAGGCGGCCCGGCTCGACGGCCTGCGGGCGTCGCTGTCCGTGCTGGCCCTGATCGCACTGGTCGCGCTGTTCTTCTCCCGAGGCGTCCCCACTCGCCAGCCCGGCGCCGAACCGTGAGCCCCGCGTGCCGCCGATGGAGGTGGAGCGGTCGATGAGCTCATCGGAAGCGGACGCCACGTCAGAGCCGGACCTGGTCGAGCAGGAGGCCACCTACCGGCGCCGCCGGGAGCAGATCGAACGGAGCATCCTGTCGCTGGCGACCTCCGTCGACGGGGTCTCGTTCGAGCTGCAGGCGTCCCTGTACGACCTGGCGCTGCGACGTGGCGGGTACGTGATGCTGGAGGGCGACGGTCACAGTCGGCTGGGCCAGGTCACAGACCTGGCGGCGGTCTCGGAGCTGGCGACCGGTGCGGGTCTCTCCGGTGTCGGCTCCGGCATCCTGGTCCGGCTGGCCCGAGGCTCCGGCGTCGTCCTCGACACCGACGGTCGCCCGTTCCACGACTGCGCGGTGCGGCCGGCCGAGCCGGATGAGGTCGGTGCCTGGTTCGCCAGGATGCGCCCCAGGCGCGCGGGGCTCGACATCGGCGAGCTGCTGTTCGCTCCGGGTGTCCGGGCGACGCTGGACAGCGCAGGGCTCGGCCGGCACACGTTCATGTGCGGCCAGTCCGGCTCTGGCAAGACCTACTCCCTGGGCGTCCTGCTCGAGAGGGTGCTGGCAGAGACCAGTCTCCGGGTCGTCGTCCTCGACCCGAACTCCGACTACGTCGGGTTGCCCCGCATCCGTGACGGTGCAGACCCCGAGCTGGCAGAACGATATGCCGACGTCCCGGAGCAGGTCGTCGTGTGGCGCGACGACCCGTCCGCGGAGCACCCGTTGCGCCTGCGCTTCGCCGACCTGGACCGCGACGCGCAGGCGGCGATGCTCGGGCTCGACCCGATCCGGGACCGTGAGGAGTACGCCGTACTCACAGAGCTGCTGCGTGTCCAGGAAGGCGGCAAGCCGCTGTACACCCGCGTCGAGCAGCTGCTGGAGGCCAGCACACCTGGCGCGCGCGAGCTCGGCCTGCGAGCGCTGAACCTGGGTGTCCTGGAGTGGAGTGTGTGGAGCCCGGAGCTACGGTCGCTGGTCGAGGAGCTGCGGGACCCGAGCGCACGCTGCACGGTCGTCGACCTGGGGTCGCTGGGCACGCCCCAGGAGCAGCACCTCGTCGCCGAGGCCGTCCTCGCGTCCCTGTGGGACTCCCGGCTGTCCCGTCGGCCCTGCCTCATCGTCATCGACGAGGCGCACAACATCTGCGCGGCCGACCCGCCCGACGAGGTGAGCCGACTCTGCACGGACAAGGCGGTCCAGATCGCTGCCGAGGGGCGGAAGTACGGTCTCTACCTGCTGACCTCGACGCAGCGTCCGCACAAGGTGCACGAGAACGTCGTGTCGCAGTGCGAAAACCTGCTGTTGATGAGGATGAACTCGCAGGCCGACCTGGCGGACCTGGGCAGGCTGCTGTCCTTCGTGCCACCGGGCCTGATGGCCGGGGCGACGTCGTTCCGGATGGGGCAGGCGCTGGTGGCGGGCAGGCTCCTGCCCCAGGCGGCCTTCGTCCAGATGGGACAGCGCGTCTCCGAGGAGGGCGGTGCAGACATACCCACCACCTGGGCCGATCCCCGCGGGGACGTCGAGAACTGACCCGCCCGTGACGTACCCGTCCGAGTAAGACCGACCACGCGGGGTAGATAGTGGGGGAGTCGGTCAACTGTGGGAGGGAACATGGCGAAGGACGGGAACGACGTCCGCACGGAAGTGCTCCGAGTGTTGATGGGCAAGGTCGCAAGTGACGACTACCCCTCGACGACGATGCTCGACATGATCGAGTCGATGCTGACGCCGGACGAGGTTCCGGCCTACGCCGAGCTCCTCATGGAGAAGATCCGGCGGGACCGCTTCCCGAGCATCCCCATGCTCAACCGGGTCATGTCGCTGACCTGACGGGCTAGGCCTCGACGAGATCCTCGGACCTGGTCGACGTGCGCCGCAGCGGGCAGGAGGGGCCGAGCCTCATGCACGCGCCTGCCCCGATCGCCATGGCGGCGAGGACGACGATGATCGGGACGGCGAGGCCCGACGGTGCCTGCTCGACGAGCACGACCGCGCCCATGACGAGCACGAACCAGCCGAAGCCCTTGCGCAGCGCTGCCTCGGGGATCCGGCCGACCACGCGGCCGCCGACGACACTGCCCAGGACGGCAGCGGCGGTCACCGCGAGCACGAGGCCCCAGTCGAGCTGGACCGTGCCGAGGTAGCCGGTGAGCCCACCCAGGGAGTTCATCGCGATCACGAGCAGCGACGTGCCGACCGCGACGGCCATCGGCAGTCCGCCGAGCAGAGCGAGTGCCGGCACCACCAGGAAACCACCACCGGCGCCGACCAGGCTGGCCACGAGACCGACCGTGAGGCCGATGAGCAGAACGCGGAACACGGGGAGGTCGGCCTTCTGCCCGGCCTCGTCGATCCGGCGCCCGCGGATCATCGCGGTCGAGGCGGCCAGCATCATCAGCGCGAAGGCGAAGAGCAGGAGGTCACCGGGGAGGTGGCCGCCGAGCATCCCGCCGAGAAAGCCGCCGACGAGGCCCGCCGCCCCGAAGAGCGCTCCGGTCCGCCCGCGCACTCGCCCGGCTCTCGCGTGGCTGATCAACCCCGCGGCCGAGGTCACTCCGACCACGAAGAGCGAGGACGCGATCGCCTCCTTGGGGTCCATCCCGGCGACGTACACCAGGATCGGGACGGTCAGGATCGACCCGCCGCCGCCGAGGACGCCGAGCGAGACCCCGACGACCAGCGACAGGGCGAGGACGATCGCGAGGGTGACCGAGAGGTCCATCACGCAACCCCGGTGAGGGCCTTGACGACCCGATCCATGTCGCAGGAGTCGCCGCGCTTGTTCCACGGCATCCTCGACAAGAGCGTGCCCATCGCGCAGGTGTTCGTGAGCGCGGCGCCGACCAGGCCCGTGCCGATCCCGGCCGCGACCCACTTCAGCCGCGGGAAGGCGGCGCTGCCCAGCACGCTGGTGGCGACGATCGACCCGGCGACCAGACGGACCTGCCGCTCGAGCTCCCAGGTCTGCCGCCCTCGGTTCACCGGCGCACCCATGCTCTCCCAAGCGACCATGCCGCCGTCGAGCACGCGCAGGCCGGGTAGGCCGACCTCGGCGAGTGCCTTCTCCGCCTGCTCGGCACGGTTGCCCGACCGGCAGACGAGCACCACGTCGTCGTCGAGGTGGCGCCGCAGCTCGGTCCGGTGCTCGCGGAGGTTGTCGAGCGGCACGTTGTAGGAGCCGGGGATGTGCGCGGTCTCGAACTCGGCGGGGGTGCGGACGTCGAGCACGCGCGGGGCGTCCTCTGCGTTCAGGCGCTCCTGCAGGGTCCGTGCGTCGAGTCGGCGGGCCTCAGTAGGGGTGCTGGTCATGGAAGGGCTGTTCTCCTCGATGTCGTGAGTGTCGGTCGGTGATCGGCCGCAGGCGTCGGCCGACCCTCTACGTGGGGGTAGTGCAGGGGGTCGTGCAGGGGAGTGCAGGCGAGTGCTACGCCTCAGGAGGCGACGATCGGCAGCCCGGACTGGGCGGCGTTCTCGTCGAACGAGTCGTCCACGGCGACCACGTCGTAGCCCCGGGCGTCGAGGATCGACGCGACGACGCTTGCCCGGTACCCACCGGCGCAGTGGATCCACAGCTTCTTGCGCGGGACGTCGTCGATGTGCGCCAGGACGTTGTGGATCGGCACGTTGACGGCTCCGTCGATGTGCTTCTCGTCGTACTCCTGTGCTCGGCGCACGTCGAGCACCACGAAGTCCTCGCGGTCCGCCGCGTTGTCGAGAGCCTCCTTGAGGTCCTGGAACTTGGCGACGGAGAAGCTGCCGAGCATCTCGCCACCGGCCCACTCGTCGGGCTTGCCGGTGGCCATGGCGGCCGGCTTGGCCAGGCCGATGCGGGCCATGTCGCGCTGGGCCTCGGCGACCTGCTCCGGGCTCTCGCCGAGAAGAGTCACCGTGGCGTCGTAGGGCATGATCCAGCCGAGGTAGGTGATGAACTGCCCGTCGAGCCCGAAGTTCACGCTGCCGACCAGGTGCCCCGCGGCGAAGGCCTCGCGGGTGCGCAGGTCCACGACCCACTCACCGGAGTCGATGCGTCGGCGCAGCTCGGCGGGGTCGGCGAGCGTCGGCTCGGAGAGGTCCGGCGCCTCGGGGCCGGCGGAGTTCGCCGGGCCCATCTGGGCGTAGTAGGCGGGGAACTCGTCGAGGCCGGCGAGCAGCTTCTCGACGTACTCCTCCTCGTCCTGGGTCAGCGCCGGGTTGCCGGTCTTCTCCTGACCGATCGTGCTGGCGGCCGCCTCGGCCTGGGTGGCCGAGCAGAAGCTGCCGAACCCGTGGGTGGGGTAGACCTCGGTCTCGTCGGGCAGCTCCTCGGCCAGGCGGTGTGCCGAGCGCCACTGTGCCCGCACCAGCGTGTCGGTGTGGTCGGGCCCGAGCAGGTCGGGACGGCCGGTGGAGCCGTAGAGCAGGGACCCGCCGGTGAACACGGCGATCGGCGCGTCGCCCGCCGTGAGGGCGTAGGACAGGTGCGTGTGGGTGTGGCCCGGCGTGTGCACGACGCGGACGCGCATCGCGTCGCCGACCTCGACGACGTCGCCGTCGTGGACGCCCACGCGGTCGAACTCGACCGGGTCGTCGGCGTTCACGTGGTACGCCGCGCCGACCTCCTGGGCCAGGGCCAGGCCGCCGGTCACGTAGTCGTTGTGGATGTGGGTCTCGAACACGTGCGTGATCCGCACACCGGCGGCCTCCGCGACGGCCAGCACCCGGTCGTAGTCACGCTGCGGGTCGACGACGAGCGCCACCTTGCCGTCGTGTGCCAGGTAGGTCCGGTCGCCGAGTCCAGGTGTCTCGATGGGGGTCACGGTGATCATCTGCAGTTTCCTCCGAGGTCGAGCCTATACGGATGGGGGTATCTGACGTCTACGGTAACAGTCAATGCCCAATACCCTCCGGGGTATTCCCTCCTGGGTCAAATCGGCTTCCAGTCCAGACATCCGGCGGCCTCCGGCCACTAGGGTCGGACCGTGGCCGACTGCCTGTTCTGCCGGATCGTCTCGGGGGAGACCTCTGCGCACACCGTCCTCGACACCGGCGACCTGGTGGGCTTCCTCGACCACCGCCCTGTGTTCAAGGGGCACGTGCTCCTGGTCCCGCGGCTGCACATCGACACACTCCCGGACCTGCCCGCGCGCCTTCGCGACCCGTTCCTGGCGGCCGGACAGCGCCTCGCCGCGGCTATGGTCGAGGGACTCGGTGCCCAGGGCAGCTTCGTCGCGATGAACAACACGGTCAGCCAGAGCGTGCCGCACCTTCACATGCACGTGGTGCCGCGGACGAAGGGCGACGGCCTGCGCGGGTTCTTCTGGCCGAGGACGAAGTACGCCTCCGACGAGGAGATGAAGGAGTACGCCGGCCGGCTGGCCGCCGCGCTCTCAGGAGCCGCCGACCCCGACGAGGAGGACTGACATGACCTGGTGGAGCACGCAGGTCGTGCCCCGCGCCATCGACGTGCTGCTGGGGACGGGGGAGGTGCACGAGCAACGCGCGCGTGTCTGCGAGGGACTCGAGGGCGAGGTGCTCGAGATCGGCTTCGGGTCGGGGCTGAACGCCGAGCACTACCCGTCCGCTGTCGAGCGCGTGCTCGGTGTCGAGCCGTCGGACGTCGCATGGCACATCGCGGAGCGCAAGCACCTGAGGGCCGGCGGGCCGCCCGTCGTACGCGCAGGGCTCGACGGCGAGGCGCTGGATCTCCCGGACGCCTCGGTCGACTCCGCCCTTTCGACCTTCACGCTCTGCACGATCCCGCACCACGACAGCGCGCTGTCGGAGGTGCGTCGGGTGCTGCGCCCGGGAGGCAGCTTCCACTTCCTCGAGCACGGCCTCTCGCCGGACCCCGGCATCGCCCGCTGGCAGCACCGGCTCACGCCCCTGCAGCGCCGCCTGTTCGCCGGCTGCCACCTCGACCGGTCGATCGCCGAGGCCGTGGAGGCAGCCGGCCTGGTCGTCGAGGAGCTCGAGACGTTCTACCTGCGCGCTCCGATCCCCGCCACGAAGGTGGTCGGTCACCTCTACGTGGGCCGGGCCGTCAGGCGCTGAGCACCGGGTCCGCCAGAGTCCAGGGACGCCCAGACCGACTTTCCGCCCTGCGCATGCGGCGTCATGCCCCACTCGGTGCTGAGTGTCTCCACGAGGTGGAGGCCGCGGCCGCTCAACGCGAACGGGTCCCCGTCGCGGAGGAAGGCCGGCGCAGAGGAGTCGTCGTGCACCTCGATCAAGACCTGGCTGCCGCTGCGCGACATGGTGACGCGGAAGGAGGAGCGTGCGTGTCTTACCGCGTTCGTCGTCAGCTCGCTCACGATGAGGCTGACCGTGTCGGCCAGTTCCCCCAGGTCATCGGCAAGGAGCCGGTCGGCGACGAAGCGGCGAGCGTCGCCCACGTGACGAGGGTTGGGGGGCCATTGCGTCTGGACGGACCATGCGACCGGTGAGGGCATCAGCAGCGTTCCATTGTCTCGAGGAGAACCGGTCATTGCGGTATCTGGACAACGTCGCGGCTGGCTCCTCTGACTGTACCCCGTTTCTGCGGCACGGAACGCTCTGAACCAGCCAGGCCGGGCTATCGTGGCCACAACGGTCGCAGCCGCACGCGCCGCGGAAAAGCTGAGCGGTGCGGAGGCCGATCGAGGAGACCTATGGACGAGCGCGGGACGGCTGGAACCGGGGCGGTGTCGGGTCTCCTGGCGACCGTCTCCGCGGTCTGCGCGAACGGACGCCGCGGATCTGGCACCGACGGCGCGTCGGTGTCGCTCGCGGCCGACGGTCATGGTCTGTCACCCGTCTGGGCTTCCGATCTCACCGCAGAGGTCCTCGAAGAGCGCCAGATAACGGTGGGAGAAGGCCCCTGTCTCGAGGCGATCAGCACCGGCCTACCCGTGCTGGTGGAAGACCTCGAGCGCCCAGGCGATGGCCTTGGCTGGCCTGCGTTCCTCCGGGAGGTGACCGGCCTCGGTGCGCGGAGCCTGTTCGCCTTTCCTCTGCAGATCGGGGCGATCTCGCTCGGCACCCTGGAGCTCTACCGCCGAGAACCCGGCTCGCTGTCGGCATCGCAGCTCGGCGCGGCTCTGAACACGGCCGATGTCCTGGGCGGAGTGCTTCTCGGGCTCGGAGCGGATTCGCAGGTCGACGAGGTAGTCCCGCACTACAGGCTCGCAGTTCATCAAGCCGCGGGCATGATCACCGTGCAGCTCGGGGTGCCGATCGAGGAGGCGATGGTGCGTCTGCGTGGCCGGGCCTACCTCGAGGGAACGCCCATCAACGAGCTGGCAGCCGACGTCGTCGCCGGCAGACTGAGATTCACCGAGGAGGACTCATGAGCAAGCCCTCGCGCCACTCGGAGCCCTGGGCGAAGGAGAGCACCGTCCTCGCCGAGCGCTTTGTGTCGCTCGCGGACACCCTGGTCGACGATTTCGACGTGGTCGACCTGATGAACCAGCTCGTCGCGGCGTGTGTCGAGCTCCTCGGCACCGAGGCGGCGGGCCTGCTCCTGCTCGACCCACGAGGGCGTCTTCAGCTGGTGGCGTCCTCGAGCGAGGAGACCCGCCTGCTCGAGCTGTTCCAGCTCCAGAACGAGCAGGGGCCGTGCCTCGACTGCGTCGCGAGCGGCCGCCCGGTCAACGTGGAGAGCATCTCCGGGACCGCTGGGCGGTGGCCGGACTTCGTGAGCGCTGCAGGGGAGCTGGGCTTCGTCTCGGTCTACGCGCTTCCGCTCCGTCTGCGCGAGCAGACCGTGGGAGGGCTCAACCTCTTCTGCACCACTGAGCCTCCGTTGAGCGAGGCCGACCAGCGACTCGCGCAGGCCCTTGCCGACATGGCGACGATAGGTCTGCTCCAGCAGCGCAGCCGCCACCGGGCGACCCTGCTGGCGGAGCAGCTGCAGGGGGCCTTGAACAGCCGCGTGGTCATCGAGCAGGCCAAGGGTGTCCTGGTGGAGTACGGCGGGACCGACATGGACAGCGCCTTCCAGATGCTCCGCGGCTACTCCCGCGACCACAACCTGAAGCTCTCCGACGTGGCAGTGAGCGTCGTACGTCGCACGGTGTCGCTCGACTCGGTGCTGGCGGCCCTCAGGCCCTGACCGACGCGGTCGTGTGAGGTCGCCCGAGAGTGAGGCCGACCCCGTCGAGGCTTGTGCGTCGCGATGGCTACAGTGAGCCCACTTCCACCGTCATACACGTACGCGCCGGTCCACGGCGCACAGGAGGAGCTCCCATGAGTCGTTACGCCGGTCGTGTCGCCGTCGTCACCGGATCCGCTCGAGGCATCGGTGCCGCCACCGCCAAGCGCTTCGCCGAGGAGGGTGCCGCCGTCGCGGTCCTCGACCTCGACCAGGACTCGGCGGCAGCGACGGCTTCCGGGCTCGGTGCGGAGAAGGCCATCGGCGTGGCATGCAACGTCGCCGACGCCGACTCGGTCCGAGCGGCGGTCGCCCGGGTCGCCGAGGAGCTCGGCAAGATCGACGTCCTCGTCAACAACGCCGGCGTCACGCGCGACAACCTGCTGTTCAAGATGTCCGAGGACGACTGGGACATGGTCATGAACGTGCACCTGCGCGGCTCGTTCCTGATGAGCCGCGAGGTCCAGAAGCACATGGTCGAGCACAAGTACGGCAAGATCCTCAACCTCTCGAGCGTCTCCGCCCTCGGCAACCGTGGCCAGGCCAACTACTCCGCGGCGAAGATGGGCCTGCAGGGCTTCACCCGCACGCTGGCCCTCGAGCTCGGCCCGTTCGGCATCAACGTCAACGCCATCGCCCCGGGGTTCATCGTGACCGACATGACGGACGACACCGCTCGGCGTGTCGGCGTCGAGCCGGAGGACTACCGCAAGGCTGCGGCCGAGCGGAACCCGGTCCGTCGGGTCGGCTACCCCGAGGACATCGCCGCCACCGCTGCTTTCCTGTGCAGCGACGAGGCGTCGTACATCACGGGCCAGACCCTCTACGTCGACGGCGGCGCCAAGATCTGACCGTTCGCGCTAGCACATCCGCGCTGTCCGCGGCATGTGACCTCGGCCGCACTCGGCGGCTCTCCTGAGCGTGAAAAACGTCCCGTAGGTGTGACATGCGGGACGTTTTTCTGTTGCCGGACTTGAACGTGATTGGCATTTTTTGTCAGAGCGTGCTTACTCTTTTTGGGTCCTGCTCGCCGGGATGCCGCCGAGGGGGTTCGGTGGTGGCCGGCACGGAGCAGCCACAACTTCACAGTCAGACCGGGTTTACGCCGAGTCCTACCCGCCCGCAGTCTGACCCCTTGTCCTGTAATCGAAACCTCTTGGGTAGGAGTGGGGGACCCACATCACCACGCGTCCTTCGGACGCTCGGGGTGAAGCCGCCTTGGTCAAGGTGGCAGAGCACCTTTCAGCTCTAACCCGACAGCTCACCTCACAGGCGTGGAAAGGGAGCTCTTTCATGTCTGCGACTCTTCGCGCGCGCACTTTTGCCGTGCTCTCCGTCGTGCTCGCTGCCGTCCTGGCCGCCAGCATGTTCGCCTTCTCCACCTCCGCCGATGCGGCCACCCGTGGCAAGCGCGTCAAGAACGCCCTCCAGGTCGTCAAGGCCCAGAAGGGCGACCCGTACCAGTACGGCGCCACCGGCCCGAGCCGCTTCGACTGCTCCGGGCTGATCTACTACAGCTACCGCAAGGCCGGCTTCACGAACGTCCCGCGTACGTCTGACGGCCAGGCCAGCTTCGCGGACCGCATCAGCCGCAAGAACATGCGCAAGGGCGACCTGATGTTCTTCTACAGCGGCAGCGGTGTGTACCACGTGGCCGTCTTCGCGGGCTGGAGCAACGGCCACCGGGTCATGATCCACGCGCCGAACAGCGGTGGGCGTGTGCGCACCGAGAAGCCGTGGACCGGTCAGTGGTTCGCCGGCACGCTCCGCTGACCGTCCGGGCCGACGTCCCGGGCTGACCGTCCGTCCTGACCGTCCGGGCCGACTGTCCCGGGCTGACCGTTTCGTCCGACTACTGAAATACGCGGGGTCGCTCCCGGATCGGGAGCGACCCTGCGTCACACTTACCCCCATGCTTGGAATCGCCTCGCGCACACGTCTGTCCGCAAGCCGTCGCGGCCCCCGCGTCACCGCCTCGCTCGTGTCCCTGGTGCTGGCCGGGTCGCTGACCCTGGCTGCCTGTGGCGGCGACGACAAGGCCGCCAAGTCCGACGGGACCCCTGACGCCCAGGGCACTGCCGCCGGCTCGACGCTCTCCGGTCAGTGGCCGCTCACCGGGCTCCCCGCCAAGGGAGACGCCCCGAAGCACCCGGTGATGGTGGTGAAGATCGACAACACCGGCAGCAGCAAGCCACAGGTGGGGCTCAGCAAGGCCGACCTGATCACCGAGGAGCTCGTGGAGGGCGGCTCGACCCGACTCGCGGTCTTCTTCTACTCGCAGGTGCCCAAGCGTGTCGGGCCCGTGCGCTCGATGCGCGCCACCGACATCGGGATCGTCGAGCCTGCCCAGGCGGTGCTCGTGGCCAGCGGCGGGGCGCCGGCGACCGTGCGTCGCGTGCAGGCCGCCGGGATCAGGGTGGTCAGCGAAGGCGGCGCCGGTTACAGCCGCGACAACAGCCGTCGGGCGCCGTACAACCTGTTCATGGACCTGCCCACGCTGGCGCGCACGCTCAAGTCGTCCGGTCCGCCCGAGGCGTACTTCTCCTGGGGCGACGCGAAGAAGTTCCCGGCAGGTCAGCGCGCCCACGCCATCTCGGCCACCTTCTCCGGCGGCCACACGACGAGCTGGCAGTTCCGCAACGGCAAGTACGTCAACCTCAACTCCGAGGCCGCGAGCGGTGACGAGTACCGCCCCGACACGGTCGTCGTGGCCAGGGTGAAGGTCGGCGATGCCGGCTACAAGGACCCCGCCGGCAACCCCGTCCCGGAGACGAAGTTCATCGGGAAGGGCCAGGCGATGGTCTTCCACAACGGCTCGGTCGTCCGGGCCACCTGGACCAAGAAGGGCCTCGACGCGCCGGTGAGGCTGAGCACCAAGGCCGGCGAGCTCGAGCTGCCGCCGGGCAAGGTGTGGATGGAGCTCGTGCCGACCAACGGCGGCAACGTCACGTTCCGGAAGTGACCCGCTGACCCGCTGACCCCGACCGGGGGCTCGGGTCGGTACGACTTTGCAGATCGTCGGAGGACGTCGGCTCAGCCGGCGTCCTCCGACGTCTCGTGGTCCCCGAGGAGGGCCTCGGGGCGCGGGAGCTGGCCTCCCGACTCCGCCTGCTGACGCAGGCCCGCGAGGATGAACGCGATGGCAGCCTCGACCTCGGCGCTCGCCCGCTTGGTGTCCTCCGCGGAGGAGACCGCCGCGCCGGCCGCCGACATCGCCCCGAAGAAGACCCGGCTGAAGGTCTCCACCATGCTGGGCTCGAGGTCGTAGGAGGTCAGCACCGAGGAGACGATCTCCTGGACGATCCCGAAGGTCGACCGCTCCTCCTGCTCGCGGTACCGCTCGTAGCCGAGCACGACCGGCCCCTCCTGGATCACCACTCGGCTGTACGCCGGCTGCTGCACCACGGCGAGGAACGAGCGGAGGCCCAGGACAGCCTTCTCCCAGGGGTCCTTCGTGGTCCGGACCGCGCCGCTGATCGTCTTGCTGGCATCGGCCTCCACCCGCTCGAAGACCGCCTCGAAAAGTGCCTGCTTCCCGCTGAAGTGGTGGTAGAGCGCCCCCTTGGTGACCCGCGCGCCGGCGACGATCGCGTCGAGGCTGGTGCCGGCGTACCCGTGCTCGGTGAAGAGCTGCGTCGCCACGTCGACCAGAGCGCGCTTGGTGGACGCGGAGTACTGCTGGCGACGCGAGGAGCCGGAAACCTTTCGCAGGACTTTCGAGGTCATGGCCTGAGCATATGTCCGGGCACGCGGGCGGCTGTGCAGCAGATCACTGTCGTTCCGCCCGGATCGCCCCTTGTGCCCCGGATCACGGTTTATGCCTTGGCATACCGAGGGTAGTTGTCATACCGTTGGTACGTACCAACGGTATGTAGAAAGGATGGACCCATGACCTGGGACGCTTTCCACCGCCGCGGAGAGGTACTTCGTAACGTTCTCCAGCACGCAGAGACCCACCGTGACGGGGCGCTTCCGATGGACCTGCCCGGCGTCGCCGAGACCTTCGGCGACGAGGTCGCCCTGCTCGGGACCCTGCAGCTTCGCTGGCACACCCGACTCGCGGGCGCCATCGAGCGTGAGCTCATGGGACAGCCCATGGACCTGGAGACCGCCGTGATCACCGCCTGGCGCACCACCGCCACGGAGCTCGCGGGTCTCCGCGCGATCCTCGACGCCTGCGCTGCGGAGCCGACCTCCGCGGAGATGGCGGAGATGCTCGACAAGGCGCACCGCAAGGACTGGACGCTGATGGCCGCCATGGCCGGCAAGGCGAGCCCGTCCGACCGCGGCGCCGCCCGCGTGGGCCAGGCCATCGAGCAGAAGGCTCGAGCGGCATACCGGCCCACCGCCCGCCCGAGCGACCCCGGGCGCCGGCGCGCAACGACGAAGCACTCGGTGCTCGAGCGCTTCAAGGCGCGCCTCGCCGCCTGACCCACAGCTTCACCCGCGAGGGGTCTGCCCCTCCCTGAGCAGCCCCGGTCGTGACGCCTGCCGCGCGGTCTCCCTCCGCGCAACTCCCTCCCCAAGGACGTCGCGACCGGGGCTCGTACATTTCCGGCATGGCACGATGAGGGACGTGGATTCCGCACCGAGCATCTCGTACTCGATCACCGTCCGGCTGGAGCTCCCCGCGGGGGGTACGGCGACCAGCGAGCTGACCGCGACCGTCGAGCGCGGCGGGGGGATGGTCACCGCCCTCGACGTGACCGCGTCAGGTCACGACAAGCTGACCATCGACGTCACCTGTGCCGCCGTCGACACCGCGCACGCCGACCGCATCGTGGAAGCGCTGAAGGCCGTCGAAGGCGTCGTCGTGCACAAGGTCTCCGACCGGACCTTCCTCATGCACCTCGGCGGCACCATCGAGATGGGGCCCAAGCACCCCATCCGCAACCGCGACGACCTGTCGATGGTCTACACCCCCGGCGTCGCCCGGGTGTGCGAAGCGATCGCGCAGAACCCCGAGGACGCCCGGCGCCTGACCGTGAAGCGCAACTCCGTCGCGGTCGTCACGGACGGCTCGGCGGTCCTCGGCCTCGGCAACATCGGCCCCGCCGCCGCGCTCCCGGTGATGGAGGGCAAGGCGGCGCTGTTCAAGCGCTTCGGCGGCATCGACGCGTGGCCACTGTGCCTCGACACGCAGGACCCCGACCAGATCGTGGAGATCGTCCGGGCCATCGCCCCCGGCTTCGCCGGGATCAACCTCGAGGACATCTCCGCGCCCCGGTGCTTCGAGGTCGAGGCCAGGCTGCGGGAGATCCTCGACATCCCGGTCTTCCACGACGACCAGCACGGCACGGCGATCGTCGTGCTGGCCGCCCTGAAGAACGCGCTGCGCGTCGTGGGCAAGAAGCTGTCCGACGTACGCCTGGTCATGTCCGGCGCCGGGGCCGCGGGGACCGCGATCCTGCGGGTGCTCCTCGAGGCGGGCCTCACCGACGTCGTCGTCGCCGACGTCGAAGGGGTCATCCACCGGGACCGCCCCGGCCTCCACGAGTCCCTGCGCTGGCTGGCGGAGGCGACCAACCAGGCCTCTCTCACCGGCACGCTTCGCGACGCCCTGGTGGGCGCGGACGTCTTCATCGGGGTGTCGGCGCCCAACATCCTCAACGAGGACGACATCTCGTCCATGGCGGAGCACTCGATCGTCTTCGCGCTGGCGAACCCCGTTCCCGAGGTCGACCCCGCGGCGGCGCGGCGGCACGCGGCCGTGGTGGCGACCGGGCGCTCGGACTACCCCAACCAGATCAACAACGTGCTCGCCTTCCCGGGTGTCTTCCGGGGCCTGCTCGACGCGTCCGCCCGTGGCATCGACAACAGCGTGCTCGTGGCCGCGGCCGAGGCGGTGGCGGGTGCGGTGACCGACGACGAGCTCAACGCCGACTACATCATCCCGAGCGTCTTCCACGCCGACGTGCACAAGTCCGTGGCGACGGCGGTGCGGCACGCTGCGGAGGCCGCCGAGGAGAGAGCCCCCGCGGAGGGTGTCCATGGCTGAGCCGGACGCGAGCACGCTCCAGGCGGGCCGGCTGCTCGTGGCCACGCCACGCCTGAACGACCCCAACTTCGAGCGCACCGTCGTGCTCGTGCTCGACCACGACGAGAGCGGCACGCTCGGCGTGGTGCTGAACCGGCCCTCCCAGGTGGCGGTGGGGGAGATCCTGCACGGCTGGGAGGACCTCGCCGCCGAGCCGGGCGTGCTCTTCCACGGAGGCCCGGTGGCGACGGACTCCGCGCTCGCGGTCGCCTCGATCCAGCCGGGGGCCGACCCCTCGAGCGACCCGGTCGGCTTCCGTCGGCTCTTCGACGACACCGGCATCGTCGACCTCGACACCCCGACCGAGCTGCTCGACTCCGCCATCGCGCGGCTGAGGATCTTCGCGGGGTACGCCGGCTGGGGCGACGGGCAGCTCGCCGCGGAGATCGACGAGGGGTCCTGGTACGTCGTACCTCTGGAGCCGACGGACATCTTCGCGGCAGACGCCGACGGGCTCTGGGCGCGGGTGCTCCGGCGGCAGCCGGGGGAGCTGGCCTGGGTCTCGACCCGGCCGGACGACCCCACGCTCAACTGACCACGAAGTGCGCCCCCATGAGGGAGGCGTCGTTAGACTAGGGCGTTGTGAGTACCCAGATGAGCCCCGGCGCCCAGACCATCGAGCAGCAGCAGACGGTCCCGACCGACTCGGGGGACCACGAGCGCTTCTCGCACTACGTCCCCAAGGACAAGCTCACCGAGGCGATGGTGATGGGGACGCCCGTCGTCGCCCTGTGCGGCAAGGTGTGGGTGCCCAGTCGCGACCCGGAGAAGTACCCGGTCTGCCCTGAGTGCAAGGAGGCCTGGGAGCAGCTGAAGGACGACGGCGGGGACAGCGGGGAGGAGTAACCCCGGCCCTTCGTCCCGCACGCACCCACCTGGAAGGAAGTTCGTGGCTCCCACGAACCACACTGACCCCCGCCTCGACGACATCCCGGCGCCGCTCAACGACCTCCCTCCGGCCTACCCGGACCGCGCCGCCTGGGGCACCGCGACCAAGCTCCGTGCCTGGCAGAGCGCCGCGATCGAGCAGTACTTCACGAGCAGTCCCCGTGACTTCCTCGCGGTCGCCACCCCCGGCGCCGGAAAGACGACCTTCGCGCTGACCGTCGCCGCCGAGCTGCTGTCCCGGCGGGTCGTGGAGCGGGTGACCGTCGTCGCGCCGACCGAGCACCTCAAGACCCAGTGGGCCGAGGCCGCGGCACGCGTGGGCATCCCGATCGACCCGTCGTACTCGGGGAAGAAGGGACCGACCAGCAAGGACTTCGTCGGGGTCGCCGTGACCTACGCGGGCGTCGCGACCAGCCCGCTCGCGCACCGGATCCGTGTCGAGCGCTTCAAGACCCTGGTGATCCTCGACGAGGTGCACCACGCCGGAGACGCGCTGTCGTGGGGCGAGTCGGTGCGTGAGGCGTTCGAGCCGGCCACGCGGCGCCTGGCGCTGACCGGTACTCCGTTCCGCTCCGACATCAACCCGATCCCGTTCGTGACCTACGCGCCCGACGGTGACGGGGTCCCGAAGAGCGTCGCGGACTTCACCTACGGCTACGCCCACGCGCTGGCCGACCACGTCGTGCGCCCGGTGCTCTTCATGGCCTACAGCGGCGAGATGCAGTGGCGCACCCGGGCCGGCGACGAGATCGCGGCGAGGCTGGGGGAGCCGCTCACGAAGGACATGACCGCGCAGGCGCTGCGGACCGCGCTGGACCCCAAGGGCTCCTGGATGCCGTCGGTGCTGCAAGCCGCGGACCGACGGCTGGCGGAGGTACGTCGACACGTGCCCGACGCGGGCGGGCTGGTGATCGCCTCGGACCAGGACTCCGCCCGGGCCTACGCCGCCCTCCTGAAGGAGATCACCGGCACCCGTCCCGTCGTGGTGCTCTCCGACGAGAAGGCGTCCTCGTCGCGGATCGCGAAGTTCTCCGAGGGCGAGGACCGGTGGATGGTCGCGGTGCGGATGGTGTCCGAGGGTGTCGACGTGCCGCGGCTGGCCGTCGGGGTCTATGCCACCACCGTCTCGACTCCGCTGTTCTTCGCGCAGGCGGTCGGCCGCTTCGTCCGAGCCCGCAAGCGCGGCGAGACCGCGTCCGTGTTCCTCCCGTCCGTGCCGAACCTCCTCGGCTTCGCCTCCGAGATGGAGGTGCAGCGCGACCACGTCCTGAAGCGCAAGGTCAACGACGAGGGCGACATCTTCGCCGCCGAGGAGGACCTCCTCAACCAGGCGCAGGCGTCGGAGGCGGCCAGTGCCGAGGAGCTCGGGACGTTCGAGGCGATGGGCTCGCAGGCGACGTTCGACCGTGTGCTCTACGACGGTGGCGAGTTCGGCCACTCCGGTGAGGTGCACGTGGGCTCGGAGGAGGAGATGGACTTCCTCGGCATCCCGGGCCTGCTCGAGCCCGACCAGGTGCGAGACCTGCTGCACCAGCGGCAGAGCGAGCGTGCCAAGCGCCAGCGGGCGACCTCGTCGACCCCGGAGGACGTGACCCGCGACGTCTCGACGCACGAGCACCTCGCCGTGCTCCGTCGTGAGCTCAACGGGCTCGTCGCGGCGTGGAACCACCGCACCGGGCAGCCGCACGGCGTGACGCACGCGGCCCTTCGCCGTGAGTGCGGCGGGCCGGCCGCGGCCGTGGCCACGGCGGACCAGCTCGCCACGCGGATCGACCGGATCCGCGAGTGGGCGGCGACCCGCCGCAGCGGCTAGTCCGTAGGCGGTCGGCCGTTGTTCGGCGGGTCGCGTCGGGCATCCGGTTCAGGGGACCTCTTGTCCGACTAGTCCAGGCATGAGCGAGAAGTATCCTCGCCGTATGCCGGCCGAGACCTCCCAGACGCTGGACCGCGGCCTCCGTGTCCTCCACGTCCTGTCCAGCCACCCCAACGGCCTCACGATCACCGAGCTTGCCGGTGTGGTCGGTGTGAACCGGACGGTCGTCTACCGCTTGGTGACCACCCTGGAGCAGCACGGCTTCGCCCGGCGCGACGCCGCTGGGCGGGTCCACGTGGGACTCGCGGTGCTCGCCCTTGCCCGAGGCCTTCAGCCCGTGCTCCGGGAACGGGCCAACCCGGTCCTGCGCGCGCTCGCCGAGGACCTCGGCGCCACCGCGCACCTGACCCTGGCCGACGGCGGCGAGGCGCTCGCCATCGCGGTGGTGGAGCCGAGCTGGACCGACTACCACGTGGCCTACCGGGTGGGTGCGCGTCACGCCCTGGACCAGGGCGCGGCCGGCCGTGCGATCCTGCTGGGCCGGGAGATCGCCGCCGGCGCGGATGCGCGCGAGCCGTTCGTGCAGACCGCCGGCGAGCTCCAGCCGGGTGCGAGGGGGCTGGCCTCACCGGTCATGGGCATCGACGGTTTCGAGGCGTCGGTCGGCATCGTCACGCTGGGCGACATCGACGCCGACGTCGCAGGCCCGAGGGTCGCCGCCGCGGCGGCGGAGATCTCCCACAGGCTCTCCTGACTCGCCGGGCTTCGAGCCTTCGGCCCTGCCCGCGCTCGCTCGTCGTGGGTCAGACCGTGTGAGGCGACGTCGTCGCCGCCTCGGCACGCTGCTTGATGCCGAGCAGCGTCTTGCGCTCCATGATCCCGTGCGGCAGCTCCATCGTGAGCAGGTACACGAGCCCGCCCGGGCTGCGGTCCTTGTGGGACCGGGCGATGAGCCGGCAGCTGTGCTGGTCGATCGGCTCGACGATGTAGGCGCCCCAGCCCTGGATCACCAGGGCGCGAGGCGGGTGGAGCTCGGAGATCCGGGTGGCGATGCCCGGGAACAGCTTCAGCTCGTCACCCTCGGCGAGGTCCTGCCACTCGGGGCGGATCTCGTCGGCGCTGTGGATCTGGCAGCCGGCGAGGTTCTCCAGCCAGTCGTAGGAGTAGAAGCCACCCCGGTCCTGACCGATCTGAACGAGCCACTGCCACACCTCCTTGGCGGGGGCGTGCACGGTCACGGCCCTCGTGGCGGTGGCCAGAGTCGGCCCGCGGCCGTCCCCGGGGTACCGGTGGCGGCGCTCCTCGGAGGTCGAGCCCCAGCGGTTGAGCCAGGGCCGGAGCACGAGGCCCCAGGCCCACGGCGCGACCAGGGCAGCGACGTTGGCCCACCAGGCCCCCCGCCTGACCGGCCCCTCCGGAAGGTGGTCGGGCCAGCGGCGTGCCGCGGAGAGCGGCGCCAGGGCACTCGCCACCGCAAGGGCGACGGGACCTCCGGAGACCACGGTCACGGCGCGGACCATCTGGGCCGGGCTGACGGCAGGGTCTGACTCGGACTGTGTCTTGGGCGGGTCCGGTGCTGTGCGTGCGATGACAGGCATGGTCGACCTCCTCGTCCTTCTCATCGTCGGACGAGGCTCGCGGCGTTGCCAGGGTCGATGGTCCGTGGGAGTCGGTCACTCCGCGCGCGCGGCGCTACTCCGGTCGCTCAGCGCGCACGGCTGCCTCGACGAGGGGGAGCACGCGGTGCCTGATCTGGGTGGCGAGGCCGATCACCGTCGAGGAGCGGACGATGCCCGGGTCGGAGAGCACTGCGTCGATCACCCGCTGGAGGTCTGCGTTGGAGCGCGCGACGACGCGCGCCCACATGTCCCCGGCGCCGGTGATGGTGTACGCCTCGAGCACCTCGGGAATCGTGGCCAGGTGCTCGGCGATCGCCTCGTGTCCCGAGCCCTGCCGGATCTCGAGGGTGAGGAACGCCGTGACCGGGTAGCCGATGGCCTCGGCGTCGAGGACCGGTCCCCACCCGGACACCACACCGGTGCGGGTGAGCCTGTCGAGGCGTGCCTGTACGGTGCCGCGCGCGACTCCGAGACGCCGGGACGCCTCCAGAACGCCGATCCGAGGGTGCTCCGAGAACAGACGGAGCAAGGTGGCGTCCAGATGGTCCATTTCGGGCCTCTCGGTTGAACAACTTGCACAGTGATTCGTCGTACTGTTGCACACAATGCCGCTCGGCGACCATGCTGCGGGGCATGACTGCCACCCCGACCTCCTCCTCGACCTCGCTGACCCCCGACGAGCTCAAGGCCGACCTGACCCTCGAGCAGCTCAAGCAGCTCGTCGGGCTGGTCGAGTACGACGCGACGTCCGACCCGTTCCCGGTCACCGCGATGGACGCGGTCGGGTTCGTCGTGGGCAACGCGACACAGACGGCGACCTTCTACCAGCTCGCGCTCGGCATGGACCTCGAGGCCTACCGCGGCCCGGAGACCGGCTGCCGCGACTCCAAGAGCTACGTGCTGCGCTCCGGCTCCGCGCGGTTCGTGTTCACCGGCGGCGTGACCCCCGACAGCCCCGTGCTCGACCACCACCGCAAGCACGGCGACGGCGTCGTCGACCTCGCGCTCGAGGTTCCCGACGTGGACAAGTGCGTCGAGCACGCCCGGGCACAGGGCGCCACGATCCTCGAGGAGCCCCACGACGTCAGCGACGAGCACGGCACGGTGCGGATGGCGGCGATCGCGACGTACGGCGAGACGCGGCACACCCTCGTGGACCGCTCGCGCTACGACGGGCCCTACCTCCCCGGCTACGTCGCGCGCAAGACCACCGTGCGTCGCGCCGAGGGGCACCCCAGGCGCCTCTTCCAGGCCGTCGACCACTGCGTCGGCAACGTCGAGCTCGGCCGGATGGACGAGTGGGTCGAGTTCTACAACAAGGTCATGGGCTTCACGAACATGGCCGAGTTCATCGGCGACGACATCGCCACCGACTACTCCGCGCTGATGTCGAAGGTCGTCGCGAGCGGCAACCACCGGGTCAAGTTCCCCCTCAACGAGCCGGCGATCGCGAAGAAGAAGTCGCAGATCGACGAGTACCTCGAGTTCTACGACGGCGCCGGCTGTCAGCACATCGCGCTGGCGACCAACGACATCCTGCGCAGCGTCGACATCCTGCGTGACAACGGCATCGAGTTCCTCGACACCCCCGACTCGTACTACGACGACCCCGAGCTGCGCGAGCGGATCGGAAACGTGCGGGTCCCGATCGAGGAGCTGAAGAAGCGCCGCATCCTGGTCGACCGGGACGAGGACGGCTACCTCCTGCAGATCTTCACCAAGCCCATGGGCGACCGGCCGACGGTCTTCTACGAGTTCATCGAGCGGCACGGCTCCCTCGGCTTCGGCAAGGGCAACTTCAAGGCGCTCTTCGAGGCGATCGAGCGCGAGCAGGAAGCGCGCGGCAACCTCTGAGCCCGGCTCGCCCGGCTCCTTCGTCGCGCCCCCTCGGTCCTGTAACGCGGGGTTATGGACGGTCCACAAGCGGCATACCGCTGTGTAACCGTCCATAACCCCGCACCAGTCGTGACGGGTCGTCGTCGGAAGCTCAGCCGTAGCGGGCGGCGAAGTTGGCGAGGATCCTCGGCGGCTCGCTCACCCGCGTGCCGTTGAGCTTGGCGATGAGCATGTCCTTCTCGTGCGGTGGGAAGTACCCAGCGTTCTGGTACACCCGCACCCGCGTGATGATGCCGGGCCGGTCGAGCTCGGGGTGGAACTGCGTCGCGTAGAGGTTCTGCTTGACCCGGAACATCTGCACCGGGCAGGTCGCCGACCCGGCGAGCAGGATGGAGCTCGGCGGCAGCACGCGGCACGCCTCCTTGTGCCCGACGTAGGCGTCGAAGACCTCCGGCACGCCGTCGAGCAGAGGGTCGGCGCGACCCTCCTCGGTGAGCCGCACCGACACGGCGCTGACCGGTTCGGCGTACAGCCGGTCGATCACCCCGCCCTGGTGCACGCCCAGGGTGCCGACCCCGTAGCAGGCGCCCATGAACGGGAAGTCGCGGGCGACGATCTCGTCGAGCAGGGAGCTCAGCTCGCGCTCGACCCGGTGCTGCACCGCCGACTTCGCCTCCGGCGGATCGCTGGAGTTGAACGGCCCGCCGCCGAGGAAGATCCCGGCGTAGTCGTCGAGGTCGATGCGGGGGAGCGGGGCGGCCTCCGTGCGTACTCGCACCAGCCGCCCCGCAGGCAGGCCGGTCTCACGGAGGAAGGCGACGTACTCCTCCTCCGCGGCGAGGTCCTCGGCACGCGAGGACAGCAGCAGGAACGGCTTCACTCGGTGATCGTAGGCCGCAGTCCGGGAGCCAGCGCCCTCAGAGCACCTTGGACAGGAACGTCTGGGTCCGTGTGTGCTGCGGGTTGGAGAGGACCTCGACGGGGTCGCCCTCCTCGACGATGACGCCACCGTCCATGAACACCAGCTTGTCGCCGACCTCGCGGGCGAAGCCCATCTCGTGGGTCACCACCATCATGGTCATGCCCTCCTGGGCGAGGTCCTTCATCACCGCGAGCACGTCACCGACGAGCTCAGGATCGAGCGCGCTGGTCGGCTCGTCGAAGAGCATCATGTCGGGGTCCATCGACAGCGCTCGGGCGATCGCCACTCGCTGCTGCTGCCCACCGGACAGATGCGCGGGATAGGCGCCCTCCTTGTCCCGCAGCCCCACCTTCTCGAGGTTGCGACGGGCGACCTCGACGGCCTCGTCCTTGCTGCGCTTGCGCACCCGCTGCTGGGCCAGCGTGAGGTTCCTCATGACGCTCAGGTGCGGGAACAGGTTGAACGACTGGAAGACGATCCCGATCCGGGAGCGAACCGCGTCGATGTCGGTCTCCGGGTCGGTGATGTCGATGCCCTCGACCACGATCTTGCCCGAGCTGGGGGCCTCGAGGAGGTTCACGCAGCGCAGCAGGGTGGACTTGCCCGACCCGGAGGGGCCGATCACGCAGACGACCTGACCGTGGTCGACGTGGAAGTCGATGCCCTTCAGCACTTCGTTGGCGCCGAAGGACTTGTAGAGATCCTGGACGTCGATGGCGGCGGTGGCCACGGCGCTCACCTGGCCTTCTGGGTACGCCGCTCGAGCCGCGCCACGAGGCGGGTCAGCGGGAGCGTGATGATCAGGTACAGAACTGCCGCGGCCAGGAGCGGCGAGGAGTTCTGGGTGGAGCTCATGGAGTCGCGCGCGAACGTGGTCAGCTCACGCTGGTTGGCGGCCGCTCCGATCACGAAGAGCAGCGAGGTGTCCTTGATCAGGATCACCAGCTCGTTGGTCAGCGGCGGGATGATGATCCGGAACGCCTGGGGAAGGATGACGGACGTCGTGGTCCAGGCGCCGGTCATGCCGAGCGACCGCGCTGCCTCGGTCTGCCCCTTCGGCACCGCCTGGATGCCGGCGCGAATCGTCTCCGCCATGTAGGCGGCGGACACGATGACCAGCGCGATGATGCCGGCTCCGATCGTTCCGCCCGGGGGGCGCCAGTTGAACGCGATCGGCACGGCGAAGCCGAACGCGATGATCACCACGAGGGCGGGGAGGCCGCGGAAGAACTCGATGTAGCCGGTCGCCAGCCAGCGGTACGGCGCCACCGGGGACAGCTTCATCAGCGCGAGCAGGAGCGCGAACACCAGACCGCCGACGAAGGCGATCGCGGTGTAGATGATCGTGTTCTTCGCGGCCACGGTGACGATCTCGGGGAAGAGGCTCTTGATGACCGTCGTGTCGAAGAAGTTCTCCTTGATCGCCGACCAGTCTGCGATGGCGCCCAGGGCGAGCACGATCAGGACAAGGACGACATACAGGACCACCCGGTTGACCTTGGTGCGGGTAGTGCGTCTCACGGCCGTCCCCTCTCGCTTGAGGATCCGCTCACTCGGTCTTGAAGTACTTGTTGTAGATCTTGTCGTAGGTGCCGTTGTCGCGCAGCGTCTTCAGCTGCGTGTTGATCTCCTTCAACAGCGCCTCGGACCCTTTCTCGCGCACCGCGAAGCCGTACTTCTCGCCGGTGTCGTACGTCTGGACGATCTCGAACTGACCGCCCTCGGTGTGATTGATGTTGACCGGGAGGTCCTGCAGCAGGGCATCGACCTGTCCGGCCTTGATGGCGGGGAACATCTCGGCGTCGCTCGGGAAGGCGACCACGGACGTGCTCTTCGGCGCGTTCTCCTCGGTGTAGGTCTTGCCGGTCGTGCCCTGCTGGACGCCGACCTTCTTGCCGGCGAGGTCGTCGATCGTCTTGATGTCAGAGCCCTTCGGGACCAGCAGCGACTGCTTGGAGTCGTAGTAGGGGTCGGCGAAGTCGATGTTCTTCTCGCGCTCGGGGGTGATCGTCATCGCTGACGCCACCATGTCGCACTGCGAGGAGTTGAGCGACAGGCCGCTCTGCAGACCGTCGAAGGAGGAGTCCTTGAGGACGACCTTGAGGCCCATGCCCTTGGCGATCGCGTTGACGAGGTCACCGTCGAATCCGGTGTAGGTGTTGCCCTTCTGGATGTCGAAGGGCTCGTAGGGGACGTCTGAACAGACGGTCAGGTTCCCCGACTGGATCAGGCCGAGGTCGCCTGATGCGCTGGTGCCCGAGTCTCCGCCGCAACCGGCAAGCGCAGCTGCCAGGAGCAGCGCGCCGGATGCGTACATGGTCTGGAGTACACGACTTCTCATGGAGGGCACATTAGTCCCACCTGACCCCCACGACGACTCCCTTGTTGATGACCTCCTCCGCGGCGAGGGGGCAAGGTAGAAGATTCGCCGGAAAAACCCCTCAACAACTCTGTCCTTCCGGCGGGTCACGTTGCATTCTGGGAGGCACGCATCCCGTCGGCCCCAGCCCCTGGCCGTACGGAACAGGGGAGATCAAAGAAATGACTGCAGAGCCCTGCCTCGAGCAGCGGGCGCCACACGGCTTCGAACACAGCGCGGTCTTCTACCGGGGCGTTGACGGACTCGTCGCCACGATCGTGCCGTTCATCCGGGAAGGCATCGAGCTCGGGGAGCCGGTTCTCGTCGCCCTCCTGCCCGAGCGCCTCGCCGCTGTGGAGCAGGCTCTGGGGCCTGACGCGACGCGCGTCGACTTCGTGGACATGGGGGAGCTCGGCGCGAACCCGGCCTGCATCATCCCGGAGTGGCGTCGCTTCCTCGAGGACGCCGGCGACGAGGGTCCGGTCCGCGGCGTCGGGGAGCCCGTCTGGGCTGGCCGGCGGGCGGCGGAGGTCGAGGAGGCCGCGCTGCACGAGGCGCTGCTGAACCTCGCCTTCGACGACGGCCCCCCGTGGCGGCTGATGTGTCCCTACGACGTCTCGGAGCTTCCGCCCGACGTCATCGAGGAGGCCCTGCGCAACCACCCGGTCGCTGCCGGCCCGCCCCTCGCGGCGTCGTACGCCGGCACCGAGGAGGCGCGGCTCCGCTTCAGCAGGCCGCTCCCGCCGGCGCCGCAGACTGCCGACGTGCTGCAGTTCGGGCGCGGTGACCTGGCGGGGCTGCGCGGTGTCGTCGCCCGCCTCGCCGAGCAGGCCGGAGTGCGTCCGGCGGCCGCTGAGGACCTCGTCCTCGCTGCACACGAGCTGGCCACGAACAGCATCGTGCACGGTGGCGGTGGCGGCGTGATGAGCTCGTGGACCGAGCCGGGCGCCTTCGTGATCGAGGTCAGCGACTCCGGGGTGATCCACGACCCGCTCGTCGGCCGCGACCTGCTGCAGGAGCTCGCCGAGAACGGCCGGGGCATCTGGATGGCGAACCAGCTGTGCGACCTCGTGCAGGTGCGGTCCGGTCCGAGGGGCACCGTCGTGCGCCTCTTCTCCTGGCTCTGACCTCAGGGAGACGCGGGCAGGATCGTCCCGGTGACCTCGCCGAGGGCGATCCGGCCGCCTCGCGCCCCCGGCGCCGTCGCCCGGATCGTGACCTCGTCGCCGTCCTCCAGGAAGGTGCGCTCCCGGCCGGCGACGACGAAGGGCTCCTTGCCGCCCCACGACAGCTCGAGCAACGAGCCGCGCTGGTCCCGCTCCGGCCCGCTCACCGTGCCGGAGGCGAAGAGGTCGCCCACGCGCAGTGACGCGCCGTTCACGGTCATGTGCGCCAGCATCTGCGCCGGGGACCAGTACATGGTCGAGTACGGCGGACGCGACACCGTCTCGCCGTTCAGCACGACCTCCATCTCGATGTCGTAGCCGGCGCCCGGCCCCACCCGGAGGTAGTCCAGGGGCTCCGGGTCCTGGCCGGGCAGGTCGCACCGCGCCGCCTCGAGCGCGGCGAGCGGGGTCACCCAGCCGCTGACCGAGGTGTGGAACGACTTGCCGAGGAACGGACCGAGCGGGACGTACTCCCACGCCTGGATGTCGCGGGCCGACCAGTCGTTGACCGGAAGCACGCCGAAGACGTGGTCGGCGAAGGCGTCCACACAGACGCGCTCTCCCAGCTGGGTGGGGCTGCCGACCAGGAAGCCGAGCTCCGCCTCGATGTCGAGACGTGTGGAGGGGCCGTAGGAGGGGAGGTCCTCCGTCGGGGGCTTCCGCTGGCCGCAGGGGCGCCGGACCGGGGTCCCGGACACGACGACGGTGCCGGCCCGCCCGTGGTAGCCGACCGGCAGGTGCCGCCAGTTGGGGAGCAGCGGCTCGGCGTCGGGGCGGAAGATCCGTCCGACGTTGCTGGCGTGGTCGAGCGAGCAGTAGAAGTCGACGTAGTCGGCCACGACTGCCGGGAGGTGCATCGTCACCTCGGACACCGGGACCAGCAACGGTTCGACCAGGTCGCGACGGGCCGGGTCGGTGAGGACCGAGACGACCCAGGAGCGGACCGACTCCCACGTCGGGCGCCCCATCGCCATCAACGGCGTGAGGTCGGGGGCCTCGAAGACGTGGGCGACCTCGAGCATGTCGCCGGCCGCGACCGGCGCGAGGTCGACCACGAAGTCACCGATGCGTACGCCGACCCGCGGAGGCTCGCCGTCGTGGGCGAACACCCCATAGGGCAGGTTGTCGATGTCGTACAGCGACCCGGCAGCGCCTTCCACCCAGGTCTCGGCCGTCTGCTCAGGGCTCACTGCTGCTCCTCCAGGATGTTGCGGTCGACGAGGTCCAAGGCTGCCAGGTCCGCCAGCGGCTCGAGCACGCTGCAGGAGCCGAACGAGGTGAACCAGCGGCGCGCCGAGACGAGCCCGTCGGCACCGGCCTGCTCGAGCAGTGCGCGGACGGTCTGCTCGTCGGTCGTCCCGAGGACGCCTGCGACGTCGGCGACTGTCGACCCGTCGAGCGCCGCCCGGGTCGCGCCGAGGACGTTGAGGAAGCCGTGGTGCTCGACGCCGGTCGACTCGTCGCGGTGCCGGACGGCGTGGTGGAGCCCTGCCGTGCACTTGAACCTGAGCTCCCGGTCGAGCGCCGCGTCGATGTAGGTCGCGAGCTCCGTCGGGCCCGGGAAGGCGTCGGCGCTGACGCCGCCGGTGCGGAACTTCAGCCGGAGGTCCAGAGCGGCCACCTCGTCGAGCGCGGCGAGCCACGACGCCGCCGGCTCCGTGCCCACGACGCGTGGCGGTTCGACGTACACCGGGGTGTCCTCGTCGAGGTCTCCGGCGGCGCGGAGCTGGTCGACGACCGTGGTGACCCGGCGGGCGTTGCGCGGCAGGTCCTCCTCGTCGCGCAGGCCGAGCTCGACGGCCGCGAGCTCGAGCTCGTCGGCGCGGGTGGCCCAGCGGACCGCGGGCTCGATGGCGCCGGCACCGCCGGTCACGACGACCGCGACCCGGAGCGGCTCGGTGCCCTCCTCCGCACGGACGGCCTGGATCAGCTCCGGAAGGGCCACGTCGGTGACGACGAACGGCCCGATCAGGTCGGAGTAGGCGCTCGCGCGGTGGGCGCGGTGGTCGGTCAGTGCCGTCTCGAGGGGCGCGTTGCCGGGTGGGAAGACGGCCGCGTCGTCGACGAGGGACTGGTAGGCGTCGGGGATAGTTGACACGATTCCGACACTAACGCATCGTAACTGTGACCGGACACGTGCGTTCGATAAACGAACGCACACGTCACGGCTTCGACGAGCAACGGAGACGACGAATGGCCTTCTACTCCCAGGTGGGAACCATCCCGCCGAAGCGGCACACCCAGTTCCGCGACGACGACGGCCAGCTGCACTACGAGGAGCTGATGGGGGAGGAGGGGTTCTCCTCCGACTCCTCGCTGCTCTACCACCGCGGTGTGCCCTCGGCGATAGTCGACAGCCAGGTGTGGGATCTCCCGGACCTCGCGACCACGCCGAACCACCCGCTCAAGCCGCGACACCTCAAGCTGCACGGGCTCTTCGACCCCGCCGGTGTCAAGGAGGTCGACCCGGTCGAGGGGCGGCGCCTGGTCCTCGGCAACGCCGACGTACGCATCTCCTACGTCGTGGCCGGGGCGAGCTCGCCGTACTACCGCAACGCCATCGGCGACGAGTGCGTGTACGTCGAGTCCGGTGCGGGCCTCGTGGAGACCGTGTTCGGCGAGCTGAACTACCGCACCGGCGACTACGTGTTGATCCCGCGGGCCACCACGCACCGGTGGCTGCCCGACCTGGGCGACGGGCCGAGCCGGCTCTACGTGATCGAGGCGAGCAGCCACATCGCGCCGCCCAAGAGGTACCTCTCGCGCTACGGGCAGTTCCTCGAGCACGCGCCGTACTGCGAGCGCGACCTCTACGGCCCGGACGAGCCGCTGCTCGTCGAGGGCACCGACGTCGAGGTCCTCGTCAAGCATCGCGGCAACGGTCCCGGCGGGATCGTCGGAACGCGGATGACGTACGCGACGCACCCCTTCGACGTGGTCGGCTGGGACGGCTGCCTGTACCCGTACACCTTCAACATCGAGGACTTCGAGCCGATCACCGGCCGGGTGCACCAGCCGCCGCCGGTGCACCAGGTGTTCGAGGGGCACAACTTCGTGGTGTGCAACTTCGTGCCGCGCAAGGTCGACTACCACCCGCTGTCGGTGCCGGTGCCGTACTACCACTCGAACGTCGACAGCGACGAGGTGATGTTCTACGTCGGCGGCGACTACGAGGCGCGCAAGGGGTCGGGGATCAACGTCGGCTCGATCTCGCTGCATCCCGGTGGCTACGCGCACGGTCCGCAGCCCTCGGCGATCGAGGCGTCGCTCGGTGCTGAGTTCTTCGACGAGCTCGCGGTCATGGTCGACACGTTCCGCCCGCTCGACCTGGGGGAGGCGGGGGTGGCGGCGGAGGATCCGGCGTACGCGTGGACCTGGGCCGGACGCGGGCCCGGCTCCACGGGCGACGACGGCGGTCCTGCGGTGTACTCGAACAGCTGACCCGGACACACTGTGTCCATGTCGAGCTACATCGCGTTCCTGCGAGCCGTGAACGTGGGCGGCCGGGTGTTCAAGATGGCCGACCTGCGGACCTGCCTGGAGGAGGCCGGCCTGGAGGACGTCGAGACCTACATCCAGACGGGCAACGTGCGCTTCACGACGTCGATGCGGTCGCGACCGAAGGTGGAGAGGTACGTCGAGGAGGCGCTCGCCGGTGGATGCGGGTTCGACGTGCCGGCGATCCTGTTCACGCCGGCGGAGCTGAGTCAGGTGCACGACGAGGCGATGCGGCTTCCCTCGCCGTTCAAGAAGTCCGAAGGGCGGCACGGTCGCTACGTCACCTTCTTCAAGGAGGAGGACGTGCCGGGCCCGGACGTCGTCGAGGAGATCGCGGCCTGGGACCACCCCGGCGAGTCGGCCGCGGTGCTGGGACGTGCGGTCCACATCTGGCTGGATCACCCGACGATGCAGGCGGAGTTCTTCGGGGCGTTCAAGAAGGCGCTCTTCCCCGGGACGAACCGGAACCTCAAGGTGGTCACCACCCTCGCCGAGCGCTGGGGCAGCTGACCCGACCTGGCCGTCCGCCGGATCATCGCCCCACGCTCTATGTCCCGACCGGCTCGGGCTCTGCGACCGCCTGAGGCGTGCTGAGCCTCTCGAGGTTGCGGACGGACCTCGAGAGCAGCGTGAGCAGCGAGAGCAGGCCGAAGACCACGCCGGAGACGACCATGACGTCGCGGGTGCCGAACGCTGCGGCAAGGGAGCCGAAGGTGAGCTGACCGACCGGCATCGCGACGAACGATCCGAGGGCGTCGTAGGAGGAGACCCGGGAAAGCACCGCCTCGTCGATGTGCTCGTGCAACGCGGTGTTCCAGCCGATCCCGAACAGCTCGATCCCGACTCCGCCCACGAACGCCATGACCACGAGGGGCAGGACGCGCGGTTCGAGTCCCAGGGTGACGACAGGGGCCGCCAAGAGCGAGACCCCGAGCATGCCCGTCCGGAGGGGGTAGCGGAACCGGGTGCGCAGCATGAGGAGGGTCGCGAGCAGCACGCCGACCGCGTCGGCGGAGAGCACGTACCCCCATCCGGCCTCGCCGATGGTGTCCTTGGCGACGGTCGGGCCCAGGGTGAACCAGGCGCCGGTGAGGATCGCGTTCTGGACACCGGCCACGACGACGATCACCCAGAGCCAGGTGTGCTCGGTGAACGCCGACCAGCCCTCGCGGAGCTCGCGCAGCATGCTCGGTGACTCGGCTGCGTCGCGGGTCCGGGCGGGGATGCGCACCTTGGCCATGCAGAACGCCGCGAGCAGCCAGGTCAGGGAGTCCACGGCGAGCGCCCAGCCGGGGCCGACGGACACCACCAGGAGCGCTGCGACGGTGGGCCCGATGATGGCGAGGCCGGCCCGCGAGAACGACAGCAACGCGTTGGCCTGCTGAAGATGCGTCCTCGGCACCACCTGCGGCACCACGCCGTTCATCGCGGGGAAGCTGAAGGCGAGCACCGTGCCGTTGAGGGCCTCGAGGACCACCACCATCCAGAGCTCGGCGGTCCCGGTGATGATCAGCGTCGCGACCGCACCCTGTGTCACGGTCGACAGCACGTGGGAGAGCTGCAGGACCAGGGACCGCGGGAACCGGTCCGCGACGACGCCGCCTATGAGCAGGAAGACGACCAGCGGGATGCTCTGCGCGGCGAGCACCATGCCGAGCGCGCTGGGGGAGTCGGAGATGTCGAGCACCGCGAAGGCGAGCGCCACGGGGGCCATCATGGATCCGGTCAGCGAGATCACCCGCCCGGCGTAGTACCAGGCGAACCGTCGGTCGCTCAGGGGTGTGAGTGCGTCGGGGAGTCTCATCGATCGGTGCCCTTCGTGTCAGTGGCAGCAGGTGCCGGGTTCTCGGCGGATGCGTGGTCCATCTCGAAGAGGGCGACAGTGAGGTTCAGGTGGACGGTCCCCGGCGTGCGGGGGGCCTTGGCCTCTGCGTGGACGAGCCTCGACGCGCGCTCCACGAGCTCGAACACCTCGTCGCGCACCTCGGGCGACACCCACATCTCGGCGTCGGCCGTGAGGCCGCGGCTCCCCGGCTTGCGCTGGAGGTCCCGGCGGACCAGCTCTTCGGCCATGGTTCGCAGGTGCTGCTGACGGGCCGGCTTGTCGGACCCGCCCACCTTCACGACGCGGTCCCAGGGGTGGCGGTACTTCTTGGCCACGCCGCCGCGGATCCTCTCCTCGCCCGCTTCCACGACCTCTCCCGCCTTGGCGAGCACGCGGAGGTGGTACGACGCGTTCGCCTGCGTGATGTCGAGCTCGCGAGCGATCTCGGCGGCGCTCATCTCCGCACCCGTCAGGAGCGAGAGCATCCGCAGCCGCACCGGATGGGCCATCGCCCGCAGCGCTGAGGTCGACGCCCCTGCCTCGGAACTTCTCTTCTTCTCCACCTGACCTCCAAAGACTTGTTTGGGAGTCTGTCGGCAGTGGCACCGACTGTCAAGGAGTTCTTTGGGAGTTGGCGTCACCGCACACGCGTGGTGCTGAGGTGGTGCGGTTTGCGTCTTCGTGCAGGTGCACAGACCTGAACCAGGTTTTACGACATACGGGACCTTGTGCCTCTCACGGACGAGGGGTGCGGTGAGGTACAAATGCCGCGGCGCACCCGTCGCCGCACCACCTCAAGCCAGGGAGATCCCTTGTCGCACCACGAGAACGACCCCATCACGCAGCCCGAAGACACCGCCGCCACTCGCGACGCTGGCCCCAGCCGTCGCGCCGTCCTCACCGGCGCAGCGGCACTCGCCGCCGTCGGCTTCGTCCCCGGAGCCGCACATGCCGCTGGCAGGGCCTCCGGCCCGCAGGGCGGTCCCACCGGCACCATCACGGTGCTCGGCACCACGGACATGCACGGCAACGTCTTCAACTGGGACTACTTCGCCAACAAGGAGTACACCGACAGCAAGTCCAACGACATCGGGCTTGCCAAGATCTCCACGCTCGTCTCGGCGATCCGCGAGCAGCGCGGCGCCGAGAGCGTCGTCATGATCGACGCCGGCGACACCATCCAGGGCACGCCGCTGGCCTACTACTACGCGAGGATCGACCCGATCACGCAGGGCTCGGTCCACCCGATGGCCGAGGCGATGAACATCATCGGCTACGACGCGGCGGCGCTGGGGAACCACGAGTTCAACTACGGCATCCCGATCCTGCGCAAGTTCCAGGACCAGTGCGACTTCCCGCTGCTCGGCGCGAACGCCGTCGACGCCTCGTCGAGCTCCCCGTGTTCCCGCCGTACTTCATCAAGCGGGTCAAGCTCGAGGACGGCCGCGCGGTCAAGGTCGGCATCCTCGGCCTGACCAACCCGGGCATCGCGATCTGGGACAGGGCGAACGTCGAAGGCCACATGGAGTTCCCTGGCCTCGTCGAGCAGGCCAAGATCTACGTGCCGAGGCTCAAGAAGGCCGGCGCTGACATCGTCGTGGTCGCGGCCCACTCCGGCATGGACACCTCCTCCTCGTACGGCGACGCGCTGCCGGTCCCCGAGAACGCCGCGTCGCTGGTCGCCGCGCAGGTCCCCGGCATCGACGCGATCCTGGTCGGCCACGCGCACCTCGAGATCAAGGAGCGCTGGGTCGACGAACACCGAAACCGGCAAGCAGGTGCTGCTGACCGAGCCCCTCAAGTGGGGCATGCGCCTCGCGGTCATCGACCTCGACGTCGCGCAGGTCAAGGGCAGGTGGCAGGTCGTCGGCAAGCGTGCGCAGCTGCTCAACTCCAACACCGTCGACGCCGACCCGGCCGTGGTGAACGCGCTCACCAAGCAGCACGACACCGTCGTCGACTACGTGAACTCACCGATCGGCACGTCCCGCCAGGCAATGTCCGCGGCGCGCGCGGTCGTCGAGGACGTGGCCGCGATCGACTTCGTCAACTACGTCCAGGCGGACGCGGTGAAGAAGGCGCTGGCCGGCACCGCCGACGCGGGCCTGGCGGTCGTGAGCATCGCGGCTCCGTTCAACCGGGGTGCTGCGATCCCCGAGGGGCAGGTGTCGGTCCGCGACGTTGCGGGCCTGTATGTCTTCGACAACACGCTGCTCGCGGTGAAGGTGACGGGAAGCCAGATCCGCGACTACCTGGAGTTCTCGGCCGTCTACTTCCAGCAGAAGTCCGGCCCCGGCCCCTACGACATGTCGGAGCTGACGAACGCGCCGACCACGGCCGCGCCGAACGGCACACCGGACTACAACTACGACATCGTCGCCGGCCTCGACGCACGGCTCACCTACGACATCGACATCTCCCAGCCCGCGGGATCGCGGATCAAGAACCTGTCGTACGCCGGTGCGCCGATCGATGAGGCCCAGCAGTTCGCGATGGCGATCAACAACTACCGGCAGGGCGGCGGCGGAAGCTTCCCGCACGTGAAGACCGCGCCCGTTCTCTACAACCAGCAGGTCGAGATCCGGCAGCTGATCATCGACTGGGTGATTGCGAACAAGATCGTGGACGCCACCCAGTTCGCCTCGGTCGACTGGAAGCTGGTCGCCGGGAACGACGACGTGGTCGTCAACCAGTAGATCGCAGCGGGTCGGCGCCCTCTCGACGTCTCGTAGTGGGAAGTTCCCCGGCGCGTGGTGCCGGGGAACTTTCCATTTACGGATGGCCCGTCGTGGCGCGATCGTCGGCTCCCGTCGGTCCGGCAGAGCCGTGGCGCTAGGTTGAGACGCATGACGGACGGGCTGAACATCGGGATCGACGCAGGAGTCCTCCGGATCACGCTCGACCGCCCGGCGCAGCTGAACGCGTTGAGCGGCGAGATGGCCGACCGGCTCGCGGAGGTCGTGGAGCAGGCCGCCGCAGACGACGAAGTCCGCGTGCTCGTGCTCCGCGGCACCGGGCCGGCCTTCAGTGCCGGCGCCGACCTCAGCGGTGCGGACGCGCACGAGAACTTCGACGTGACCAGCCTCGACCGTGCGAACCGGATCATCCGCGCGATCACGTCGTCTCCCAAACCCTGCGTGGCTGCGGTCAACGGCGTCGCGGCAGGGGTGGGATGTTCGGCCGCGCTGGCCTGTGACCTGGTCGTGGCGACGGAGTCGGCGAGCTTCCTGCTGGCCTTCGCGCGCATCGGGCTGATGCCCGACGGGGGTGCGACCGCCACGGTCGCTGCATCGATCGGCCGGGCGCGGGCGATGCGGATGGCGCTGCTCGGAGAGGCGATGCCGGCGCGAGAGGCGTACGACGCCGGGCTGGTGAGTCATCTGGTGCCCGACGCGGACTTCGACGCGACCGTCGCGAAGGTCGTCGGCCGGCTCGCCGCGGGTCCGCCCCTGGCCTACACCGCGACCAAGAGGGCGGTCAACGCCGCGACGCTCGACGGGCTCGAGGCCGCGCTGGAGCGCGAGCGCACCGGGCAGACGGTGCTGCTGCGCACGGCCGATGTCGCCGAGGGGATGCGCGCGTTCTCGGAGAAGCGACGGCCGGTCTTCCGCGGCGAGTGACGCGGGACGTCACGCCTCCCGATCGCCACAACGGCCGGCCCGCCTGACGTCCGAGAGGTGTCAGCGGCGGCCGGCGTCCGGGTGGAGGGCGACGAACACTGACCACGGCGTCGCATCCGGGTCCGCCGGACGGCGGCGGAACTCCTCGAGCACCTCGAGCATCCGCCTGCCCAGCTCGTCCACCTCGTCCTCGGTGAGCCGCAACCCGAGCCGGGTGGTCTGGAGGGTGCCGGCGGGGGCCTTCTCCGCCTCGGAGAGGAACGCCGCGAGCACGGCTCGCCCGGCGTTGGGCACCTCGAGCTGCCACGACTTCCCGGTCGCGCGGTAGGGGACCTCCCGCGACCCCCGGACCCCCCGTCGTACCGGCTCTGCTCTCAGGAAGCCGGTGTCGACCAGGGTGCGCACGTGGTGCAGGACGGAGGCCGGGTTGCGACCGACCCGCTCGGCGATCTCCTTGTTCGTCAGGGCCTCGTCGAGGGTGAGGCGGAGGATCTGGAGCCGCAGGCTCGAGGCGAGAGCACGGGCCTCGGCGTCGGTGGCCGGGCGGCGTTCGCGCGTCTCGTCGGGAAGGCCCATGTCCGCAGCCTAGTGCGCACTGAGCCCGATATGGGGAAAGTGATTGACAAAACCCAATCAGTCGGCGACCTTTTCCGGGTGAGCACATCCGAGGAAGTCACGAGCGCACCGAAGGTCGAGCCGGAGAACGCCGACTCGCTCCGGACCCGCAGCCTGATGCACCACCACGACTTCCGGCAGCTGTGGGCCGGCGACGCGGTGGGTCAGCTCGGGACCCAGCTGGTCAACCTCGCCATCCCGATCATGGCGGTCCGCCTGCTCGGGGCGGACGAGTTCCAGATGGGTCTGCTCGGCACCTTCGAGCTGCTGGCCTTCCTCGTCATCGGCCTCCCCGCCGGCGCGTGGGTCGACCGGTGGCGCAAGAAGCGCCTGATCATCACGGCGGACCTGGTCCGTGGCGCCGTCCTGCTCACCCTCCCGGCAGCCTGGCTGCTCGGCGTTCTGTCGATGACGCAGGTGTACGTCGTCGCGCTCGTCGTCGGCATCGCGACGGTCTTCTTCGACGTCGCGCACCAGAGCTACCTGCCGGAGCTCGTCCCGTCCCGCCAGATCGGCGAGGGCAACGCGAAGCTGCAGGCGCTCCAGTCGACCGCGAGCATCGGGGGGCCCGCACTCGGGGCCACGCTGATCCGCCTGGTGGGTGCGCCCTTGACGATCGGTGCGACCGCGTTGTCCATGGCCGCCTCCGTGCTCTTCGTGTCGCGGATCCGGCACGTCGAGGAGGCCCCGTCCCGGGACGGGCGCAGGCCGCTGCGCACCGAGATCTGGGAGGGCCTGTCGTTCGTCCTCCAGCAGTCCCTGCTGCGCCGGATCGTGCTCTGCACGATGCTCAGCAACTTCTTCGCGGCGATCAGCTCGGTGCTGATCGTCCTGTTCGTCATCCGCGACCTCGGCCTGACGGAGGCGACGCTGGGGCTGGTGTTCTCGGTCGGGTCCATCGGCGGTCTGACGGCGGCGCTCACCGTGAGCCGCTTCTCGAGAGTCATCGGAGAGGGGCGCACGATCCCGTTGTCAGCGCTGCTGACCGTGCCCTTCGCGGCGCTGACGCCACTCGCCACCCAGCTCCCGCCCGTGCCGGCCCTGGCGGTCGGGGCATTCGGCGTCTCGTTCGGTGCCGTGAGCTACAACGTGATCCAGGTGAGCTTCCGTCAGCGGCTGTGCCCGAAGCCCCTGCTGGGACGGATGAACGCCTCCATCCGGTTCATCGTGTGGGGGAGCATGCCGATCGGCGCCTTCGTCGGCGGCCTCCTCGGCGGTGCGCTCGGCGTCGTACCCACCCTCTGGCTCGTCGTCGCGGGCTTCCTGGTCGCCGGTCTCACCGTCCTCTTCTCGCCGCTGAGCCGGATGCGCGACCTGCCGCGGCAGCTCGACGCCCACGCGGAGGCCTGAGCCGGGACAGGGGACACGCGGGCCGTGCTGGAGGTCAGACCAGCTGTGCGCCGGCCTCCCGCATCTCCTCGATCGCGGCCTTCGTGGTGTTCTCCGCGACACCGGCGGTCATCCGGGTGAGCACCCGGACGGCGAAGCCCTCACGTAGGGCGTCGAGCGTCGTGGCGCGCACGCAGTGGTCGGTCGTGAGGCCGCACACGTCCACGTCGGTGACGCCGTGGCTGCGCAGCCATTCGGCCAGGGGCACACCGTCGGCCGAGCGGCCCTCGAAGCTGGAGTACGCCGCAGCGTGCTCGCCCTTGAGGAAGATCGCGTCGAAGGGCTGGGGGTCGAGGTTCGGGTGGAACGCCTCGCCGTCGGTGCCCGCCACGCAGTGCGCGGGCCAGGTGTCGACGAAGTCGGGGTTCGTTCCGGGCGCCGCGAAGTGGCTCCCCGGGTCGATGTGGTGGTCACGGGTGGCGACCGCGACGGCGTAGTCGGGCGCCTTCGGGTCCTTCCCGGTCCAGTGATGGAGCAGCTCGCCGATCCGGTACGCGACCTCGGCGCCGCCGTGGACGGGCAGGCTGCCACCCTCGCAGAAGTCGTTCTGTACGTCGCACACGATCAGTGCTCGTTTCATGGCACCACGCTAACCGAGCGCGGCGGCGCGGTCACCGTGCCGAAGGACCCGCCGGAGCGGGCCCGCCTCGCTCAGTCGCCGACGTGCAGGGTGGGGATCACGGGCTCGCCGCGGGAGAGCATCCGGGCCGGGAGGGGCAGCTCCTCGCGGACCCGCAGGTGCCGCTCCCGGGCGGCGTCCAGGTCCTCGCGCCCGACCACCTTGCCGTCGCGCACCAGCGGCACCAGGAGCTCGCGGTCGTCGCCGTCGTCGACCGGCGGCTCGCCCACGCCGACCACCTCCGCCTCGGCGACGCCCTGGGTGTTGCGCCGGCGCAGGGCGTACTTCCGCCCGCCGATGGAGATCTTGTCCTTGCTCTTCTTGGCGACCGAGACCATCTCGCCGCTGTCGTTCTCCCGCGAGACGAGCTTGTAGACGAAGCCGGAGGTCGGGTGGCCGCTGCCGGTGACGAGCGAGGTGCCGACGCCGTACCCGTCGACCGGCGCGGCCGCGAGCGATGCGATGGCGTGCTCGTCGAGGTCGGAGGTGACGATGATGCGCGTGTGCGTGGCGCCGAGGGAGTCCAGCTGTGCCCGGACCTGTGAGGCCAGCATGCCGAGGTCGCCGGAGTCGATCCGCACCGCGCCGAGCTCGGGACCGGCGACGTCGACGGCGGTCCTCACGGCCTCGGCGACGTCGTAGGTGTCGATGAGCAGGCTGGTGCCCTTGCCGAGCGACTCGACCTGGGCGGTGAAGGCGTCGCGCTCGGTGTCGTGCAGGAGCGTGAAGGCGTGCGCGCTCGTCCCGGCCGTCGGCACGCCGTACCTCTGCCTGGCGGCGAGGTTCGAGGTGGTGGCGAAGCCCGCGATGTACGCCGCCCTCGCTGCCGCGACGGCTGCCTCCTCGTGCGTCCGCCGCGACCCCATCTCGATGCACGGCCGCTCGCACGACGCCCAGGTCATCCGGGAGGCGGCCGAGGCGATCGCGGAGTCGTGGTTGAGGATCGACAGCAGCAGCGTCTCGAGCAGGACCGCCTCGGCGAACGTGGACTCCACCACCATGAGCGGGGAGTACGGGAAGTACACCTCGCCCTCGGGGTAGCCCCAGATGTCGCCGCCGAACCGATAGCCCGCGAGCCACTCCAGCGTCGCGTCGTCGACGATGTGGTGGGTGCGGAGCACGTCGAGGACCTCGTCGTCGAAGTGGAACCGCTCGAAGGCGTCGAGGAACCTTCCGGCACCGGCCACGACGCCGTACCGCCTGCCTTCGGGGAGGCGCCTGCCGAACAGCTCGAAGACCGACCGGCGGTGGGCGGTGCCTGCCTGCAGGGCAGCCTGCAGCATGGTCAGTTCGTAGTGGTCGGTCAGGAGTGCCGTCGATGCTGTCGTCACCCCTCACAGCCTAGGATGTGAACCGTGTCTGCACCCACGCCCGTCGAGATCGAGCAGCCGGAGGCCGACGAGGGCACCCTGGTTGCAAGGCCGTGGGTCACCATCGTCTGGAACGACCCGGTGAACCTGATGTCGTATGTCACCTACGTGTTCCAGACCTACTTCGGCTACCCCCGGAAGAAGGCCGAGAAGCTGATGTTCGAGGTCCACAACGACGGACGCTCGGTGGTGTCGACGGGGTCCCGCGAGGAGATGGAGCGGGACGTGCAGGCCATGCACGAGTACGGTCTGTGGGCCACGATGCAGAAGGCTGACGCATGAGATGTTCTCCTGGCTGCGCGCCCTGCTTCCTGGCCGGCGGAGGTTCCCTGTGAGTGGATTCGTTCCCCGCGGCCCGGGGGTGATGGCGACCTTCTCCGGCTTCGAGGCGGACCTGCTGCGTTCGCTCGCCTCGCAGCTCGTCGAGCTGCTGCGCAACGAGGTCGCCGTGCCGAAGAGCTCCGCCGACCCGCTCGAGGACCTGCTCGACTTCACCGGACCGACCACCGAGCCGGAGGACCCGGTCCTGGCGCGGCTGTTCCCGACGGCCTATCCCGACGACGAGGAGGCCGCCGGCGAGTTCCGTCGCTTCACCGAGGGCGGGCTGCGCGACGGCAAGGCGGCCAACGCGGGGCTGATCATCGACCAGCTCGAGGAGGCGGGGCTGCCCGCGGAGCTCGAGGAGGACGGGCTCTGGATCGACGTGGAGCTCGACCGGGCCCAGGCGAAGCGCCTGGATGCGCTCCTTCACCGACATCCGCCTGGCGCTCGCGACCCGGCTCGGTGTCGAGGAGGGCGACGAGGAGTACTGGGCGTCTCTCGGCGACGACGACCCGCGCACCCACGTGCACGACATCTACGAGTGGGTCGGCTACCTCCAGGAGACCCTCGTGGCCGCTCTCTCTCGGGACGACTGACCCGAAGTCTCAGGATCCGGACGTACGCCGGACGGGGAGGGCTGCTCGGACGCCCCCGATACGCTCGTGACGTGCTGAAGATCGACCGCGTGACCTATGACGCCATCGTGGCGCACGCCAAGAAGGACCACCCCGACGAGGCCTGCGGTGTGGTCGCCGGACCCGCGGGATCCGACACGCCGACCCGGTTCGTCCCCATGGTGAACGCCGCGGGTTCCCCGACGTTCTACGAGTTCGACTCCAGCGAGCTGCTGCAGCTGTACAAGGAGATGGACCAGCGCGACGAGGAGCCGGTGGTGATCTACCACTCGCACACGGCGACCGAGGCCTACCCGTCGCGCACCGACATCGGCCTCGCCATGGAGCCCGACGCGCACTATGTGCTCGTCTCCACAGCCGAGCACGGGAATAGCGACGGGCCGGTGGAGTTTAGGTCATACAGGATCATTGACGGCGAGGTCACCGAGGAAGAAGTCTCGGTCGTGGACTCCCACGAGGCCTGAGCCGCGCCGACGTCCCAGATCATCACGCCCGATCAACCAGCCGACGAGAGAGTTTGAGGAGCCAGACCCGATGGCCATCGACGTACGCATCCCGACCATCCTGCGGACCTACACCGGCGGTGAGAAGGCCGTGAGTGGTGAGGGGAGCACCCTGGCCGAGCTCATCGACCACCTCGAGTCGAACCACCCCGGCATCAAGGAGCGCCTGATCGACGGGTCCGAGCTCCGTCGCTTCGTCAACGTCTACGTCAACGACGAGGACGTCCGCTTCACCGGTGGCCTGGAGACCGAGGTCGGCGACGGCGACGAGGTCGTGGTCCTCCCGGCCGTCGCCGGTGGTGCCCTCACGACGATGCCGGTGGCGCGCGGCTAGATGCTCTTCAACTCGCTCCTCGACTCCGTAGGAGGCACGCCGCTGGTGGGTCTCCCGCGGCTCTCGCCCTCCCCGGAAGTGCGGCTGTGGGCGAAGCTCGAGGACCGGAACCCGACCGGGTCGATCAAGGACCGGGCCGCGCTGAAGATGTTCGAGCAGGCGGAGAAGGACGGCACCCTGACCCCGGGCTGCACGATCCTCGAGCCGACGTCGGGGAACACCGGCATCTCGCTGGCGATGGTCGCCAAGCTGCGCGGCTACCGCATGGTCTGCGTCATGCCCGAGAACACGTCGGAGGAACGGCGCCAGCTGCTGCGCATGTGGGGCGCCGAGATCGTCTCCTCGCCGGCCGCCGGCGGGTCGAACGAGGCGGTGCGAGTCGCGAAGATCATGGCCCACGACAACCCGGACTGGGTGATGCTCTACCAGTACGGCAACCCGGCCAACGCTCTCGCCCACTACGAGGGCACCGCGCCCGAGATCTACGCCGACCTGCCGAGCGTCACGCACTTCGTCGCCGGGCTGGGCACGACCGGCACGCTCATGGGCGTCAGCCGGTTCTTCAAGGAGCGGGCCCCTCACGTGCGCATCGTCGCGGCGGAGCCGCGCTACGGAGAGCTCGTCTACGGGCTGCGCAACATGGACGAGGGCTTCGTCCCGGAGCTCTACGACCCCTCGCTGATCGACTCCCGGTTCTCCGTGGGTCCCCTCGACGCGGTACGGCGGGTGCGGGAGCTGCTCGAGCAGGAGGGCATCTTCGCCGGCATCTCGACCGGCGCGATCCTCCACGCCGCGATGGCGCAGGCGCGCAAGTCCGTGAAGGCGGGCGACCGCGCCGACATCGTCTTCGTGGTCGCCGACGGCGGCTGGAAGTACCTCTCCACCGGAGCCTACGAAGGCACCGTGGACGAGGCCGGGGAGCGTCTCGACGGACAGCTCTGGGCCTGAGCCCGGGACAAAGGGGAGTCGCATGGTCTACGCGTTGGTGAAGGTCGTGCTCGCGACGGTGTTCCGGGTCGTCTGGCGGCCCAAGGTCACCGGCGTCGAGAACATCCCGCGCACGGGGCCGGTGCTCCTGGCGAGCAACCACCTGTCGTTCATGGACAGCATGGTGATCCCGCTGGTCGTCCCGCGACGTGTGGCGTTCCTTGCCAAGAGCGACTACTTCACCGGCACCGGCGTCAAGGGCACGTTGAGCCGCTGGTGGTTCAACGGCTTCGGGATGATCCCGGTCGACCGCGACGACACGCGGGCGGCGCAGGCCTCACTCGACGCGGCCCTGTCGGTGCTGTCGTCGGGAGGGGCCTTCGGCATCTACCCCGAGGGCACCCGGTCCCGCGACGGCCTGCTGTACCGCGGGAGGACCGGGGTCGCCTGGCTGGCCATGACGTCGGGAGCGCCCGTCGTACCGGTTGCGCTGATCGGCACGGAGAAGCTGCAGCCGGTCGGGTCGCGCATGCCGAGGATCGCGAAGGTGTCGGTGCAGTTCGGCGAGCCGATCGACTTCGGCGGGAGGTTCGACGGGGTGCCTGGCGGGAGGGCGCGGCGTGAGGCCACCGACGAGATCATGGCCGCGATCCACGCGATGTCCGGACAGGAGCTGGCCGGGCGCTACAACGAGCGGCCCGCCGCCGTCGACTGACCGCGCTGGTGCGCCGACCTCAGTGGTGAACCGGGTGCGTGGTCTCGCACGGGATGAACACCTCGGTGCGGGGCTCGGGCACCTCGGGCCCGTCCAGGTAGCACTCCCACGGGACGCCGGTCGACACGCAGCCCTCGTCGGTGAGCCAGGCCATCGCCGCTTCGTACGCCGCTCCGACGTCGTCGTACGAACCGACGTGCATCGTGCGCGCCACACGGCCGCCCGGCAGCTCGGAGGCCTCGACCCGGCCCTCGGGCTTCACGACGTCGGAGCTGGGGAAGCCGACCTCGAGGTCGAAGCCGCCGTCGGTGGCGCGGTACCTGCCGAACGGCGCCCCGGTCGGGTGCAGCTCCTGCTTGTCGAGGACGTTGATCACCTCGCCGAACGCGCGGCCGAGGAACTCGGCGAGCCCTTCGGTCGTGACGTGGCCCTTCACGACGGCGGTGTGCTGGGCCTGAAGGTCCACGAACTCAGTCTTGTACCTCATGTGCCCAGTGTCGGGCGAGCCTGCGTGGCCGGTCAGAGTCGAAGGTCCCAGTCAACCGGTCCTCGCTGGAGCTCTGCCCCGCGGAGTTCTAGGAGTCCTCGCGGCGTCCGGCGCCGGAAGGACTCCTACAACCCGCGGACCTGGCAGGAAGGTCCGCATGATCGAAGAGTTCCCGTCCAGCCTTGGGCGCGAAGAAGCTGTCCCACAGCGGCTGCGGTGCGACAGGCGTCGACGACCTGCCGCCAGCCGATGCGCACCGTCCGGTCCCCGGCGACGGTTCCGTGGAGGTCGCGACCCATGTCCTGCCAGCGATCCTCGGTCAGCTCGTGCCCGAGCCGCCCGTCGAGCTCGACGACCAGACGATGGCCGGTGTACTCGACGTCTCGGTAGCCGGCTCCGCATCCGACTGACACCCGGCGCTGTCGTCGTGCCGTGGGCAGTCCGTGCGGCCGCTCGACTCGTGTGAGGTAGTGGCGCTCGAGGACGGAGTACGCCCCCTCGGCCACGTCGGCGAGGACACTCAGGAGGAAGCGACGTCGAGGGAGCTTCGGACGGCGTTCGACGGCGCCGAGCAGGCGTGCGGGAGTGGTGTCCCCCTGCAGTTCGGCCACACGCCGGCGCTGTTCGACCGCGACGTGAATCCGCCCGTCGGTGCTCTCGGCGAGTTGCCGGTCAGCGGTTCGGACGCCGTGCACGCGCAAGGCCGAGTCGTGGCACAGGGCGGCCGGCCAGTAGTAGAGCAGTGCCGCCCAGGCTCGTTGGCCCCATGTGAGCGGACCGGTGTGGTGGACGTAAACGCCGCGATGGACCGTTGCCCAAGCGCGCCGACGCAACTGCCGCTCGATCAGGTTGTCGTCGCCGCCACAGGCGAGCACCTGGCTCCTCGAGATGACGCCGTCCTGCGCGGCGATGAGCTCCTCGATGCGCGTGGTCATCTCCGCATGATGGCTCGTCGCCTCCGCACCGGTGGCGTCGTGCGAGTCCTGTTGTGGACCCGCGACAGCAGGGACGCTCTGGGGACGGTCGGCGGCCCGCGGCCACGTGCGGTGGGTGCGGCGGGCGAGGTCCTAGGAGTGCTCCCGGCATCTGGCGCCGGGAGGACTCCTAGAACGTCCGCGACGGAGCCGTAACGCCGCGGCGACCGGCGTACTGCTGCCCGACGATGCGAGAACGTGACCACTGTCGCAGCGTGACGTGGGTCGCTCTCGCGGGCAGTGGGCGCTCGCCGCGGTTAGCCTGTGTCGCGTGACGGACGCACCTATCGGGATCTTCGACTCAGGCTTCGGTGGCCTCACCGTGGCCCGTTCCGTGATCGACCAGCTGCCGCACGAGCCGATCCTGTACCTCGGCGACACGGCCCGGCAGCCCTACGGTCAGAAGCCGATCGGCGAGGTCCGCGAGTACGCCCTCGAGTGCCTCGACCATCTCGTCGACGAGGGCGTGAAGGTGCTCGTCATCGCCTGCAACTCGGCGAGCGCGGCGGTGCTGCGGGACGCGCGAGAGCGGTACCCGGTCCCGGTGGTCGAGGTGATCTTCCCCGCCACGCGCAGGGCCGTGGCCGCGAGCCGCACCGGGCAGATCGGCGTGATCTGCACGCGCGCGACGGCGGAGTCGATGGCCTACGAGGACGCGTTCGCCGCCGCCCCGCACGTCGCGCTGCACACCCAGGCCTGCCCCCGCTTCGTGGAGTTCGTCGAGGACGGCGTCACCAGCGGCCCGGAGCTGTTGGCCGCGGCGCACGAGTACCTCGACCCGCTGGTCTCGGCCGGCGTCGACACCCTGGTCCTCGGCTGCACCCACTACCCGCTGCTGACCGGGGTCGTGTCCTTCGTGATGGGGGACCAGGTCACGCTCGTGTCGAGCGCGGAGGAGACCGCCAAGGACGTCTACAAGCTGCTCGTCCGCCATGGCCTCGAGCGCGACACGTCGCTGGGTGCGCCGGAGCACCGTTTCCTCACGACCGGCAGCCCGGACGAGTTCGCGCAGATCGGCGGACGGTTCCTCGGCCCGGAGCTGCAGACCGCCAGCCAGCTCGCGCAGCAGACCGCGTGGACCCGGCCGGCCGCGCGAAGCGGGGGCCTCTCGTGAGGCTCACCGTCGTCGGCTGTTCCGGGTCCTATCCCGGGCCGGACTCGCCGGCCAGCAGCTACCTCGTGGAGGCCGAGGACGGCGAGCGCACCTGGCGGGTGCTGCTCGACCTCGGCAGCGGCGCACTCGGGCCGTTGCACCAGGTCGCCGACCCGCTCTCGATCGACGCGGTGTTCATCAGCCACCTGCACCCGGACCACTGGTTCGACATGAGCGGCTACTACGTGCTCCGGAAGTACCACCCCTCCGGCCCGCAGCCGCGCATCCCGGTCTACGGCCCCAGCGGTATCGCGAAGCGGATGGCCAAGGCTTACGGGCTCGCCGAGAAGCCGGGGATGACCGAGGAGTTCGACTTCCGGGAGTACGACGGCCACGTGCCCGTCACGGTCGGTCCGCTGACCCTCGACGTCGCGAGGGTGGCGCACCCGGTCGAGACCTACGCGATCAAGGTGACCCACGGCGACAGGACGCTCGTCTACAGCGGCGACACCGGCTTCTGCGAGGAGCTCGTCGAGTTCGCCAACGGCACCGACCTGCTCCTCGCCGAGGCCGCCTTCCGCGAGGGTGAGGACAACCCCAAGGCCTTGCACATGACCGGGAAGGAGGCGGGTGAGACGGCCGCGCGGGCGGGCGCGCATCGGCTGGTTCTCACGCACATCCCGCCGTGGTACGAGAAGGCCGGCGCCCTGGAGGAGGCCCGTCCGGTATTCGAAGGCCCCCTGGACCTCGCGGCCTGCGGCGCGACGTACGACGTCTGAGCCCTCCTCGGTAGGGTCTCGGCCATGACCAACCGACCTGACGGACGCGAGAACGACGAGCTTCGACCCATCAAGCTGACCCGCCACTGGCTCGACCACGCAGCGGGCTCGGTCCTGGTCGAGTTCGGCAGGACCCGCGTGCTGTGCGCGGCATCGGCCTCGATCGGTGTACCCCGCTGGCGCAAGGACTCCGGACTCGGCTGGGTCACCGCGGAGTACGCCATGCTGCCCTCGGCGACCCACACCCGCTCGGACCGGGAGTCGGTGAAGGGCCGCATCGGCGGCCGCACCCAGGAGATCTCCCGGCTCATCGGCCGGTCGCTGCGGGCGATCGTCGACTACAAGGCGCTCGGCGAGAACACCATCGTGCTCGACTGCGACGTGCTGCAGGCAGACGGCGGCACTCGGACCGCCGCGATCACCGGTGCGTACGTCGCGCTCGTCGACGCCTGCGCCAGCCTCCGCGAGAAGGGTGCGCTGAAGGGCGAACCCCTGACCGGGTCGGTCGCGGCGGTGTCGGTGGGGATCATCGACAACGAGATCCGCCTCGACCTGCCCTACGAGGAGGACGTCCGCGCAGAGACCGACATGAACGTCGTGATGACCGGCGACGGGATGTTCGTCGAGATCCAGGGCACCGCCGAGGGGGAGCCGTTCAACCGGTACCACCTCGACGGCCTGCTCTCCATGGCGGAGAAGGGCTGCGCGGACCTGACCCGTCTGCAGCAGGAGGCACTGCGTGGCTGATGTGGCGGCGGTCGAGCAGGTCGAGTCCCGACCCCAGGTGTTCCTGGCCTCCCGCAACGCCAAGAAGCTCACCGAGATGCAGCGGATCCTCGAGGGGTTCGTCCCGCACGTCGAGGTGCTCGGCCTCGACGACGTCGAGCACTACGACGAGCCCGCGGAGACCGAGCCGACGTTCGAGGGCAACGCGCTCATCAAGGCCCGGGTGGCTGTAGAGGCGACGGGTCTTCCCTCGCTGGCCGACGACAGCGGGCTGTGCGTCGACGCCCTCAACGGGATGCCGGGGGTGCTCTCCGCGAGATGGAGCGGCGTGGTGAAGGACGGCCGTCGCGACGTCGACCTCGCCAACAACGAGCTGCTGCTCGCGCAGCTCGGCGACGTGCCCGACGAGCGCCGCACCGCGCAGTTCCGCTGCGCGGTGGCGTTCGTCCGCAGGACCGCTTCGGGTGACCTGGTCGAGGACGTCGCGCACGGCGAGATGCCCGGACGGGTCATCCGGGAGATGCGGGGGAGTGGTGGCTTCGGCTACGACGTCCTCTTCGTCGCCGAGGGGCACGACGACGTCACCTCGGCGGAGCTCCCGCCCGACGAGAAGGACGCGATCTCCCACCGCGGCCAGGCGCTTCGGCGGATCGCCCCGGTCGTGGCAGCAGCGCTGAAGGGGTCGGCCTAGCCAAGGGCTCGAGACACGAGACTCCGGCGACTGTGCGTGGAGGTCTTCGCGAAGACCGCCTTCAGATGGTCCTGGACCGTGTGCTCCGAGAGGTGCATCTGTGCCGCGAGCTGGCGGGTGTCGAGGCCCGTCGCGAGCCGGCCGAGGAGCTCTGCCTCCCGCGGGGTGAGGCCGAACGCGCGGGAGAAGAGCTCGACCCGCTCGGCCGGAGAGCTCTCCTCGATGGTCACGGCGATGTCGCGGTCCTCCGCCCCTGGCGCGTTCCCCAGCCTCGCCGCGCGCACGGTGAGCCAGAGCCCGTCGGGAAGGTGTACGCGAGCGCGCGGCGCGTTGTCGTCGACCCCCGCCTCGTTGGCCAGGAGCTGCGCGGCGACGTTGTAGGCGCTCGCCGGAACGGGCGGACGTCCATCGGGCGGAGGGACGAGGAGCCTGAGGTACTCGTGCGTCGCCGGCGTCTGTCCCACCACGTCGAGGTCGGGTGACAACAGGACCACGACAGGACCGGTCCGGTGGCGCCTGCCTGACGGGGTGGCGACGAAGGCGTCGGCCTCGCAGCGGCGCAGGGCGCAGGTCACCGGTGCGGCGATCTCCTCGAGGAGCTCTGCGTCCTCCCGGGTGTAGGGCCCCCCGGATCGCCAGAGGTCCAGGAACCCCCAGCATCCGTTCGAGTCCTTGAACACCACCGACGCCACGTCGCCCACGTCGTAGGCGCTCAACAGGTCCCGCCAGAGAAGGCTGCGGGCGAGGTCGCCCCGGGTGGCCTCACTCAGCAGCGCCACCGACCCGGGTCCGATCCCGGTCCATCGGTTCACCTCGGTCAGGTACTTCAGGCGGACCAGGCGTGGTAGCTCCGGCAGACACGGCACGTCCGCCAACGGCGCCGAGCCCACCGAGGTCACCGGATCCGTGAGGAGCCAGGCGTAGGCGTCGAAGCCGACCACGCGGCGGACCTCGTCGAGCACCCGCACGCGCAGAGTCGTCGCGTCGCGCGCGGAGTCGCAGAGCCGTGCGACACGAGCGATGGCGGCTGCCTTGGTACCAGCCGGGGCTGCTCCGGCCACGGTCCGAGAGTACGCGTCTGCGGCGGCTTCGGTGGTGGCCCAAAGACCCCAGGAACCTGGGATGGGCGCGGAGCTCTCGGGCTTCCTACCGTGGAAGGACCCACCAACAGGTCTTTGGAGCTGCGATGCGAACACTGCACATCGAGCACCCGATCGTGGACCTCGGCCTCTGGAAGGCGGCCTTCGACCGGTTCGAAGAGGTCCGTGAGCAGTCGGGGGTTCTCGGTCACCGGATCCAGCGCCCGGTCGACGACGACAGGTACGTCCTCATCGACCTCGAGTTCGGCACGACCGAGGAAGCCCAGGGCTTCCTGGACTTCCTCAGGGCGACGGTGTGGTCCTCGCCGGAGCAGGCTCCCGCCCTCGCGGGAACGCCTCTGACCCGGATCCTGGAACCCGTCGAACACGTCCGAGCCCGGACGGAGCCGATCCCCGGCTAGCCGTTGGGACCGCCGCAGGGCAGGAGTCTGCCGCTAGTCGACGCCCTGCGAGACGATGTCCTGGAACCGCGAGTGCACTGTCTCGTCGCCCGTGCGGTGCAGGGCTCCGACGGTAGGCCGGCCCCACAGCCAGCAGTCCAGGTCTGCGGCAGTGCCTTCCACCGTGGCCTCGACCTCCTCGCCGGTGTCCGTCTCGGCCACCTCGATGTCGGGCTCGTCGGTGTACGTCTTGCCCTTCGGGCTCGTGCCGCTGAACCTGCCGAGCGTCACTCGCCACGACGCGCCGGTGTCGGTGGCGCGGACGCGCAGGTTCGCGGCGTCGTCCAGCTCGAGTCGTCCCCATGGCGGGCAACCGCCGAACATGATGCGCAACGCCTCGTCGATCCCGTCGGTGGCGAGCGCCGGGTCCATCTCGGCCCGCTCGATGTCGGCAGTGAGCTCCGCGTCGATGCGGTGGATCAGCGCCTCGTGGGCCTGGCGCCGGCGGATGAAGCCGGCGGTCTGGTCGTCGGACCAGGTCCAGCGGTGCTCGGCAGGGTCGGTGTCGGCCAGCGCCGTCTGGAGGTCGTTCGTCGCCTTGTCGAAGAAGTCGAGAAGCCCCTCCCGGCCGGCGGGCCGCTCGGGATGCTCCAGCCCCTCGGGGTCGGTGACGCCCTCGCGCACGATCGTGCCCCAGAACCACTGCACCTCGCCGAGGTGCCAGAGCAGGTCGTCGGTGTGCCAGTCAGGGCAGGTCGGCACCTGGCCGTCTGCAGGCGCATCGCGCAGGACCGCGGTGAAGCGGGCGGAGTCCTCACGGAGGTGTGCCAGGTAGTCGAGCGTCATGGCAGCAGCCAAGCATGTACTGCCGGCACTTTCACCCCCCTTCGGGCCTCGGCGGTGTGACGTGTCGCTCAGACGGTCACGACGATCTTTCCGCGCGTGTGGCCGGACTCCGAGAGCCGGTGCGCGTCGGCGATCTGGTCGAGAGGGAAGGTGCGGGCGACGCCGACACGAAGCCGACCGTCTTCGGCGAGCGCCGCGAGTGCGTCGAGGTGGTCGCGTTCGGGCCGCACGAAGACGTACCTGCCGCCGAGCTCGCGGACCTTCTGCGCGTCGATGACGGAGGCGATCCGAGAGGTGTCCTTGACCTGGCGCGGCGCGTCGTCGAGGGCGTCGCCGCCGATCAGGTCGAGCACCGCGTCCACCGGCGTCGACAGCTGCTCGCTCACCGGTCCCGCGTGGTAGTCGATCACCTCGGACGCACCCAGCTCACGGAGAGCGGCGTGGTTGTCGGGGCTCGCCGTGCCGACGACCTCGCAGCCTCGGGCGGCCGCGATCTGCACCGCGAACTGCCCGACGCCGCCCGCGGCCGCGTGGATCAGCACCCTGTCCCCGGCGTCGACCTCGAGCGCCTCGACGAGGGACTGGTGGGCGGTGAGGCCGGCCAGCGGCACTGCTGCTGACTCCTCGAACGACAGGGCGGCCGGCTTGCGCGCGACGGTCCGCTCCGGCGCGGGCACGAGCTCGGCCGACGTACCCCACTGGACATCGTCGCGGCGCACGTACCCCCAGACCTCGTCGCCGACCTCGAGGCCCGTGACGACCGCGGGGCCGACCGCCTCGACCACTCCGGAGACGTCCCAGCCCGGGATGATCGGGAGGTGGTGCGGGTAGGCGCCCTGGAGGAAGCCGCACCGGATCTTCCAGTCGACGGGGTTCACGCTGGTGGCCTTCACCCGCACCAGCACGGTGTCCGGACCGACGGGCGGGTCGTCGTGCTCGCGGACTGTGATGACGTCGGCGTCGCCGTACTCGTCATAGACGGCTGCTCTCACCGTGGGCTCCTTCTCGATCGGGGTACCAGGAGATGGTCACCGAACCAGCCGTTCGCAAACACGTTGTGGACCACGAACGGGTCAGGCTCCCGGGTAGATCCGGAAGCCGAGCATCTGCTTGTGCTCGAAGCTCTCGTAGAACTCAGGTGCGTCGTCGGTGATCAGGTCCATCCGCTTGGTGCCGGTCGACTGGAAGGTCGCCACCGTCAGGAGCCGGGCTATACCGCGGCGGCGGTGTTCGGGATGCACGGCGAGGAAGCTCAGGTGGGACTGGAGGACGCCGTCGCCGAGCGCCTGCGCGAAGCCGACGACGCAGCCTTCGACGAGTGCGGTGTACGCCGAGGAGCCGGGCGCGGTGCAGACCTGGAGCACGACGGCCGGGTCGGTCAGCGAGGGCCACTGGACCGTCGTGCACAACCTCGCGATGCCAGGCGCGTGCCCGTCCTCGAACGGCACGATCTCCACAGACGTCATGCCGCCGACCATAGACGCCGGGGCAGGAACGGGGCCCGAAGATCCGCGATACGCGAAGCGCGTAAGAAAGTGGTGGAGATCGGACGGTTCCGCCCAGGTGCTACCGGCCGATCTCGGCCAGTGACCTGCCGGAGTGTCGTGGTGCGCCCGGCGAGATTCGAACTCGCACTGCGCAGGACCTAAACCTGCTGCCTCCTGCCAATTGGGCTACGGGCGCGCGCGGCACAGTCTAGGCGCAGGAGGCCGCTCAACCGGCGAGGTCGAGGTCGCGGCGCAGCTTGGCGACGTGGCCGGTGGCCTTGACGTTGTACTGCGCCACCTCGACCTTGCCGTCCTCGTCGACCACGAAGGTCGAGCGGATGACGCCCTGGACGACCTTGCCGTACATCGTCTTCTCGCCGAACGCACCCCACTGCGTCATCACGGCCTTGTCCTGGTCGGAGAGCAGCGTGATCGTCAGCGTGTCGCGCTCGCGGAACTTCGCGAGCTTCTCGGGCTTGTCGGGGGAGATGCCGAGGACCTCGTAGCCGGCCGCCTTGAGGGAGTCGAGCGAGTCGGTGAAGTCGCAGGCCTGCTTGGTGCAGCCAGGCGTCATCGCTGCGGGGTAGAAGTACACGATCACCTTCCGGCCGCGCAGGTCCGACAGGGTCACGCTGGAGCCGTCGTCCGTCGCCAGGGTGAAGTCGGGGGCCAGGTCTCCAGGGGAGAGTCGGTTCTCGCTCATCGGTGCTCCTTAGAGGCGGCTCGAGTCGCGCTGGGCGACCGCGGAATGCGTTATTGCGAACAGTTCGCAATAACGTACAGTTCTCATGTGGCACCGAACAGCATCGGTGCCCAGGGGACAACAACGTATGCCCCTGACCGACCGCCCGAGCAGCCGGCCTGAGACACGGCCACGGAGGACCACCGCGATGCACGTGCCCGACGGATTCCTCGACGCTCCGACGTCCATCGCGACCGGCGTCGTCGCGGCGGGCGCGGTCGGCCTCGCGCTGCGAAAGGCCAGGACGGAGCTCGACGACCGCACCGCCCCGATGGCCGGGCTTGTGGCGACCTTCGTGTTCTCGGCGCAGATGGTGAACTTCCCGGTCGGCCTCGGCACGAGCGGCCACCTTCTCGGGGGAGCGCTGGCGGCTGTGCTCGTCGGTCCATGGACCGGCATCCTCGCGGTCAGCGTCGTCCTCATCGTCCAGGCACTCCTCCTCGCCGACGGCGGCATCACCGCTCTCGGCACGAACATCAGCCTCATGGCGGTCGTCGGCGTGGTCGTCGGATGGCTGGTCTTCCGGGGCTTCCAGAGCCTGCTGCCGAAGCGACTCGGTCTGGTGCCGGTGCTCGCCGCGGCCGGCGCGCTCGTCTCCGTCCCGGTGGCCGCCCTGCTCTTCGTCGCGCTGTACGCCGTCGGTGGCACCGCCCCGGTCCCGCTCGACGGGCTCGCCGTCGCGATGCTCGGCTGGCACACCCTCATCGGCATCGGCGAGGCGGCCATCACCGGTCTCGTCGTGGCCAGCGTGATCGCCCTGCGCCCGGACCTCGTGTACGGCGCCCGCCCGGTTCTGCGTCGGCGCGAGCTCGAGATCCGGACAGCCCGGCCTGCCGCCGAGGAGGACGCCGCAGCATGAGGACCCGCACCTTCGTGGTCTCCGGACTCGTGGCCGCCCTCCTCGTCGCAGGGGTGGTGAGCTACTGGGCCTCCAGCCACCCGGACGGGCTTCAGTACGTCGCGGAGAAGGCGGGGTTCGCCACGGCCGAGAAGGGCTCGCCTGCGGAGAAGTCGCCGCTGTCCGGCTACAAGGTCAAGGGAGTCGAGAACGACGCGCTGTCGGGTGGCCTCGCAGGGGTGACCGGCGCACTGGTGGTGCTGGTGCTCGCTGGTGGCCTCGCCTACGCAGTACGTCGGAGGGGGTCGGCCGACCTCGACCAACTCCAGGGCGAGGGGGCGGCGCAGGACGACGCCGACCTCGAGCACGAGGAACACGGCTGACATGGGCGCCGGCCACGGCCACAAGCTGCACTTCCACGGGCACTCACCGGTGCATCGCGCTCCGGCGCACCTGAAGATCGCGGGCCTCCTCGGCTTCATGCTCGCCGTCGTCGCCACCCCGCGCGACTGGTTCCCCGCGTTCGCGGTGTACCTCGCGCTGGTGCTCGGCGTGATCGCGCTCTCGCGTGTGCCGTTCGGCTACATCGGCAAGCGCATGGTCGTCGAGCTGCCCTTCGTGCTCTTCGCGCTGCTGATGCCGTTCGTCGCGACGGGTCCGCGGGTCGACGTACTCGGTCTGAGCCTCTCCGAGGCGGGACTCTTCGCGGCGTGGGGGCTGCTGGCCAAGGGCACGCTCGGCGTGCTGGCGAGCCTCACCCTGGCCGCGACCACCGAGCCCCGCGACCTGCTGGTCGGGCTCGAGCGGCTGCGGGTGCCCGCACAGCTCGTGCAGATCATCGGCTTCATGATCCGCTACCTCGACGTGGTCACCGACGAGCTGCGCCGGATGAAGGTGGCCCGCGAGTCACGAGGCTTCCGGAGCGGCGGGCTGCGCTCCTGGCCGGTGATCGCCCGGACCGCGGGAGCCTTGTTCATCCGGTCCTACGAACGAGGAGAACGAGTGCATCTCGCGATGCTGTCGCGCGGCTACCAGAGCACACCCCGGCAGGCCGAGGACCCCGCTGAGCCGAGCCCCCGGAGCGTGCGATGAGCACGCCGGTACTCGACGTCCAGGGACTTGCCTACGCCTACCCCGACGGCCACCAGGCGCTGTACGGCGTGGACCTCCACGTCCATGCAGGGGAGCGGGTCGCTCTGCTCGGCCCGAACGGCGCGGGGAAGACCACGCTCGTGCTGCACCTGAACGGCATCCTCACCGCAGGGGCCGGCCGGGTCGCGGTGTCGGGCCTCCCCGTGGCGAAGCAGCACCTCCAGGAGATCCGCCGCCGGGTCGGCGTGGTGTTCCAGGACCCTGACGACCAGCTGTTCATGCCGACCGTGCGCGACGACGTCGCCTTCGGGCCCTCGAACCTCGGGATGCGTGGGCCCGCCCTCCGGGCGCGTGTGATGGAGGCCCTCGAGAAGGTCGGCATGGCGGACTTCGCGGATCGGCCGCCGCACCACCTGAGCTTCGGGCAGCGGCGCCGCGTCGCGGTGGCCACGGTGCTCGCGATGGAGCCGGAGATCCTCGTGCTGGACGAGCCTTCCTCCAACCTCGACCCCGCCTCGCGGAGGGAGCTGGCCGAGATCCTGCGCGGCCTCGACGTGACGGTCCTGATGGTGACCCACGACCTGCCCTACGCCTTCGAGCTGTGCCCGCGGTCCGTCGTACTCTCCGACGGAGTGATCGTCGCGGACGGGCCGACGTACGACGTCCTCACCGACGACGCGCTGATGTCCGAGCACCGCCTCGAGCTGCCGTTCGGCTTCGATCCGCGCGCGAATGTGAACCGGACGCTCGGGTAACCTTCGACTGATGTGCCCGCTCCGGCGTGCACTGGACCGCATCCACAGACGAGGAGACTCACGTGAGCCACCCCGACAAGCCGGCTGACACTCGGGCACCGGAGACGATCGAGAAGGAGATCGAGGCCACCCGGGACCGGCTCGCCGTCACGATCGACCAGCTCCTCTACCGCTCGAGCCCGAAGACGATCGCCAAGCGGGAGTTCGCCAGCTTCAAGGGCTACTTCGTCGACCCCGTCACGGGGCCGCGCAAGGACAACATCGCCAAGGTCGCCGCGGGCGTCGGCGGTTTCGTCGTGGTCATGATCGTCATCCGGAAGGTCGCGAAGTAGCACCGTGGCGAAGGACAAGCTTCCGATCCGGATGCTGCACGACCGGGTCCTCGTCCAGCTGGACAAGGAGGCCGGCGAGCGTCGCTCCAGCGGGGGAATCGTGATCCCGGCGACCGCCGCGCTGGGCGCCCGAAGGCTCGCGTGGTGCCGCGTGGTCGCGGTGGGGGCGCACGTACGCAGCGTCGAGGTCGGCGACCGGGTCCTCTTCGACCCCGAGGACAAGGCGGAGGTCGAGGTCCAGGGGGAGGCCTACGTCGTCATGCGGGAGCGTGACATCCACGCCGTCGCGGCCGAACGCCTCGGCGACACCCAGACCGGCCTCTATCTCTGACCTCTCAAAGCGAAAGGCGGGCACTCCCCTGGGGAGTGCCCGCCTTCGTGCTTGAGCGAACGAGTCAGGCGCGGTGCGTGCCACCGGTCGTCGGCTCACCGGTCGTCGGCTCGCCGGTCGCTTCACCGGTCCGCTCGCCGCGGAGGTCGTCGGACGCATGCGCGCCGTGGACGGTCGTCGGCTCGGATCCGTCGGTCCCGGTGGTGCCGTCGGTCGGGGTGGTGCCGTCGGTCGGGGTGGTGCCGTTCGACGTGTCCATCGAGCGAGTGGCCCCGCCGGTCGTTCCAGCCGTCCCAGCCGTCCGTCGTCGTCGCCGTCGTCTCCGTCGCGGCCCGGTCGTGTGCCCCGTCGTTCGCCCCGAGGTGAGACCTCTCGGCCGGTGCGGTGGTCGGAGCGGAGTGCTTGACGTCGGGGTCGAGCTCGTCGGCCCGGCGCAGGTGCTCCTGGTGCTCCTCGCGGTGCTGGGTCACAGCGCTGGCGCGGTCCTGCGCGTCGGCCTCGAGCCGCTGCGCCTCGGCCGCCTTGCGCTCGGCCTCCGCCGCCTTGCGCTCGGCCTCCGCACGAGCCGCCGCGGCCTCGGCCTCGGTCTCCTTCGCAAGGGCCTCCCTGCGCTGGATCTCGGTGGCTGACTCCGCAGCCTTCTCGCGGAGCTCGGTGGCCTGCGGAGCGGTAACGCTCCTTCTTCTTCTTGTTGGCCATCGTCGCGAGCAGCGCGATCAGCGCGATCACGATGACGGCGATGACGATGATCCACACCACGGTTGAGGTGTTCATGGGCCTCTCCTTCTGCTTGGCGCAGCGGTGGTACCCGCACCGTGCGACGACAAACGCGGGGGCCGGTGTGTGGCAGGTCCCAGGGCTGGTCGCGCCGCCGCCGGTGCGGGCGCTCCCTCGGACGATCCAGGTGGCGGGGCCATAACTTGTTCCACTTTGTGGCGTTTAGGTAGTCGTTGTCCCGGGATCGGAGAGTCCATTGACCCCCAAGCGCCGCCGCGCCATCGCCGTACTCGCGTCTGTCGCCCTGCTGCCGGCGTTCGCTGCCGTGGGTGTCGTGACCGCGCCTCAGGAGGCGGCCGCTGCCGAGTCGCTCCTGCGTCCCAGCGACGGGGTGTACCGCGCGACGATCAAGCGGACCGAGCACGGCATCCCCCACATCGTCGCGAAGGACTACGGCTCGCTGGGCTTCGGTCACGGGTACGCCACCGCTGAGACGTCGATCTGCTCGCTCGCGGACACGCTCCTCACGGCGCGCGGTGAGCGATCCCGCTACCTCGGGCCGAACCGCCGGTACAACGACCAGGTCACCCTGAACGCGACGAACGAGCAGACCGACGCGCTGCTCACCGACATCCACAACCGCCGGGTCGTGGAGAAGCTCCTGCGCGACCCCAAGCGAGGGCCGGGGGCCGAGGCGAAGGCGATCGTGCGGGGGTACGTCGCCGGCATCAACGACTACATCAGCGCGGTCGGTGGTGCGAAGGGGATCAAGGACCCCTCGTGCCGAGGAGCGCGCTGGATCAAGCCGACCGCGACGCCGCTCGACCTCTGGTACGGCGTCTACGCAGCGAACCTCCTGGCCTCCTCGGGCGTGTTCGTGCCGCAGATCGTCGAGGCCGCGCCGCCGAGCCCGGAGAACCCCAACCTCCCCTCGGCGCCGGTGAAGGCAGGGTTCGCGAAGGCGCCCGCGCAGCTCCCCTCGAAGAAGGCTCTGCTCAAGGGACTCGGCAAGGACCCCGACGCGCCGTTCGGGTCGAACGCAACCGCCGTCGGGGCGGCCGCGACGACCACCGGGCGCGGGATGCTGCTCGGCAACCCGCACTTCCCGTGGCGAGGTCGCTACCGCTTCGAGGAGGCGCAGCTGACCATCCCCGGGAAGTACGACGTCGCGGGCGCCAGCCTGATCGGCTCGCCGGTGATCAACATCGGCTTCAACCGCAACGTCGCGTGGAGCCACACGGTCTCCACGGCCTACCGCTTCACGCCGTACGAGTACCCGACCGTACCGGGGAGCCCGACGACCTACCTCACCACCGACGGGCCGAAGCAGCTCGAGCGGCGGGTCGTGAGGTTCAAGGCGCGCACCAAGGACGGGTCCCTCCGGACGGTCACGGAGGACCTCTACCGCACCCGCGAGGGCTACGTGCTGAACGCCCCCGACGTGCTGATGAGCTGGACCCCTGCGAGCTTCTTCGCGCTCCGCGACGCGAACGCCGAGCACCTGCGCACCATCGACACGTTCCACAACATGGCCAAGGCCAGGAACGTCCGGCAGCTCCTCGCCGCCCAGGACCGCGGATCCGGGATGCCGTGGGTCAACACGATCGCTGCGGACCGCGCGGGCAACGTGCTCTACGCCGACCACTCGGTGGTTCCGAACGTCCCGGACGACATGGCGCAGCAGTGCATGACGCCGGTCGGCCGTGCGCTGTTCCAGGTCGCAGGCCTTCCGGGTCTCGACGGCACCCGGGCGTCGGGCGACTGCGCGTGGCGCACCGACCCTGACGCCACCAGGCCGGGCATCTTCGGCCCGAGGAACCTCCCCAAGACGTTCCGCAAGGACTGGGTGATCAACGCCAACGACAGCTACTGGCTGCCCAACCCGAAGCAGCGTCTGGAGGGCTTCGCCCGCATCATCGGCTGCGAGTCGTGCGAGCGGACCCTGCGCACGCGCATGGTGTACCGCTACGTGCTGGACCGTCTGGCCGGCAAGGACGGTCTGGCGCGAAACCGGAAGGTCTCGCAGCGCACGCTCAGGGCGACCGAGCACGAGAACAGGGTCTTCGGCGCCGAGGTCACGCGTCAGGACAACGACCTCCAGGACGTCTGCGAGGCCGCCGGCGGAGGCGACTGCCTGTGACGTCCTCGCGAAGTGGGACGGCCGGTCGGACATCGACAGCGTCGGGACACACATCTTCCAGGAGTTCTGGAAGCGCGCCGAGGGGGTCACCGGGTTGTGGCAGGTGCCGTTCGACGCCGCTGACCCGGTCGGCACCCCGCGCGACCTGAACGAGGCGAACCCGCTGGTCGTCAAGGCGATGCAGGACGCCCTCGCCTACCTCGACGAGAAGGGTGTGCCCGACGACGCGGTCTGGGGCTCCCTGCAGGTGGCCGGGGACGACGGAGCGCCCCCGATCCCCATCGGCGGTGGTGAAGGGTTCGCCGGGAACGCGAACGCGGTCGCCAGCCGCAACCCGGGCGCGAACAAGAACCGGCTGTACCCGGTCAGCTACGGCTCCTCGCACATCCAGGCGGTCGCGTTCACCGACACCGGTGTGGACGCCGACACGATCCTGACCTACGGCCAGTCCCTGAACCGCCGCTCACCGTGGTCGTCGGACCAGACCCGGCTGTTCAGCAACGAGAAGTGGGTCGACTTCGCGTTCACGCCCAAGCAGGTCCGCCGCGCGCTCGTGAGCAGCTACCGGGTCAACGGCCGGGGTTAGCCGTTGGTCCGCCTCTGCACGGCGTGAAAGTCTTGGGACATGGAGCTTCGTGTCTTCACCGAACCACAGCAGGGTGCGACCTACGACGATCTTCTCGCCGTCGCCCGCACCGCAGAGGACCTCGGCTACGGGGCGTTCTTCCGCTCCGACCACTACCTCGGCATGGGCACCGAGGGGCTGCCCGGGCCCACCGATGCCTGGATCACGCTGGCCGGTCTCGCGCGTGAGACGAGCAGCATCCGCCTCGGCACGCTGATGACGTCCGCGACCTTCCGGTACCCCGGCCCGCTCGCGATCTCCGTCGCGCAGGTCGACCAGATGAGTGGCGGACGCGTGGAGCTCGGCATCGGCGCGGGATGGTTCGAAGCCGAGCACACCGCCTACGGGATCCCGTTCCCCGACACGCGTGAGCGTTTCGACCGGCTCGAGGAGTCGCTCGCGGTGATCACCGGTCTCTGGGAGACGCCTGTGGGGGAGCGCTTCGACTTCGACGGCAAGCACTACCAGCTCGCCGGCTCCCCGGCCCTGCCCAAGCCGACCCAGTCGCCGCGCCCGCCCGTGCTCATCGGCGGCAAGGGCAAGAAGCGCACGCCGGCGCTGGCCGCGAAGTACGCCGACGAGTTCAACGTCCCGTTCGACGGCATCGCGGAGACCAAGGTGCTCTTCGAGCGCGTGCGCGAGGCGTGCACGACGGAGGGCAGGGACCCGTCCTCGCTGACCTACTCGAACGCGCTGGTGCTCTGCTGCGGCGAAGACGACGCCGAGGTCGCGCGACGAGCCAAGGCCATCGGGCGCGAGGCCGACGAGCTCCGGGAGAACGGCATCGCCGGAACACCCGCCGAGGTCGTCGACAGGATCGGCCGGTACGCCGAGGCAGGCTCCGAGCGGATCTACCTCCAGGTCCTCGACCTGAGCGACCTCGACCACCTCGAGCTGGTGGCGGAGAAGGTCATGCCGCAGCTCTGACCCGGAGCGCGGAGCGTGCCCCTGTCAGTGCTCCTCGCGGTTGCGTAGCCTCCCCATGCCGTGCCCGGCCCGTCCGAACTGTGTGACAGATGTGACTGGTGTGACCAGTTTCCAGAAACCCGGGACGAGCCGTCGACCTCGTACCTACCCTTGTCACACTGCTTGATCTGAGGGGAGCGGCCATGGCTCGGGCGGCACTGCGGGACTCTCGGCGCGCAGCGCGCCGCCTCGATCTGACAGAGCGCCGGAGGCGCGAGTTCCACAACGTGCGGCACCCGTGGAAGCCGGACCTGCACGTCGAGCGCGTCCTCGTGTGTCACAGCGGAATCCACGTGGTCACGTCGCTCCAGGCGGAGGAGGACCCGTCGACCGACGCGGTGCTCGCCGCGCGTGTGGTCTCCCTCAGCCAGAGCGCCGCCGACGTGGTTTCGTCCCTGCTGCCTCCGCGGTACCGAGGTCGGGTCCGCCCCGTCCTCTGCAGCACCGATGACGTGGGTATGGCCGAGCTCGTCGACGGCGTCCTGGTCACCTCGCCGACGACCTTCGAGCACATCGTGAGGTCCTCGCCGGTCGTCCTGTCCACCTCGGAGATCAACGAGGTCGCGCTCCGGCTCGACGCGCGGCTGGAGCCGTTCCCGCTGCCGTCCCCGAAGAAGGCCCGTCGTTGGAACCGTCGTCGGACGGTCCTCGCGGGACTCGTCGCGGCGGCTGCCGGCGCCGGCGTCGTGATCGCGGAGCAGGTGGGTGCCGTCCGGCTTCCGTGGTGATGGCAGGCTCTCCTGCCATGACTCAGCGTTTCGAGCCGATCCGTGACTCGCGTCCCGATGACGCCGCGTGGCCGCAGATGGCGTGGCCGCTTGACCCGGAGGTGCGCCTCACCGGTGATGTCGTCGAGCTCTGCCTGGTCGACCTTGCCCGCGACGCCGAGGAGCTCTTCGATGCCCTCGACCACGACGATGTGTGGGCGCACGTGGCGGGACGCCCGCGGAACGCGGAGGAGTACGTCGACCAGCTCGGTCGGGCTCTGGCGACGGGGCGCCTGCCGTGGGTGGTCCGGCTGCGACAGCCGATCCGGGACCTCCGGGCCGGCACGGTGGTGGGGACGTCGTCGTACCTCGGAGTCTCGGTGCCCGACGCCCGCCTCGAGGTCGGCTCGACGGCCTACGCGCCCGCTGTCTGGGGCAGTGCGGTCAATCCAGAGACGAAGCTGCTGCTCCTCCAGCACGCCTTCGAGACGCTCGACGTCGGGCGGGTCCAGCTCAAGACCGACGTGCGCAACGTGCGCTCACAACAGGCGATCGCCCGGCTGGGCGCTCACTACGAGGGAACCCTGCGCCGGTACCAGCGACGTGCGGACGGCTCGGTCCGCGACACCGTGATGTTCTCGGTGACCGCCGAGGAGTGGCCGGACGTGCGTGATGGTCTGCGGAAGCGGCTCGTGGAAGCGCGCTGAGCCCCCGGTCCACGGCAACCCCGGCGCGGGAAATGTCGTGGCGAAACCGCGTCGCGGACCCATAGCCTGACCGCCATGACCGACACCGAGTTCCCTCAGGCCACCGACCGTCACGACCCTCCGTTCGTCGCCGGGGAGCGGGAGATGCTCGACAGCTGGCTGGAGTTCCACCGAGCCACGCTGCTGATGAAGTGCGAGGGCCTCACCGACGAGCAGCTCAAGACGCGCTCGGTCCCGCCGTCGTCGCTGAGCCTGCTCGGCCTGGTGCGCCACATGACCGAGGTGGAGCGCGGCTGGTTCCGCCGGGTGCTGATGGACGAGGACGTGAAGCCGCTGTACTACGACGACGGCAACGAGGACGGCGACTTCGACGACGTCGACGACGCGGAGGTCGCAGGCGACGTGGCGCGTTTCAAGGACGAGCTCGAGACCTGCCGCCGGATCGCGGCCGAGCATGCAGACCTCGACGCTGTCGGCAAGCGCGCCCGCCGCGGCCGGGAGGTCTCACTGCGCTGGATCTACGTGCACATGATCGAGGAGTACGCCCGCCACAACGGTCACGCGGACTTCCTGCGCGAGCGCATCGACGGAGCCACCGGGGACTGATCGCCGTAGCTGACGACCAGCTCTCCCTCATGGTCGGACCGCCGAGGTGCCTCGTTCCGCCTCGCCTTGAACCAGGCGGAGCACCGGCTGGCCCATGGCGGTCACGAAGGGACCCACCACTCGCCAGTACCGCTCGAACTTCTGACGAGCTTCCCGATCTGTGCACCGTACCCGCACGTCGGTGACCAGGACCGACGCGTCAGTCCCGTAGCCGAGGACAGAGAAGCCCCATGCACCCACGGCGTAGCCCGGTCGGCTGAAGCCCGCGAACTCCTCCGGCGTCCACTGGACCCGTCCATAGCCTCGATCCCACCATCTCCCGATGAACCCGAGCACGAGCTCGCCGGCATCCTCGTCCAGGAGGTGGAAGCCGCCGTCCTCCTCGAGGAGCTGGTCGAAGCCGAACCGCTTCGGCGAGGGGGCTACGTCACGATGAGACCGTCGGATGACTCGGTCGAAGCCGACCCGGGCACGGTTCGGTAGTGCGATCACGGGAGACTCGAAGAAGTCGACTCGGCGGATCGCGGCGAACGTGGCGCTCTCGGATGCGGAGACTGCCCGAGCTCTGAGGATGCGTCGCTGCCACGTCGGCATCTGCTCGTCGATGATCATTGACTCTCCCCAACCGTCGACCTCGCTCCGCTCAGCGGTCAGCTCCCGAACACGTGAGCAGCTGAAGCACCGTCCGCCGCCACAGCGCCGTCCTCGTTCTCGAGGAGGACAAGCGCCAGGTCGTCGTCGAGCCGGTCGTGGCTGCGCTTGTAGACGCTGTCGACCAACCGGTCGAGGCACGCCTCGAGACTGCCGTCGGACAGCAGGGGAGCCCACGCTTCGGGAGGGAACTCGCGGCCGCTGGGACCGGGGGCCTCGACCAGCCCGTCCGTGTACATCAGGAGTCGGTCCCCGACGTCCCAGCTCACGGTGTTCGGGACCGGGGTGGCGGCCGACGGGGCCAGGTCGTACAGCCCCAGCGGTGGCGTGTCGAGCGCTGCCGCGAGGAGCCGGTATCGGTCGCCTTCGGAGCCGGTGCTGACCAGCACCGGAGGATGGTGCCCGCTGTTGGTGATGGTCAGGGTGCCGTCGGCTGCGACGTCGACGACGATCGCGGTGACGAACTCCTCGTCCTCGGCGCCCTCGCTGACTGCATGGTCGAGCCGTTCGAGAAGGGCAGCCGCGTCGTCCTCGATCGGGGCCCATGCGCGGAAGGTGCTGAGCACCTTCGCCGCCAGATTCACTGCGGCCAGGCCCTTGCCTCGCACGTCACCGACGATCACGCGAAGACCAGAGGGGCGAACGGCGACCTCGTAGAGATCTCCACCGATCTGGGCCTCCTTCGTGGCCGACACGTACCTCGAGGCCAGCAGCACCGGGCCCACGGCCGTGGGGAGGGATCGGATGATGGCGCGTTGGGCGACCTCGGCCACGTGCTGCGCGTGGTGGAGGCTGCTCTCCCGCGAGACCCGGCCTCTCGAGATCACCACGGAGAGCAGGCCGAGCACTGCGACCACGACCAGAGCGGCCGGCCTGTTGGCGGGCTCGGAGCCGATGGTGAGACTCACCGTGCCGGCCGCGGCCAGCGCGACTGCGGCCACGACGCCGGTCATGAGCGGCGGAGCGGCCAGGGCAACCAGCAGCGGGGCCAGTCCGAAGAAGCCGAAGGGAACGACCGAGCCTCCGACGACCACGTCGATCAAGATGACCGATGCCAACGTGGCGAGGCCGGCGGCGAGTGCGGTGCGGCTCGAGATCCTCACGCCACACCTCCTCCCCGCTGCCTCGATCTCAGCGGCGGTAGCGCCGCCGGCTGATGAGGAAGCCGGCGGCGGCGCCGAGGATCCCGGCGAGCGCCAGAGCGACCCAGAGCGGTAGCACCGCTGACCAGACGACGAACGTGACGTCCACCTGGTTCCGGTTGACCAGCACGAAGACGACCAGCAGGACCGCGGCGACGATGCCGGTGATCGTGCGGCCGCTCAGCCGGCTCCGCGTCTGGGGGCTCCTCTGCGCCGGGATCCGACTCATGCAGAGATCCGTGGCGACCCTGTCGTGACCGCGGGAGCCACGTGGATCCGCCCGATCAGCATCATCGCGACCCCGTCCGCCATCATCTCGACGCCGAGCAGGACGCCGAGCAGCACGAAGGACGCGTCGAACAGGTTGAACAGCACGATCAGGCCCAGGGCCGCCGACACGACGCCGGAGAAGATCAGTGCCACGCGATACTCCGGCTGACCACCTGCCGCAACCAGTCGGACGATGCCTCCGGTCAGGAAGATCGCGCCCGCGACCAGCGTGAGTGTGACCGCCGCGACCTCGGTGTTGTTCAGGAAGAACAGCCCGAGCACGGTCAACAGACCGCCGGTGAGCGCCGACGCCCAGAAGCCGCCCTTGCCGATCCGGAACAGCGCGCCGACCAGTCCGAGTACGCCGAAGAGCAGCAGCATCCAGCCGAGGAACAGCACCGAAACTGTCGTCGCAAAGGCTGCATTGCCCAGGACGATCAACCCGCCGATGACCAGGAGCGCGCCGATCGCGATGTCCCAGCCGGTCCGGGACCTCACGAACATTGACTCAGCCATGACATTCCACCCTTCTGAGCCGGGCACAGGCGCCCGGCTCCTGTCATCCAGTCTCCGTCGGCGGAGGCTGCAACCGATCACCCCGAAAGACCGTTCTGCGGGGCCCAGATTGACCAGGTGAGTCGGGTACTTGGTCGTGATCCGGGACGAGTGCGGCGAGCGGCGCGAACCGCTCAGGTGTTGAGCGACCGCACTATTTCGTGCGGATCCCGCCCGTCCTGCTCCGCGACGAGCACGAGCAGCGACTCGGCCTCTTCAGCACAGGCGGAGCAACCCCGCAGATGCACCCGCATGGCCTCCATCTCACGAGTGCCCGGGTCGGCAAGGAGCCTCTCGACGTAGCACATCCATCAGCTCGAAGCAGTCCTCGCACGAGAGCCATGGTTCGGTTGAGAGCGTCAGCAGGCGAGCTGCCTCGGGTGTCAGCTCTCGACGGTTGTGCGTCATCCTTGACCTCCCTGCGAGGTAGCCGCACCCAGGTAGCCGGTCTTGGTCAGATGAGCCCGCAGCCGCCCCCGCGCCTCGTGCAGCGCCTTGTACAAGGCGCCCCGAGTCGTGCCGAGGCGGTCGGCGAGCACGTCGATCGGGACGTTGTCCACGAGAAGCGCGATCGCGATCTGGCGCTGGTACGGCGTCAGCGCGTCGTGCATCGCCGTCGCCACGGCAGTGGCGAGATCGGCCGCCTCGGCGTGCTGGACCGGAGTCGGACCCGCGTCGGACCAACGGTCGGCATCCTCCAGGCTCACCTCGCGATGCGCCCAGGCCTGCCGTCGCACCTCGGTGGCAGCCTGGAGGATCGCGAACTTGTACGCCCAGGTGGTGAAGCGGCTGCGGCCCTGGAACGTGTCGAGCTTGGTCAGCAGCACGGTGAGCGCCTCGTCCGCGGCGCCGTTCGCGATGTCCTCACGGCTTCGGGCGTCGGCGGCCGGGAGCATCGCCCGCATCCGCCACACCTGGTGCCGCGCGGCCCTGATCATGAGGGCGTGCAGCACCCGCAGGGCCTGATCCTGCTCGGGCCCGGGCAACGCGAGCGCCGTGAGCCAGTCCGTCGGCTCCATGTCTTGGGGGTGCACCTGGCGCCTGGCCTCCTGGCCGCTTCCCAGCGAGGTCATGGTTGCCCGATCCGGGAGGGGAGCGGCGAGAGGATGCGCGCCGCGAGGTCCGGGGGACAGCCGAGGTCCACGAGCTGCAGCAGCGCATGCAGGTCGACGCTCGACGTACTCGCCAGCGCTCGTGCGAGGTGATCGGGGAAGCCGGCCGCGAGGAGCCTGCAGCGCCGCCAGGTCTCGACGTCGACCGGCGGGCCGTCCTTCCGGCAGGGACCGGCGTGCTCGGTCAGGTGGATGGTCATACCGCCTTTGCGTCGGTGACCGGGCGTGGTCTTACCGGCGCTGACGAAACGGTCGGTAAGAGCCGGACCGCTGAAGGACGCAAAGGACACCGACAGCCTCTCCGCGCCCAGTCTCGTGAGGGGCGACCTCGTCGGTCAACAGCGAAGGGAAGACCCGACCATGGCCCAGACACAGCACCGTCCCGCATCCACCATCAGCGCGGCCACATCGGCGGCGCGAAGTCGGGTAGCAGACCCGGCGTACCAGGCGTTCCTGATCCTCCGCACCGCGTTCACCATCGCACCGATCGTGTTCGGTGCCGACAAGTTCTTCGGTCTCCTCGTGAGCTGGGACCGCTACCTCGCACCGTCCATCGCGAACCTCTCGCCGCTCTCGGTGCACGACACGATGTACGTCGTCGGCGTCGTCGAGATCGTCGCGGGGCTCCTGGTCGCCGTTGCTCCTCGTCTCGGCGCACCCGTCGTCAGCCTGTGGTTGCTGGGCATCATCGTGAACCTGCTGCTGGTTCCCGGCTACTACGACATCGCGCTCCGTGACTTCGGCCTGTTCCTGGCGGCGGTCTCGCTCTGGCGGCTGGCGGTCGTGTACGACGCGCGGAGCCTGTGGCGGCGGAGTCGGGCCTCGTGAGCGTGTCTCGTGGCGTGGCCGTCTGCCTGCTCCTCACCCTCAGGAAGGAACACCCATGACCACGACCAACACCGCTCGGAGCCGGTCCATCCCCGTCTCGCTGCTGGCGGTCGTCGCGATGATCGCCGCACTCGTCGCCTCCACCGCGGCGGGGGAGCACACCGCGAACGCCGAGAGCCACGCGTCGGCGAGCTCCGCCAACGTGGCAGGGGCGGACCATCACGCCGCCGGCTCCCGCGCGTTCACAGCGCGGCAGGCCGCGTTCCACGACCAGATGCGAAAGCTCTGGGAGGACCACGTCACCTGGACCCGGCTCGCCATCGTGTCGTTCGCCGAGGGCTCGCACGGCTTCGACGCCACGGCGAGGCGACTCCTCAGGAACCAGCGGGACATCGGCAACGCGATCAAGCCGTTCTACGGGAAGGCTGCCGGTAACCGGCTGACCGGGCTCCTCGAGGAGCACATCACGACCGCGGTCGAGCTGCTGCAGGCGGCCAGGGCCGGCGACCAGGCGAAGGTAACCGCCGCCTCGCGCAGGTGGTACGCGAACTCGAACCACATCGCCGACTTCCTCGCTGCGGCCAACCCCAGGTTCTGGCCTCGGCACGCCATGCGGTCGGCGATGAGGACTCACCTCGACCAGACCCTCGCCGAGGCCCAGCACGAGCTGACCGGTCACTACGCGGCCAGCGTCGCGGACTACGACGCCGTCCACGCCCACATCCTCGAGATGGCGGACATGCTCAGCAACGGGATCCTGCGCAGCTTCCCGGGACACTTCCGCTGACTCACGGCGGGGCGCACACAGCCGGGGAGCTGCTCATGTGGGCAGTTCCCCGGCTGGTCGAACGCGGTTCGCGCAAGGTTCACCGGCTGGGTGCAGGCGATCCACGGCGGCCTGCAAGCCTGCGCCACATGAACCCCATCGAACGCCGTTCCTTCCTCTCCGGTGCCGCCGCCGGAGCGGGCGCGCTTGCTCTCGGTACCTCTCCCGCCGGGCCGCCGGTGCGCCGGCGCTCGTGCGTCGTCGCCTGGCGATTCCTTCCGGTGTGCAGACCGGTGACGTCACCACGAGCTCCGCGGTGCTGTGGGCGCGCTCCAGCGGCCCCGGCAGGCTGGTCGCCAGCGTGAGGAGCGGCAACCACGTGCGCGAGGTGTCCGGCGGACGGGCCGGTGCGAGCTCGGACTTCACCGCGAAGCTCCCGCTGAGTGGCCTTGCCCCGGGTCGGGAGTACGACGTCGCGATCCGGTTCGAGGCGGAGGATGGCACGCGCGGCGAGGTCGCACACTCCTCGTTCCGGACCGCTGCAGTGCACCCGGCGCGCACCAGCTTCGTGTGGAGTGGTGACAGCTGCGGACAGGGCTGGGGCATCAACCGTGACCTCGGCGGTCTCCTCGGCTACCGGGCGATGCACGCGACGCAGCCGGACTTCTTCATCCACTCCGGCGACACCATCTACGCGGACGGACCCATCCAGCGCGAGGTGACCGAGCCGGACGGCCAGGTGTGGCGCAACCTGGTCACCGAGGAGGTGAGCAAGGTCGCGGAGTCGCTCGCCGAGTTCAGGGGCCGTCACCGCTACACGCTCATGGACGAGAACGTCCGCGCCATGTACGCCGAGGTGCCGGTGGTCGCACAGTGGGACGACCACGAGACCCACAACAACTGGTACCCCGGGCAGGTCCTCGAGGACTCCCGCTACACCGAGCGGCGGGTCGACGTACTCGCCGCACGGGCTCGGCAGGCGTGGCAGGAGTACATGCCGATCGCCGACCCCCGGGCACACCGCTCAGGTGACGGGTTCGCGCCCGCGCGGGTCTACCGCAAGGTGAGCCGCGGGCCGCAGCTCGACGTGTTCTGCCTCGACATGCGCACCTTCAAGGACCCGAACACGCCTGGGCTCGAGCCGGAGCGGCGGAGCCTGCTGGGGGAGGAGCAGGTCGACTGGCTGGTCCGTGAGGTCACCGCCTCCCGCGCCACATGGAAGGTGATCTCCGCGGACCTGCCCCTGGGCCTCGTCGTGCCCGACGGCCAGGTGAACCAGGAGAGCCTGTCGAACCGGGACAAGGGCGGGCCGCTCGGCAAGGAGCTCGAGCTGGCCGCGGTGCTGTCGGCCTTCAAGCGCAACGGCGTGAAGAACGTCGTCTGGGTCACCGCCGACGTGCACTACTGCGCTGCGCACCACTACGACCCCTCACGCGCCGCCTTCACGGACTTCGACCCGTTCTGGGAGTTCGTCGCCGGCCCCATCGCGGCGGGCACCTTCGGGCCCAACGAGCTCGACGGGACCTTCGGTCCGCGGGTGGAGTTCAGCAAGGTCGCCGACTATCCCAACCAGTCCCCGCGCGGTGGCAACCAGTTCTTCGGCCACTGCGAGATCGTTCCCGACGGGACGCTCAACGTCGACCTCCGCGACCTCACGGGCTCGGTCCTCTGGGCGAAGTCGCTGGAGCCGCAGGCCTGACTCGCGCGAGCCGGAGGCCGCCTACGAGCGCAGGCGAAGCCGGGATCAGCGGGTGGTCTGGGCGTGCACGACAGCCACGGGGCAGTGCGCGTGCTCGACCAGAGCGGTGCTGATCGACCGCAGCACCATCGCCTTGGCTGCTCCCATCTTCCGCGCCCCGACGACCACGAGCTGTGCCGACTCGGAGGCGTCGATGAGCGCCTCCGCCGGGTCGGCGCTCCGGTGGACCTCGTGGAACTCGACCTCGGGGTACTCCTCCGGCAGACCGGCGATGGTCTCAGCGATCGTCAGCTCCTCCTCCTCGGTCAGCCCGCGCTCCTCACCCGAGGCCAGAAGTGCGAGCACCGAGGATCCCCGTGACAGGCGCTCCCACGAGCCGTACAGGATGACGAGGGGAAGGTCGGTCAGGGCGGCGTACTCGAAGGCGAACCTGGCGGCGTCCTTGGAGGTCACGGTGCCGTCGACCCCGAGGACGACGTGCTTGCTCAGGGCGCCGGCGGTCTCCTGGTCGAACGGCCGGACGACGACCACGGGGCAGGTCGCGTGCCGGGTCACAGAGAGGCTGACCGAGCCGAACAGCCGCTTGAACGCCTCGTCCCGCCGCGGTCCGACCACGAGCAGCGCGGCTCCTTGGCCGTGCTCCAGCAGGACGCTCGGAGGGTCTCCCACGTCCGACACCCCGGCGGCGACGAGGTCCGGATGACGCCTGAGCGCGCGCTCCACGGCCGCGCCGGTGATCAGGCGGCCGGCTTCGAGCGCGACACGCTCGCCCTCGAGCAGGTCCTCTGCGTTCGGACCCCCGACGAAGCCGGTGCCGTGCACCGCAAGAAGTCGTCGACCTGTCATCGACGCATAGTCCGACGCCCAGTCGAGGGCGCGGTCACTGGTGCTGGACCCGTTCACCCCTACCACTACGGGGCCGAGCGCTGGAGAACTTCCCATGCTCACAGAGTCAGTTGGGATGCCTTCGGGCGTACAGAGGCTTTCGACCCGAGCCCGACAAGCCGGGTCCCGCAGCCCCGTGGGCCCCCGAGCGAGCCAGGACTCTTCGGCGTACAGCCGTGGTCCCGTCATGTCGGGTCAACGTCCGGTTCATCCGGGCCGCACAGCCTCGGGAGTGCCAGATGCGCCTCCCGAACGGACATGCCCGTGCGCCTGCCACTACCCGTGACCGACCGGACAACGACCAAGCACGCCGACCGCGTCGCCAACGTGGCACACCGGGGCGCGAGCGCCGAAGCGCCGGAGAACACCCTGGCGGCCATACGCCGGGCAGTCGCGTGCGGCGCGGACCTGGTCGAGGTCGACGTCCAGCGCTCGAAGGACGGTGCGCTGGTCCTGGTGCACGACACGACGCTGACCCGCACCACGAACGCCCGTGAGGTCTATCCGGCACGAGGACCGTGGAGGGTCTCGGACTTCACCTACGACGAGCTGATGCGGCTCGAGGCGGGCTCGTGGAAGTCTCCTGGCTTCGCCGGCGAGCAGATCCCCACCCTGACCGAGGCGATCGAGCACGTCCGCTCCAGCCGTTCGGGGCTGCTCCTCGAGCTCAAGGCGCCCGAGCTCTACCCGGGCATCGTGTCCGACGTGGTCAGCACGATGCGCCAGGTCCCCGGTTATCTGGACTCGGCCGGGGCATCAGGACGGCTGGTCGTGCAGTCGTTCAGCTTCGCCGCGATGAAGGACCACAAGACGCAGGCGCCGACTGTTCCCGTGGGCCTGCTCGGCACGCCCGCGAGGGCGAACCTCCCTGCCCTCGGGAGCTGGGCCGACCAGGTCAACCCGAGTCACTTCTCCGTCGACAAGGCGTACGTCGACCGGGTGCACGAGCTGGGCATGGAGTGCTTCGTGTGGACGGTCAACCGGGGCCCTGCCATGAGGCGGGCGATCCGCATGGGCGTCGACGGCGTGATCACGAACCGACCCGAGTATCTCGGGCGGGTGCTGACCGGTCGCACGAGCGCATCAGGCCAGCCGGCCTGTTCACGCGTCGCGGGCACCAGCTGAGTTCACCTGGGGCTCGACACCTTCTGGTGAGCCAGGGGCGTAATGGCCGTACGGCAGCGGCGCCTCATGACCGAGGGCGGCGAGCACGCTGGGGAGGATCGCCTTCGCCGTGCGTCGGTAGCCCGCACTCGACGGATGGAACCTGTCGATCGCGAACATCTCCTCGGGCTGCGTGATGAAGAAGGGCCCCACCACGTCGGCGAGAGAGACTGCCCGGCCGCCGAGATCGGTCACGACCTCGCGCTGTGCGGTCGCCAGCTGTCGTGAGGCCATCCTGGCGAGGGTCCTGAGCGGCTGGGGAACCGCCGTCAGCGCGCCGAGGTCGGGGCAGGTCCCCACCACGACCTGGGTGCCTCGTTCGTGCAGGGCACGCACGGCCTCGGCGAGGTGCTGCCTGGAGGTCGCTGTCTTCACGCGATGCGTCACGTCGTTGCCGCCGACGACGATGACGGCCACGTCGGCCGAGTAGCCCGCGGGAAGCCCGGCAAGCTGCGCGCGGAGCATGGAGCTCTCCGAACCGACGAGCGCGGCAGTGTGCAGCTGCACCGAACGGTGGGTCCGCTCGGCAAGCCTCTTCGCCAGCTGCGCCCCGAGCGTGTGCTTGGGCTTCTCCGCGCCCAGACCGGCTGCGATGGAGTCGCCGAGCAGCAGCAGCTGGATCGGGTCGCGGTACTTGCGCTTGTAGACCTTGTCGGCCATGTGTGCGTCCTCGCCGAGTGGCTTGCCGATCACCCGACGCGCCGCCCGGGCCTGGAGCCGGATGAGCTGCTGGGCGACGAGCGCCGTCGCCGTGACGCCGCCGACCCATGCGGTGGTCGCCACGGTGGGCCGACGTGTCACGCCGCCACGTTCTCGCCGGCGGCACCGACGACTGCCGAGTAGTGTGCTGCGACGAGCTCGTCCACCACGTTGGCCCAGCTCCGGCCCTCCACGCACTCCAGCGCCGCACTCGCCAGCGACCTGCGAAGGTCTGGGTCGCCGACGAGAGTCGCGACGTTACGGCGGAGCGAGCTCTTCTCGGACGGGTCGTACAGCAGGCCCGTGCGTCCGTGGTCGACCAGGTCGAGCGGTCCTCCGCTGGCCGGCGCGACGACCGGCACTCCACTTGCCTGCGCCTCCTGCACCGTCTGGCAGAACGTCTCGGCCTCGCCCGTGTGGAGGAAGACGTCGAGAGAGGCGAAGGCGCGGGCGAGGTCCTGACCCCGCAACATGCCGGTGAACTTCGCGTCGGGCAGACGCCTCTCGAGCCAGGCGCGAGAGGGTCCGTCGCCGATGACGACGAGTCTCGTTCCGGGGATCCGCGCGACCTCCTCGAGCCGACGTACCTGCTTCTCGGGCGCGAGCCTGCCGACATAGCCGACCACGACGTCGTCCGGTCGCCGGCGTACCCAGTGCTGGTGCAGCTCCGGGCTGCGGTGGTCTGGACCGAACAGGTCCAAGGAGACCCCTCGACGCCAGACGTGCATGTTCGTCACGCCGAGAGCGGCGAGCTGGTCGTACGACGCCGTCGACGGGACCAGCGTTCTCGTGGATCTGCGGTGGATGCGCCCGACCCAGCGGGCCACTGCGGCGTCGGCGCGGACTCCGTACTGGCGCGCGAACCCTCCGATGTCGGTCTGGTAGATCGCGACGGTCGGTACGCCGAGTCGCCGCGCGGCGCGCAGACCGACTGCGCCCAGCATGATCGGGGAGGCCAGGTGCACCACGTCGGGGCGGAACTCCGCGATGGCGCGCTCGACGGCGGGGTCCGGTAGCCCCAGTGAGAACGACCGGTAGCCGGGCAGCCCCATCCAGCGGGCACGCACCACCCTGGCGGTCCGGTAGCTGGTCTGCCCGGGGCCGGGGGCGATGACCAGGGGTTCATGGCCGGTCTGGAGCAGCCGGTCCACGGTGTGACGGACCGTGTTGGTCACGCCGTTCACCTGCGGGAAGAAGGACTCGGTGACGATGGCGACTCGCATGGCTCCAAGGTCGGGGCTGGTGGTGAACGAGTGGTTTCGTCACAGTCCGTCCCGGGTGAAGCCCGGCCGACGCTTTGTCGCCCGGGCCCGGGACGTCATGGGCGCAGCCTGCTTGGGGCTCACCACTTCTGGGTAGCCTCCGTGAAGGTCGACACCCAGACGAAGTACACGGCGAGGCTCATCAGCATGGTCACGGGAATTCGCATGACTCCACGCTGCGGCAAGGGATCGAACTCTTGGTGAACTGCACACATCGAACATCGCGACGCTCTCGAACCACTTCGTTACCCCGGCTCCCCGCCTGGTCGGGTCTCCGCCGGGCGCGTCAGTTGGGTCCGTCGGGCACAGTGGAACAGGTGATGTCCTTGCGTCAGGGTCCGGCATGGTGACCGCCGCCCGCCCCGACTCGGCGCATACGAGGTCGCACCACGCGACCACGCACACCAGGTCGCGCAAGGCTGTGATCGGCTCCGCTGCCGTGATCGTGGTGCTCGTCGCGATCAACCTCGCCAAGAACCTCCTGCCGTCGAGCACGGTGTGGCTGAGCGTCGGCGCCGCTGCGGCGCTGCTCCTCATCGCCCGCCGCAGTGGCCTCAGCTGGGCGCAGCTGGGGATGGGCAAGCACCGGGTCAGGCACGGAGCAGCCTGGGCCGCGGCAGCCATCGCGGCGGTTGCTGTCGTCTACGTCGCGGGCCTGCTGATGCCCGAGACGCGGCCGGCGTTCCTCGACACCAGGTACCACCTCGGCGTACCCGACGCCCTTCTGACGGCCTTCGTGATCATCCCGCTCGGGACGGTCCTGCTCGAGGAGGTGGCGTTCCGTTCCGTGCTCTGGGGGATGCTCAGGCGGCACATGACGACGTGGCGGGTGGTCCTCGTGTCCTCCACGCTGTTCGGTCTGTGGCATGTGCTCCCTTCGCTGCACTTCGCGTCGGCGAACCGCGGCCTCAGTGAGGTCTCCCCGGGCCCCGGCGCACCAGGGACCGCCCTCGTCGTACTCATCACCGTCGTCTTCACCGCGCTCGGCGGCGTGGTCGCCGGCGAGCTGCGTCGTCGCAGCGGGCACGTGCTCGCCAGCGCAGGGATGCACTGGGCCACCAACGCGCTCGGCGTGCTGTTCGGCGTGATCGCCTGGAGGCTCGCCTCCTAGCTCGGCGACTGCTCCTGTTCCCGGGTCGCGGCCTTCCCGACCGCGCAATGATGAAGTGGTGGACGGGACGGGGACGGGCGCTGCTGCGCTCACTCCGACGCGGGGCTACCACCGCGTCAGCCTGCACTGGCCGGCGTACAGCCTGGCCGGTGTGACGGGCGCGCTCGTCTTCGGGTGTGCCTCCTTCACGCCCTCGCTCGTCCCGCGGGCCTGGTACGTGCAAGGTGTCGTGGCGGGGTTCAGCGCTGCTGCCGGCTACGCGTTCGCGGTCTTCCTGGCCTGGCTCGTGCACGCGGTCATCGGTCGGCAGCCCTCGAAGGCCGTGGTCCGGCGGCTCTGGGTCGTGCTCGCCTGTCTCGGGGTTCCGCTGCTGGCCTGGAGCCTCTGGCTGGGACAGCGTTGGCAACGCCAGATCCACGCACTCACCCGTGTTCCGGGGCCCGACTCGTACGCCTGGATCCGGATACTGGTCCTGAGCCTGTTGACCCTGGTGGCCATCGTCGCGGTTGCACGCGCACTTCGTTGGCTAGTCCGTTGGGTGAGCGGCTGGCTGGTCCTGCTGCTCCCCGCCCGTCTGGCCCGCCCTCTGGCGTTCATCGTCGTCGTGCTCCTCATGATCGGTCTGTTCAACGAGCTGCTGTGGCGCGGACTGGTGACGGCGGCGAACTCCGCCTTCGGTGCGGTCAACGGGACGACCAACTACGGGACGTTTCGCTCCATGGCGCCCGAACGGTCCGGGAGCCCGTCGTCGCTCATCTCGTGGAAGTCCCTGGGCCGACAAGGCCGCGACTTCGTCGCACTCGCACCCAGCGTTGCGGACCTGAGTGCCTTCTCGGGTGAACACGCTCAGAGACCGGTACGGATCTACGCCGGCATCAAGTCGGCACCCGGGATTCGATCGGAGGCTGCGCTCGCGGTCCGGGACCTTCGCCGGGCAGGCGGGTTCGACCGCGCAGTGCTCCTGGTCGCCACCACGACCGGGACCGGTCTGGTCGATCCCGCCGCAGTCGAGACCCTCGAGTACATGTACAACGGCAACACCGCCACCGTGGCTCTCCAGTACTCCTACCTCCCGAGCTGGGTCTCCTTCCTCGTCGACCACCAGAGAGCCGAGGAGGCAGGGCGAGAGCTGTTCAACCAGGTGTACGACGTGTGGTCGGCGCTGCCACCGGGCCACCGGCCCAAGCTGCTCGTCACCGGCACCAGCCTGGGGGTCAACGGGTCCGAGGCGGCGTTCGGCGGTGAGGCGGACATCCGGAACCGCACCGACGGGGTCGTCTGGGCGGGACCGCCCCACTCCAGCGTCCTGCACCGGCGGCTCGTGGAGCAGCGCGACGCCGGATCGCCGGAGTGGTTACCGGTCTACCACTCGGGACGCACCGTGCGGTTCGTGTCGAGCCCGGCTGACGTGTGGCGGCCGGGTAAGACGTGGGACCGGCCGCGTGTGGTGTACCTGCAGTACGGCTCCGACGCCGTCGTCAGGTGGACTCCGAGGCTCGCCTTCACCAAGCCCGCCTGGCTCTCTGAGCCGCGAGCTCCTGACGTGTCTCCGGATATGCGCTGGCTCCCGGTCGTCACCTTCTGGCAGGTCTCGGCGGACCTGCCCTCCACCTATGCCGTGCCAGCCGGGCACGGCCACTGGTACAGCGAGCTGTACGTGAACGCCTGGGCCGCCGTGGCGGCGCCGACGGGCTGGACGCAGCAGGACACGCACCGGCTTCGCATCCAGATCAGGCGGGACCGGATGAAGCGCGAGCGGATTCAGATGGACCTGTCCGCCCACCGATGAGGCGGAGCGGGTCCGCTCTGCATCCACCAGAGACGGACGGAGCCGGCCATCGCGCTGGTCATGACGGCCTGCGGCCCCAGCGAAAGTAGGCGATCGGGCCGATGAAGTTGACAGCGATGACCGCGGCCCAGCGTCCCTTGCTGCCGGTGACCTCCCACGCCGGTCGCCGGGCCAGGTCCGTCCAGGCCGCGACGGCGAGCGCCACCTGGACCGATGACGCCACGACCAACGCGGCACGCTGCTTCTCGGTCAGGTCAGCCCATCGACGTGCACCCATGACGCCCCCTCGGTCTGCTCTCATCTTCCATCCCTCTGTAGCAACCGGTAACGACGGAGAGGCAGAGGCGATGGTCCCGCTTGGGCCTCGGTCAGCGATGCCACCCGTGGGTGTGGGCGAGGCGCTCCAGCCTTCGGTGCCGGGCGGTGTGGACGGGTGGCACTGCCGTGGCGTGCGCCGCTTCGGCGGCCCTCAGCGCGCGGTAGTAGACCCGCTTCGTGAGCTCGGCTGCCACCACGTAGGCGCTGGTGATGCCGACGAGCGTCGCGATCAGTCCGGCCGGTGGCCTGGTGAGGCCGAGCGGTGAAGCCACGGCCGGCAGGAACGGCAGCGCAACCGTGACCAGGCCGACCGCGATGGAGCTGAGCACGAGCGCCTTCCCCGGCGTGCTGCGGAACGCGACACGGCGGGTCCGGAGGACGAACAGGACCGCCAGCTCCGTCAGGGTCGAGCCGACGAACCAGCCGGTCCGGAACAGCTCCGCGTCCGCGTGGAAGACATGGAGGAGCAGGGCGAAGGTCAGGAGGTCGAAGCCCGTGCTGAGCAGGCCGAACACCACCATGAAGTCCCTCACCTGGTGGAGGTCCCACCGCCGTGGGCGTTCGATGTCCTCCTGCGTCCACCCGGTCCGCGGCGATCGTGACGCTCGGCAGGTCCGAGAGGAAGTTGAGCAGCAGGATCTGTCGCGGAAGCAGGGGCAGGAAGGGGAGGAAGGCCGAGGCCGCCGCCATGCTGGCGGTGTTGCCGAAGTTGGCGCTGATGGTCGTGTAGATGTACTTGAGCGTGTTCACGAAGGTCTGTCGGCCAAGCTTCACGCCCTCGATGACGACGTCGAGGCTCTTGTCGAGAAGGACCATCGCGGCCGCGCTCTTCGCGACGTCGACCGCGGTGTCCACCGAGATCCCCACGTCGGCGAGATGAAGTGGCCCTGCGTCGTTGATGCCGTCGCCGAGATAGCCCACGACCGAGCCGTTGGCACGCACGGCCTCGATGACCCGCTCCTTCTGTGACGGCGTCAGCTCGGCGAAGGCGTCGACCCTCGCTGCTTGACGCGCAAGGGCGTGGTCGTCGAGGACGTCGAGCTCGGTTCCCGTCAGCACCCGTGGCCGCCGCACGCCGACCGACTCGGCGACGTGGCGGGCCGCGAGGTGGTTGTCCCCTGTGAGGATGCAGAGGCGGATCCCGAGATGACGGAGGGTCGCAACGGTCTGCTCGAGCCCTGCCTTGGGCGGGTCCTCGAACGCCAGGAACCCCAGGAGCGTCATCCCCTGCTCGTCGGCAGCCGTCACCTCTGTGTGACCGGGGAGGGGACGTTCGGCGACGGCGAGGACCCGGTAGCCCCGTGCGCTGAGGCGGCTGAACTGGTCGTCGAGGAGCCGCCGTTGATCTTCGAGCGGACGGTCACCGGCCGCCGTGGCGACCCTGGCGCAGACCTCGATGACCTTGGCATAGGCGCCCTTGGTGACAAGCACGCGACCTGGCGGCCCGTCGACCAGCACGGACAACCGCTTGCGTTCGAAGTCGAAGGGGAGCTCGTCGACAGCACGCCATGCGGCGTCGGGACGGTGACTTGGCGAGCACCGCTTCGTCCAACGGGTTGGTGAAGCCGGTCTGGAGGAGGGCGTTGACGGCGGCCCGCTCCGCGACCGCTGCACTCGGCCTGCCCTCGACGTCGAGGGCGGCGTAGAGGCTGATCGATCCCTCGGTGAGGGTCCCGGTCTTGTCGGTGCACAGCACGTCCATGCTGCCGAGGTCCTCGATCGCGTCGAGCCTGCGCACGATCACTTTCGCGTTTGCCATGCGACGAGCCCCGGTCGAGAGACTCACCGCCACGATGGCGGGGAGCATCTGCGGGGTCACTCCGACGGCGAGGGCGAGGGAGAACAGCACGGCGTCGATGACAGGTCGGCCGAGCACGATGTTGACCACGAGGATGACTGCGGTGAGGACCGCGGTGACCCTCGCGAGCAGGAACCCGAACTTGGCCGAGCCCTGCTCGAAGCTCGTCGGCGGAGGTGCGGCGGTCAACGCCTTGGACATGTCTCCGAGCTGCGTGTCCTGGCCGGTGACCACCGCGATCGCCTCGCCCTGACCGCTGACCACGTGGCTGCCTTGGAAGAGGGCGCTGTGGCGCTCGGCCAGGGGTGCGTCCGCAGGGGCGGGCTCGGGATGCTTGTGGCGTGGGTAGGTCTCGCCGGTGAGAGCGGACTCGTCGAGCTGTAGTGCCTCGGCTGTGAGCAGCCGGCAGTCGCACGGCACGACGTCGCCGGCATTGAGTACGACGACATCGCCACGGACCACGTCCTCGGGAGTGACCGAGACGACGCGCCCCTCACGCCGGACCTCGACGTGGATCTGGACCCGCTCGAGGAGGCGGGCCACGGTCACGGCGGCCCCGTGCTCCTGCCAGAAGCCGAGGAGCCCGCTGAGGACGACGATGCCGAGGATGATGAGGGCGTCGACCCTGTCGCCGAGCAGCAGGGACAGCCCGGTGGCAGCGATCAGGATGAGCACGATCGGCTGGGTGAACTGCCGCAGCAGCTCGTGCAGGACGCCGGTCCGGCCTCGTGGTGTGAGCCGGTTGGGTCCGTAGAGCGCGAGCCGCCTCGCCGCCTCGGCGTCCGTCAGGCCGGTGTTGCTGCCCTCCAGGCCGGCGACCACGTCGGCGCTGGGGAGAGCCCAGTAGGCGGGCAGGTCGGGACGTCGCTCGGCTGCCGCGGTGCTCCTCGATCCCGCTCCCTGGACAGCCAACTCGACGCCCCAATCGGCCGGGCGTCAGCCGGTCGGCCGAGCGCCCCGTTCGGTGTCCAGTCTGATCGAACGGGGCGGTCCTCGGCTGCCCTTCCGCAAAGGCGCCGGATCACCCGCAGCAGGCGGCGCCGCACGCCTCCTGGGCCTCGGCCTCCTGCTCGAGGTCGGCCAGCGTCTTGCCCTCCAGCTCGGGCTGGGCGTCGGCGAGGACGACGTAGTTCTCCCAGCGCTGTCCGTCTGGCCCGGTGACCCAGTGCTTGTCCTGGCGGGCGTAGCAGCAGACGACGTCGCCCTCGGTGTCCAGGGCGAGACCGGCGGCCTCGAGACGGTTGGCCTCCTCCTCGACCTCCTCCATCGACTCGCGCTCGACACCGAGGTGGTTCAGCGTGCCGGTGGCCTCGGGGCGCTCGAACAGCACGAGCTTCAGGGGCGGGTTCGCGACCGCGAAGTTGGCGTAGCCCGGGCGGCGCTTGGCCGGCTTGGTGTCGAACAGGGTGGAGTAGAACTCGACGGCTGCGTCGATGTCGTTGACGTTGAGTGCGAGCTGAAGGCGGGACATGGTTCCTCCTGTAGGTCTTGACGGGTTGGTCGGTGTGGTCGAGGTGGGGGCGCCGGTCAGGCGCAGCAGGGGTCGGCCGCCGCGGGCCGGGTAGCCGCGGCCGGGTGCCGCAGTCGTCCCATGGCGCGGGTGAGGCTGTCCGCGGCGTCGGCCAGCAAGGGCCGCCGGCCACCCGAGTGCGTGCTGTTGCGCCGCGACTCGGCCGTGCGCAGCAGCTCCGAGTGCCGGTCGTTCGCCAGCTCGGCCATCAGCATGGGGTGCATCGGGTCCTCCTCTTGCCTGCCTCCGTGGGGTCGTTCCCCACGAGGTGAGATAGACAATGATCTATGCGATGCTCGGCGTCAAGCATTGATCGACATCTATCTCGAAGGTTTTACCTTGTGCGTGCCGAGGTTCTCGCTGAAGGCGGCGTTGGGCGGCGCCGTCGAGGCGAAGTGGATAGACGATCACCTATCTCGTGGCACCATGGACGGCATGCCGAAGCCGTTACCTCTCATCGACCCGGTCCCGAGCGCTGCCGCCTGCTGTGCTCCGTTGATGGACGCGCCCCTGTCCGCCGAGCAGGCAGAGGAGCTCGCGGTCCGGCTCAAGGCGATCGCCGACCCGACCCGTCTCCGGCTGCTGTCCCTGATGCTCGCCAGTCCGGGGCTCGAGGCGTGCACCTGCGACCTGACCGAGCCGCTGGGGCTCACCCAGCCGACCGTCACCCACCACATGCGCACGCTCGCGAAGGCGGGTCTGATCGTGCCGGAGCGCCGGGTCGGCAACTTCACCTACTACCAGGTGGTGACCGACGCGCTGACCGGCCTGGCTGCTGTGCTCGCCCCGGCGGCGGCCGCGTCGTGACGGGCCCGTGACGACCGTCCACGCCGAGACGGCGCCGCCGGAGCGCGTCGAGGTTGCCGTCATCGGCGGGGGCCAGGCGGCGCTGGCCACGGGGTTCTACCTGCGGCGGGCCGGGCTGACGCCGGGGCGGGACTTCGTCATCCTCGACGCGGGCGACCGGCCGGGTGGGGCGTGGGTGCACATGTGGGAAGGCCTGCGGCTGTTCTCCCCGTCGACGTACTCCTCGCTGCCGGGCTGGATGATGCCGGCCTGGACCGACGACGACGGTGGCTACCCGCCCCGGTCGCACGTGGTCGACTACCTGACCCGTTACGAGGCTCGGTACGACCTCTCGGTCCTGCGCCCGCATCGGGTGGACGAGGTGGTCCGCGCCGACGAAGACCCGGACGGGTTGTTGATCGTCCGCACGGGCGAGGTCGCCGTGGCCGCTCGGGTCGTCGTGTCGGCGACCGGCACCTGGGACCAGCCTTTCTGGCCGGCCTATCCGGGCATGGCGACGTTCGCGGGTCGACAGCTCCACGCGGCGGACTATCGCCGACCGGACGCGCTGAGCGGCCAGAGAGTCGTGGTGGTCGGCGGCGGCAACTCAGCCGCCCAGATCCTCGCGGAGGTGTCCATGGTCGCCGAGACGACCTGGGTCACCAGCCGCCCGCCGCGGTTCCTCCCGGACGACGTCGACGGCCGGGACCTCTTCGACGCGGCGACTGCGCGCATCCAGGCGATGCGCGAAGGTCGCGAGCACTCCGGTGTCGGAGGGCTGGGCGACATCGTGATGGTCGCCGGCGTGCGCGACGCACGTGACAGAGGCGTGCTGAAGGCGCAGCCGATGTTCAGTCGTCTCACGCGATCCGGCGTGGCCTGGCCCGACGGCAGCCAGACAGAGGCCGACGCGGTGATCTGGTGCACCGGCTTCCGTCCCGCGTTGCGGCATCTTCATCCGCTCGCGGTGAGGGACGAGTCCGGCCACATCGCCACCGGCGGCCCGTCAGGCACGCGGGCGTCGGGGGAGGAGCGGCTGTACCTGGTCGGGTACGGCGACTGGACGGGGCCGGCGTCCGCGACCCTGATCGGTGTCGGTCGTTCGGCGCGTGACACCGTGGCCGACATAGTGGCCCGGCTCGACGTGCCGTAGCCGCGTCCGCTCGGACCGGGCGTCGTCAGGCCACGAACGGCGTGGTGACCGGGGTGACCTTGTCCCGGTCGGCGACCGTCGGGGACTGCGCCTCCGGATGGCTGAACTCGATGGCCGTGGCGGGGCTGCCGCTCGCTGCCGTCGGCGTGGTGGCCGAGCTCTTGCGCGTGGTGGTCATCTGGTCCCTCGGTATCTGTCTCTTGACGTGCGGGCCATCGAGCCCGAACCGGTGCGACGGCTGGTACCTCGAGCGCGAGCGTATATGCGCACCGACGTCAGCGCGGCTGCTTTCGGGTCGTCCTGCGTCGGCGGGCGCGCCACAGGGGGTCGACGAGCAGGAGCACGGAGACGGCGAGAAAGACGGTCACCGCGACCACCGGGAGGAAGACGGCGACGCCGGTCGCCGCGGCAAGGATGACGAGCGCCGTCCGCCGCTCCCTCTCGAACGACCGGCAGCTCCTCCTCGGCGACGTCGTCGGCGGCGAGGCTCGGCGTGTGGCCGGCATATCCGACCACGACGCTCACGAGCAGCGCGGCCAGCGTGAGGTTGAGACCGAAGACCACGACGGCGAGGCCCTCTCCTGGATCGTTGAGATGGGTCGCCATCAGGTTCGTCGTGAAGGGCAGGAACGAGACGAAGAGCAGGAGCAGCAGGTTGAGCCTCATGAGGATGTCGTCGGTCGCCTTGATGAACCGCGTCATGTTGCTGTGCGAGATCCACGAGCCGCCGATGAAGGCAAAGCTCACGAGGTAACCCAGGAACGCCGGCCAGCCCTGGGCCAGCTCGTGCCACAAGCGCTCGTGTGCTCGAGGCACCTCCAGCTCGAGCACCAGCAGTGTGACCACGATCGCGAAGACGCCGTCCGAGAACGCCTCGAGCCGGCCCTTGGGGAGCAGCCTGTCCGACGTGCCGCCGGCGTCCGCCCCGGCCTTCGAGCCCTGGGGCCCACTGTCGTCGACCATCGTTCCAGCCCTCCCTGCGTGCCTGGCTTATCGCAGCCAGCCTCCGGCGAGGGCCTTCATGGCCGCGCGACGTCCTGCCTTGATCCCGGCCTCGAAGTAGTCCTCGTCGAAGAAGAGGTAGCTGAGCAGCTCCCGCCGTCCGACAGAGTCGCCCGCGCCCCGGATCACCTGGCCGAGCAGCCAGTTGTCCAGCTCCGTGAGCCGGCCGAGCCCGCTGGTCTTGTCCTCGAAGATGTCCGTGGCGAGCCGGCCCATGTGGCCCGGGGCCGGCGACACCGTCATCAGCTCGATCGGTCGGTAGGGCCGACCGCTGCGAGCGGTCAGCAGGTGCGGACGTCCCGCCTTCGCGGCCTGGCCGACCAGTCGGTTCGTACGTCGGAGGGCAGCGATGTCCTCGGTCGTCCGGTCGGCGAGCGCCGCGTTCAGGACCTGGGCGGCCGCGTCGGCGATGTCGGGCGTGCACTCCGTCAGGTCAGGCGGAAGCGGCGCGCTGTAGGTCGTGGCGGTGGCCGAGATGACGACGATCTTCGTGGCGCCGAGGCCGACCGCCGGATGCAGGGGAGTGTTGAGCCGGATCCCGCCGTCGACGTACCACCCTTCGGCGTCGTCCGGCTCGGTCAGGCGGACGGGAGGGAAGGCCACCGGTATGGCGGACGACGCCAGCACGTGGCACGGGGTCAACGGACCGAGTACGACGTCGAGGGCACGGTCCGGGTCGCCGGCGTACTCGCCCGGCTCGTGCTCGTCGAGGAACAGCACGCTGCGCCCGCTGGCCGTGCCTGCCACGTCGCTGTCCGGCTTGGCGGGCATCCGGGTTGCGACGACACCCACGGCGTCCAGCACCCCGTCCTCGATGTTGGCGACCAGCTGCCCCGTGTGAAGCTCCTCGACCGCGGTCCGCCGCAGCGGGGTGGTGTCGAGCAGGCTCGTCGTGCCCGGGCCTGCGCCGAGCAGCGCGCCGACGCCGTACTGCACGCCCGTGCGGACCAGGGAGCGGGGGAGCGAGTACACGTCGTCGTCGCTCATCCGCTGCCAGACCCCGAGTACCTCCTCGGCGGCCGCCATCGTGCCGCGGTGTGCCGCCGCACCCCACAGCACGGCGTTGATGCTCCCCGCGCTGGTACCGAGCCAGATCGTCGGCTTGAGCCCGTCGAGCTCGAGTGCCGGCATCAGCTCGGCCAGCGCTCCTGCCTGGAAGGCGCCGCGCGCGGCCGCTCCCGAGAGCACGACCGCGACCGTTTCGCGGCCGGACTCCGCAGCGGCGTTGTCCTCGGTGCTCGTGTCGTCCATCGGTGCCGGCAGGTCGGTCAGTCGGCCGTTCTGTGGCCGGCCGCCTTGGCCCGGGCGCGCGCCATCCGCGGGCGGGTGAGCAGGTAGGCCACGACCACCATGCCGAGCGTCGTGATGATCCGGTTCGGGTCGAGAGCGGGGCGCCAGCTGACATGGCCGTCCTTGATGACGTACGCCCCGGCCGGGCGACCGCTCACGCCGAAGCCTCCGCCTTCGCCCTCCTGGCCCTTCTCGTCATGGCCGGTGCCGCCGCCGGCGCCACCGCCGACCACCGCGGCGGGAATGACGGTGAGGCCGTCCTTCTCGTAGGGCTCGGCGTACACACGCTTGACCGTGATCGTCTCTTTGGCTGTGCCCAGGACGTCGGTGACCTTCATGACCCCTCCTCGTGGGCGCCGTTGGTCGCAGCACCCTTGCTTCCACGGTCGTCGGGGCCGGGTCGCGGGGAAAGGGCTGAAGGTCCCTGCGTGGACGCCGTCGTCGCCCGACCGGCCTCTCCTTGCGCCGCGACTGAACGGCCACAGCCCCTCCGCGGCTCGCCGGCGCGTGCCTGGGCAACCGGGACGTCTGCGGACAACAGGTCCCTCGGCCCTGGCAGCGGGCGTGCGGAGGGTGCTACACGTGGACATGTCAGGGCAACGATGACAGGAGGTTCCGGTATGTCGACCTCACCAGTTGCGCCTGGGCATGACGAACGAAGTGCTGATCAGGTCGAGTCGTCAGCCGAGGCCGGCGACCGGGCCTACCATCGGGCCATCCGGTCGCTGTGGTTCTTCCTCGTGTCGTTCCTGATGGCGCTGATCGCCTTCTCCCTCATCTGGCAGGCAGCCGGCTACACGACCATCTGGGCCACGCAGTACCCATCCGGTAAGCACTCGCCTTCCGGGTGGTCGGCGCGTGGGAGCTGGGTGCTGCTCACTGCCCTCTACGTGTGGCCGCTGTTCCTCGTGCTCCACTACGCGCTCAAGGCGCGCCGTCTCGGCCGCGGCGGCTGGCCGCTCCCGATCATTCTCGCTTCTGTGCTGGCAGCGCTCATGCCGTTGCTGAACGTAGCGCTCCTCGTCGGCTGACGACCCGGCCTCGGACCTGGCCGACCGACGTCGCGCCCGGAGTTCTGCGACCGCGCTCCATCGTGGCGCCGGGCTGTGGCGCGGGTGCTCGGGGCCGCTGAGCCCGGCGTGACTGGACAGGACGCCCGGGGCTCGCGGGTCTCTCGCACGTTGAGACACGCCGCACCCAAACACGACCTTCTAAGTAAAGTGCAGTAACTTACTCCAGTAAGTCGAGAACGGCCTCCGGGTCTGGAAGAGAGAAGGAACAACATGAGTTTCAGGCGTCGAGTGGCGGCAGTGGCCTCCGTTGCGGGCCTCTTGGCCCTGGCGGCGTGCGGGGGCGGAGCCAGTGCCGGCGGTGGGGATGCCGCGACGAAGCTGAGCCTGGTCGGGTTCTCGACACCCGAGAAGGCCAATGACGACATCGCGAAGAAGTGGGCGCAGACCAAGGCTGGTTCGGGGCTTGAATGGCAGACCTCCTACGGCGCCTCGGGTGACCAGAGCCGCGCCGTGGAGTCGGGCCTCGACGCGGACTTCGTGCACTTCTCCCTCGAGGGTGACGTCACGCGGCTCGTCGATGCGGGCCTCGTCGACAAGGACTGGAACGCCGGCGAGCACAAGGGCATCGTGTCGCAGTCGGTCGTGGTCCTCGTCGTACGCAAGGGAAACCCCAAGAACATCCAGGGGCTGGGACGACATCGTCAAGCCCGGGGTGAAGATCGTGACGCCCAACCCGGGGTCCTCGGGTTCGGCCCGGTGGAACATCCTCGGCGCCTACGGTCACGTCATCGCCAACGGGGGGAGCGAGAGCGAAGCGAAGGACTTCCTCACGAAGTTCTTCAAGAACACCGTGGCGCTCCCGGGCAGTGGTCGTGACGCGACGACAGCGTTCAGTGGCGGAACCGGCGACGTGCTGATCTCCTACGAGAACGAGGCGATCATCGCCCGGGCCTCGGGCGAGGACTTCGACTACGTCGTCCCCGACGACACGCTCCTGATCGAGAACCCTGCAGCCGTGCTGAAGGACGCCGACCCCAAGGCGAAGGAGTGGCTGGACTACCTCCAGACGAAGGACGCGCAGACCGAGTACGCCAAGTTCGGGTTCCGCCCGCTGGTCGACGGTGTCGACGTCGAAGTCCCCGGTGCGAACGACCCGAGCAACCCGTTCCCGGAGCCGGCCAAGCTGCTGACCGTCGAGAAGGACTTCGGCGGGTGGAGCGAGGCGTCCAAGAAGTTCTTCGACGAGGAGACCGGCATCGTCCCCGCCATCCAGAAGGAAACCGGTAAGCAGTGACGAGTCTTCAGACGACCCTGCCGGGGCGATCGGTGCGCACGCGCCGGTCGCCCCGTGTGGGCGCCCTCACTCCCGCCTCGGGCCTGGGCCTCGGGATCGCTCTGCTCTGGTTCAGCCTCCTGGTGTTGATCCCGCTCGCCGCCGTTGTGGCGACGACCGCGGAGGGCGGCTGGGAGGCCTTCGCCTCGGCGCTCACCAACGAGCAGACGATGGCCGCGGTGCGCCTGACGGTGGTGCAGTCGCTGCTGGTCACCGCGCTGAACGTGCTCATGGGTACGACGATCGCGTGGGTGCTCGTCCGGGATCGCTTCTGGGGCAAGGCCGTCCTCGACGTCATCATCGACATCCCGTTCGCACTGCCCACCATCGTTGCCGGCCTGGTGCTGCTGGCCCTCTACGGGCAGCAGAGCCCGCTCGGCGTGAACGTCGCGAACACTCGGACCGCCGTCTTCCTGGCCCTGGCCTTCGTGACCCTGCCGTTCGTGGTGCGCACCGTCCAGCCGGTCCTCGAGGAGCTGGAACGCGACGTCGAGGAGGCGGCTGCGTCGTTGGGTGCCAGCCGGCTGACGACGTTCCGCCGGATCATCCTGCCCAGCCTGGCGCCGGCGATCGCCGCCGGCGCTGCCCTGTCCTTCGCGCGGGGGATCAGCGAGTACGGCTCGCTGGTCCTGCTCAGTGGCAACCTCCCGATGCGCACGGAGGTGGCGTCGGTGCGTGTGCTCACGTACATCGAGAACGGTGACGCAACGTCTGCGGCTGCGGTGGCCACGATGATGCTCGTCATCGCGTTCGCGGTCATCGTCCTGCTCGACGTGATCCAGAGAAGGGTGGCTCGCCGTGGCTGAGACAAGCTGGCCGGTGCGCTGGCTGCTCCGGATCCTGGCGGTCGGGTACCTGTTCCTCCTCGTGGCCTGGCCGGTCTCCCTGGTGGTGACCCGGACCTTCGAGAACGGGATGACCAACCTGCTGACCGCCTTCTCCGACCCGGTGGTGATCCATGCGCTCCAGATGACGGTGCTGGTGGCCGTGTTCGCGGTGGTGATCAACCTTGTCTTCGGCGTCGGCATCTCGCTGTTGCTGGTGCGTTACGAGTTCCCCGGGAAGCGGCTGCTGTCCGCCCTCATCGACGTACCCCTGTCCGTATCCCCGATCGTGGTCGGCCTGGCTCTGCTCCTGGTCTACAGCGCGAGGGACGGCTGGTTCGGTCCCACGCTGCAAGAAGGGGGGCTCCAGGTGATCTTCGCGGCGCCCGGCATGGTGATGGCCACGACGTTCGTGGCGCTGCCGCTGGTGATCCGTGAGGTCGTGCCCGTGCTCGAGGAGATCGGCGACGAGCAGGAGCAGGCGGCGAGCAGTCTCGGGGCGAATGCCATGCAGACCTTCCGGCGGGTGACCCTGCCCGGCATCAAGTGGGCGGTCGTCTACGGAGTCGTGCTCAGCCTTGCGCGTTCCCTCGGTGAGTACGGCGCCGTGAAGATCGTCTCCGGCAACGTCGTGGAGAAGACCCAGACCGCCACCTTGGTGGTCGAGCAGAAGTACCAGAACTTCGACCAGAGCACCGCCTACGCCACCGCGTTCATGCTGGCGTTCGCCTCCGTGGTGTGCATCGTCATCGTGTCCATCCTCAGACCCAAGGAGTCATCGTGAGCATCGACGTACGCGGAGTCAGCAAGCGGTTCGGGGACTTCGTAGCGCTCGACGACGTGTCCGTGTCCATCCCGGCCGGGCAGCTCACGGCGCTCCTCGGGCCCAGCGGCGGGGGCAAGTCCACCCTGCTGCGGATCATCGCGGGTCTGGAGTCCGCAGACGAGGGCTCGGTCGTCATCGAAGGTGCGGAGGCGACCCACCTGCCGGCGCAGAAGCGCAACGTCGGCTTCGTCTTCCAGCACTACGCGGCCTTCAAGCACATGTCGGTGGCCAAGAACGTCGCCTTCGGCCTGGAGATCCGCAAGCGCCCCAAGGCCGAGGTGAAGCGAGCGGGTGGACGAGCTGCTGAAGCTCGTTCACCTCCAGCAGTTCTCGCACCGGCTGCCGTCCCAGCTGTCGGGCGGCCAGCGCCAGCGCATGGCTCTTGCCCGCGCGCTGGCGGTGGAGCCGAAGGTGCTCCTGCTCGACGAGCCGTTCGGTGCCCTGGACGCGAAGGTCCGCAAGGAGCTTCGCGACTGGCTCCGTCGTCTCCACGACGAGGTGCACGTGACGACGGTCTTCGTGACCCACGACCAGGAGGAGGCGCTCGAGGTCGCCGACGAGATCGTGGTCATCAACGATGGCCGCATCGAGCAGATCGGCACGCCGGACCAGCTCTACGACGAGCCGGCGAACGACTTCGTGATGAGCTTCCTCGGCCCGGTCACCACGCCTGAACGGCCGGCTGATCCGGCCGCACGACATCGACCTTCTCGAGACGGGCGATGTCCTCGGCGCCACGCACGGCGTGATCACGCGCCTGGTGCGCGTTGGCTTCGAGGTCCGCGTGAACGTCCGAACCGAGGACAACCCGGACCTCCAGGTGGTACTCACGAGGGCCGAGGCGCGCGCCGGTTCCTTCGAGGTGGGCTCGGAGGTGTGGTGCACCCCGGGTCGTGGAGCACAGACCGTGCCCGCCATGACCCGCGCCAGGGCCACGGCCTGAACTCGATGACGAACGCCGGCCCTGTCCGATGCGGCGGGGCCGGCGTTCGCAGATCGACGTACAAGGGGGAGCGAGATGGAGAACGCCACGAGCGGCACGGCCGTACGGTCACCGCTGACAGACCTGGTCACCCGCATCCGTGACGTCGTCGGCCGTGGTCTGACCGACCAGCAGACGGCTGACGAGGTCGGACGCCGGCTGAGGCCCTCGCTGTCGCTGCCGGACCTGCTGAGCTCCGAGCAGCGTCAGGGCAGCGCCGAGTGCTACACCCAGCACGTGCTCCACGTGGAGCCCGACGGATCCTTCTCGGTGGTCGCCCTGGTCTGGCTGCCAGGCCAGAGCACCGCGATCCACGACCACGTCTCCTGGTGCACGGTGGGCGTCTACGAAGGATGCGAGTCCGAGATCACGTACCGGACCACCGGGCACGGCGGCGACCGCCGGGTCGTGGAAGCCGGCCGTGCCGTGAACGTGGCAGGTTCGGTGTCCGCGATCGCCCCGCCGGGCGACATCCATCGGGTGTTCAACTCCGGTACGTCGACGGCGATCTCCCTTCACGTGTACGGCGCGGACATCAGCATGCTCGGCAGCAGCATCCGGCGGACCTACTGACGGCGCGAGCTTCGGCCTGCCATCATCCGTACCCGACGACTACGGGGGTATCGGATGAGCGACGCTGGCAAGCAGGAACCTGGCTGCCTGGAGTCGTTCCTCCTGCTGGCCGCGCTGGCTGTCGGCGCGCTCGACGGGGCCGGTCGCGGCTCTCGCCCCGACCCCGGGCCAACGCGAGCCGATCCACTTGGAACTTCGCGCCGCCCGAACCGCCCATTGACGTGACCGTCGACGAGCGCGCACGGTTTGGGCACGCACAACACCACGCGACAGAGGCTGTGGGTGGTATGAGACCAACGACCACGGGCCGCGAGCTCCGCCGTACGACAGGCGTGCTGTTCGTGGTGAGCGCGGTGGCCTTCGCAGTAGCCGCGACGGTGCTGTCCTCGACGTTCGACTGGCCGGACGTTCTGCGGGAGCCGAGTCGACGTGGTCCTCCCGGCGTTCGCGGAAGGTGGGAGCAGTCTCGTCTGGACGTGGTTCGCGACGGCGTGGACGTACGGCATCTTGGCCGTGCCGATCCTCCTGCTTCCGGGTGCGCTCGGGCGTCGCGACGACCCGGCGCTTGCGGGTCGCCACCTACGTTGGGGCGATCTCAGTGGTGCTCTCGCTCATCGGGTTCCTGCGCTGGGTATTCGTCGTCCCGCCGCTGGCCGCGTCCTACGTCAGCGGCAGCGCGACCACGAAGGCGGCGGTGGATGCCGCCTGGACTGCGCAGCACCAGTACGGCGGTGCGCTGCTCGGCGAGCACCTCGGCCAGCTCCTCGTGATCGGCTGGTCGGTCACGCTCAGCGTGGTCATCGTGCGCACCCGCGTCATGCCGCGGTGGCTGGGCGTCGCGGGCCTCGTCGTCAGCGCGCTGTACCTGCTGAACCAGGGGGACATCCTCGCCACCGCCGTCCCCGGTTTCCCGGTGTTCGACCTCGCCGGCCTGATCGGTAGCACCACGTGGGGGCTGTGGGTCGTCGTGCTCGGAGTCATGCTTCTCCGAGCCCGGTCCGTGCCGTTTCTGCCGATGGCTCCACCGTGGAACCCGACGTGGGTTCTGCCGACATACCTTCGCCCCGAACACCTCCTGAGACCAAGCAGGAAGCGACCGGCCCGCGAGGCTGAGCGGCGCGCGGCACGTGAACCGTGGCGGAGGGACTGCCGCCCGGCGAGCCATGGACTTGGGCACCGGCGCATGTCAACGTGGAGGCGACCCTCTACGAGAAGGTGAAGCACCATGGAACAGCAAGATCACAAGCACTCCCGGCGAGACCTGTCCGGATTGTCATGCTCTGGTGGCCGATCTGGCCGCGCATGAACGCTGGCACTCCCGGGTGGTCGCGGACATCGCGAATGCCGTCGAGAACGAGATCAAGCGCACGGCGACCACGACCGGCTGAGGCTCTCTCTCCCCGCTGACCTCCTCCGGCTGAGCTCACCAGGCGACCTGGGACCTTCGGCCTTGTAGACGTCCGGCGCGCCGCCGTACCGTCGATCAACGGGCACCGCCGGCGTAGGCCGGTGCCTCGACGAGCCTCCTCCTGCACCGGCACGTGTCCCCGTCGACATCGTCGCTCGCCTCGAGGAGGCCGCCATGACCGTTGAACTGACATCTGACCTGGCTCAGGACTTCGTCCTCGTCGACCGCTACACCGACATCGTCGGACCCAGCAACGAGATGCTCGGCCCGGTCAAGGACGGCGGCCGCATCGAGTACATCACCGTGCCCGGCTGTTGGGGCCCGATGATCACGCCGTCCATCCGCAGCGGGCATGAGGTGACCCTGCCGGTGCGCGTCGAAGGAGCCAAGGTCGGCGACGCCGTGGCGCTGTACGTCGAGACTCTCGAGCAGACGTCGAGGGCCACCACGTCCGGCACCCATGTCGGCGTCGAGGGGCGGTTCATCAGCGACCCGTTCGTCGCGAACATCTGTCCCACCTGCCGCGACGCGGGGCGCCACTTCCTCTACCCCGACACCTACCTCGACGGGATCGGCGAGTCGGCGGTGAAGTGCTCCGCCTGCCACAGCGAGGTCATCCCCTTCCACATGGTGGAGGGCTACACGATGGTGTTCGACGACGCCAAGGACATCGGCGTGACGGTCGCACCGGCTCGCGCCGAGGAGCTCGCGCGGAACGCCCGCGAGTGGGTCGCGCTGACCGAGCACTCGACCCAGCACCCGATCGTCGCGCTCGGGAGAGCCGATCTGGTCGGCACGATGACCCGCTGCCGGATCTCCGCGGGCAACCTCGGCTCGATCCCGGCGATCGACCTGCCGAGCTCTCACAACTGCGGTGACTTCGGGGCCTTCCTGGTGGGGGCCGACCACGAGTTCGCGGTGACCGAGGAGCAGCTCGAGATGCGCACCGACGTACACATGGACGTCGACTCGGTACGGCAGGGCAGCGTCGTGATCGTGCCGGTCAAGGTCGACGGGGCGGGCATCTACGCGGGTGACGTGCACGCCATGATCGGCGACGGCGAGATCGCCGTACACACGACCGACATCGGCGCCCGGCTCGTCGTCCGCGTGGACGTCATCAAGGGTCTCGAGCTCGACGGGCCGATCCTGCTGCCTCCGGTGGAGGACCTGCCGTTCCTCGCGCGGCCGTTCACGCCGGACGAGGTGGAACGCGGCAAGGCACTCGCCTCCGCGAACGCGACCTCGCTCGAGGGGCCGGTACTCCCCGTCCAGGTGCTCGGCTCCGGCCCGTTCGTCAACGCGGCCGTCGACAACGCGGTGGCGCGAGCGGCGAAGCTGTTCGCGATGACCATCGACGAGGTGAAGAACCGGTCCACGATCTCCGGCGCAGTCGACATCGGCCGCCTTCCCGGCTTCGTGCAGCTGAGCCTGCTGGTGCCACGCGAGACCCTGGAGCGGCTCGGCATCGTGGCCCTGGTCGAGGCGCAGTACGGCGAACCCGCCGGCTGGTGAGTGAGGCGACGGATCGAGAGCGCGGAGGGTGACGTCGTGCACGTGACGGTGACTCGCAAGGGTCTTCTGGCGGAGGTAGGTGGTGGGCGCGAGAAGCCGGTGACCCTGGACGAAGGGGCGACGACGACCGACGCGCTCGCGGCCTTCGACCTCGACCCGAGGACCTGCATCGTGGTGCTCAACGGTGTCGCGGTGCCGAGGGGCGCGACTCTCTCCGACGGCGACCGGCTGCAGCTCTACCCTGCTCAGGCTGGTGGGTGAAAGGCGGGGAGCAGGCGGTCGCGAGGCGGTAAGTTGGCGCCACATCGGCCCAGCGGGGGAGGGCAAGCATGCCGAGATCGGCCACCTGGTTCTCGTACGGGCCTGAACCGCCGGGCGGGCACCCGCCCGTCGGGGACGGCTTCGACGATCGGCTCCGCCTGTCGGATGTGGGCAAGCTGGCACGCCGGGCGCAGCGACGGATCGTGGGTGCGGCCCGGGTCGAGGACCAGGCCACGTTCCGCAAGATCATCCTCGAACACCTGGGAGTGGACGCGTCCTCGTTGGACGTGGTGCAGGAGGCGTGGCCCTCCTACGATCACGTGAACGTCCAGGCGGGGCTGGACGCGTGGCTGGAGAAGCCTGGCCGCAGCCACGAGCTCGTCGGGGTGGTCAACTTCCGGCACCGCGAGTTCGGGCTGTCCGAGCTGATGCGCGCAGGGGGGCCGGAGTTCCACGCTCCGAGCCCGGGGAACGTCGCGCGGCTGAACCTGGCCAGTGGCCCCGCGGGAGAGGTGCGGGCGTGCGTGGTGTGTGCGGTGTACCTCGTGACCGAGGGGGAACGCCGGTCAGTGTTGCTGGTTCGCAGGGGACAGCCGGACATGGGCGACCCGAGGACGACCGTGGAGGTCGCCGCCGACAACGCCGAGGTGGCGGCACGGATCGCGGCCGAGGTCAGGCAGTCGGCGTTGGAGCACAACGTCTACCGGCGGCAGGTCGTCTCGTTCAGCCATGACATGTTCGGTGAACGAGACACCGTGCTGTCCTTCCACGAGCGACCGGCGATGACGGCCGACGACTTGATCCTCCCCGAGGAGGCCGTCACCGCGATCACTCGGCAGGTGGTCGGCGTCGCGCGGCATCGGGCTCAGCTGCTGGCGGCGCACCAGCACCTCAAGCGCGGGCTGCTGCTGTACGGGCCTCCCGGAGTGGGCAAGACCCACACCGTGCGCTACCTCATGAGCCAGCTCACCGAGACCACCATCGTGCAGCTCTCGGGCAACACGCTGCCCATGATCGGCGCTGCGTGCTCGGTCGCGCGGACCCTGCAGCCGGCGATGATCGTGATCGAGGACGTCGACCTCATCGCCGAGGAGAGGGGGATGCACCCCGGTCAGCATCCGCTGCTGTTCCAGCTGCTCAACGAGATGGACGGACTGGCCGAGGACGCCGACGTGGTGTTCCTCCTCACCACCAACCGGGCCGACGTACTCGAACCCGCCCTCACTCAACGGCCCGGCCGGGTGGACCAGGCCGTAGCCCTGGAGCTCCCCGACGCCGAGGCCAGGCGCCGGCTGTTCCGGCTCTACCGCGGAGCCTTGGAGGTCGACGAGAGTCGTCTCGACTCCGTGCTCGGGCGAACCGAAGGAGTCACCGCGTCCTTCCTCAAGGAGCTCCTCCGGCGAGCTGCGGTGCTGGCCGCCAACGCGCGACGTGACACGTCCAGCAGCTCAGGTCGGCTTCCTGTCACCGCAGACCAGCTCGATGCGGCGCTCGACGAGCTGCTCGACACGCGCAACGCCATGACTCGCGTGCTTCTCGGGGGCCGGCGAGACGTCGAGCTCTAGGCGCGAACTCAGTCGGCCCCGATGAGCTCGCGGAGCTTCTCGAAGGAGTCCGTCCAGCCGCTTCGGTGCAGGGCGAGTCGTTCCTCGGTCGCGAACTCGCCCTGCGACAACGTCACCTCCGTGCCGTCGTCGACGGTGTCCAAGGACAACCTGACCACTGTCTCCCGGTCGTCGGGGGAGGGCTCGTCCCAGCGAAAGGTGTAGGCCAGGCGGCTCGGGGCATCGATCTCGAGGAACTCGCCCGAGAGATGGAACGCGTCGCCGTCGGGTGGCTGCATGGTGAACCGGAAGCCGCTACCCACACCGAGCTCGAGCTCGATCTCGGGGGTGGTGAAGCCGTGTGGCCCCCACCACCGCGCCAGCTCGTCAGGTTCGGTGAGCAGGCCGAAGACCCGTTCGCGGGGTGCCCTGAGGAGGTACTCCAGCTCCAGGACCAGTCCGGCCCCGCGATCCCGCTCCATTGCTTCTCCGCTTTGGCGTGCGTCAGCCGGGCAGCTTGGCGGCCAGTACGTCGATCGGCTTGATGTCGGGTGGCGAGCTCAACAGCTCGTCCGCCTGCTCCATCAACGCGGCGGCGATCGGCCCGTCGAGGTGTGCCTGGCGGCCCTCGGCCCCCGGGAACACGTCGAAGATGCCGTAAGTGCTGTCGTCGAGCTTGATGGCGAACCAGGCGGTCGTGTCGGCCTCGGCCTCGGCGAGCGGCAGCGCGCTCTTCAGGAACGACGCGACCTCGTCCTCCTTGCCCGGCTTCGCACTGAGTGTCGCGAGCAGACCTACGGTGACCATGTGTCGCCTCCTTGTGGATCGGCGGGGCCCCGTCTGGGCTCGGACACGCAGCGGCGGACCCGTCCTCTCGAGCGTAGACCTCGCCGCGTGGGTCAGCCCTCGGCGCTCGCAGCCCTCGTTGCTCGATGTCGTGCAGCAGCATTCCCTGGTCAGGCGATGTAACGGGGCTCCTCGCCCTTCGGACCCTCCGGCTCGGGGGCGCCGAACTTCGCGACCACCTTCTTGATCTCCGCTACGGTGTCGGCCTCGCGGTGGCCGAAGGCCCGGAGGTACGCCTGCAATGCGTGCCGCGCCAGCGCGAGCTCTGCGTCGGTGAGATGGATCGTGTTCATGCCTTCACTGTAGATCGCATCCCGGGCGTTGAGGATGCCCAAGGGTTGTCGAACAAACGTTCGAAGCGTGTGGCATCCTGAAGGCGTGGCGGGTGGGATGCGGAGGAGCCGGGGCGGCCTGACGATGGCCGAACGGGTGGCGAGGTCCGCGAGCTCGGAGGAGGCCTGTCCGGCTCGGCACTGCTGGGTGATCGACAGCGTCGACGGCTCCGGCGTGAAGCGTGCCGGTCTCCTGGTTGCCTGGCGGCGTTCCAAGTCCGGTGGCTGGGAGGGGCGCGTCGTGTACCTGGCGAACCTGCGTCCAGGGGAGTCCTGGGCACTCGTCGAGGAGTGGGTTCCGGCGGCGTGCCTCGCGCCGCAGTGACGTGGGCTCCGCCCGTCACCTGCGGCGCGTGTAGGTGCCGACCAGTCGGCCTTGGGCCGTTGCGGCCGATGCGATCGCGCGGAGCGCCTCGTCAAGCCCCACGCCGTCTCGCAACCCGGTCCGGCGCGACAGTGCGTAGACGATGAACCTGTAGTGGTGAGTGCCGCTGGGCGGGCATGGCCCGAAGTACGACGCCCGCCCGGCAGAGTTCCTCGCCTGGACGGCGTCGGCAGGCACTGCATCCGCATCCACGCCCGTGGTGCCGGTCGGCATGTCGAGCGCCACCCAGTGCACGAACGTCCCTCGTGGCGCGTCGGGGTCGTCGACGACCACTGCCAACGCCTCTGCGTCAGTCTGGCACGTTCTCCCAGGTCAACGGTGGCGATCCGCCCTCGCCGTCGCAGGTGAAGCGCGCGGGAATGGACTCGCCGTCCCGGAAGGCAGGGCTCGTCACTGTGATCACGTCGGGTGCATCCACGGCTGTCTCCTCGCTGGTCGAGGGCTGCCCGCCGGCGCAGGCCGCGATGCTGGCAGCCAGTGCGAGCAGCCACGGCGTCAACCTGCGCGATGGCACGCTCTTCAGCGTCCCACGACACTCCCGCACACGCGCCCTTCGCGGTTTTGCTCGTACGGCGTACGCAGGGCACATCGCCGACGGATGCTTGATGGATGGAGGAGCGGGCAGTACCTGATGCGCGAGGGGTTTCCCCTGAAGCCGATCACGTGCCGACTCCCGAGTCCGGGCGTCGCACGGTCGCTGGGCCCGAGAAGCCTCCCTCGCTGCTCCATCGGGTGACGCACCGCTCTGCTGCCACTCTGCTCTGGTTGGTCAAGAGGGTCGTCCTTCTCATCACGATCCTCCTGGTCGGATGGGCGGTGTTCGAGTTCCTCATCGTGCCGATCATCGACAACGACGACCGCATCGGCGCCTTCCTGGTCCTGTGGCTCCTGACTGCCTACGTCTTCCTGCCCCGCATCCAGCGCTTCCTTGCGAAGATCTACGTCCCGGACTATTTCGTTGGTCGTGTGCGTACGGGTGAGGGTCTCCTGGGCGATCCGGTGAACCTTGCCGTGATCGGTTCGGAGGAGGCACTACTGCAAACCATGCTCCAGGGTGGGTGGACGCGCGCGGACGACTTGACGTTCCGAAGCGGCCTCCGGTTGGTGTGGTGCACGATCGTCCGACGTCGCTATCCAGGAGCACCGGTCAGCCCGCTCTTCCTGTTCTCCCGGAGGCAGGACTTCGCGTTCGAGCAGGAGATCGTGGGCAAGCCCTCTCGGCGCCATCATGTTCGCTTCTGGAAGTGCCCCGAAGGGTGGTACATGCCCGGCGGGATACGCGCTGACTGGGTGGGTGCGGGGACCTACGACCGAAGCGTGGGCTTCTCCGCGTTCACCTTGCAGATCACCCACAAGATCGGCGAGGACACCGATCTGGAACGTGACCACATCCTGCAGACGATGGAACAGTCGGGTGGTGTCGCCTCGGTGCACTGGGTCCAGGACTACTTCTCCGGCTACCACGCTCGCAACGGCGGTGGCGACACGATCAGCACTGACGGGAACCTGCCGATCGTCCACGTGAAAGCACCCGCCAGGCCGCCTCAGGACTAGCCGGCGCTCAAGCCGCGTGGGCACTTCCCATTCCGAGCTCCTCCCCTTGGGCCACCGGATGGCACTCCCACCACGGTTCGACGCCAGGCCGGGTGTAGTCGCAGTCTGCGGTGCTCTTCATCTGGACCCTCCGTCGCGAAGCCGTTCCTCGAATGGGCCTCGTTTACCGCAACGGCAAGCCCGGAAAACTTGCCGCAACAAAGTGGCCTAGCCCGGCGAGCTGCGCGTTCGGCACATTGATGGCGAGAGGGCGAAATACCCGGACTTGGTGACCCTCCGGGACCCAAGCCCTCCGTTGCTCACCCCGGCAAACTGTGCGCGATCCGTGGCAGGTTCGCGAAACCGGCCACGAAGAACGCTCCGGTACCTTGAGATCAAGTAGTGCTGGACAACGACTACCGAGGAGACGTCATGGAGCGGTTCACTCCGTGCACGGTGACACTCCACGGACACGAGCTCTCCTACCTCGACAGCGGCAAGGGCCCGGTGGTGCTCTTCATCCATGGGATTCTCGGCTCGCACCGCAACTGGGCCCACCTCATCGACCGCATGGACGACAACCACCGTGTGATCGTGCCGGACCTGTTCGGGCACGGCCATTCGGCCAAGCCGATGGGTGACTACTCGCTCGGCGCCCACGCAGCCACGATGCGGGACCTGCTCGACCGCCTCGGCATCGACCGGGTCACCCTCGTCGGACACTCTCTCGGCGGTGGGATCGCGATGGAGTTCTACTACCTGTTCCCCGAGCGGGTGGAGCGCCTGGTCCTGGTCGGGAGCGGCGGCCTGGGCCGGGAGGTCAACCGGGTGCTCCGGTCAGCGACCCTGCCCGGAGCCGAATGGGTGCTGCCCGTCATAGCGTCGGGATGGGTGCGGGGGGGCGTGGAGACCGCCGGGAAGGTCCTGTCGAAGGTGGGCTGGAAGCCCGGTTCGGACATCTCGGTGATCTGGCAGGGCTTCACCTCCCTCGATGACGGCGAGACCCGGCGCGCTTTCCTCGCGACGACCCGCGCCGTGATCGACCCCGGTGGGCAGAGCGTCAGCGCTCACGACTACCTGCCCGACTCCCTGCCGATCCCCACCCTCATCGTCTGGGGTACCCGTGACCGGATGATCCCGGCGTGGCACGCCGTCAGGGCGCAGCAGTCGATTCCGCACTGTCGCGTCGAGCTGTTCGAGGGGGCCGGTCATTTTCCGCACCTCGACGAACCCGACCGGTTCGCCGACCTGCTGCGCGAGTTCATCGCGACAACCCGACGGGAGGAGCCCCCGGGCGAGTCCGGGGCCTGAGCGCAGCGGCGCATGCCACGTCTGGCCAGGTGCCTCTGCTCTCTTCCGTCCGCCTCCACAAGTCGGCAGCCCGGACCGCCGAGAACGCATGCTCAGGTTCGTGGTCTGCGGTGGTAGCCCGGCTGCTCGCCACGCTTGAGATTGCCGCGGTAGATGCCTTCGCTGATCTCGAGGGCGTACTCCTCGAACTCGGGCATACCAACCTCGCGGGTGTAGGCGAGCTCGGCCTCGACGTCATAGGGCACCCGCACGAACTGGATCGAGAACGGGGCCTCGTGGTGGCTGTCCACCACGCCCTCCAGGATGACGTAGACCGGGGTCGGGTCGCCCATGCTGTTGCCCACGCTGCCGGTGTTGAACAGCGTGCGGCGTTCGAGATCGACCTCGTAGAAGGCGTCGTGAGTGTCGCCGTACCCGACCACGTTCGGCACCGGACCGTCACCGGTCGCCTCCGTGTTGGTGAACATGCCACGGAACTCCGCCTCGTCGTGGTCGAACCGCACCCGTCGGTGCACGGTCGTCTCCGAGGCGTGGAACAGCCGGATCTGCCGGCCCGACATCCGGAAGTCGTGGCAGAAGGGCAGGGCGCGCAGCCACTCCTCCTGGCCGGGACCGAGCTGGGCCAGCCACCACTTGAGTGCCTCGTTGTCGAACTCGCGGTCAGGGTCGGGAAGGAAGTCGTCCCAGTTGCCGAGGATGTTGACCTCGCATCGCTCCCGGCAGATGTCGACGACCTCTCGTCCACGGGGTCCCTTGCCGACGTAGTCGCCGAGGTTGAAGATCCGGCTGATTCCGCGCGCGTCGATGTCGTCGAGCACCGCCTGGAGCGCCGTCAGGTTGCCGTGGACGTCCGAGATCAGGGCGATCCGGTCATATGAGGTCATGCCCGGCATTGTTGCAGCCGGTCGAGGACGGTCAGCCGGGACGGACGGCGCCGGAGAACGGCATCGAGAACACGGGAGCGACCTTGACGCCGTCGCTCGGGTTCGCCGCGTGCACGATCTGGCCGTTCCCGATGTAGATCCCCACGTGGCTCACCGGTGAGTAGTAGAAGACCAGGTCCCCGGGCTGGAGCTGGGACGAGGACACCGGAGTGCCGGAGCTCATCTGCGAGCTCGACGAGTGCGGCAGGCTGACCCCGGCCTGGGACCACGCCATCAGGGTCAGACCCGAACAGTCGAATGCCGAAGGCCCGGTGGCGCCCCAGACGTAGGCGTCGCCGACCTGCGCGAGGGCGTAGCTGACCGCGGCGCCGGCCCGCCCAGAGGCGGAAGGAGCCGGTGCGGGAGTCGGGGTCGGCGCTGGAGCCGGCGTGCTCGGCGCGGGCACCGGGCTGGGGGTGCGGCTCCGCTCCAGGGAGCGGGACGCTGCCGCGGCGCGCTCCGCTGCACGCGCGGCAGCCTTGGTCTTCAGGCGGGTGAGGAGGGCCTTGGCCTCGCTGGCCTTGTCGTCGATCCTGGCCTTCTGGGTGGCCAGCTCCTGCTTGGTCTGTGCCATGCTGGCCAGCTCGCGCTTCGCGGCCTCCTGGCGCAGCTCGAGCTGCTGCACCTGCTTGGCGAACTCCGCCTTCATCTCGGTCTGCTGGTCGTTGTACTGGGAGACGACGACCAGTCGCTCGAGGAACGCGTCCGGACTCTCGGAGAGAGCGACCTGCGTGGCGGAGGAGAAGGCCTGGCCCTGAGACTGGGTGAGCATTGCAGCGACGACCTGCTGGCGGCTGTCCTCCACCTGTCTCTGTGTCCGGTCGAGGTCCGCGCGAAGGCTCTTGAGGCGGGTCTGCGCCTGCACGAGGTTCTCGCGCGCCTGGTTGACGCGCTCCGAGGCGATCTCGGCCTCGTGGTACAGAGTGTCGACCTGTGCCTGGACATCGGCGATGTTCGGCTCGGCCGAGCTGGGTGACGAAGCGAGCATCGAACCGCCGAGAGCGGTGATGCACAAACATGTGAGCAGGCGTCTGATGCGCTTGCGGCCGTCAGTCACGAGCGGCGCTCCCTCTTTGTCCTGACGCCTACCGGGTTAGCTGACGGGTTCGGGCGGCAAAGTCTCCCTACACACTCGACGGAGACCGTGAGCCGGTCGTCGTCTCGCGCGATTCACCCCAGGAACGTGGGTCCCCGGCTCCGTGCCCTGGATCCCTCTTCCCTGGCACGGACTCGGCGCGGCGCCCGAGTCGACCCCCTCTGGTCGGCTTCCACGGACGCCTGGTGCATATCTTGATCCACATATGTCCGGCGCAAACATCCGGGGGTCGCTTGATGGACCAGTTTTCGGATTTTTCCGCCTGAAGGCGCCTCTACCGAACGTCCTTCGACACCCTGAGGGCGGCAATGTCACCGGTGGGCCGAGGTGCCGGAGCCTGTCAGGGTGAGCTGGTTGCTGCTTCCGCGCGTCGCTGCTCGCCGCGACCCACTCACCGCCACTCCGACACGGCGCCGGTAGCCTCGTCGAAATGTTCAGGACGCTGCTCACGCCTCAGTGGGTCGCCCGGGTTGTCGGCCTTGTCGGAGCGGTGAGCCTGCTCAGCGCGGTACTGCCGGTCTTCCACGACCGTGCCCGGATCATCGCGGGCATCGTCCCGCCGGTGTTCCCCGCGGCCGCGACCACCGGTGCCGCGGCGGTCGGGGTCATCCTCATGGTGCTCTCGCGCGCCCTGCGCCGCGGGAAGTTCCGCGCCTGGCTGCTCGCCACCATTCTCTCCGCGCTCGCGACCGTGCTTCACGTGGTGAAGGGCCTCGACATCGAGGAGGCAGTGCTGAGCGGCGCGGTGTTCGTCCTGCTGCTCGCCTCCCGGAAGGGCTTCACCGCCAGGCCCGACCCCCGGTCGGTGCGCCGCGTGATCACCGTTCTCACCGTGGGCACTGCGCTCGCCACGTTGCTCGGGTGGCTCTGGCTGAGCATCGACAGCGACGGGCAGGCGCCGGGCACCACGTGGCTCGACCGGCTCGCACAGGCCTTCCTCGGTCTGCTCGGCATCCCGGGCCCGGTGGAGTACGTCGACCGGCTCGACGACACGCGTTCGGCCGTGGCGCTCGTCGTGCTCGGGGCCGCCGTACTCCTCGTGGCGGTCCTCGTCGCGCTCCAGCCCAAGGCCGGACCGCACCCGGTCACCGAGCCGGAGCGGACCCGGGTCAAGGAGCTCCTCGGCCGGTGGGGCGGCGTCGACTCGCTGTCGTACTTCGCGCTCCGCGACGACCGGTCGGTGATCTTCTCACCGTCCGGCAAGGCCGCGATCACCTACCGCGTCGTCGGGACGGTGTCTCTCGCCGCCGGTGATCCGCTCGGTGACCCCGAGGCGTGGCCGGGCGCGATCTCGGTCTGGCTGGAGGAGGCGCGGGAGTTCGGCTGGGTGCCGGCCGTCCTGGGCACGAGCGAGCGAGGCGCCGAGGCCTTTCACCGGGCCGGCCTCGACGCGCTCGAGTTCGGCGACGAGGCGGTCCTGCACACCGACGAGTTCTCCCTCGAGGGGCGCAGCATGCGGGTGGTCCGGCAGGCTGTCTCGCGATGCACGCGCGCAGGGCTGACCGTGAGCTGTCACCGGGTCGGTGACCTCGACGAGGAGACCCGCGCCGCGGTGACGGCCCACGCCGATGCCTGGCGGGACGGGGAGGTCGAGCGGGGGTTCTCGATGGCGCTCGGTCGTCTCGCCGACCCGATCGACGAGCGCGCGGTCGTCGTACTCTCCACCGACGCGGACGGCATGCTTCGGGGCCTCCTGCAGCTGGTGCCCTGGGGCGACGACGGGCTCTCCCTCGATGTCATGCGCCGGGACCGGGCAGCGGAGAACGGCATCGTCGAGCAGATGGTGACCGGGTTGATGGCCGAGGCGTCCGCGCTCGGCGTCCGACGGGTCTCGCTGAACTTCGCGGTGTTCCGCAGCGTCTTCGCGCGAGGGGAGCGGCTCGGGGCGGGGCCGGTGCTGCGTCTGTGGAGGTCGGTCCTCCTCGCGGCCTCGCGGTTCTGGCAGATCGAGTCGCTCTACCGTGCCAACGCGAAGTTCCAGCCGCTGTGGATGCCGCGGTTCGTGTGCTTCCGGTCCAGCGCTGACCTGCCCCGCGTCTCGGTGGCGGCCCTGCGGGCCGAGGCGTTCCTGGTGGCGCCGGGCTGGGTGCAACGGCTCGCGCGCGGCTGACGCGGCTCCCGGAGCGGTCGGGCGAGGGGTGAGAAGACCCGTCGAGTCGCGCCTCGGACATCCGCAGGGGTCCGCCGTGGGGGAGCGGTGCGCTTCACCCACCGTGGATGAAGTGCGATCCCGTCGGGAAACGGCAGATTGGTCGGTATGAGCGCTGACCAGATCCTGATAGGCACCGGCCTCACGGTCGCGCTCGCGGTTGCCTCCCAGATCCTGGCGGGACGGCTCCGTGTGCCGGCCATCATCGTGCTTCTCCCAGTGGGGTTCACGGCCGGAGCCACCACGGATGTCGTCGACCCCGACGACCTCCTCGGGCCGGCGTTCTCACCGTACGTCTCGTTGGCCGTCGCGGTGATCCTCTACGAGGCCGGCCTTTCCCTGAACGTGCGACACCTGGATGCGATGACCCGCCGCGTCGTCGTGCGGCTGCTCGGGGTCGGCGTGCCGGTCACATGCGCGGTCGTGGGGCTCACGTCCTCGTGGCTGCTCGGGCTCTCGGCACCGGCCGCGCTCATGCTCGGTGTGATTCTCGTCGTCTCCGGCCCCACCGTGGTCACTCCCTTGCTCGACTTCGTCCGCCCTGTGCCGAGGCTGCAGCGGGTTCTCACGTGGGAGGGCGTGCTGATCGACCCCCTCGGCGCGATCCTCGGTGCGCTGGTCCTGCACGCGATCGTCGCCACGTCGGGCCCTGGCAGCCTCGTCGGCAACGCCGGTCAGTTCGTCGGCAGCGTCGGTACGGGGCTTCTCGGTGGGCTGCTCGGAGCAGCTGTGCTGTGGCTGGTGCTGGTGCGGATCAGACCAGGTGAGGTGCTGGACGCCTCGGCGCAGCTGGCCGTCGTGCTTCTGGTGACGGCTGTCTGCGACGCTCTGCGCGACGACTCGGGCTTGGTTGCAGCCATCGTCATGGGACTGGTGGTCGCGAACCGTCGCGAGTTCGACCTGCCGGTCCGGCGGCCCTTCCTCGAGACCATCGTCCAGCTCATCATCGGCCTTCTCTTCATCTCCATCTCGGCCACGGTCACCCCGGCCTCCTTGCGCGGGGTGGCGCTGCCGACCGCCGGGCTCGTCGTCGCCCTCGTCGTGGTTGGCAGGCCGTTGGTGACCGCACTGGCCACCGTGCACAGCCCGCTCGGAACGCGCGAACGGGTCTTCGTCGGCTGGATGGCGCCTCGGGGAATCGTCGCCGCGGCCACCGCGTCGACATTCGGTGCGGCGCTGGTGGCCGCCGATGTGTCGGGGGCCGGAAAGATACTTCCCGTCACGTTCCTGGTGATCGTTCTGACCGTCTGCCTCTACGGGCTCACGGCCGAGCCTGTCGCACAACGGTTGGGTGTGGTTCGCTCCGTGGCGAGCAGGCCACTGATCGTCGGCGATGACCCGTGGGTGGTGGATCTGGCGAAGGCGCTGCGCGACTCCGGCGTGAAGGTCGTCGTCGCGGGTGGAAACGACGAACAGCGCCGGCGCATCGCTGCCCAAGGGCTCGAGCTCGCTCGCGGCGAGCTGCTGGCGGCCGCGACCGGTCAGGGTGCGGACCTGGAGGAGATCACCATGGTGCTCCTGCTCAGCGCCGACGACGACTTCAACGCGCTTGCCTCGGCGCTGCTCGAGGGAGGTGCAGTCAGCCAGGTCTACAGGCTGCCGTCGCGGCAGCCCGGTGAAGGAGCGGTGGCGCCCTACCTCGGAGGTCACCGGCTGTTCCGCGAGGACCTGACCGGGGCGGCGCTCGATCGGCGCCATCGAGCGGGTGCCCGTATCGTCACAAGACCCGCGTCACGGGAGTTGGAGTCAGGACAGGACCTGCTGTTCGTCATCCACCCAAACGGCGTACTCGTGCCTTCTCTCGACGGCGAGACACCAGCACTGAGCGACGGCGGGACCTGCGTGGTGCTCACCGCGTCGGACCCGGCGACGGAACGCTCCACCAGTGTCCACAGAGGTCAGCAGGCAGTGTCCGCCGACGCCACCGCGCGCTTCGAGGCGGGTGGTAGTGGGTGAGCATCTTCCCGAAGGTCAGCTCCGCGTCCTCGAGGCGGCCGGCGCGGGCGAGAGCATCGACGTAGGCGAAGGTGCACAAGGAGAAGGTCCCCTCCGAGCCCGTCAACCGGCGTCGGGCTGATCCCAGTTCTCGGCGAGCCAGTCCAGGAGGTCTGCGATCGCCGACCAGCCGGCGTGCCCAACCTGGATACCCCGCTGTTCGGCGAAGTAGAGGTAGGGTCGCCGCTCGACCGCTCGCATGACACGCACGGGCGGTGGCGATGTCGCCCGCCGAGGTGATGGTCGGTGGGCCGTAGCCGTACCTGCGTCCAGGACTCCGCGCCGCGGCAGGGCTATTGACCGTGCCTGACGACGCGCTCAGTGTGGATGACGAGTCGGCTCGAGCCGCGGTGCTCAGCAGACTTTCCTGTCGGCGGTTGGAGCCAGCGATGACTGAACAACGACTGCGACTCTCGCTACTCCGGGCCCGGGTGGCGCGCGCGTCCATCGCCGCGTTCCTTGCGGTCGGCGCGGTCATGGTGCCTGCCGCCACGAGCGCACCCGCGCAAGGGACGCAGCTCCGATCGACGAGCGCCGTCAGCGACGCGGACCACTCCTGCCTGGCACGGCCGCTGCGCGCCGACCTCCGTGCCTACCTGCGGGCGAATCGTCGAGCGGAGCACATCTCCGCCGCCGCGTTGAGCGTGAGCCTGCCGGGCCACCGGAGCAGCATCGACGTGAGCGCGGGGACGACGCGGTTCGGCGGCTCCCGCCCGGTGCGCACCAGCAGCGTCTGGCAGATCGGCAGCAACACCAAGGCGTTCACCTCGGTGCTGTTGCTCCAGCTGGAGGCGGAGCATCGCGTGTCGATCCACGACACGGTCGGGAAGTGGCTGCCGCAGTATCCGCAATGGCGCAACGTCACGATCAAGAGGCTGCTGAACATGACGAGCGGCATACCGACGTACGACGCGCAGCCGGAGGCGCTCAAGTTCCTCGCGACGCACCCCCGCCACTACTTCACACCGCGGCAGCTGGTCTCCTACGTCGTCGGGCAGAAGCCCACGCGTGGCTACAGCTACTCGAACACCAACTACGTCCTCGCCGAGATGATCATCGAGAAGGTGACCCACGACAGCTACCGGCACCAGCTGTACACGCGCCTCATCAAGCCGCTGGGCCTGCGCGACCTCTACTACCGGGCCCACCTCTACCCGCGACCGGTGACCGCACGCGAGCCCGCCGGCTACTTCTTCGTGAACCAGGGACCGACGATCCCGGGGCTGGTAGGGCGTGACGTCAGCCGCTGGTCGTTGTCGTGGGCGCGGGGCGCCGGCGGGATCATCAGCACGACGCACGACATGACGGTGTGGGAGCGGGCGCTGTACGACGGGCGTCTGCTGCCGGCGAAGCAGCAGGCGGAGCTGCTGAGCCTGGTCTCGATGAAGACGGGCAAGCCGATCAAGCGCACGTCGCTGGCAGACCCGGGTGGGTTCGGCTTGGGCGTGGGCCAGGGGACCCACCCGAAGTTCGGCACGGTCTGGCTCTACGAAGGCGGCACGCTCGGTTTCCGCACCTTGCACATCTACTTCCCGAAGTCCGGGGTCATCATGGCCATGGGTCTGAACAGCTACTCCGCCACGGACCGCATCGTGGCGCTGGCGGCGTCGGCGCACGACACCGTGACCGCGCACCTCGAGAAGCGGGACGGCTGCTGACCTGCCTTCGTAGACTCACCCAACCTCGTGCTCCGGCCTGCCGGGGCTGCGGGGGAGGCGGCTTCGGGAGCCCCCGATCCTGCCTGTGATCTCGACTAGGGTGCGAACGAGAGAGGAGCTGGCCATGACCACAGCCGCGAAGCAGTCGATCGACATACTTTCTCGTGCCCTCGACCAGACCGCAGAGGTGCTTGCGGCAGTTCCTGCCGACAAGCTCTCCGACGAAACGCCTTGCAGCGGCTGGGATGTCGCAACCCTCGTGGCTCACGTCGTTGCCGGGCCTCGGAACTTCCTCACGATGTCCAGGGGCGGGCAACCAGACTGGTCCGTCGAACGCCGCCGCTACCTGACGACTGGACTGCGGAGTTCCGCTCGTCGGCGGACGAGTTGTTGCGCATGTGGCGCCAGGCCGGTGAGTCCGTCTCTCCGGCGGCCGTGGACTGGCAGACGGCCGAGTTCGCGGTCCACGCCTGGGACCTGTCGCGCGCGACCGGGCAGTCGATCGACCTTGATCCTCAGATCGCACAGCGAGGCCTCGACTTCATGAGTGGGGCCCTCACGCCGGACAACCGTGGTGCGGCCTTCGCCCCGGCTGTGACGCTCCCCGAGGAGGCTCCGGTCCACGACCGCCTGGCCGCGTTCGCCGGCCGCGACCCGCGGTAGCCCAGGCGGGCACCGAACAACTCAGGTTTCCGGCGTATCGGACAGGGGAGGACCTGGTAGCCATACCGTCACGACGGTCCCACCCTCCTCGCGGTTTCGGATCGTGCACCGACCGCCGGCCACAGCTGCGCGGTCTTGCATGCTCAACAGCCCGCGGTGTCCCGGGGAAGCCTCGGCGAGCTCCTGGCCGAGACCGACGCCGTCGTCGTCGACGGAGACCTCGAGACCACCGTCCCGTGCGGCGACGGTGATGGTGACGTTCCGGGCTTCGGCGTGCTTGCGTGCGTTGATCATCGCTTCCTTGGCGATCCGGTAGGCGATCGCCCGAGCGGCGTCCGGCGCGTCAGGTTCCTGGTCCCCGTCGACCGTCGGTCGGATCTCGGTGTTCTCGAAGACCTCGTCGGCGGCGCGGGACAACGCCTCGGCAAGTCCCCGTTCCAGGTCGGGCGGCTCCAGGTCGAACAGGAGCGCGCGGAGTCGGTCAGTCGCTCCGGACACGCTGGCCTGGAGCGCGTCAAGTCCGTCGAGGAGCTCTGGCGCCCGCTCGCGAACCTGGCGTCTGAGCAGCCCGAGACGCAGCTCCACGGCGGCGCAGGCCTGTACCGGGTCGTCGTGGACGTCGGCGGCGATCCGGGTCCGCTCCGCCTCCTGGGCGTCCACCAGCCGGGTGAGAAGTGCCTGACGCTGCTCTGCGAGCTCGCGCAGCGCCCTTTCTGCGGTCAGGCGCTCGGTGATGTCGCGTTGCACGGTCGCGAGGGCGAACGGTTCACGGGTCTCGGCATCGCTCACCAGGAAGGTAGAGGTTGCGACCCGGATCGGAGGACCGGCCCGGTGGTTGCGCAGTGTCGACTCACCTTCCCAGTGACCATGCGCGAAGACCGCCGGCATGACCCGATCTTCGAAGCTCACCAGTCCCTCAGGGGTGGCGTAGTCGGCAATCGTAGTGGTGGTGACGTCGGCCTCGGGACCTATGCCGATCAACTCGCGACCGCCCGGGTTCACGTACTCCACCCTTCCCTCGATGTCCGCTATGGCGATGAAGTCGGGCGAGGCGTCCACGAGGGCCTTGAACTGCATGAGATCGGAGTTGGCCCCCCGCAATGCCGCCTCCGTAGCGCGGAGCTCGGTGACGTCCTGCCCGATCCACGCGGTGCCCAGCGGGGCCCCGGTGTCGGGGTGAAAGAGGCGGAAGACAGCCACTTGCGCTGTCAATGGCTCCCCTCGGGCGGACATCGTGACGTCCCCCGACCAGCGGCCGGCGGCCTCCAGTGCGTTGCGGAGGGCGTCCTGAACGGATTCCTCGACATGGGCTCCGGCGGCCGTTGCCCAGACTCGCCCGGTCAGCTGGATGCCGGAGGCGCGCACGCGGGGGTTGACGTACACCGTGCGGTCCTCGTTGTCGGAGATCGCGATGAGGTTGTCCGAGGCGTCTGCCAGCGCCTTGAACTTCACCAGCTCCTCGCGGGCTTCCTGGTGGGCTTTGAGAAGCAGCGCGTGGTCCAGAGCGAGCGCGCACCGTTCTGCGATCTCCCAAACCAGGTCGATCTCCTCCTCGGTGAACGTCCCCCGCACGGCCGCTCGGGCTATGTCGATCACACCGAGCAGGTGGCCGTGTGAACGGAGGGGCAGCCGAAGGCCGGTGGGCGCGTCGAACCCCTTCGCCACGGCAGGAGAACCCGCCGCGTGCGCGGTGTCGACGTCCAGGGGGCGCGGCCCGGTCATGGCCTCGACTGCCGAGACGTCGAGACGTGCCGGCCCGTCCCCAGAGGAGGGCAACCAGGCTTTGTTGACCTGTCCTGCTTCCACATCGGAGTGCCAGGTCGCACCGGGAACCAGGTGCCGCTCGCCCTGCGCACGCACCCAGACAAGCCCGACTTCCGCCACAGCATCTGTGACAGAACGGACCGCGGTGCGCAGCAGCGCCTCCGGATCGAGAAGCTGTCGGCTGAGGGCCGCGGAAACATCGGCAAGCAGGCTCGCTCGTTGCCTGGCCGCGTGGAGCTCACGCTCGATCCGTCGCTGCTCGGTGATGTCGGTGGTGACGCCCAGGGCGCCGGTCACAGTGCCCTTGCCGTCGCGCACGGGTTCGAAGTAGGTGGAGAGGAGACGGCCCTGGAACTCCCGCTCGAGGCTGAAGCTCTCACCAGCCAGCACCCGGTGGAGAGCGGCGACATTGATGGCGTCGTCGCGGTAGAGCTCGAACAGGTTCGTCCCGACCAGCTCGCCTGGGCGCAGGCCGAGATGGACAAGACCCGGCCCCGTCGAGTGAGTGCAGCGTCCACTGGCGTCGAGGCCGAAGATCGCATGCGGTCCGACTTCCAGCCCTCCTCTGGCATGCTGCTGCATCCCGGACCCCCTCCGTTCGGACCCTCAGAAGTCGCGCAGGCTTTGTCAGCCTCCGGCAATCGTAGGTTTGAGGGAAGTCGGGTGCGCGTTTCGTGGCGGATCGTGAAGCCCGAGCCCACGGCTGGATGGTGCGCGGCCAGGCCGTGCTAACTCAGGTGGCGCCCGCAGAAACGCGGGCTGAGAGCGGATGCAGCTTCTCCGGCAGACCTGGCTAGACCGGGTCACCGGAACGGGGGAACGGCGGCGGTCGTGGAAGGTCACGACCGCCGCCGCACGTCCTACGGCCGGATCTCGTAGACCAGGTTGAACGGGGTCTGCGCGGCCCGCCTGAAGTGAGTGAAACCTGCGTCGGCCGTTACCTGGCGGATCGCCGCCTCACCGGCTTGCGCGCCCAGAGCGTGGCCGCCCGGCTGGGAGAGCCCGTTGGGCACGCAGAGGAACGTGGAGCCGCTGTAGTAGAGCCGTCCGACCGGGTTGAAGTTGTCCTCGACCTTGTCCGCGGCGAAGGGCTCCACCAGCAGCCAGGTGCCGTCGGGAGCGAGCGCTTCGTGCACACGCCGGGCGGCGCCGAGAGGGTCACCCATGTCGTGCAGGCAGTCGAACGTGCAATTCGGGAGGTGGCCCGCGCACCCGTGGGCGGAGGTCCGGACAACCCAGCGCAGTGTCTTCCGAGCGTGTCGCACGGCGACGACGTCATCGTCCTGCGCGTCCGGTCATCGGTCGGGAGAAGTGAGATTGTCATGCGCTACTCCGGATGTGACCACAACGGGTTCGATGACGGCGTCGCCGTTCGTTCGCTGACCGCCGCGGCGGTGGCACCGTTCGTTGCCGGGCCTAACGCCGTGTTCGGTTTCGACGGCCCGGAGGCGAAGGTGTCGATGCTGGGAGCGAACAGGAGTAACGGCTGACGCGCATGACAAGACCGCGTCACCTGGCTGGGTCCCGTGGCTGGAGTCGAACCGACCCTTGGAGGGCATCGAGGATCACGCCGAGTCCGAACTCGAACTCGTCGCCGAAGTCATAGCCGGGCCTGGCGTAGTACTGCGTCGCCATCTCCTCGAGGTGGGGATACTCCCCGGTGGAGAAGCGCTCCATGATCGTTTCGGCGACGTCGGTGACGGTGTCCGGACCGTCGAAGGGCAGGCTGGCCTCTTGGAGCGCGAACCCGTACGTGTAGCTGTCGATGAGGGCGTAGGCGTGGGCGGTCATCTCCAGCGAGAAACCCGCCGCACGCAGGGTGCTGAGTACGGCGTCGTGGTGTCGCAGCGTCGCTGGACCGGGACTGGTTCGCGACTCCAGGAGGCCGATCGCCCAGGGGTGACGCCTCAACACCCGGCGGACGGAGGTCGCTCGCCGCAGCATCTCTGAGCGCCAGTGGCCGTCAGGCGACGGAAGCTCGATCTCGCTGAAGACGATGTCGACGATCCCGTCGAGGATCTCGTCCTTGTTGGCGACGTGGTGGTAGACCGACATCGGCTTCACGCCGAGCTCCTTGGCGAGCGAGCGGATCGTCAACGCTCCGATCCCTCCGGCATCGGCGACCGCGACGGCGGCACGCAGGACGCGTTCCCGGCTCAGCCGCGGGCGCGGCCGGCTGTCGCTGACTGACACAGGCAGTCACTCCTCTGGGTCGTTCGGGCCATGTCGAGCCCGTACTTTGTACGTTAGCGTAACCGTACTAAGTACTACCCAAGATCTTCGCCAGCCCTCGAAGGCAATGCTTCGCGGCCGCTGGCTTCGCGACTACGTTCCAGAACGGACGTGCGACATGACCCACCACACGAGAGAGATCTCCCACGGCAAGCAAGTTCCTGAGGCAGCGCCCCTTGCCGCCGCGACACGCATGGACGCGGAGCGCGCCGTACGGAGAGCCGGTTTCTTCGCCGGAGTCGGACTGCTGCTCATTGCCGCGTTGTCCGCTTTCGGCAACCTGGTCGTGGTGGCCGGGTTGGTGACCGACGGGGACGCCGCCCAGACGGCGAACGACATCATGGCTTCGGAAGGGACGTTCCGCCTCGGTGTCGCGAGCCTGTATCTCGTGGCGGTGCTCGACGTCGTGGTCGCGTGGGCGCTGCTCAGGTTCTTCAGTCCGGTCAGTGGCGGGATCTCGAGGCTCGCGGGGTGGCTCAGGCTCGCGTATGCCGGTGTCTTGATGGTGGCCGTCAGCCAGCTCGCGGGAATCCCTGATCTGCTGAGCGGTGACGCTTACTCGCTCGCGTTCGGACAGGAGCAGCTGCAGGCCGAGGCTCTGCTGAAGGTGGACTCGTTCCAAGACATCTGGTTCGCCGGGCTGGTCCTCTTCGGAGCCCATCTCCTCGTGATCGGTTACCTGGCCTACCGGTCGGGCTACGTGCCACGAGTCCTGGGCGTCCTGATCGCGATTGCCGGCGCCGGCTATGCCTTCGACACCTTCAGCGTTGTGCTCTTCGATTCTCCGGTCACGGTCTCCTCGGTGACCTTCCTGGGGGAGTTCCTGCTGGCCGTCTGGCTCGTGGTTCGCGGACGCCGCGTCGCCATCGGAGGGGACCGTCATGCGATCTGATAGCGAGCAGGCGACGTCGGCCACGATGCGTGCGATCGTGCAGGACACGTACGGCGGCGCCAACGTTCTTCGGTTCGCCAGGATCCCGCGTCCCGTCCCCGAAGACCATCAGGTGCTCGTGCGCGTGCATGCGGCTGGCCTCGACCGAGGCACGTGGCACCTGATGACGGGCAAGCCCTACCTGCTCCGCCTCGGCTTCGGGATGCGCAGACCGAAGAACCCGGTGCCCGGGCGTGCCGCCGCGGGCACGGTCGTGGCGGTCGGGTCCTCGGTGACCCGGTTCGCCGCGGGAGACCAGGTGTACGGAGTCGCTCCCGGCTCCTTCGCCGAGTACGCCGTGGCGCCGGAGGACAAGATCTCCCGGAAGCCGGCCAACCTGTCCTTCGAGGAGGCCGCGGTGGTTCCGGTATCGGGCCACACCGCCCTCCAGGCGCTGTGCGACGTGGGCAGGATCGAACCGGGCCAGAAGGTCCTGGTCCTCGGTGCGTCCGGCGGTGTCGGCACCTACGCCGTGCAACTGGCCAGGGCGTTCGGGGCGGAGGTCACCGGAGTGTGCAGCACCGCCAAGCTCGACGCGGTGCTCGCCCTCGGTGCCGAGCACGTCCTGGACTACACGCGCGACGACTTCGCCGACGGCACGCGCCGTTACGACCTGATCCTCGACATCGGCGGCAACCCTTCCGTCCGACGACTTCGCCGCGCACTCGAGCCCACCGGGACGGCCGTACTGGTGGGCGGCGAGGAGGGCGGCAGCCTGACGGGAGGGATGGGCAGACAGCTGCGCGCAGTTGCGCTGTCACCGTTCGTGCGTCAGCGGCTCGCCACGTTCGTCGCGAAAGAGGACGCCGACCATCTGGAACGGCTCACGGACCTCATCGAGGCAGGCAAGCTGAAGCCGAGCCTCGACCGAAGCTATCCGCTCGAGCAGGCGCGAGAGGCCATGGACCACCTCGAAGCCGGGAGGATCCGAGGAAAGGTCGCCATCACCATCTGACTGCAGTCGTCGCCGCCCTGGGACATCGCATCACATCAGCCTCATCCTCTTGATTCCCGGTGGACTCTTCGAGGTGGCGCTGGCGATCTGGCTCCTCGTCAAGGGTTTCGACCCCGAGGCTTACTAGCGGTGGGAAATGCCCCTGAATGGGATGATGGGGTCGTTGGTGAGTTGCGTCGTTTTACGGGGGACCCGCATGAGTACGTTCGGCACCGCACTCGTCATTGACGTTGCACCCGAGGGTGATGTGAGCTGAGATCGCCGTCGTGCTGAACGCCCGGAACTCGTTTCCGCGGGCAGCTCAGATGGACTCGGGATGGACGCGGGTGAGTGCAGGCCTGCCCGAGATCGGTCAACTGGATCTGATCAAGCGGATGGCGGTTTCGGCAGTGACCTGTCGCGTGGCCGTCGCGGAGGACAACGACGAGTTCGGAGCCTTGTGGGTCGTCCTCTCGGTCAATGATGGTCTGGTTCAGACCGTGCATCGGCGGTACATCCTCAACGCCGATCCCTACCGTCGTCGTGAGGTCAGGAGGGCTCTGCGGGCTCTTGACGGGATGGACCCACGAACCGAGGACGTGGCAGGGCCGGCGGCTGCATCAGCGGCAGCGGATCTGTTCGAGGTCGATCGGCGACCGATGCTCGAGGCGGAGCTTGATTCGGTGTGGGCATTCCAACAGATCGGAGTCGTGGGTGGACCCTTCCCCTGGTGGGAAGCGCTGCGGCTGCCTTGGGGAGGCGTGGGGGAGCCACTTCGCTAGGGGAGTCCGGGGGTGTCCGCCAAAGCTGCCCACGGATGGGAGCCATAGTTCCCTGACGGGTGTCGAGGCGCGGCATGCGCGCTCGACACCCTCCCGGGATCGACATCCCGCGGGTCAGGCTGGCGGGGGCCGGCGGGGTGTGCGGCGGCTGGACTCTGACCGTCTCCTCCGACGGCATGAGGACCCACAGGATCGGGTAGATCAGGATCTGGCTGCCGGGGACGACCATGAGCAGCAGCACGAAGAGGATTCGCGCGGGCCACGGTGCGATGCCGAAGCGCCGGCCGAGGCCAGCACACACGCCGCCGAGTACCCGCCCCTCCCTCGGTCGGACCAGACCCTGCTGGGCGAAGCTCTGGTGGATGTCGTTCATGGTTGCTGCACTTCCTTCAGGTTGGTGTCCAGGGCGTCTCCCTGACACCTCCACTGTGCGCCGTGCGAGAAGTCCGGCACATCGGGTACCGCCCTGACCTGACCCCCGAATACTGGGCCACGGACTCTCAGGGTCCGGGTCCATGAGGTTCCGCGTCGGCCCCGGGATCCGAGTCGACTACTTGGGGGCGAGCGATCGTGCGTAGGCGAGACCGTGGTTCACCCAGCGCGCCAGTTGGTCGTCCGTCTCGAGCAACTCGACGTCCACGCGTAGCCAACCGTCCATCTCTCGGCCGCGCATCTCGAAACGACGCACGTGCTGCTGATCGACCAAAGAGTCAGCCTGGGCAGGATCGATACGCAGCAGGAGGCCACCCTGGCTACTGGCACTGACCGCCATGTTCCCGTTGACAAGGAAGGCGAGTCCTCCGAACATGCGCTTCTCGCTCATACCCGGTTCCCCCTGAACGACTTCCCGGATCCGGTTCGCAAGCTCCTCGTCGTACGCCATATCGGCAGTATGGCGCGGACCGCTGGCTACGGCCGACGATCGAGGGTGGACTGGAGGCGGCGTTAACCGCGGCGCAGCCGGTCACACGAGGTTGAGCCGCCTGTCCGCGCCGAGGATTGCTGACATCTTTCGAAGCGTTCGGCTCGCCCCATGAGTGGTTATGGATTGACCGCGCCGACGTACCTCCGACGCGAAAGCGACCAGGTGACAGAGCGCTCTCGAGTCGCAGAACGTGAGTCGGTGCAGCCGCACATGGACCGCATCGGTTCCGTCCAGCGGGATCTGCGACAGCGCGTGTTGAAGCTGGTCGTGATTAGCGAGATCTGCCGTACCGCGAAGCTCGACCCACAGGGTGTCGTCGTCGACGGCCGCGACCTGGACCGCCAGGTCCGGGCTGTGCGTTTGGATGCGCATGTATTCCTCCGTGGCGCAGAGACAGTCAGACAACCGAATCGGCGTTGGTTGCCGTGTTCCGCGAGCGGTTACTCGTGCGGGGAGCCCTCGACGCTAGGGAAACCGTCGGCTAGGCACGGTGGAGGAACGTACACGTTTGCGGAACTCATCGCCACTCCGGAGTCCGAAAGGTGCGCATTGTCCGTTCTACGGCGCTGAACGGTACCTTCGCGGGCGGGTCGGCGACCGGACCCAACAACCACGGTGGCCTCGTCTGTCGGACACCCGGCCGGCACTTGCCTTGCGGGCGGTGGGTCAGGGCCCGGGTTGTGAAGCACGGATACCGGCTATCGAGCGTCTTATCCTGATGTTGAAGCCTGAGGAGATCTTGCAGGTAGTGGGACGTGGACGCCCTGCGGTGGTCAGGCCGTTCCTACTGCGCGTGTCCTTCTGGAGGGAGCGGTTCATGCGCCGGTTCACCGAGCGGCTTACGTGGCTCACAGGGACGCGGCGCAACCCCTCCAGTTCCAGAACGCATGTGCTGGCGCTGGGGCTGACCGAGGCGCGGAGTCCGTTGAGCCGGGAGGTCGACCGATTGGCCGAGCTGTTGCGCTCGCTGCCGGACACGGGCGCGACGATTCCTGGGTCGAGGTGGACGGTCGGTGATGCAGCCGCGCACGTCGTGATGAACCTGCGGCACGCCACGCTCGTGGCCGCCGGCGAGGTCGTCCCCTGGGCTGAGGACGCTACGTCGGCGCCGGGCACGGCGCGCGGGATCGGGGAGCTCAACGCCCGGGCGGTGACAGCTGAGGCCGAGCGCCACCCGCGAGCGCTGGCCAGCATGCTGGTTACTGCGGTGGGGGACTTCCTGGCGACGACTGCGAACCTTCCCCCCGACCACCCGATGACCAGCCCGTACTACCAGGGCGAGATGTCGCTTGACCTCGCTGGCTTCACCGGCATCGAGTTGGCAGAGGTGCTGGTGCACGGGTACGACATCGCCAAAGCCACGGGGCGGCCTTGGCCCATCGCCGCGGACGATGCCCGTCTGGCGCTGCGTGCTGCGCTGCCCCTCACGCCCGCACTTGTCAATCCAGAGACCGCCCACGGCCACACCGGCGGCTACGAGCTGCGGATTCGCGGGGGACCCCGTGTCGCCTTCCGCTTCGCCGACGGGCACGTGTCTCTGGAGGAACCGGGGGACGCGCCGGTCCTCTGCCACGTTCTGGCTGAGCCGGTGGCTCTGCTCCTCGTGATGTACGGCCGCATCCCCCAGTGGGGGCCGATCGCCAAGGGCCAACTGCTCACGTGGGGCCGCCGGCCCTGGCAGGCCCTGGGCTTCATGCGGCTGTTCTTCACCCCCTGATCCCTGATCGACGCACGCATTCGCTGAATCCTGAGAGGACGGCCACGACTAGGGGGAGTCCTGAAGGCAGCGATGCACGAAGGCGATCGACATGCCGCCCTCGCCGACGGCTGCCGCTACGCGCTTCACCGATCCGGAGCGGATGTCGCCGACGGCGAAGATCCCCGGGGCGCTCGTCTCGAGAGCGAACGGCTCGCGGTCGGCCGTCCAGTGTCCCGCCCTCATCGCGTCGGTTCCCGTCAACACGAAGCCGTGCTCGTCGCGTGCGATCTCCGCGGGGAGCCAGTCAGTCGCCGCTTCGGCGCCGATGAGGACGAAGAGCGCCCTCGCATCCCGTCGAGATGTCGTGCCCGCCCTTCGATCGACGACCTCGATCGCCTCGAGTTGTTTGTCTCCGTGCACCGCGACAACCTCGGATCGCGTCTCCACCCGGATGTTCGCTTTCGTGTCGATCTGCTCGATGAGGTAGTGAGACATGCTCGCTGCGAGCGACTCGCCACGCACGAGGAGCGTCACCGATCTCGCGTGGTTGGAGAAGAAGATTGCGGCCTGGCCGGCAGAGTTGCCCGCCCCGATCAGATAAACCTCACTTCCTTGCGCCAGACCGGCGTCGCTGGGTGCCGCACCGTAGTAGACACCGGAGCCGACGAATCGATCGACGGAATCGACCTCGAGGCGCCGCCAATCCACGCCCATCGCGAGGACGATCGACCTCGTTCGGAGAACGTCACCTCCATCCAGCCTGACAGTCAGGTTGGCCGGCTCGATGCCTTCTACCCGGCGGGTCACCACGATCTCAGCGCCCAGCCGCTTCGCCTGTTGCAGCGCACGGCTCGCGAGCTCGTCACCGGAGACGCCGAATGGAAACCCCGTGTAGTTCTCGATCCGGGTCGAGGTTCCGGCCTGCCCGCCCGGGGCGAAGGACTCGATCAGCGCCGTCTGCAGGCCCTCGGAGGCGCCGTTGACCGCCGCCGTCAGACCCGCCGGCCCGCCGCCCACGATCACCACGTCGTAGCGCGCCTTCCCTGGCACGACCGTCAGTCCAGCGACCGTGGCAATGACACGCATCGTCGGCGCGATCAGCCGAGTGCCGTCGCGCAGCTCCACCACCGGATAGGGGGCGGTCACCGTGGCTCCACCTTCGGTGCGTGCAACAGCGGCGGGATCATCGGGGTTCAGGTGATCGTGGGGAATCTGATTGCGATGGAGGAAGCTCTCGGCGGCGTGGACTCCCGGGTCGAGGCGCGGGCCGATCACGACCATCGCGGGCTCGAGAGGCCGGGCAGTGGCGGTTCGGAGCATCTCCAGGCGCTCCAACGCGGCGGCGCCGACCGTCGCAGAGATCTGGGGGGCCATGGCGGCGAGCGTGTGGAACACCTCGACGGTCACCTTCAGCACGCGCGACTCCTCGACCGCCCGCATGCTGGCGGGCAACGGTGTGCCGAGCGTCATCGGGATCTCGCCTCCGAGCTCCCCTGGGAGCCGGACGCCGATCACCTGCTCTGCGCCGTTCACGAGCTTCGTCAGCTCGGTCTTCCCCTCGACTACGACCGCCAGGAACCGGCTCTCGCCCTCGTGGGCCACATACTCCCCGGGGATGAGGTGGATGTCCTCGACGTTGCCAGCAAGGTACTCCAGCGCATTCTGCGCGAGCGCCGAGAAGAGCGGAATCGCGGCCAGCTCATCGACAGTGATCACGGTGCCATCACAACCTCTTCCGCCAAGCGTCCCTACGGCCGGCTCAGCTCAGGCAACCATTACCGCACGACAATACGCAGTCAGATGTTCCGTCGATACGACCTGGGAACGGGCACGGGGCTCGGATCCGCGTGGGTCTGTCGACGCACCCGAACCGGGCCGCCACATCGGTGACCGTCTGGATCAGCCGAGGTAATACGAGGGGTTTTGTGCGCCATCAGGGACTCGAACCCCGAACCCGCTGAGATTCGTCACGGCCCTCCTCGCGGTCCCTCGGATTGCCCCCATTTGCCGTCTGACCAGCGCGTTCACCGCTCTGACCACTCTCGCGTTTGGCCGTCAGTTCTCCCGGTTTCGCACGGATGGAGGTGGCGTAAAGCATGGCCCAGCGTCCGCTGGTCTGGGTCGCGATCAAGATTCTCCGGTGGCTGTTGTCGTAGTGCGGATTGCGGCTATCCGGGAAACGCCTCGGGCTCTTGTTGTTTGTGAGGTCCCACGGGATTTTGTCGCTATTGCTCGCCATTGCATCGCTCGAGGAAATGGGTCGAGGGACATCCGGAGGTATGGTGAAGTGCCGTCTGATGCAGCGGGGCGGCGGCCTCGCCAGTCAAGTGCAGGCGCCGTGTCGGACGCGGACCAACTGACTGACCGTCCGATTCAGGCCGCCCAGCGCGAGTCCCTGCGCGCGGTCAACGAGTGGCTGAAGGAGGAACTCATGAAGACACCTCCGATCGTCTCCCCGCGGGAGTGGGAAGAGGCCCGGGCGCGACTACTGGTGAAGGAGAAGGAGTTCACCCGGACGCGTGATGCGATGGCGGCCCAACGCCGGCGCATGCCGTGGATGGCCGTAGAGAAGGACTACCGCTTCGAAGGGCCGAATGGGCCCGCAAGACTGCTCGACCTGTTCGAGGGCCGTCGACAGCTGATCGTCTACCGAGCCTTCTACGCGCCGGACATCACCACCTTCGCCGAGGGCGGCTCGTACCCCGACCGTGCCTGCGTGGGCTGCTCGATGGTCGCCGACCAGGTGGCGCACCCGGCGCATCTGAATGCCCGCGACACCACACTGGTGTTCGTGTCGCGGGCCCCGCAGGCGGACATAGAACACCTGAAGGCGCGGAATGGCTGGGAACTGATCCCGTGGTACACGCTGACGGACGACTTCGACGCCGACTTCGGAGTGGATGAGTGGCACGGCACCAACGCGTTCATCCGCGACGACGATCGGGTGTTTCGTACCTATTTCGTCAACAGCCGCGGCGATGAGGCGATGGGAAGTACCTGGAACTATCTCGACATCACCGCGCTCGGGCGTCAGGAGGAGTGGGAGGACTCGCCCGAGGGCTACCCCGAGACCCCGCCGTACCATTGGTGGAACTATCACGACGCGTACAGGTAGGTCGTGTACCGAGCAGGTCAGAGGCGTGTGGGCTGAGCAGCCGCTGTTTTGTGCCGCGTCATCGCGAGACGCGCTCACATCGGCATGTCAGTGAGATCTTGACACGGCCCCTTGCTGGCCACGGGAGTCGTGCCGCACGGCTAGCCTGCCTCGGTGAGCATGTACGACGACTTCGCCGATTCCTTCGCCGATTTCACGCCGAACATGGTGCCTACAACGCCCACTATGACCGTCCGGCCGTGCTCGGTCTTCTCGGGGACGTCGCGGGCTGCCGGGTCTTGGATGTCGGCTGCGGCTCGGGCTTGTACGCGGCCGAACTGGCGCAACGCGGGGCCGACGTCGTGGGCTTCGATAGCAGCGCCAAGTTGGTCCAGCATGCTCGCCGGCGGATGGGCCGCTTGGCGGACCTTCGGGTCCACGACGTTCGCGACCCCCTGGACTGGCTCAGCGACGAGTCGGTCGATCGCGCGATCATGGCGCTGGTGCTTCATCACCTCGACGACCCGGTCCCTGCACTCCGCGAGGTTCATCGAGTGCTCAAACCGGGGGGACGGTTGGTGGTCTCCACCGTTCATCCAGTCGCCGACTGGCGGCAGGTCGGCGGCAGTTACTTCACCGACGAGATGATCGACGACACGTGGAACGAGGGTTGGCAAGTCCGCTTTCGTCGGGCCCCGCTGACAGTCTGGTGCGCGGAGTTCTGCGAGGTCGGCTTTCTCATCGAGCGTCTGGTGGAACCCTTGCCTGCCGAATCGATGAAGGACCCGTTTCCCGACACGTACAACAAGCTCACTGCGGAGCCTTTCTTCATCGTCTTCGTCCTCGTGAAGACATCCAGTCCTGCTCCCCGGCAGTTGGACTGACGGAACGGCAGGACGTAGCGCCGCACCCGAGCGCCGGACGCGACAGAGTTTCGCTGTCTGCGGCTCCGGACGTTCCTGATGGCCGCGATGGCGGGAGATGTAGCGGCTCCCTCCTGTGCCGTTTCATGGTTCTAGGTGGCTGGTGGCGCTGTGACAGTCGGCGTGGCGAATCGGCTCGCCGTGTACTCATCGAAGATCTCGTGAAGGATGCGCTTCGCGCTCGCATACTCCTCCGCCTGCTCGGGGCCCTGGTAGATGTGCGAACAGGTGGCGAGTGTCTTCCATAGGGCCCAGCCCCGCCCGCGTGCCCAGGATTCTTCATCCAGCGATAGCCGTTTGCGAAACGTCTGCCGGGCCTCGGTGGTCAGCAGTGTCCAGGCGATGGCCAGATCGCAAGCTGGGTCGCCGACGCCGCATGTCCCGAAGTCAATGACTGCGGCCAACCGCCCGTCGTCGAGTAAGAGATTCCCCTCGGCGACGTCTCCGTGGAACCAGCGGTCCACGCCGTCCCGGGGTGCGTTGAGTGCGTTCGTCCAGATCTCGCGAGCCAGCTCGACATCGACGTGGCCGGTCAGTTCCTCCAGCGCGCGCTGGGTGTCCTTGTCGTAGGTGCCGAGGGTGCCGCCCCGGAACCAGTTGTGTATTCCTGGCTGGGGACCCTCAGCGGCATCGATGCTCTGCAGGGCGGCGAGGAAGTCGGCCAGGTCGCGGGCGAACTCGACCTGGCTGGCGATGCGGTCCGCAGTCGCGGTCACGCCGCCGAGCCACTCGTAGACCGACCATGAGTGTGGGTATTCCGCGCTCGGCTTGCCCTTCGCCAGCGGGACGGGGATGGGTAGCGGCAGTTGGGGAGCCAGCGCCGGGAGCCAGCGGTGTTCCTTCTCGACCGCCTGGGCGTACTCCGAGGCGCTGGGCAGGCGCACCACCATTCCGGTGCCCAAGTGGAAGGTCCAGTTGTCCCACCACCGTTGGCCATCGGCTCGACCGGAAGATCGGCCCACTGCGGAAACCGTGCAGACACCAGACGCCGCGTCAGCTTTTCGGTGACGGGTATGCGGGTCGGCACGGGACCCAGGTCAAACGCGTCGTTGCCAGGCATGCGACCGGATGCCTCCGCGGTCGTCAGGATTCGGCAACCGGGTATTCCTGGATGGGAGAGTTGCGGACTTCCTCAACGCGGCAGACCTCCGGTTGTTCGTTGCGCCAGCGTTTCGGGCCGGATCGGGGATAGGGTCCCGGTCCATGGACATGCTGAAGGGCGAACAGATCGCCGAGGCGAACCTGACGGACTGGCGCAAGCTGGCCCAGGGACTGCATGCACGCTACCTGGTCGACGACTTCGGCACCGGCGCACGGTTCGTCGCCGCGGTGGGTGAGGCGGGCGACGCGCTCGGCCACCACCCGCGCGTGTCGATCGGCAAGGGGTATGTCGACCTCAAGCTGGTCAGCGACGACGCGATTTACCGCGACGACGAGGGCACCGAACACGTTGTTGAATGGGTGACCCAGCAGGACATCGACCTCGCGCGACGGATCACCGAGATCGCCGCCGACCACAAGGTCGACGCCGACCCGGCCTCGGTCAGCGACATCGAGCTCGGCCTCGACACGGCGCGCTCCGCGACCATCGCCCCGGTGTGGGCCGCCCTGCTGACCGGGAGCGCCGAGTCCCAGGGCCGCGGTACCCCCAGCGACGAGATCCGGGATGCCACGGGACGGGTACCGAACCTGTGGTTCGGGGACGCCGACGAGCACGAGGCTCCGGGTCAGCGGTTCCACATCGAGGTCTATGTGGCGCCCGAGGTGGCCGAGCAGCGGATCGCCGCTGCCGTCGCCGCGGGTGGGACCGTCGTCGAGGACAGCGACGCGCCCTCCCTCACCGTGATCGCCGACCCGGACGGCAACAAGGGGATCGTCTGCGTCGACGCGTCCGCTGCGAAGCAGGATTGAACCGGTCTGACGCCGAAACCGCCGCGCTCACATCGGCACGTGAGAACTTCGCCATCCGCGGCATGTCCGTGAACCCTGTGCGTCGCCGCCCCGTCGTCCTGGCTAAGACGTCGCGTCGTCCATCGCGAGGATTGCCTGTAGCGCTTTGCGGTGGGCAAGGTAAGCGCGGCGCCCTGTCTTGGTGATCCGGTACGTCGTGGAGGAGCCTGGGCCGCGGCCGTGCTTGTGCACCTCGACGTAACCGGCCTTCGCGAGCTCGGCCATCTGCTTGGACAGGTCGGAGTCGCTGATCTGCAGCTGGTCGCGCACGAACGCGAAGTCGGCGTTCACGGCGTTGGCGAGCAAGGCCATCGCGGCGAGCCGCTTGGGCGCGTGGATGACTGGGTCGAGTCCCGAACTGGCTCATCCCAGCCGGTCCCGGGCACGTGCGGCGGCCGCGGCGTACACCCGCTCGTACCACGCCACTGCCGGTGTCACGACGGCGAACGCGACGATCGCCGCGACCCAGGGAGTGGTCGACCCACAACGTCAGCCCGACGATGCCGATCACGGCGAGCGCGCCGATGATGAACGCCGCCATTACCTTGCGGATCTCCTCCGGCGCGCGTCCGCGTGGCCATGTGCCCCGTCGGCGTCGGTACCAGACCACGAACGCCACCTCGACCGCGACGAGCGCGAGCATGGCCAGCGCCTGCAGCGGATCTGTCGTCGGGAATGGCCATCGCCAGGCAGAGTGCGGCCCACAGTCCCGTCGCGGGCGGATACCCCGCCGGTGTCTGCGGGTAGTCGATCCATGGCGCCGCTGCGGCCCGGTCAGCCTGCCGGAGTTCTGCCGAGAGGTCGTCTCGATCGTTTTCCATACTGGAAAGCATTGCGAATGCTTTCCAGTCCGTCAAGTGTTTCCGGGAAGAAGGCCGGCCAGATCAACCAGCTGAGTGAAGGGGCGAAAGCGAGCCGGGGAAGCCGCGCGGCCAGCCAGATTGCTGGAGCGCCGATCTGTACCTGCGACGAGCACCCCTACCGCGCAGTCGGTCGAGTGTGACCGCATCCCGCGGCAGAAGCATCCCAGGTTTTTCGATGTCAAGCGGCGACTGTCATGTGGTGGACCAGGCGGTGTGTTCGTCGTAGGCGGTGTTGGCCTTCAGGCAGCCGTGCAGGATGCCGACGAGGCGGTTGGCGACTTGGCGAGGGCGGCGTGGTGGCCGATGTTGCGGCGCGGAGTTGCTGGTAGTAGGCACGGCTCCCGGGTGATCCGCGCAGTGAGCAGAAGGCCCATTGCTGCAAGGCGTCGCCGAGTCTGCGGTTGCGTGCGTAGCGGGCGAGCACGATCTTCTTCTTCGGCCGAGGCGCGGTGATCGGGGCGGTGCCGGCGTAGTTCTTGCGCGCTCTGGCGTCGGTGTAGCGATGTGGTCGTCGCCGAACTCGCCGAGCACCCGGGCGGCGAGGATCACGCCGAGGCCGGGTTGGCTGGCGTAGACCTCAGCGTCCGGGTGCTGGCCAAAATGGGCGTCCACCACCGCAGCCATCTCCTCGATCTGGGCGTTGAGGGTCTGCACGATGCGGGCCTGGCTGGCCACGATCGCGGCGTAGGCAGACTGCACCGCGGCCGACCGTTGCAGCTCCTCGGCGCGCAGGATCTGCCGGATCTCAGTGTCGGCCCTGGCCTCGACGTTGCGCCGGTTCGCCCGACGCAGTGCCGCAGCGATACGGCGCGGCTGAACCGGGTCGGCCCGGTCGCGGATCGGGTGCGGTGACCAGCAGCTCGAGCGCGTCCGGAGCATCAAGGTCAGGAAACGCCTTCAACGCGGCGGGGAAGAAGTCACGCAACGCCGCAGCGCAGCCGGAGCACATGCCGGCAGCGATTTAGACCAGGCTCTGGTGCGTGCGCGCGACCAGCTTGATCGCCTCGGCCTCCTCCGAATCGCCGGCCAGCGGACGGTGGTGGGCCCGGTCCAGGCGGACGATCTCGGCCAGCAGGTGCGCGTCCGCGGCATCAGACTTCGCGCCGAGGTGGCGTGCCGCTCCCGGTACCGGGCCACCGACATCGGGTTGATCGCGAACACCTCATACCCCGCCGCGACCAGGGCCGCGACCACGGTCCCCGGTCGGTCTCGATACCCACCTTGACCAAGGCCCGTATGTCTTCGGTTCGGCCTCGTCCCAGTCCTCGGGTAGGTGCTCGGCGACACCAGCGCGTGCAGGCCAGCGATCCCTTCGATGCCTTCAGGGACCGCTTGCGCGCCAACACACGACCCTGATCGTCGACCAGCTCGATGTCGTGATGGTCCTCGGCCCAGTCATCACCTATGACAGCACCGCCTCGCCTTCCTACTCAGACGTCTCCGTGTTCAGCAGCGCGGAGGAGGACAGCCGGCGATCTGATGGTCAAGTGCTCACCACACCCGGGGCACGTCGTCCCAACAGCGGTTTTCGCCTCCTCACGACCAACGGGCGCACGGTCTGCCGCGAGACCTGCGCGGTTTCGATGAGTGGAGTGCTGACCCGGTGGCCGCTACCGGAAGCCGAGCCTGCCGAAGCAGCTCGGCCGATGCCATTAGATGAGTGCGTCGCTCCCGCGCCTCTGACAGGCTGCCCTCGTGTAGACTGAACATCTTCTTTCAGGGCTTCATCGCCGGCGAGTCGTCCGAGCGCGGCGGCGCAGAGATGCGCCACGTGCTTGCGCCGCACCTCGTCGAGGAGCGGCTCATTCCTCCGTGTGCGAGTTGGCGACGGAGAGGCTCAGCCTCTACCTCGACGACAACGGGATGATGGCCAACCACATCTCAGGACGGATCCGCGGGATCTGCTGCTCAGGGGCGCCCAAGCCGCCAACTGGGTGATCATGCCATTGGACTGCCCGACGTGCCTGACGCAGCCGGGCCAGCGGGAAGAGCTCCCAGAGGAGCTTCATGACGAGGTCGATGGTGTTGGAGACCACCGCAGACCTACGAAGCGGTCGATATCGTCACGCTGATCGCGGCCATGTGCGGCAAGGTCGCACCGACCCAGCCGCCCATCGCGTCGACGGATATTCGGCTGGCGTCCGGTACCAGCTCCGAAAGGCTCCTGCCTGTGGCAACGACGATCCGAGACTCTCCGAGACTGATGCACGCGGGAGGCGCCAGCTAGCCCGTGGCCGTGTGCCTGACCGGCTCGTACTGCGACGGCGGGCTGCGCCCTGAGGAGCGACCTGGACGTCTGCTCATCGCCCGCGTGCCGCCGCTACAGGTCGGCGAGGGTCGCATTCTCATCGAGCACCTTCTGGGCTACTCGGGAAGGCGTCCAGCCAGGCAGCCGGGCCGACCTATCGAGCTGACCTCCCTCGTCCTGGACGACATCAAGCCCTGGCGCTACCCGGCCATGCGCGACTTTCTCTACGGCGAGTGGCTCCGAACCGATTACGAGGCTGGCCGCCTACCCCGCCGCGAGGCCAATCCCAACCTTCCTGTCATCCTCACGTCCGCCCGCGAGCGCTCGTCCGTGCTGATGGGTCCGCCCGCTGGCCGAGCTCACCGACCCCGTGC
>CAVRIE010000013.1:0-139283 GCA_963721165.1 uncultured Actinomycetota bacterium | reverse complement strand
CGGACCTCGCGGGCCGCCACCAGATCCTCAAGGTGCACTCGCGCGGCAAGCCGATGGCCGAAGGCGTCGACCTCATGTCCGTCGCCCGTCGTACGCCCGGGTTCACCGGTGCGGACCTCGCCAACGTGCTCAACGAGGCGGCGCTGCTCACCGCCCGGCAGAACAAGAAGCTCCTCGACGACGCCGCGCTCGACGAGGCGATCGACCGCGTCATCGCCGGTCCGCAGAAGCGCACCCGCCTGATGAGCGAGAAGGAGAAGCTGATCACGGCCTACCACGAGGGCGGCCACGCGCTCGTGGCGGCGGCGCTGCCGGGCACCGACCCGGTGCACAAGGTCACGATCCTCCCGCGCGGCCGGGCGCTCGGCTACACGATGGTGCTGCCCGACGAGGACAAGTACTCCCAGACCCGGTCGGAGATGCTCGACAAGCTGGCGTACATGCTCGGTGGCCGCGCCGCCGAGGAGATGGTCTTCCACGACCCGACCACCGGCGCGGGCAACGACATCGACAAGGCCACGTCGCTGGCGCGCGCGATGGTCACGCAGTTCGGCATGACCGAGCGCCTCGGCGCGATCAAGCTCGGTGAGAACAACGCCGAGCCGTTCCTCGGCCGCGACCTCGGGCACACCCGGAACTACTCCGAGGACGTCGCCGCGATCGTCGACGAGGAGACCAAGAAGCTCCTGAGCACCGCGCACCAGGAGGCCTTCGACATCCTCGAGGAGAACCGCGACGTCCTCGACTCCCTGGTGCTCGCGCTCATGGAGCACGAGACCCTCGACAAGGCCGAGGTCGCGCAGATCTTCGAGTCGCTGCGTCGTCGGCCCCAGCGACCGGCCTGGACCGGTTCGCCGCAGCGCGAGCCCTCGCAGATCCCGCCCGTGGAGATCCCGAAGTCCGCCGCGAACGGGTCGTCGCCCGACCAGCCTCAGAGCGGTGTGATCCTCACCCCGCCGGGCAGCGGGGGCGACGTGCACGGCGACCCGAAGATCTGATGACGGTCAACCGGATCAGCCAGGCTCCTCGCGAGGACATCCCGGAGTTCGACCAGGAGCGGGCGGAGGCCGCCGTACGCGAGCTCCTGATCGCCGTGGGGGAGGACCCCGAGCGCGAGGGGCTGCTGGAGACCCCGGCCCGGGTCGCGCGGTCCTACCGCGAGCTCCTCAGCGGCATGCGGATGCGCCCTGAGGAGGTGCTCACCACCACGTTCGACCTCGGCCACGACGAGATGATCCTGGTCAAGGACATCGAGCTCTGGTCGATGTGCGAGCACCACCTCGTCCCGTTCACGGGCGTGGCCCACGTCGGGTACATCCCCAACGACGACGGCCGCATCACCGGCCTCTCGAAGCTGGCCCGCCTCGTGGACGTGTTCGCCCGCAGGCCCCAGGTGCAGGAGCGGCTGACCACGCAGATCGCCGAGGCGCTGATGGAGATCCTCGAGGCGCGCGGCTGCATCGTCGTGATCGAGGCGGAGCACCTGTGCATGACCATGCGCGGGGTGCGCAAGCCCGGCTCGAAGACGGTCACCTCAGCGGTCCGAGGCGTGATGCACAACGCCGCGACCCGCTCGGAGGCGATGAGCCTGATCATGAACGGCCACCGCTGACCGGACCAACAGCTCTCCTCGGCGGGTGGGCAGGTGGTAGCGTGCCCGGACCTGCGACAAGCAGGGAAACGTTCCGAAAGGGCGAGACGTTGCTGCGCCACGAACTGCTGCGAAACCTTCACGAGCTTCTCCAGCCGCGCACCTACTTCGAGATCGGCGTGGACATCGGGAAGAGCCTGACGCTCTCCCGCACCCGCTCGATCGGGGTGGACCCCTTCTACCAGGTCACGCGCGAGCTCAGGTGCGACGTGCATCTGGTCCGGGCCACGAGCGACGAGTTCTTCTCTCGCCGGCACCCCCTGGCGCACTTCGACGAGCCGGTCATCGACCTCGCGTTCATCGACGGCATGCACCTCGCCGAGTACCTGCTCCGGGACGTGATGAACACGGAGCGCTACACCCACGCGGCCAGCGTGATCGTCCTGGACGACATGCTGCCCGAGAACGACAACGAGGCGGCGCGTGACCGGGCGGGGGCCGGCCTGATGGGGCGGCGCTGGGCGGGCGACGTCTACAAGATCATCGCCTCGCTTCGCGAGCACCGGCCCGACCTCGTGTGCCTCGAGGTCGACACCGCCCCCACCGGGACCGTGGTGCTGCTGCTTCCCGACCCGTCGTCCACAGCGCTGGACGATGCCTACGACGACCTCGTCGAGGAGTACGTCGTGCCGGACCCGCAGAAGGTGCCGGAGGTGATCCTGACCCGGTCGCGCGCGATCCAGCCGCAGGAAGCTGCTGGATGCGCCGGTCTGGGACGAGCTGCGCCGGCTGCGGACGCTCCCGGACGCGCAGGCGCGGCCGAAGGTGCGAAGCCTCCTCGACGCGGCGGGTCTGCTGCGGGTCAGGAGCTGAAGCGTCGGGCGACCCTGCCGAGGCTCGCCCGGTACCTCGCTGCCCGCTCCTCCGGCAACCTCGAAAGCGCTTTGTCGACAATGGTGACCGCCGCGTGTCGCGCGCGGCTCGGGCTCTTCGCCGGGACCTTGCTCCGCCGCCCTCCTCGGACTCGGCTCCGGCATCTCCGTGCGCGGAGCCGGGCCGGCCAGGAGCGCGATCGGCTGCTTGTCGTTGAACAGCAGGCGGGCCTGAAGCGGCCTGAACGGCCCCTCCTGGTCCGGCTTCAGGGCGATGTGCCACAGGCCCGGGCGAAGCTCCTCGCGGGGGAGACCGGCGGTGACGAGGACACCCTGTTCCGAGATCGACGCGGTGGCCGGGACCACGATCCGCGCCTTGCCGTTGCGGCGACGCAGCCGCAGCGTCGGTTCGGTCAGGTCCTCGGCGTCGGGAAGCAGGAGCTGGAGACGCACGCTGTCCCCCGCCCTGCGGGCGTAGGTGCCGACGGGTTCTACCGGCTCGACTCCGCCAGCGGTCATGGCTGCCTCCTGCTCTCGGACGGTTCCGGTGATCGTAGCCCTTCGCCTCGGTTGGCGGTCCGCGACAGAGAACCGAGCGGCGCGGGTAGGGTCGAGGCATGTACGTCGGACCGCCGAGCCACGTCGCGGGGCTCCCCGAGCTCGGCCGCGCTCTCGTCATGGGCGTGCTCAACGTGACTCCCGACAGCTTCTCCGACGGAGGCCGCTGGTTCGACACCGCTCGTGCCGTCGAGCACGGTCGCCGGCTGGTCGCACAGGGCGCTGACCTGGTCGACGTCGGCGGCGAGTCCACCCGCCCGGGTGCGACCCGTCCGAGCGTGCAGGAGGAGCTGGACCGGGTCCTGCCGGTCATCGGGGCGCTGGCCGCCGAAGGCGTCAGCATCTCCGTGGACACGATGCGCGCCGAGGTGGCGGCGGCCGCTCTCGAGGCGGGGGCGGTCCTGGTCAACGACGTCTCGGGCGGCCGGGCCGACCCCGACATGCTCGCCACCGTCGCGAGGCGGGAGGCGCCGTACGTCCTGATGCACTGGCGTGCCCACTCGGTCGAGATGCAGCAGCGGACCCACTACGACGACGTGGTCGCCGATGTGGCCGCGGAGCTGCAGGAGCAGCTCGATCTCGCGCTGGCCGCCGGGATCGCACCCGAGCGGATCGCGCTCGATCCGGGCATCGGGTTCTCCAAGACGGCCGACCAGAACTGGGAGGTGCTGGCGGCGACCGAGCGCTTCCACGAGCTGGGGCACCCGCTTCTCGTCGCGACGAGCCGGAAGCGGTTCCTGGGGACCCTGCTGGCCGCGGGCGACGAGCTCCGGCGGCCCGTCGAGCGAGACGACGCCACCACGGCCACCACCGCGCTCGCGGCCGCGGCCGGCGCCTGGTGCATCCGCGCGCACGCCGTACGCCCCACCGCCGACGCGGTCCGTGTGGCCGCCCGCTGGGCCGCCGCGTCGGCTGCCGCTCGAGGCGCGTCGCCGGTCCGCGTGGGGGAGAGCCGGTGACAGACCGAACCCGCCTAGACCAGGACATTGCCGCGGTCACCGAGACCAATGCGGACTTCTACGCCGCTCTCGAGCGCGGCGACCTCGACGCGATGACCGAGATCTGGCTCGACGACCCGCAGACGCTGTGCACCCACCCCGGGGCAACCCCCCTGCGCGGCGCGGGTGCGATCACGCGCTCGTGGGCGCTGATCATGGCCAACGTCCCGTACATCCAGTTCTTCCTCACCGACGTCGAGGTCAGCGTCCGCGACGACGTCGCCTCCGTGACCTGCACCGAGAACGTCCTGACAGCGGACGAGCGGACCGACGACAGTTCGTTCAACGGAGGCCGCGCGGTCGCTACGAATGTGTTTGTTCGCACTGGTGACACATGGCGCTTGTGGATCCACCACGCCTCACCGGTAATGTCATCGGAGCAACATGAGGACTGACCAGGGGGCAGTGGGCCCCGACCGCCTGGCCGTGTACGGCATCGAGGCGCTCGGACACCATGGCGTATTCGACTTCGAACGACGTGAGGGGCAGATCTTCAAGGTTGACCTCGTGCTCGGGATGGACACCCGCTCCGCTGCGCGAAGTGACGACTTGCAGGACACCGTCGACTACGGAACCCTCGTGGCGGCGGTCAAGAAGGCAGTGGAGACCGAACCGGTTGACCTGATCGAGACGCTGGCCCAACGCATCGCTGACATCTGTCTGAATGACAGTCGCGTGCAGTGGACCGAAGTAACAGTGCACAAGCCGAACGCCCCCATCGAGGCGACGTTCCACGACGTCGCCCTGACGATATCTCGGAGCCGATCGTGACTGAGACCCCGAACCCGCACATCATCGATGCCGACACGCTGACCGGTGAGATGCACCCCATCCGCCGCTGCGTGCTGGCCATCGGGTCGAACCTGGGGGACCGGCTCGCGAACCTCCAAGGAGCGGTCAACTCGCTCGCCGACACCCCGGAGGTGTGGCTCACCGCTGTGTCCCCGGTCTACGAGACCGAGCCCGTGGACGCGCCCGAGGACTCGAAGAAGTTCCTCAACGCGGTGATCCAGATCGACACCACGCTGTCCGCCCGCACCCTGCTCGACCGGGCCCTCGCGATAGAGGACGCCTTCGGGCGTGAGCGCAGCGGCGTCCGGGGCGAGCCGCGCACGCTCGACGTCGACCTGATCGTCGTCGGCGACCGCCGCGCGAACGACGACGACCTCGTCCTTCCGCACCCCCAGGCCCACGAGCGCGCCTTCGTCCTGGCACCGTGGCACGACGTGGAGCCCGACGCCGAGATCCCGGGAGTCGGCCCGATCGCCAAGCTCCTCGACGAGGCCGGTGACCAGGGCGTCGCCAAGCGCGAGGACCTCTCGCTCGACCTGTGAGCCGCGAGCTGCCTCCTGACCACGACGAAGGCACCGAGCCGCCGGAGCCGCCGTCCGGCCACGTGCGTACGACGGGCGTCGGGATCCTCGTGGGCTTCGCCCTCACCGGGGCTCGTGCTGGGCTGGCTGCTGCGCCCGGCGAGCATCCGGATCAGGGGGACCGCGCCCACCGTGGGCTGGACCCCGGTCCTCGCACTCCTCCTCGTCGCGACCATCCTCGGCGCGGTGGCCTGGTCCACCTACCGCGACCTGCACCCCAGGCCCGGCCGGTCGCCACGGCGTCTCGAGCCGCACCAGGCGGTCAACCGGCTCGTGCTCGCCAAGTCGTGCGCGCTGGCCGGTGCGATGGTGGCGGGAGGCTACTTCGGGTACGCCCTGAGCTGGTGGCGGGTCACCGAGGCCGCCCTCGCGCAGCAGCGGATCGTCCAGTCCCTGGTCGCCGGGGTGGCGAGTGTGCTGATCGTCGCAGCATCGCTGCTGCTCGAGCGAGCGTGTCGGGTCCGTGGCGGAGACGACTCGGATTTAACCTAGGGGCATGAGCGCTCCTTCCCCCTTGTCAACAGCGCCGCGTAACCCTGCTCGTCGCCGTCAACGCAGTGTCCGTGTCACCGTCGCCGTCGCCCTGCTCGCCCTGGCCACCCTGGTCGTGGCGCTTGCCCTGCCGACGCAGTCGCCGCTGTGGCTCAGCTTCTCGTCCGTCTTCGCGCTCCTGTGCGGAGCAACCGCAGCCAGGATCGTCTACAGCGAGCTGCTCCAGAGCCGCCGCGAGGCCGCCGAGGACCGCGCCGCCCAGGCCCAGGCGTACCGCACGATGTTCCACGAGCGCGCCGTCGAGCACGCCGAGTTCACCACGGCGATGACCGAGCGGCTCGCCTCCCGCGACAAGTCGATCCAGGAGCTCGAGAGCACGATCGTGCTTGCCGAGGCCCGCGCGATCGAGGCCGAGACCCGCGTGAAGCGCGAGTCCCGCCGGGCCAACGAGGCACAGGAGCTGGTGGCGCAGCTGCAGGAGCAGCTCGAGATCCGCAAGGCGGAGCAGGCCGACGAGCTCGCCACCTGGGACGGTTGGGAAGGTTCGATGGACGCCGAGACCGTCGTCGACCTGCTCGCCTGGGAGGAGAAGGTGCAGGCCGGCGCCGCGAGCTCGAAGGACGACCGCAAGCACGCCTGAGGCCCTGCAGGTCCAGACCTGACCGACCTCTGACCCGGGAAAGCTCGAAGACCCGGGTGGGGCCGGCGTCTTCGCATGCGAGACAATGCCGTGGTGATCTCAGCCGGCGAAGACCGAAAAGACGCAAATCTCCCCGACATCGACCTGCCTGATGGCTGGTCCGCAGCAGTCCCCGACGAGGCCGACTCAGCCGAGCTGACCGAGCTGCTCCGCAAGCACGAGAAGCACGGCCGTGGGTGGGCCGGCTCCGGTGAGGACGACGTCCTCGTCGAGGTCGGCGCCAAGGGCGCGATGGTGCGCGAGAACGTCGCGGTCCGCGACCGCGAAGGGGTGGTCCGCGGCTGGGCCACCGCCCACGACCGCGCCGCCGGGCGGATGCTCATGCAGGTCATGGTCGACCCGGACCTCGATGACGAGACGGCCGACCAGGTCGCGGAGGCGCTCTTCGCCTGGGCCGACGGCGCCGCCCAGCGCGTGGGTCGCGGCCGCGAGCTCGACGTACAGCAGATCGACAGCGGGGCGTTCGCCGACGACGAGCGTCAGCACCGGTGGCTGGAGCGGGCCGGGTACACCAAGGTCCGCAGCTGGTGGCAGATGAGCCGCCCGGTGGCCGCCGACGACGAGGACCTCGCACCCGAGCCGGACCAGGGCGTCGTGATCCGCCCGGTCATGCGGCAGGGCGGCGGGATGCCCGACGAGGACGACCTGAGGACGGTCCACGACATCCTCGAGTCCTCGTTCGCAGACCATTTCAACTCGCGCCCGGAGACCTTCGACGAGTTCATCTTCCGGCTCCGCGAGGACCCGGGTCACCGGTGGGACCACTGGTGGATCGCGGAGATCGTCGATGGCAACAAGGAACCCGAGCCCGCCGGCACCCTCGTCGGCACCATGACCGAGGGCGGCTTGGACAAGCAGGGCGAGCCGCAGCCGGACGGCTCCTACGTGTCGTACCTCGGCGTGCTCCAGTCCGCGCGAGGACGCGGCGTCGCCAAGGCTCTGCTCAACATGATCATCGCCGACGCCGCGTCCCGGGGCCGTGACCGGGTCGGCCTCGAGGTCGATGCGGACTCGCCGACCCGGGCCGACGCGCTCTACGTCTCGATGGGGTGGGAGACGAAGTACGTCACCGAGTCGTGGCACAAGGACGTCCCCGTCACGTGAGGACGCTCGGTTGATCCGGCGCGCGGTCGGCCGTGTGAGCGGCCCTCTGCGACGCCGCGTGAGCCGTGTGGCTCGCCGTACGCGCCTTCGTCGTACCGTCGGCCCGCGGTTCGAGGTGGTCGAGCAGTTCCGGCCGTTCGAGCTGGTCGCGCCCGGGTTCGTGGAGGTCAGCCACGAGGGCGGCCGGTCCGATGACCTGACGCTCACCGGCTACTCGCCGCCCGCGCCGTTCACCGCCGTCGAGGTGACGGTTCGCGATGCCGGTGACGCGACCGTCCTCGCCGGGCTCGCCGCGTCGAACGGCGAGCACCTCCTCGGCTTCCACGATGCCCGCACCGGGGAGACCGGCATCGAGATCCGGACCGGCGGCCTCAGCACGGTGCTGGCGCAGCACCATGTGCGAGGACACGTGCGCCGGCTGGCGTTCGTGCTCTGCGGCAACCAGCCGACCGTGCTGGTCGACACCGGCCACGGGTGGCGGCCGGCGGTGACCGACCGGCACCGGGTCGGTCCGCACCTCGACTTCCGCGTGCCGGCGACCCTGGCGCGGTTCACGTCCGCGTGGGGATCCCGAGGCGGTACGTCGGACCTGGGACCCGTCCGGGCAGGCCTCTTCGGCATGGCCGGACTGCGCGACCTGCATCTCGTGCAACATGCCGACGGGTCGCCGTACACCCGTGACGGCCGGATGTTCCTCACCGCCACCTGCGCCGGGCTGGGCTTCTTCGAGCAGGCCCACTGGGGAGTCTTCGCGTTCGACCCGAGCGGTCCCGCCGCTGGTGAGCCGCTGACCCTCGAGCAGACCGCGCACCTGTTCTCGCTGCGCGACGGCATGGTGCTCGGCGACCACGCGGGACAGCTGGTCCGGGACGGGGACCGGTGGCTGATGGCGACGAGCTCGTGGGGCGACTTCACGCCGCACCGCGGAGTGCACGTCCGTCACGCGACCACGACAGATGACCTTCTCGCGGGCGTGCACGTGCTCGAGACCGAGCGCACGCCTCTCCCGACGGAGGTCAGCAGCTGGGACCCGGGGATGACCCGGATCGACGGCCGCTGGTACGTCACCTACGTCGAGAGTCCCTCCCAGCAGCCGTTCGACTTCCACCCGGCGCTGGCGGCCGGCCCGGCCGGGACCGCCGAGTGGACCGACGGGCTCGAGCTCGTCGGCGCCGCCACGGACCTGCACCACTGCGAGGGGCCGGTGCTCGCCCGCCCGGACGGGCCCGCCGGCGATTGGCGGGTGCTCGCGAGCGACGGGCACGCGCGCCGCTACCCGGCGTTCGACCTGGCGATGCGCTCAGTGGGCGAGGTGGACGCGCCGTACGGAAGCAACATCCCGCACCCGCAGGTGGTCGACCTGACCGACGGGGAACGGGTCATCCTCACCTTCGATGACACGCGCTTCGGCTCGCGCGTGCTGGGCTACGGGACCCACGGCGACGTGCTCGTCATGCGGGCGACCCCGCCTCGGAGCTAGCCGAGTCGTCGGCTCGCTCGCCCTCCATGACGGACCGGCGGAGCGCGGCGTGGACGGACGTGGGCGTGAGGATCCCGATCGTCTGTCCGTCCGAGGTCACCGGCACGACGGCCTGGTCCTGACGCATCATGAGTGCGAGCGCGTCCTCCAGCGTCCCGGAGATGTCGACCGCGCCGTTGGAGGGCGCGGCCTCGTCGGGCGAGTGCTCCAGGTCCTCCCGCCTGATCGGCGTGACGGCCAGGCGCCGCAGGCCACGAGAGGCCCCCACGAACTCCGCCACGAAGTCGTCCGCCGGCCGGCCCAGGACCTGCGCCGGCGCGTCGTACTGCACCAGCCGTCCGCCGGGTGCGAAGACCGCGACCCGGTCGCCGAGCTTCACGGCCTCCTCGATGTCGTGGGTGACGAGCATGACGGTCTTGTGCAGCTCGCGTTGGAGTCGCAGGAACTCGTCCTGCAGCTTCTCTCGGTTGATCGGGTCGACGGCGCCGAACGGCTCGTCCATCAGCAGCACGGGCGGGTCGGCGGCCAGGGCGCGGGCAACCCCGACGCGTTGCCGTTGTCCCGCCGGAGAGCTGGTCGGGGTAGCGGTCGCCGTACACCGACGGCTCGAGGCCCACCAAGGACATGAGCTCGTCGGCGCGTTCGTTCGTGCGGCGCTTGTCCCACCCGAGCAGCGAGGGGACCGTGGCGACGTTGGTGCGGATCGTCTGGTGCGGGAAGAGGCCGATCTGCTGGATGACGTACCCGATGTGCCGGCGCATCTCGACAGGATCGACCTGGCCGGCGTCGCGGCCGTCGATGGTGATCGTGCCGCTGGTCGGCTCGATGAGCCGGTTGACCATCTTCAGCGTCGTGGACTTGCCGCAGCCGGACGGCCCGACGAGGCAGACGACCGAACCGCGAGGAACGTCGAGGTCGAGCTCCTGGACGGCGACCGTGCCGTCGGGGTAGGTCTTGCCCAGGCCCCTCAGCCTGATCATCGGATCTTCGCTAGGTTGCATGGATGGTCCTGTCGGAGGCGACGCCGGTCGGCGACAACTGCATGGTCCGCAACGAGTGGATCTGTCCTGAGTACCTGAGCAGCCGCGCCGATCTGCTCACCGCCGCGCTGGTGCAGCACGTGTGGATCACTGTCGTCTCCGTGGTCATCGGCCTGGTCGTCGCGGTTCCGCTGGCGTTGCTGGCTCGACGGTACCCAAAGCTGGAGGGGGCCGTCGTCGGCACCACCACCGCGATCTACACGATCCCGTCGCTCGCGCTCTTCGCCTTGCTGGTGCCGCTCAGCGGTTTGAGCGCCGTGACGGTCATCGCCGGTCTCGCGCTCTACTCCCTCACCATCCTGGTCCGCTACATCGTCGAGGGCCTCAACGGCATCCCTGCGGACGTGATCGAGGCGGCGCAGGGAATGGGGTACGGCGCGAGACGGCTGTTGCTGACCGTGGAGCTCCCGCTCGCGCTCCCGGCTGTCATGGCAGGGCTTCGGGTGGCCTTCGTCTCCACGGTCGCCCTCACGACGGTCGGTTCCATCGTGAGCTACGGCGGCCTCGGCAACCTCCTGCTCGAGGCGGTCAACACGCAGTTCAAGCCCCAGGTGCTCACAGCGAGTGTCCTCTGTGTCCTTCTCGCCTTCGTGTTCGACCTCCTGATCGTCGGGACCCAGCGGCTGATGACGCCCTGGGCCCGCACCCGGGCGGTGTAGGCGATGCTCGACGTGCTGCGCGGAGTCATCGCCTGGTTCCAGAACCCCGCGAACTGGCAGGGCGAGGAGGGCCTCACCAACCGGCTCGTGGAGCACCTGCTCCTGACCGGGACAGCCACCCTGGCCGCCGTACTCCTCGGGCTGCCGCTGGCGATCTGGCTGGGGCACATCGGCAAGGGCGGGCTCCTCGCGGTGAACATCTCGAACGTAGGGCGGGCCATCCCGACCTTCGCCGTTCTGACGATGCTGTCCATCGGTCCGGTCGGAACCGACGACCTCGGCCCGTACGGACGCGCCGGACTCGCGACCTTGATCTCGCTTCTGCTGTTCGCGCTCCCGCCGATCATCACCAACGCCTACGTCGGCCTGCGTGAGGTCGACCGCGACACCGTCGAGGCCGCGAAGGGCATGGGCATGAAGGGCACGCAGCTGCTGCGGCGCGTGGAGCTGCCCCTTGCGATGCCGCTCATCGTCACCGGCGTGCGGCTCGCCGTGGTCCAGGTGTGGGCGACCGCGACGATCGCCGCCCTCGTGGCCGGTCCGGGACTGGGGCGGATCATCACCCTCGGCTTCCGCCGGCAGGACGTCGCCGAAGTGGTGGCCGGCGCGCTCGTGGTGGCCGTGATCGCACTCGTCCTCGAGGGTGTGATGGTGCTGATGCAGCGGTACCTCGACCCGGTTGCCCGTGCCCGTCGCACCGCTCGCCTGTCGAAGCGAATGAAGGCGCCCGCTGTGGCCGCCGCCGACTGAGAGGTTCGTAGTGCTTCGTCCGCCGAGCTAGCAGCGGTCTATCCGGCGTAGTCGGGCTTTGCCGTTGGAGAGCCATTCGACCGTCCATCCGCGGTGCAGCAGATGGTGGTGGTGCGGGCAGACCAGGAACCCGTCGTCGACGTTGGTGTCGCCGCCGTCCTCCCAGGAGATGCCGTGGTGGGCCTCGCACTCTGAGGCGGGGCGGCCGCAGCCGTCGATCACGCAGCCGCCGTCGCGGACCTCCATGGCCTCGCGTTGGGCCTCGGTGTGGAAGCGTTGTTCGCGGCCGACGTCGAGGGGTCTGGACTTGCCGTCGAGGACGACCGGGATGATCCCGGCCTGGCAGGCCAGCCGTCGGATCTGGCCGGCGGAGGCGATGGTGCCGGTGTCCAGGGTGACGGTGCCGAGCCCGGTGAGGAGCTGGTCGAGGCGCATGGTGACCCTGATCCGGGCCGAGGTGCCACCGGCGTGAGGCAGAGCGTCCTGGGGGACGCGTTCGATCAGCTCCATCAGGGCGTGCCCGAGCCGGACCGGGTAGGGGACGTCCGGCTCCTCCGGCGGTTCCTCGTCACCGTGGTCGTCCGGCGCCCCGGGCCGGCTGCCCGGCTCACTACTTCCCGTGCCGTCCTTGGTCGGATCGTCGTTGTCCGGGTGGCGGATGTCGTCGGGTTGGCCGGTGGGGATGTTCGGGTTCTTCCGGCGCCGGGGTGCGGCCAGGGCCTGGATCGCCTTGAGCAGGATGTCGGCGTGCAGGTCGGGGAGCTTGCCGCGGAACCCGGTGGTGCCGTCGCCGTTGCGCCAGGACCGGAAGTAGGCCTTGGCCCGGGCGAGCTCCTCCTCGTCCTCGAGCGCCTCGCCGTCGCGGCGGTCCGCGCCGTCGGGGTCGATCACCTGCCACAGCTTCCGGCCGAGCTGCCTGAGCGTCGGCGGGGTCCCACTGCTGGGCGGCGTCGACCAGGAACCGCTGGCACTGTGTCGAGCTGCTCGGCGGTGACGGTCTTCGGGAGTTTCCGGAGTGCGGCGACCGCGACCTGGACGTGCTCGGGGGAGACCAGGCCGCGGGCCAGGGCGTCGGCGAGCAGCGGGAACCGGCGGTCCAGGTCCTCGGCGAGCCGGACCTGGGCGTTCGCGTCGGCGCGGCGGGTCTGGGTCAGGTGCGCGAAGAACGCTGCGGTGGAGGTGGCGCCGGTCAGGTCCGCGACCCGCTGCACCTGGCCGGCGACCAGCAGCCTGAGCCGGAGCGCGAACACCGCGGCGGTGACCTGCAGGACCGCGAGCAGCATCAGCCGGATCTCGGTCGCGGTCAGCGTCCCCGCGGACACCGTGCGGACCGCCTGCAGCGCCTCCAGGCAGGTCAGCATCGCGGCCACGATCGGATGCGCCGCACCATCACCATCCCACCACCGCCGGCGCCGGCGTCGGCGAGCTCCGCCGCGAGGTCCTCGGCACTCCGGTCGGTGCGGTCGGTGCGGTCGGACTCCGCCGCCGAGAACGCCGGGCGGCCCGGGCCGCTGGGGCCGACGCCGGGCACCGCCCACCCCGCGACGCCGGCCGGGTCGGCCGCCGTGTCCGGGGTGCGCTGCTCCGTCGTACTCACAGAACCAACGTATTGATCCGCAAGCCCCGACTCGAACACCAGTTCGAATGCGGTGCAAAACCCAACTCACCGGTCACCTGTGGACGAAATCTGGCCCGCCAAGCGACCTCCGGCTCATCGAGGTGAGCAAGCGGCCAGGAAGTAGTGGGACTACCGCGCGGACGGTCGCTACAGTGAGGCGCGGGTGCATCACGGTGCCCACCGGACACGCGCGGCCTGCCGCGGGACACAGAAGGGAAGGCGCCGATGACCTTCGCATCTTTCTCGAAGAAGACCGGAGTACGTCGCACTCTGGCGGTCGCCATGGCTACCCCACTGTTGCTTCTCGCGGCCTGCGGGAACGGCGGGAACGACGCACTCAAGGGCGGATCCGACTCCGGTAACGGAGGCGGTGGCGGCGGTGAGGTCGTGATCGCCTACCAGGACTACACCGAGATGTCGATCATGGCTCAGATGTACGCCGCTCTCCTGAAGGACGCGGGTTACGAGCCGACGCTCAAGGGTGTTGGTGACCGGGCGATCTACGCCGGCGAGCTCGCGAACGGCAAGGTCGACGTCGCGCCGGAGTACGCCTCCTCCATGACCGAGTACCTCAACCGGGAAGCCAACGGCGCCAACGCCGACCCCGTGGCGTCGCCTGATCTGGACCAGACGATGGCGAAGCTCGAGGAGCTGGCCAAGGCGCAGAACATGACGCCGCTCGAGCCGGCCAAGGCCGAGGATGCGAACGCGTTCGCCGTCACTCAGGACTTCTCCGACAGCAAGGGTGTCAAGACACTCAGCGACCTGGGGAAGTCCGGCGGGTCCGTGGCCTTGGCGGCGGCACCGGACTGCCCGGAGCGGCAGGACTGCAAGCTGGGCCTGGAGAAGGTGTACGCGGTCAAGATCAGCAAGTTCGAGCCGCTCGGGTTCGGTACGCCGCAGACGAAGGACGCCCTGACCAAGGGCGAGGTGCAGGTCGGACAGGTCGGCACGAGCGACGGTCAGATCCAGCAGCTCAAGCTGGTCGTGCTCGAGGACGACAAGAACTGGCAGAACGCCGAGAACCTGGTGCCGGTGGTCAGCACCGAGTTCCTCGACGCGCACCCGGATGTCGAGAAGGCGCTCAACTCGCTCTCGGGGGTCCTGACCACCGAGGACCTGATGAAGCTGAACGCCCAGGTCGACGCCGAGCGGCAGCTGCCTGAAGACGTGGCGAAGCAGTACCTGACCGACAAGGGCCTCCTCTGAAGTTCGGCTGGGGTTAACTGCTTGGTAACGTGCAGGGCTGGGTTGCAGAGGCCCACACGTACCGAGACACGTGCACAAGTCGACCAAGGAGTCTCCGGGTGTCCCCTAGCGCGCTTCGGCGCAGGCTGTCGCAGGCAGTCTCTCGCCGTCTCCCTCAACGGGTAGGCGAGCAACTGAGGACACTGCGTGACTCCGGTCGACGGTTGAGCGTGGTCATGGCGGTCTCCGACCAGCACGACCCGTTCCTCGACGAGGCGATGGAGAGCCTGCTCTCTCAGGACTACGGCCCGATCGAGGTCGTCGTGGTTCCGTACGGTCCGACGTCCGCCTGCCTGAGCAGCATCCGCCTTTGGGCCGATGAGGACCCCAGGGTCCGGGTCGCTGCGGCTGCGCCGACGCTTGGAGCGGCACTTCGGGCCGGCTCCGAAGCCGCCTCCGGCCCCTACCTGACCTTCGTCGGTGCAGCTGACGTGCTCACGCCCGGCGGGCTGGCTGCACTCGTCGACTCGCTCGTCGAGACGGGCTCGGACTTCGCGGTCGGACAGGCGAAGGACGAGCTCTCGCCGCCGGGGATCGCGGCCACCGCATTCCAGCTCGTCCACCAGCGCGACCGGCGAGGCGTCGACATCGCCGAGTTCCCGATGGCCATCACCGACCGGCTCCTGAACAACCGCGTGTTCCGCCGAGAGTTCTGGGACAGCGCAGGTCTCACCTTCGACGACTCCAAGGGGGCCGGCGCCGACCAGGTGGTCGTGAAGGCCTACCTCCGGGCGAAGTCTTTCGACGTCCTTGCCCGGGTGACCTACCGGTGGATGCAGCGCGGCAAGGGAGAGACCCTCGGCCAGGTTCCCGTCGTGATGCCGGAACTGCGTCAGTGGGTGGCGTCCGTCGAGGAGATGCTGGAGAGGCTCGACCAGTTCTCGGCTGAGGTCCGCGGCGCCTGGCTGTACGGCGTACTCGACGGCGAGCTTCCCGCGTTCCTCGATGACGCGGAGCGCGCTGATGCCAGCGAGTGGCAGCTGCTCTCGGCGACCGCCCGGAAGCTGTGGGAGCTCGCCGACAGCGGGGTGCGCGGCAGGGTGCGCGTCGAGCCGCGGGTCAAGGCGTGGCTCGCCGCGCACGACAAGCGCACCGAGCTCGAGGAGCTCGTCGCGGCGCGATGGTTCGAGGACCTCAGCATGCCCACCGAGGTCCGTGACGGCGTCGTGTTCGCGCAGCTGACCCACTTCGGCGACCCGTCCGTGGGCGTACCGGAGGAGCTCTTCCGGCTCAACGACACCGAGACCACGCTGTCCACCTCCGTGCGACGGATGCGGTGGGCCGGCAACGACGTCGTGAAGCTCGACCTGTTCGCCTTCATCAACATGGTGAGCATGGCCGACGGGTTCCCTGAGGTCACCGCCGAGCTGGTGGGCGAGGACGTCAGCGGCCGGATACCTCTCGAGGTGACCCAGTGGTCACACCCACGCGTCACGGCCGTCGCGCGGCACCGCTACCAGTGCTACGACGACGGCGGCGTCACCGTGACAGTGCGGGCGGACGACCTGATCGGGCCCGCAGCCGAGGCAGGAGACTCCGCGACGTGGGCGCTCGAGCTGACCTTGCGCCACGCGGGTCTCACCCGGACGGCACGGGTGACGCATCGCGACGTCAACGGTTCGGCCGGCTACCTCGACAGGCGGGCCTTCCGCGGGCATGTCTGGGGCCCCGACTGGCGGCCGAGGACCGGCTGGACCTTCAAGGTGACCCGGCCGCTCGCGCAGCTGTCCGAAATCAGGCTGCGTGGCGGCACGCTCGAGGGCACGCTGTCCCGAGCCGCAGATGTCAGGGAGGTCACGGCCTCCGCCCCCGGTGGCCGCGTCCTCGCCTCGGCCGAGGTGCAGGGGAGCCGCTTCTCGCTGGCCGTCCCGGAGGACAGCCTCGACCCGCTCGGCGGCCGTGCGGCCCTGGCCCTGCAAGCCGTCCTTGCGGACGGGCAGACGAGCCCCCTGGCATGGCCGGAGGGTTCCGAGGCGAGATGGCTCGAGGCAGAGGGGCTGTCGAGCATCGCCCTCCGCCGTACGGCGCCGGGAAACTGCCACCTGGTGGCGGTCCGGTGCACGCCTCTCATCACGGACGTCACGCTCGAGGGCGAGACTCTGACCCTCTCGGGCCGCTGGCTCGGGGAGGCACCCGAGCGGTGGGACCTGACGCTGAGCGGCGGACGGGCCACCGTGCCGGCTGAGATCCGGCCCCAGGAAGACCGCCGCTTCGAGGCGGTGTTCCCGATGCTCTGGGACGAGTGGGGTCTGGGCGCGACGCCGCTGCCCGTCGCGAGCTACCGGATGACGATGTCGGTCGAGACCGCCGACGGCCAGATCGACACCGAGCGCATCTTCCTCGACCCCGAGCTGGTGTACCGGACCCCGCTGTGGCTTCTCTCGGACCTGCACCGGGTGATGGTCCGCTCGGACGCGAACCAGCACCTGTTCCTGGTCGTGACGCCGCCCCTCACTGACGAGGAGCTCGGTCCTTACCGGCAGCACCAGCTCCAGAACCGGCTCGCAGAGTCGGAGCTGCCGATCGACCCTTCCGTGGTGTACCTCCAGGCGTACCGAGGAGTGACCGCGACGGACAGCCAGCTGGCGATCCACCATGAGCTGCGGCGGACGCGGCCGGACCTGAAGCTGTACTGGGGCGTCGAGGACCGCTCGGCAACAGTCCCGGAGGGCGGCATCCCCGTCGTGATCCGGAGCCGTGAGTGGTACGACGTGCTGGCGACCGCCGGCTACCTGATGCACAACATCGACTTCCCGATGTGGTTCCAGAAGAGGCCGGGGCAGCGGTTCCTGCAGACCTTCCACGGCTACCCGGCGAAGTCGATGGGCATCCGGCTGTGGGAGGGCAAGTACTACACGCCCCGCCGGATCGAGCTGGAGCTCGAGCGGACCTCGCGGGACTGGGACCTGATCCTCACCCCGATCCCCGAGATGGACGAGTACTACCGGCGGGAGTACCGCTACGACGGACCCATCCACAGCCACGGCTACCCTCGCGACGACGTGCTCGTCTCCGACGAGGCGAAGCAGATCCGCGACGAGACACGTGCCCGCCTCGGCATCGGCGAGGACCAGACCGTCGTCCTCTACGCACCGACCTGGCGCGACGACCTCGCCAGCCGGGCGCACTCCGTCCCGCTGCTCAGGCACCTGGACCTCGAGGCGGCCAGCGCACACCTCGGCGAGGACTTCGTGCTCCTCCTGCGGGGCCACAGGTTCCACAGCGGCAAGCAGAAGCGCGACCGCGGATCCGCGCGGCACATCGACGTCACCGACTACCCGGAGATCAACGACCTGATCCTGGCGGCCGACGTCGGCGTCCTCGACTACTCGTCGCTGCGGTTCGACTTCGCCCTGACCGGCAAGCCCATGCTGTTCCTGGTGCCGGATCTCGACTCCTACAGCGGCGCCGTGCGCGGGTTCCTCTACGACTACCGGCCGACGGCGCCGGGCCCGCTCCTGGACACCGCCGACGAGGTGGTCGAGCATCTCGAGAAGCTGCCGTCGGTGCAGGAGGAGTACGCCGAGGAGTACGCCACCTTCCTCCGCACGTTCCAGTACCTCCAGGACGGCCGCTCGGCGGCCAGCGTGGTGAAGGCCTTCTTCGGAGGCGAGTGAGCGCTGTGGCGAGCAACACCTCTCCGGGTGCCGCCGCTCACATTGCTATCGTCACGTCGAGCAAACGCGCGTCCACCGGTCGGTGACCGCCGCCCCCGATGCAGTGAGAGACGTGTCAGCAGAATGATCAAAGTCAGCGTGATCGTCCCGACGTACAAGCCGGGCAACGGGCTCGATCGAGTCATCGCCTCACTGGACGGTCAGACCCTGCCCCAGGACGAGTTCGAGACGATCTTCGTCGACGACGGGTCGCCGGACGACACGTTGGAACGGCTGCAGGGCCTCGCGGAGACCCGGCCGAACATGCGGGTCACCTCGATTCCCAACTCCGGCTGGCCGAGTCGCCCGAGGAACGTCGGCCTCGACATGGCCCGCGGGGAGTACGTCGTCTTCATGGACCACGACGACGAGATCTACCCGCGGGGACTCGAAGCGGGCTACGAGGTGGGGGCGAAGAACCAGGCCGACGTGGTCAACGGCAAGGAGACGCGTACGTCGGAGTGGTTCGCCTACTGGGGTGCCTTCCAGGAGGACGTCTCGCTGCCGGCCCAGAAGCGGCCGCGCAACCTGAGCCCCTGGACGACGCACAAGCTGTTCCGCCGTGAGTTCCTGCTCGAGACCGGTATCCGCTTCCGCGAGGGTGCGCGGATGCTGTGGGAGGACGTCATGGTCGACATCGACGTCTACTCGGCGACCGACAGGATCGCAGTCATGGCGTCGGTCCCCTTCTACAAGTGGGTGCACTCTCCGGGGGAGAACCACTCCGGGACCTACGGCCGAGACCTCGACGAGTTCCTCGCGAGCATCGGGATGATGTACGACTACGTGACCGAGAACTCGGACGACCCCGGCTTCGTGAAGTTCATGAAGAGCCACCAGTACGGCAACCGGATCCTCGGGTGGATGCTGGGCCCGCGGTCGCTGCGGCGCACCGACGAGGAGTTCGCGCACATCCTCAAGATCGTCCCCGAGTTCGTCGACCGCTACATACCCGTCGAGATCGACGCCGGGCAAACCCCGCTCAACCGGGCGCGTGCGCACCTCCTGCGGACCGGCCAGCTGCACCTGCTCCGACCGTTGGCCGAGCTCGACGACGGCGTGAAGGTGGCGGCCACCAGCGACGTCGGGTGGACTCAGGACGGATGTCTCGAGGTGTCCTTCGAGGGCACGTGGATGGGCGACGACGGGGAGCCGCTGCTCTTCCGTCGGGAGGGAGACCGCGTCCTTCGCCACCTGCCCGACGACGTCGCTGCGGGCCTGCCGCGGGAGCTCGTCGACGTGACCGAGCAGCTCGAGAAGACGTCCGTCGACCTCGCTGTGACGAGCCGGGCGGATCACGTGGGCTGGCCGGTCAGGGCATCCCACGAAACGGTCCTGCAGGACCTGGGTGGTGACCTGGTCACCGTGGGGTTCAAGGGCACGGCGATCGTGGACCCGCGCTCGGGAGTGTTCGGACAGGAGCTGGACGACGCCGCCTGGGTCGTCACGCTGCGAGCCGGCTTCCTCGGCTTCCTCTCGCATCACCCCCTGCCCTACAGCCGGCGCTCGCACGTGGCCGCTCTGCCGGGCAGGTTCGGGGTCGCCTTCGGGAACAAGGGCGGCAAGCTCGTCCTCGACCTCGGGGGCGGTCAGCGGCACGTTCTCGACGAGACGGTGCCGGCGCCGGGCGAGGCGAAGATCGTGCGCGCGGGCCTCCTGAGCAGCAGGATCACGCTGCCCATGCGTGGTGTGGACGAAGTCGTCGCCCCGACCCGACGTGCGTGTGAGCTCCGGCTGAGGCGGGTGGACGGCGCACAGGAGATGCTGCAGTTCCCGGCCGAGATCGTCGTGGACGCAGAGGGTGCACGCGTCGAGAGCGTCGTCCGCCTTCCGAGAGGCCGCTACCGGATCGCGATCCGTGACCGGGAGCTCCGAGCCGTCTGGGGCAGCCGACTGCTCGCCACATCGGGCCGGAGCCGCCGAGTGACCCTCAGCGTCCGACCGTCTGCCCCCCACGCCAAGCGGTGGTGGGGACAGGCCCGGGCCAGGAGCAGCGAGTCGGGCCTGCCGTGACCAAGGTGAGCGTGGTCGTGGCGACGTACCAGCCAGGCGAGGGACTGGACCGTGTGATCGACTCCCTGGACAGACAGACGCTGCCGCAGGACGAGTTCGAGTCGATCTTCGTGGACGACGGGTCGCCCGACGACACGCTGGCACGGCTTCGCGAGCTCGCCGCGACCCGGCCGAACATGCGCGTCGAGTCGATCCCGAACTCCGGCTGGCCGAGTCGGCCGCGCAACGTGGGGATCGAGCTCGCGCGGGGCGAGTACGTCACCTTCATGGACCACGACGACCGGCTGTTCCCCGACGCACTCGCCAAGGCTTACGCCTACGCCGTGGAGCAGCGCGCGGACGTGGTGAACCCCAAGGAGACCGAGACCCGTGGATTCTTCTGGGGCTGGGACCACTACCTTCAGGACCTCCCTGCGGACGGGCAGAAGGACCCGACGCTGGCTCATGCCGATGCGCCCCCACAAGCTCTACCGTCGCGAGCTGCTGCTGAGGCACGGCATCCGTTTCCCGGAGGGTGCCCGCGTCATCTACGAGGACATCTTCTTCAACCTCGCGGTCTACGCGAGGGCCGACCGGATCGCCGTACTGGCATCGTGCCCGTTCTACCAGTGGGTCCACACCGGGGCGAACAACTCGTCCTCGTACGGCAGGGACGCGGACGAGGCGTGGGCGGCCTTCGAGCAGATCTTCGCGTTCATCGAGTCAGGTGAGCTCGACGACGAGGCCGCGGAGCATCTCCGCCAGCACACGTACGGCTTACGAGTCCTGGCGATGATGCTCGGCCCGGGTGCTCTCGCGCGTGACGAGACTGCCTATGCCAGAAGCCTCGAGGTCGTCCCGGACTTCATGAAGCGACACGCACCCGAACGGCTCGACGCCCAGCTCAGCCCGGTCAACCGTGCCCGGGCGCAGCTGGTCCGTTCTCAGCAGCTGGACCTCCTGCGCCCCCTTGCCCTGGCCGACCGCGTCACCACGGTCGCCGGCAGCACGTCGGTCTCGTGGACCGGCGATGGTGACCTCGAGATCGTGTGCGAGGTGACCTGGACCGACGGCGACCGCAACCCGTTGCTGTTCCGGAGAGAAGGTGACCGGATCCTCCGGCGGCTACCTTCCCGAGCTCGAGAGCGCTCTGCCGGAGTCGGCCCTCGACGTCACCGAGGCGGTGGCCTCGGCCCGCGGCTCGCTCTCGGTTCGAGGTCGCAAGCACAACGTCGGCTGGCCGGTGCCCACCACCTCTTCCGTCGTCGTCACCGACTGCGGCGACGGCCTCGTGAGCATCGGGACCAGGCTGACCGGAACGCTCGACGTGCGCTCGGCAGCGTTCGGTGAGCCGCTCGACGTCGACGTCTGGGAGGTCGGCGTCCGGTCCGACTTCATGGGGTACGCCTCGCACGTCGCCCTCAAGCACGACGGTCCTCGGCATGCGGCCCTGCTCGAGAGTGGTCCCGCCGTCGCGGAGCCTTCGAAGTCCGGGAGCCTGCTCGTCAGGCTCGCCGGTGGCGTCGATGCGCTGCTTGCGGGGTCCGCGCCCAGGGAGCGGCAGGTGACCGCAGAGCGGGTCGGCCTGCTGCGGGCGCGCGTGACGATTCCGTTCCAGGACCTGACAGTTGTCGGGTCGAGCAGGTTGCCGTGCCAGGTGCTGCTCTCGGCCAACGGCCGACATCGTGTGCATCCCGGTGAGGTGGTTGCCGAGCCGGGCTCCGTGAGGCTGGTGACGACGGTCTCGGCGCCACGCGGTCGTTACCGGATCCGGGTCCGCAGCGCCGAGGGATCGAAGCCCTGGGCGACCAGGTTGTTCGCCACGGTCGGCAGGAGCAGGCGCGTGACCGTTCGGCCTGAGCAGAAGCCGCGACCGAAGGGCAGGCTGTGGGGAGCGCGGCCGGGTCCGGGCGGTCAGGCCGGGGGCTCGAGCGAGTCGAGGTAGGCCGCCAGGGCGGTGTCCCCGTCCTCGGGGGTGTACCCGGCGGCCTGGATCTTGCTCAGGTCGAGCGCGCTGTGCTCGGGACGTGGTGCCGTTGGCCGGCCGGCGGCGTACTCCTCCGTCGTGACCCGCTGGACGTCCTGCGGGTCGCGGCCGCGCGCCTCGAAGACGGCGGCGGCGATGTCCGCCCAGGTGCGGACCTCCCCGGTGCTCGTCAGGTTGTAGGTGCCGTACGGCGCCCGCGTCTGGAGCAGGTGGGTGATGCCGCGCGCGAGGTCTCGGGTGAACGTCAGCCGGCCGTGCTGGTCGTCGATCACCGAGGGCTTCACGCCGCGATCGGCGAGGTCCGCCATGGTGCGGACGAAGTTGCGCCCCTCGCCGATCACCCAGCTGGTGCGCACGATGTAGTGCCGGTCGTGGGTTGCCGCCAGGGCGTCGCCGGCCGCCTTGCTCTGCCCGTAGACGCCGAGGGGTGAGAACGGCTCGTCCTCGCTGTGCACCTCGACCGTGCCGTCGAAGACGTAGTCGGTGGAGACGTGGACCAGGGTGAGCCGATGGTCCGCGGCGACCCGAGCCAGCCGGCCGGTCGCGGTTGCGTTCACCGCCCAGGCGGTACGCCGGCCTTCGGGCGACTCGGCTGCGTCGACCGCCGTGTAGGCAGCGGCGTTCACGATCGTGTCGTAGCGGCGCCAGGGGACGGCCTCGAGCGCAGCGGGGTCGTCCACGTCGAGGTCGGCGCGCGAGAAGGCGTCGGCCGTGGGGTGCAGTGCGCGAAGCTCACGCCCGAGCTGCCCGTCGGCGCCGACGATCAACATCCGCTTGGGTGGGACCGGGGAGACCTGCTCCAGCCGCGGATGCGTCCGGTCGGCCTCCGAGCACTCCGCCTGGTCGAGCGGGATCGGCCAGGCGATCGCGAGCTGCTCGTCCGCGAGGTTGACGAAGGTGTAGGAGTCGCGGGCCTCGGCGCTCCAGTGGTCGTTGACGAGGTAGGAGTACGCCGTCGCGTCGACCAGGGTCTGGAAGGCGTTACCGACCCCCGCAGGGACGAAGACTGCGGTCTCGGGCCCCATCTCGGCGGTGACCACGGTGCCGAAGGTCGGCCCCTCCCGCAGGTCGACCCAGGCGCCGAAGATCCGGCCGGTGGCGACGGAGACGAGCTTGTCCCACGGCTCCGCGTGGATGCCGCGGGTCGCCCCGGCCTGGGCGTTGAACGACACGTTGTTCTGCACCGGCCGGAAGTCCGGGAGGCCCAGCGCGACCATCTTCTCGCGCTGCCAGTTCTCCTTGAACCACCCTCGGTTGTCACCGTGGACGGGGAGGTCGATCCTCAGCAGCCCCGGGATCGCGGTCGGCGAGACGCTCAGCTCGGCCACGGCTACTGCCCCTGACGCTGGTACTTCGCCTCGGTCGCGGCCTTCTGGGGCCGCCACCACTCCTCGTGGGTGCGGTACCACTCGATGGTCTGGGCAAGGCCCGCCTCGAAGTCGCGGAAGGCCGGCTCCCATCCGAGCTCGCTGCGGATCTTGGTGGCGTCGATCGCGTAGCGCAGGTCGTGGCCGGCGCGGTCGGTGACGTGGTCGTAGTCGTCCTGGGCCCGGCCGAGAAGCCGCAGGATCGTCTCGACGACCTGCTTGTTGTCGCGCTCGCCGTCGGCCCCGATCAGGTACGTCTCGCCGATCGTGCCCGCTTCGAGCACCCGCAGCACGGCCGAGCTGTGGTCGTCGACGTGGATCCAGTCCCGGACGTTGTGGCCCGCGCCGTACAGCTTCGGACGGCCGCCGTCCAGCACGTTCGTGATCTGCCGAGGGATGAACTTCTCGACGTGCTGGTAGGGCCCGTAGTTGTTGGAGCAGTTGCTGATCGTGGCCTGCACCCCGAACGAGCGGACCCAGGCCCGGACCAGCAGGTCCGAGCCGGCCTTGGTCGCGGAGTAGGGGCTCGACGGGTTGTACGGCGTGGCCTCGGTGAACTTGGCCGGGTCGTCGAGCTCGAGGTCGCCGTACACCTCGTCGGTGGAGATGTGGTGCAGCCGGGCGTCGTAGCGCCTGACCGCCTCGAGAAGCGTGAAGGTGCCGACGAGGTTCGTCTGCACGAACGGCGACGGGTCGGACAGCGAGTTGTCGTTGTGCGACTCCGCCGCGAAGTGGACCACCGCGTCGTGCGACCCGACCAGGTCGTCGACGACCGAGGCGTCCGCGATGTCGCCCTTGACCAGGCGGAACCGGTCCTCGGGAAGTCCCGCGAGGGACTCCTCGTTCGCGGCGTAGGTCAGCTTGTCCAGCACCGTCACCGCGGCGTCTGTGTGGTCGAGGACGTGGCGCACGAAGTTCGAACCGATGAACCCCGCGCCCCCGGTGACCAGGTACCTCTTCACTTCCAGCTCCTCAGTCGTCTTCGTGGTGGTCGTCGTGGTGTCGTGGCGGTGCTCGCCGCTGTCGTGGTCGTGGTCGGCCTGGCCGTCAGGACGGGACGTCGTTCTCCGCCTCGCTGGCCGCGGCCACGTGTGTGGCCAGCGGGTCGACCCGGCGTACGTCGAACACGTGACCGGTCTGCCCGGAGATCAGCACCTCGATCGAGGCCTGGGCGACCGCCTGCGACTCCAGCAGCGAGCCCTCGGGCTCCTCGCCGAACGCCTTGGTCCGCATCGGGGTGCGGGTCCGCTCCGGGTTGATGCAGTTCACGTGGACGGCGGCCTGCCCCCACTCGTCCGCCAGAGCCTGGGTGAGGTTGACGACCGCGGCCTTCGCCGAGCTGTAGAGGCTGTACCCCTTGCGCCCGCGGGTGTAGGAGCTCGACGTGAAGAACAACAGGCTCCCGCCGGTCGCCGCGAGGTGCGGGAAGCTCTCCTGCGCGATGAAGATCGGCGCGAGGTAGTTGACCTCGGTCGCGGCGTAGATCGTCTCCTCGGACGTGTCCATCAGCTCGTCCCTCGGAAGCACGCCGGCGGTGTTCACCACGAAGTCGATCCGGCCGGTCTTCTCGGCCACCTGCTTGATGGCCGCGGCGACGTCCTCGCGGCGGTCCACGTGCGTGCGGGTCCCGGACCTGCTGAAGGAGAACACGTCGGCGCCGTAGGACCGGGCCAGCGCCGCGACGTCGGCGCCGATGCCGTAGCTGCCACCGAAGACGACGACCGTCTTGCCCTCGAGGGCGCGGCGGTACTCCTCGGCCGGTCGTGTCGCCGGGAGCTCCTGGCTGGTGAGCTGGAACAGCTTGTCGGCGATGTAGACGTCGATCGGCTCGGTGATCTTCATGTTGCGGTCGTCGCCGGTGACCACCCAGATCGGTACGTCGGGCAGGTAGCGGAGGACGACCGTGCAGTCGTCGGTCGCCACGAAGTTCGGGTCCTTGTCGGCGATCTCGTAGGCCTGCCGGATCACCGAGGCCCGGAACGCTTGAGGCGTCTGGCCGCGCCGGAGCATCGACCGGGGCGGGATCTCCCGGATGGTGTTCTCCTCGGACACCTCGATGATCGTGTCCGCGGAAGGGATCGCGACGTCCACGGCGTCGTACGTGTCGAGCGCCTGGTAGCAGTCGGTGATGATCCGCGCCGACACCAGCGGGCGTACGGCGTCGTGGAGCAGGACCTTGCAGTCCTCAGGGCCGACCGCGTCCAACGCGCGCTGGGTGGTCTCGTTGCGCGTCTCGCCGCCCTCGAGGATCTGGGTGACCTTCGCGTAGCCACCGCCGCGGACCATGGCATGCACCGCGTCGAGGTGCCCGGGCGCCATCATGACGATGATCTCGTCGACCATCGGGTGGCTCTGGAAGACGGACAGGGTGTGCTCGAGGATGGTGCGTCCCGCGATCTTCACGAGCTGCTTGGGGATGCTGAGACCGACCCGGCTTCCGACTCCGCCACCGAGGATGACTGCGACGTTGCGGCTCAATGGTCCAGGGCCCTTCCCTCTGACAAACGATGGTCCGTGAGCCTAACAGCGCTGCTCGGAACCGCTGCCTGCAGGCGTCGAGGCTCGGGCTCGGAGGCCGATCGGCGCAGTCCTTCGTCAGAACCCGGTTCGTACCGGTGTTGTGTCCCTTGTCCGACCTTGTGACACTTGTCGCTTCCTCTGGGGAGGGGACGGTGTGATGACGTGACAGTCTGACTTCGAAAGTCGGCTCGCTGCTGCCAAGGCAGGGGACGAGGCAAGCTTCGTGGAGCTCTTCCGCTCCGTGCAGCCTGCCCTGCTGCGCTACCTGGCGACACTCGGCGGCTCGCTCGCCGACGACGTGGCCGGGGAGACGTGGCTCAGCGTGGTGCGCAGCCTGCACCGCTTCTCGGGCGACGAGGCCGGCTGGCGTGCGTGGGTGTTCACCATCGCCCACTCGCGGCTGCGGGACGCCCAACGGCGCGCGGCGCGGGTGCCGGACACGGTCGACGCGGACGAGGTCCTCGGCTCACGGCCTGACGGCTTCGACGTGGCGGCACACGTAGAGGTGATCTTCTCCACCGAGGCGGCCCTTGCGCTGGTCGCCAAGCTCCCCAAGGACCAGGCCGAGGCGGTGCTGCTGAGGCACGTCGCAGGCCTCGACGTCGCCCGCGCGGCAAAGGTCCTGGGGAAGCGGCCGGGTGCTGTCCGCGTCGCGGCTCACCGCGGACTCCGACGGCTCTCCGCGCTCCTCGCTCCGGTCGAGGAGAAGTCCGAGATGTCCGGGTGTAACGAAATCGACCTGAGGATCGGTTACTGAGGTGACATGTTGAACAACCGACGCGAACTCCAAGCCGACGTCCTCGACGAGCCCGTCAGGTCGTTGCTGGCGGCAGCCGCCGCCCCGACCGAGCCCGGACCCCTGCCGGGCGAGGCGGAGGCCCTCGCTGCCTTCCGCGCGTCGCAGACGACCACTCGGAGGTCACCCGTGCTGACGTATCTCACCGCGTTCAAAACCCCCATCGCCGCGGCCCTCGGCACCGGCGTTCTGCTGACCACCGGCATGGGCGTAGCCATGGCCGGGTCCCTGCCCGGCGCCGCTCAGGACACCGCGAGCGAGCTGCTCGGCAAGGTGGGCGTCACCGTCCCGGGTGCCGACGAGCACTCCGCGGGCCACGCAGACCAGCGCGGTGGCTCCGAGGACGCCGCGGACGAGCCGGCGAGCCCCGAGAAGGACGGGAAGGGCTCCGAGGTCTCCGAGCTCGCAACGACGACGGACAAGAAGGGCGTCGAGAAGGGCGCGGCCATCTCCGACGAGGCTTCGGACGGCAAGAGCCAGGCCGGCGAGGAGCACGGCAAGGCGGCGGAGGAGCACGGCAAGGCGCGGAGGAGCACGGCAAGGCCGGCGAGAACGGCGAGGGCGAGGAGTCGAGCGCCTCAGCGCGGGACGACGCAGCGCGCCCTGAGCCGACCAAGCCCGCGGAGACGACCGAGAAGGCTCACGTCGAGACACCCACCGACGAAGAGAAGGCCGCCGCGGACAGCGCGCGGAAGGGTGACAGCACTTCGACCCAGGGCACCGACCAGGCCGGCGACGCCGGCTCGGGTCGCAGCGCCGAGGGGTCGACAAGCCGTCCGTGAACCCCCTGACTCACGGATGAACAACGTGTGCCCCCGGCCTGGGTTCGGGGGCACACGTGTGTCCGGGGTCCTTCGTCGCAGGCTGCTCCGGGCCGGCCGAGCGGGCTAGCGCGCCGCCTCGACCAGCTGCACCGACCCGTCCTGGGCCCGCGCCTCGCGGTACACCGCACCGGTCTTCGGGCACGTCCAGGTGCCCTCGCTGTCCGCGGCCTCCAGCCTCCGCCCGGCGCGTCCGACCCAGCCGATCTGCCGGGCCGGCACGCCGACGACGAGGGCGAAGTCCGGCACGTCGTTCGTGACCACCGCGCCGGCCGCGACCAGCGCCCACGCGCCGATCCGGACGGGTGCTACGCAGACCGCCCTCGCCCCGATCGACGCGCCCTCGCCGACCCTCACCGAGACGACGTCGAGGTTGTCGAAACGCTTCGGGCTGCCGTCGGGGTCGACGGAGCGGGGGAACCCGTCATTGGTGAGCACGGCGGCGGGTCCGACGTACACCCCGTCGCCGAGCTCGGCGGGCTCGTAGACCAGGGCGTACTCCTTGAGCCTCACGTTGTCGCCCATCACGACGCCCGGTCCGACGTACGCCCCGCGGCCGACCACGCATCCGGTGCCGAGCCGCGCCTCGTCGCGGACCTGGGCGAGGTCCCACACCGTCGAGCCGCTCCCGATCGTGGCCGACTCGGCGACCTGCGCGGTGGGCTGCACTCGGACCGTCACGGTGCTCTCCTACTTGTCGATGTCTCCGACCACGAAGAACATCGAGCCTAGTATCGCGACCATGTCGGCCACGACGCAGCCGGTGAGCACCTCGGGCAGCACCGCGATGTTGTTGAACGACGCGGTGCGGAGCTTCATCCGCCAGGGGGTCTTCTCGCCGCGCGAGACGAGGTAGTAGCCGTTGATGCCGAGCGGGTTCTCGGTCCAGGCGTACGTCGAACCCTCCGGGGCCTTGAGGATCTTGGGCAGCCGCACGTTGATGGGTCCCCGGTCGAGCGAGCGCAGCCGCTCGATGCAGGCCTCCGCGATGTCGAGCGACACGGCCACCTGGTCGAGAAGCAGGCCGAACCTCGCGTAGCAGTCACCCTCGGTGCGCGTGGTGACCCTCATGACCCCGTCGGCGAGCAGTGACTCGTAGGCGAGGTACGGCTCGTCGCGGCGCAGGTCGAAGTCGACGTCCGAGGCCCGCGCGATCGGACCGGAGACGCCGTACGCGTCGATCAGCTCGCGCGAGAGGATCCCGATGTTCTGCGTGCGCGCCTGGAAGATCTCGTTGCCGAAGATCAGGTCCTCGATCTGGGGCAGCCGGCCCCGGACCGCCCGGATGGCCGCGCCGCATCGGTCCAGCCAGCCGGCCGGCATGTCCTCCTTGAGCCCGCCGACCCGGTTGAACATGTAGTGCATGCGGCCGCCGGAGAGCTCCTCCATGACCTGCTGGATCGTCTCCCGCTCGCGGAAGGCGTAGAACATCGGCGTGATCGCGCCGAGCTCGATCGGGTAGGAGCCCATGAACATCAGGTGGTTCAGCACCCGGTTCAGCTCGGCGAGGAGGGTGCGCAGCCACACCGCCCGGGTCGGGACCTCCATGCCGAGCATCCGCTCCACGGCGAGCACGACGCCGAGCTCGTTCGCGAAGGCGGAGAGCCAGTCGTGCCGGTTCGCGAGCACGATGATCTGGCGGTAGTCGCGGACCTCGAAGAGCTTCTCCGCGCCCCGGTGCATGTAGCCGATGACCGGCTCGCAGTGCACGATCCGCTCGCCGTCGAGGGTGAGCTGCAGCCGGAGTACGCCGTGGGTGGCCGGATGCTGCGGGCCGATGTTGAGGACCATGTCCTGGGTGGCCAGACCCGGACCGCCACCGCGCTCGTGCCCTCCGAAGCCGGCGGCGCCGGCGCCGACCCCGACGGTGATGTGCTCGTGCTCGTGACCGGTCACGGCCCCATCGTGGCACGGGTCACCTCCGGACAGGGCCAGGCCTGCCCGGGGCGCCGCGCCGGAGCGAGCGATGTCGATCGGCCCAGCAGGGCAGGCCGCCGACCGGGCGATGGCTAGATTGGTAGCGATGGACGATCTCTTCGCGCCCCCGGACAACGCCTGGCGCCCGGTCTCGCCCCAGCTGCGCCGCCTGCGACGCGTGGTGCTGGCCGCCGCCACCGGCGTCGTTCTCGTCGGCCTGGGCGTGGTGGCCGGGATCTTCGAGTGGCCCCTCGGCTGGGTGATCGCCCTGGCCGTCGTACTCCTGCTGCTCGCGGGCTTCGGCTGGTGGGTGATCGGACGCAACGCCCGCAACTGGGGGTACGCCGAGCGGGACGACGAGCTGTACATCAAGCACGGAGCGCTCTTCCGGGAGCTGATCGCCGTGCCGTACGGCCGCATGCAGTTCGTCGACATCACCGCCGGACCGCTCGACCAGCTGTACGGCATCGCGAGCGTCCGCCTGCACACCGCGAGCCCCCGCACGAGCGGCCGTATCCCCGGCCTGCCGGCGGACGAGGCCGCACGTCTCCGGGACCGGCTCACCGAGCTCGGCGAGTCCCAGGCGGCCGGGCTGTGACCGATCGGCCTCCTCAGCGGCTCTCGCCGTTGACCCCGGTGGTGCGCAGCTTCATCGTGCTCGTCGCCGCGGCCTGGACGGTGTTCCGCGACGTGACACGAGGCGATATCGGCCCCACGGCGATCCTGTTCGGGCTGCTCCTGGTCGCCGGAGCGGTGTTCGGCACGGCCTCGTGGCTGCGGACCACGTTCTGGATCGAGTCCGACGAGCTGCGCGTCGACACAGGGGTCGTGAGCCGGCAGTCCCGCCGGATCCGGATCGACCGGCTCCAGGGCGTCGACATCGTCCAGCCCTTCGTGGCGCGGCTGTTCGGGCTCGCGGAGCTCCGCATGGACGTGGCAGGCGGGAACTCTCGTGAAGGGTCCCTGGCGTACCTGACGCTGTCCGAGGCCCGTCGGCTGCGGGACCTCCTGCTGAACCGCCGCGACGAGCTCGGCGCCAAGGAGGCCCCGGCCCTCACCCCGGCCTCCGGCCCGGCCCCGACGGCGGCGGAGCGCGTCCTGACCCCCGGCGCGCCGCCGCCCGGGTCGGAGCAGGCGACCGAGGGCGCGACCGGGTCGAGTCTCGTCCAGGGCGAGCCGAGCCGGGAGACCGCGAGCCGGGCCGGACGCCGGCGGGGCCCCGGCCCACGGCGGCCGTAGCGCCCGAGCGGAGGATCGCCGTGGTGGACCTCGGGATGCTCGTGCTCTCGATCCTCCTCTCGGCCGAGACGATCGCGATGGTCCTCATCAGCCTGGGGCTGGCCGCGGCCTTCGCTGCGAGCGGGCAGTTCGCCGGCTTCTCGGCGATCCTGCCGGTGCTGCTCGGCTTCGGCCTGGCGATGTTCCGGAAGTTCTCCGCCAACTACGGCTTCAACGTCTCCGAGACCCCCGCCGGCATGCAGATCCGGCGGGGCCTGTTCGAGCTCAACGCCCAGACCATCGCCCTCAAGCGGGTTCAGGGCGTCGTGGTGAGCGAGCCGCTGCTGTGGCGTCGGCTCGGCTGGGCCCGGCTCGACGTGTCGATCGCGGGCTACGGGGGCGGCGTGGACGACGACCGCGCGGCGCCCTCGACCGTGCTGCCGGTCGGGAGGCGCGAGCTCGTCCACCAGCTCGCCCAGCACGTGATGCGCGGCCTGGACCCGGAGGCCGTGCCGCTCACGCCGGTGCCACCGCGTGCCCGATGGGCCGCCCCCGTGACGCACCGGTTCCTCAGCGTCGGCGCCGACGAACAGCTGGTGGTCTCCCGCGAGGGCTGGCTGGTGCGTCGTACTCACGCCGCGCCTCAGGCGCGGATCCAGTCGGTGCGGCTCACCCAGGGCCCGTGGCAGCGGCGGCTCGGCCTCGCCGACGTCCACACCGACAGCCCGCCCGGTCCCACGACGGTGCGGGCCCGCCACCGCGACGCCGCCGAGGCGAGACGGCTGTTCGGGCTCGAGGTGGAGACGACCGCCCGGGCGCGGCAGCAGCAGCGCTGACAACGCCCGGTAGCCGCTAGTCCCGCAGGAGCTCGTCCAGCGGCGGGACGTCCCCCGTCCGGCTCAGCACCCAGTGGAAACCGCCGAGCCCCGCTTCGTCGGTCAGCTCCGCGGCCTCGCCGGCCTGCGAGAGCCGCTGCACGTACCCCTGCGGGTCACTCGTGGCCAGCGCCAGCTCCGGCCGAGCGCCCGACACCCCCAGCCGGCGCAGGGCGTCGCGTTGGCGGAGCACCGCCCCGCCCGCCCGTGCCGCCACCGCATCCACGGCCACGTGAGCGGTCACGTCGCGCGACCCGTCAGGGAGTACGTCGACGCTCCGGCCGTGCAGGTACGACCGCAACGTCCCGAAGGGCGGCCTTGCCTCCGCGGTGTGCCCGTAGTCGACCGCGAGCGCGAGGCCGCGGGTGACCCGCCCCGCCACGTCGGCCCATGCCTCGTCCCGGGTCGTGCCGACCTCGGCCCTCGTGCCGGGCGCGGCCCCCTGCAGCGGCCACCAGCGCTCGCACCAGGCCGCCAGCGCCTGCGGGACCGACCGGTCGGTCATCCGCGCGCCGAGAGTCTCGCGCCCGGTCGCGGGGTCGACGTGCACCACCCGCGGCTGTCCGTCCGGGTCGACCTCCACGACGTGGCACGGGATGTTGTCGAGCCACTCGTTCGCGATGACCAGCCCGTCGACGGACTCGGGGAGCGCCGAGGTCCAGGCGATGTCGCCGGGAAGGTCCGCCGGGCGCGGCGCCACCTCCACGCCGAGCAGGGTCAGCGAGGGGTCGATCCGGTGGGCCTCCGCCAGGAGCTCGCCCCGGCCGGCGCCGACGTCGACGATCGTGTCCAGCCCGGCCCTCCGGGTCAGGTCCACGACGGCCCTCGCGAACAGCGGCGACGCGTGGACCGAGGTGCGGAAGTGCGCCGCGGGCGACTCGCGGCGGAAGAAGCCCCGCGGGTCCGTACAGCGCGTCGTCCCAGGCCTTCTTCCACGGTGGGTCGGCCGTCGGAGGGGGCATCGGGGGGATCCCGAGCGGGGTGGGGCCGGTCATGCCGGTCAGGGTACGTGGCGCTCCCGAAGGCTCCTGTGACGAGCGCCACCTATCGCGGGCCGGGTGTGCGGCGTACCCTCGACCTGCACGAGCCCAGCAAACCGTCCGGTACCCCGAGATTTGGGGACTGGAACGAAAGGTGAGTTCGATGACCCGCATCGGGGTTGTGGGCGCCGGTCGTGTCGGCGCCGTTCTCGCGGCAGCACTCCGAGCCGCAGGCCACGACATCGTGGCCGTCGCCGGTGAGTCTCCGGCATCCCGCACACGCATCGAGACGCTGCTCCCCGGCGTCCACGTGGACAAGCCCACGGCCGTCTCCCGGGCGTGCGACCTCCTGCTGCTGACCGTCCCCGACGACATGCTCGAGAACGTCGTCAACATGCTCAGCGCCGCAGGGGCGATCCGCCGGGGGCAGTACGTCGTGCACACCTCCGGCAAGCACGGGCTCGCCGCGCTGGCGCCCGCCGCCGAGCGAGGCGCGCATGTGCTCGCGATGCACCCGGCGATGACCTTCACCGGCACCGACGTGGACCTCGCACGGCTCTCCGGGTGTGTCTTCGGAGTGACCGCCAACGAGGACACCAAGGGGCTTGCGGAGTCGCTCGTCGCCGACCTCGGCGGCAGCCCGATCTGGGTCCCGGAGGACCGCCGCACGCTCTACCACGCCGGTCTCGCCCACGGTGCCAACCACCTCGTGACACTCGTGGCCCAGGCCATGGACCTCCTGCGGGAGTCCGGCGCCGAGGACCCGGCCGCGACCCTGCGTCCGCTGCTCACCGCCGCCCTCGACAACGTGCTCTCCTACGGCGACGCCGCCCTCACGGGGCCGATCGTCCGGGGCGACGTGAACACCGTCCGGGCGCACCTCGCCGACATCGCGGTCAGCTCGCCCTCCACGCTCGAGTCGTACGTCGCGATGGGCCGCGCCACGGCGAACCGCGCGGTCCTCGACGGCCGGCTGCTGCCGATCCGGGCGGCGAAGCTCATCGGCATCCTCAACGACGCGCTCGACGAGCACCGCCGGACCACCGCGTGAGCACGAACACCACCGACCTGGGCAGGCCCGCCGTGCGACGCCCGCTCGTCGCCGCGACCCGGGCGGACCTGGCGCAGGCCCTCGCCGACGTGCGTGCCCGGCGTGGCCGGGTCGCCCTGGTGCCGACCATGGGTGCCCTCCACGACGGTCACGCGGCGCTGATCCGCAGCGCCCGGGAACGGACCGGAGCAGGCCGACGCGGTCGTCGTCTCGATCTTCGTGAACCCGATGCAGTTCGGGCCGGGGGAGGACCTCGACCGGTACCCCCGGACCTTCGACTCCGACCTCGACGTCTGTGCCGCCGAGGGCGTCGACGTGGTCTTCGCGCCGTCGGTCGAGGAGGTCTACCCCGGCGGCGAGCCGCAGGTGACCCTCGACCCCGGCCCGCTCGCCACGATCCTCGAGGGCAGGACCCGGCCCGGTCACTTCCGGGGAGTGCTCACCGTGGTCGCCAAGCTCTTCGGGCTCGTCGACCCCGACCTCGCGTTCTTCGGCCAGAAGGACTACCAGCAGCTCGTGCTGATCCGGCGCATGGTCGCCGACCTCTGCATGGGCATCGAGGTGGTCGGGGTGGAGACCGTCCGGGAGTACGACGGCCTCGCGCTGTCCTCGCGCAACCGCTACCTCGACGAGCGGGCTCGCGCCACGGCCCTGGCGCTGTCCAAGGCCCTCGCGGCCGGCGCCGAGGCGGGACCCGAGGGGGCCCGGCCAGGTCCTCGCCGCCGCCCGCGCCGTGCTCGACGGGCCGGACGCCGAGGGCGTCGACGTCGACTACCTCGAGCTCACCGCGCCCGACCTGGGCCCCGCACCCGACTCCGGCGAGGCCCGGCTGCTCGTCGCGGCGCGGGTCGGGACCACACGCCTCATCGACAACACCGCCCTGACCCTGGGCGAACGAGCAGGGAGCATCTGATGCTGCGAACCATGATGAAGAGCAAGATCCACCGCGCGACGGTGACGCAGGCCGACCTGCACTACGTCGGCTCCGTGACCGTCGACGAGGACCTGCTCGACGCCGCCGACCTGCTCCCGGGCGAGCTCGTGCACATCGTCGACATCACCAACGGTGCACGCCTGGAGACCTACACGATCGCGGGCGAGCGCGGCTCCGGCGTGATCGGCATCAACGGCGCCGCGGCCCGCCTCGTGCAGCCCGGCGACCTGGTGATCCTCATCGCCTACGGCCAGATGGAGACCGCCGAGGCCCGCGAGTACAAGCCGAGCGTGGTCTTCGTCGACGCGGACAACAAGGTCGTGGGCACCGGCTCGGACCCGGCCGAGGCGCTGCCCGGCTCGGACCTGCTGCGCGGGGACCTCACCTACTCCGGCGCCCGGTAGGCGTCGGACGTGGTGGGGCGCCCGCACCTTCCGGAGCGCCTCGCCGCTCCGCCCGCCGGCTGGGAGACCCATGCCGACGTGGTGGTGATCGGCTCGGGGATCGCCGGGCTCACCGCCGCTCTGCGGATCCGCTCGTCGCTGCCGGGCAGCCATGTCCTGGTCGTGACCAAGGAGCTGCTCTCGGCGGGCTCCACGACGTGGGCGCAGGGCGGCATCGCGGCCGCTCTCGGTCCGGGGGACACCCCCGAGCAGCACCTGACCGACACCCTCGTCGCCGGCGCGGGGCTGTGCGACGAGGCCGCAGTGCGCACGCTCGTGACCGACGGGCCCGACGCCGTGCGCGAGCTGATCGAGCTCGGCACCAACTTCGACCAGACCGCCGCCGGAGAGCTCTCCCTGACCCGTGAGGGCGGCCACCTCCGCGACCGGATCGCCCACGCCGGCGGCGACGCCACCGGCGCGGAGATCCAGCGCGCGCTCGTCGCCGCCGTCGCAGCGGCCCCGGACATCACCGTCATCGAGCACGCGCTGGCCATCGACCTGATCCCCGGCGCCGACGGCGGTGTCGCCGGTGTGACCCTGCACGTGATCGGGGAGGGCGAGGAGAGCGGGGTCGGCGCCGTCCGCTGCCGCGCGGTCGTGCTGGCCAGCGGCGGCATGGGACAGGTCTTCTCGGCGACCACGAACCCGTCCGTCGCGACCGGTGACGGGATGGCGCTCGCACTGCGCGCGGGAGCGGTCCTGCGCGACCTGGAGTTCGTGCAGTTCCACCCCACCGTGATGTGGCTCGGCGAGGAGTCCCACGGGCAGCAGCCGCTGATCTCCGAGGCGGTGCGCGGAGAGGGCGCGTTCCTCGTCGACCACGAGGGCTCGCGCATCATGCAGGGAGTCCACCCCCTCGCCGACCTCGCGCCCCGCGACGTCGTGGCGAAGGCGATCATGCGCAGGATGCGCGAGACCGGCACCGAGCACATGTGGCTCGACGCGCGGCAGTTCGGGGCCGAGAAGTGGGAGCGCCGGTTCCCGACGGTCCTCGCCTCCTGCCGCAGCCACGGGATCGACCCGGTGACCGACCTGATCCCGGTGGCCCCCGCCTGCCACTACGCCTCCGGCGGGGTCGCCACGGACCTCGACGGCCGGTCCTCCCTGCCGGGTCTCTATGCCACAGGTGAGGTCGCCTGCTCCGGCGTGCACGGGGCGAACCGGCTGGCCTCGAACTCCCTCCTCGAGGGCCTCGTGTTCTCCCGCCGGATCGCCGCGGCCCTGACCCGCGAGCTCCCGCCGGCCCAGGAGCCTGCCGCTGACCGTCGTACCCCCGGGCTGGTGCCTGGCGCGGCCGCGGCCGCCGTCCAGCGCGTGATGACCGAGCACGCGGGCGTGCTGCGCTCCGACGCCGGCCTCACCGAGGCGGCCCGGAGGCTCGAGGAGATCGCGCAGGCCCCGGGCGGTGCACCCGAGACGGGCGTCGTGGCAGGCGACGAACCTGCTCACCGTCGCGACCGTGCTGGTCGAGGCGGCGCGGATCCGCAGGGAGACGCGCGGGTCGCACTGGCGCGAGGACTTCCCCGAACGGGACGACGCCCACTGGTCGGGGCACGTGGACGCTCACATGGGCGAAGGCGGCTTGTTGCGGGTGGAGTACGTCCCCCCGCTGCATACTGACCCCGCGCCCACGACGACAGGAGAACTGCTGTGAGCATCGTCCGGACCCCCTTCGCGGACCTGCCGACCCCGCTGGTCACCGAGCTCGCCGACGCGGGCCTCGACCCGAGGAACGTGTACGACAGCGTCGTGGACGCGATCGACGAGGACGTGCCCGGCGTGGACGTCACCACCGAGGCGACCATCCCGGCGGACGCGACCGCGTGGGCGGACTTCACCGCTCGCGCGGACGGCGTGCTCGCGGGCGGGGCGGTCGCCGAGCTGGTGCTCCGCTTCGTCGCGGGCGAGGTGGAGATCTCGCGCAAGGTCGCCGACGGCAGCCAGGTCGTGCGAGGCGACGTGGTGATGAGCGTCCGGGGCCCGGTGCGGGCCCTGCTCACCGCCGAGCGGACCGCGCTGAACTACCTGTGCCACCTCTCCGGCGTGGCCACGACCACCCGCCGCTGGGTCGAGGCGCTGGAGGACACCGGGGCGCAGGTGCGTGACACCCGCAAGACCACGCCGCACTTCCGGGCGCTCGACAAGTACGCCGTGCGCTGCGGCGGCGGGCTGAACCACCGGGCCACCCTGTCCGACCAGGCCCTCGTCAAGGACAACCACGTGCTCGCTGCCGGGGGAGTGGTGGAGGCCTACGAGGCCGTTCGCCGCCACTTCCCCGAGGTGCCCGTGCAGGTCGAGGTCACCTCCCTGGAACAGCTCACCGACCTGCTCAACGCCGGCGCCGACCAGGTGCTGCTCGACAACATGGACGTCGCGACGATGCGGGAGGCGGTCGGGATCAACGCCGGCCGCGCCAAGCTCGAGGCCTCCGGCGGGCTGCGCCTCGACCACGCGCGGGAGGTCGCGTCGACAGGGGTCGACTACCTCGCGGTGGGTGCGCTGACCCACTCCGCACCGGTCCTGGACATCGCGATGGATCTTCGAGCCTTCGGCGGCCCGTCATGACGCTGTCGCGGGGTGCCGGCGCCCCGCTGCTGTGCGCCGACATCGGCAACAGCCACACGACGGTGGGCCTGCTCTCCGGCGGCGACGTCTCCGCGCACTGGCGAGTGGCGACCGACGAGCGACGTACCGCCGACGAGTGGGCCGTGCTGATCCGCAACCTCGTCGCCGACTCGGACAACCACCCGGGCGGGGTCGCGGTGTGCTCGACCGTGCCCTCGGTGCTCCACGAGTGGCGGGAGATGCTCGCCGGCTACTACGGCGACATCCCGCACGTCGTCGTCGAGCCGGGCGTCCGCACAGGCGTGCCGATCCTGATGGACAACCCGCGCGAGGTGGGCTCGGACCGGATCATCAACGCGCTCGCGGCCGCCACGTTGTACGACGGGCCGTCCATCGTCGTGGACTTCGGCACCGCCACCACCTTCGACGTGGTGAGCCCCAAGGGGGAGTACATCGGCGGGGCGATCTCGCCGGGCATCGAGATCTCCCTCGAGGCGCTCGGGCGCCGTGGCGCGCAGCTGCGCAAGGTCGAGCTGCTTCCGCCCCGGCACGTGATCGCGAAGAACACCGTGGAGGCGCTGCAGTCGGGCGTGCTCTACGGCTTCGCGAGCCAGGTCGACGGCATCGTCACGCGCATGATCCGCGAGCTCGAGCCGGCCGACGGCGTGAACGTGATCGCCACCGGCGGCCTCGCGCCCCTCGTGGTCGACGAGTGCAGCACGGTCACCGACCAGCAGCCCTGGCTCACGCTCATGGGGCTCGAGCTCGTCTTCCACCGCAACCGCCACTGACCGCCCCGGCCTCCGCCCGGCAGGACGCGCAGGTCGTCGCCCGGCAGGACGCGCAGGTCGTCGGCCGGGAGGACATTCGGGGCGTCCGCCGCAGCGACCGGGATGCAATGCGCTCGTCGCCGGCGCATAGGCTTTGGTGCATGACGGACCAGACACGCCCCGCAGCCCCGGCCGAGGAGGAGTCCCTCCCCGAGCAGATGCGTGTGCGCCGCGAGAAGCGGGAGCGTCTGCTCGAGTCCGGCCGCCCGGCGTACCCGCTGAACGTCGAGCGCACCCACACGCTCAAGGAGATCCGCGAGAAGTACGACCCCCTGCTGGCCGCGGGAGACCTCGAGCCGGACACCCGCACCGGCGAGCAGGTCGCGATCGCCGGCCGCGCGATCTTCCTCCGCAACACCGGCAAGCTGTGCTTCGCCCGGCTGCGCGAGGGTGACGGCACCGAGCTCCAGGTGATGCTGTCGCTCGCGGACCTCGGTCAGGAGCAGCTCGACGAGTTCAAGTCGCTCGTCGACATCGGCGACCTGGTCGCGGTCCAGGGCGAGGTCATCACCAGCCGTCGCGGGGAGCTGTCTGTGCAGGCCACCGCCTGGCAGATGGTGGCGAAGACCCTTCGCCCGCTGCCGAACGAGTACAAGCCGCTCTCGGAGGAGGCGCGGGTCCGACTCCGGTACGTCGACATGATCGTCAACCCGGACGCGCGCTCGATCGTGCGTGCCAAGGCGACCGTGCTGAAGACGCTGCGGTCGGTCCTGGACTCCCAGGACTTCGTCGAGGTGGAGACCCCGGTCCTGCAGCTCACCAACGGCGGAGCCGCAGCCCGTCCGTTCCGCACCCATCTCAACGCCTTCGACCAGCCGATGCTTCTGCGCATCGCGCTCGAGCTCGACCTGAAGAAGGCGATGATCGGCGGCGTCGACCGGGTGTACGAGATCGGCCGAACCTTCCGCAACGAGGGGCTCGACTCCACCCACGCGGCGGAGTTCTCGATGCTCGAGGCCTACCAGGCGTACGGCGACTACAACACGATGGCCGAGCTCACCCGCACGCTCGTGATCGAGTCCGCCCGTGCGATCGGCCGCACGGTGATCCCGGCCCGTGACGGGTCGCAGATCGACCTCGAGGCGCCCTGGCGCGACGCCACGCTGTTCGAGCTGATCTCGGAGGCGCTCGGGGAGGAGGTGGACGTCACGACGTCGGCGGACACGCTCAGGAAGTACGCCGACCGGCACCACGTCGAGCTCCAGCCGCACTGGAACGCGGGCGAGGTGGCCCTCGAGCTCTACGAGAAGCTCGTCGAGCACACCTTGATCCAGCCCACTTTCGTGCGGGACTACCCAGAGGCGGTACGCCCGCTGGCCAAACCGCACCGGGAACACGCCGGCCTGGTCGAGGCATGGGACCTGATCATCAACGGCGTGGAGCTCGCTCCGGCGTACTCCGAGCTCAACGACCCGGTCATCCAGCGTGAACGCCTGGTCGCGCAGTCGCTGCTCGCGGCCCAGGGCGACCCCGAGGCGATGGAGCTCGACGAGGCCTTCCTGCGCGCGATGGAGTTCGGAATGCCGCCCGCCGGCGGGATGGGCATGGGAATCGACCGGCTCGTGATGCTGCTGACCGGTGTCGGAATCCGCGAATCGATCCTCTTCCCGCTTCTTCGTCCCGAATAACATTCGGCCCGGCGAGTACGTCGGGCGACGAATTGCAACTCCGTGGGGGAAATGCCTAGACCGCGCTCGCGGACGGTGCGCCACGCCGTGATCCTGGCGTGATTGCCGCTGGTCGCCTCACATAATGTGGTGAGGTGTATTCCGACGCCGCTATTCGGAGAACCTCGGCGTTTCCGCCGCGAACGTGGCGTGCCCGCTAGGAAGGCTCGAGTTTCGAATGCAGTGTTCTTCTGTGCCGTAGATCGGCTCGCCTGGCTGCGACCAGTAATTGGGTGGCCCAAATTAGTTACACCCGGCGACGCTCAAGGTCACAATTGCAGTCGATTGTGCGATCACAATGCGTTGCATTGATGAAAACGCCGAGACCGGCGGCTATGTTATTCTCCGACGGCTTCACATGCGTTGCCGCACTGTATCCATGACGGGGAAGCCTGGAAAGGCCGAGGGAAATGGCACAGCGAGTAAATGTCGTGCTCGTCGACGACCTTGACGGAAACGACGCGGTGGAGACCGTGACGTTCGCGCTCGACGGCGTCGACTACGAGATCGACCTGAGCGAGGCCAACGCGGAGGCGCTGCGGGAAGCCCTGGGCCGGTACATCCAGGCCGGGCGCCGGGTCGGCGGCCGCAGGAAGAAGGGCCAGCGGGTCGCCGCCGGCGGGGACACCGGTCCCAGCGCGTCGGACATCCGCCAGTGGGCCCGTGAGAACGGCTGGGACGTCCCAGAGCGGGGCCGGGTCTCGGCCGAGGTCCGCGAGGCCTACGCCGCAGCGCACTAGACCTGCCCGTTCGCTCTCAGCGAAGCGTGGACTCCCCCCGCATGGGAACACATACCGTAGATGGGGAGTTGTCCTTGTCAGAGCCGACAGGTGACCGGCCCAGGGTCGGTCGTGAGCCAGTTGTTGGGGCCCAGACATCCGTCGACCGTGCGGGCTAGAGTGCACGGAAGAAGCCCCGTCGCAGCGTCGGCGTGAGCACGCAAGGAGCGATGAGAAGACTATGTTCGAGCGGTTTACAGACCGAGCCCGTCGGGTGGTCGTCCTGGCCCAGGAAGAGGCCCGGATGCTCAGCCACAACTACATCGGCACCGAGCACATCCTCCTGGGCCTGATCCACGAGGGTGAGGGCGTCGCCGCAAAGGCGCTCGAGAGCCTCGGCATCTCGCTGGAGGCTGTGCGGGCGCAGGTCGAGGAGATCATCGGCCAGGGCCAGCAGGCCCCGAGCGGACACATCCCGTTCACCCCGCGCGCCAAGAAGGTGCTCGAGCTGTCACTGCGCGAGGCGCTGCAGCTCGGCCACAACTACATCGGCACGGAGCACATCCTGCTCGGCCTGATCCGTGAGGGTGAGGGCGTCGCCGCCCAGGTGCTGGTCAAGCTCGGCGCCGACCTCAACCGGGTCCGCCAGCAGGTGATCCAGCTGCTCTCGGGCTTCCAGGGCAAGGAGACCGCGACCGCCGGCACCGCGCCGGAGGGTGCTCCCTCCTCGTCGCTGGTGCTCGACCAGTTCGGCCGCAACTACACGCAGGCCGCGCGCGAAGGAAAGCTCGACCCGGTCATCGGGCGCGAGAAGGAGATCGAGCGCGTGATGCAGGTGCTCTCGCGCCGCACCAAGAACAACCCTGTCCTGATCGGTGAGCCCGGCGTCGGAAAGACCGCCTGCGTCGAGGGTCTCGCACAGGCGATCGTGCGCGGAGACGTGCCCGAGACGCTCAAGGACAAGCAGATCTACAGCCTCGACCTCGGATCCCTGGTCGCCGGCTCCCGCTACCGCGGTGACTTCGAGGAGCGCCTGAAGAAGGTGCTCAAGGAGATCAAGACCCGCGGCGACATCATCTTGTTCATCGACGAGCTGCACACGCTCGTGGGTGCCGGTGCCGCCGAGGGTGCGATCGACGCAGCGTCGATCCTCAAGCCGATGCTCGCCCGTGGTGAGCTCCAGACGATCGGTGCGACCACGCTCGACGAGTACCGCAAGCACCTCGAGAAGGACGCCGCGCTCGAGCGCCGGTTCCAGCCGATCCAGGTGCAGGAGCCCTCGATCGCGCACACCATCGAGATCCTCAAGGGTCTGCGCGACCGCTACGAGGCGCACCACCGCGTGACGATCACCGATGAGGCGCTCGTCGCGGCCGCCACCCTGGCCGACCGCTACGTCTCCGACCGGTTCCTGCCGGACAAGGCGATCGACCTGATCGACGAGGCCGGTTCCCGGCTCCGCATCCGCCGGATGACCGCTCCGCCGGACCTGCGCGAGTTCGACGACAAGATCGCCGACGTGCGCCGCCGCAAGGAGGGTGCGATCGACAGCCAGGACTTCGAGGCTGCGGCGTCCCTCCGTGACGAGGAGAAGAAGCTGATCCTCGCCAAGAGCGAGCGCGAGAAGCAGTGGAAGGCCGGCGACATGGACGTCGTCGCCGAGGTCGACGAGGAGCTCATCGCCGAGGTCCTCGCCGTGGCGACCGGCATCCCGATCGTGAAGCTGTCGGAGGAGGAGTCCACCCGTCTGCTCAAGATGGAGGACGAGCTCCACAAGCGCGTGATCGGGCAGGAGGAGGCCGTCAAGGCGCTCTCCCGTGCGATCCGTCGTACTCGTGCCGGCCTGAAGGACCCGAAGCGTCCCGGTGGCTCGTTCATCTTCGCCGGCCCGTCCGGTGTCGGTAAGACGTGGCTGTCCAAGACGCTCGCGGAGTTCCTCTTCGGCGACGAGGACGCGCTGATCCAGCTCGACATGTCGGAGTTCAGCGAGAAGCACACCGTCTCGCGGCTGTTCGGCTCGCCTCCGGGCTACGTCGGCTACGAAGAGGGCGGCCAGCTCACCGAGAAGGTGCGCCGCAAGCCGTTCTCGGTCGTGCTCTTCGACGAGGTCGAGAAGGCGCACCCGGACATCTTCAACTCGCTGCTGCAGATCCTGGAGGAGGGTCGCCTGACCGACTCCCAGGGCCGGGTCGTGGACTTCAAGAACACCGTGATCATCATGACCACGAACCTTGGTACCCGCGACATCGCCAAGGGCGTCAACCTCGGCTTCCAGCAGACCGGTGACACCCAGGGCTCGTACGACCGGATGAAGGCCAAGGTGTCGGAGGAGCTCAAGCAGCACTTCCGTCCCGAGTTCCTGAACCGTGTCGACGAGATCATCGTGTTCCCGCCGCTGTCGCAGGAGCAGATCGTCTCGATGGTCGACAACATGATCGCCGCGGTCGAGCTCCGGCTGAAGGACCGCGACATGTCGATCGAGCTCACCTCTGCGGCGAAGGACATGCTCGCCAAGCGCGGGTTCGACCCGGTGCTCGGTGCGCGCCCGCTGCGTCGCACCGTGCAGCGCGAGATCGAGGACGTGCTCGCCGAGAAGATGCTGTACGGCGAGGTCGGCCCCGGCCAGATCGTGCTGGTCGACGTCGAGGGCGAGGGTCCGACCGCGACCTTCACCTTCAAGGGCGAGCCCAAGTCCGAGCTGCCCGACATGCCGCCGATCGAGACGGCAGGCACCGGCGAGTCCGAGTAAGCCCTGCGTGACGGAGGGCCCCCGCTTCGGCGGGGGCCCTCTTCGCGTTAGTTGCCGTTTGCTCTGTCGAGCAAGCCCGTTCGGGGCGGAAGATCGGGGTGGTCGCTCGCTGACGGCCGTGCCCGTAGAACATGCATTGCCGAGGCCGTAGAGCCCCGCTCAGGCGTGAGACGCCGCCGTCGTACCGCTCAATGCATGTTCCACGGACCCGCCTGTCGCTGGTCCGGGCAGCGGGTGGGGGCGGGCTCGGATCGCGGCGCGCCGGACGTCCATCTGGCACAGCGTTATGGACGGTTCCCTAGTGGTATGCCGCTTGCACACCGTCCGTAACCCCGCGTTAGTCGCCGTTTGACCTAGGGAAGGGCGAACGTGTCCTCGGAGGTCGCGGCCATGAGGCCGTCCTGCAGCAGCGAGGCCAGGCAGCGCGCCCGCTGCACCTCGTCGGACCACACCGCGTCGAGGCGCGAGCGGTGCACCGGCCCTTCGGCGTCCCGGAGCACCGCGAGCAGGCGCCCGCGGCACTGCCGGTCGGTGCCGGCGTAGGTCTGTCCGCGCCGGGGCGGCCCGTCGTACGCCGGACGCCCGGACTGCACCCAGGTGCACAGGTCCTGCACCGGGCAGGCGCCGCAGCGGGGGTTCGACGCGGTGCACACCAGCGCACCGAGCTCCATCACCCCGACCGCCCATTGCGCCGCGACGGCGTCCTCGCCGGGGAGCAGGTCGGCGGCGACCTCCCGCTCGGCCTTCGTCACGGAGGCGGGAGGGAACTCCTCGCCCCGCACCACCCGGCCCAGCACGCGACGGACGTTCGTGTCGAGCACGGCATGCCGCTGGCCGAACGCGAAGGAGGCGACCGCCGCCGCGGTGTAGTCACCGACCCCGGGAAGGGCTCGAAGGGCCGCGTGGGAGGACGGGACCTCCCCGCCGTGCTCCTCGACGATCGCTGTGGCGGCCGCGTGGAGCCGCAGGGCACGGCGGGGGTACCCGAGGCGCCCCCACGCCCTCACGGCGTCGCCGGTGGTCGCAGCGGCGAGGTCGGCCGGTGCCGGCCAGGTCCGCATCCACTCCTCGAACACCGGGAGGACCCGGCTGACCGGGGTCTGCTGCAGCATGAACTCGCTGACCATGACGGCCCACGGCGTCGCGCCGGCCTCCCGCCAGGGCAGGACGCGGGCGTGTTCGTCGTACCAGCTCAGCACACGTTCGTGGAGGTCGCTCATGGTGCGGAGATCGTAACCAGAGCGCTGAGACCGGGCGCGTGGGGCGCCGTTCGGCGGTCGATACGGCCGCTGTCGGTGTGGCCTCCCAGGAGGCGGGGCCGCGGAAAGTTACGGTGTGCCCATGTCGGTGACCAGGACTCGAGGTCGGCTCCCTGCACGGGTGTACTGGTTCCGGCGCATCCTCGTCCTCGCGATCGCCTGTGGCCTCGTGTTCGGGATCGGCCGGCTCCTCGGAGGTGTCTCCGGCGGATCGCCGAAGCCGGCCGCGCAGCCCGCCTCCGCCGCCGAGTCCCCGGCCGGAACCCCGACCGCGCTGTCGACGGCGGATGCCGCCACGAGCGGCCTGCCGACCGCCCCGAAGAAGGCGCGGACCCCCGCGCCGCTCGCCATGCCGACCGGCCCCTGCCAGGACAGCGACGTGCGCGTCAAGCCGGCCATGCAGGGCAACGCCTACGCCGGCAGCGACGTCCGGCTGACGCTCGAGCTCTCCACGATCGAGTCGGCGGCCTGCAACTGGGAGGTCTCCGCCGACACGCTCGCGGTCAAGCTCACCTCGGGCAGCGACCGGATCTGGTCGACGCAGGACTGCAGGACTGCGGTCCCTGCGCAGACCCTCGTGCTCCGTAGCCGCCAGGCGACCGTGCTCGACCTGACCTGGTCCGGCCGTCGCTCGGACGCGGACTGCTCCCGGACCACCCAGTGGGCCGAGCCCGGCTACTACTACGTCGAGGCCGCGGCCATGGGGGCGGACCCCGAGTCACAGCAGTTCCACCTGCAACCGCCCGCCCCGGTGACGATCACGCCCACCCCGACGCCGTCGCCGGAGGCGAAGGCCAAGGGGAAGGCCAAGGCGCAGAGCGACCACTGACCAGGCGTCGGCGGGACGGTCGCTGACAGGACGGTCGCTGACAGGACGGTCGCTGACAGGTGAGGCGAAGTCAATAACGCGCACGCAGGTCAGGGCGAGCGCCTGGACAGGGTCAGACCGGTGCCGCAGTCCGGAGCAGGGCGCTCAGACGTAGCGCTCGAGGATGCTCGACTCGGCGAGGCGGGAGAGTCCCTCGCGCACGCTGCGCGCCCGAAGCTCGCCGACACCCTCGACGGCCTGGAGGTCGTCGATCCCGGCGGAGAGCAGCTTCTGGAGGCTGCCGAAGTGGTCCACGAGCCGGTCAACAACCGCGGGTGGGAGGCGGGGCACCTTGGCGAGCAGCCGGTAGCCCCGCGGCGTCACCGCGCCGTCGAGATGCTCGTTGGCGCCGAGGCCGAGCGCGCGGGCGACGCTGGCGATGTCGACCAGGTCCGAGGCGCTGAGGCTCTCCATCGAGGCGAGGATGTCCTCGGCCTTGCGGAGCCTGCGACCGTCGGGAAGGTAGTCGCGCACGACGAGCTCGCGCTCGAGGTCCACGCCGGTGACCAGCTCGTCGAGCTGGAGCGCGAGGAGGCGGCCGTCGCTGCCGAGCTCGAGCACGTAGTCCTCGATCTCACGGGCGATGCGAGTCACCATCTCGAGCCGCTGGGCGACCACCGCGACGTCACGCACGGTGACGAGGTCCTCGATCTCGAGGGCGGACAGCGTGCTGGAGACCTCGTCGAGACGGAGCTTGTAGCGCTCCAGGGTGGCGAGTGCCTGGTTCGCGCGCGAGAGGATCTGGCCGGAGTCCTCGAGGACGTAGCGGATCTCGCCGACGTACGCCGCGATGATCTGCATCGACTGCGACACCGAGATCACCGGGAACCCGGTCTGCCGTGCGACCCGGTCGGCGGTGCGGTGGCGGGTGCCGGTCTCCTCGCTGTAGATCGAGGGGTCGGGCATGAGGTGCACCGCGGCGCGCAGGATGCGGGTGGCGTCGCGGTCGAGGATGATCGCGCCGTCCATCTTCGCGAGCTCACGAAGGCCGGTCGCGGTGAAAGGGACGTCCAGGGTGAAGCCGCCGGTGGAGATCGACTCCACGGTCTTGTCGTTGCCGAGCACGATCAGCGCACCGGTGCGACCGCGCAGGACCCGCTCGAGGCCGTCGCGCAACGACGTGCCAGGCGCGATGTTCGCCAGGGTCGCCCGTAGTCGGAGCGTGTCTTCCGACCGGTCGGTGGATACCAAGATGCTCCCCTGCTCATATGCCTCTGACGGCGTCAGTGTAAGGGATGCGAACACGCCGGGGTCCCAATAACCGGGCGCACGTGCGACTAGACCACGCCGAGGCTCGGCCGCTGCGGCGAGGTCGGGTTCGGCGCGATGATCGGCGTGACGTCGCCCTTGGCGAGGTCGAGCACCCTGAGCGCGGAGTCGATGTCGGGGATGCTGACCACCTGCATGCCGTCGACCTTGCGCACCGACCCGCGTTTCTCGCCTGAGTCGCTGGGCACGATCGCGGCGCGGAACCCGAGCCGGGCCGCCTCGGCCAGCCGCTGCGGCAGGTCGCGCACCCGGCGGAGCTCACCGGCCAGCCCCAGCTCACCGATCGCCACCACGTCGGTGGGGACCTCGCGGTCCTTCCACGCGGAGGCGATCGCGATGGCGACGGCGAGGTCACCCGCAGGCTCGGTCACCTTCGCGCCGCCGATGGTCGAGGCGAACACGTCGTGCGCGTGCAGCCGGATCCGGGCCCGCTGCTGGAGCACCGCGACGGTCATCGCGATCCGCGCGTTGTCGAGGCCCGAGGTGGTGCGCCGCGGCCGCTCGGAGGCGGAGGGCGTCACCAGCGCCTGGACCTCCGCGAGCATCGGCCGCCTGCCCTCCAGGGTGACGGCGACGCAGGTGCCCGGCACGGCCTCGTGGTGACGTGCGACGAACAGGCCGGTCGGGTCGGTCACCGCGACGATCCCGTCGGACGACAGGTCGAAGCACCCGACCTCGTCGACCGGGCCGAAGCGGTTCTTGACCGCCCGCACCATGCGTAGCCGCGAGCTCCGCTCGCCCTCGAAGTGCAGCACCACGTCGACGAGGTGCTCGAGAACCCTGGGCCCGGCGATCGAGCCGTCCTTGGTGACGTGGCCGACGAGCAGCGTGGCGATGTTGCGGGCCTTCGCGACCCGGATCAGCGCGGCCGAGACCTCCTTGACCTGGGTCACCCCACCCGGGACCCCGTCGACGTCCGCGGCGCTGATGGTCTGGACGGAGTCGACCACGAGGAGCTGCGGCTTGACCGCGTCGATGTGGCTGAGCACGGCGCCGAGGTCGGTCTCGGCGGCCAGGAACAGCTCGTCGTGCACGCTGCGGGTGCGGTCGGCCCGCAGCCGCACCTGCGACGCGGACTCCTCGCCGGTGACGTAGAGCGTGCGAGCGCCCGCCCGGGCGTGCTGGGCGGCCACCTCGAGGAGCAGGGTCGACTTGCCGACGCCCGGCTCCCCGGCGAGGAGCACCGCGGCTCCCGGGACGAGCCCTCCGCCGAGGACCCGGTCGAGCTCGGGCACGCCGCTGGTGCCGGCCCGGGACTCGTCGACGGCCACCTGTCCGATCGGGACCGCCGGTGTGGTGACCGGCCCCGCCGCCGTACGCCCCTTCGGTGCGCCGGCCTCGGCGACGGTCCCCCAGGCCTGGCACTCGCCGCAGCGGCCCACCCACTTCGCGGTCTCCCAGCCGCACTCGCTGCACCGGAAGGAGGGGCGGGCTCGTCCTGTCGTCCTGCTCATGTCCGGGACGTTATGTCACCGCACCGACAAAGCCGCGGAGGCGACACCGAGGCGGCCACAGACCGCTGTTCCGGTTGACGGCGGAGTGCTCGCGGGTGATCATGCGTGGTGGATTGGAACGATCCATACCAAGTGTCAAGGGAACACCACAGCGATGTCACGAGGCTCGAGCAACGGCCCGCGCCACAACGGCCATGCGCCGACGCTGGCAACCGTCGCCCAGGAGGCGGGGGTCTCGCGGCAGACGGTCTCCAACGCGCTGAACAGCCCGCACCTGCTCCGCCCTGAGACGCTGGAGCGGGTACGACGGGCGATCGACTCCCTCGGGTACTCCCCGAACCGTGCCGCTCGCAGCCTGCGCACCCGCTCCTCCCACCTGATCGGCCTCCGCGTGGACCGGGTCGTGGAGGGCACGGCGAACGCCACCATGGACCGCTTCCTCCACTCGCTCGTGGAGAGCTCCAAGGACGCGGGGTACCACGTCCTGCTGTTCTCGTCCGGGGTCGACGCGGGCGACGGCGCGCACGACGGCCTGCCTGACGAGGCCACGGCGATCGCCGCCTACGACGACCTCCTGCGCTCCACGGCGGTGGACGCGTTCGTCATCACCGACACCTACCGGGGCAACCCGCAGGCGGGGTGGCTGGAGCAGCGGGGCGCGCCGTTCGTGGCGTTCGGCCGCCCGTGGGACGCGCCGCAGGCCGCCCATGCCTGGGTCGACGTGGACGGGCGCACCGGCGTGATGCTCGCCGTCGACCACCTCGTCGAACGCGGCCACGAACGGATCGCCTGGGTCGGCTGGCAGAAGAGCTCGTTCATCGGCGAGGACCGTAGGACCGGGTGGACCGACGCCATGCACGGCCACGGCCTCTCCACCTCGCGGCTCAGCGCTCGCGGGGACGACACCCTCGACTTCGGCCGACGCGCCGCGCACGCCCTCCTCGAGACGGAGCGGCCCACGGCCTTCGTGTGCGTGAGCGACACCGTCGCGATGGGAGTGCTCCACACCCTCGCCGAGCAAGGCCTCTACCCCGGCCGCGACGTCGCCGTGGTCGGCTTCGACGACTCGATCGCCGCGCAGGTGGTGCCTCCGGGGCTGACCTCGGTGCGCCAGCCGCTGGAGCAGGTCGCGGTGGAGATCGTGAACCTGCTCGACCTGCGGCTGTCGCACAAGCCGATCGACGAGCCGGGCCTCCTGCTCACGCCGAGCCTCTCGGTCCGCGGCTCGTCCTGACACCGCCTCAGAAGCGGCGCCACCAGAGGTTGACGGCGTAGTCGACGACCAGCCCCTCGTGCTCGGCCACGATCTGCCCGGCGAGCTCGGGCGTGAACTCGATGCCCACGACGGCCTCGAGGTCCTCCCGGCGCTCGAACCTCCACTCGATGTCGAGCGGCATCCGCGTCCACCCGTGCAACGACCAGAAGCGCTCGACCTCGACGGGGTCCACGTCCGGGTAGCCCCGCCGGAACCAGCTCCCGAAGGTGCTCCGGGTCGGGTCGTTGTCGACGACGAAGGCCGCGCCCCCGCGGCGCACCACACGTGAGACCTCGGCGAGGCCGGGCTCGCAGCCGGGGCCGAAGAAGTACGCCCATCGCGCGTGCACCAGGTCCACGCTCGCGTCGGGCAGCGGGATCCGTTGGGCGGCGCCCTGGAGCACCTGCACTGTGCCGAGGCGGGAGGTACGCCGCCGGGCGATCGAGGCCAGGGCGGCGTTGGGCTCCACCCCGGTCACGGAGCGGGCGTCGTACGCCCATCGGGGGAGGTGGAAACCGGTGCCGCACCCGAGGTCGAGCACGTCTCGACCGCTCCAGTCGAGGACCGAACGCATCGCGGCCTCGATGCGCTGGTCACGGTCGACCGCGCGGTTCTCGAGCTCGTAGACCTCGGGGTGCTGCCAGATGTTCGGGCTCGGGATCGCCCCGTCAGATGCGGACAACGCCGTTGGGCGTCTCGAACTGCGCGGCGACGATGCCGGGAGTTCCGTGCGGCGCCACCCACTCGACCTTGACGTCCTCGAGCGGGTCGCCGTCCTCACCGAGCCATTCGCGGACCCGCTCGGGGTCGCCGGCGATCTCGAGGCAGTCGAGGTGCAGCTTGCCGGTCGAGCCGGCGCTCGGGTGCTCGATGCCGGGCTCCCACTCCACGAAGAACGGCAGCTGCGGGTCGGACTGGAGCCCCTTCACTCCGAGCTGGCGCCACTTGAGCTCGACTCCGTCGGGACGGTGCCGGTTGCCCTGGACCGCCTGGCGGCCGAGGCGTGTCTCGATCCGTGCGATGTCGTCGACGGCGACGACCCAGCCGAGCCAGCCGCCCCCGAGCTCGGAACGGGCTCGCACGGCCTGGCCGAACGGCGCCTTGTCGGAGGCCGGGTGGTCGAGTACGCCGACCACTTCGAGGTAGGTGCCCGCGCTCAGCGGAAGGATCTTGTTCCTCGTGCCGAAGCGAGGGTGGATGCCCCCGTCGCGGAACTCCTCGCCGAGCAGCTCACCGATGCGGTGGGCCGTGCTGTTGAGTCCGTCGGGACCGGCTGCGTAGGAGATGTGGTCGAGGCGCATGTCAAGCATTCTCGTCATTGATCTTCGACACCCGGACGGCGGGGTACCCCTGCCCGGTGTCGAGCCCGGTGTCGAGCCCGGTGTCGGCCGCCGCCTCGCGCCCGGTGTCGGGCCGCGGCGTCGCGCCCGGCCGCCAGTCCTGCAGGGACTGGACCTTAGACCCCTTGTGCATCCCCTTGTGGCAGGTGTTTGGTGAGAGGCACCAGCACGAGGAGGCAGACGTGGCAGGAAAGTCATCCACCAACCAGCTCGGCGCTGACCCGGTCCCCACGACCGGCAGCCCCGAATCCATCCGCAACGTGGTCCTGGTGGGCCCGGCCGGTTCGGGAAAGACCACGTTGGTCGAGGCCCTGCTGGTCGCCGCGGGCGTGCTCAACCGCCCCGGTCGGGTCGAGGAAGGTACGACGGTCAGCGACTTCGACGAGGCCGAGGTGCGCCAGCAGCGGTCCGTCGGGCTCTCCTTGGCGCCGCTCCTCCACGACGGGGTCAAGATCAACCTGCTCGACACCCCCGGCTACGCCGACTACGTCGGTGAGCTGCGGGCTGGCCTCCGCGCCGCGGACTGCGCGATGTTCGTCATCGCGGCCAACGAGGGCGTCGACGAGCCCACCCGGGAGCTCTGGCGCGAGTGCGCGTCGGTCGACATGCCGCGGGTCGTCGTGGTCACCAAGCTCGACCACGCCCGAGCCAACTACGACGCCGTCGTCAGCGGCGCGCAGGCCACGTTCGGCGACAAGGTGCTTCCGGTCTACCTCCACGAGGGCGACCAGATGGTGGGTCTGCTCTCCGGCGAAGACCCGGCCCACGAGGACCAGCGGGCGGCCCTGATCGAGGGGGTGATCGAGGAGTCGGAGGACGAGACCCTCATGGAGCGCTTCCTCGGCGGTGAAGCCGTCGACCGGGACCTCCTCGTCAAGGACCTCGAGCGCGCTGTCGCCCGAGGTTCCTTCTTTCCTGTGGTCCCCGTCTGCTCGACCACCGGGCTCGGCACCACCGAGCTCCTCGACCTGGTCGTCGCCGGCTTCCCCTCCCCGCCCGAGCACGTCTGCCCGGAGGTCTTCACGCCGGCCGGCAAGCGAGCCGAGGACGTCAGCTGCGCCCCGGACGGCCCGCTCGTCGCCGAGGTCGTGAAGACCACGACGGACCCGTACGTCGGACGGGTGAGCCTGGTCCGGGTCTTCTCCGGCACGATCCGGCCCGACATGACCGTCCACGTCTCAGGCCACTTCAGCTCGTTCTTCGGCGAGCAGAGCAGCCACGAGGACCACGACGAGGACGAGCGGATCGGTGTGCTCTCCGTGCCGCTCGGCAAGCAGCAGCGGCCGGTGGAGCTCGTGGTCGCGGGCGACCTGTGCACGATCGGCCGGCTCAGCCGGGCGGAGACCGGTGACTCGCTGTCCGACAAGGACCGGCCGCTGGTGCTCAAGCCCTGGTCGATGCCGGAGCCGCTGCTCCCGGTCGCGATCCACGCCCGGGCCAAGGCCGACGAGGACAAGCTGTCCTCGGGCCTCCAGCGGCTCGCGGCCGAGGACCCGACGCTCCGCGTCGAGCACAACCCCGAGACGCACCAGCTCGTGCTGTGGTGCATGGGTGAGGCCCACGCGGACGTCGCGCTCGACCGGCTCGCCAACCGCTACGGCGCCACGGTCGACCAGGTGAACCTCCGGGTGCCGCTGCGCGAGACGTTCGCGGGTCTCGCGAAGGGCCACGGGCGGCACGTCAAGCAGTCCGGTGGCCACGGGCAGTTCGCGGTGTGCGACATCGAGGTCGAGCCGTTGCCGGAGGGGTCCGGCTTCGAGTTCGTCGACAAGGTCGTCGGCGGCGCCGTGCCCCGTCAGTTCATCCCGAGCGTCGAGAAGGGCGTGCGCGCGCAGATGGAGAAGGGCGTCGCGAACGGCTACCCGGTGGTGGACATCCGCGTGACCCTGACCGACGGCAAGGCGCACAGCGTGGACTCCTCCGACATGGCGTTCCAGACCGCCGGGGCGCTGGCCCTCCGGGAGGCCGCCGCGGCGACGAGGGTCACCATGCTGGAGCCGGTCGACGAGGTGGCGGTCGTCGTACCCGACGACCTGGTCGGCACGGTGATGAGCGACCTGTCCGGACGCCGCGGACGGGTCCTCGGCAGCGAGCCGGCCGGGCCCGACCGGACGATGGTGCGGGCGGAGGTGCCGCAGGTCGAGATCGTCCGCTACGCCGTGGAGCTGAGATCGTTCTCGCACGGCGCCGCAACCTTCACGCGCAAGTTCGCCCGCTACGAGCCGATGCCGGAGAACATCGCGCAGCGGTACCTCAAGGAGGAGTAGCAAGGTCGCCCCGGCCGCCGCGCCCCGGTCTCCGCGCCCCGGACTCCGCGCATCGACAAGAATCGTGCATGTGCACGGTATCGAACGGCGCGGACGCCGAGATCGACGTAAAGATCGTGCACGTGCACGATCTTGGACACCGGGCACCGGGCAGCGGACACGCGGGCAGCGGACACCGGGCAGCAGGACCCGGACAGAGGTCAGTCGGTCCGCGAGCCCAGCTCCCGGACCGACGGGGGTACGTCGATGCCCGGGCGCAGGTCGGGGGCGGGGAGTGGAGCGCCGTGCTCCGTCGTGAGCGGGACCACTCCCGCCCAGGCGTCGCCGGCGAGGTCCGCCGCGGTGTCCTCGGGCCACTTGTCCGAGACCTTGAGCACCCAGTCGTCGAGCGGCACGGCGAGCACCATGGTGGCCGCGAGCTCGCGTGCGTCGGAGTCCCGGGTCTCCGCGAGCCGTCCGGGGGCGATCCGCTCGACGACCGCGTCGAGTGCCCGCAGCTTCTCCTCGCCCTCGAGGGCGACGGGGCGTCCCCGGACGACCGCGCTGCGGTACCAGAACGACGACTCGAAGCGGGACCGCGCCACGACCACGCCGTCGAGCTGCGTGACGCCGACCGCCACGGGCTCACCTGCCGCGAGCAGGCGCATCCACCGCGAGCCGGTCGAGCCGTGCCAGACCAGCAGGTCGCCGAGCCTCGCCACGGCGGTGGGCGTGACCGAGACCCCGTCGCCGTCCCGGTGCGCGACGTGGCCGAGGTAGGTGTCGTCGAGCAGCCGGTGCAGCTCGGCGAGCTCCTGCGACTGCTTCTCGGGCAGCCGGGTCAGCCTGCGTGGCGGGTCCGCCCCGTGCAGCGGGTCGGTCATCTGCTGTCCGCGACCTAGCGCGGGTCGGCCGGGTGGATGGCCAGCGCCGAACGGGACCGCAGGTGGGCCTCGCACAGTCGCACCAGCTCGTCGTACGCCTTGCGGCCCATCAGCTCGACGAGCTCGGGGCCGTTCGAGACGTACACCGGCTCCGCGCCCACGTGGGCCTCGGTGTTGCCGCTGCAGTACCAGTCGAGGTCGTGGCCCCCGGGGCCCCAGCCGCGGCGGTCGTACTCCCCGATGCTGACCTCGGTGTAGGAGGTGCCGTCGGGGAGCTCGACGTCGCGGAAGGTGCGTCGGATCGGCAGCTGCCAGCACACGTCGGGCTTGGTCTCGAGAGGGTGTCTGCCCTGGCGGAGCGCGAGGCCGTGCAGGGCGCACCCCTCACCGCCTTCGAAGCCGGGGCGGTTGAGGAAGATGCACGCGCCCTCGTGGACGGCGGTCTTGCGGTCGCCGTCGTCGTCGGTCTCGATCCAGTCGCCCTTTCGGGCGTCGGTGCGGTTCTCGGGGTGGAACTGCCAGTGCTCGGGCTCGAGCTGCTTGACGAACTGCTTGACCCGCTTCTCGTCGCCCTTGTCGGAGAAGTGCGCGCCGAGCGTGCAGCAGCCGTCCAGGGGCCGTTCGGCGTAGATGCCCTGGCACCCCTGCCCGAAGATGCACATCCAGTTCGACGTCAGCCAGGTCAGGTCACAGCGGAAGACCTGGCTCTCGTCGGCGGGGTCCTGGAACTCAACCCAGGCGCGGGGGAACACGAGATCTACCTCTGGCACGGGGCAACCCTACGTCCTGTGTGGGAGGCTGAGAGGCCTATGCGACTAGGAGTTCTCGACATCGGCTCGAACACCGGCCACCTGCTCGTCGTCGACGCGCACGGCGGCGCGGCCCCCATGCCCGCCTTCTCCTACAAGGAGCCCCTACGGCTCGCCGAGCACCTCGACGACGGCGGCGCGGTCAGCAAGAAGGGGATCGAGGCCCTGACCGGGTTCGTCTCCCAGGCCCTCGTGGTCGCGGAGGACAAGGGGTGCGAGGAGATCCTCGGCTTCGCCACCTCGGCGGTCCGCGACGCGGGGAACAGCTCCGCGGTGCTCGACCACGTGAAGAACCTCACCGGCGTGGACGTCGGCGTGCTCTCCGGAGAGGACGAGGCCCGGCTGACCTTCCTCGCCGTACGCCGGTGGTTCGGCTGGTCGTCGGGGCGGCTCGCGGTGTTCGACATCGGTGGCGGGTCCCTCGAGATCGCCGCGGGCAGCGACGAGGCCCCCGGCATCGCGCTGTCGCTCCCGCTCGGTGCGGGGCGCGTGACCCGCGAGTGGCTGAACGAGGACCCGCCGTCGTCCGACACCGTCCGGAGCCTGCGCAAGCGGATCCGCGCCGACATCGCCCGCGAGGCCGGGGCGGTGCTGCGAGGCGGCACTCCCGACCACGCGGTGGCGACGTCGAAGACGTTCCGATCGCTGGCGCGCGTGTGCGGTGCGGCGCCGTCGGGGGAGGGCCTGCTGGTACGACGGGTGCTGCCCGCCGACGTGCTGGCGAAGAAGCTCCCCGAGCTCGTCGAGATGCCCAACGAGAAGAAGGCGCAGCTCCCGGGCGTGTCGGCCAACCGGGCCCACCAGCTCCTGGCGGGTGCGCTCGTGGCGGACGCCGTCCTGGACATCTTCGAGCTCGAGGAGCTCGAGATCTGCCCCTGGGCGCTGCGCGAGGGCGTGATCCTCGAGCGGCTGGACCAGCTCAGCGTGCTCGGATGAACGACCGGCCGGACGCATACCCTGAGGAGGTGAGCGACGTGGCAGACGCGGCCCACGACACGACGCCCGCACCCGCTCCGCTCGGGCCAGTGCGGCCCATCGCCGACCGCGACGGGCCGCTCGTCGCCCTCTCGACCGCTTCGGTCTACCCCGAGTCGACGGCCAACGGCTTCGCGCTCGGAAGGCGCCTGGGCTACGACGCGGTCGAGGTGATGGTCGGGATCGACCCGGTCAGCCAGGACGTCGCGGCGGTCAAGCACCTCTCGGAGTACCACGAGATCCCGGTCTGCGCCGTACACGCTCCCTGTCTGCTGATCACTCAGCGGGTGTGGGGGACCGAGCCCTGGGGCAAGCTCGAGCGCTCCGCCGAGATGGCGCACGAGGTCGGCGCGGACGTCGTGGTGGTGCACCCGCCGTTCCGGTGGCAGCGGGAGTACGCCCGCAACTTCGTCGAGGGCATCGCAGACCTCGAGCGGCGCACGGGGATCGCGTTCGCGGTCGAGAACATGTACCCCTGGCGGGCCTCGCGGCGCGAGATGCAGGTCTACGTGCCGGGGTGGAACCCCTCCCACCACGACTACGCCAACACCACCATCGACCTGTCGCACTCGGCGACCGCGCAGGCCGACCCGGTCGACATGGCGCGCTCTCTCGGCGACCGCCTGCGCCACATCCACATGACCGACGGCACCGGCTCGGCGAAGGACGAGCACCTCGTCCCGGGCCGCGGCAACCAGCCCTGCGTCGAGCTGCTCGAGCACCTCGCGGAGCAGGACTTCCGGGGCCACATCGTCGTGGAGATCAACACGCGCCGTTCGGGCACCCGCGAGGTGCGCGAGCTCGACCTGATGGAGTCGCTGGCGTTCGTCCGGCTCAACTTCGCCACCCCCGAGCTCGGCCGCTCGGGAGCCCACAAGTGAGTGGCCCTGCCACCCGCGGCCGGCGTGCCGGGGGTGCCGACACCCGTGGCGAGATCCTCGAGGCCGCGCGGTCGTCGTTCGCGGAGGCTGGGTTCGCGGGCACCTCGATCCGGAAGGTCGCTGCCTCCGCCGGGGTGGACCCCGCGCTGGTGCACCACTACTTCGGGACCAAGGACGACCTCTTCCTGGCGGCACTGCAGTTCCCGGTGGACCCGCGTGCGGTCATGGCCGGGGTGGCGGCCGGTGACCCGGACACTCTCGGCATCCGCCTGCTCGAGCGGTTCCTCGGGGTCTGGGAGAGCCCCCAGGCGCGGTTGCCCCTGCTGGCCCTGGTCAGGGCCGGTGTGGCGGGGGAGCCGGGACGGTCGCTCGTCGAGTCCGCCCTGTCCCGCCTGGTCTTCGGGGCGCTCGGCGAGGCGCTGGAGCTCGACGACTCGGACCGCCGGCTCTCGCTGGTCGCGTCGCAGATGATCGGACTGGTGGTGACGAGGTACGTCCTGGAGCTCGAGCCGCTCGCCTCCATGCCGGCCGAGGAGGTCGCGGCCTGGCTGGGGCCGACCGTCCAGCGGTACCTCGTCGACCCCGCGCCCTGAGCGGTCCCACGCCGCTTGGCGGGCCCGGAGCCGATCGGCGCGGGCCCTTGACCGTCCGTTCCGGAGAGGAGCAGAATTCATCACATGGTGAATAACGCGGCGATCGAGGTCCGGGACCTCCACGTCGTGCGCGGCGGGGTCCGGGCCGTGGACGGCGTCTCCTTCTGCGTGCCGCACGGCCAGGTGACCGGCCTGCTCGGACCGTCCGGATGCGGCAAGACCAGCCTGATGCGGTCGGTGGTCGGCGTGCAGATCGTGGAGTCCGGGACGATCACGGTCGCCGGCAAGCCCGCGGGCGATCCGAGCCTCCGCCACCGGATCGGCTACGTGACACAGGCGCCGAGCGTGTACGACGACCTCACCATCGACGAGAACCTCCGCTTCTTCGCGCGGGTGCTCGGCCTCGACGGTGACGAGGTGGACCGCTGCATCGCCGCCGTCGACCTCGAGGACCACCGGAGCCGGGTGGCGAGCCGGCTGTCCGGGGGGCAGCGTTCGCGCGTCTCCCTGGCCGTGGCCCTGCTGGGGAGCCCCGACCTGCTCGTCCTCGACGAGCCCACCGTCGGCCTCGACCCGGTGCTCCGGCGGGACCTGTGGCAGCTGTTCCACCGGCTCGCCGACCAGGGGGCCGCGGTGCTCGTCTCCAGCCATGTGATGGACGAGGCGGAGCGCTGCGACCGGCTGCTGCTGATGCGGCGCGGGAAGCTGCTCGCCGACGACTCCCCGGACGCGCTGCTCGCGAGCACGGGTGCCCGCAGCGTCGAGCACGCGTTCCTCTCGATCGTGGACGCGGCGGCTGCGTCATGACCACCCCACGAAGCTGCTCGCTCCGCTCGCACTTCCACGGAGGCTCCGAATGACCGCCCGGATCACGTTCGCGATCGCGGGCCGGGTGCTCGCTCAGCTGCGGCACGACCACCGCACGGCGGCGATGCTGCTGGTGCTGCCTGCTGCGGTGCTCACGCTGCTGTGGTGGATGTTCGACGAACGCGGTTTCGGGTTCGACAACCTCGGCCCGCCGCTGCTGGCGCTGATCCCGTTCATCGTGATGTTCCTCGTCACGTCGGTCACCACGCTGCGTGAGCGGTCCTCCGGGACCCTGGAACGGCTCCTCGCGATGCCGACCGGCAAGCTGGACTTCCTCGTCGGCTACGCGATTGCGTTCGGCGTCGTCGCGGCGGTGCAGTCGGTGATCGCCGTACTCCTGACTGTTTGGGCGTTCGGGCTCGACGTCGCGGGACCGGTGTGGATGCTGACCGTGGTGGCCGTGGCCAACGCGATCCTCGGCACCGCGCTGGGCCTGTTCGTCTCGGCTTTCGCGCGCACGGAGTTCCAGGCCGTGCAGTTCATGCCGGCGATCGTGATCCCGCAGATCCTGCTCTGCGGGCTCTTCATCGCCCGGGACCAGATGCCGACCGTGCTCTCGGCGATCTCGGACCTGCTGCCGCTGTCCTACGCGGTCGACGCGATGACCACCGTGTCGACGACCACCTCCGACGCCTTCGGAGGGGTGGACTCGAGCGCCTGGGGCGACCTGGCGGTGGTCGCCGGCTTCGCTGTGGCCTCCCTGGCCCTGGGGGCGGCAACGCTGCGCAGGCGCACCGCGTAGCCTGGGACTGCCCCGGCACCGCAACGACGCGGCGGGCGACGACGGGAGGTCCTTCGAGTGTTACGGCAGCCGTTGCTGATGCTCGCGCGCAGCACGAAAATCAAGAACCTGGTCAGCACGATGCCTGTCTCGAGCGGCATCGTGCACCGGTACGTGCCAGGTGAGAGCACGGAGCACGCGGTCGATGCGACCCGCGGGCTGATCGAGGCCGGCCTGCACGTGACCCTGGACTTCCTCGGCGAGGACACCCTCGACCGGGAGCAGGCCGACCAGACCGTGAACGCCTACCTCGACCTGCTGGCCGCGCTGAGCGAGCAGAGCCTCGCCCGCAACGCCGAGGTCTCGGTGAAGCTGTCCGCGATCGGGCAGGCGCTGGCCGGTGACGGCGAGAAGCTGGCGCTCGAGAACGCCCGCACCATCTGCCACGCCGCGCGCAACGCCGGCACCACGGTCACCCTCGACATGGAGGACCACACCACCACCGACTCGACGCTGGGGATCCTGAGCGAGCTGCGCAAGGACTTCCCCGAGACCGGCGCCGTGCTCCAGGCCTACCTGCACCGCACCGAGGCCGACTGCCGCGACCTGGCCTACGAAGGGTCGCGGGTCCGGCTGTGCAAGGGCGCCTACAAGGAGCCCGAGACGGTCGCGTTCCAGGACAAGGCCGACGTGGACAAGTCCTACGTCCGTTGCATGAAGGTCCTGATGAGCGGCCAGGGCTACCCGATGATCGCCAGCCACGACCCGCGGCTGATCGACATCGCCGGGGCGCTCGCGACGCGCTACGACCGCACCCAGGGGTCCTACGAGTTCCAGATGCTCTACGGCATCCGGCCCGACGAGCAGCAGCGGCTGGCCGAGGCGGGCGAGAAGGTCCGCGTCTACGTGCCCTACGGTCAGGAGTGGTACGGGTACCTCATGAGACGGATGGCCGAGCGCCCCACGAACCTGGCACTGTTCCTGAGGTCGCTGGTCTCGAAGAAGTAGGGAGCCCTCGCATGTCGCAGTTGGCCATCATCGGCGCCGGTGTCATGGGCGAGACCCTGCTCTCCGGCCTGATCCGCGCCGGCCGCAACGTCGGCGACCTGCTGGTCGGCGAGAAGCGGCCCGAGCGCGCCGCAGAGCTCGAGGAGCGGTACGGCGTCTCGGTGGTCGGCAACGTCGAGGCCGCCCAGAAGGCCGACACGCTCGCTCTCGTCGTGAAGCCCCAGGACATGGACGACCTGCTCAAGGAGATCGCGCCCGCGATCCGTCCGGGCCAGCTCGTCGTGTCGCTCGCCGCGGGCATAACGACCGCCTTCCTCGAGGCCCGGCTGGCCGAAGGCGTCGCCGTGGTCCGGGTCATGCCGAACACCCCGGCCCTGGTGGACGAGGGCATGGCCGCCATCTCGCGAGGCTCCCACTGCGACGAGCAGCACCTGGTCGAGGCGGAGTCGCTGATGGCCTCGATCGGCCGCGTGATCCGGGTTCCCGAGAAGCAGCAGGACGCTGTGACGGCAGTCTCCGGCTCCGGGCCGGCGTACATCTTCTTCGTCGTGGAGGCGATGATCGAGGCCGGAGTGCACCTCGGGCTCCCGCGCGCGACGGCGGCCGAGCTCGTCGTACAGACCGTCGTCGGGTCCGCGAAGCTGCTCCGTGAGACCGGAGAGCACCCGGTGGTGCTGCGCGAGCAGGTCACCTCCCCGGCCGGTACGACGGCCGCGGCGGTGCGCGAGCTCGAGGACCACAAGGTGCGCGCGGCGTTCCTCACCGCCCTCGAGGCGGCCCGCGACCGCTCCCGCGCCCTCGCCGAGGGCCTCTGACGGTCGCCGGCGCGTCCCCGCTCGGCTGCCCTCCCGGGACTGCGGTGGGACTCAGCCACGCCCCCGAGAACCTGGTAGTAGCGTGGCTGTATGGCAGGCCCTGCATGCGTGGTGTTCGACAAGACCCTCACCGACTATGACTTCGGCCCCACACATCCCATGTCCCCGGTGCGAGTAGACCTCACCATTCGCCTCGCGGACGATCTCGGGGTGCTGGCGGCCCCGGGCACGGAAGGTCCCGGCTTGCACCAGCTGCCCGCGCCTGTCGCCGACGACGACCTCATCGCGAAGGTCCACACCGGCGACCTGATCGAGGCCGTCCAGCGGATGAGCCGCGACCCGTACCAGGTGGACGAGGCCCACGGGCTCGGCTCGGAGGACAACCCCACCTTCGAGAACATGCACGGTGCCGCGGCCCACGTCGTCGGCGCCTCTGTCGAGGCGGCCCGCCAGATCTGGACCGGGCAGGTCGACCACGCTGCGAACATCGCCGGCGGGCTGCACCACGCGATGCCCAACCGCTCCAGCGGCTTCTGCATCTACAACGACGTGGCGGTGGCGATCCAGTGGCTGCTCGACAACGGAGCCCAGAAGGTCGCGTACGTCGACGTGGACGTCCACCACGGCGACGGCGTCGAGAGAGTCTTCTGGGACGACCCGCGCGTCCTGACGATCAGCCTCCACGAGACCGGCCAGATGCTGTTCCCCGGCACGGGCTTTCCCCAGGACACCGGCGGTCCCAACGCGCCGGGCAGCGCCGTGAACGTCGCCCTCCCACCGGGTACGGCGGACGCCGGATGGTTGCGGGCCTTCCACGCGGTCGTGCCACCGCTCCTGCGGGAGTTCGCGCCCGACATCCTGGTGACCCAGCAGGGCTGCGACTCCCACATCGAGGACCCCCTCGCACACCTGATGCTCACTGTCGACGGACAGCGTGCGACGTACCTCGCCCTGCACGACCTGGCGCACGAGGTCTGCGACGGCAAGTGGCTGGTGACCGGAGGAGGCGGCTACGCGATCGTCGACGTGGTCCCGCGAGCATGGACGCATCTGCTTGCGATCGTCGCGGGAGCGCCTCTCGACCCGCACACACCCACTCCGGAGGGGTGGCGCGATCACGTGCAGACGCTGCTGGGACGGGTGGCGCCGTTCCGTCTCACCGACGGCCGCGAGCCGGCGTACCGGGACTGGTCCGGTGGCTACGACCCGGCAACCTGGCTGGACCGGGCTATTCACGCCACGCGTGAGGCGGCGTTCCCGCTCAACGGCCTCGATCACCAACCTTGGTGAATAGCATCCGAAACGCGGGGTGTCTGTATCGACACACGTCGGTATGGGTAAAAAGAGTCCGAAAAGTCACCCCTACCCCACCGGTAACTCTAGGCTCTATTCTCACCTGAGCACATACGTAAGGTCTCCGGTGGGGAAGCCGGGGACGTGGTGTGCTGTGAAAGTGCGGTGCCTTATGGCCACAAACAACTCCGGGGACATCTCCGAAGTGAAGTTCCTGACCGTTGCCGAAGTGGCGGCGGTCATGCGTGTATCCAAGATGACCGTGTACCGCCTCGTGCACTCCGGCGACCTGCCGGCGGTGCGAGTCGGACGCTCGTTCCGTGTCCCCGAGGACGCCGTGAACGACTACCTCCGCAAGAGCTTCTTCCAGACTGGCTGAGCTCGAGGGAAGACGACAAAGACGACGACGGTGGCGGTCTCCTCGTGGGGGAGGCCGCCACCGTTGCCGTTGTGGGTGGTGTGTGGGGAGAGGGTCGCGCGTCCTCAGAACCGCACGAAGTTGGCGGCGACGACCCAGCGCCCGAAGGCGTCCGGGGTCGCGCCGATACCGATGCGGCGGGCCTGGGGACTCATCAGGATCGCCCGGTGACCGGGGGAGTGCATCCACATCGTCACGAGCCGGTTCGGCGACATCGCGCCACGGCCGAGCGTCTCACCGGCGTACCTGGCGTCGCACCGGTCGAGAATGCCTGTCATGGACTGGTGGAAGAACGCGTCGTTCACGGCGAGGTAACGACTCCATCGTTCAGCGGTCCTGTCCGGGCAGGAAGCGAAGCGCAGCTGCGACAGGTCGTGGTTGGCGCGGCGGATGTTCACCTGCCGGAGAACGCGCCTCTCGTAGGTGTCGGGTGCAACCAGCGTGGAGGTGCTGGCGACAGACGTCGTGGCGGTCTGCGCGTTCGCGGGGGCGAGGGTGCCGCCGGAGATGCCGAGGGTGACCAGGGACGCGGTCGCGGCGGCAAGGACCATTCGGGTCATTGAGCGGGTCGGGGATTGTGGGCGGCGCAGGGCGCCAAGGCTTCTTGTGTTCATGGCTAAGGCCCCTCCCAAGGCCTCATGAGCGTGCCCGGGCGGTCCCGCGCTCTGCGGAACGTGACCTCGGCCACGAGAAAGCTGAGCTGCTACTCCTTGTGGAGCAGCCTCCCAGCGCCGGTTACGTCACAAACGTGCTGATGCAGAAGAACTGCCGTAAAGCCGTCATCGCGTCCCAGTATGGCCACGCGGGCGCGTGGCGCGTGAGGAAACTGTGAAGAAAGATGTCAAGGAGGCGCTCTGGGACTGCCTCCTGTTTCTTTGGCTGGGCTGCGGCAGTCCATCTCGTCCTCGCGTCACGGTGATCGCGGGGTCGGCCCTGGCGGGCGACTGCCGCGTCTGCGCGGCCGGTGGGTCGGCGTGTGCCGGTGCGTCGTAGACGAACAGGCCGAAGTGGCCGGGAGATGCCGCCCGCCCACTTGGATGGGACCTCTTCGCGCACTTGTGCCTGTCGGTCTACGAGCGGCGCCGACCAGGCGGCCCGCGGGCTGGCCGGCGAGTCGGCACGGGGCTGCTCGACCCGGCGGACCGCTCAGCTGCCGTGCCCACCACTTGTCGTACGCCGACGGGCAGAAGTCGCTGGAGGATGCGGGCCGCCCGCTTGAGGGGGACCTCTTCGTGCACTTGTGCCTGTCGGTCTACGAGCGGCGCCGACCAGGCCGGCCGTTTCCGTGCTGAGCTCGAGGCGCCGAGTGACGCGTCTCCTGACCGTCGGGCACCGGTCCGGAACCGGGATGGCTGCTGTCCACAGGCGCGCGAACGGCTCACCGGGGTGTCGGTGGTCGCCGCTAGACTCGAACACATGTTCGAAGGAATGGATGACCTGGACCCGCAGGGGGCGCTGGCCGCGGCGACGACGCCGGCGCCGGGCCGCGGACCGCGCGGAGGCCGAGCTGCTCGCGCTGGCCGCGCACTGGGCCGACCTGCACGCGGTGCTGCCCGGCGCCGACGCCGCCCGGATCGCGGTGCCCGGGACGGAGCGGCTGGTCCGGCTGGCCGGCGAGGGCACCCCGGAGGTCGCCGAGTTCGCGCCCGCCGAGCTCGCCGCCGCGCTGTCCATGTCGTCGTTCGCCGGGGCCTGCCTGGTCGGCGACGCGCTCGAGCTGCGGCACCGGCTGCCCAGGCTCTGGGCCCGGGTGAGCGGCCGGCACCCTGCCCGCCTGGCGGGCCCGGAAGATCGCCGAGCACACCAAGACCCTCCCAGCCGAGGCGGCGGCCTGGGTGGACGACCAGGTCGTCGGCTTCGCGCACAAGATCGGCCTGAAACGGGTCCTGGACCTGGTCACCGTCGCGCTGGCCAGGTTCGACCCCGAGCAGGCCGCCCGCCGCGCCAAGGCCGCCCGGGACGGCCGCGGGGTCTGGGTGGACGACGAGACCCACGACGGCACCCGCACGATCCGCATCGAGGCCGACGCCCTCGACGTCGCCGAGTTCGACGCCACCATCAGTGCGATCGCGGACGCGCTCGCCGGCCTCGGGAACACCGACCGCACCGACCTGCGCCGGGCCACCGCGGTCGGCGTGATCGCCGACCCCCAGGCCACCCTCGACCTCCTCGGCACGAGCAACACCCACCGGAACGGGGACGGCGCCACGGCCGACGACGAGCAGAGCGCCGACCAGGACGAGTCGGACGACGCCGCCGACGGTGGCCACGGCGCCGCTGGCGCTGCCGGCGGTGCTGGCGGCGCCGGCGGCGCCGGCGGCGCTGGCGGCGAAGCCGCGGCTCAGGCCGCCGGCCAGGGCGGCGGCCAGGGCGACACGAGCGGCGGCGGATCGGCCGCGAGGAAGCAGACAGGCTCCGGGCCGGGGGCTGGTCCGGCGCGGCAAGCCGATCCTCTACATCCACCTGCACGCCGACGCGGTCGCCGCGCACGGACCCAACGCGATCGCCCGGGTCGAGGGCGCCGGCCCGGTCCTGGCCGGCCAGGTCATGGCCTGGCTCGGCCGCACCGACCTGAAGGTCCAGCCGGTGCTCGACCTCGCCGACAACACCCCCGTCGACGCCTACGAGACCCCGCACCCCACCAGCGAGACCGTCTACCTGACCTCCCCGTGCTGCCCGTTCCCGTGGTGCAACAACCTGACCCGGAACAAGGACACCGACCACATCAAGAAATACGTCCCACCCGCCGACGGCGGCCCACCCGGCCAGACCCGGCCCGACAACCTCGCCAAACCCTGCCGCCGGCACCACCGGCTCAAGACCCACGGCGGCTGGACCTACCAGATGCCCGAACCCGGCCTCTACCTCTGGCGATCACCCCTCGGCCGCCGCTACCTCGTCGACTGCACCGGCACCACCAACCTCACCACCCCGGACGACCCCTCCACGCCGAGACAGCGCCGGCCGATCCCCTCCCGGCCGATCCACTCTCGGCCGAGACGCCACCGGACGACCCGGCACCGAGCGAGACGCTGCCGGACGATCCGCTTCTGGCCGAGACGGCCCTCGCCGCCACGGCCTGAGCAACAACCACACCGGCCCGCAAGCACGTAGCACCGCGACGATCACCGTCGCGGCGCTTCGTGCTGCCCGGACGTCCGGTTCGTGGCCGATTTCCGCCGCTGCGCACGCGACAAGTAGGCTTGGCCCTTGGTGTCGCACCCGCCTGTGTTCGCGGGTGCGATCGACTCTAGGCTCGAAAGGTCCACAGTGGGTTCTGTCATCAAGAAGCGCCGTAAGCGTATGGCGAAGAAGAAGCACCGCAAGCTGCTCAAGAAGACGCGTATCCAGCGTCGTCGTCAGGGCAAGTAGGCCGGATCTCGCGGGGGGTTGATGAGGTGGACGACTGATGGGACGCGTCGTTCTCGTCACTGGGGTCTCAGGTGACCTCGGTGGGCGGTTCGCGCGCCTGCTGTCAGCCGACCCTGCCGTGGAGCGGGTGATCGGCGTCGACGTCGTGCCTCCCCGCGGGGACATGACCGACGTGCGCTTCGTGCGCGCCGACATCCGCAACCCCGTCATCGCCAAGGTCATCGCCGGCGAGGACGTCGACACGGTCGTGCACATGAGCGTCATTGCGACGCCGGGCACGGCCGGGGGCCGCTCCTCGATGAAGGAGCTCAACGTCATCGGGACGATGCAGCTCCTCGCCGCCTGCCAGAAGTCCACGAGTCTCAAGCGGCTTGTGGTGCGCTCGTCGACCGCGGTCTACGGCTCCTCCTCGCGCGACCCCGCCATGTTCACCGAGGACATGGCGCCCAAGCGCATGCCCCGTTCGGGGTTCGCCAAGGACGTCGCGGAGGTCGAGGGGTACGTCCGCGGATTCGCGCGGCGCCGCCCTGACATCGACGTGACCATGCTTCGCGCTGCCAACACGGTCGGTGCAACGGTCAGCTCGCCGATGACCCAGTACTTCCGGCTGCCCGTCGTACCAACGATCCTCGGGTACGACGCTCGGCTGCAGTTCCTGCACGAGGACGACCTGCTCCGAGCCCTCGGCCACGCCACGCTGCACGGTGTTCACGGGACCTTCAACATCGCCGGTGACGGCGTCGTGATGCTCTCGCAGGCGCTTCGCAGGCTCGGCAAGCCGTCGATCCCGATGCCTTCGTTCGCCGCGAGCCAGGTCGGCTCGCTGATCCGCCAGTCGCGGGTTGCGGACTTCTCGCCCGAGCAGATGTCGTACCTCACCTACGGACGCGGTGTCGACACCACCCGGATGCGGAAGGTGCTCGGGTTCGAACCCCAGCACACGACTGCCTCGGCGCTCGACGACCTCCACCGAGCCATCGGTCCGGGAGTCATCTCCTCGGACCGCGTGGGCACAGTCGAGAACTTCGTGACTCAGGCATTGGGAGCCGGCCGTGGCTGACGCAGAGATCATTCCGATCGGCACGCGCGGTCGACCCGGGCGTGGGTCCGGCAGTGCCAAGCCCTCCGCCTCCGCACGGAGCCTTGCCGGATCCGGCACCAAGGGGGCGACGAAGTCCGCGCCGTTGAAGCCGCCGGTGAAGAAGCCGGTGAAGAAGAAGCCGACGCCCGCGCCGATCCCGGAGCCCCAGCCCGAGCCGGTCCTGGAGACAGGTACGCCGGAGAGCGTGGAGCCGCCAGCACCCGCACCCACACCCGGGCCCGCACCCGCGGCGTCCGCGACCTCGAACACCACGACCCGCGACCGAGGCGTCGGCGACGGGATCCCTGTCACCGACTGGCTGCAGGCCTTCACGACCGCATCGAAGGAGATCTTCGGCGAGGACTGGGAGCCCCGCCTCGCGGAGTTCCTCGCGTTCCTCCGCCGGCGGGTGACCGGCGACTACGCGGTCGACGAGTACGGCTTCGACGCCGAGATCACGGAGCGGTTCTTCTACTCAGCGATCCGACCCATCGCGGAGAAGTGGTTCCGGGTCGAGGTCCGCGGCGCCGACAACATCCCGTCCGAGGGCGGCGCTCTCGTGGTGTCGAACCACTCCGGCACCGTCCCGGTCGACGGGCTCGTGACCGGGGTCAGCATCCACGACCACACCGGTCGCCACCTGCGTCCGCTCGGTGCGGACCTGGTCTTCCGGCTCCCGATCATCGGCGAGATCGCCCGCAAGGCCGGTGCCACGCTGGCCTGCAACGCCGACGCCGAGCGGATGCTCCGTGGAGGCGAGCTCGTGGGCGTCTGGCCCGAGGGGTTCAAGGGCATCGGGAAGCCGTACTCCGAGCGCTACAAGCTGCAGCGCTTCGGCCGCGGCGGTTTCGTGTCCGCTGCCATGCGCACCGGCGTCCCGATCGTGCCGTGCTCCGTCGTTGGCGCCGAGGAGATCTACCCGCTCGTCGGGAACATCCCGTCCCTCGCCCGGCTGCTCGGGGTGCCCTACATCCCGATCACGCCTCTCTTCCCGCTGCTCGGTCCCCTCGGCCTCGTTCCGCTGCCCTCGAAGTGGCTGATCGAGTTCGGCGAGCCGATCCGGACCGACTCCTACGACGAAGGCGCGGCCGACGACCCGATGCTGGTGTTCAACGTGACCGACCAGGTGCGCGAGACGATCCAGCAGACGCTGTACACCCTGCTCATGCAGCGCCGCTCCGTCTTCCACTGACGCGCTTCGCGACCGAAGAGTCATCGGGTCGACGGACTGCTGGAGCGACCGTTGTCCGGTCGCGGAAGAGCTGACGGGTCGCGGAGCCCGCAGTCAGTCGAGAAGGCCGCCGGTCTCAGGGAGCAGCGTCTTCACGACATCGCTCAGACCTGAGTCGACCTTCTGGCCGAGGTCGCCGACGACGTCGGAGCTGTCGTTGCTGCCGGCGCTCTGGCCTCCGCCGAGACCGGGAAGCAGCGAGGGCCAGTCGCTCGGGCTCAACGCGGGGGAGGGGATCTCCGGCGGCGTGCTGGCCTGCTCGGCAGGGTCGCCCGGGCCGTCCGTCGGCACGGCCGAGGGGACGGCAGCGCCCCCGGCGCTCGCCACGGTGTCCTTGCGCACCACCACGGGGTGGTCGTTCTGGAGCTTCTGGTTCGCGGCCAGAGCCAGCGCCCGGTCCGCCTCGGCGTGGGCCAGGAAGATGCCCGGGACCTCGACGGTGGGCAGGTCGGCCGCGCAGGTGCCGCACAGCGAGGCCGCCTCGCCGTCGATGTCGTGCAGCAGGATGGCGGCCGCGGCCAGCTCGTCCTGCGCGTCGGCGGGAACGGTGTCCGCCAGCGCCTCGAGCGTGGCGATGCCCCGGGTCGTGAAGCTGCGCACCGAGACGATCGACTGCGGATCGCCGTTCTCACGGAACGACTCGAAGAGCAGCTTCGAGCCCTGGTCGGCGGAGTCGGAGAAGGCTGCGAGGGTCTCGGGCACGCGAGGCTCACCCTGGATCGTGTCGGCCTCGACCAGTCCCTTGACCTCGACGAGCCGGTCCGAGGCCTGGTGGAGCAGGTCCTGGCCCCTGCCGGCGGTGCTCATGCTGAGCCCGGCCTCGGCCCGCTCGATCCCGCGCTTGATCGGGTAGAGCGCATCGCCCGGCAACGAGCCCTGCGCGGCAGCGGCCATGGTCGTCGTACCGCCGATCAGCACGAACGCGGAGGCCGCGGCGACCAGGCGGCGCTCGCGGCTACCGCGCTGCCGCGTGGGCAGCGACAGGTTGGCGGTCTGCGGCTTCAGCGCGGTCTCGGCCTCGAGCATCAGCCGGCTGCGAAGGTCGCTTGCGAACTCGGGTCGCGGGGCGGCCGGGGCCTGGTCGCGCAGCGTGGCCACGAGCTCGAGCAGGTTGGTGAGCTCCGGGCCATGTGGGGCGCGGATCTCCGCGCCACCGTCCACGGCGGCGGCGAACTCCTCGGCGCTACGCCGCGCCTGGAACAAGGAGGTCATCGGGCTCGTCCTGTCAGTGAGTCGTGTCGGGTGCCGGTTCGGCCTGTCACGACATCCAACGACCTATGAGCCGTCAAGGTTACGGCGAGTGATCCAGCCCACCCTTGACAGGCAAGGTAAACGCCGTCCACCGCCTGGCAGAGCCCGGGTCATCGCAGACCCTCCGGGAGCAGCTTGGCGAGGTTCCGCACCCCTCGGAGCTGGAGCTGCTTGATGGCTCCGTCGCTGCGGCCGAGGATCTTGGCCGTCTCGGCGATCGACAGGCCCTGCAGGAAGCGCATGATCAGGCACTCCTGCTGCTCCGACGGGAGCTGGCCGAGCGCCTCGAGCAGCGCTTCGTTGGTGAGCGAGGCGAGCACGGCGTTCTCGGGGCCCTCGGTGGCGGAGTCGTGGGCGCCCATGTCCTCGGTCGCGAACTCGAGGCGGGTGCGGCCGGCCTTGTAGTGGTCGGTGGTCAGGTTGCGGGCGATGGTCATCAGCCAGGCGCCGAAGTCCTTGCCCTGCCACTTGAACGAGCTCATGCTCCGCAGGGCACGGAAGAAGGTCTCGGAGGTGAGGTCCTCGGCCAGGGCGACCGAGCCGACGCGGTAGTAGATGAAGCGGTAGACCGACGTGTGGTAGTGGTCGTACAGCATCCCGAAGGCCTCGGAGTCGCCACCGCGGGCGAGCTCGACGAGTGCGATCAGCCGGCTGCCCTCGGCCTCGTCGGCCTCGGAGGAGCAGGCCAGGCCCGAGTCGGGGCCCTCGGGCTCGAGGGTGCTGCCCGGGGGGTTGTAGTCGAGCGCCTCGGAGAGCAGCCAGCCCTGCCTGCCTGAGATCTGCGGCACGCCGGCGCATGTGAGGGCCGGGACGGGGTAGAGGACAGCCGCCAGCGCCAGACGCAGCGCGGCGAAGCCGCGCGCGAAGTCAGCACTGCGCGTGTACATCGATCGAACTCCCTCGTCGGCCTGCGCGGCCGGGCTCCCTGTCCAGCCACTCCAGGTTAGAGGCGGTTGTCCCGGTTTGTGAACCCGCCTGTAACTCGGAGTTGCAGTAACTTCCAGTGTTCCCCGTCACAAACCGGGCAAACCCTCAGCGGACCTTCTTCTTGATGGCGAGCGCCGCTGCGACGGCTCCGGTCACCGCGCCCGTGCCCCCTGCGACGAGGAGGCCGGCACGCGCCGCCTTCCGCCCCGTGCGGTAGTCGCGGATCCGCCAGCTGTTCGCGCGTGCATGGGCGCGGAGCTTCGCGTCGGGGTTGATCACGCACGGGTCGCCGACCAGGGAGAGCATCGGCAGGTCGTTGTAGGAGTCGGAGTAGGCGGAGCACCGGTCGAGGTCGAGCCCCTCCCGGTCGGCCAGCGCGCGGACGGCTTCGCCCTTCGCGGGCCCGTGCAGCATGTCGCCGACCAGCCTGCCGGTGTACACCCCGTCGACGTGCTCGGACACCGTGCCGAGGGCGCCGGTGAGGCCGAGGCGTCTGGCGATGATGTTCGCGATCTCGATCGGGGCCGCGGTCACCAGCCACACCCGCTGGCCCTGGTCGAGGTGGAGCTGCGCCAGGGCACGCGTGCCGGGCCAGATCCGGTGTGCCATCGCCTCGTCGAAGATCTCCTCGCCCAGGGACTCGAGCTCCTCGACCCGGTGGCCCTTGATGAAGTTGAGGGCCGAGGTGCGTGCCTCCGCGACGTGGTCGGGGTCCTCGACGCCGACCACGCGGAAGTACGCCTGCTTCCAGGCGGCTCCGAGGATGTCCCGCGTGGTGAAGAACTTGCGGCGGTGCAGTCCCTTGGCGAGGTGGAAGATCGACGCGCCCTGCATGATCGTGTTGTCGACGTCGAAGAAGGCCGCCGCCGTCGGGTCCGGCGGGGTGGCCAGTGCCGTCTCGACCTCGGCCGCCGAGGCCGCGGCCTCGCCCGCCAGGACGGACCGGCTGCGCAGGTCCAACGCGTGGTTCGAACCGGGTCGGTGCCGTCTGTTGGGGTGCGCCGCGTTCACGCCGCTCACCCTAGTGGGCCGACCACCTGACGTGGCGAGGAGTCGGCACCGGGACAAACCGGGGGTATGTGGAAGACTCGAGATCGTGAGTGCTGTCTCCAACCTCGCCGACCTGCTGGCCCGTGCGGCCAGGGAGAACCCCGATGGACTCGCGGTCGTCGAGCCCGCGTCGGGACGACGGCTGACGTGGGCGGAGCTGGACGCCGAGACCGATCGCGTGGCCTCCGGCCTCTCCCGCCTCGGGCTGGTCGCGGGCCAACGCGTGCTGATCGCCCTCGTCAACCGGCCGGAGTTCCTGACGACCTACTTCGGCGCCCTCCGGGCCCGCCTGGTGGCCGTCCCCGCGAACCCGCGCTCGCGCACCGGCGAGATGGTCCGGATGATCGCCGACAGCGGGGCCCGCGTGGTCGTCGCCGACCCCGGCACGCTCAACACCGTCCGCGCCGCCGCCAGCGGGCTCGAGGACGCCCTCCACGGCGCCGACGAGGAGCTCCGGGCCAGGGCGAGCGTGCCGCGGATCGTGGTCACCTCGGCCTCGGCCCTGCCGGGCGAGACCAGGTACGCCGACCTCGTCGCGGGAGACGGGCGGCACCTGCCGACGCCCGAGGACGAGGAGGCTCTCGCCGTGCTCCTCTACACAAGCGGTACGTCGGGCCGCCCGCGCGCGGCGATGCTGAGCCATCGCGCCCTGCTGGCCAACATCGAGCAGGCCGCGGCCGTCGATCCGCCCCTGATCACCGGCGACGACGTGGTGCTCGGGGTGCTCCCGCTGTTCCACGTGTACGGGCTCAACGCGGTCCTCGGCCAGGTCGTGCGGCAGCAGGCCACGATCGTGCTGGTCGACGGCTTCGACGTCGAGGGGACGCTGGAGGTCATCGAGAACGAGGCGGTGACCGTCGTACCCGTCGCTCCTCCCGTGCTGGCGTACTGGCGGAGCGTCGACGACCTCGCCGAGCGGCTCCGGACCGTTCGCTTCGTGCTCTCGGGCTCGGCGCCGCTCGCGCCGGACCTCATCGCGGAGTTCGAGGAGCGGACCGGCGTCACGGTCCATCAGGGCTACGGCCTGACCGAGGCCGCCCCGGTGGTGACCTCCACCCAGTGCAGCAAGACCCCGAAGCGCGGCTCGGTGGGTTCGGCGCTGCCCGGCATCTCGATCCGGCTCGTCGACGACCTGGGGCACGAGCCCATCGGCGAGGACCCCGGCGAGATCCTGCTCAAGGGCGACAACCTCTTCTCCGGCTACTGGCCCGACGGGTCGGACGGCCCCGGCGCCGACGGCTGGTGGGCCACCGGCGACGTCGGCTTCCTCGACCCCGACGGCGCGCTGTTCCTCGTCGACCGGCTCAAGGAGGTCGTGATCGTGTCGGGGTTCAACGTGTACCCCGTCGAGGTCGAGGACGTCATCAACGAGGTCGGCGCGGTGGCGGAGGCGGCGGTGATCGGTGTCCCGGACGAGAGGACCGGCGAGGCGGTCGTGGCCTACGTCAAGCCGGCGGCGAGGTCCTCACTCGGCCCCGACGAGCTCGCCGAGCAGGTGCGCGAGCACTGCGCCGCCCGGCTCGCCAGGTTCAAGCAGCCCAGCGTCGTCGAGGTCGTCGACGAGCTGCCGCACACGGTCACCGGGAAGGTGGCCAAGGGCCGTCTCCGCACCACCGAGCGCCGCCGGCACCTAGGACTCCTCGAGGACCCGACACCTAGGACCTCGGAATGAACGGACACACCCACACGGAGCTCGGCGAGACACCGCCGCGCGTGGTGCTCTACTCCAAGCCCGGATGCCACCTGTGCGACGACGCCCGAGCGGTCATCGCCGCGGTGTGCGCCGAGCTCGGCGAGGGCTTCGACGAGGTCGACATCACCACGTCGGAGGAGCTGATGCGCTCCTTCGGGGAGCAGATCCCGGTGACCTTCGTCGACGGGGAGCAGCACGACTTCTGGAGGGTCGACGCCCAGCGGCTCCGGGCTGCGCTCGTCTAGACCTCGGTGGGCTACACCGACCCCGATCTGGGTGAGACAGGTCACGTGTGCTAGGGCTGCACGCCGTCCAGTTTGTTCCCACCTTCACAAACTCCTAAAGTGACTCTCGCCCCCGGTCAGTGCGCCCCGAAAGACGGGTGATCCGCGCTCCGGTGGGTTTCAGGAGAGTCGTGACCTCTACGCGCAGCAACCGCAACGGCGCCGCCCCGGGTGACGGTGGAGCCGGGGGTACCTCCGTGCCTGAGGCCCGACCCGAAGTGTCCGGTTCGACCCGGGCTCCCGAGCGGGGCATCCCCGAGGCCACTGTGGCCCGTCTGCCGATCTACCTGCGCGCGCTGAACGCCCTCACCGAGCGGGGGATCGCGACCTGCTCCAGCGAGGAGCTCGCCACCGCGGCCGGGGTGAACAGCGCGAAGCTGCGCAAGGACCTCTCCTACCTCGGCTCGTACGGCACCCGCGGGGTCGGGTACGACGTCGAGTACCTCCGCTACCAGATCGCCCGTGAGATCGGGGTGACCCAGGACTGGCCGGTCCTGATCGTCGGGATCGGAAACCTCGGTCACGCGCTGGCCAACTACTCCGGCTTCACCTCGCGCGGCTTCCGGATCGTCGCCCTGCTCGACAGCGACCCCGCCCGGCTCGGTGAGCCCGTCGGCCAGATGCACATCCGAGGCATCGACGAGCTCGAGGCGATCGTCGAGGAGCACGACGTCGCGATCGGCGTGATCGCCACCCCCGCGGCGGCCGCCCAGGGCGTCTGCGACCGGCTCGTCGCCGGGGGCGTCACGAGCATCCTCAACTTCGCGCCGACCGTGCTCTCGGTCCCGGCCGGGGTCGACGTACGCAAGGTGGACCTCTCCATCGAGCTGCAGATCCTCGCCTACCACGAGCAGCGCAAGGCGATGAGCGCGCCGCACCAGCCCGGGCGGCCCGGACCCGAGCTCTCCCGGCCGAAGCTGGACGGGGCCGGCATGGGTGGACCCGAGCTGGGCGGGCCCGAGCTCGCCGGGGTGGTGGAGTCGGCATGAGCGTCCTCGTCGTAGGGGTGTCCCACAAGACCGCGCCGGTCTCCGTGCTCGAGCAGCTCGCGCTCGACGGCGACGCGGTCGTCAAGCTGATCCAGGACGTCGCGGAGTCCGAGCACGTGCTCGAGGCGACCGCGCTGGCCACCTGCAACCGGATCGAGATCTACGCGGACGTCGACCGTTTCCACGGCAGCGTGGAGATCGTCTCGCGCCTCCTCACCGAGCACGCCGGCCAGGAGGCCGACAAGGTGGTGCCTCACCTGTACGTCCACTACGACGACGGCGCCGTCTCCCACCTGTTCAGCGTCGCCTCGGGCCTGGACTCGATGGTGGTCGGCGAGAACCAGATCCTCGGCCAGGCCCGCGACGCCCTGCGCGTGGGCCAGGAGACCGGGACGATCGGGCCCTCGCTGAACCTGCTCTTCCAGCAGGCGCTCCGAGTCGGCAAGCGCGCGCACGCCGAGACCGACATCGACCGGGCCGCCCCCTCGCTCGTCACCGCCGCCCTCGACCGTGCGACCGAGCACGTCGGCCCCGTCGCGGGCAAGCGCGTGGTCGTGGTCGGCGCCGGCGCCATGGCCTCCCTCGCGGTCTCCACTGTCGCCCGCCTCGGTGCCGCCGACGTCGCGATCGCCAACCGCACCGACGCCCGTGCGGCCCGGCTCGCGGAGCAGTACGACGCCCGCGTCGTCCCCCTTTCGGGAATCCGAGAGGAGATCGCCGCGGCCGACATCCTCATCTCCTGCACGGGCGCCGCCGGCGTCGTGCTTCCCCTCGGGCAGGTCGCGGCGGCGCGCAACCACGCGACCAAGCCGCTCGCCGTGCTCGACCTCGCGCTGCCGCACGACGTCGACCCCGCGGTGGCGGAGCTTCCCGGCATCGCCCTGATCGGGCTGGCCCGCCTCGCCCAGGAGCTGCACGACGGCCAGACCGGCTCCGACGTGGCGGCGGTCCGGGAGATCGTCTCCCAGGAGATCACCGCCTTCCTCGCCGCGCGGCGCTCGGCCAGCGTCACCCCGACCGTGGTCGCACTGCGCACCATGGCCACCGGCGTCGTCGAGGCCGAGGTCGAGCGGCTCCTGATGCGGCTGCCCGACCTCGACCCCCAGATCCGGGCAGAGGTCGAGCTCTCGATCCGCCGGGTCGCCGACAAGCTCCTGCACCAGCCGACCGTGCGCGTCAAGGAGCTCGCGAACCAGACCGGTGCGGTGTCCTACGCCACCGCGCTCGCCGAGCTCTTCGCCCTCGACTCCGAAGCGGTCGAGGCCGTGACCCGGGCCGAGGGGGCGTGATGACGGAAGGAACCATGACGGCACAGGCCACGACCGGCGCGACCGCGGAGGGCCCGCTGCGCGTCGGCACCCGCGCCTCGCTGCTCGCGCGCACCCAGAGCGAGACGGTCGCCGCGGCGCTCCGCAAGGCGCTCGACCGGGAGGTGGTCCTGGTCGAGGTCACCACGGAGGGGGACGTGTCCGCGGCCCCCCTCGCCTCGATGGGCGGCGCCGGGGTGTTCGTCAGCGCGTTGCGTGAGGCGCTGCTCCGCGGCGACGTCGACATCGCCGTGCACTCCCTCAAGGACCTCCCGACCGACCCCTGCGAGGGCATCGCCCTGGCCGCCGTACCTCTGCGCGAGGACCCGCGCGACGTGGTCGTGGCCAGAGACGGCCTGGTCCTCGGCGAGCTCCCGGTGGGCTCGCGGATCGGGACCGGCTCGCCGCGGCGGGCAGCACAGCTCGGCGCCCTCGGGCTCGGGCTGGAGATCGTGGACATCCGTGGCAACGTGGACACCAGGATCAAGAAGGTGACCTCGGGCGAGCTCGACGCGGTCGTGCTTGCCCGGGCCGGACTGGCGAGGATCGGCCGGCTCGACGAGGTGACCGAGGTGCTCGACCCCTTGCAGATGCTTCCCGCACCCGGACAGGGTGCACTGGCAGTGGAATGTCGGAGCGTCGACGAGTTCCTGGTGGACCAGGTGCGTCTCGCGCTCGACGACGACCGTACCCGCGCAGCCGTCTCGGCTGAGCGGGCCGTGCTCAACACACTGGAGGCCGGTTGCTCGGCCCCGGTGGGAGCCCTGGCCGAGGTCGCCGAGGGCGACGACGGCGAGGAGCTGTGGGTGCGAGCGGTCGCCTTGTCGTACGACGGCGCGGTCGCCGTACGACGATCTGCCACCGGCACACCCGACAACGCCGTCGGAGTGGGCCAGCGCCTCGCAGCAGAGATGCTCGAAGAAGGCGCCGACACGCTCATCAGCGAGCAGGTGTCATGACCGCACGGCCGAATCCGACCAGCAAGAAGGCGACTGTGAGCAAGACCGCTACGAAGACCGCAGCCACCACGCGCGCCGCCACCAAGGCGAAGTCCGTGCCGAGGAAGCCTGCCGCCTCCGCGACAGAGACTTCGACCGAGCAGCAGGTGACAGAGCCGAAGGCCTCGAGCCCTGTCGGGTACGTCTCGTTCGTGGGGAGTGGCCCCGGCGACCCTGAGCTGCTGACCGTGCGCGCGGCCGAGCTGCTGCGTGACGCCGAGGTGGTCATCACCGAGGTGCCCTCGCACGCCGAGCTCGTCCGCACCTGCCTCGGCCTTCCCGAGCCGAGGACGGTGGTCGACGAGGACGGCAACGAGACGCTGGTCCAGGACGGCCCCGAGATCGTCGACGGCGGCTTCGGCCAGGACGGCCAGCCGCTCACCCACGCGGCCCGTGCGAAGGTCGTCGTCAAGCACGCTAAGACCGGACGCCGGGTGGTTCGCCTCATGGCAGGGGACCCGTTCGTCTACGCCTCCGGACCGGAGGAGGCCCAGGCCTGCGTGAAGGCCGGGATCGCCTTCGAGATCGTGCCGGGCGTCTCCTCCGTGACCGCGGTCCCGGCGTACGCCGGCATCCCGCTGACCACCAAGAACAACCGCGAGATCGCCGTCGTCACGTGTGGCGAGACCAAGGTCGACTGGAGCCAGTACGCCGACAACCGCACGCTCGTGCTCCTCTCGGCGGTCGGGTCCATCGGCGAGATCGCCAAGGCGCTGATCGCCGCGGGACGCCCTGCGACCTGTCCGGTGTCGATGACCCGGGTCGGCACGACGACCGAGCAGTCCACCGTCGTGTCGACGCTCGAGCAGATCGGGGCCGACGCCCGCGCCGCGAAGATGGCCCCGCCGGCGATCACCGTGGTCGGCGACGTCGTGGACCTGCGCGACGCGCTGTCCTGGTTCGAGACCAAGCCGCTGTTCGGCTGGCGCGTGCTCGTGCCCCGCACGAAGGAGCAGGCCGCGTCGCTGTCGACCCGGCTGCGTGGCTACGGCGCCGTGCCGGAGGAGGTCCCGACGATCTCGGTCGAGCCTCCCCGCAACCCGCAGCAGATGGACAAGGCGGTGCGCGGCCTCGTCGAGGGCCGGTACGAATGGATCGCGTTCACCTCGGTCAACGCCGTCCGGGCCGTCCGGGAGAAGTTCGACGAGTACGGCCTCGACGCCCGCGCCTTCTCCGGCCTGAAGATCGCCGCCGTGGGTGACAAGACCGCGAAGGCGATCGCCGACTGGGGCCTGCGCGCCGACCTCGTGCCGTCCGGGGAGCAGTCCGCGCGCGGCCTGCTCGAGGACTGGCCGCCGTACGACGAGGTGCTCGACCCGATCAACCGGGTCTTCCTGCCCCGCGCCGACATCGCCACCGAGACGCTCGTCGCGGGTCTCGTCGAGCTCGGCTGGGAGGTCGACGACGTGACGGCCTACCGGACCGTGCGCGCGACGCCTCCGCCGGCCCCGACCCGCGAGGCGATCAAGACCGGCAAGTTCGACGCGGTGGTCTTCACCTCGTCCTCGACGGTGCGCAACCTCGTGGGCATCGCGGGCAAGCCCCACGCCTCGACGGTGATCGCCGTGATCGGGCCCGCGACGGCGAAGACCGCGGAGGAGCACGGGCTGCGGGTCGACGTACTCGCTCCCTCGCCGTCGGCCGAGGTCCTCGCGGACGCGCTCGCCGACTTCGGCGCCGCGCGGCGCGCGTCGCTGATCGAGGCGGGCCAGCCGGTCACCAAGCCGTCCGAGCGTCGTCCCTCGGCCCGTCGGAAGGCCACCTGATCGTGGGGTACCCCGAGGTCAGGCCCCGCAGGCTGCGTCGCACCCCTGCGCTGCGCCGGCTGGTCGCCGAGACCTCCGTCGAGGCGCGACAGCTCGTGCTGCCGGTCTTCGTCCGCGAGGGCGCGACCGAGCCGACCCCGATCGGCAGCATGCCCGGGGTGGTGCAGCACAGCCGCGACTCGCTGCGTCGCGCCGCCAAGGAGGCGGCCGAGGCCGGGCTCGGCGGCATCATGCTGTTCGGCATCCCGGAGACCAAGGACGCGACGGGCAGCTGCGGCATCGACCCCGACGGCATCTTGAACGTCGCGATCCGCGACGTGGTGGCCGAGGTCGGCGACGCCCTCCCGGTGATGAGCGACCTGTGCCTCGACGAGTTCACCGACCACGGCCACTGCGGCGTGCTGACCCCGACCGGAGAGGTCGACAACGACGCCACGCTGGAGGTCTACGCCGACATGGCGGTCGCGCAGGCCGCCGCGGGGGTCGACGTGGTCGGTCCCAGCGGGATGATGGACGGCCAGGTCGGGGTGATTCGTGAGGCGCTCGACGGCGCCGGCCACCAGGACGTCGCGATCCTCGCCTACTCAGCGAAGTACGCCTCCGCGTTCTACGGCCCCTTCCGCGAGGCCGTCGACTCCTCGCTCCAGGGCGACCGGAGGACCTACCAGCAGGACCCCGCCAACGCTGTCGAGGGCGTGCGCGAGGCGCTCCTCGACGTCGCCGAGGGTGCGGACATGGTGATGGTCAAGCCGGCCATGGGCTACCTCGACGTGCTCCGGGCCGTCGCGGAGTCGGTGGACGTGCCGGTGGCGGCGTACAACGTCTCGGGCGAGTACGCCATGGTCGAGGCGGCCGCCGCCAACGGGTGGATCAACCGCGAGGCCGCGATCCTCGAGTCGTTGACGTCGATCCGCCGGGCGGGCGCGGACATCGTGCTCACCTACTGGGCCGTCGAGGCCGCCAACCTCCTGCGTCGCTGAGCTGCCCGTCGTACGGGCCGCGAGGCCGCAAACCTCCTGCGTCGCTGAGCGGGCCCGTCGTACGGGCCGCGAGCCCGTCGGACATGCACTCGAGCGCTGCTCGCGCTGGTGCTACGCGGGGAGGCGCAGCGCGAGCGCCACGACTGCATGTTCTGCGGTCCCACCCCGGCCCGTCTCCGGGCCGTGCCGGACGCGCGCTCCAGTTCGGATCGTGCTCGCGCCGAGCGGAAGCGAGCAGGCTGTACGGCGCGTGGGTGAACGAGAAGAGGCCCCCGTGCACTGCACGGGGACCTCTGTCGCGAGGGGGCGACTCAGGGCAGCAGGCCGCCGGTTGCGCCGCCGAGGAGGCTGTCCGCGACCGCCTTGACGCCCTTGTCGAGCACCGCGTTGGCGCAGGCGGTGAGGCCGCCGAGCGCGGCGATCTGCTCGTCCGTGAACGTGCTCTGGCAGGTCGCCTTGGCCTTGTCGAGCGCCGACACGGTGTTGGTGACCGTGTCCTGGGTGGACTGGGCGGTGTCCTTCGCGGTGTCGGTGACCTTCTTGACCGGGTCGCCGGGGGTCGGCTGGTCGCCCGGGTCGGGAGCCGTCGGGGTGCCGCCGTTGTCTCCACCCGTGGGGCCGCTGTTCGGAGCCGCCACGTGAGCCGTTGCCTGCGTCGCCCTTGCGGCCGTCACGGGCGTCCGGCGCCGCGCTTGGTGCCCTTCGCCTTGCCGACGGTGGCGGGTGAGACGACCGCGTCGCCGCTGCTCGGCGTGAAGACCGTCGAGGTGGCCACCCCGTTGGGCACGGAGGAGAAGTCGCCCTCGAGGTAGGCGTTCATGATCGCGATCACCAGGTCGACGTACTCCTGGCTGTGGTTGTAGCGGTAGACCGACGCCTTCTGGCCGCCGTACGTCGAGAGGTCCTCGTCGCCGGAGCAGAGGTAGACCGCGCTGGCGAGCGAAGCGTCGTCGATGTCCTGGGGGTCGCGCGTGCCGTCGCCGTCACCGTCGACGCCCACGATCGACCAGGTGGCGGGGATGAACTGCATGGGGCCGACCGCGCGGTCGTAGACCGGGTCGTCGTCGTACTGGCCGGCGTCGCTGTCGCGGACCTGCTGGGTCTCGTTGCTGCCGTCGAGGGCGATGCCGTAGATGCCGGGACGGCTCTTGCCGTCCTCGCCGAGGACGTTGCCGCCGTAGCGACCGTGGTCGGACTCGACGCGCCCGATCGCGGCGATGAGCTGCCAGGGGACGTTGCACGACTTGTCGGCGGAGTTGATGACCTGCGCGGCGCGCTGGTAGGCGGCGAGGGCAGCGGCTGGGATGCCGTTCGTGGAGGCGCTCTCGATGACGCTCTGGCTTGCGCCCGCGGGCACGCCGGGAGCGATCGACCCGGGCTGCGTCATGCTGGCGGGTGCCTTGAGAGCCTGGTTCGGCACGTTGGTGCCGTCGGGGAGCGTCGTGTTGCCGCCCTGCGCGTCGGCGCTGGCGGACGACGTGGCCGCGAGGCTCGTGGTCCAGGCGCCGGAGAGCAGGGCGAGCGGCACGAGAGCCGTCGCCTTCTGCCACGTGGTCAGTCGCTTGTGAGACATGTTGGTCTCTCTCCCCATTTTTAGTCCCGCCCGGGCTGTACCCACCCATACCCGAGATGTCCCTCTGGCACACCCAACGAGAACAGGAGGTGGCAGGTTACGCACCGGTAACGGAGAGGTAGCAAACCTTTACCTTATGACGACGGTATGCGCGCTTCGCCCGATTTCGGCATCGAACCACTCAATCGGTAGCGTTCCGAGGTTGACGAGTCTCACAGTCGGCCAGCGGGGGCTGGGTTCGTCTGTGCTTCCGGCCTCGGGGAGAATGGCCGCGTGACTCATCTCGACACCACAGCGTCGACAGCACTGTTCGACCGCGCGCAGGCCGTGACCCCGGGCGGAGTCAACTCGCCGGTGCGCGCCTTCAACGCGGTCGGCGGCACGCCCCGCTTCATCGAGAGCGCCCTGGGCGCCTACCTCACCGACGTCGACGGCAACCAGTACGTCGACCTGGTGGGCAGCTGGGGGCCGATGCTCCTCGGCCACGCCCACCCCGAGGTGCTCTTCGCGGTCTCCGAAGCGGTCGCCCGCGGCACGTCGTACGGCACGCCGACCCGTCCCGAGGTCGAGCTGGCCGAGGAGATCGTCGCCCGCACGCCGGCCGAGAAGGTCCGCTTCGTCTCGTCCGGCACCGAGGCGACCATGTCCGCGATCCGGCTGGCCCGCGGTTTCACCGGTCGTGAGCTCGTCGTGAAGTTCGCCGGCTGCTACCACGGCCACGTCGACTCGCTGCTGGCCTCCGCGGGCTCCGGGCTCGCGACCTTCTCCGTGCCGGGTACGCCGGGGGTGCCGGCCGCCTCCACCGCGGCCACGCTGGTGCTGCCCTACAACGACCGGGCGGCCGTGGAGGCAGCCTTCGCCGAGCACGGTGACCGGATCGCCTGCCTGATCACCGAGGCCGCTCCCGGCAACATGGGCGTCGTCCCGCCCGCGCCCGGCTTCAACGCCTTCCTGGCCGACATCTGCAAGCGGAACGGCGCGCTCTTCGTGAGCGACGAGGTGATGACCGGCTTCCGGGTCACCCGGGCGGGCCAGTGGGGGCTCGACGGCGCGGTCGAGGGGTGGGTCCCGGACCTGCTCACCTTCGGCAAGGTCATGGGCGGCGGCTTCCCCGCGGCGGCGTTCGGTGGTCGCGCCGACGTGATGTCGCACCTGTCGCCCGAGGGGCCGGTCTACCAGGCCGGCACGCTCTCGGGGAACCCAGTCGCGACGACCGCCGGCCTCACCACCCTCCGCCTCGCGACCGACGCGGTGTACAGCCGCATCGACGAGGCGTCCAAGGTGCTCCAGGCGGCGGTGTCCGAGGCCTTCGACGAGGCCGGGCTGCCGCATCTCGTCCAGAGCACCGGGAACATGTTCAGCGTCTTCTTCGTCGAGAATGACGTGAAGGAGGTGCCGAACTTCGAGGTCGCGTCCACCCAGCGCACCGACCGGTTCAAGGCGTTCTTCCACTCGATGCTCGAGCAGCGGGTCTACCTGCCGCCCAGTGCCTTCGAGGCCTGGTTCCTCTCCGCCGCGCACGACGAGAAGGTGCTCGACCGGATCGTCTCCGCGCTGCCGGCGGCCGCCCGTGCCGCCGCGGCCGTCCCCGACCCCGAGGGAGTCCGATGAAGACCGTCGTACACCTGCTCCGTCACGGAGAGGTGCACAACCCGACCGGCGTGCTGTACGGCCGGAGGTCGGGCTACCACCTCTCCGACCTCGGGAAGAAGATGGCGCAGCGGGTCGCCGACTCGGTGGGGGACCGCGACATCACGCACGTCGTCTCCTCGCCCCTGGAGCGCGCGCAGGAGACGGCCGCCCCGTTGGCCGAAGTGCGCGGCGTCCACGTCTGCACCGACGCCCGCGTCATCGAGTCGACGAACGTCTTCGAGGGCGAGACCTTCGGGGTCGGCGACGGTGTGCTGAAGAAGCCGAGCGCCTGGCGTCACCTGTGGAACCCGTTCCGGCCTTCGTGGGGTGAGCCCTACAAGGAGGTCGCCGCGCGGATGCTCGCCGGTGTGTACGACGCCCGCGACAAGGCGATGGGCCACGAGGCGGTGATCGTCTCGCACCAGCTGCCGATCTGGATCACCCGCCTGCACGTCGAGGGCAGGTCTTTCCTGCACGACCCGCGTCGGCGCCAGTGCACGCTGTGCAGCCTCACCTCGTTCACGTTCGAGGACGACCGGCTGACCACCGTGCGCTACTCCGAGCCGGCCGCCGACCTGATCCCGCTCAAGGACCGCAAGGCGCCGTTCTCCGCAGGAGGCGCGCCCCAAGAGGAAAAGCCCCCGGTCGCCGGGGACTGAGACCTGCCCGTGCTCCCCGCAGCGTCACGACCACGCCGCATCACCGCCCTCGCCGTCGCCCTGCTCGCCGGCGCGGCCCTCTCGGGCTGCTCGAACGACGAGGTGGGCAGCTCCGGGGACTCCGGCTTCGTGTCCGGCAAGGGCGTCATCACGCGCCTGCCGGTCGCGGAGCGCAAGCAGCCGGGTGAGGTCGCGGGGGAGTCGATCGACGGCAAGCCACTGTCGCTCGACGACTACAAGGGCAAGACCGTCGTCGTGAACGTGTGGGGGTCGTGGTGCGCCCCCTGCCGTTCCGAGGCCGACGACCTCACCGCCGCGTCGAAGGAGCTCGCCGGTGACGACGTGGAGTTCCTCGGCATCAACTCCCGGGACCTCGACCGCGCCGCCGCACAGGCGTTCCAGCGCCGGTTCGAGGTGCCCTACCCGAGCATCTACGACCAGCGGGGCAGGACCCTGCTCGCCTTCAAGGGCACGCTGAGCCCGAACTCGATCCCGAGCACCGTGGTGATCGACGACCAGGGCAGGGTCGCGGCGAGCGTGTTGGGCGAGGTCACCAAGACCACGCTCGTCGGGCTGGTCGAGGACGTCATGGCGGAGGACGGCTGATGGCCGCGATGCAGATCGGGGACTGGTTCGCCGGCACCGCGCTGTCCGGCTCGCTCCTGCTCGCCGTGCCCGTGGCGATCGTCGCGGGGGTCGTCTCGTTCTTCTCACCGTGCGTCGTCCCGCTGCTCCCGGGATACCTCTCCTACGCGACCGGGCTCTCCGGGGCCGACCTCGAGTCCGCGCGCCGCGGCCGGATGGTGCTGGGCAGCTCGCTGTTCGTCATCGGCTTCTCCGCGGTGTTCGTCGCGATGGGAAGTGCGTCCGGCGCGCTCGGCGACTGGCTGATCGTCTACTCGCGCCAGATCAGCGTCGTGCTCGGCGCCTTCACGATCGTGGTCGGAATCGCCTTCCTCGGCCTCGTGCCATGGCTGCAGCGCGACGTGCGCGTGCACAAGGTCCCGGCCGTCGGGCTCACGGCGGCGCCGCTGCTCGGCGTGCTGTTCGGGCTCGGGTGGACCCCGTGCATCGGACCGACCCTGTCCGCCGTACAGGTCCTCGCCTTCCAGGAAGGGACCGCCGCGCGCGGGGCCCTGCTCAGCCTGGCCTACAGCATCGGGCTGGGCGTCCCGTTCATCGTGGCGGGGCTCGCGTTCCGCCGGATGCTCGGCGCGGTCCGCTGGGTCCGGCAGCACCAGGTCTGGGTGACGCGGATCGGCGGCATCATGCTGATCGCCGTGGGGCTCCTGCTGGTCACGGGCGTGTGGGACCTGTGGGTGGCGTACCTGCGCAGCTGGGTCGGCTCGTACGCGGTGGCCGTATGAGCACCACCCTCGACACCGCTCAGCCGCCTGCGCCGCCGTCCTCCCCGCCCGCGCTGACGCCGAAGGAGCTCGCCCGCTGGGCCTGGCGGCAGCTGACCTCCATGCGCACCGCGCTGATCCTGCTGTTCATGCTCGCGCTCGCCGCGGTGCCGGGCTCGATCATCCCGCAGCAGCGGATCGACGCGATCGCGGTGGGCCGCTGGCAGGACCAGCACCCGCACCTGACCCCGGTGTACGAGAAGCTCGGGCTGTTCTCGGTCTACGACTCGGTGTGGTTCAGCGCGATCTACATCCTGCTGATGATCTCGCTGGTCGGGTGCATCCTCCCGCGCACGCGGATCTACTGGCGGGCGATGCGCGCCCGGCCGCCCAAGGCGCCTCGCAACCTCTCACGGCTTCCCGAGGCCCGGACCTTCGTGGTCGACGAGGAGCCGTCGGTCGTGCTGGAGCGCGCGCGAGCGGTGCTGAGACGGCGCCGGTACCGCGTGGAGACCGGTGAGGGCGAGGTCGCGGCGGAGCGGGGCTACCTGCGTGAGGCCGGCAACCTGCTGTTCCACATCTCCGTGCTCGTCGTCCTGGTCGGGTTCGCCGTGGGCAACCTGTTCGGCTTCAAGGGCGGCGTGATCGTCGTGAACGGACAGGGGTTCTCGAACAACCTGAGCCAGTACGACGACTTCGCCCCCGGCGCGGTGTTCGGCCCGGACGACCTCAAGCCGTTCAGCTTCACGATCGACGACTTCAAGGTCGAGTTCCTCCGCAGCGGCCAGCAGGCGGGCATGCCGACCGACTTCGCGGCCGACCTGACCTACACCGAGGCGCCGGGGCAGCCGGAGAAGAAGTACAAGCTCGCCGTGAACCACCCGCTCATGCTCGACGGCGGCGCGGTGTTCCTGGTCGGCCACGGGTACGCCCCGCAGGTCACGGTCCGTGACGGCGAGGGCAACGTCGCCTACAAGGGGCCTGCGGTCTTCCTGCCCCAGGACGGCAGCTTCGAGTCGTTCGGCGTGATCAAGGTGCCGGACGCCATGCCGAAGCAGCTCGGGTTCGAGGGGCTCTTCCTCCCCACCTACGGCTTCTCGATGGAGACCGGCCCCTTCTCCCGGTTCCCCGACGCGCTCGACCCGGTGATGTCGCTGCTGCCCTACCAAGGCGACCTGGGCCTCGACGACGGCGAGCCCCAGTCGGTGTACGAGCTCGACAAGAAGGGGCTCGACCTCATCAAGAAGCCCGACGGGCGGCCCGACCGCATCGACATCGCGCTCGGGCAGACCAAGCAGCTGCCGAACGGCGCCGGCTCGATCACCTTCGACGGCGTCCAGCGGTGGGTGAAGCTCCAGGTCAGCGACACCCCGGGCAAGGGCGTTGCCCTCGGCGGGGTCCTCCTCGCGATCATCGGCCTGCTCGGCTCGCTGTTCATCCGCCCGCGACGAGCCTGGGTCCGGGTCCGCCGTGAGGACGGGCGTACCGTGGTCGAGCTGGCCGGACTCGACCGCAGCGCAGGGGGCGACCTCGCCGACGAGATCGACGAGCTCGAGCAGCTCATCCACCACGAGACACCGCAGAAGGAGCAGTCGTGAGTCCCGCGGACTTCGCCTCGTTCAGCAACAACGCGATCGCGTTCGCCTCGATCGTCTACGCCATGGCGCTGCTGAGCCACATCGCCGAGTGGGCCTTCGGCCGCTCCGTGCCCGCGGACGCCTCGGTCGTCGAGCAGCCGGTCGCGGTGGGTGCCGGGGTCCCGGCGGCAGCCGCACCGTCGTACGACGGTCCCGCTGACGCGGCGACCGGGTCCAGCCCGACAGACCCGGCCGACGACCTCGCCGCCAAGGTGCACAACGTCGAGAAGTTCGGCCGGATCGGCGTCGCGCTCACCGTCGTGGCCGCGGTGCTCCACCTGTCCGGGCTCGTCACACGGGGCCTCGCGGCCGACCCGGTGCGGGTGCCGTGGGGCAACATGTACGAGTTCTCGATCGCCGGCGCCTTCGGTGTGACCGCGATCTACCTGATCCTGCTGCGGAAGTACTCACTGCGCCCGCTCGGCCTGTTCGTCACGGCGTTCGCGGTCGTCGTACTCATGCTCGCCGTGCTCCTCCTCTACGTCCCGGCCGGGCCGCTCGTGCCCGCGCTGCACTCCTACTGGCTCGTGATCCACGTCGTCGCCGCCGTCCTCGGGGCCGGCGCGTTCACCGTGGGGGCGATGGCCTCGGTGCTGTACCTCGTCAAGGCCCGCGCCGAGCGCCGTGCCGACGCGCCGACGACCGGCTACGTCGCACGCCTCCCGAAGGCCGCGGTGCTGGACCGTCTGGCCTACCGGGTCCACGCGTTCGGCTTCCCGGTCTGGACCTTCGCGGCGCTCGTCGCGGGACCGATCTGGGCGGAGTACGCCTGGGGCCGCTACTGGGGCTGGGACCCCAAGGAGGTCTGGGCGTTCATCACGTGGGTGGTCTACGCGGCGTACCTCCACGCCCGCGCGACCGCGGGCTGGCGTGGCAAGGGCGCAGCGATCATCGCGCTGGTCGGCTTCGCGACCGTGCTCTTCAACTTCGTGGGGATCAACCTGTTCGGCTCGGGCCTGCACTCGTACTCCGGCCTGAAGTAGCGCCGTTGCTGTCCAGACAGCCTCCGGACGGCCAACTTGCTTCAACTTCGGCGCGCAGGGAGGACCCGGCCCCGCGCTCGGATAGTTCGTGACGAAAACGCTCCCCGGCGGAGGTCAGGAGAGCGTTTTCGTCACGAACTACTGCACCCGGGTGTCGCGCCGCCTCCGGCGGTGAGCGGGGCAGGCCTGAGGGGCCGCTGGGCTACTCCGGTTTGTGCTTGTCCGCCTCCGGACTCTCCTCCTCGGGAGCGGCCTCGGGCGTCGCTTCGGGGGCGCGTTGAGTGGGCTTGTCCCGCTTTGCCTCGCGAGCCGCGCGGCGTCGACGGCGCTCGAGCTCGCGCAGGAAGTCCTCGTCGTCATCGGGCGCCACCACGCGCCGCGGCTGGGCGATCGGGCGTGCCTGTGCAGCGTTGGCCTTGCGGCGTTCGAGCAACCAGAAGAAGCCGTAGACGATCGCCGCGAACAACACGACGACCAGCAGAATCTTTCCCACGCACCCAGAGTAGGCGCGCCTACAAGCCCTACACCTACGCTGGTGGGGTGAAGGAGTTTGCTGTCTACACCGCCGCCCGCCTCGGCCTGTTCATCCTGTCCTACGCGATCGTGGTGGGGATCTACGTGCTCGTCAGCGGCGACAGCCGGATCCCGTTGATCTGGCCGTTCCTCCTGGCGGTGGTGATCTCGGCGATCGCCTCGGCGTACCTGCTGCGGGCCCAGCGCGAGCGGTTCGCGCTCGCCGTCCAGCGCCGCGCCGAACGAGCGTCGGCGGCGATCGAGCGGTCCCGGTCCAAGGAGGACGAGCCGGAGAGCTGAGGCCACAGCCGACAGCCGGGCCGGGTCGTCGCCCTGGCATGGAGGTCAGGTCGCGGGGTACCTGCCGGACCGAGCACCACCACGGCGACAGGAGGGACCATGCAGCTTCCGGAGGCGAGGGGGCCGCTCAGCAGCGGCGTCATCGAGCTGCTGGCCGGACGAGAGGCGTCGCCCGTCGACGCGCTCGTACAGCTGGTGCGCGAGCTCCCCGACGACGTCGACCTGCTGACCGACGACGACTTCCACCTTGCGCTCTGGGTGATGTACGAGCTGCACTACGCCGGCTTCGGCGACGTCGACCCCGACCTCGAGTGGGACCCCGACCTGCTCCGGCTGCGCCGCGAGATGGAGAACCGCTTCGAGGCCGAGCTCCGGCGCCGAGCCGAGCCGCACGTCGCCGCGACGACGGCCGCCGGCGGTGACCTCGCCGAGCGCCTGTTCGACCTCACCGCGACCTTCGAGGGCCCGTCGGTCGCCCGCTACGTCCACCGCGAGGCCTCGCTCGAGCAGTTCCTCGAGTTCATGATCCACCGGAGCATCTACCACCTGAAGGAGTCCGACCCGGCCTCCTGGGTGATCCCGCGCATCACGGGCAGGCCGAAGGCCGCACTGGTCGAGCTGCAGTACGACGAGTACGGCGGCGGCCGTCCCGAGCGCCTCCACGCCTCGATGTTCGGGGACGGCCTCGAGGGCTGCGGCCTCTCCAGGGAGTACGGCACCTACGTCGACCAGGTCCCGGGCTACACCCTGGCCGGCAACAACGCGATGAGCCTGCTCGGCCTGCACCGCCGGCTGCGCGGGGCCGCGATGGGCCACCTCGGTGCGTTCGAGGCGACCAGCTCCATCCCGTGCCGCAAGCTCGCCGGCGGCGTTCGACGCCTGGGGCTGCCCGAGGTCGTCGCGGCGTACTTCGACGAGCACGTCGAGGCCGACGCGGTCCACGAGCAGCTCGCCTTCCGCGACATCTGCGCGAGCCTCGTGTCCTCGGGGCAGGCGGCGGAGGAGGACGTCGTGCTCGGCGCGACGATCTGCCTGCTCCTGGACGCCGTGGTCGGTGAGCGCATGCTCGCCGACTGGGAGGCCGGCCGGAGCACCCTCCGGGGCGGGCCGGCCACGACCACGCCGACGGCGGTCCAGGCGGTGGCGTCATGAGACTCGTGAAGACCCCCGAGCCGGTGTCCTACGGCGTGAAGGACGTCGAGGTCACGCCGTGCCCGGACGGGCCGTTGCTCGTGCGGGGCGCCGACGCGGTGCGCGACGACGCCGGTGTGCTGCATCCGACGACCCGTCCGGTCGTGGCGGTGTGCACCTGTGACAAGTCCCAGCGGATGCCGTGGTGCGACGGGACCCACAAGGTCGTCCGTCGCAAGCCCTGACGCCTCGAGACGGCAGCCGCCTCAGCCGATGAGCAGACCCACGAACATCCCGGCGGCGTAGAGCAGCTCCGCGGTGCCGGTCTTCTGGAGCACCGGGACGAGCCCCCTGCCCGTCGTACCGGCGAGGACCGTGCGCACCGCCTTGACCGCCGGGACCAGGAAGACCAGCGCGAGCAGCGCCAGCCAGGTCGTCTGGAGCCACACGCCGAGCAGCGCGATGACCGAGACCGCGACCAGGAACGCGTACAGGTAGCGGGTCTGCTCCTCACCGAGCACCACCGCGAGGGTGCGCTTGCCGACCTCGCGGTCGGTGGGGACGTCGCGCAGGTTGTTCGCCACGAGGATCGCGCACGCGAGCGCACCGACGCCGAGCGCGGCGAAGAACGACGCGAGCGGGAACGACTCGATCTGGACGTAGGTGGTGCCCATCACCGCGACCAGCCCGAAGAACACGAACACCATCACCTCACCGAGGCCGTGGTAGCCGTAGGGCCTCCGCCCGCCGGTGTAGTACCAGGCGGCGACGATGCACACGAGCCCGACGAGGACGATCCACCACGCGGTGGTGATGGCGAGGACCAGGCCGAACAGGCCGGCGACGCCGAAGCTGATCAGCGCCGCCTCCTTCACCGAGGCGGCCGTGGCCGCGCCCGAGCCGACCAGCCGCAGCGGCCCGACCCGGTCGGCGTCGGTGCCCCGGATCCCGTCGGAGTAGTCGTTGGCGTAGTTGACCCCCACCTGCAGCGCGAGGGCGACGACCAGGGCCATCAGCGCCTTCCACCACACGGCCTGGTCGACGTAGGCCGCGACACCGGTGCCGGCGAGGACGGGAGAGACGGCCGCGGGGAGCGTGCGCGGGCGCGCACCCTCGAGCCACTGTGCAGGGGTTGCCATAGCCGGCAATTCTGGCAGGCATAGCGTTGGGTTCCGTGACCAGCCTGCGCCCCGTCCGGGGAACCCCCGATGAGGTGCTCTCCCTGCTGCGCGAGTGGCAGTCCGACCCGGGGACCCCTGAGCCGCTGGTGATCGAGACGTCCGGCTCCACCGGGGTGCCGAAGCGCGTGGTCCTCTCCCGGGCGGCGATGCGCGCCTCGGCCCAGGCGACGGAGGCGCGTCTCGGCGGCCCGGGCCAGTGGCTGCTCAACCTGCCCGCCACCTACGTCGCCGGGGTGCAGGTGCTGTTCCGCTCGGTGCTCGCGGGCACGACGCCGGTGCTGCTCGAAGGACACCCGGACTTCGCGACGGCTGCCGCGGCGATGGACGGCGACCGTCGCTACGTCTCGTTGGTGCCGACCCAGCTGGCCCGGATGCTGCGGTCGCCCCGGGACGTGCGCGCGCTGCGTGGCTTCGACACCGTGCTCGTCGGAGGCGCCGCGGTCGAGGGGTCGCTGCGCAAGGCAGCCGAGAAGGCGGGGGTCGACGTCGTGGCGACGTACGGCATGAGCGAGACCTGCGGCGGCTGTGTGTACGACGGGATGCCGCTCGACGGAGTCGCCGTGGCCGTCGGTGCGGACGGCCGGGTCAGGATCGCCGGGCCGGTGCTCTTCGACGGGTACGACGGCCAGCCCGCCGAGACCGCGAAGGTGATGCAGGACGACTGGTTCGTCACCTCCGACCTGGGGCGCCTCGACGACGACGGCCGCCTCGAGGTGCTGGGACGCGTCGACGACGTGATCGTCTCGGGCGGTGTGAAGGTGCCCGCCGCCGCGGTGGCGCGGAGGCTTCGTGAGCACCCACGGGTCGACGCCGCCGAGGTGGTCGGCCTGCCGGATGCCGAGTGGGGACAGCGCGTCGTGGCGGTGGTGGTCTCGCAGGCCGGCGTCGCCGCGCGCAACGTGCCGCCGCTCGACGACCTTCGCAACTGGGTCTCCCAGGTCCACCCGCGGGCGTGGGCGCCGCACCAGCTCGTGCGGGTCCGCGAGATCCCGCTGCTCCCCAACGGGAAGGTGGACCGCCTCACGGTGGAGCGGATGGTGCTCGAACATGGCTGAGACCCACGTCTTCTCGATCCCGATGCGCACCCGCTTCCGCGGCATCACCGTGCGCGAGGGCATGCTGCTCCGCGGCCCGGCCGGGTGGGGTGAGTTCAGCCCGTTCCTTGAGTACGACGCCCGGGTGGCCGCGCCCTGGCTCGCCTGTGCGAGGGAGGCGGCGTTCGAGGGCTGGCCGGCGGCCTTGCGGGACAGCGTGCCGGTCAACGTGACCGTCCCCGCCGTGGGGCCGGAGCAGGCCGCCGCCATCGTCCGGGCGAGCAACGGCTGCCGCACCGCGAAGGTCAAGGTGGCCGAGCCGGGTCAGTCCCGCGCGGACGAGCAGGCCCGCCTCGAAGCGGTGCGCGACGCCCTGGGACCCGACGGCTCGATCCGCATCGACGTCAACGGAGGCTGGGCGGTCGACGAGGCGGTCACCGCCATCGGCATCCTCGACCGCGCGGCCGGCGGCCTGGAGTACGTCGAGCAGCCGTGCGCCTCGGTGGAGGAGCTCGCCGCCGTACGACGCCGGGTCGATGTCCCGGTGGCGGCCGACGAGTCGATCCGGCGGGCCGAGGACCCCTACCGGGTGCGTGACCTCGAGGCCGCGGACGTCGCGGTGCTCAAGGTCCAGCCGCTGGGGGGAGTGCGTGCGTGCCTGCGGATCGCCGAGGACATCGGCCTGCCCGTGGTGGTCTCCTCGGCCCTGGAGAGCTCGGTCGGCATCGCCGCGGGTGTCGCCCTCGCCGCTGCGCTCCCGTCGCTGCCGTTCGCGTGTGGGCTCGCGACGGTCCAGCTCCTGACCGACGACGTGGCGGTCGACCCGCTCCTGCCCCGCGACGGCGCGCTGCCCGTCGTACGCCCGGAGGTGGACGCCGACGCGCTCGAGCGGGTGCGGGCGACGCCGGAGCGGGCGGAGGCCTGGGCCGCGCGCGTCGCGGAGATCGAGGCGCCGGTCGCCGGCATGAGGCAGGATCGGTCCTCGTGACGACGCCCAGGAACGCCTCGACCGCAACGGCCTCCGTGCTGGTGGACGAGCTGGTGCGCTGCGGCGTCCGCGACGTCGTCCTGGCGCCGGGGTCGCGTTCGGCGGCGCTGGCCTTCGCCGCCCATGCCGCCGCCGAGGCGGGTCGGCTGCGGCTGCACGTGCGGATCGACGAGAGGTCCGCGGCGTTCCTGGCGCTGGGCATCGCGAAGTCCTCGCACCTCCCGGTCGCCGTGATCACCACGTCCGGCACCGCCGTCGCGAACCTCCACCCCGCGGTGCTCGAGGCCTCTCACGCCGGTGTGCCGCTCGTCGTGCTCACCGCGGACCGGCCCGCGGGCCTGCGGGGGACCAACGCCAACCAGACCACCGACCAGGTGAAGATCTTCGGCGACGCCGTCCGCGCCTTCGCCGACGTGCCGCCCGGGGCGGCGGGCAGGTCCGAGGCGGACCAGGTCGCCTCCTGGCGGTCGCTCGTGGCCCGTCTGCTGCTGACCGCGCAGGGGGACGCGTCGCAGGCGCGCGGCCCGGTGCACCTCAACGCCCAGCTCGCCGAGCCGTTCACGCCGGACACGGATGGCGGCTGGTCGACCGACGTCGACGGCCGACCCCATGGCGGGCCCTGGACCCAGCGCCCGGACGCCGCGGCCGTCCGGCCGGAGCCGGTGAGCGCCGGGCGGCGGACCGTCGTACTCGCCGGCGACGACGCCGGACCGCCGGCGCGGGTCCTCGCCGAGCGGGCCGCCTGGCCGCTGCTGGCCGAGCCCTCGAGCGGAGCCCGGACCGGCGGCAACGCCATCCGGACCTACCGGCTGCTGCTCGGCGACGAGTCCCTGGCCGGGCGGATCGAGCAGGTCGTCGTCTACGGTCACCCCACGCTGTCGCGGCCGGTGACCCGCCTGCTCTCCCGGACGGACGTGGAGATCGTCGCGGTCCCCGGACCCGGCGGGTGGACCGACCCCGGGCACCAGGTCGCCCGGATCGTGCGCGGGGCGCACCCGGACGACCAGGACCCGCACGCGGTTCGCCGGAGCGCCGAGGATCGCGCGTCGGGACTGCCGTCTTCACCGTGGCTGGACGAGTGGCGGGAGCGGGACGCAGACCTGTCCGCACGCCTCGACAAGCTGCTCGACTCCGATCCGGACCTCACGCCTCACCACGTCGCCGCCGCGGTGAGCGCCGCCCTGCCCGCGGGGGGACTGCTGTTCGTGGGCGCGTCGAACCCGATCCGTGACCTCGACCTGGTCGCCGTGCCCTACACGGTCGGGGAGCGGCGGATGGTGCTGGCGAACCGCGGTCTCGCCGGGATCGACGGCTCGGTCTCCACGGCGATCGGTGCGGCGCTGGGGCGGCCCAAGAGCAGCCGGGCGCTGGCTCTCCTGGGCGACGTCACGTTCCTCCACGACGCCAACGGGCTGGTCGTCGGGCCCGGCGAGGACCGCCCGGACCTGATGATCGTCGTGGTGAACGACGACGGCGGGTCCATCTTCTCGGTGCTCGAGCAGGGCGGCCCGTCCTACGCCGACTCGTTCGAGAAGCTCTTCGGCACCCCGCACGGCGTCGACCTCGCCGCGCTGTGCGCCGCGAGCCGCACCCCGCACCGCCGGGTCACGACGCGCGCCGAGCTCGAGCAGGCGGTCGCCTCCCCGCTGGGCGGGATCGAGGTCGTGGAGGCCGTCGTGCGCCGCGACAACCGGCGCGACCTCGACGCCGCGATCCGCGGGCTCGTCGGCTGATCCCCGGGCCTCGGTCGAGCGCAACTCCTGGGCTGACCCGGGCGAGGCCCGGTTGAATGGTGCGATGCACGTCGCCCTGTCCCTCGTGGCCCTGCTCGCCGTGGTGGTGGCGGTCTCGGCCGTCAGCCGCAGGCTCGACCTGCCCACGCCGCTCGTGCTCATCGCGGTGGGCATCGTCGGGTCGTTCATGCCCTTCGTCGGCGAGGTCCGGCTGACCGAGCAGATCGTGCTCGTCGGCCTGCTGCCACCGCTGCTCTACGCCGCCGCGCTCCAGACGTCCCTGGTCGACTTCAAGGCGAACCGCAAGCCGATCCTGCTGCTGTCGGTGGGTCTCGTCGCGTTCACCGCGGTGGGCGTCGGGCTCGTCGTGCACGCGGTGCTTCCGGGAGTCTCGTGGCCGGCCGCCTTCGCGATCGGCGCGGTCGTCTCGCCGCCGGACGCCATCGCGGCCACGGCGATCGCGCGCAGGATCGGGCTGCCGCGCAAGGTGGTCACCGTCCTCGAGGGCGAGTCGCTGCTCAACGACGCCACCGCGCTCGTCGCACTGCGGACCGCGATCGTCGGAGCGACCGGCGTGGTGGCGATCGGGCTGGACTTCCTGTGGGCGGCCGGTGGGGGTGTGCTCGTCGGCCTTGCCGTCTTCGCAGTGGTGGGCTGGCTCCGTCGGCAGTTCACCGACACGGTGATCGACACGAGCGTCTCGCTCCTGACGCCCTTCGTCGCGTACGTCGCCGCGGAGGAGATCCACGCGTCCGGCGTGCTGGCCGTCGTCGTGGCCGGGCTCCTCCTCGGGCATCGAGCGCCGGTCCTCCAGACCGCGTCGTCGCGCATCTCCGAGCGGGTCAACTGGCGAACGATCTCGTTCCTCCTCGAGAACACGGTCTTCCTGCTCATCGGCCTGCAGGCGAGCTGGATCATCGACGAGATGACCGGTAGCGACCTGTCGGGCGGCCAGATCGCCCTCGTCTGCGCGGCCGCCCTCCTCACGACGGTGCTGCTGAGGCCGATCTGGGTCTTCACGTTCCACCTGGCACTCTTCAGCCCGGCTCGCGGCGAGAGGTCCGGGTCGACGTACTCCTGGAAGAACGCCGCGGTGATCTCGTGGGCGGGCATGCGGGGCGTGGTGACGCTGGCGGCGGCGTTCGCCATCCCCGAGAGCTTCGACTACAGGGAGGTGCTGCTCCTGGTGGCGTTCACGGTGACGGCCGCGACGCTGTTCGGTCAGGGGCTCACGCTGCCGTGGCTCGCCCGCAAGCTGGACGTACCCGGGCCCGACCCACGGCAGGACGCGCTGGCGAAGGCCACGCTCTTCCAGGACGCGTCGGCCGCGGGCCTTGCCGAGCTCGAGAAGCATGCCGGGGAGGACGACCCGTACGACACCATCGGAGCGCTCCGGCGACGTGTCGAGCAGCGCGACTTCGCAGCCTGGGAACGGCTCGGCCGGGTCGGCCCCGAGAGCGAGGCGCCGAGCGAGGCCTACGCCCGGCTGCGCCTCGAGATGCTCCAGGCGGAGCGGCAGCGCGTGCTCGAGGTCCGTAGTACGGGCCAGGTCCCCCACGAGGTGGTCGAGGAGGTGCTCAACGCCCTGGACGTCGAGGAGTCCATGCTGGACATCGCGACCGTGCGCCGCAACGAGCTCCGCGAGGAGCTGGGCAACGTGGTGGCGGCGACGAGCCACGAGGGCTGCGTGCACCTGGAGGAGGCGCCCGCCGACTACCCGCGGGAGCCCGCCGACGGAGAGGCGGTGTGCGTCGACTGTGTCGCCGAGGGCACCACCTGGGTGCATCTGCGGATCTGCCTCACCTGTGGTCACGTGGCGTGCTGCGACTCCTCGCCACGACGCCACGCCAGCGCGCACCACGGGGGCACCGGTCACCCGGTGATGCGCTCCGCCGAGCCCGGCGAGTCGTGGCGGTGGTGCTTCGTCGACCAGCTCGTCGGCTGAACCCCTCGGACTGGTTGCGCGGTCGTCGGGGTTCGTTGTTGGCTGGCTCGATGAGGATCACGAAGTTCGGACACGCCTGTGTGCGCATCGAGACTGGGAGTACGGCGGTCGTGGTCGACCCGGGTGGGTGGACCGAACGTGAAGCCGTCGACGGCGCGACCGTCGTGCTCGTAACCCACGAGCATCCCGACCACCTCGACCCCGACAACCTGCGGGCGGCGGGCGTGCCGGTCTACACGATCGGCGCCGTTGCGAAGCAGATCGCGGAGAAGGCGCCCGACGTGGCCGAGCGGGTCACGGTCGTGAGGCCCGGCGACGTGCTCGACGTCGGTGTCCCGGTCACGGTGGTGGGCGAGAAGCACGCCGTGATCCACCCCGAGCTGCAGCACTTCGACAACTCCGGGTACCTGCTGGAGGTCGAGGGCCGCCGCATCTTCCACCCCGGAGACGCGATCACGGAGCAGCCCGGCGACGTGGACCTCCTGCTCCTCCCGGTGCACGCGCCGTGGAACAAGATCAGCGAGGTGGTCGACTACGGCCGAGCCGTGGGTGCGCCGCTGTCGGTGGCGATCCACGACGGGCTCCTCAACGACCGCGGCCTCGCCCTCGCCCAGCGACAGCTCACGTCGATGCTGGGGGAGCGGGAGCAGGAGTACCTCCGGGTCGAGCCCGGCCAGGACATCCTCCCGCTGGCTTGACCCCCCCGCGACCGAGCCGGGGCTGGGGTCAGATGCCGGAGATCGCGTCGCGGACCGGCACGAACTTCGCCTGGGCCTCGGCGAGCTCGGCGGCCGGGTCGGAGCTCGCGACCACGCCGCAGCCGGCGAAGAGGCGCACCGTGGGCCCGTCGATCTCGGCCGAACGCAGCGCGATGCCCCACTCGCCGTCGCCCGAGGCGTCCATCCAGCCCACCGGCCCGGCGTAGCGGCCGCGGTCCATGCCCTCGATCTCGTCGATGAGGGCCTTGGCGACCTCGGTCGGGGTCCCGCCCACCGCGGCGGACGGGTGGAGCGCGGCCGCGAGGTCGAGCGAGGTCACCGGCTTGTCGTCGGAGTCGTGCACGACGCCCGCGACGTCGGTCGCGAGGTGCATCACGTTGGGCAGGTGCAGGACGAACGGCGCCTCGGGCACGTTCATCGAGGTGCAGTGCGGCGCGAGCGCGTCGGCGACCGAGCGGACGGCGTACTCGTGCTCCTCGAGGTCCTTCGACGACCGGGCGAGGGTGGCGGCGAGCGCGAGGTCTCGGGAGTCGTCTCCGGTGCGCCGGATCGTCCCCGCGAGCACCCGCGAGGTCACGAGGCCGCGCTCCCGGCGTACGAGCATCTCCGGGGTGGCGCCGAAGAGGCCGTCGACGTGGAAGGTCCAGGTCATCGGGTACTGCTCCGCGAGCCGGGTCAGCGGCCAGCGCACGTCGATGTCGTCCTCGGCGGTGGCGACCAGGTCGCGGGCCAGCACGACCTTCTCCAGGTCGCCCTCGGAGATGCGCCGGACCGCCTCGGCGACCACGCCCTCCCAGTCGGTGCCGCTGAGCGCGCCGTCGACGAACGTCACGCCCTCAGGCGGTGCGGGTTCGGAGGCGGCCTCGACGGCCGGGGCCGCGGTGATGCCCGCGCGGCTGATCGTGGTGACCCAGGCGGTGTCCCCGCGCCGGCCGACGACCACCTCGGGCACGAGCAGCACGCTGTCACCAGGCTCGTCCGCGAAGGCGAAGGAGCCGAAGCAGACCAGGCCGGTGCCGGGCCGGCGGACCTCGTCACGGACCACGGCGGCCCGGGCCTGCGAGCGCCACCAGTCACCGGCCTCGGCGAACCGGTCGCTGCCCGTCGTACGGATCACCGCGGCGACTCCCCAGCCGACCAGACCCTCGCCCCGGCGCAGCCACGCCACCGAGTCACCGGGTGGGAGCAGGGCGAGCAGAGGACCGGGATCGTCGAGCGGCACGGTGCGGACGACGAGAGGCGTCGCCTCACGGGAGCTCGATGGCACGGTGGTCACGGAGAGCAAGAGTACGGCGTGACTAAGGTTGCCCCGTGACCCGAGCCGACCTGGACAAGAAGCCCGCCGAAGTCGCCGCGATGTTCGACGACGTGGCCAAGCGCTACGACATCACGAACGACGTCTTGTCCCTCGGCCAGGACCGGCGGTGGCGCAAGGCGGTCGTCGACGCCGTCGACGCACAGCCGGGGGAGCGGGTGCTCGACCTCGCCGCCGGCACCGGCACCTCGAGCCAGCCGTTCCTCGACCGAGGGGCCGAGGTCGTGCCCTGCGACTTCTCGCTCGGGATGCTGCGCGTGGGCAAGCGGAGCAAGCCCTACCTGCCGTTCACCGCGGGCGACGGCACGCGCCTGCCGTTCGCCGACGACACGTTCGACGCGGTGACGATCTCCTTCGGCCTGCGCAACATCGTCGACCCGGACGCCGGCCTGCGCGAGATGCTCCGCGTCACCAGGCCCGGCGGGCGACTGGTGGTCTGCGAGTTCAGCCACCCGACCTGGGCGCCGTTCCGGACGGTGTACATCGAGTACCTGATGAAGGCCCTGCCGCCGATCGCGCGGGCGGTGTCCTCCAGCCCGGACGCCTACGTCTACCTCGCCGAGTCGATCCGTGCGTGGCCCGACCAGCGCGGCCTCGCCGACCGGGTCGCGGCGGCCGGTTGGACCGGCCCGAAGTGGCGCAACCTCTCGGGCGGGGTGGTCGCCCTGCACCACGCGACAGCCCCCTGAAATAGGCCATGATGCCGTTGTCGAAGTCGGCGTCGCGCGTCACGGTTTCGGGGCGGATCCATGGGGGTAGGGCCCCGTTCGCGTCATGTGACCCAGGCCTCTAGACTGTCCCGAGGTGGCAGTTAGTGAAGGATTTCACTAAGTCACAAATCGGGTTGTAGCAACCACCTGGATCGAGGGAAACACGATGAGCCGGACGACCGCGGACGAGCGGCAGGCCGACGTCATCGTCGTAGGCGCCGGGCCCGCCGGGTCCGCCGCGGCCTACCACCTCGCCAACGCGGGAGCCGACGTCCTCCTGCTGGAGAAGAGCGCCTTCCCCCGGGACAAGATCTGCGGCGACGGGCTCACCCCGCGTGCGGTGAAGCAGCTGGTCAACCTCGGCATCGACCTCGACGCCCCGGGCTGGCAGCGCAACCGCGGACTCCGCATCGTCGGCGCCGGGCACCGGCTCGAGCTGCCCTGGCCCGAGCTGGCCAGCTTCCCGCCGTACGGCATGGTCCGCACCCGGATGGACCTCGACGAGATCCTCGCCCGCCACGCCGAGAAGGCCGGCGCGCGGCTCCAGGAGCGCACCTCCGTGACCGGCCCCGTGGTGGACGAGCGCACCGGCCGGGTGACCGGTGTCCGCGCCAAGCCGGTCGACGACCGCGGCCGACGAGTCGGCCCCGCGGGGGACGACCTGGTCTACCGAGCTCCGGTCGTGATCGCGGCGGACGGTGTCTCCGCGCGGATCGCGGTCTCGCTCGGGCTCGAGCGTCGCGAGAACCGCCCGATGGGCGTCGCGGTCCGGACCTACTACACGACGCCCCGCCACGACGACCCGTGGATGGAGTCCTGGCTGGAGCTGTGGGACGGCAAGCCAGGGGAGAGCAACCTGCTGCCCGGCTACGGCTGGATCTTCGGCGTCGGTGACGGTACGGCGAACGTCGGCCTCGGCATCCTGAACACCTCCAAGGCGTTCCAGCAGGTCGACTACAAGGACATCCTCCGTCGCTGGCTGCTCAACACTCCCGAGGAGTGGGGCTTCCGCGACGAGAACATGGTCGGCAGGATCGGCTCGGCCGCGCTCCCGATGGGCTTCAACCGGAAGCCGCACTACACCCGCGGCGTGATGCTCGTCGGCGACTCCGGCGGCATGGTGAACCCGTTCAACGGCGAGGGCATCGACTACGCCCTCGAGTCCGGCGAGATCGCCGCGCACACCGTCCTGCAGGCGCTGGCCCGGCCGGACGAGGCCGGCCGGGAGCGGGTCCTCGAGGGGTACGCCGCGGCGCTCGATGCGGCCTACGGCGGCTACTTCACCCTCGGGCGGGTCTTCGCGAAGATGATCGGCAACCCGACCTTCATGAAGCAGGCGACCAGGTACGGCCTCCCTCGCGAGGCGCTGATGAAGTTCATGCTCAAGCTGATGGCGAACCTCACCGACCCGCGCGGCGGAGACGCCGCGGACCGGATCATCAACGGATTGAGCAAGGTCGCCCCGGCGGCCTGACAACGGCGGACACGTCCACAACACAGAGACAGGAGGGCACGAGCGGTGGAGCTGTACACACCCGTTCTCGCGCTCGCGATCCTTGCGGCAGGCTTTGCGGTGTTCTCGATCATCATGAGCGCCGTTGTGGGCCCCAAGCGGTACAACCGCGCCAAGCTCGACTCGTACGAGTGCGGCATCGAGCCCACTCCGCAGCCGGTCGGTGGCGGCCGCTTCCCGGTGAAGTACTACATCACCGCGATGCTCTTCATCATCTTCGACATCGAGACGATCTTCCTCTACCCGTGGGCGGTCACCTTCGACAACCTGGCCTTCTTCGGCCTGATCGAGATGGTCCTGTTCATCGTCACGCTGTTCGTCGCCTACGCCTACGTGTGGCGCCGCGGCGGCCTGGAATGGGACTGACCATGCCCCACCACACCCTCCCGACCCTCTCAACTGCCGAGGTGAACCTCTGATGGGCATTGAAGAGAAGCTCCCCAGCGGCGTGCTCCTGACCACCGTCGAGGGCGTCGCCGGCTACTTCCGCAAGGCCTCGTTCTGGCCGGCCACGTTCGGTCTCGCCTGCTGCGCCATCGAGATGATGACCACCGGTGGCCCGAAGTACGACCTCGGCCGGTTCGGCATGGAGGTCTTCCGCGCGTCGCCGCGCCAGGCCGACCTGATGATCGTCGCGGGACGCGTCAGCCAGAAGATGGCTCCGGTGCTCCGCCAGATCTACGACCAGATGCCGAACCCCAAGTGGGTGCTGGCGATGGGTGTCTGCGCCTCGTCGGGCGGCATGTTCAACAACTACGCGATCGTCCAGGGCGTCGACCACATCGTCCCCGTCGACATGTACCTCCCCGGCTGCCCGCCCCGTCCGGAGATGCTGATCGACGCGATCCTCAAGCTCCACGACCAGGTGCAGCACAGCAAGCTCGGCGTCGACCGCCAGAACGAGATCGTCGAGAACGAGACCGAGCTGCTCAACGCCCTGCCGACCTCAGAGATGAAGGGGATGCTGCGTTGAGCACGAAGGAACCAGGCGACTTCGACGAGGTCACGCCGGGCACCGAGCGGGACGCCACCGGCCAGATGTCGGAGAACACCCTGCCCGTCGAGCCCGGGGCGCTCGAGCCCGAGGTGGTCGACGTACGCAAGGGCATGTTCGGTGTGCACGGCTCCGGTGACACCTCCGGGTACGGCGGGCTCGTCCGGCCCGTCGTGATGCCGAGCGGCACGCCGAAGCCGTACGGCGGCTGGTTCGACGAGGTCGCCGACGCCTTCGAGTCGTCCTTGACCTCCGCGGGCATCACGAGCGCCATCGAGAAGGTCGTCGTCCACCGCGGCGAGATCACCTTCTTCATCCGCCGCGGCGACCTGCCGCGGGCGGCGAAGACGCTCCGGGACGACCCCGCACTGCGCTTCGAGTTCTGCTCGGGTGTGTCGGGCGTGCACTACCCGAACGACAAGGGTCGTGAGCTGCACGCGGTCTACCACCTGCTCTCGATGACCCACAACCGCCGGATCCGGCTCGAGGTCACCTGCCCCGACAGCGACCCCCACATCCCGTCGGTGGTGTCGGTCTACCCGACCAACGACTGGCACGAGCGGGAGACCTACGACTTCTTCGGGATCATCTTCGACGGTCACCCGTCGCTGACGCGCATCGAGATGCCCGACGACTGGCCGGGCCACCCGCAGCGCAAGGACTACCCGCTCGGCGGAGTCCCCGTCGAGTACAAGGGCGCCACCATCCCACCGCCGGACACGCGGAGGTCTTACAGCTGATGAGCAACACGCAAAGCGACCCCTACGCACAGACGTCTGAGACGAGCGGCGGCAAGGTCTTCACCGTCACCGGCCAGGACTGGGACAACGTCGTCTCGGGCGTGGCCGACGAGGGCGAGGAGCGGATCGTCGTCAACATGGGTCCGCAGCACCCGTCGACGCACGGCGTGCTCCGGCTCATCCTCGAGCTCGACGGTGAGACCGTGACCGAGGCCCGTTGCGGCATCGGCTACCTCCACACCGGCATCGAGAAGAACATGGAGTTCCGCTCCTGGGTCCAGGGCGTCACCTTCTGCACCCGGATGGACTACCTCTCGCCCTTCTACAACGAGATGACCTACTGCCTCGGCGTGGAGCGGCTCCTCGACATCGAGGACGACATCCCGGAGAAGGCGCAGGTCATGCGCGTCCTCCTCATGGAGCTGAACCGCATCTCATCGCACCTCGTCGCGATCGCGACCGGCGGCATGGAGATCGGCGCGCTCACGGTGATGACGATCGGCTTCCGCGAGCGCGAGCTCGTCCTCGACCTGTTCGAGCTGATCACCGGCCTGCGCATGAACCACGCGTTCATCCGCCCCGGCGGCGTCGCGCAGGACATGCCGCCCGGCGCTCTCGACGAGATCCGTGACTTCATCGCGCTGATGAAGAAGCGGCTCCCGGAGTACGCCGCGCTGTGCAACGAGAACCCGATCTTCAAGGCGCGCCTGAAGGACGTGGGCTACCTCGACCTCGCCGGCTGCCTCGCACTCGGCATCAGCGGGCCCGTGCTGCGGTCGACCGGCTACCCGTGGGACCTCCGCAAGACGCAGCCCTACTCCGGCTACGAGGACTACAAGTTCGACGTCGCCACCTGGGACACCTGCGACTCCTACGGCCGGTTCCGGATCCGCCTCGAGGAGATGAACCAGTCGCTTCGCATCGTCGAGCAGTGCGCCGACCGGCTCGCCGGGCTCGAGGGTGCCCCGGTCATGGTCGGTGACAAGAAGATCGCCTGGCCCAGCCAGCTCGCGATCGGCGCCGACGGCATGGGCAACAGCCTCGACCACATCCGGCACATCATGGGCGAGTCGATGGAGGCCCTGATCCACCACTTCAAGCTGGTGACCGAGGGCTTCCGGGTCCCGCCGGGGCAGGCCTACGTGCCGGTCGAGTCACCACGCGGTGAGCTCGGGGCGCACGTGGTCTCCGACGGCGGCACCCGACCGTTCCGGGCGCACTTCCGCGACCCCTCGTTCACCAACCTGCAGGGCACGTCGGTGATGAGCGAAGGCGGCATGGTCGCCGACGTCATCGTCGCGATTGCCTCCCTCGATCCCGTGATGGGCGGAGTGGACCGATGACCGACATGGTTTCGACTGGACGGGCCGACGGGTCGGCGGGCGGCGGGAGCCTGCCTGCCGAGACCCTGCGTGAGCTGCGCCAGATCACCGAGCGCTACCCGGAGCCCCGCTCGGCGCTGCTCCCGATGCTGCACCTGGTGCAGAGCGTCGAGGGCCGCGTGACGGCGCGCGGCATCGAGGCCTGCGCGGACATCCTCGGCATCTCCGCCGCGGACGTCTCGGGTGTTGCGACGTTCTACACGATGTACAAGCGCCGGCCGGTCGGCGACTACCACGTCGGCGTCTGCACGAACACGCTGTGCGCGGTGATGGGCGGCGACGAGATCTTCGAGCGGCTCAAGGACCACCTCGACGTCGGAAACGACGAGACGACCCCCGACGACGGAGCCGGCAAGACCATCACTTTGGAGCACCTCGAGTGCAACGCGGCCTGCGACTACGCCCCCGTGATGATGGTCAACTGGGAGTTCATGGACAACATGACCCCCGAGTCGGCCACCACGCTGGTGGACGACCTGCGCGAGGGCAAGGAGGTCCACTCCACCCGCGGTGCGCGGATCTGCACCTGGCGTGAGGCCGAGCGCGTGCTCGCGGGCTTCCCCGACGACCGCGCCGACGAAGGACCCGCAGCAGGGCCCGCGTCGCTGGTCGGGCTCGGCATCGCTCGTGAGCGGGGCTGGCGGGCGCCGGAGACCGGGCGCAAGGCGGTGGCCTCCGGGCAGCGTCAGGACGGCGACGGCCAGGGCGCGCTCTTCGAGAGCAACAAGGAGGCGGCGGTCGACCAGGCCGACACCAGCCGGGCCGGTTCCGAGACTCGCGTGGAGCAGTCGCCGACCGACGTGGAGGGCGGCAAGGGGTCGAACCCCGAGGCTGACGGGAAGGGCACCGACGAATGACCGACATGCTGACCCCGGTCCTCACCGACAACTGGGATGCGGACCGGTCCTGGACCCTGGACTCCTACCAGGCGCACGGAGGGTACGACGCCCTCCGAGTCGCCCTGGGCATGGAGCAGGACGCCGTGATCACGGCCGTCAAGGACTCCGGACTCCGCGGCCGCGGGGGCGCCGGCTTCCCCACCGGCATGAAGTGGGGCTTCATCCCGCAGGACAACCCGAAGCCGAAGTACCTCGTCGTCAACGCCGACGAGTCGGAGCCGGGCACGTGCAAGGACATCCCGCTGATGATGGCCTCGCCGCACACCCTCGTGGAGGGCGTGATCATCTCCGCCTACGCGATCCGCGCCAACACCGCGTTCATCTACGTCCGCGGTGAGGTGCTGCACGTCATCCGCCGGCTGCAGCGCGCGGTCCAGGAGGCCTACCTCGCCGGCCACCTCGGCAAGAACATCCACGGCTCGGGCTACGACCTCGAGCTCGTCGTCCACGCCGGCGCCGGCGCCTACATCTGCGGTGAGGAGACGGCGCTGCTCGACTCCCTGGAGGGCCGGCGCGGCCAACCCCGGCTGCGCCCCCCGTTCCCGGCGGTCGCCGGCCTCTACGCCGCCCCCACGGTGATCAACAACGTGGAGTCGATCGCCTCGGTCCCGAGCATCATCAAGAACGGCCCCGACTGGTTCGCCTCGATGGGCACCGAGAAGAGCAAGGGCTTCGTCATCTACTCGCTCTCGGGCCACGTGAGGCGACCGGGGCAGTACGAAGCGCCGCTCGGCATCACGCTGCGCCAGCTCATCGACCTCGCCGGCGGGATGCGCGAGGGCCACGAGCTGAAGTTCTGGACGCCGGGTGGCTCGTCGACGCCGATCCTGACGGCCGAGCACCTCGACGTACCCCTGGACTACGAGGCCGTCGGCGCGGCCGGCTCGATGCTCGGCACCCGTGCGCTGCAGATCTTCGACGACACCACGTGCGTGGTGCGCGCCGTGCTGCGCTGGACGGAGTTCTACAAGCACGAGTCCTGCGGGAAGTGCACGCCGTGCCGCGAGGGCACCTGGTGGCTGGTGCAGACCCTGGCCCGCCTCGAGCGTGGTGAGGGCACCGAGTCCGACCTGGAGCTCCTGCTCGACCAGTGCGACAACATCCTCGGGCGAGCGTTCTGTGCGCTCGGGGACGGCGCGACCAGCCCGATCACCTCGTCGATCCAGTACTTCCGCGACGAGTACATCGCGCACTTCGAGAACCGCGGCTGCCCGTTCGACCACGCCGCCTCCACCCTCTTCGCACCTGCGGGAGCACACGCATGACGGTCTCTTCCACCTCCTCCGACGGCGCGGTCCAGAAGCAGGACCTGGTCACGGTCACGATCGACGACGTCGAGGTGAGCGTCCCGAAGAACAGCCTGGTGATCCGCGCCGCCGAGGAGATCGGCGTGCAGATCCCGCGGTTCTGCGACCACCCGCTCCTCGAACCGGTCGGCGCCTGCCGGCAGTGCCTGGTCGAGGTCGAGGACGCCGGCAACGGCCGGCCGATCCCGAAGCCGCAGGCCTCCTGCACGCTCGCGGTGGCCGACGGCATGAAGGTCCGCACCCAGGCCACGTCGCCGGTCGCCGACAAGGCGCAGCAGGGGATCATGGAGTTCCTGCTGATCAACCACCCGCTCGACTGCCCCATGTGCGACAAGGGCGGCGAGTGCCCGCTGCAGAACCAGGCCATGTCCAACGGCCGTGGCGAGAGCCGGTACGTCGAGCAGAAGCGCACCTACCCCAAGCCGATCAACATCTCGGCGCAGGTCCTGCTCGACCGCGAGCGCTGCGTGCTCTGCGCGCGGTGCACCCGTTTCTCCGAGCAGATCGCCGGTGACCCGTTCATCGCCCTGATCGAGCGCGGTGCCCTGCAGCAGGTGGGCATCTACGAGAAGGAGCCCTTCGAGTCCTACTTCTCGGGCAACACGATCCAGATCTGCCCCGTGGGCGCGCTGACCTCGGCGGCGTACCGCTTCCGTGCCCGCCCGTTCGACCTGGTCTCCACGCCGTCGGTCTGCGAGCACTGCGCCTCCGGCTGCGCGCTGCGCACCGACCACCGCCGCGGCAAGGTGACCCGGCGGCTGGCCGGCCTCGACCCCGACGTGAACGAGGAGTGGAACTGCGACAAGGGCCGCTTCGGGTTCCTGTACCCGCGTGAGCCCGACCGCCTCACCACCCCGCTGGTCCGCGAGGACGGCGAGCTCCGCCCGGCGTCCTGGACGGAGGCGTTCGTGGTGGCGGCCCGTGGCCTCCAGCGCGTGGCCGGGTCGGTCGGCGTGCTCACCGGCGGGCGGCTGACCAACGAGGACGCCTACGCCTACTCCAAGTTCGCCCGCGTCGCGCTCGGCACGAACGACATCGACTTCCGCGCCCGCGCGCACTCGGCCGAGGAGGCGGAGTTCCTCGCCTCGCACGTCGTCGCCCGGTCGCTCGAGGTGACCTACGCCGACCTCGAGCGCGCGAGCAAGGTCGTGCTCGTCGGGTTCGAGCCCGAGGACGAGTCGCCGATCGTGTTCCTGCGGCTGCGCAAGGCCGCGCGCAAGGGCACCAAGGTGTTCTCGCTCGCGCCGTTCACCACGCGTGGCCTCGAGAAGATGCACGGCACCCTGCTCCAGGCGGCACCGGGCGACGAGGCCCGCGTCATCGAGGGCCTCGCCCAGAGCTCGGCGGAGGCTCTCGGCTCTGCCATCACCGGGGCGGACGTGATCCTGGTCGGCGAGCGGATGGCCGCGGTGCCAGGTGCTCTGTCCGCCGTCGCGGCCCTCGCCGGTACGACGGGCGCCAAGCTCGCCTGGGTCCCGCGCCGTGCGGGCGACCGTGGCGCGCTGGAGACCGGCTGTCTCCCGAACCTGCTCCCCGGAGGCCGACCGGTCTCGGTGGCCGACGCCCGCGTGGACGCGGGTGCGGCCTGGGGCGTGACCTCGCTGCCAGACCGGCCCGGCCGCAGCCTCGACGAGATGGTCGCGGCGGCCGCCGCCGGTGACCTCAGGGGCCTCGTGGTCGCGGGCGTCGAGCTGCGTGACCTGCCCGACCCGCAGCTCGCGGAGTCGGCGCTTGCCGCGGCGGAGTTCGTGGTGTCCCTCGAGGTCCGGGCGAGCGACGTCTCGCCGCACGCCGACGTCGTCCTCCCGGTCGCAGCGGTGACCGAGAAGGCCGGCTCGTTCGTGGACTGGGAGGGCCGGGTCCGTGTGTTCGGCCAGATCTTCCACGAGCCGAGCCGCCTGCCCGAGGTGCGCATCCTGGCCGGCATCGCCGAGGAGATGGGCGTGCGCTTCGGCATCCGCACCACCGCCCAGGCGCGGGCCGAGATGGAGTCCTTCGGAGCGTGGGAGGGCGAGCGACTGCCGGCTCCCACCGTGAGCGCCCATGAGGGCCAGGCGGCGGCCCCTGTCGGTGCCTCTGTCGGGGATGGGGCGCACTACCTGCTCGCGTCCTGGAAGCTCCTGATCGACGACGGCCGGATGCTCGACGGCGACGAGTACCTCAAGGCCACCGGCCGTCGCGCGGCGGCCCTGGTGTCCGCCAACACGCTCCAGCACCTGGGTGTCCACCACGGGCAGCTGGTGACGCTGGCGACCGACCGTGGGTCCGTGGACCTGCCCGTCGGCGTCGCGGACCTGCCCGACCACGTCGTGTGGGCGCCCAGCGCCGCGGTCGGCCTGTCGTTGTCCCGTGAGCTGGGGGTCGCCGCCTCCGGCACCGTCGTCCGACTCGAGGGCGTCGTCCCGAGCCTCTCCAAGGAAGGCTGACCATGAGCCCCACGACACTCACCGGGCTGATGAGCCCGCTGACGAGCGACCGGATCGTCGCGGCCGAGGACTTCTCCGCCTTCGGCCAGGACGCGGTGTGGCTGGTGATCGTCAAGGCCGTGCTGATCTTCCTGGTGCTCGTCCTGCTGACGCTGTTCAACATCTGGTTCGAGCGCCGGGTCGTCGGTCGGATGCAGCACCGCCCCGGACCCAACGTGCACGGCCCCTTCGGGCTCCTCCAGAGCCTCGCCGACGGCGTGAAGCTCGCGCTGAAGGAGGACATCGTCCCCAAGGCCGCCGACAAGGTCGTCTACCTGCTCGCCCCGATGATCATGGTCATCCCGGCCTTCGTGACCTGGGCGGTGATCCCCTTCGGGCCGGTCGTGAGGGTGCCGTTCAGCGACATCCACACTCCGCTGCAGCTGACCGACATGCCGGTCGCGGTGCTGTTCATGCTGGCCATCGCCTCGGTCGGCATCTACGGCATCGTGCTCGCCGGCTGGTCGTCCGGGTCGACGTACCCGCTCCTCGGCGGCCTGCGCAGCTCCGCGCAGATGATCTCCTACGAAGTGGCGATGGGCCTGTCGTTCGTGGCGGTCTTCATCTACTCCGGCACGCTGTCCACCTCCGGGATCGTGGAGGCACAGGAGCGGCTCTGGTTCGGCCTGATCCTCCTGCCGTCGTTCGTGATCTACGTGATCGCGATGGTCGGCGAGACCAACCGCGCGCCCTTCGACCTCCCCGAGGCCGAGGGTGAGCTCGTCGGTGGCTTCCACACGGAGTACTCCTCGCTGAAGTTCGCGCTGTTCTTCCTGGCGGAGTACGTCAACATGGCGACCGTCTCCGCGCTCGCCACGACGCTCTTCCTCGGCGGCTGGCGCGCCCCGTGGCCGCTGTCGGCGGTCAACGACGGCATGTTCAACGAGGGCTACTGGCCGGTGCTGTGGTTCCTCGGCAAGGTCATGCTGTTCATCTTCCTGTTCGTCTGGCTCCGCGGAACCCTGCCGCGGCTGCGCTACGACCAGTTCATGCGCTTCGGCTGGAAGCGCCTCATCCCGATCTCGCTCGCCTGGATCTTCGCCGTCGCGGTGATCCGCTGGATGAGCGTCAACGGCGGGATCCAGCGCAACTACCTCCTGATCGCGCTCGCCGTGCTCGCCGTCATCTTCGCGGCGCTGTTCTTCGTCGGGGGCGGCGAGGAGGAGGCAGAGACCGCTGAGCAGCAGCCCGGCGAGTTCGACGCCTTCGCCGGGGGCTACCCGGTCCCGCCCATGCCGACCAACGGGCCCACCAACGGGCCCGCGAACGTGACCCGCTCCTCGGCCACCACGGTCACCTCGAGCAGCTCAGCGAGCAACGCAGCGAACAACTCACGAACAAGTCTGGGGAGAACCAGTAATGCCCACCCTCAAGGAACAGCTCTGGGACCCGATCGCGGGTTTCGGGGTCACGTTCCGCACCATGTTCAAGAAGACCGTCACCTACCAGTACCCGTTCGAGAAGCGGCCGACCGCGCCTCGCTTCCACGGGCGGCACCAGCTCAACCGCTGGCCGGACGGTCTCGAGAAGTGCATCGGCTGCGAGCTGTGCGCATGGGCGTGCCCCGCGGACGCGATCTACGTCGAGGGCGCCTCGAACACCGCGGAGGAGCGGTACTCCCCGGGTGAGCGCTACGGCCGCGTCTACCAGATCAACTACCTGCGCTGCATCCTGTGCGGGCTGTGCATCGAGGCCTGCCCGACGCGAGCGCTGACGATGACGAACGAGTACGAGCTCGCCGACGACAACCGCGCGGACCTGATCTACGAGAAGCAGGACCTGCTCGCCCCGCTGCTGCCCGGCATGGACCAGCCTCCGCACGACATGTACCTCGGCGAGGACGAGACGGACTACTACCGCGGCGCCTTCAAGCCCCAGCCGGCGAAGGCGGCCGACGAGAACGGGGACGAGCGGTGATCGCCTTCTGGTTGCTCGCGCCGATCATGGTGGCCGCGGCGCTCGGCGTGCTGTTCGCGCGCAAGGCCGTGCACGCCGCCCTGCTGCTCGCGGTCGTGATGACCGGGCTCGCCGTGCTGTACCTCGTGCAGGACGCGCCCTTCCTCTTCGCGGTGCAGATCATCGTCTACACCGGCGCGATCTTGATGCTGTTCCTCTTCGTGCTGATGCTCGTCGGCGTCGACGCCTCGGACTCCGTGGTCGAGACGATCAAGGGCCAGCGCTTCTTCGCGATCGTCGTGGGACTGCTCTTCGGTGCGGTCCTCGTCCTCGGGGTGGCACAGGTCAGTGTCGGAGCCGTGGTCGGTCTCGACCAGGCCAACGCCGACGGCAACATCCAGGGCCTCGCCAACCTGCTGTTCTCGCGCTTCGCGCTCGCCTTCGAGTCGACCGCCGCGCTGCTGATCACCGCGGCCATCGGCGCGATGGTGCTCGCCCACACGGAGCGGCTCCAGCCGAAGCAGACCCAGGCGGAGATGGCCACCCAGCGGATGCGCGACTACGCCGAGTCCGGCAAGCACCCCGGACCGCTGCCGGCGCCCGGTGTGTACGCCCGGCACAACGCCGTGGACACCCCGGCGCTGCTGCCCGACGGCACCGCCGCACCCACGTCGGTGTCGCGGGTGCTCGCAGCCCGGGGCACGGTCCGCTCGGCCCCGCGTCTCGCCGACGACATCCTGGCGCTCACCCGCGCCATGCATGACGACGGCTCGTCGAACATCCCCGGTGAGCCCGACGCGACACCCAAGGGCCCGATCGAGGGCGACCCGAGCCAGTCCCGTCCCGAAGGGGAGGAGCCTCGATGAGCGAGACCCCGTTTCTCGTCCTGTCCGCGATCCTGTTCACCATCGGCGCGGTGGGCGTGCTCACCCGACGCAACGCGCTGGTGCTGTTCATGTGCGTGGAGATGATGCTCAACGCCACGAACCTTGCGCTGGTGACCTTCTCGCGGGTCCACGGGAACCTCGACGGACAGGTGACGGCGTTCTTCGTGATGGTCGTCGCCGCCGCTGAGGTCGTGGTCGGCCTGGCCATCATCGTGACCATCTTCCGGACCCGTCGCTCGGCCTCGGTCGACGACGCGAGCCTGCTGAAGTACTAGGAGCCGAGTTGACTACTGCCGTCCTGACTCCTCTCGCCGAAGGCGCGGCACCGGTGATCCACCCGGTGCCGGCCGAAGGTGTGTTCTCCCTGCTGTGGCTGATCATCGCCCTGCCCGCACTGGGTGCGGCGGTGCTGCTCCTCGGCGGCCGGCGCACCGACCGGTGGGGACACCTGCTCGGTGTCGCCACCGTCGCCGGGTCGTTCGTCCTGAGCCTGGTCGCGTTCATCACGCTGCTCGGCCGCGGGGAGGAGGACCGCTCGATCGTCCAGCAGCTCTACACCTGGATCGAGGCGGGTTCGTTCCGGGTCGAGGCGGCGCTGCTGTACGACCCGCTGTCGGCGCTGTTCCTGCTGCTCATCACCGGTGTCGGCGGGATCATCCACGTCTACTCCGTGGGCTACATGGAGCACGACCCACGCCGGCGCCGGTTCTTCGCCTACCTCAACCTGTTCGTCGCGGCCATGCTCGTGCTGGTGCTCGCCGACAACTACCTCCTCGTGTTCCTCGGCTGGGAGGGCGTCGGCCTGGCGTCGTACCTGCTCATCGGCTTCTGGCAGCACAAGCCCTCTGCCGCGGTCGCCGCGAAGAAGGCCTTCGTGGTGAACCGCGTCGGTGACCTCGGCATGGCGCTCGGCATCATGCTGACCTTCGTCACGTTCGGCACCGTCGCCTTCGCGCCGATCTCGGCCGCGGCGGGGCAGGCGTCCGAAGGGGTGCTGACCGCGCTCGGCCTGCTGTTCCTGCTCGGCGCCTGCGGCAAGTCGGCCCAGGTGCCGCTGCAGTCCTGGCTGCTCGACGCGATGGAGGGCCCGACCCCGGTCTCCGCGCTCATCCACGCGGCGACGATGGTGACCGCGGGCGTGTACCTGATCGTGCGCTCGAACTTCATCTACGACCTCACCCCGACCGCGCAGATCGCGGTGGTCGTCGTCGGCGCCGTCACGCTCCTGTGGGGCGCGATCATCGGTTGCGCCAAGGACGACATCAAGAAGGCGCTGGCCGGTTCGACGATGAGCCAGATCGGCTACATGATGCTGGCCGCCGGCCTCGGTGTCGCCGGCTACGCGTTCGCGATCTTCCACCTGCTCACGCACGGCTTCTTCAAGGCCAACATGTTCCTCGGTGCCGGCTCGGTGATGCACGGCATGGACGACGACGTCGACATGCGCCACTACGGTGCCCTGCAGAAGGCGATGCCGGTCACCTTCCTGACCTTCGCGATGGGCTACCTCGCGATCATCGGCTTCCCTGGCTTCTCCGGCTTCTGGTCCAAGGACGCGATCATCGAGACGGCGTTCGCCAGCAACTCGATCGCCGGCCTCGCGGCCCTGGTCGGAGCCGGGGTCACGGCCTTCTACATGACCCGCGTCATGCTGATGACCTTCTTCGGCAAGAAGCGCTGGGCGGACGGCGTGCACCCGCACGAGTCGCCCAAGATCATGACCGTCCCGCTGATCGTCCTCGCCGCGCTGTCCGTCGTCGGTGGCGTCCTGATCCTCAACGACTGGATCGTCGACTTCCTGGCGCCGGTGACCGGCGTGGCCGAGCCGCACGAGCTGGCGGTCTCGCCGATCGTGATGAGCCTGATCGTCGTCGCCGTGGTGGCCGTCGGTGTCACCCTGGCCTGGTTCCTGGTGGGCAAGCCGGAGGTGCCGCGCGAGGCGCCGGTGAGGGTGTCGGTCTTCACCCAGGCCGCTCGCGCGGACCTGTACGGCGACGCCGTCAACGAGATCGTGTTCATGCGACCCGGTGACCGGTTCGTCGAGGGCCTGACCGACTTCGACGACCACGGCGTCGACGGCACGGTCAACGGCACGGCGGCGGCGTTCGCCGGCATGTCCGGCCGCCTGCGGCGCTGGCAGACCGGGTTCGTCCGGTCCTACGCGCTGTCGCTGCTCTCCGGCGCCGTGCTCGTGCTCGTCGTACTCCTCGCGGTGAACCTCGCATGACCCTCTCCGAACGACTCTGCTCGCTCCGCTCGCACCTCCGCGGGGGCCCCGACGCAGGTGACCTGAACTCTGCTGGACACGACGAGATGCTGAGGCTGGTGTCGCTGTGAGCTTTCCCTGGTTGACCGTTCTGATAGCGGTGCCGCTCGTCGGCGCCGTCGTGGTCTCCCTGCTGCCCAAGCGCGTGGACGGAGCGCTGGCCAAGCAGGTCGCCCTCGGCGTCTCCGTGCTCACCCTCGCGATCGCCGCGGTGATCGGCATCGGCTACGACGTCGGCGGTGGCTTCCAGTACACCGAGGAGGTCACCTGGATCAGTGCCTTCGGCGCCCACTACGCCCTCGGCGTCGACGGCATCGGGCTCACGCTGGTGCTGCTCACGGTGATCCTCAGCCCCGTCGTGATGCTGGCCTCCTGGGACGACGGCGACGCGGGCCGGTGGAGCGTCAACTCCTTCTTCGCCTGGATGCTCGCGCTCGAGGGTCTGGCGATCGGGGTCTTCGCGGCCACCGACGTCTTCCTCTTCTACGTCCTCTTCGAGGCCACGCTGATCCCGATCTACTTCCTGATCGGCGGGTTCGGCGGCGCCCGGCGCTCGTACGCCGCGATCAAGTTCCTGCTCTACTCGCTGCTCGGCGGTCTGCTGATGCTGGCCTCGGTCATCGGGCTCTACGTCGTGTCGGCGGACAGCAAGTTCGGTCCGACGTACCTGCTCTCCGAGCTGAGCCAGATCCCGATCGACCAGACCGCCGGCCGGTGGCTGTTCCTCGGCTTCTTCATCGCGTTCGCGATCAAGGCGCCGATGTTCCCCGTGCACACCTGGCTCCCCGACGCGACGGCCGCCGGAACCCCCGGCACCTCGGTGCTCCTGGTCAGCATCCTCGACAAGATCGGCACCTTCGGGATGATCCGGTTCTGCCTGGGCCTGTTCCCCGAGGCGTCGCAGTGGGCCACGCCGGTCGTGCTCGTGCTCGCGGTGATCTCGGTGCTGTACGGCGCCCTGGTGGCGATCGGGCAGGACAGCATCCCGCGCCTGATCGCGTACACCTCGGTGTCGCACTTCGGCTTCATCGTGCTCGGCATCTTCGTGCTCAACAGCTACGGCCAGGTGGGCTCGACGCTCTACATGTTCAACCACGGACTCTCGACCGCGGCGCTGTTCCTGGTCACCGGCTTCCTGATCCGCCGCCGCGGCTCGCAGCTGATCAGCGACTTCGGCGGCGTCGAGAAGGTCGCCCCGGTGCTGGCCGGCATCTTCCTGGTCGCGGGCCTGTCGTCGCTGTCGCTGCCCGGGCTCTCGCCGTTCGTGTCGGAGTTCCTGGTGCTGGTCGGCACGTTCGCCCACAACTGGTGGTTCGCGGTCTTCGCGACCCTGGGCATCGTCCTGGCCGCGCTGTACATCCTGCTGATGTACCAACGCACGATGACCGGACCGCCCGTGCCGGCCGTGGCCGGGATGCGCGACCTCGGGCTGCGTGAGGTCTCCGCCCTCGCGCCGCTGCTCGTGCTCATCGTCCTGCTGGGCTTCTACCCCAAGCCGTTGACCGCGATCATCGACCCCGCCGTGAAGGACACCCTGCACCAGGTGGGCGTGTCAGACCCTGCTCCGGACGTCCCGGCCACCGCCGGCGCCGGTAAGGAAGAGGAGAGCAACAAGTGATCACCGCTGCCGAGTTCCAGGCTCCCAGCATCGAGTACAGCCTGCTCTCGCCGTTGCTGATCATCGCGGGCGTCGCGACCGTCGGCGTCCTCGTCGAGGCGTTCGCGCCCAGGCAGCTGCGCTACCTCATCCAGAGCGTGCTCGCGGTGACGGGCGTGGTCGCCGCCCTGGTGCTGACCGTGATCGTGGGCATGAACCTCGACGTGCTCGGCGGCGGTGCCGCACGGGGCAAGATCGCTGCCGCGGGTGCCGTGGCCGTCGACGGTCCCTCGGTCTTCCTCTGGGGCACGCTGCTCGTGCTCGGCCTGATCAGCGTGATGCTCTTCGCGGAGCGGCGGCTCGAGGGCGGCGTGCTCTCCTTCGCCGGCCAGGCGGCGGCGCTGCCCGGCACCGAGGCGGAGCGCGAGGCGTCCACCCGGGGGCTGGAGCACACCGAGGTCTTCCCGCTGATGATGTTCGCGCTGTTCGGCATGATGCTGTTCCCGGCGTCGAACGACCTGCTCACGATGTTCGTGGCGCTCGAGGTCCTCTCGCTTCCGCTGTACCTGCTGGCCGGGCTGGCTCGCCGCCGGCGGCTGCTGAGCCAGGAGGCTGCGCTCAAGTACTTCATGCTGGGTGCCTTCAGCTCCGGGTTCTTCATCTACGGCATCGCGCTGGTCTACGGCTACGCCGGCTCGATGGAGTTCGCCGCGATCAGCGAGGCCGTCGCGGGCACGCCCGGCGGCACCACCCTGCTCCTCGCGGGCATGGGCCTCATGTCCGTCGGCCTGCTGTTCAAGGTCGGCGCCGCCCCGTTCCACGCCTGGACGCCGGACGTCTACCAGGGATCGCCCACCGCGGTGACCGCGTTCATGGGTGCGTGCACGAAGATCGCCGCCTTCGGCGCGATGCTGCGGCTGTTCTACGTCGCCTTCGGTGGCGCGCGCTGGGACTGGACCCCGATGATCTGGGTGATCGCGCTGCTGACCATGGTGGTCGGTACGGTGATCGCCCTGACGCAGACCGACGTCAAGCGGATGCTCGCCTACTCCGCGATCGCGCACACCGGCTTCATCCTGACCGGGCTGGTCGGGGCGCAGCAGGCCGGCTCCGGCCTCGGCGCCGGGATCAGCTCCGTGCAGGCGGTGCTGTTCTACCTGGTGACCTACGGCTTCATGACCGTCGCCGCGTTCGCCGTCGTCACCGTGGTGCGTGACGCCGGTGGTGAGGCGACGAACCTGTCCCGGTGGGCGGGCCTGGGCAAGGAGGCCCCGGTCGTCGCGGGCGTCTTCGCCTTCCTCCTCCTCGGCATGGCGGGCATCCCGCTCACCAGCGGCTTCACCGGCAAATGGGCGGTCTTCGCCTCCGCGCTGGCCAGCGGCGCCTGGCCGCTCGTGGTCGTCGCGGTGCTGATGAGCGCGGTCGCCGCGTTCTTCTACGTCCGCGTGATCGTGCTGATGTACTTCTCCGATCCGATCGGTGAGGGACCCACGGTGACGATGCCGAGTGCCCTGACGACTATCGTGATCGGAGTGGGCTTCCTGGCCACGCTGCTCCTGGGCATCGTGCCCGGTCCGGTCCTCGACCTGGCCGCGACGGCCGGGGAGTTCATCCGCTGACCCGCTCCCGCCTCCGGCGGGAGGAGATGAGAAGGAGCCGAACGCGGTGTCGTCTTCACCCGCCGCCCCCTCGCTGGCGCTGCCCGTCCTCGACGAGGAGCTCGAAGCCCGGCTGCGGGAGCGCATGCTGGAGGTCGAGCAGGCGCTCGACGAGGCGGTGCAGAGCGAGGCAGCGTTCGTCACCGACGCGGCTCGCCACCTGATGAACGCCGGCGGCAAGCGGTTCCGGCCCCTGCTGGTGCTGCTCGCCGCCGAGACCGGGGACCCGTACGCCGACGGCGTGGTCACCTCCGCCTGCGTCGTGGAGCTGACACACCTCGCCTCGCTGTACCACGACGACGTCATGGACGAGGCGGCGCTGCGTCGCGGTGCCGAGTCCGCGAACGCACGCTGGGACAACCTGGTCGCGATCCTCACCGGCGACTTCCTGTTCTCGAAGTCGTCCGAGTTCACCGCGCGCCTCGGCGCGGAGGCGGTGCGGATCCAGGCCGAGACCTTCACCAGGCTCGTCGAGGGCCAGATCCTCGAGACCCTCGGGCCCGGTGAGGACGAGGACCCGCTCGAGCACTACCTGCGGGTCGTGTCCGGGAAGACCGGTTCGCTGATCGCCACCTCCGCCCGCTACGGAGCGCGGTTCGCCGGCGCCCCGCTCGAGGTCGAGGAGGCGCTCCGCGAGTACGGCGAGAAGGTCGGCACGGCCTTCCAGCTCTCCGACGACATCCTCGACATCGCCAGCGAGTCGGACGAGTCCGGCAAGACGCCAGGCACCGACCTGCGTGAGGGTGTGCCGACCCTCCCGGTGCTGATCGCCAAGCGCTCCTCGGACCCGGCGGACGCGCGGCTGCTGGAGCTGCTCGACTCCGACCTGGCCGACGACGCGCTTCACGCCGAGGCGCTCGAGCTGCTGCGCCGGCACCCCGCGATGGAGGAGGCCCGGGCCTACGTCGTGGACCGGGCCAACGAGGCGCGGGAGCTGCTCAAGGTGCTCCCCGAGAGCCCGGCCCGCGACGCCCTGGACGCGTTCGCCGCCCTCATCGCGACCCGCACCTCCTGAGTCGGCGGTGCGGTGACCTCCGCACGCCCGTCGTACTTCCCACGCAAAATGGACGCTCCACACGCCGTATGCCGCTTGTGGAGCGTCCATAACCCCGCGTTACAGCGGGAGGGTGCGGAGAGTCAGGCCTGGTAGGCCACCACGACGCTTGGGCGGGGGAACTGGTCGGTGTGCGGCCAGGTGCTGGAGGGGTTCTCGAAGCTGGCCCCGTCCGTCTCACCCGGGTGCTGCACCGCCGCGAAGACGCTCTGCTGGTCCTCGCTGATGAGCGGCCCACAGGTCTCGGCGCCCACCGGCACGGTCAGGAACTGCTCGACCTTGCCGCGCTCCGGTCCGGCGACCGGCACCCGGAACAGCCCGTCGTTGGACCCGAGCGAGTTGCCGTCGGTCGAGATCCACAGGTTGCCGACCTTGTCGAACGCCACGTTGTCGGGGCAGCTGATCGGGCTGACCTTCTCCTTCGGGTAGCCGGCGAAGTAGGTCTCCTGCGCCTCAGGGTCGCCGCAGACGAGCATCAGGTCCCACGTGAAGGTGGTCGAGGTGTGGTCGCCGCCGTCCTCGGTGACCTCGAGGACGTACCCGTTCCGGTTGCCGCTCGCCGAGGTCAGCGGTGCACCGATCTGCGAGCGCACCATGCTCGAGGACAGCGGGTTGGCCTCGTCGGCCGGGTACTTGCTGCCGCGGTTGGAGTTGTTGGTCAGCGCGCAGTAGATCTTCCCGTTGACCGGGTTCGGCTCGATGTCCTCCGGCCGGTCCATCTTGGTGGGGCCGACCTTGTCCGCGGCGAGCCGGGTGTCGACGAGTACGTCGACCACCGACATGCCTTGCACGAAGGAGCGGGTGTCGCTGGTCAGCGGGATCCACTGGCCGACACCGTCGTACTCCGGGGCCGGGTCGGGGGCCTCGTCGGTGAACCTGGCGACGTACAACGTGCCCTTGGTCAGCAGCGTGAGGTTGTGCTTGCGCGCCTGCTGGGTGTCACCTGGGTCGAAGGTGTCGGCGGAGACGAACTTGTAGATGTAGTCGCCGCGCTCGTCGTCGCCCATGTAGACCACCGCACGGCCGTCGCGGGCGATCGTGACGTTGGCGCCCTCGTGCTTGAATCGCCCGAGCATCGAGTGCTTTCGCGGGGTGGACTTCGGGTCGAGCGGGTCCACCTCGACCACCCAGCCGAACCGGAACGGCTCGTGGGGCTCCGCGGTGAGGTCGAAGCGCTGGTCCACGTCCTTCCAACCACGGCCGGACCCGGTCAGCCCGTAGCGCGCGTAGGACTCGGAGTAGCGGCTGTCGAGGGCGCCCGACTTGTCGAAGTACCCGTTGAAGTTCTCCTCGCCGGAGAGAACCGTGCCCCACGGGGTGGTACCGCCTGAGCAGTTGGCGAAGGTGCCCAGCACGCGCCGGCCGCTCGGGTCGGCGCTCGTGCGAAGCCGCTCGCTCCCGGCCGCGGGACCGTCCACGACGAACGGCGTGCTCGCCGTGATGCGCCGGTTCAGGCGCGCGCCGCGGTGGTTCGAGCGCCGCCACGACCCGGCCTTCCGGCCGCGCTCGATCTCCACGACGGACATCCCGTGGGACGCCATCGCGATCTTCTTGACGGTCGCGTCGTCGTAGACGCCGGCGGGGAACATCAGCTCCTCGTCGGTGTACTCGTTGTTGGCGACGAGCACGGCCTTGCTCGAGGTGATCGGCAGGACCCCGACGTAGTCGTTGTTGTAGCCGAACTGCTTCGCGGCCGACTCCGGGCTCTGGTGGTAGGCGTCGAACGCCGGGGCGTCGGAGGTCACCGGGTCGCCCCAGCGGACGACCACGTCGTAGGTGAAGCCGCGGGGGACGGTCACGTTGTCGCGCACGTTGGGGGCGACGGGCGTGAACGCGAGGCTGCCCACGCCGCTCCCCGAGCCCGCGCGGCCCGCGACGGGACCCGTGCCGGCCGCGGCGGGGGCGCCCCCGGTCAGGCCGCCGACGACAAGCGCGCCGGCACCGACGCCGCCTGCCTTGAGCACTGAGCGCCGGGCGATGGTCTTCTCCACGAGCGTGGAGAACTCGGGGTTGTCGGAGGTGTTGGGGACCGGCTTGTCGCAGGCGTTCCCGCACCGGTAGTGACAGGTCATGTGGCTGCGCGAGCCGTGCGGCCCGCTGGTCAGCAGCGGCAGCAGCCGCGCGCCGTTGGAGGCTTTCATCGTGCTCCTTCTGAGTCGTCTCAGGCGCGAGGCTAGGAGCAGAGTGCAATAAGCAGGGATATGTCCGATGAAGCAGGGATGAACAGATCGGGTCAGAGTGCGCTGGCCTCGGCCGTCAGGCGGAGCTGCCGGCGGCGGTAGGTGACCGCCTCGTAGGTGAACATCACGAGGGCGACCCACACCAGCCCGAACCCGACCCAGCGCATCGGCGGCATCGCCTCGTGGAAGACGAGCACGCCGAGGGCGAACTGGATGGTCGGTGCGAGGTACTGCAGGAGCCCGATCGTGGTCAGCGAGACCCGGGTCGCGGCGGCGCCGAAGCAGATGAGGGGTACGGCGGTCACGACTCCCGTCGTCATGATCAGCAGCGCATGTCCGGCGCCCTCGGTGCCGAACGTCGAGGTGCCCTGGCCGACCAGCCACAGGATGTAGCCGGCCGCGACCGGGGCGAGCACGAGGGTCTCGACCGTGAGGCTCTCGACCGCACCCACGTTGGCCTTCTTCTTGGCAAGGCCGTAGCTGCCGAAGGAGAAGGCGAGCACCAGCGCCACCCACGGCGGCCGGCCGTACTCGACGGTGAGCCCGAGGACTGCGACGGCCGCGATGCCGAGCGCGACCCACTGCAGGTTCCGCAGGCGCTCACCCAGGATCACCACGCCCATCAGCACGGTGACCAGCGGGTTGATGAAGTACCCGAGCGAGGTCTCGACGACGTGGCCGTTGTTGACGCCCCAGATGTAGGTGCCCCAGTTCACCGCGATCACCCCGGCCGCGAGGCCGAGGATGCCCATGGTGCGGCGGTCGGCGAGGAGTGACCGGAGGTGGCCGATCCGGCCGGCGACGAGAACCAGCACCAGCATGACGACAAGTGACCAGAAGACCCGGTGCGCCAGGATCTCGACCGCTCCAGCGGGCTCGAGCAGCGGCCAGTAGAGCGGGAACAGGCCCCACATCGCGTAGGCGGCCGCTCCGAGGAAGAAGCCGCGCCGAGTCTCTGCCACCGGAGAAGCCTAAGGGACGTAAGGGCCAAAGGATGAATTGACCACTGACAGGTCGGCGCCGCCGAAGTGCAGACGAAGACGTGAGGGCTGTCCCCAGGCGGGGGCAGTGATCTCTGGCCGCGACGAGTGCGAAATGAAGCAAGTTGGCTGTCCCGGGGGCCGTTCGAGGTGCAACTTGCTTCAAATGAAGCGCGATCCGGCGGGGCAGTCGGCCGTCCGGGCGCCGGCGGCCAAACGAAGCGGTCAGTCGGTCAGGCCCGCGCGGTCAGGCGCACCAGCCGGGCAGCCCTCACGCGTTCGAGTGCGTCGATGAGACGGCCGACCGGTCAGACGACCGTCCAGGTGTCGCCGCTCTGGAGCAGGCCGGCGAGTGCCTGGGAGGTGTCCTCATGGCCGGCGCGCGAGGTCGCGATCTGGTCGCGGGCCAGGTCGTCGTACGTCGGGTGCTCCACCTGCCGGAAGATGCCGATCGGCGCCTGGTGGAGGTACCCGGCGTCGGTGAGCCGCGACAGCGCGAAGGCGGTCGTGGGGTCCTCCGCGTGGGCGTCGTGGACCAGCAGGCTGGCCGGGTCCACGCCCTCGGGATTGCCCGCGCCGGCGACGTCGACCACCCGCACCGAACCGGTCGCCGGGTCGCGCACGACGCCCTTGCTGCCCAGGCCGTCCTCGCCGGGTGCGCCGAACCGGACCGGCTCGCCGTGCACCAGCGGGATGATCGCGGTCTGCTTTGTCTCCTGACCCTTCAGCTCGTCGAACGCGCCGTCGTTGAAGATCGGGCAGTTCTGGAAGATCTCCACCAGCGCCGTACCCCGGTGTGCCGCCGCGGCCGAGAGCACCGAGGTGAGGTGCTTGCGGTCGGAGTCGACGGTGCGGGCGACGAACGTACCCTCGGCGCCGAGCGCCAGCGAGACCGGGTTGAACGGGTTGTCGAGCGAGCCCATGGGGGTCGACTTGGTGACCTTGCCGAGCTCGCTGGTGGGGGAGTACTGACCCTTGGTCAGGCCGTAGATCCGGTTGTTGAACAGCAGGATCGTCATGTTCACGTTGCGGCGAAGCGCGTGGATCAGGTGGTTCCCGCCGATCGAGAGCGCGTCGCCGTCACCGGTGACCACCCAGACCGACAGGTCCGCCCGACTGGTCGCGAGGCCGGTCGCGATCGCCGGCGCGCGCCCGTGGATCGAGTGCATGCCGTAGGTGTCGAGGTAGTACGGGAAGCGCGAGGAGCACCCGATGCCCGAGACGAACACGATGTTCTCGCGCTTGAGCCCGAGGTCGGGGAGGAAGCCCTGCACGGCGGCGAGCACGGCGTAGTCACCGCAGCCGGGGCACCAGCGGACCTCCTGGTCCGACGTGAACTCCTTGCGGTTCTGCGGGGTGTCCGTGGTGGGCACGTCCCGCAGGCCGGGGAAGGGCAGGGACTCCGTGCCGTGGGTGGCGGTCATCGGACGGTCTCCTTCGGGGTCTCGACCGGCTCGACGGACGACGAGGTCGCCTCGACCAGGTCGGTGATGGCGTCGGCCAGCTCGGCGGCGCGGAGCGGCAGACCGCGGACGTGGTTGTAGCCGACCACGTCGACGAGGTACTTCGCGCGCAGCAGCATGGAGAGCTGGCCGAGGTTCATCTCGGGGACCATGACGGCGTCGTAGCGCTTGAGCACGTCGCCGAGGTCCTTGGGGAACGGGTTGAGGTGACGCAGGTGGGCCTGGGCGACCTCCAGCCCGGCACCGCGCACGCGGCGTACGGCGGCGCCGATCGGGCCGTAGGTCGAGCCCCAGCCCAGGACGAGCACACGGGCCCTCCCGGAGGGGTCGTCCACCTCGAGGGGCGGGAGGGAGTCCGCGATCCGCTCGACCTTGGCGGCGCGGGTGCGGACCATGAAGTCGTGGTTGGCGGGGTCGTAGGAGATGTTCCCGTGCCCGTCGCCCTTCTCCAGGCCGCCGATGCGGTGCTCCAGCCCTGCCGTGCCCGGCACCGCCCACGGACGAGCCAGCGTCTCCTCGTCGCGGAGGTAGGGCCAGAACTCGTCGGGCTCGCCGTCCGTGGACTTCTTCGAGACGTGGTTGGCACCGGTGGCGAAGTTCGGGTCGATCGTCGGGAGGTCGGCCACCTCGGGGATCCGCCACGGCTCGGAGCCGTTGGCGAGGTAGCCGTCGGAGAGCAGCATCACCGGGGTGCGGTAGGTGACCGCGATCCTGGCGGCCTCCACGGCGGCGTCGAAGCAGTCCGCGGGCGACTGGGGTGCCACGATCGGGATCGGCGCTTCGCCGTTGCGGCCGAACATGGCCTGGAGCAGGTCGGCCTGCTCGGTCTTGGTCGGCAGACCGGTCGAGGGGCCACCTCGTTGTACGTCGACCACGAGAAGCGGCAGCTCGAGCATGATGCCGAGGCCGATCGTCTCCGACTTCAGCGCGATGCCGGGGCCCGACGTCGTGGTCACACCGAGCGCGCCCCCGAACGCGGCACCGAGGGCGGCGCCGATGCCGGCGATCTCGTCCTCGGCCTGGAACGTCGTCACACCGAAGCGCTTGTGCTTGCTCAGCTCGTGGAGGACGTCCGAGGCCGGCGTGATCGGGTAGGAGCCGAGGAACAGCGGCAGCCCCGACTGGGTCGCGCCGGCGATCAGGCCGTAGGCCAGCGCCAGGTTGCCCGTGATGTTGCGGTACGTGCCCGCGGGCATCGGTGCCGGCTTGATCTCGTACTGCACGACGAACGCCTCGGTGGTCTCACCGAAGTTCCACCCCGCCTTGAACGCGGTGACGTTCGCGTCGCGGATGTCGGGCGCCCTGGCGAACCGGCGCTCGAGGAAGGTGATCGTCGGCTCCGTCGGGCGGCCGTACATCCACGACAGGAGGCCGAGCGCGAACATGTTCTTCGCGCGACCGGCGTCCTTGCGGGACAGCCCGAACTCCTTGACCGCCTCCACCGTCATGTCGGTGAGGTCGAAGGCGTGGACGGCGTACTCGTCGAGCGCGTCGGTGTCGAGGGGGTTCTCGGCGTAACCGGCCTTGTTCAGGTTGCGCGTGGTGAAGTCGTGGCTGTCCACGATGATCGAGGCGCCCTTCTTCAGGTCGCCGAGGTTCGCCTTGAGCGCCGCCGGGTTCATCGCCACCAGGACGTCGGGGGCGTCACCGGGGGTGAGGATGTCGTGGTCGGCGAAGTGGACCTGGAACGACGAGACCCCGGGCAGGGTGCCCTGGGGTGCCCGGATCTCGGCCGGGAAGTTCGGGAGGGTCGAAAGGTCGTTGCCGAACGTCGCAGTCTCCTGGGTGAACCTGTCGCCTGTGAGCTGCATGCCGTCGCCGGAGTCACCCGCGAAGCGGATGATCACGCGGTCGAGCTGCTTGACCTGCTTGGTCACGCTTATGCCTTCTTTCCATGGGCAGCCCTCCGGCTCCCCCGGAGGTCGACCCGCTACTCAGGGTGCCCTCACAAACCATGCTACGACCGCGCCCTGACAGGGTCGGGCGAAGTCCAGCACACGGTCGGGTCATCCGGCGAATGCCCCGGGCGTGCGGGAGGATGACCGTTTCGGGGCATTTGGACCAGCCGAACGTCGGAGTCCGGGGCCGGTCCGTCGTAAGTGTCACGACCAGTACACGACGACCTTGTCCCCGACGTTCACCTGTCCGAACAACGACAGCTGGGCGTTGTAGTCCCGGACGTTCACGCAGCCGTGCGAGGCGCCGTTGTAGCCGTTGGCGGCGAAGTCGGGGGAGTAGTGCACGGCCTGGCCGCCGCTGAAGAACATCGCCAGCGGCATCGACGTGTGGTAGATCGACGACACGTGGTCCCGTGACTTGTAGGTGATCGAGAACTGCCCCTCGCGGGTCTCCATGCCCTCGCGCCCGAAGCGCACGTCGAGCGTCATCAGGACCTTCCCGTCGTTGACCCAGCGCAGGCTGTTGGTCGACTTGTCGATGCACAGGGCGCGGCCCGTCGTACACCGGGGGTCGAGCGGGGCACCTTCCGCCGGGTCGGGCGCGCGGTTGGCGAGCTCGTCGGCCGTCGGCTCCGCGGTCATGCCCTCGAGCAGGTCGAGGGTCCGCTGGTCGACCTCCCCGGTGGCGGGGATCTGTCGCTTGGCCTGGAAGCCGCGCACGGCGGCGGTGGTCTGCTCGCCGTAGGAGCTGGACACGTCGCCGAAGAACCAGGCGATCTGGCGCAGCCGTGCCTGGATCTCGCGCACCTCAGGTCCGGAGTCGCCGGGCGCGAAGAGGGCCGGACCGGATCGGTTGAACATCTCGTCACCGGTGGGTTGCCGGGTCATCCGGACCAGGCGCTTCCAGGTGCGCGCGTCCACCTCGCCGGTCGCGTCGAACCCGCGCTTGCGCTGGAACCCCTTGACCGCCGAGACCGTCTCCTGGTCGAACGCCCCGGACATCGGCGGCGTGTACCAGGCGAGCTGGAAGAGGCGGTGCTGCAGAGCGCGCACCTTCACGCCGTGCTCTCCGCGCACGAGCAGGGGAGCCGGCTCGGGCTTCGGTGCGGGCTTCGGGTCCGGCGTGGGGGTGGGCGTGGGGCTCTGCTCGAGCGGTGCCCGTTCGACCTCGACGACCGGTCCCTTGGGCCCTGTGCCCGAACCGCTGCTGATGCCGACCAGCCCGAGCGCGGCGGCTCCTGCGCCAAGCGCCACCACCATGACGGCGGTGACGACGGCGATGGTGATGCGGGTTCCCCGTTGCATGTCGTCCTCCGTAGCGACCTGCCCCCGTGGCTGTGGCCTCTCGGTGATGAGACGCCTTGGTGGCCGATCAGGTTGCATCTCCAGCCGCGGCCAGGTCCGACGGCAGCAGGGTAGCGGGCCGTCCCCGCGTCATGCATGAGGCGAGCCGCGGGACGCACCGAGGGAGGCGCTGCGATTGGTCGGTGTTGCGCCCTAGAGTGGGCGCGTGACGGACAACACGGCGCAGACCTACTACGGGACTTATCTGCCGTTGCTCGTGATGCTCGTCGTCGGGGCGGTTCTGGTGATCGCCATGTTCGCCGGCAACCGGCTGCTGAGCCCTTCGCACCCCACGGCCGACAAGCTGCTCACGTACGAGTGCGGCGTCGACCCGGTCGGCGAGGGCTGGGCCCAGCACCACGTGCGCTACTACGTCTTCGCCTTCCTGTACGTCATCTTCGCCGTCGACGCGGTGTTCCTCTTCCCGTGGGCGACCGTCTTCGGTGGGCTCGGCTGGGTCTCCGTCGGCGAGATGGGCGTCTTCATCGGCTTCATCGCCGTAGGCCTGGTCTACGCCTGGCGCAAGGGGGTGCTGACGTGGACCTGAGCAGGGTTTCGACAAGCTCATCCACCGGTACGACGAGCTCAACCGGCGGTACGACGGACCTGGGCATGCCGGAGGTGGGCCGACCCGACCTTGACGGACCCAGCCTCGGGGCTCTCCAGAAGGTCGCGCCCAAGCCCGCGCGCTACCTCCTCAACTGGGGCCGGAAGTACTCCCTGTGGGTCTTCAACTTCGGCCTCGCCTGCTGCGCGATCGAGTTCATCGCGACGTCGATGGCGCGGCACGACTTCATCCGCCTCGGCGTGATCCCGTTCGCGCCTGGCCCCCGGCAGGCCGACCTGATGGTCGTCTCGGGCACCGTCACGGACAAGATGGCGCCGGCGATCAAGCGGCTCTACGAGCAGATGCCCGAGCCGAAGTACGTCATCTCGTTCGGCTCCTGCTCCAACTCCGGCGGACCGTACTGGGACTCCTACTGCGTCACCAAGGGCGTGGACCAGATCATCCCCGTCGACGTCTACGTGCCGGGCTGCCCGCCGCGGCCCGAGGCGCTGCTGCAGGGCATCCTCAAGCTCCAGGAGAAGATCGACGGAGAGTCGCTGACGGAGCGCTACCGCTCCGCCGACCGGGCGTCGGTGACCCGCGGGCTCGTTCTGCCTCCGGCCGACGCCACTGCCCTCGAACCCGGCAACGGGCAGGTGCTGTGAGCCCACACGCGACCTACTGGCCCGGACGGGTCAGAGCCGCCTTCTCCGACGCCTTCGGGGAGGATGCCGTCGTCGACGAGGGCTTCGGCCCTGTGTCGGTGGACGTCCCTGCCGCCCGGTGGACGGAGGCGCTGGAGCTCGCCAGAGACGGCCTCGACTGCACCTTCTTCGACTGGCTCTCGGCGGTCGACGAGCTCAACGACGGCTTCCGGGTCGTGTGCCATCTCGCCGACCACCACCCCAACGGCGTGGAGCACCTGGTGGTCCGGACGCTCGTGCCGCGTGAGGCGCCGGTCATCGCTTCGGTGACCCAGGTCTTCGCCGGCGCCCGCTGGCACGAGCGCGAGACCCACGAGATGTTCGGCGTCGAGTTCGTCGCTCCCGACGGTGAGCGGCTCGAGCTCGACAAGCTGCTGCTCCCCGAGCAGTTCGAGGGCCACCCGCTGCGCAAGGACTTCGTGCTCGCCTCGCGCGTGGCCAAGCCGTGGCCGGGCGCCAAGGAGCCTGGGGAGTCCGACCACCAGGCCGCGGCGCCCTCCCGGCGGCGCACCCGGCCGCCCGGCGTCCCCGAGCCCGAGCAGTGGGGTCCCCGTGAGCCCGGCAGCGAGCGTCCCGACCCGCTCGCGGCTGCGGCGCCGTCCGGCCCGGCAGGGCGGCCCCGACGCACCCCTCGCGAGCGGCCGGCCGCGCCGCCTCCGCCGGACGCCGGGGCAGGGGGCGACGAAGATGCCTGACGTGCTCGAGGCGCTGCTCCGCGTCGTGATCGTGCTGGTCGCGTTCCTCGTCCTTCCCCTGATCGTCGGCCAGGTCGAGCACAAGGTGATGGCGCACATGCAGGCGCGGGTCGGCCCGATGTACGCCGGGGCCTTCCACGGCTGGGCCCAGCTCGTCGCCGACGGGGTGAAGTTCGTGCAGAAGGAGGACGTGGTCCCGGCGGCGGCCGACCGGCACGTCTTCAAGATCGCGCCGGCGGTGGCGCTGCTGCCCTATCTCGTCGCGATGCTCGCGATCCCGATCGGCCCCGGGCTCGTCGGCCAGGACCTCGACCTCGGGCTGTTCTTCGTGCTCGCGGTGATGGGCGCGGGTGTCGTCGGCACGCTGATGGGCGGCTGGGCGAGCGCCAACAAGTTCAGCCTCCTCGGCGGCATCCGCGTGGCCGCCCAGCTGATGTCCTACGAGCTGCCGTTCGTGCTCGCAGCCGCGTCGGTCGCGATGGCGGCGGGCACGCTCTCGCTGATCGGCATCGTCGAGGCGTGGAGCCCGTGGTGGCTGCTGTGGCAGGCGCCGGCGATGGTGGTGTTCTTCGTCGCCGGGCTGGCCGAGCTCCAGCGGCCGCCGTTCGACATGCCGGTCGCGGACGCCGAGCTGGTCTTCGGGCCCTACACCGAGTACGGCGGCCTGAGGTTCGCGTTGTTCATCCTCGCGGAGTACGCCGGCATCGTCGTGCTCTCGGCGCTCACCGCGGTGCTGTTCCTGGGCGGGTGGCACGGGCCGTTCGAGGACCAGCTCGGGTGGTTGTGGACGCTCGCGAAGACCGGCCTGGTCGCCTTCGTCGTGATCTGGGTCCGGGTGGCCTATCCGCGGATGCGCGAGGACCAGCTGCAGCGCCTCGCCTGGCAGGGGCTGGTGCCGCTGGCACTGTTCCAGCTCGCGATCACGGCCGTGGGAGTCGTGGTGATGACCCAGTGAGTGCCCAGTGATGCAGTGAATGGCGGAGTGAATGACGCAGTCGACGCAGCGATGACGGGAGTGATGGAGCGGTGAGCTTCCCCGGCACCGGCCTGCTCAAGGGCCTCGCCGTGACGATGCGCAACATGACCCGGCGCTCGGTCACCGCGCACTACCCGGACGCGATGCCAGAGCTTCCTCCGCGCTCCCGCGGCGTGATCGCGCTGATCGAGGAGAACTGCACGGTCTGCATGCTGTGCGCCCGCGAGTGCCCCGCCTGGTGCATCTACATCGACAGCCACAAGGACACGATCCCCGCGACCACCGAGGGCGGGAAGGACAAGTCCCGCAACGTCCTGGACCGGTTCGCGATCGACTTCTCGATCTGCATGTACTGCTCGATCTGCATCGAGGTCTGCCCGTTCGACGCGCTGCACTGGAGTCCGGAGTTCGAGTACGCCGAGCTCGACATCCGTGAGCTGACGCACGAGAAGGACCGGCTGCGCGAGTGGATGTGGACCGTCCCGGCGCCGGTCGCGCTCGACGAGGGGGCGGACGCGCCGAAGGAGATCACCGCCGCCGAGCGAGCCGCCCAGAAGGCCGAGCAGGCGACGCCGAAGACCGAGCCGGCCGACCAGGAGACCGAGCCGGCCGCGCCGAAGGAGCCGCCGTCGTGAGTGTGGTGGAGGTCGTGTTCGTGCTGCTCGGGCTGGTCGCGGTGGGGTCGGCGCTGCTCGTGGTGACCACCCGCAACATGGTCCACGCGGCGCTGTGGCTGGTCGTCACGCTCGGCTCGGTCGCCGGCGTGTACCTCGTGCTCGCCGCAGAGTTCCTCGCCTGGGTCCAGGTGCTGATCTACGTCGGGGCGGTCGTCGTACTCCTGCTCTTCGCGCTGATGCTGACCAAGGCGCCCACCGGGCCTCAGCAGGACCTGAACGCCCGCCGGGTCGTGCCCGCCGCGGTCGTCGCCGCGCTCGTCGGTGCTCTCCTGGTCAGCACGGTCGTCGCGGGCTTCTCCGGGGTCGAGATCGACCTGGCCGGCACCGTGGTGGGCTCGGCGCAGACGACCGGCGCGACGCTCTTCGAGAAGTGGGTGCTGCCGTTCGAGGTGCTGTCGGTGCTCCTGCTCGCCGCACTCATCGGTGCGATCGTGCTCTCCCGAGGAGACGACCGCTGATGGAGCAGTCCATGCCCCAGTCGGTGGCCCTGTCGATGCCACTGTGGTGGCCGTTGGTGGTGGCCAGTCTGCTCTTCGCGATCGGGGTGTACGCCGTCCTCGTGCGCCGCAACGCGGTGCTCGTGCTCATGGGCGTGGAGCTGATGCTCAACGCGGTGAACATCAACCTGGTCGCGTTCGACGCGTACTTCCGCGACGTGCTGCACGGCGGACAGACCCTTGCGCTGTTCGTGGTCGTCATCGCGGCCGCGGAGATCGGGCTCGCGCTGGCCATCGTGCTGCGGGTCTTCCGCACGCACGGCCACATCGACGTCGACCGGCTGAGGGAGCTCGCCGACCGTGACGAGCCGCCGGTGGCCGAGCTCGACGAGCAGGAGGTGCGATGAGCGGGGTCGTGCTGCTGCTCATCGTGCTGCCGTTCACGTCGGCGGCGCTGTCGCTGCTCGTCGGACACCGCGGCGAGGTCGCCGAACGCGGCATCGCGGTCGGTGCCTCCGCAGTCGGGCTCGTCCTGGCGGGAGTCGTCGCCTTCCCGCACCTCGGTGACGCCGCCCCGCTCGGCCACGTCTTCGCGAGCACGGCCGCGGCCGGCCCGCCGATCGAGCTCTCGGTGTACGTCGACCAGCTGACCGCCGTGATGCTCCTCCTGGCGCACACCGTGGCGTTCCTGGTGCAGGTGTACTCCCTGGGCTACATGGCCGGCGACCCGCGCTACCCGTCGTACGCCGCGCTCATCTCGATCTTCACGGGCGCGATGACCTTGGTCGTGACCGCGGACGACCTGTGGGCGCTGCTGATCGGCTGGGAGCTGATGGGCGCCTGCTCGTACTTCCTGATCTCGCACCACTGGGAGCAGCGCGAGGCGCGGGCCGGTGCGGTGAAGGCGTTCTTGATGACGCGCACGGCCGACCTGGGTCTGCTGTTCGCGATCATCGTGCTCGGCGCACGCTTCGACACCTACCGGATCAGCACGATCATGGCCGACATCGCCGACGGCGGCTTCGGGCGCGACGAGCTGTGGGTCCCCGCGATCCTCCTGACCGCAGCGGTCATCGGCAAGTCGTCGCAGTTCCCGCTCCACACCTGGCTCCCCGACGCGATGCCCGGCCCCACGCCGATCTCCGCCCTCATCCACGCGGCGACGATGGTCGCGGCCGGTGTCTTCCTCGTGGCGCGCACCTTCCCGCTCTACCTCTCGGCACCGGCCGCCCTCACCACGCTCGCACTCGTCGCCGCGGTGACCATGTTCGTCTCGGCGCTCTATGCGCTGTTCACCGACGACCTGAAGCGTGTGCTGGCCTGGTCGACGGTGAGCCAGCTCGCGTACATGTTCGGCGCTCTCGCGGTCGGCGCGTACGCCGCCGGTGTGCTCCACCTCCTCGCGCACGGCGCGTTCAAGGCGCTGCTGTTCCTCGCCGCCGGCTCGGTGGTGCACGCCGTGGGCACGACGTCGATGTCCGCGATGGGTGGCCTGCGGGAGAAGCTGCCCGACACGTTCATCACCATGTCCATCGGGTTCGGCGCTCTGGCGGGCGTCGTACCTCTCGTCGGGTTCTTCACGAAGGACGCCGTCATCGGTGGGGTCTGGGAGGCGGCCCGGCACGGCCACCTGATCTGGCCCTGGGTGGCCTGGGTGCTGCTGGTCGCCATGGTCGCCACGGCGGTGCTGACGGCGGCGTACTCGATGCGGGCCTGGCTGCGGGTCTTCTTCACCCCGCCGCCCCTCACCGCCGCGGCGACCACGGCGACCGCGTCGGCCGCGCCGGACGCCGACGGTCGCCTGGCTCCTTCGCCGCTCTCACCGCCCCGTCGGCGACTGACTCCGCCGCAGCCGAGGTCCACGAACCGCCCCTGTCGATGAAGGTCCCTCTCTACCTGCTCTCCATCCCGACCGTGCTCGGTGGCCTGCTCGTCGCCTACCCGCAGGTGATCTTCGGGCCGGGCGACTACGAGCTGCTCCACGCCCCGCTCTCGGTGCTCATGACCCTGCTCGTCGTGGCGACGGGCGCACTCGTCGCACGGCAGTGGGTGCGCCTCGGCGGGCGCGACCCGTGGCATCCCTACGTCCTGCCGCACCCGCCCGTGGACCGCGTCTACGAGCTCGGTGTCGTCCGACCCGTCCAGTGGCTCGCGCGCATGGTGCGCATCGGTGACCGGGACGTGATCGACGGCTACGCCGACAGCACAGGCGCGCTGGCCCGGGGCCTCGGCTGGCTGTTGCGGCGTGCCCAGACCGGCAGCGTGCAGACCTACCTCATGGTCGTCGTGGTCGGTGCGTGTGCGGTGGCGGTGGCAGCGGGGGTGGCCGGGTGATCGCGGTGCTGCTCAACGGCCTGGTGGCGGCCCCGGTCGTCTTCGCCCTTGTCGCCGTACTCCTCGTGCGGCGCGAGCGGTGGGCGGTGCGGGCCGCGGTTCTCGGCGGCCTCGTCACCTTCGGCTGGTCGGTGTGGCTCGCCGCAGCCGCGCACGGCGGCCTGGGTGGTTCGGGGAGCACGGTCGACGCCGTGTGGCTCGGCGCGCTCGACGTGCACTGGAGGCTCGGTGTCGACGGGATCTCGGCACCGCTCATCCTGATGACCACGCTGGTGTTCGCGACGGCGCTGTTCTCGCTGGTCCGCCATGCACCGGCCGACGCCGAGGGCGGCCCGAGCCGCACCGGCTGGCTGGCCGTGCTGCTCCTCGTGATCGAGGCCGGTGTCCTCGGCAGCTTCATGGCGCTCGACATGGTGCTGTTCTTCGTCTTCTTCGAGGTCGCGCTGATCCCGATGTGGTTCGTGATCAACGCCTGGGGTGACGCCCACGACGCCGTGGCGCGACGCCGCGCCGCGACCAGGTTCCTGATCTTCACCGTGACCGGCTCGGCGCTCATGCTCATCGGGTTCCTGGTCGTGCGGGCCGAGGCCGGCACCTTCGACATCGTCGCGATCGCCGCGTCCTACCGGCCCTCGGGCACGGCCGCCGTCGCCGCCAGCGCGCTCGTCGCACTCGGACTCGCGGTGAAGACGCCGCTGTGGCCGCTGCACATCTGGCTTCCCGACGCCCACTCGAAGGCGCCGACCGTCGGGTCGGTGGTCCTCGCGGCGGTGCTGCTCAAGCTCGGGACCTACGGCTTCCTCCGGTTCTGGATGCCGGTCACCTCACCCGACTGGCTCCTCGTGCCCGTCGTCGCCGCGCTGGCCGTGGTCGGGATCGTGTACGGCGCGCTGGCGTGCATGGCGCAGAGCGACCTGAAGCGGCTGATCGCCTACTCGAGCGTGGGGCACATGGGCTTCGTCGTGCTCGGCGCGGCGACGTTCACCGTGGGCGGCGTGCAGGCCGCGGTCTTCGCCAGCGTCGCGCACGGCCTGATCACCGGCGTGCTGTTCTTCCTCGCCGGGGCCATCAAGGACCGCTACGGCACGACCGACCTGGCGCGGCTGAAGGTGCTCTACGGCAAGGTGCCCCGCCTCGGCGGGGTCTTCGCCTACGCGGCGATGGCCTCGCTCGGGTTGCCGGGGCTGGCCGGGTTCTGGGGCGAGATGCTCGCGATCCGGGCCGCGGTGGGGCAGTCGTCGGCCCTGCCGGAGGACACCTACCGCTGGCTGGCCTTCATCGCGGCCCTCGGCGTGATCCTGACCTCCGCGTACTTCCTGGCCCTGATGCGCACCATGCTCCAGGGCGGCCCGGTCACGCCGGTGGCCCCGGCCGGCGGCAGCGTGGAGCTCGTCGCGGACACCGTGCCCGCCGGCAGCTCCGTCGTCGCCGACGTGCGGGGGAGCGAGTGGCTCGCCTGGTCTCCGCTGCTGGTGCTGACCCTCGTGCTCGGCGTCGCCCCCGGCCTGCTCCTGACCCCGGTGGCCGATGCCACCACGGCGTTCCTGGGAGGGCTCGGATGACCGGGACGGTGCAGCACATCGACTGGCAGGCGGTCACGCCGCCGTTGCTGCTGGCGTGCACCGCGCTCGTCGTACTCCTGGCCGACGCCTTCGCCGGGCCGCCGCGCACCCGGACCCAGGCCCTGGTGCCCGCGGCCCTGACCGTCCTCGGGGTCGTGGCCGCCGCCGCGACGTCGCTCCCGCTGGCGAACGGGCTCACCGACGGTGAGGCGCGCCAGACGTTCTGCGTCTCCGAGATCCTGAACGGGCCGGCGCCCTGCTCCTTCGTCGTCGACTCGCTCACGCTGTCGTTCTGGGCGGTCGTGCTGTTCGGCGCACTCGTCGTGGCGCTCCTCGGGACGGCGGCCGTGGCCGAGGGGCGGACGCCTCAGGGCGAGTGGAACTTCCTCCTCCTGTCCTCGGCGACCGGCGCGATGGTGATCGCCGCGTCCCGTGACCTCGTGACGCTGCTCGTCGCGCTCGAGGTGGTCTCCCTCCCGGCGTTCGCGCTGGTCGGACTCCGGCGTGGCGACCGTCGAGCCGCCGAGGCGTCGCTGAAGTTCTTCCTCGTCTCCGTCGTCTCCACCGCGGTCATGCTGATGGGCATCTCCCTGGTGTACGGCGCCACGGGGTCGGTCTTCCTCACCCAGATCGACGTCGCGCTGGCGTCCGGTTCGGCCGTGCACGACGTCGCGGTCGCCGGTGTCCTTCTCACAGTGGTGGGCCTGGCGTTCAAGGTCGCCGCGGTGCCGTTCCACATGTGGGTGCCCGACACCTATGTCGGCGCGCCGGTCGCGGTGGCGGCGTACCTCTCGGTGGTGTCCAAGGCAGCCGGGTTCGTCGGCCTGATCCTGGTGCTCGGCTACGGCCTGCCGGCGCTCGCCGGGGCGTGGTCGCCGGTGGTCGGGGTGATGGCCGCCCTCACCATGTCGGTCGGCAACATGGTCGCGCTGTGGCAGCAGCACGCCGTACGCCTGCTCGCATGGTCCTCGGTCGCCCAGGCGGGTTACATGCTGGTGCCGTTCGGCGCGGTCGCGGCCGCGTCGCAGGGGGAGATCACGGCGGTGCTGAGCCGGTCGACGGGCTACCTCGTCGTGTACGCCGTGGTGAACCTCGGCGCCTTCGCGGTCGCCGCCGTCGTGGGCACCCGCTACCCCGCTCAGCGGCTCTCGGACTACCGCGGGCTCATCCGGGAGGAGCCCCTCGCCGGGTGGGCTCTCGCGTTCGCGCTCGTGGCGCTGGCCGGCCTGCCGCCCGGTGTGATCGGCCTGCTGGCCAAGGTCGTCGTCTTCTCCTCCGCGGCCGGCCCGGCCACCTGGCTGGCGGTCGTCATGGCGCTGAACGTCGCGATCGGACTGGTCTACTACGCCCGCTGGCTGATGGAGCTGTTCCGCCCCGCGGAGGTCCCGGGCGGCTCGACCTACAACGTGCCGAACGGCGTCGGGGTCGCGATCGGCATGACCTTCACCGCGGGTCTGGTCTTCTCGGTACTCCCCGGTCTGCTGCTCGACCCGGTTGTCGTGGCCGCGCTGTCACCCTGATCGGCAAACTCCTGCCGCCGCCCCTTCGACACGGGCAGACTGTTGTCACGGGGGCGACGGAGGGAGGTCGCGGTGGCGGCAAGCATCCCGCCCCAACGTCGTTCGTGCGCGACCTATGACTGGTGCACGGCGTCCGGGCAACGGCATCACTCACACGTCGGCGAGCTGCACGTCGTTGACACCTCCGGCGGCACCGAGTTGCGAGTCTCCCTCAGCGCCCAGGAGCGCGAGGAGCCCCGCTTGGAGCTCGAGGTCGCCTTCCAGCCGGGCGGTCCGTCGATGGAGGTGGCGGCTCTGGACGCCGCCGAGGCCGTCGAGCTCGCTGGTGTCTGCCTCCGCCTCGCGCGGATCGCCCAGAGTGCGGAAAAAGGCATCCGCTGACCATTCTTCGACGGGGGGATCGACATGCGTCACGGCAGGTCAGTCATCGGAGGTCTCACGCTCGCGCTGACCACGGCGCTCGGCGGCGGGACGGGAGCGGCGGTCGCAGCGGAGGCGCCCGCGCCCGGTTGGGGGCCGGTCGTCGACCTGACGCAGCCGGCCCGTTCGACGTACGCACCGGACCTGGCCGTCGACCCGGACGGGAAGGCCTTGGCGGTCTGGATCCGCGGCGAGAAGGCGCGCTCGCGGGTGATGGCCGCCTGGCAGCGAGCCTCAGGCACGTGGACCGTGCCTCGTCGAGTGCCCGGTACGGGCGGGGCCGTGGAGGCCGAGATCGCCTTCGAGGGCGACGGTGACCTGGTCCTCGCGTGGGCCGCCGGGCGCCGGGTGAAAGCGGTACGACGGTCCGCAGGCGGCTCGTGGGGTGAGCCCGCCACCCTGCACCGCACTCCCGCGGGCGTGCGAGGGACCCGGCCCGCCTCCCTCGACCTCGCCGTGAATGCGCGCGGGCGCGCGGTGCTGTCCTGGGAGACCCTGGACGACGACCTCGACTCGACGTACGCGCGCTCCCGTGTCCAAGCCGTCGTCGGTGGTGCCAAGGGGAGATGGAGCCGTGCGCGGACGCTCTCCTCGGCGGGGCGCGACGCGTTCGGCGCCGAGGTGGCCGTGTCACGAGCCGGTCGGGTCGCGGTGGTCTGGGACGAGACCGCCGGCAGCCGCGGGCAGATCATGACCGCATCGCTTCCAGCGGGACGTGGGTGGGACAGGTCCCGGCCCCTGAGCCGACGACTGGGCCACCCTTCGGATCCGCAGCTGGCCGCGCTCCCGTCCGGTGAGCTCGCGGTGGCATGGAACCGCGGAGGAACGAACGCGGGGATCACCATGAGGCGCTGGAGCCATGGAGGGGGCTGGAGTCGCGCCGTCGCGGTGCCGGGCGTGAAGGCCGACGCCTGGTGGCTGGACCTCGGCATCGACGGCGCGGGCACCGTGACCCTGGCCTGGTCGAACCAGGCGGGCGCCGTCTTCTCGGCCCGGCAGACCTCCGCCGGCGCATGGACGCGAGCTCGTGTCGCGTCCCGCGGCTCGGTCTTCTACGGGCTGGAGGTCGTCGTCAGCCGCGCGGGTGACGCGGTCATCGGATGGGACGGCAAGGCCCGTGGGGCCCACGTCGTCCAGGCGGCCTACCGGTCCCGCTCGGGCGCATGGGGTCCCGCGGCGTCGCTGTCGGACCGACGAGGTGACGCGGCCGGACTCGCGGTTGCCGTTGCCGACGACGGGACCGCTACGGCTGTCTGGCTCTTCGGTCGGCGAGCCGGCACCGCGAGCCGGGTCCAGGCCAGGGCCTACGAGGTGCTCTGAGGCCCTGCCCGCCGCTCGAGGTCAGCGGTAGTTCGTGAACTGCACCGCGAAGTCGTACTCCTGACCCTTGACCAGGGCGATCACGGCCTGCAGGTCGTCGCGCTTCTTGCTCGAGACGCGGAGCTCGTCGCCCTGGACCTGCACCTTGACGCCCTTGGGCCCCTCGTCGCGGATCAGCTTGCCGATCTTCTTCGCGTGCTCCTGGGAGATGCCCTCCTTGAGCGCCACGCTCAGCTTGGTGTCCTTGCCGGACTGGCGAGGCTCCCCGGGCTCGAGGATCTTCAGCGACTGGTTCCGCTTGATCAGCTTGTCCTTGAAGACATCCAGCACGGCCAGCGCGCGGTCGTCGGCGTTCGCGGTGATCTCGACCCCGTGCTCGCCGGAGCGCTCGATGTTGGCGCCGGTGTTCTTGAAGTCGAACCGCTGACTGATCTCGCGCTGCGCCTGGTTGATCGCGTTGTCGACCTCCTGCTGGTCGAGCTTGCTGACGATGTCGAACGACGAGTCGGCCATGAGCTGCGGTTCCTCCTGGGGGCGTGGGCGCCCGATTTAGTCATCAAGTGGGGCTGCTGTATTCTTTCGTGTCGCTGAGCCCCAGGCTAACCGGGGTGAGCATGGCAGGTTGTCCGAGCGGCCAATGGAAGCGGACTGTAAATCCGTCGCTGTATAGCTACGCAGGTTCGAATCCTGCACCTGCCACAGGGCGAAAAGGGCCTCTGACCAGCACGTTTGCCGGTCGGAGGCCCTTCGTCGTTGTCCGGCTCTGTCCGGCCAGATCCGGCTGTTTACGGCTGTCCGTGCGGAAGTCGTGCGGAAGTTTGGCGACGCGTCGGCCCTTGCGGACAGGCTCACGCCCATCGATCCAGCAGGTCGCGTCGCAGTCGGATGACGGACGCTCGTCTACCAGATCCGCCCCGTCGCCGCGGGTGACGAGTCAAGGTCCATCGCGGCGAAAGACGCGGGTCCGAGAGGAGGCTTGTCGGACCTTCAAGAGGGTCCCGTCTCGTCTAGGAGCTTGCGCAAGCGCGATGGCGCGATGAGTCGGTAGGCCTCCAGACAGAGTTCGGCGACCTCGTCCCAGTCGACCTCGGCGTCCAGTCGCATCCCGACCCACCCACGCGACCCCACATACGGCGGGCGGAAATACCGGTCGGGAGAGGCTGCAAGCAGTTCTTCCTGAATGCCCATCGGGGCAGCACACCAAAGATGCGGGAAGTCGTGTTCGTGGTGGCCGTCAGGCCAGAGCATGGCGAACTGCTTGCCGACGAAGAAGGCAGGTGAGCCATGGCTCAAACGCTCGGTGACCTCCGGTAGCCGCAGGCAGATAGCACGCACCTGGTCGGTCAACTCCGCTGAGCGCACGCCAGGACTCTAGAACGCGACGTCGTCGGAATGAAGCGAGGACGCAGCGGGGATCGTCAAGTCGGAAAGTGTCTTGCGAGCTCGGCTCGCCGCCACCGCACGGATCGCGGCAGACATCAGTGCATCCTCGACTGCGCTGTCTTGCGCCCAACTGGGCTCCAACCGTTTGCGCCGCGCCTGGGTGTGGATCGGGTCGCTTGCAGGAGAATCGGTATGTGAGAGAGACCCCGGAGCTGCTCGTCGCCGACCCCGGCGCGTGGCGCGCCTGGCTCGCGGCCAACCATGCGTCATCGCCGGGTGTACGTCTGGTGCTGGCGAGGAAGGGCGTAACGCAGCCGACGCGGCTGACCTACGATGACGCGCTGCCCGAGGCGCTCTGCTACGGCTGGATCGACGGTCAGCTCACCCGACGGGACAACGTGACCTACTGTGTCCGGTTCACGCCCCGGCGCGCGCGCAGCTCATGGTCTCAGCGCAACGTCGAGGCGGCTGAACGGCTGATTGCTGAGAGACGGATGCAGCCGGCGGGTCTCGCCGAGGTCGAGAGGGCGAGGGCCGACGGGCGCTGGGAGAGGGCATACGGCGGTTCGGCGTCAATCGACGTGCCGGACGACCTACGCGATGCGCTGGCCGCGTCGCCACGCGCGCAGGCGATGTGGGAGGTGCTGACGCGCACGAACAGGTACTCCGTGCTGTACCGGGTGCATCAGGCTAAGCGCGCAGAGACCCGTGCCCGCCGGATCACGCAGTACGTCGAGATGCTGGAACGTGGCGACACTCCGTACCCGCAAGAGGCTAAGCCGGAGTGATGCTGGTGACGGCGTGGTCCCCGGAGGGCCAACAGCACCCGTCGCACCGTCCGCATCTCGGCTGAGAGTGAAAGGTGGCGCAGCCGCCAGGCGGCGGAATGGGACCCCTTGGTGGCGGCAGGGCGTTATCCGGATGCCGCAGCACGCGCGCAGCGCGCCGAGATTCCGGCCGTCGACCGATTGGCCTCTCGATCGGCGCCCGGGCGCATGACGACCCACGCTCGTTATCAGCGGTCCTCGCCCCAGTTGGCGATGACCACGGCGATCGGTGGGAGCGCTGCAGCGACGACCGACATGGCTACAGCAGCCGTCGTCGACCACAGCCGAACCAGGTTCCAGGCCAGCAGGATCAGCGCCAGGCAAACGCCCATGAGCGCGAAGTACCACCGCCGACGCCGGCGCAGGCGCTCGCTCTGCGGCCTGCGCACCCCGCTGGCGGTGACGCGCTGGTTTCGTCTCATCGCCGCCACCTTCCCACGGTGGCCGAGGATGCGTGGCCGCAACGAGCTCGCTCATCGGAAGATCCCTGTGTCCAGCTCGC